>NZ_MDFL01000113.1 GCF_001854785.1 Mesorhizobium sp. ORS 3428
TGCGATGGCGTCGGAGCCCAAAAACATCTCGCCATCGCCGTGGCCGACGGCCAGCGGCGGACCGTTGCGGGCGCCAATGATCAGGTCCTGGTCGCCCTGGAACATGATCGCCAGSGCAAAGGCGCCGGACAGCCGCCGCAGCGCCTTGTGCGCGGCCTCGACCGGCTTCAGCCCCTTGGCAAGCTCCCGGGCGACCAGATGCGCGACGACCTCGGTGTCGGTCTGCGAGGCGAAGGCGTAGCCGTCGCGGCTGAGTTCGTCGCGCAGCTCGGCGAAATTCTCGATGATGCCGTTGTGGACGATGGCGACGCCGTCGGAAAAATGCGGATGGGCATTGGTCTCGTTCGGCACGCCGTGCGTTGCCCAGCGCGTGTGGCCGATGCCGATCGTGCCCTSCARCGGGTCTTCCTTCAGCCGGCGTTCGAGGTTGATCAGCTTGCCTTCGGCGCGGCGGCGGCCGAGYGCGCCATTCGCRATGGTGGCGACGCCGGCCGAATCATAGCCGCGATATTSGAGCCGCTTCAGGGCATCGACRATGAGCGGCGCGACCTGCGAATGGYCGACAATTCCAACGATACCGCACATGCCCAGCCTCCGGTTCCCGGCCGAACCATCCCTGTTGCCGCGAGAGCCAGACTATCCCCCATTGTCCGTGGGTTTATCGTTCATTTGAACGAGCCACCTCGCTCAAATGCGTGCCTGAGAACGCTCCACGCAAAGACCTGATGACAGACGCCGCGGCACCCATCACCGCCACCGCAAACTTCAGCGCTGTTGGCATTTGGTCAATCGAGTGAGGTTGAGGGGCAAAGCGGAGGCGGCACAGGCGAACAATCTCACCTCTCGCGAAAAACTTCCTGCCTGTAGYGGAGCAGGGGCGAAAGCAGGTAGCTGATGATGCGACGCGAGCCGGTCTTGATCTCGACCGTGACCGACATGCCGGGCGAGAGATAGGCGGGCCGGCCCTCGACCTGCATCTGAGTGCGGTCGAGCGAGACGCGCGCCAGATAGGCTGGCTCGTGGCCGGGCGTCGAACTTTCCGTCGCGAGTGAAGGGTCACGCAGGGTATCGCCACGAGCGCCATTCGTGACGGTGTCGTGCGAGAGGTCCAGCACACGCCCGTGCAGGAGCCCGTAGCGTGTGAAATTGAAGGTGTCGACCTTGATCTGCGCGTCCTGCCCTGGAGAAACAAAACCGATATCGCTGTTCGACACCACGGCCTCGATCTCGAGGGAAGCGTCGGCCGGCACGACGACGGCTAGTGCCTGCGCCGGCGTGACGACGCCGCCGATCGTATGCACGGAAAGCTGCTGTACGACACCGTCAACGGGAGCGGTCAGGGTTTGCATCTTTGCCCTGCGCTCGGCCTTGACCATGTCCTGGGCGAGCCCGGCCGCCTTTTGCTCAGCCTTCGCCAGATCGTCGAAAAGCGAGCGACGATATTCGGCCTCGGCCCGCGAGCGCGTTTCCCTCAGGACCGAGACAGCCGCCTTGACCTCGCGTTCGCGGCTCTCCAGGACTGGCAGATCGTGCTCCTGGCTGATCAGGTCCTGCAAGTCGGTGAGATAGGCCATCTTGGAGGCGAGACCCTTGTCGTAGAGGCTCTTGCTCACCGACACTCGTTCCTGAAGCGGCGGCAGCACCGCCTGCAGCTTGTCAATCGTGGCGGCGATGGTTTCGCCTTCCGCCTCTTTCTCGGCAAGCTGGCGGGTGATCTCGGCGAGTTTCGCTTCCTGTTCGGCCGTCTGCATGACAAGGAAGCGACGCTGCATGTCGATCAAGGACTGGCTCGCATCGGCGGGAGCGACGAAATCATCGAGTGGATTGGCATGACCCGCCAGCGCCGCCCGCAGCCGCGCTATCTCGAGCTTCGCGGCGACGAGATCGCTCTTGATGTGGTCGATCTCCGCATCGCTTATCGTTGGATCGAGCTCGATCAGCACGTCTCCGGCCTTGACGGAGGCGCCGTCACGCACATGGATGGCACGTACGACGCCTGTGTCGAAGGGCTGAATGACCTTGACACGATCGTCGGGCACGATCTTGCCGGGGGCTGTCGCCACGATGTCGATCCTGCCGATCGTTGCCCAGGCGAGAGCCAGGCAGAAGAAGGCGATGATGGTGGCGCCGATGGCCCGGCCGATGGGTGAAGGTGGCCTTTCCATGATCTCGAGCGCCGCGGGCAGGAAGGCGATCTCGTGATCGCGGCGGCGAACCTGCCGGGCGGGAAATTCAACGATCTTTCCGGCGGCCGCCATCGGTGTTTCCCGCTTGCAGATGGTRCAGGTTGGCGTAACGGCCGTTCGAGCGCATCAGGTCGTCATGCGTGCCGTCTTCGATGATGCGGCCGCGGTGGATAGTGATGATGCGGTCGGCATGCCGCACCATCGACAGGCGATGGGCGATGATGATGACCGTGCGCCGTTCGGCCATGCTGCGCATGTTGTTCTGAATGATGCGCTCGCTCTCATAGTCGAGGGCGCTCGTCGCCTCGTCGAAGATAAGGATGCGCGGATCCCCGACGAGAGCCCTAGCGATGGCGATGCGCTGGCGCTGACCGCCGGAGAGCGAGGAGCCGCGCTCGCCTATCACCGTGTCGTAACCTTCCGGCAGCTGGAGGATGAAGTCGTTGGCTCCGGCCAGCTCGGCCGCCGCGACGACGTCTTTCATCGGCATGGCTGGATCGGCGAGCGCGATATTGTCACGCACCGATCGGTTGAACAGCACGTCCTCCTGCAGCACCACGCCTACCTGCCGCCGCAGCCAGGCGGTATCGACCATGGCGAGATCGACGCCGTCGGCCAGTACACGACCGCTCTCGGGCACGTAGAGACGCTGGATGAGCTTGGCGATCGTGCTCTTGCCAGAGCCCGACATGCCAACGAGCCCGACGATCTGGCCGGGCGGAAATTGAAAGCTCACATCGTGCAGCACCTCGGGTCCGTCGACATGGTAGCGGAAGCTGACATGCTCAAAGGTGATCTCGCCGCGGATCGGCGGGAGAGAGGCGCGGCCGGAACCAAAGGTCGGTTCGGGCTGGGTATTGAGAATATCCCCGAGCCGCTCGACCGAGATGCGCGCTTGATGGAAATCCTGCCAGATCTGAGCGATCCGCAGCACTGGCGCGCTCACGCGGCTTGCCAGCATGTTGAAAGCCACCAGTTCGCCGACCGTCAGCCTGCCGTCTATGACGAGCTTGGCACCGAAGAACAGGATGGCGGCGGTGACGATCTTGCTCGCTAACTGGATGACCTGGCTCGCGATATTGCCGAGGCTCAGCACGCTGAAGCTCGCCGACACATAGGCGGCGAGTTGTTCCTCCCACCGGCGCTGCATTTGCGGCTCGACCGCGAGCGCCTTCAAGGTCTCCACCCCGGTGACGCTTTCGACCAGCAATGC
Organism: Mesorhizobium sp. ORS 3428; assembly: GCF_001854785.1. Classification (GTDB taxonomy): domain Bacteria; phylum Pseudomonadota; class Alphaproteobacteria; order Rhizobiales; family Rhizobiaceae; genus Mesorhizobium. Next base: position 3,400 of record NZ_MDFL01000113.1, read on the forward strand.
CTGATTYTCGGCGCCGCATCTGAATTTCTCGTCGAGACGTTTGCGGAAGAGCGGCGTGGCGCCCGCAGAAACGCCGACATAGACCGGAAATGCGCTCAGCACGACGAGGGTCAGGAGCGGGGAATAGATTACCATCACGCCGAGGAAGACGATGGTGAAGGCAAGGTCGACGACAAGGGTAAGGGCCGAGCTCGTCAGGAAATTGCGGATGTTCTCGAGCTCGCGCACCCGGGCGATCGAGTCGCCCGCGCGTCGCGCCTGGAAATAGGCGAGGGGGAGCGCCATCAGATGGCGATACAGACGCGCGCCGAGCTCGACGTCGATGCGGTTGGTCGTGTGGGCGAAAAGATATGTCCGTAACCCGCCAAGCACCGCCTCGAATAAAGCGATCGCGATAAGCCCGACGGTCAGGACTTCCAGCGTGCTGAGGCCGCGATGCACCAATACCTTGTCGATCACGACCTGGAAGAGCAGCGGGCTGAAGAGCGCGAAAATCTGCAGGAAGAGGGATGCGACGAGGACTTCGCCAAGGAGGTGGCGATATTTGCCGACCGCGCCGAGGAACCAGGTGATGTCGAAGCGCCGGGATAGGTCCGACAGGGAGGCGCGGCGCGCCATCAGGATCAGCCGCCCGTCCCAAATATTCTCGAACTCGGCCCGCGACAGCGCCTCCGGGCGTGGCGCATAGGGACGCTGGACGAGAAGCTGCTCGTCCCCGGCCTTTCCGGCCAGCAGGAATCCGCCGTCCTTGAGCGCCGCGATTGCCGGCAAGGGAGTGCGGGCGAGGCGGGGCCAGGCGCTCTTGACGCTGCGCGCCTTAAGGCCAAGGTCCTTGGCGCAGCGCAGCATCTGCTTGGTGTCGATGCGCGCCTGGCCGAGCCTGTGACGTATCTGCGATCCCTCCGCAGCGACACCATTGAGCTGCAGGAGCATGATGAGCGCGCCGAGCCCCTGATCGTCCTCGCGCCCGATCTCGGGGCCTCCGAATGCCATTTCGAGCTCCTCTCCCTAGCGCTCGAAATGGCTTGGCGTTGCCAGGAACGCCACGAGATCTTGGCCGCCATGCTGTGTCCATGCCGGCGCGACCTCGCCGGCATTGGCCAAGTCGCCCTGGAAGCCCGATGCCGCGTACTGGTTCAATAGCGCCAGCAGGTTCGATGTCGGGCTGGTTGTGGTCGAGGGAGGATCGGTGACCGTCATGGTCCGCGAAGGCGAACTGGCTGTTTCGCCAGCGGTCGTATTGCTTGCGCGGATCGTCAGCGTGGCGACGGGATGGCCCGTACCGCTGTAGGAGGAAGCAAGGGTGAGCCCTGCGATCGGCTTGCCGATCGTGGACGAGGTCTCGCTGATCGTCCAGGTGTAGGTGCCATTCAATCGCAACGACTTGCTGAGCTGATAGCCGCTGGGGGCCGTGATCGTCTCGTATCTCGGGACACCTGAGATGGTTAGTTTGACGGTGTCGTCGGTATCAACGGGAGTTGCCGTGATTCCGAGCGCCGACGAACCGTGGGCCTGGACGGTCAAAGCCGTGTTGGCGATGGCCAGGATCGGCGCTTCGGCCTGCTTGTCTTCGTCGACCGTGAGGGCCCTGGTGGCGAGCGGGGCGAGATTGCCCGCCTTGTCAGCCACACCGGCGGTCACCGTGTAGAGGCCGTCCACGAGCGCCTGTGCCTGCGCGCTTGTCACGTTGATCGACCAGGCATTGTTCTGATCAAAGGTCGTATAGCTGTCTACGACGACCTTCTGCCCGTTGACTATGTTGACGGTGACGGTCTGCCCGTTCTCGGCACCGGTCGTGGTCCCGCTTATGGCGAACCCRCTCAACGCCTCCGACGCATTGACGTTGTCGTTACCGGCTATGGTGTTGATGGCGATGATCGGCGCCGCCGTATCGATCTGCAGCGTGCCGGCCGGATTGTAGTTGGCGG
>NZ_MDFL01000114.1 GCF_001854785.1 Mesorhizobium sp. ORS 3428
GTCTTGCCGGCGTTGAGGTCGCCGGTGCCGTTGGTGATGCCGGTGCCCGACGTCGCGATCGAGGCGATCGTCGGCACTCCCTGGACGACGACCTGGGCAACCGCGGTCTGCCACCAGTTGTTTGCGATGTATTCGCTCGAGACCCAGAACGCATTCGGATTGTTGGGATCCACGAAGGCAGAGGAGTTGGTGCCCCAGCGATTTGTGTCCAGGGCGAAGGGTTGYGAACTCGCCTGGTAGAGGACCGGTGTGGTGAATCCGAAGGACAGATTGCTGGTTTTGCCCAGGACGTAGTAGTCCGACGGAAGCATGTTCGGACCGCTGGCGTTGAAATTTATGATCACGTCGCCTGCCGCATCAACGGCAATCGAACCGTTGAACGTCGCCACGTTCGTACCGATGGCGTTGCCGGATATGGTGCCCTGCGCCACGAGGACTGGATTGGCGGGGTTGCTGACGTCGATCTTGAACCAGTGGACATTTGGAACGCTCGATCCGATCGGCTGAATCTCATTCGTGCCGTAGAGGAATCCGTTGGCGTAGACGAGGTTGCCGATTCGGCCGTCGTTCACATCGAGTAGCACGCTCGAGCCTTGCTGCTGGGCGTAGTAGCTGGTGCCGCCGGTGCCCTGGTCGATGTTTCCAAACGAGACGTTGGTCATCGATCCAAACGAGTTCGTGGCCACGTCGTAGGTCTGCAGTGCCAAACGGCTCTGGYCGCCGCTGTTGTAAGTGCTTGCGAAATAGGTCTTGCCGTTCTTGCCGGCCACATCGCGGAAGATGCCCAAACTGGGGTCGGTCAGCTGCGTCGCTATGACAGTAGGCGTGCCGCCATTGTAGATGCCGGCGCCCGCCCCAGCCGTGTCGCCGATGACCCACAGCTCCGATCCCAGGTAACCGGGACCGGTGGCATTGTACTGCGGAGACGCGACATAGATGTTGGTCCCGTCGACCGCCAACGTCGGCTCGTCGGATTCGGTCGCCGCGCCGTTGATGGTCGTCGAGGTGCTGATCGAACCGAAATACCAGCCGTCATTGGGGTTGAAATCCTTGGAAACCGCAAACACTTCATTGGTGCTGCCGGGGCTGGTGTGCGGATTGAGATTTTCGCTGCTGTAGACGAACCGATTGTTGGCGGCGTCGTATGCGCTGAACGTGTCCTTCAGCGAACCTACCCACGACGTTGCGCCCCCTGGCGGGGGGAAGAAATTGTAGGCCGACATGGATGTGGCGGCGGCGCCGGTGAGGTCTGTCCACTCGACGCGCTGACCCTCAGCCATCACTATGTTGCCCGGACCCACCGCCAGGCCATTGTCCGGCGGATCGTCGGACGGGTCCGAGATGCCTGCGAACGACGTTTTGATCGAGGATGCGGGCACGGTGATCGTGTCGGTGACCGGCGCGCTAACCCCGACATTGCCCGCGAGATCGATATCCGTGGCCGTCAAGGTGTTCGTGCCGTTGGTCAGGGTGATGCCCGTGCTCCAGGACCCGTCCGCCTGAACGGTCGCCGTGCCGACCTGTACCTTGTTGTCGAATATCGCGACAGTCGTACCTGGACCGGAGACATCGGGGTCGCTGACGGTTCCCGTCATCGTCAGCGCTGCCTGATTGGTCGAGCCGCCTGAATTGGCGATCGTCACTACCGGGGCCGTGGTGTCGAGCGTGAACGTTAGCGACGCTGGCGAAGGGCTCCCTGGCGCGCCGGTCTCGCTGGCGACGACGGTGTGCTGTCCGTCCGCGAGCCCGGTCGGCGTGAAGGTCCAGGCGCCGCCTGCGTTGGCTGTGACCGTGGTCGCGATCGGAGTGCCGTCCACCGTGAAGGACACGACAGCATTCGCCACACCGGTGCCGATCAGTTTGGCGTTGCTGGTGATCTTGTCGCTTGATGATGCGCCAGTGTCGTTGCTCAGCCGCTCAGTCACGTTCGCCGTCGGTGTCTGGATGGCGACCTGGGCCACCGATGTCTGCCACCAGCCATTGGCGACGTATTCATTCGACAGCCAGAAGGAGCCCGGATTGCTGGGGTCCGCGGTCGCCGAGGAATTGGAACCCCAACGCTGGACATTTCCGCCGTCGCCGTTGGCGAGATAGCTCGAGCTTGCCTGGTAGAGGACGGGCGCGCTGAACGTGCCCGAAGGGTCGGCAGCAGCCAGGAAACTGTAATAGTCGGCCGGATATACGCCTGGGCCGCTGGCCGTGTAGTTGATGATGACGTCGCCCGCTCCGTCGACGGCGATCGAGCCATCGAATGTGGCAACRCCGTTGCCGATCGCCGCGCCGTCAATATTGCCCTGCGCCACGAGGGTCGGGCTGCTCGGATTGCTGACGTCGATCTTGAACCAATGGACCTGGGGAATGCTCGATCCGACTGGCTTCACCTCGGACACGCCATAAAGGAAACCGTTCGAGTAGGCGAGGTTTTGGATGTTCCCGTCGCCGGCATCGAGCAAGACGTTCGTTCCTTGCTGCTGAGCCGTGAAGTCCGATCCTCCTCCACCTTGGTCGACGCTGCCGAACGACACCGTCGTTGCCGATCCGAAACTGTTGGTGGCGAGGCTGTAGGTTTGCAGGGTGATGAGGGTTTGGCTGCCGGTGTTGACCGCGGAGGCATAGTAGGTCTGGCCATTGTTGCCCGCGACGACCCTGGCGATGCCCTGATTGGGCGAAGCAACCTGATTGGCGACGACAGTCATCGTGCCACCGTTGTAGATGCCGCCGTCGGCGCCCGCCGTGTCGGAGATGACCCATTGCTCGGTGCCGGCGAAACCCGAGACGTTGACGTCGTATTGGGGGGCGGTGATGTAGATATTGCTGCCGTCGAGGGACACCGTCGGCTGGTCGGCGGCYGTCAGCTGACCGTTGATCGTGAGCGACGTGTTCAGCGAATAGAAGTACCACCCGTCATTCGGGTTCGAATCCCGTGAGACGGCGATGTCGATGTTGCTGACCGTGCCGCCCGAGCCGATATTGTCGATGGTGACGACATACCTTTGGTTGACGCTGTCATAGGCCGCCCGCGGATCAAAGAGAGCATTTGTAGCGGTCRCCCCTAGCGAACCGAAGAATTGGTAAACCGATTCCACATTCCTCGAGCCGCCGGACAAATCCGTCCACTCGACCTGCGACCCTTCCGCCGTGACGACATTGTTTGGGGCGACAGCGAGCGCATTGTGCGGCGGATCGCTTGATGTATCGGAAATGCCGGAAAATAGGGTGTTGATCTGTGAYGAACTGGTCATTCGGAACCCCCGATCCGTAGGGATGGATCACCGTCCAACGGCCTTCCCGGGCGTCAGTCCGATCCTCGCGAGATCGGACATGGCTTCCCCAAGCGCAAATGCGGGAAGCTTCTTGAACCGAAGCGATAAGCTTCGGTTCAAGTCGCGCACTGTATTCGTATCGACGTAACGTTTCGGAATAGATCGGAGCACTGTAATGTGCACCCTCCATTCGAATGATGCAGGTACAAGCAGCCGGCGCTTCGCCCGAATTCTTGCGCCGTGCGCTGCAGAAGCCTGAAACCGGCGTTCAAAATTCGTTGATGGCCGATGATGCGGTTCCACATGGCGTTGGCGCCGATCTTCGACAGATAGGCCGGGCTGCTTGTCAGCGCAGGGGATCACTTGCCGGGGAGGAGGCGTCTCGGACCATATGCACCGCAATCCCTCAAGGCCTCGCCGAGCACCGTGCAGTCGATCTCCTCGGCAAAGGAAATCCGCAAGTCTGCTTCCGCCAGCAGAAACTGTGTGCGAATTAACTTCAACCTGGCTGCCTTGGCGGCGCGCTCGGCGCATTCAGCTTCGAGGATCGCCAGCGTGGATTGGCCAATTTCTTCACGTCGCTGTCCGCGCATCTGTCCGACCTCATAAAATCGTCCGGAGTGGGTGGTCTCCGAATATGTATCGGTGTTCGGTGGTACCGAACTCCTTGCGTTCACCAGATCACGCAGATCGGCGCTTGTCGCCCTTCGTTGTGATGAAGACAGTCAAGTGTGACGGGTCTGTTGGCCAACGATTGAGTATCAGGCTTGTCGCGACCCAGTGGCAGCCGGCCGCGCACGCATCGTGTTCGTTCGAATGATGCCTTGCCGACGACGCGCGCACATACTGACCGCAGCCGGCGACCCAAGAGGTCCCCATGCTCCGCCGGTTAGGCCCGGTGGCTGGTTGAGTACCCCGAATAGGCCGCCGGGCCGCTCGGTGACAAATGCACTGAGTTCGAAAAGCCGAACGGTGTTCAGGATCGAGCGGCATGATGATGAAGCGGATGGCCGGCGCGACGTAAACGCGCCATAACAGCGCGAAGTCCTATGTCGGCCGACCCGCGCTGGCCTATTGGACGGCAGCGCTTTCGAGTTCGCTCGCGAACCTGACCTCTACGGTATCGCCGGGCGCCACGGCCGCGTCTTCATCGACGGCCAGCTTTCGCCATTCGGCGCCGACTTTGCGAATGATGGTCACCTGAGCCCGGATTGTTTCACCGGCAATGGGCAGGGGCTGCGCGGATGCTCCGGTCGGTTGCAATTTCTGGCTTGCGGCGTGAAGTTTCGAGGTGAGTTCCGCCAGCGAAGCGTCAGTCTCCTTCAGTTCGGTCAGCAGACCGATCCTTCTTTGATTGTCGCCGCGTTCGCGCTGCCTGGCGTAGTCCTCCTGCTGGTGGCGTGTCCGCATCAACTCAACCGACGTTTGAAGGGCTCCGCTGGACGACAGGAGCAGAGCGCGCCGGACGTCGGCCAATCTGTTGTTGGTCAGGTTTCCTGCCTCGTACAGCTTGGTTACCCGCGCCAGGTCCTCTTCATCCGCCTTCACTCCTTCGGCCTCGACCTCCTGACGCTTGGCAAGCACAGCGGCTTCGGCTGCAGCATCTTTCTCTGCCTTGTCGAGGAAGCGCTGCTCCTGCTGATAATCGCCTAGGGCTATCTTGAGCGCCTCTGCCTCGGCTTGGGCGATCGCCGCGCCGATGCTGTCCGGCAACGGCGAGCCTTGCGGCAGYTGCGTGTCGAAGCTGTCCTTGTTCTCTAATTCGGCCCTGATGCGGGCACTGTGAAAGTAGGCTTTGGTGTATTCTCCCCAAAGGGATTCATAGTCACGCCGCAGATCGACGGGATCAGGGCCGGCCTGAGCTGCCCGCGACCGCAGGAGACTGAACCCTCCTGAAACAGCTATCGCTTGCCGGACCGTCATCATCGGGCGGTAGGCCTGTTGACCTGGGGTGAGCACATCGCCAGTCACATAGATCGGCCGGTACTCGGCTATGACCGCGGTGACGTCGCTTGGCTTTATGACGAGCGTCTGTTCTCGCCCATCGGACAGGCGCATGCGAAAGATCTTGCTCGGCAGGATCGTTTCCATACGCGACTGAAATTCGGCTGAAGTCAGGCCCGCGACTGCGACCATCCCGACCTGAGGGAGTGCGATCGTGCCGTCCATCTGGACGACGGCGCGGCGCGGCCAATCGGGGAGGGCGGCAATCCCGACTTCGACCGTATCGCCGGCAGAGAGGTGATAGACATCCTGACCGTCCTCAGCCATGRCCAACGGTGCGACGCAAAGCGCGATAACCGAGGTGACGGCAATTCGACTAATGAACACCATTTGCCACAACCTCCATCTGCGCCGACGCCCGGTTCTCCGGCCAGTCGACACGAGCGACGAAATCGTAGACCGGGCCGCCGGGCACTCCCCAGTTGCTCGACCAGACCACCTGCGAACCATCCGGCGATGGCGAGGCGTGGGTTTCGCTCCAGTAGTCGAACGGAATGTTCCGGGTCTGGACAATGGGCCGAACGTCTCCGCTGCCGTCGATGCGCAGCGCAATCACTTCCCGTGCATAGGGCGCCCAATCTGGATGTTTGGCGACCTCATCCGGATTTCCGGCGTAGCTCAGGAATACCCAGCCGGGCCTGCCCAGCGACCTGAGCGAGGCGTGCTGAGCCTCACCGTATTTCATCAGCGGGGTGACTTTCCCGTCAGAGAGCCTTCGCTTGATCACCTGATACTTGTCCGGGTCCGACTTGCTTATCCCGACATAGACTTCGCTGCCGTCGGCATCGATCGTCATGTCGCCATGGCCCGGCCGATGATGCTCCGTCCATTTCTGGTGCAAGGTGCCGTCCACGGAGAAGATGAAAGCTTGTTCGACGCCGTCCTTTAGAGTCTGAAAACAAATGATGTTGATCCCGAGCGGAGAGATCGAGCAGGCATTGTTGGTTCCGGCCAGCTGCGCCAGATCGATGTCCGGGAACTTCTGCCGCTGCTTCAGGTCATAGGCGAAGACGATCAGGTGGCCATCCCGGCGGGTGGCGCGCACTGCGACGCGATTGCCGTCGAGGCTCGAATTGCCCTTGTATGGCCCGAATTGGAGATTGCCGTATTCCCGCGTGGCGAACTGGATTTCTTCGTGGTCGGTCCGCGGCGCCCAGGTCGATATCTCCTGGTCATGGACGCAGATCAYCAGTTCGGGATCGCGAGGATGCCATTCGCATTCGGTGGATCGACTGCGATGAAACAGTGGAACATAGGTCCGGCCATCGAAGAAGCACATACCGCCGCAGCCGTTGGTTAGCAGAAGCAAACTCTGGTCCGCATTCCACGCCTGCGAACTCGAGTAACGATGGCTGCAATATTTGTTGCCGCAAACGATGCCCTTCCCAAGGTCGCCGGGCTTGGTGATGCGTGTGAAAATCGTGCCGAACGCCGGATCCTTTGTCGATTGCAGATAGTCGGGCAATGCCATCGGCACTGATGCAACAAGCTGGGCCGGCATGCTGTTGCCGGTCCTTTCGGCCGCCGCGAGGACCAGCGGCATGGATCCGACAGCTACCATTAGCACCAACATACGCTGGAGAAGCAGCGTCATGTCATGTAGTCCATTTCGCGGCGTACGCGRCCCTCGCTCAAGCGCCCCCGCCACCAGGCGATGGTTCGTTCAAGCCCATCGCGCAGGCTAGTCTGCGCTCGCCATCCTGTCTCGCCTGCAAAGCGCGAGCAGTCCGCGAGCAGGGCGCGGACCTCCGAATTCTGCGGCCGCAATCGRCTCTCGTCGCGACGGACGGGTTTTGTCGTATCGCTCAATTCGAGTACCAGATTGAGCACCTCGGAGATGGTCGAGGCGCGCTGGCTGCCGGCGTTGTAGGGGCGACCAAATTCGAGTTCGGCCATCCCGGCGGTCAGGAATGCCGACGCTGTGTCTTCCACAAAGGTGAGATCACGGATCGGGCTTGTGTCCCCGACCATGATCGCCGGGCAATTTGGATCAAGGGCCTGCCGTATGATGGTCGGCACGATGGCGCGTTCACTCTGGCGCGGGCCGTATGTGTTGAAGGGGCGCATGATGACGACAGGGACATCGAAGGACCTGGCGTAGGATTCTGCCATCATGTCGGCCCCGATCTTGGAGGCCGAGTAGGGCGACTGTCCCTGCAGGGGGTGGGTCTCGCTGATCGGCATGGTCAGGGYCGTGCCGTAAACCTCGCTGGTTGAGGTATGCACCACGCGTTCGATTTCCCACTCGCGCGCGGCCTCGAGCACATTGACCGTGCCAAGAATGTTGGTCTCCACGTAGGACTGCGCGGCGGCGTAGGAGTATGGAATGGCGATCAGCGCCGCCAGGTGAAATACGACAGCCTGTCCGCGTATGATCCGGTCGAGGAACGCTCTGTCGCRCACGTCCCCGCGGACGAGCTTCAGTCGGCGTCGAACGCTCTCCGGCAGGTCGTCCAGCCAGCCATGGCTGTCAAATGAATTGTAGAGGGCCAAAGCGGTTACATCGGCGCCGTTCCGGACCAGCGCTTCGGTGAGGTGCGACCCGATAAAACCATCCGCACCGGTGATCAGAACCTTCTTTCCTTCGTAAGCCACGGCTAGGCCCCTCTCGTCCGACTGGCCACGCGGATCATGCGGCGCGCGAACATCTCAGAAATTCTCACCTGCCGGAGCCGCACGAAGGATCGCGAGGAAGCAGCGGATCATCCAGACCACGTCCGAGGCGATCGTGCGCTTCGGATAATAGGAAAGGTCGATCCTCGCCTTGGCGGGAAAAAGGATCTCACGGTAAAACAGCACCGGGTCCATGGTTTGCGGGTACAGATAGGCTTCGTGCCGGAAGATCGCCTGCGCTGGRCCAAGCAAGCCTGGCTTGTATTGGAGCAGAGTTTCGAAACCTCCGAAGAAGCAATCTGCGAAAGCAAGGCTTTCCGGTCGCGGCCCGACGACAGCCATGTCGCCCTTGAGGACGTTCCATAACTGAGGCAATTCGTCGAGCTTGGTGGTGGCCAGCAGCCTYCCTAACGTCGTCATGCGGCTGTCGCGGGCGACGGTCAGCGGAAGGCCGTTCGGGCTGCATCGCACAGCGAACTTACGGAATTTGTACATGCGGAAGGGCCGGCCGCCTGCGCCGACGCGGGTCTGAACAAACAGGAAGGGCCAGCCGCTTTCCAGCATCAAGGCCACGGCGATCAGCAGCATGAGCGGCGCCAGCACCGCGCACGCCACAGTCGCAACGGCGAGATCGACGGACCGCCTTGCGAACCCGTGGCTGGGGCACGGACTGAAATATCGATGCGAGGCATTCATGCCGCTGTTCCTGCCCGCCTGCAGCCGTCAAGGGCGCCTGCCAAGGCGGCAAYGACCGCCTCGACCGCCGATGACGTGATCTGAGGATGCAGCGGAATCGTGAGTTCCCGCTGGGCGAAGTCTTCCGTAAGCGGCAGATGGATACCGGGGAAACGCTCGCGATAGAGCGTCATCCAATGCAGGGGAGGGTAGTGGATGGTGGTCTGTATCCCCTGAGCCCGCAGTTCGTCGATTACATGCTGCCGCGCGGCAAAGCGCGGTAGAATGATGGGCATGATATGGTAGGCGGACGTTCGGGGCTTGCTGAATGGCACTATCACAGCCGGGCAATGGCTTGCGATGAGGCGCCGGTACAGCACGGTCAAGATGCGCCTTATCTCGTTCCACTCCTGCAGGTTCTGCAGCTGGACCAGGCCGATCGCCGCCCTCAGCTCGTCCATGCGGTAGTTGAAGCCGAGCATGGTCACGTCATATTGCGGCGTGCGGCTGTTCAAGCGCTGATGTGTTCCCGAGGTCATCCCATGCCCGCGGGCCTGGCGGATTTCCTCGCGCAGATCGCCGTCGCGCGCGATGACGGCTCCTCCTTCCCCCGTCGTCATGTTCTTGTTGCCATAGAAGCTGAAAGCGGCGGCCACGCCGAACGTCCCCACCTCCTTCAAGCCAGGCGCATGCGCGGCATCTTCAATAATGTGCAATCCTCGCGCACGAGCGAATCTCTGCCACCGTTCGCGGTCGGCGAGATAGCCCGCGAAGTGGACGAGAATGACTGCCTTCGTGCGCGGAGTGCATTTCGCTTCGGCGTCCGCAATCGATATCAGCGGCACGTCGATCGATTCGATGTCAACGAAGACTGGTGTGGCCCCGACATATAGCACCGCATTCGCTGTCGCTACGAAGGTCAGAGACGGAACGAGCACTTCGTCGCCAGGGCCGATCCCGAGAGCGTGCAGGATCAGATGCAGCGCTGCGGTGCAGGAACTGACCACAACGCAATCCTCGGCGCCATGGGCATCCGCAAAGGCCTTCTCGAAGGCCCGCACCCGCTCGCCCATTGTCAGCCAACCGCTATCGATTACCTTCGACAGCGCGGCCTTCTCCGGTACGCCCAAGATCGGGGCACTCACTAGGAGCATTGTGACCTCCCGGCCGTTGTCCGACCCCGATGACGGCCGTTTCTCACGCCGCGGCGGCAGCGACCTCTATCGAAGCCGACTGCTCTTCCCACGAGATTGATTGCGCATTCTGGAAGTCGTCGACGCGGCCGATGTCGAGCCAAAGACCCTCGTGCTTGTACACGTGCACGACCGTGCCTGCTTGCATCATCTGCAGCATCAGATCGTCGAATCCAAATGGCACACCAGAGGGAATATACTGCAAGACATCCGGATCCATGCAGTATATCCCCATGCTGACAAGGTGGGACAGCGTGGGCTTCTCGCGGAATATCTGCACGATATTGTCCACTTCGTCTATGACACCGAAATCCATCTTTATCAGGCGGCAGGCGGTGGCGATGGTTACCGGATCTTTATGCTTGCGATGCGCCGCCACAAAACGACTGAGGCTAAGATCCGTGAGGACATCGCCGTTGAGGACGAGAAACGGCTCGGTCAACTCGTCTCTGATCAATGAGAGCGGGCCTATGGTCCCGAGCGGCTCGATTTCCTGGGTATAGCGAACCTTCAGGTTCCACTGGGAGCCATCACCGCAGACGCTGCGGATCAGGTGCCCGAGATACCCGGTGGTGATATAGACGTCTTCGATGCCGTTGCGTCGCAACCATTTCAGGAGCAACTCCAGAACGGGACGCGCCCCGATTGGCATGAGCGGCTTCGGCAAGACTGAGGTGAAGGGCCGAAGGCGCGTTCCCATTCCACCGCACTGAATCACCGCTTTCATCCTATCCTCCCAAGCTCATGCGGCTCCTCGTGATGCGCCGGCCGGCAAACAACATCGCCGCGAGCCAGCCGGAGAGTGTGTTCGCAGACACTTCCCAGATTCATCCGAAGAGCGCGTCATGGATGTTATGGCCGCTCGAAATGAGTGTCGTCGTGCGTTCGAATGGTTACCGTCCTGCGTTCGAATGGTAATGATCCGGCGTTCCTGGCGTCCCATGACTCGAGGTGAGCGGGCGAGACATCCGCGGACCTCACCGTGATGTGACGACTAGTGATCGGCCGYTGGTTCAAACCGGTTCAAATTGAGACTACAGTTGAGGACACGATCTGAGGTTTTGCGGGCGGGGGTGGCCGCGGACTTCACTGTGATGCGACGATCAGCAAACGRCCAAGGGTTTAAGCTGGTCACCGTGGGCGCATCTCAGGGAGACCGAGTGCGGCGGGCGAGTACGGGTAGGCTCGCCGACTAGCGTTGGGGTAGTGCAATGCATCGGATCGTCATCGCCGACGATCACGGATTGTATCGCCGTGGCCTTCGATTGGCACTGACGGCAGGCATTCCGGGCGCCGAGATATTTGACGCGGCGTGTTTCGACGCTGTGATCAGCCTCTTGGAGCAGCATGCATCAATTGATCTTGCGATCCTTGACCTGAACATGCCGGGCCTCTTCGACCAGGAGATCTTGGGCGATGTTATAGCCGCCTATCCCGAGACACATTTCGCGATCGTTTCCGCCGATGATTCACGCGCAGAGATACTCAAAGCCCTTTCGATCGGGCTGCACGGCTACATCGTGAAGTCGCAGAAGGACGAGGAAGTGGTGCTGGCGGTGGCCGAGATACTAGCGGGCCGCATCTATGTTCCGGCACTTCTGTCGTCGCGCACCYCCCCCGGGCCAGGTCAGCAGACGCATGCGCCGGCGCAGCGATTCTCGGCCAGGCGGCGYATCACCATCGGCAGCCTCGCCAGGCTGACGTCACGACAGAAAGAAGTTCTGAAGTTGATGGCGGAAGGGTACTCGAACAAAGAAATCGCCCGCGATTTGGAGATTGCCGAAGCGACGACGAAAATCCACGCAGCGGCCGTCATGCGCGAACTAGGGGTGCGAAACCGGACCGAAGCGGCCGTGTTGCTGCAGAACTGGCTTGCGAACAGAGAGGGTTAGAGCTCGATTTCTTTCCGTGATAGCCGCAACGAATATCGGAACGCGTGCTCCGATATCTCCAATTTCGGCGAATGACCGACCAGCGGCGCACCGTTCACGCCGATTATCATTGAACCGAAGCCATGGCGCACGATGCTTGCGAGCTTACGTTGCCCCGATTCCACCCAATCGAACACGACGTCGCTACCTGCGTCGGCTGAAGCGAAGCGCCACGTTACTTCGACGCGGCCATCGGCGCTGCCCAGCGCACCATGTTTTACCGAATTGGTYGTCAACTCGTGAAGGACCATGGCAAAGCTCTYGGCGGCGCCGGCGGGCATTACCACCGACGGTCCGGCGATTTTTACGTCTCTTGTTTCTGCAAACGGTTGAAGTTCCTGAACGACGAGATCATTGAGCAGCCCGGAAGTGCTTGAGYGGCGCGAGAGAAGCAGGTGCGTCGCCTYCAGGGTCCTTATCCGGTCAATCAGCATCTCCTTGTATTTGGCGATGTCGTTGTCCGGGACATTGATCATCTTCACCAGGGCGATGATCACCGGAAACAGATTGCTGAAGCGATGGCGCTCTTCGCGCATGGTGCGCTCGCGTTTCTCCGCGGCTGCCCGCAGGAGCGTGGTTTGCCGACGTTCAGTGAGGTCGGCAGCCACCCCGATGTAGAGCGAGCGATCATCGTATCTTTCCTTGCGTCCGCGCAGGGCGATCCATCGCACATGCCCATCTTGCCGCCGGACACGAAACTCGATGTCGTAGTTCGCCGCCGTCGAGGGTTTGACCGAAGCTGTCAACTTCGGCCAATCAGCTGGATGAACCACAGCAGAAAGTTCGTCCAGGCGACGAGTGGGAGCCGGCGGCAGGCCGAGGATGTCCCAGAATTTGCCCGGGCCAGTGACTGTGCCATCCTTGAAGTCCATTCGCCAGGTGCCCAAGCGCCCGGCAGACAAAGCGAGATCAAGCCATTCCTTCTGCGCCCGCAGCGCCTCGCGTGCGGTTCGCCGCTCCGAAATATCGTCGACCACTACGAACACGCTGTCGGCGAAGACTTCCTCGCGCGGTGACGAAGACAGCGTCAGACGGGCCCAGAATGTCTTGCCGTCCTTTCGCAACAGACGAACCTCGGCACCGAACGAAGCGGCATCGCTGCCCAGATCCGTCAGAAATCCCTGCACCGCACCTCGGTCCTCAGGGTGAATGAGCGTCTCGAGCCGCAACTGCGCAAGCTCCAACTCCTCGTAACCTGTCAATTGGCAGAGGCGTTCGTTCGCTTGCAGCAACTCGCCGCGTCGATTGCTGTTTGCGAAACCCATGGCGGCGCGCTCGAAAGCCCAGCGATAGCGGCTCTCGGTTTCCTGGACGGCAGCAAGCCTTGCCTCCGCAACCCCGAGTGCTTGGCGCAAGTCGGTTCGCAAGCGGTGGAATATCGTCACTATCACCCCGCCCGACACCAGCAGAAGGATGGCGCGCGTCCAGTCCTCGTAGGAGATTTGGGAATTCAGCACTCGCCGCGCCCAGAGCCCAGCCGCCGCCATCACAAGCGTCGCGGCAATCGCGGCCGCGCGACCTTCGAGATATACTATGATGATAATCGCGGGAATGAACGCGATAAAAGCTCCGTCCTGCCCGACATGTATTGAATTGGTTGCTTCGAATACTATTGAGGCTGTCAGAATCGCGGCGGAAGCCGCGTGGGCTAACGGTGTCCCGGGCACCGTCGAATTCAGCCAGCGCAAATACGAGCCCATGCAACAGACTACAACCTTCGGACTAGCTCGTCGAGACTAGGCCATACGGAGGCAGCGTAGTACCGCCGTGGGATTGCCGCGCCTCAACCCGCGCATAGAATCACGTGAGTTGCGACCGATCAATGCCATGTAAGGAAATTCATCCGATCAAGAGAATGAGAGTAACCGCAAGTAAATCTGTGTACATGTGGGCGAGTAAAAATCATGACTGCGAATGAAAGCCATGTCGATCCGGCAGCCGGCGGCCGATACATTGTGCTGAAAAAGGCCTATGCGAGACAATCGAACGCGTCGCATCCGACACGYGCCTCGGATTGGACCAATGAATCGGCAGGCGGCTCGCAGCGTCGGAGCCTGGAGTCCATCACCGGCATGCTGGAGCGTATCGGCTGCGGCTATCTGGTGCTGAACGGCGAAAGGAAAGTGATCGAATGGAATGCGGCCGCTCGAGCCACGATTGAACGACAAGGTGAAGCTGCCGAAACGGCAAGCGCGCTTTCGGTCGGGCTCAGGCGGCTGGTTGCAAACGTACCGGTGCATTTCCTGCCGGGGTCACTCTCTTGGGTCGTGATCCGAAACCATGGCGACAGGCCGGTGGTGCTGAATGAGATAGGTGTGGTCGCGCATGACGGAACCTGTATCGTCGCATTGCTGGATCGCGAAAACAGGGCCGCGGCCAACCCTCAGACGCTGCAGCGCATGTTCGGCTTGACGAGTGCCGAGACGCACCTTGCTCTGCGCTTGGCTCAAGGCGACGCGCCTTTGGAGATCGCACGGAGCTGGCGCCTCAGCCGCACGACGATCCGCTCTCAACTTGCGTCCTTGTTCGCCAAGACCGAGACGAAGCGGCAGGCGGAGCTGGTGGCTCTTCTCGGGCGCATTTCGGTCTTGCCGTGAGGCCATTGCTGCATCTGTCGAAGACAGGCGCCATCTCCGGTTCCGAAGGGCGATTTCCTCTCGGAGGCAGATCTTTTGCGCAAGACGACTGTCGTCTTCGCAGCGGTGTCCCAAGGGCCGCGAAGGCCAGACGACGCAGTCGTTGCGGTTTGCTTATCCTCCGACCGCGCAGGTCGGACGACTTTCCATATGCAATCAAAGCATCCGCCAGATCGCTGCCTTGGTTGAACGAATAACGTCGGCCAATGGCTGCCCGGCGTCGACGCTCACCACCGTGGTGCTGCCGAAGGTCAGTTGCTGCAGGGCCGGCACCCGCCTTCGAACGACCAGGGGATCCATGTCCGGCTCGCGTGACACGATGACCTCGGGAGTGGTCTGCAGCTTTATTACGAGATCCGGTGGCAGACGTCGGGCAAGCGCGTATGCGTTGGCCTCGAAACGCCGCAGCCAGACTGGAACTTTAGCCAATCGGGGCAGCAGCGGAGCGTCGTTGAAGTCTGCGTTCTGGTCCTGGGGGAACCTGTCGGCAATGACGACCATTCCCCGATCCGCACCACGACGAGCGRCCAGCAGCTTCTTTCGCTTCTCAACCGCGACAACGCTCGCCCATATGGCGAGCAGGATACTGTAGAAAGGCCCCGGCGGGCGATCCGAGATGGTGCCGTGTGAGCTGCCTTTAGGCTTGGCTCCAAGCGCCCAGGTCGCCATCGGTACCGCCAATTTGAACGGYAGTAGCAGCAACGACGGCCTGCCGCCGCCGGTGCCGAAATATACGGGAAGGACGTCGACTTCTGCCCCAAGCCATTGGCGGATTGCCGTCGTCAGCGTTGTCTTTCCGCTGCCGTCGATACCAACCACCGCCACCACGACGCCACCGCCGGGTGCACGGCGGCTCCATGGTCGTGGAACGTGCAGGAACCGCTGATTCAGCCTTCCGGTGGTCCACAGGATTGCCCGGCCGAGGCCTCGCAAGAGGGCGTCCAGGCTGTTGTACGTTCGGTACACTGCCAGTTCCTTGCGGATCGAGGTGCGAAGACGATGCAGAGTCGCGAGGGGCTGTGCCTCGAACAGCGCTTCAACAATCGAATCCGCCAGCTCCTCTTTTACCAGGTTTGCCGCCAAGCCGCGGACACGGCGGCGATCGACCTGCGCTGCCAGATGCAGCCGATCGAGCTCGAACTTCTCCTGCATGCTTGCCCAATTRCTAAGTGCGATAGGATCCCGACGACGCAACTCAAGGCTGGCCCGCACCACCAGCAACAATGCTTCGCTCGCCGGATCCAGCGTTCGAATGGGCAAGTTCGGATGTGGGATAGCCGAGGCCAAAAAGAACGGTTCCCAAGGAAGCTGGTAATTTCTCAGGACGGGCTCACCGACAATGACACGGAAGTGAAGGTGGAGATGGACGATGCGACCGCTAGGCTCGTCATAACCAAGAAAACTCTGAACCGCAGGATAGCCATGGCAGTTTGCGGACTCAAAGCGCTTGAAGCCACAGGCAAGCAACGCCTGGGCGGCAACATGCTGATGGGATCGCGCGACAAGCAGATCGAGGTCGGATTCACCCGACAGGACAGCCTGAAGGCGCCGGCTGCTCCTCCAATAGCAGCATTCGACTTCGTTTCGCCGCAAGGCGTTCAGCGCCATGAGCAAGCTACTCAGAATCTGCGGCTCCGCGACCGGTACAGTATTGACATCTCCCGTGTCGCCGGTCCCGGCCGCTTCCGGAGGTTCGGGCTCGAATCGCTGAACACGGTAGGCGTGATGACTGGCTGATGTCATTGCGTCGAACTCCACGATTGGAGACATGCAGCTAGCCCCAGCGATCTCCGGGTTGTCCCGACCTAATGGCTGAAGCTGCAAAGAATAGACCGGGCAAAATGTTCAATCGCCTGCGAATGTAGATTGCCATTGCCAGGTTCCACACGACTTGCGCGAGCATGAAGCCCACTGCCGCTCCGATTGTGCCGCCGAGTGBCATCCCGACTGCACAGGCGACGACGTTGGCTACGGCGCTGCCGACCATCGTCGTCGCGGCGGCCCATTCATGCCCGGTCATTATCAGAAGGTTCAACTGAGGCCCGCAGACCGCGTTGCAGAGGTAACCGATGATCAGGATTCGCGCGATTGGTGCCCCGGCCGCAAAATCATTGCCAAACCAGCCCAGGAGAGATTCGATGACCAGCAGCAACGGCAGGGCTAATGCGAGCGCGCCGCTGAAGCTCAGGACGGCAGCCCGCGAGAACAGTCGCTGCAGGCCCTCGTGATCTTTGCGGGCATGAAGATCGGCTGCGGTCGGCGAAAACATCGTGCTGACTGCTACGCCCGAAAGGCCAACCAGCAACGCCACGTTGAGGCCCAAGGCGAAAATTCCGGCTTCATGTACCTGGCCGGTCCAGCCCAGGAGGATGACCCCTGTCCGGCCCACAAATACGTCGAGCCCGGTGATCAGCATGGTCGGCGGGATCGCGGACGACCATTGGCGCGCGGTGTAGCTCGCCGGTGTGTCCTGCAGGTCCGCCGGCCATAGTTTCATTGCGGTGAGGAAAACAAGTCCCGCCGTGACGGCCGAGCTCATAACGACCGCCATCATGGCGAATGAGGCATCCAGGATCCATCGGCCCGAAAACGCTGCGCCGACCAAAATGGCCAACAGTAGCCCATCACGCGCCACACGCTCAGGTAAAAGTGCCGACACTACCCCGCCAAAGGCGCGAACCAAGGTTGCGCCAAGCGCATAGGCCGTGATCAGCGGCACGGCCGCCATAGCGAGGAGCAATGCCGTCCGAAATTCCTGGTGAACCTGCTTCGGGGAAAGAAAGATGACGAGCCCGGCCCCGGCCAGTCCAGCGAGCACTGCCACCGAGAGCGACCAGCGTAGTGCGAAATTGATCACACCGCGCGCCAGATCCGAACGTCCGGCGGCTTTGTGGGYCGRCACGAAGCGCAACAGCGARACGTTGAAGCCGAGAGTCGAGAGGGTGGCGAGAACGGTGCTCCAAGCGAGAGCGTAGGAGTAGATGCCATAACTCGTCGCGCCAACCACACGCGCGATCCCAAGCTGTGCCATGCTGGTGAGCCCCGCGCCGCCGATATAGACCAGAAGGGCGAATATGCTCGCATGCACCAGCCGGTTGGCGTCGTTGCGCCGGGGCGGCGCCACGGTGGAGGTGATGCCGGCGGCATCCCCCGTCACCGCGGCCGGCGGCGGGAGGTCGGCGGCCGGACCGGTCGAATGGTGTCCGCGCGAATGCTTTTGCGGACGGCCGTCTATGCTCCGCTCGCCCAGCAATTCGCTCACGCCGGGCACTGACTGCCTCCCCGCATCTGGTTGATAAACGGAGATCCGATCCGCGATAGCCGAGCCACGATTTCCTCTTCCACCCGGCACAGCTCGCTTGCGGTTGACTCCTGGTCGACAGGCCGAACCGAGACGACGCTCAGCTGAGCGCCTTGGAGGACATTGACGATTTTGTCGAAGATGTCGAAAGCGTTCATGTTGTCGACGACACCCACCTCAAAGAGGCGCTCCGCTGCCGCTTCGCGCCTCATTCTAGCTTGCAGCCGCGCTTCCACGACCTCGCGCGGCACGACCATCCGAACCATCAGATCAGCCGCGGGCACAAAATAAAGCGCACGCGCGATCATCGGGTCATCCGCGGCGCCGTTAAACATCGCCAGGGACCCAATCACCTGAGTAAAACCTTGATCAAATATCGTTATGTCGGCCGATTTCTGTKCTTGTTTCCAGAAACGCGATAGACGAACGATATATTGCCAGATACGAATTCGCCAAATAATGCTTTTTGGCGGAATTGATCGTATAATCTTATTGCTCATTCTTATGTCGTTCCTTCCGTCGATCGATGATATGAACGCTGAAGAAACGGCAATAATCGCCGAATAAATTCTGGAAAATACCGATAATATACCGAAGCGGTCCCAGCCATCGCCCTTGTTGCGGGGCCGGTAACAGATAATGACCTTGGCCACGTACCCGCGATCGCGTAAGCGGTCGGCGAGTGCATGGGCGAGGGTAGTTTTGCYGGATCCTGATGGTCCGAAAAATTCGATAATCATGCCAATTCAATCTGAAGATCTGGTTTGTCGCTGCCGGGCCCTGTTGCTATTTTCCTTTATGCGTGTTCGGCTCTCGGCCCGTTATTGGCCGTTGAGCAGGAGATCGCCGCTATCCCCGAACCGGTAGCCGACGTGCTGCTTGAGATTCACCTGCGTTAGAACGCTGACYGGGGAGGCGGGCAGATTCCATGGCAGGTGCTCGTCAACGCCGATGAATTCGAGGACAGCGCGCGCCGTCTTCCGAGGCGTCTCACCCCAGCGCACGGCCAAAAGCACCGCGTCCGCCCAACTGGTCAGCAATCTCGCTTCCGGYCCTGCCACTCCGGATGGACCATTCAGGATCACAAGACTGTACTGCTCCCGCAACTTCTCCGCGATCTTTGCCCCATCCACCGCCGACACGAGGTGGAGGACGTCATGCGAAATCGACGGAGCAGGCATGAAGCTGACGCGGATTTCCGGCATGTCCTCCACCGTCTCGGGCAACGAGCGGTTGCCGATGAGGAAGTCAGCTACGGAGCAACTGCTTCTCGACGTGCTGAATTCATTTCTAAACTCGCGCGTGATGCGCTTTTCCTGCTGATCGAAGTCGACGAAAAGCACCCGCTCCCCAAGCCGGGTCGCGGTCAGCGCAAGACTCCATGCAAGCAATGTCTTGTCTTCACTCTTGTCACTCGGGATTATCAGAATAACGCGAGGCTGGCGCAGCCTTGCGTGGGGCAGGGACATCAGCAGCGAAGCGACGGYACGCGTGTAGGAAGCCCTATGCTGCCCCAGCAGCAGACTGCAGAGCCGCCTCGCGCGTGGCCGGACGATCCTTGGAAGGAGACCGGCACATGGGATCCCTAACGCAGCCTCGGCTTCAGCCTGGCTGCGCAGCGTTCGGTCGAAGTGCCGACGTGCGAGTGCGAAAACGGCGGCGGCGAGGCCAAACACGATCATTCCGGGCGGAACCAGAAAGATCGGCGACAGCGTCACCGGACGCGTCGGCGGCCGCGCTTCGGACAGGACGGCGACGTCCGRCCGGGGGAATTTGATGCTTTGTTGCAGATCCTGCTGGCGAGCCAACAAATCATTGTAGCGCTGAGAGAGTACGTCGACCTTCAATTCCAGCGCGTGTAGGCCTGAAAGACGGCTTGCGCTGTCGGCCGTTGCAGCTTTGAGCGCGTCGCTCTGCTCCTGCAGCGATGCCATCTGGCCAAGATAAACCTGCCGTTCGGTATCCAGGCCGGCGATCTGCCGGTCGATCTCGTTCGTCGAGGGGGCGCCAGCGTCGACCGTGCCCGTCTGCGGGTCAATGAGAGCAGGCGACCCGATTACCTCTGCCACATCCGCAGCCGGGGCGCCGCTCGTGCGCATGCTGCGAACCCTTTGGAGCCGCGTTTCGACCTCGGCCAGACTTGCCTTGACAAAGGACATCTGCCGTCCAAGGTCGGCGATCGCGCGACCGCTGTCGTCGACGTTTCCGCGGTCGGAAGCGCCATTGGTGAGCCGATATGTTTGCAACTGATCGGTGGCTCGCGCCAGTTCGTCCTGCATTTCAGGCAAGCGGGAGACGATCAAGCCAAGTTCGCGCTGATCCGAGGCGCGATTCTGCTGTGCAATCCCCTCGATGTAGACGCTGGCAACCGCGTTGACGACCTGCGCGGCCCGCACCGGGTCGCGGTCGGTGAAGGCGATGCCGATAATCCTGGAACGGAGTTCCTGGCCGACCCTCAGTTCCTGTTGCAGGGCCTTGAGCGACGATGCGTCCGCCGCTTCCGAGGTTGCAGCCACATCCTGTCGGCCGCCGGACCAAGCCCAGGACAACAGACCGCCCACCGACGTTCGAACCTTCTGTGCTATGACAAGCACGGCACTGCGTAGGGAATTAGACTCGGTTCCGGCCGAGGCCGGGTGGGGGGAACCTCGGTTCGCATCCTCCTTGCGCAGAGCTGCCAACACATTCCTCAAATGTGCTTCTGACGATAGCACGGTCAGATGGCCGTCGACGATTGCGGCCAACGTGTCCTGCGACGCGTTCGCCGTGCCGGCGAGGGGAGCGCCGCTGGGCAAGTCGACGATCACCTGCGTGTTGGCCTCATAGAGGGGAGGGCGCATCATCCCGACAAATCCGGCGAGGATGCCGCCCAGAATGYCTATGCCGGCGATGAACCATTTCTTCCTCCAAACGGTCACCGCCACCTGCTGGAAGGGTGTCAGATCGTTCACCTTTGCAAGGATTGGCCGCCGCGGCCTTACGCTCGCCTCTTGCGCCAGCACCGATCTCGGCTTCGGCGTTACGCCGGCCTCTTGCGCCGGCACCGATGTCGGCTTCGGCCTTACGCTGGCTTCTTTCGCCGGCGCCGATGTCTGCTTCGGCCCTAGACGTTGAACTTGGTTGACCATCTCAATCACCCAGCAAGGCGTACTCGTGGGCCTTCGCTGCGTCGGATGCGATCGACCGCGTTGCTTCGCAGTGCCACGCCTCGAACATCAGGACCGGCCACAAATCGCGGGCGCGGTCCTGCTTGCCGTCGAGATGAGCCCGCCAGCAGGCGTCCACCTTGGCAAAGTCGAGTATCCCGGCGCCGGAGAGGCGCGCGGTGGCGATCAGGTCTGAAGCCCAGGTGCGAAGGGGCCCTCTGAGCCAGGCGCCAACCGGAACGTCGAAGCCTTGCTTCGTTCGATCAATCAGCTGCTGCGGCAAATAACGGCCCAGCAGGTGGCGAAGAATCCACTTGCCCTTGCCGTTCCGAACTTTGGCGTCAGCGGGCAGCCGCCAAGCAAATTCAACGACGCGATGGTCAAGGATCGGGCACCGGCCCTCGAGGCCGTTGGCCATGCTGGCGCGGTCGAGCTTGACCAAAATGTCGCCGGGCAGGTAGCCGGTCATGTCGTCGAACAGGAGACGAGACAACAGGTCATTGGGCAGCGGCGAGCTGAAACTCGGTATCGGTGGCTGGTGACGAGCCAGGGTTTCGGTCGAGGGGCTCGTCAGCCGTTGCAGCAGATCATCCTCATTTCCTGCCTTGAGCAGATGGGCAAGTCGATACAATCGGTCGCTTCGCATCGCATGCCGAAGACTTGCCGAGAGCGGCAGGCTTTCAATCAGATCATGGTCTGAGAGGTGGGCAAGCACCCCGACCCCCATTGCTGTCGCTTGGCGAAGAGGCGACGGCAGCCGCTGTAGTCGTGTCAGGTGACTTGCGAGGAAATGCCTTGAGTAGCCGGCGAAGCATTCATCACCGCCGTCACCCGAAAGAGCGACCGTAACGTGCTGGCGAGCGAGCCGCGACACAAGCAGCGTTGGAATCTGCGATTCGTCGCCGAACGGCTCATCCCAAATCTGCGGCAGGTCCGGTATGACATCACGCGCTGCGGCAGCGGACAGGTGAAGTTCGGTGTGGTCCGTGCCCAAGAACCGTGCGACGGCCGCGGCATGGGGAGCTTCGTCGAACCCGCCCTCGTCGAAAGCAATGGTGAAAGTTCGCACCGGCTTCGTAGACTGCGCCTGCATGAGAGCAACGACGGTCGAACTGTCCACGCCACCCGAAAGGAAGGCGCCAAGCGGCACGTCGGCGACCATTCGCTCGCGCACTGCAAGGCGAAGCACGCGGTCCAGCTCGGTCGTAAGTTCCTCATCGTTACCGGCCGCCGGCTCACGCTGGCCTATGCTGGCAACCTCGGCAAGCGACCACCAGCGCCGGGTGCGTCGGGCAAGGGAGGCCGCGCTACGCTTGACGGCCAGATCGGCGGCGGTCACTGAGATGAGCGAGCCAGGCGGCATCTTGTACGCTGCTCGCCAGATGCAATTGCCGTCCGGCACCCACCCCTTTGACAGCATCGCCATCGCTGCCCCCTCATCCAGCTTCGCCTCGAAGCCGGGGAAACAGGTGATGGCTTTCAGTTCCGAGGCAAAGACCAGCGCGTCGCGCGTCAGGCCGACATAAAGCGGCTTTTTTCCCATCCGATCGCGGACAAGGTGAAGCGTCCGGGTCTGGAGATCCCACAGTCCGAAAGCGAACATGCCGGCGAAGCGTTTGACCGCTGCCTCGACGCCCCACCTCTCGATCGCGCAAAGCATGATTTCGGTATCGCCGGTGCCGCGGAAGGAATGGCCCACCTCTTCAAGCTCGCGGCGCAAATCGCGGAAATTGTATATCTCTCCGTTGAAGGTGATGACGTATCGGCCGCTTGCCGAATGCATCGGCTGGCGACCTGTTTCCGACAGATCGACGATCGCGAGGCGCCGGTGGCCGAAGGCAATGCCGGCCTCACGGTCGACCCAGAATCCTTCGCCATCCGGGCCGCGGTGGCGAAGGGCCATCGTCATCTGCCCTATCGTTCTGAGCGGCCTCTGGTCGAGCGCATTGGATGCAAGCAGAATTCCGGCGATCCCGCACATCTAACATCTCCTCGCGCGAACAGTCGCCGGGATCGCCTGCTCGGTTCCGGCAACAAGGGACATGGTCAGCGCAAACCACACAATGGGGTGGCGGATGATCAGGTGCGGAATGCCGAAAATGACGATCGATGCGATGAGCATCAAAAGCGCATTCGATTTCGTGCGCCATGYCGACATGGCAGCAGAACCGACGATCCACATGAGTGCCAAGACGGCGACCAGGCCACCTTGCAGGTAGAGGTCGAGAATGGTGCTGTGCGCTTCGAAAGGCACCGGAAGAAATTGCTTGTCGACGATGGGCGGCCGTTCGAGATGCGGTCCCGGACCCAGGCCCAACGACCCGACTGTCGCTCCCTTCTTCAAGGCTTCGTCCCAGAGAAACAGACGAAGCTCGGCTGTCTCTTCGGTCGCTTCTCCGCCCTTGTCCTTGGTGAGGCTCTTGGCGAAATCTTCGGCGCTGCTGACCTCGGGCAGGGCGTAAGGGGYCAGCGACATGGCTAGCGGAACCGACCCAAGCATCAGCAGGAACACAACCTGTCGGAAAAGGCCGTTGTTGGCGTGCCCCTCGGCAAGCCAAGTCCTCAACCACAGTGCAACAAATATCAGGGCGGTCGCGATGCTGGTGTAGAGATAGGTGTCACTCTTCGTCAGCCTGCCGACATAGAAGGTCACGGTCAGGCAGCTCAGTCCAAGCAGCCACCCCCACGGGCTGCGGGTCGTGGTTACAAGATGCAGGGCCAGTGGTCCGAAGAGTGCGCAGTAGATCGCGAGCTGGTTCGGGTTCTCGGACCAGCCACGAAACCGGTCCCAATACCAGGGATCGACGCCGGACTGATGAATCCAGCCCCAGCCGACCCCCACCTGAATGACAAAGCATATGTTCGCGATGCCGATCACCCACCAGGCGCTGCGGCGCAATCGGGCACTGGCGTCAGGCTCCGCTGCCGCGAGGCAGGTGACGCAGATCAGCAGCGCATAAGCCACCGTGTCATGCAGCAGCGAAGCCAGATCAAGGACACTCGTCATGAAGCCGACGATGGTGCCCAGTCCCAGGGCAAAAGTCATGACAAGCCAGAAGCCTGCGAGCTTGGCCAGGGCTGGCGTTGCTTCCAAGCGGCCGCCGGCCAGGATCCGTACGAGCGACAGCGCGATCCACAGCGAGAGGAACAGCTCGCCATATCCAAAGGACAATCTCGGGATGTCGAGCTGCGTCGCATATACAATTGCGACGCCGCAGGCCAGGAGCGCGTCGCGGATCATTGCGATGCCTCGCTGAGCTGGCGCCTTGCCGCATCCTTTTCCGCCGGCTGGCGCGGAGAGCCGGCTTGGTTTCTGCCAGAAAGGATGCACTGGTATAGGTCGCAATACTGGTCGACGACCTCCGAGAGCGCGAACCGCTCCCGGACAAATCCGACCGACCGCTCGCCCATCCTTCTGGCGCGGCCGCGATCCGCCAGGAAATCGATCAGYCTCGATGCCAGGCCGTTCGCGTCGCGCGGTGCGACGAGATAGCCGTTCCAGCCATCCTCGACCACGTCATTGCAACCGGGCATCCTGGACGCCACGATTGGCAATCCGGCCAGGCCGGCTTCCAGCAGAACGCGCGGGATGCCCTCGCGATATTGCGTTGGGAAGGCGAAGACATCGGCCATGCCGAGAAGGGCTGGTACATCCTGTCTCGGCCCTAGCGCGATCACATGCGGCGCGTAGCGATCGATCTCCGCTTTGCTGACCGCGAACGGCCCCTCGGATTCTCGCGGACCGWCAAGGATGAAACGCGCATTGGGCCTTTCGCGAAGAATGCGGGGGACCGCCTCCAGAAGAGTTGGAATCCCCTTCTGGCGTGTCAGTCGGCCGACGAAGATTACGATCTCGGCGAAAAGCAGACCGAACTGCTCTCGCATCGCCGCGGCCGAAAGTCCGCAATGGCTAGCCGCCGCGAATGAGGCCACGTCGATTCCCGAACCGGCTATCAGCCGCGTCGTGCCTTTTCGGGTCAGCCTCCAGCGCTCGAAGAACGCCCGATCGTCCCGGTTCTGGAAAACAGTCGCGGCAGTCCAAAAAGAGGCAAGCCATTGCAGGCTGCAGAAGACAGGGCGCAGGGCCAGCGCCCGCGGCTCAAGCGAAGAGAAGGTCCAGCCGAGGCCGTTTATCGTGCGGACGACCGGTACCTGACCGCGCACTGCCAACGGCGTCAGCAAATTGGGCTTCGTGTCGAAGCTCTGGATGATGTCCGGCCGGATTTCTCCAAGCAACCCGCGGATCGAGCGCAACGCGCTCAATTGCGAACCGCCAATGGCAAATCGATCAAATTCAATGCGACGATGTGGAATTCCGTGGCGAGAGAACGCTGTCCCATCGTCACTCGATATGGCCGTCAGCCTAAAACCCCTTTCACGCAGCGACAGCAGGAACGGAATACGCAGGCGGTGATCCTCGCCTCCTATGCAAACAAGGTGGGGGTTCATCTCGCCTCTCCCGAGGGTGCGAGGCACCTCAAGCGCACAACGTAGCGAGCGACTTGATTTTCTTTCATTGCAGGTTTGCAGCGCTTCCGCCTGAGATCCACCCGGATCACGCTAGGGGCATGCCTGCCCATTGTCCTCGTCCGTTTGAATGATGCAGGGTGACTGCGCGGCTACCAGCGTGCCGAAACAGCTTCGACGGCTGCGGATTCTCTCAGATGGTCGGCGACGGATTGCCACGAAAACAACGGGAACTAACGAGAACGAACGCGGATCGGCTCCCGGCATAAATCGGTAAAAATCAATGCCTTAACGGAAAGCATGCTGGTTTAAACCGAAGATGTCAGCGGTTCGAGCCCGCCCACCATTTTTCCGGCAAAATCGAGACTCACGGCGGCGTCAGGCGGAAATCCTGGCCTTCGGGCAGCAGCTGGCCGCCATCGACGACAATCGTCGTGCCGGTGATGTAGCTGGCGTCGTCGGAGGCCAGGAACAGGAAGGCGTTGGCGACGTCGCGCGGCGTGCCGAGGCGTCCGAGCGGCACGGCATCTTCCATGCTTTTGATGAAGGCGGCGTCGCGGTGCTGCTTCATGCCCTCGGTCAGGATGTTGCCGGGCTCGACGCCATTGACGGTGATGCCGTAGCCGGAAAACTCAAGTGCGGCGGCGCGGATGAAGCCGTTGATGCCGGCCTTGCTCGCCGAATAGTGGCCGTGGCCGGGGCTGCTCACCTGCGGGCCGGTGATGGACGAGGTGAAGAGTATGCGGCCACTTTGCTGCGCCTTCATTGGCGGAAGTGCTGCGCGCGCCGCATTGAAGCTGCCGCGCAGGTTGACCGCCATGACGCGGTCCCAGTCCTCCGGGCTGGTGTTCTCGATGAGCTGCCAGGGATAGATGCCGGCATTCTGCACGATGATGTCGAGGCGGCCATGGCGTTTCAACGCCAAGGCCACGACGGCCTCGGCATCGGCCATCTTCGAGATGTCGGTGTGGATGAAGGCGGCACCGAGTTCCTCGGCGCTTGCCTTGCCGGCGTCCGCTTCGCTGTCGGCAAGCACCAGCCTGGCGCCTTCCTCGGCGAAGCGCTGGGCTATGCCCTTGCCGATGCCGCGCGCGGCGCCGATGACCGCTGCCACCTTGCCTTCGATGCGTCCTGTCATGCGAGCCGTCCTGTCATGCCAGTCTTTGGCGAATGGTTTGCTTGAATGCGTCTAGCAGCACGGCCGCCAGCACCAAGAGGCCGTGGATGACCTGAGTGAAGTTGGCCGGCAGGCCCATGAGGTTGATGGCGGTGTTTATGGCCGACAGAAGCAGCACGCCGGCATAGACGCCGGGCAGGGTGCCGACCCCGCCCTTCAGGCTGACGCCGCCGATGACGACGGCGGCGAACGCGTTGAACAGCAGGCCGACGCCCAGATTGGCGGTGGCGCCGGAGGTGCGGATGGCGAGCAGCCAGCCGGCAAGGCCGGCAATCGCGCCGGCAAGCACGAAGGCGATGATCAAATTGCGATTGACGCGGATGCCGGCGCGGAAGGTCGCGGTCTCGTTGCCGCCGATCATGACGAGATGCCGCCCGAACGGCGTCTTGGCGAGGATCAGCGAGAACACCACGAAGCAGCCGACCGCGATCCAGGCGGTGAGCGGCAGGCCGGCGAGGCGCTGGATGCCGAACCAGCGGATGGCGGGTGCCAGATCCTGCGCAGAGCGCCCGCCGGAGACAACAAGCACGAGGCCGCGCACCCAGATGTAGGAGGCCAGCGTGATGATGAAGGCACTCATCTTCAGCCTGACAATGAGGAAGCCGTTGATGACGCCGATGATGGCCCCGACGGCAAGCGCGATGGCAAGCGACACCGGTACCATCAGCCAGTCGGGATGCAGCTGCACGCCAAGGCCGATGCCGGACGAACAGAACATGATGCCGACTGCCATGGCGCTGAGCGCCGCGACCGACTCGACCGACAGGTCCATGTGGCCGGCAATGATGACCAGTGCCAGGCCGATCGACATGACGCCCAGAACGCTCGAGGCCTCGATGATGTTGGCGAAGATGCCGAGCTGGAGGAAGTTCGGAAT
This sequence comes from Mesorhizobium sp. ORS 3428, assembly GCF_001854785.1. Lineage (GTDB taxonomy): Bacteria > Pseudomonadota > Alphaproteobacteria > Rhizobiales > Rhizobiaceae > Mesorhizobium. The sequence continues at coordinate 27,284 of NZ_MDFL01000114.1, forward strand.
GAAAATCGAGAACACGACCAGCACGAAGACCAGCATGAACCAGACGAGGTTGTCGAGCACGAGCTCGAGGCTATGGCGGGTACGAGGGCTCATCGAGCGATCCGATTGGCGTCGAGTTTGAACGCGCCGCCCTTCCGGGCAGGGCGCCAGGAGGCTCCGGGCCGGCGGCCCGGAGCCCGGTGGGACAAGCCTATTCGACCGACTTCACCGTATCGGTCGGCGGCTTCTGGTTACCCCAGAAGGCAGGATTGTCGACGTTCGCCTTGGTGATCGCGGCGCCCGGGATCTTGATGTTCGGGCCCCAGGCCTCCGTGGTCACCACCGATTTCAGGCCAAGCACATCATAGTCGCCGGGCTTGATCTCCTGCTTGTTGACGACCTTGTCCATGAACATGGCGACCGCGGCGGCCTGCGCGTAAAGCGGCTGCTCGACCTCGACGTTCAGCCAGCCCTTGCGGATCAGGTCGAGGCCGACCGGCGCGCCGTTCGAGCTCATCAGCATCACGTCGCCCGGCTTCTTGCCGGCGGCTTCCAGCGACGCGACGGCCGCGACCGAGAGATGCGCGGCGTGGCTGAAGATCAGGTCGATGTCGGGATTGGCCAGCATCTGGTCGGCGACGATGGTGCCGGCGTTGCTCGCCTCCCATTGCATGGCCGGCAGCGAGATGATCTTGACGTCCGGGAACGCCTTCATCTTCTCCTCGAAGCCCTTCTGGATGTCGAGCGTGTAGGGGTCGCCGGGGTCGCCGAGCACCTGCAGGACCTTGCCCTTCACCGAGCCGTTCTTGGCTTTCAGCAGCGCCTCGGCCTGGTCGGCCGCAATGTGGCCGATCTCGACCGTGCCCGCCACCGAGGTGAAATCGGAAGGTGTCGCCGTGATCTGGCGGTCGAACTCGACCACCGGAATGCCGGCCGCGCGCGCGGCCTCGATCGACGGCTTCAGCGCGTTGAAATCGACCGCGGCGAGGATGATCGCCTTCGGCTTCAGCGCGATCACGTCGTTCATCTGCGATTGCTGGGCGTCGGTCTTGTTGTCCGCGTTCAGCGTCTTCACTTCGTAGCCGACCTGCTTCAGGAACAGCTCCAGCGCGCTCACCGAGCCGGTCTGGAATTCGTCGAGCAATGTCGGCACCAGGTAATAGACGGTACCCTTGGACTGGGCGAATGCCGGCGTGAGCGTGGCAATGGCCAGTGCCAGGATACCGAAGACAGAAAGTAGCATTCGCTTCATGTCGTTCGCTCCTCTTGCGCCGGACCCCTCATTTGTCCCTCAGCCCGCCGGTCCGGCACCGGCGAGCGTCTCCCCGGTGATCATGTTGATCACCGCATCGGGACTTGTCTTGTTGCGGGCAACGTCGCCCGCCACGACGCCGTGGCGGATCACTACGATCCGGTCGGCGACCTGGAAGGCCTGCTGCATTATGTGGGTGATGATGACGACGCCGATGCCCTGGCTCGCCACCTGGCGGATCATGTCGAGGCCGCGGCGCGTCTGCTCGACGCCGAGCGCTGCGAACGGCTCGTCGAGCAGCACCAGCTTGCCGCCCYAATGGACGAAGCGGTTGAGCTCGATCGCCTGCCGCTGGCCGCCCGAGAGGTGCTCGACCTTGGTGCGCAGCGACGGAATGCGCGTGCCGGCATTCGCCAGCGCCTTGGCCACCACCGTCTCCATGGCGCGCTCGTCGAGCACCGGAACGCCGAGCATCTTGCGGGTGATCTCTCGCCCCATGAAGAAGTTCGCCACGACGTCGACATTGGTGCAGAGCGAGAGGTCCTGGTAGACCGTCTCGATCCCGGCGGCCTTCGCCTCGGCGGGCGATCTGGCGAGGAACTCCTTGCCCTCGAAGAGCATGCGGCCGGAGGTCGGCTCGAGCCCGCCGGCGATGATCTTGACCAGCGTCGACTTGCCGGCGCCGTTGTCGCCGAGGAGAGCCACGACCTCGCCGCGCCCGATCGAAAAGCTGATGCCCCTCAACGCCTGGATGGCACCGWAGTTCTTGGTGACGTTGTCGAGGACCAGCAGGGGTTCGCTCATGCCGCGATGTCTCCGCCTTTCAAAGGGTCGCCCTCGCGCTGCCGCTTGGCGGTGAAGATCTGGCCGAAGCGCGGCGAAAGCACGCCGGAAACGGCAAGCGCCGCCGCCCCGCGCAGCACCGCGTGCTGGCCGCCCCGCGCCACCAGGATGCGCGGCGTCGCGCGATCCCGGCGGGCCGAGACCGAGTTGTGCAGCGGCTCCGCCGATGCCACCAGGCTTTCGAGCAGGGCAGGCGAGGCCAGTCCGCCGAGGACAATCGTTTCCGGGTCGAAGAGATTTTCGATGGTGGCGATGGCGTCGCGGAAGATCGGCGCGACCTCGGCCACCCACTCGGCATCGTCGCCGTTCCAGCGCCCACGGGCCTCCAGCGAGATGTAGCGTTCGAGGCAGCCGCGATTGCCGCAGGGGCAGGGCTCTCCGCCTGGGACGATCGGGATATGGCCGATCTCGCCGGCATTGCCCCAAGCGCCGCGCAGCGCGCTGCCGTCATGCAGCATCGCGCCGCCAAGCCCGACGCCGAAATAGAGGTAGTAATATTCGGAATGCTTTGCGCCGAGGCCATAGAGGCGCTCGCCCATCGCGGCGGCGGCCATGTCGTTCTCGAAGAAGGCCGGCAGGCCGGTGACGGCCGTCAGCCGCTCGCGCAGCGGAACGTCCTGCCAGCCGGCCATGGTGGTCGGGCCGACGAAGCTCATCGGTTCGACACCGAACGGCCCGGGCAGCGCCATGCCGATGCCGATGACGCGGCCGCCCGAGCGGCGGCCGGTCAGTTCGGCAACCATGGCGCCGATCGCTTCGAAGGCCTCGTCGGGAGCGGCATTCGGCGCCGCGCGATGCGCGCTCTCGATCACGTCGCCGCTGAGGTTGATCAGCGCCGCGTCGATGCCAAGCGGTGTGAGATGGATTCCGACGGCATAGCCGCCTTCCGGATTGATGCGCAGGGTCGCGGGCGGCAGGCCGCGGCCCTTCGGCTCCTCGCGAACCGACAGGATGTAGCCCTGCTCCTCCAATTCGCGAACGATGGTCGATACGGTCTGGACGGTAAGCCCGACATGCCGGGCGATCTCGCCGCGGGCGATGGGGCCGAAGCGGCGGATGGATTCGAGCACGATGCGCCGGTTGTACGGCCGCCCGAACTCCTGATTGGTCCCCCGCAACGCCATGCCCTGCGCTCCCAGTTGACGCAAGGTTCGCAGAGAAAAATTATTCAGTCAAATGGAATTCAAAAATAATTTTGACCAGCCGGGCGCGGTAAAGCTCGACATTGCGACACGGCTCAGCGGCTGCGTCGATCGGGAGCCAGGAACGGGTGGAAAACGCCTCGCCTTGCGCGGTAGGCAGCTTGGCCCTGCGCGCTAGGCGATTGCCTTAAAGGTACTGCGCGACCTTCTTGCCGACGGCCAGGAAGCGGAGCGGGTCGATCGCCTCGCCATTGTGGCGCACCTCGTAGTGGAGATGCGGGCCGGTCGAGCGGCCGCTGCTGCCGGTCTTGCCGATCACGTCGCCGGCCGCGAGCTTCTGGCCGACGGTGACGTCGATCTCGCTGAGATGGCCATAGCGGGTGGAGAAACCATTGCCATGGTCGACCTCGACCATGCGGCCATAGCCGCCGTTCCAGGCGGCCTTGGTGACGACGCCGGCGGCCGTTACCTTGGCCGGCATGCCGATCGGCGCCCTGAAATCCATTCCGGTGTGCAAGGCAGCCGTGCCGAGGATCGGATCGGTGCGCACGCCGAACGGACTGGTCACTGCATGGCCGGGGGCAGGATTGGTGAGCGGCAGCTTGCGCGCTTCCTTCTTGATGTGATCAAGCGCATCAAGAGCCTCGTCCAGCTCCTTGATCTTGCTGTCGAAGATCATCGACGGGTCGAGCGGCACCAGCGGTCCGCCGACGTTGTTCTTGTCGAGGTCGCCGTCAACCGGCAAACCTGCCGCCTCGAGCGCCTGCGAAATCGCGTCGGCGTTCCGGTAGGCGTTGTCGGCAAGCGTGGTGATGCGGGAAAGCTGCTGGTTCTCGATGGCCTTGAGCGATGCGTTGATCGACACGAACAGCTTGTCGGCGCGATCCGCGGCCGTTTCATTGTCGAGCGGATCGGAGCGCGTCGACCACAGCGAGAACGGCCGGGTGTCGCCGGCGCTCAACGACGCGACGGAGTAGGTCGGGGCGCGCGAAAGGCTGCCGGTGATTTCCGCTTGCGTGTCGGGTTTCGCAGGCGCATCGCTTGCGGCGGGCACATCGCCGACCTCGTTTTCGGCGCGTTCGAGGATCGGCCCGAGCCGTCCATGGCGCTGGCTGAGCTGGGTCTGCCTTGCCAACAACTCGCTGACCTTGGTTTCCATGAGCTGTTGGTCGAGAAGCTGGCGGCTGGTGATGCGGTCGACCTGGGCGCGAAGGGCCGAGATGCGGTCCTCATAGGCCTGCTGCATGCGCGCCTGCCTTGCCGTCGTGGCGCCGATCAGGTCGTCGCGAAGCACCAGGTAGGAGGTGGCGAGCAGATAGCCAATGGCGATTGCCGCCAAGGCCGATCCAATGAACGCTGCAAGCCAAGGGCGGATGGTGAAGTGCCTGATCTCGTTGCCCCGGGCGATAATGACCGTGTGGGGCTCCTTGCGCCTGCCGAAGACCGCTGACTGACCGTTTGGTTTCACGGGACCAAGCTTTCGTTACGACACCAACGACAAGCCTGGATTACACATTATTAGGGTTAACAAAGCTTTGCCGGCCGGAAGCCTCMGCTAACGAATGCCCGCACTGCGGGTGGCTGGTTGTAGGGTTGAGCCCCCGGCTGTAGAGACGCCTCAAAGGGCGCGCACGGCCTCCAGCACCTCCTGGGCATGACCCTTGACGCGAACCTGCCGCCAGATGCGGGCGATGCGTCCGTCCTTGCCGATGAGGAACCTGGCGCGCTCGACGCCCATGTATTTGCGGCCATACATCGTCTTCTCGACCCAGAGATGATAGGCCTCGATCACCTTGCGCTCCTCGTCGGCGACAAGATCGACGGTTAGATCGTACTTCGCCTTGAATTTGTCGTGTTTTTTTATGCTATCGGGGGACAGTCCGATCACCACGGCACCGGCCTTTTCGAATTCCGGCTTGAGCTGAGAGAAGCTGATCGCCTCATTGGTGCAGCTTGTGGTGTCGTCCTGTGGATAGAAGTAAAGTACAACCGGCTTTCCGCGGAACGCGGCAAGGTTGAGAGAGCCGCCGCCGTCGCGCGGAAGATCGAACTGCGGCGCAACGTCGCCCACGTCGAGATCAGCCATATCGATGCCCCTGTTTGCGGTTACGCGCGCGAAAGCATCGATATAACGTGAAGCGGGGATTCGTCCACGACGGGTTCGTTTACAACGGAATATTGCGTGGATCAGGAGCAAACGCAGCACGAGAAGATCAGGTTCAGGCGAGACGAGATCATCGACCTGGGATCATTTCCGTCCGCATGCGGCGTGCCGCCGCTTGGCCGCGCCTCGGTGCGTCGCCGCTTCCGCATCATCGGCCGGGCATTTGCTGGGCTCTGTGCGCTGGTGTTGCTGGCGGCGGCGGGCGTCTATGTGCTGGGCACGTCGGGCATCGGCACGGAGCGGCTTCGGGCCGAAGCCGAGACGACCATCGAGAAGCTGGCCGGCGTCGATGTCGACGTCACCGTCGGGCCGGCGCGGCTGACGCTCGACGGATCGAGCTTCGTCGCGCTGCAGGTCAGCGACGTCAGCCTGAAGACCGCCGACGGCAAGCCGATGGCCGAGGTCGGGCGTGTCCGCTTCGGCATGCGCCTGCTGCCGCTGCTGTCCGGCGAGGTCCGGCTGACCAGCGCCCGGTTTTCCGACGCCCATATCATGGTCGCCGCAATGCCGTCCGGAGGCGGCGACTGGACGGCGGCGCTACGCAGCGAGGATGGTCTCGTCGATCCCAAGAAGGTGTCGGCGGCGGTGTTTTCCGGCCTCAACCAGGCGTTGGACGCGGTCCGCGAGGATTCGATGCGGCAGATCGACCTGCGCAATGTCGAATTCGAATTGCCGGATGGTGGATCGGTCAAGCGCGTCATGGTTGCCGAAGCCAAGGTCGCCCAGACCGGCGCGGGCAGCATGGAACTCTCGTCCGATGCCGATATCGACGGCCGGCACGTCAGCCTGGCCGCTTCCGCGGCGCGCGATCCGAATGCGAAGCGGATCGCGTCGCTCGATGCCGACCTGGAGGTGGCCGACGCCGAAAACCTGGTCGAGGCAATCCCTAGCAGCGGCAACTCCGCCCCTCAGGGCGGCAAGCTTGGCCCGATTGCGCTGAAGCTCTCTGGCGCCGAAGCGTCCGGCGAAACGCCGTCACGGCTGACAGCCTCACTGTCACTCGGGGACTCCGTGCTCGATCTCGGCGAGCGCGGGCTACTGCCGGCCGGTGTCGACGCCGACGTCACGCTGGTGGCTGGTTCGAACAAGATCTCGGTCGACAAGCTGCTCATCAATACGGGGCGCTCGACCTTCGATTTCGTCGGCTCGATCGGGCCAAAGCCGGCAGCGCCAGGCGAGGAGCCGTCCTATCGCTATGACCTCACCAGCGACGGCTCGACGCTCGCTCCTTCAGAATCGCCGGAGCCGGCGCTTCAGTTCCTTGCCCGCGTCGCCGGCGTCTACCAAACCAAGAGCCGCAAGCTGGTCGCCGAGCAGATCGGCGTCCGCTCCGGCGGCTCGAGCGAAGTGGTGGGCACGGCTTCGCTTGCCTTCATCGACAAGGGTCCGCCGGGCGTTTCGCTTTCGCTCAATGTCCACGACATGCCGGTTTCGCATGTGAAGCAGCTGTGGCCATGGTTCTCCGCCCGCAACGCGCGGCTTTGGGTGCTGGACAATCTGTTTGGTGGCCGCGTTGTCGACGCCAACCTGCAGTTCCACGTCGTGCCCGGGAGACTCGGCAACGGCGTTCCGCTTTCCGGCGGCGAGGTGTTCGGACGCTTCCAGATCGAAGGCTCGCGCTTCGACACCGCGGGCCGCATCCCGCCGATCCGCGACGCGGTCGGCGTCGTCGCTTTCCACGGCAACGACGTCGATATAGCCCTGTCTTCCGGCAGCGTCTTCATGCCGAGCGGCCGCAGTGTGGCGGCAAGCGGCGGCACGCTGACGGTCAAGGGAGCGAACCGCTCGCCGGTCATCGGCGCGCTCGACATCGATGTCGCCGGCGAGGCGCCGGCCATAGCTGAACTCGCCTCCTACGAGCCGATCAACGCCATGCGCCATGTCGGCCTCGCGCCGGAGGATTTGACCGGCAACGTCACCGGCCATGTCCGAGCCGACATTCCGCTCACCTCCGGCGTCGACACTTCGACCCTCGATTGGCTGGTGTCGCTCGACTACCAAGGCCTTTCGCTTGCCAAGCCGTTCGAGGACCAGACGGTAACGGACGCAGACGGCTCGATCACCGTCAGCCCCGACCGTGCCGCGATATCGGCCAAGGYGAAGCTGAACGGCATTCCGGCGGAGCTCAATCTGGTCGAACCGCTCGACGACAAGGGGCCTCCACGCAGCCGCAAGGTCGCGCTGGTCCTCGACGACAAGACGCGCAACGCCGCGATGCCCGGCCTGTCGCCACTGCTTTCCGGAACGATCAAGGTAGCGATCGACAAGAGCGGCGAGGGCGGCCAGAACGTGTCGGCCGACCTAACCAACGCCAAGCTCGACATACCGTGGGCCGGCTGGAGCAAGGGCGCGGGCATTCCGGCCAAGGTCACCTTCACGATGGCCAAATCGGGCAGCACCACGACGCTGTCCGATTTCAATCTCGACGGGAAGAGTTTTTCGATCGACGGGGACGTGACGCTGGTCAACGGGGCGCTGTCGCAAGCCCGCTTCAGCAAGGTCGCACTGAACAGGGGCGACGATGTCGCCGTCTCGGTCAAACGATCGGGCAAGAGTTATGCGGTCGATGTGAGCGGGGAGTCCCTCGACGCCCGCTCGCTGGTCAAGCAGTTCACCTCAGACGTCGACACGGCCACGAAGGGCGCCGGCTCGGACGCGATCTCGGTCAGCGCCGACGTCAAATCCCTGACCGGCTTCCATGACGAAGTGCTGTCCAACCTCAGGCTGGACTACAGCGCTGCCGGCTCGAGGGTGAATGGGCTGAATGTCAGTGCGACGGCGAGTTCGGGCGCCGCGATCACCATCAACAACACCACCGGTGTTGCCGGGCGCATGCTGAGGGTCAAATCGGCTGATGCCGGCGCCATCCTGCGTTTCCTCAACGTCTACGAGCATATGGAGGGCGGGGCGATCACGCTCTCGCTCTCAGGTGCCGCCGACGGTCCGATGCGGGGCCAGGTCGATGCCAGGAATTTCTATGTCGTCAACGAGCCGAAGCTCGCTTCGATCGTCTCGACCAGGCCTGCCGGCGACACACGCAGCCTGAACCAGGCGGTGAAGGCCGATATCGACACTTCGAGGGTGCAGTTCGAGCGCGGCTTTGCCGAGATCGACAAGGGCACCGGCTATCTCAGGCTGGCAAACGGACTGCTGCGCGGTCCGCGCATCGGCACCACCTTCCAAGGCACGCTCTACGACGAGGACAATAACATGGACATGACCGGCACCTTCATGCCGGTCTATGGACTGAACCGAATCTTCGGCGAATTGCCGCTGTTCGGACCGCTGCTCGGCAACGGCCGCGATCGCGGCCTGATCGGCGTAACCTATCGGCTGCGAGGCAATGCCAACAAGCCGAACCTCGACGTCAATCCGCTCTCGGTGATCGCGCCCGGCATATTCCGGTCGATCTTCGAGTACCGGTAGTGCCGACTTAAAGCGCGTCGCGCTGAAACGTGTTCAGACGACGCGCTTTAAGTCGTTGTTTTGATGCATGTTGTTCCCCCAAAACCGCTGCGCACTTTTGGGCGACATGCATTAGACCGGCCGCACCAGGACGTGCTTTTTCTTGCCGAGCGAGAGCTTTACGACTCCTTCCGCGCCCAGATCCTGAAGCGTGACGGTGCTGCGGTCGTCGGTCACAGGCTGGTCGTTGAGGCGAACGGCGCCGCCCTGGACATGCCGACGCGCCTCGCCGTTGGAGCCGGCGAGCCCGGCGGTCACGAACAGCGACAGGATGCCGATGCCGGCCTCGAGGTCGGCCTTGGCCACTTCGACGCTCGGCAGCGTGTCGGCGAGCGCGCCTTCCTCGAAGGTCTTGCGCGCGGTTTCGCTGGCCGTCTCGGCCGCCTCCCGGCCGTGCAGCATGGCGGTGATCTCGGTGGCGAGGATCTTTTTCGCCTCGTTGATCTCCGAGCCGCCGAGCTTTTCGAGGCGCGCGACCTCGTCCAGCGGCAGCGTGGTGTAGAGTTTCAGGAAACGGCCGACATCGGCGTCCTCGGTGTTGCGCCAGTACTGCCAGAATTCGTAAGGCGAGAGCATGTCGCCGTCGAGCCAGATCGCGCCCGAGGCCGAYTTGCCCATCTTGGCGCCGGACGAGGTGGTGAGCAGCGGCGTGGTCATCGCGTAGAGCTGCGCATTCTCCATGCGGTGGCCGAGGTCTATGCCGTTGACGATGTTGCCCCACTGATCCGAGCCGCCCATCTGCAGCCGGCAGCCGAAACGCTTGTAAAGCTCGACGAAGTCGTAGGCCTGCAGGATCATGTAGTTGAATTCGAGGAAGGACAGCGACTGCTCGCGGTCGAGCCTGAGCTTCACGGAATCGAAAGCGAGCATGCGGTTGACGGAGAAATGCCGGCCGACGTCGCGCAGGAAATTGACGTAGTTGATCTCCATCAGCCAGTCGGCATTGTTGATCATGATGGCGTCGCCGCTGCCGCTGCCGAATTTGAGGTAGGGCGCGAAATTGCGGCGGATGCCGGCAAGATTGCTCTCGATGTCCTCCGGCGTCAGCAGCTTGCGCGCCTCGTCCTTGAAGGAGGGGTCGCCGATCATCGAGGTGCCGCCGCCCATCAGCGCGATCGGCCGGTGGCCGGTCTGCTGCAGCCAGTGGAGCATCATGATCTGGATCAGCGATCCCGCATGCAGGCTCTTCGCCGTCGCGTCGAAGCCGATATAGGCGCTCACGGTTTCCTTGGCGAAAAGCTGATCGAGGCCGGTTTCATCTGAAATCTGATGGATGAAGCCGCGCTCGCTCATGATGCGCAGGAAATCGGACTTTAAGGCGGACATTTTATCTTTCCCGGAGATCGCCCGGCACTCGGCCGAGCCTAACGTGAAGGGGCGCGTTTAGCATCAGCGGGCGATCAGCAAAAGTGGGTTCCGGTTTTGCGTCCGATCGCCCGCCGGTGAAAATCGCGATCAGCAAAAGTGGTTCCTTGGCGAAAAGCTGATCGAGGCCGGTTTCATCTGAAATCTGATGGATGAAGCCGCGCTCGCTCATGATGCGCAGGAAATCGGACTTTAAGGCGGACATTTTATCTTTCCCGGAGATCGCCCRGCACTCGGCCGAGCCTAACGTGAAGGGGCGCGTTTAGCATCAGCGGGCGATCAGCAAAAGTGGGTTCCGGTTTTGCGTCCGATCGCCCGCCGGTGAAAATCGCGATCAGCAAAAGTGGTTTCCGGCTTTGCGCCCGATCGCGAGCGATGCCGCGAATCCTTGCTTCGTCCCTTTTGCTGGCGTATTGAGGCGCCCGCGCAAGGGCAGAGCGCGCCCCGAGCGCTGCGACGGGGGCCATCCCGCAGATCAGATCGGACAAGCTCCCGCGATGAACAGGAACTACCTCATCCTCTTTCTGTTCAGCATCCTTGTGACCGTCAGCGGTCTGGCGAGCCTGCCGCCGGTCGACCGCGATGAATCCCGCTTCGTCCAGGCGACCAAGCAGATGGTCGAGACGGGCGATTATGTCGACATCCGCTTCCAGGATGCCTCCCGCTACAAGAAGCCGGTCGGCATCTACTGGCTGCAATCGGCGGCAGTGGCGCTGAGCGGCGAGGGGGCGCAAGCGCCGATCTGGGTCTACCGCCTGGTCTCCATGCTCGGCATTGCGCTCGCCGTCGTCGGCATCGGCTGGACGGGAACAAAGCTCTTCGGCGCCAATGCCGGTCTGGCCGCCGGCCTGATGATGGCCGCCATCTTCGCCACCGCCTTCGAGGGCCGCGACGCCAAGACCGACGCCATGCTGCTCGCCTGCTGCGTGGCTGCGCAAGGCGCGCTGGCGCAGGTCTACATGGCCGCGCGCCGCAAGCAGCCGGTTGCCGGCCATCTGCCGTGGATCTTCTGGATCGCCCAGGGGCTGGGCATCCTCATCAAGGGACCGGTGGCGCCACTTCTGTCGCTGTTGACGGCCGCCGTGCTGTTCGCTTTCGAGCGCGACTGGCGCTGGCTTCTCAACCTGAAGCTGGTGCGCGGCGTCATCGTCGTGCTCGTCATCGTGCTGCCCTGGCTCGTCCTCATCAGCTTGAAGAGCGGCGGCGCCTTCTTCCAGGAAGCCGTCGGCAAGGACATGCTGAACAAGGTGGCGCAAGGCGAGGAATCACACGGCCTGCCGCCGGGCTTCTACATGCTCACCTATTCGCTGTTCATGTGGCCCTTCGGCCTGATCGCGGTCGGCGCCGGGCTGCAGGCCATGAACCGCTTCTGGGACGATCCGCGCCTGCGCTTCTGCCTGGCCTGGTACATTCCGTTCTGGCTCGTGTTCGAGGCGATCCCGACCAAGCTGCCGCATTACGTGATGCCCGCCTATCCGGGCATGGCGCTGCTGATCGGCTGGCTGCTCACCTTGCCGGCGGACAAGGCCAACGCGCCGCTGAAGCGCTGGCAGACCTGGCTTTGGTGGGCAACCGCCTTCGGCCTCGGCCTGGTGGCGATCGGCCTCGCCGTCGTCTGCATTGCGGCCCCGATCTATGTCGGCAAAACCTTTTCCTGGTGGAGCATTCCGGCGGCGATCGCAGCGCTCGTGACCGGCTATCTGGCCTTCCCGCGCCAATTGCAGGTTCCGATAGGGCGCATCGCGGCGATCGCTGTCGGCGCCGGCATCACATTTAGCCTGCTGTTCGGGGTTATTGCGCCGTCGCTGAAGCCGATCTGGCTGAGCCCAGCCATCAAGGCAGCCGTCGATGCCAACCGTCCTTGCGACACCACGGTGCTCGCTTCATCTCCCTATCATGAGCCGAGCCTTGTCTTCCTGGTCGGCACCAATACTGTGCTGACCGATGTCGAGGGYGTCGCAAAGCACCTCCTTGGCGACCCGGCCTGCGCGCTGGGACTGGCCCCGGTCAAGCAAGAGCAGAAGCTGAACGATCTGCTTGCAGGGCAAGGCAAGTCGGCGAAGCGTCTCACCGAAATCGACGGGCTCAACTATTCGTCAGGAGACAAGCTGGCGCTCGGCCTTTATCGGGTGGCACCGTGAGCAATAGTGTCGGGCCTAGAATGCCCCTATAGGCTTGCCATGTCCGCCATCGCCCTCTACCGCCGCTCGCTCGGCAATTTCATCGACACGATTGCTATCGTGAAGCGGCGCTTTGCCGTGCGCCCGGCGCGCTATCCCGAGATTCCCTGGGCCGTGTGGCTGCTTGCGTGGCTTCTGTTTGCCGCGGCGGCCTTCCTCAGCCTGGACAGCGCCGCCGGCAGGATGCGCGGCGAGTGGAGGCCGGGCTTCGTCCATTTCGCCGATTTCTTCACCAATTTCGGCTTGGGCGGCTGGTATCTCATCCCTGCGGCCGTCTGCCTCGTCGCGGCCAATCTGACCGACTGGCGAAGCCTCTCCCGGCAATCGCGCCTGTTCGTCTACAACTGGACGTGCTTTGCCTTCCTGGTGCTCTGCGCGGTCGGTCTTTCCGGGCTCGCCGTCAACATTTTGAAATATGGCATCGGCCGGGCGCGGCCGCTCTATTTCGACGATTTCGGCGTCTTGTCGTTGCATCCCTTTGCGATGGATGCGCGTTTCGCCGGCTTTCCGAGCGGCCATGCGACGACGATGGGGGCGGTGTTCGGTGTCCTGCTGCTCCTGTTCCCCAGGCGCCGGTACATCGCGCTGGCGGTCACCGCCTGCATCGCCTCGACCCGCGTCTTCGTCGGCGCGCATTATCCGAGCGACACCGTTGCCGGCTTCGGGCTCGGCCTTGCCTTCGCGATCGCTTCGGGACTGGTCTTTGCGCGGCTGGGTTTCATCTTCCAGCGGCCGGTCTCGACCAGACCGGTGCCGAAGCGCACATTCCACCTGGTATGGTCAAGCCAGCCGAACGGCAAAATGCCGTCGGAGCGGCAGAGCCGCGAGCACCTGTCGGCCGACCAGCCTTAGAAGCTATTGGCTGCCGCGGCCGCCGCCACAGGCCTATCTCAACCGCTTCGGCCTCGGATCGGCGAGCTCGCCCGCAAGCCGGCGGTCGAGATAGTCGGCGCATTCCTCGATCAGCAGTTCGGCGTGGTTGGCGAAGAAATGGTTCGCGCCGGGGATCGTCTTCTGCGTGATGGTGATACCCTTTTGCGTGTGCAGCTTGTCGACCAGGGTCTGCACGTCCTTGGGCGGCGCCACCTTGTCGGCATCGCCGTGGATGATGAGCCCGGAAGAAGGGCAGGGCGCCAGGAACGAGAAGTCATAGGTGTTGGGCTGCGGGGCGACCGAGATGAAGCCTTCGATCTCGGGCCGGCGCATCAGAAGCTGCATGCCGATCCACGAGCCGAAGGAATAGCCGGCGACCCAGCAGCTCTTGGAATCCGGATGCAGCGACTGCACCCAGTCGAGCGCGGCTGCCGCGTCCGACAGCTCGCCGGTGCCGTGGTCGAACTCGCCCTGGCTGCGGCCGATGCCGCGGAAATTGAAGCGAAGCGTGGTGAAATCCCGCTTCTGGAACATGTAGAAGAGGTCGTAGACGATCTTGTTGTTCATCGTGCCGCCGAATTGCGGATGAGGATGCAGCACGATGGCGATCGGCGCGCTCTTTTCCTTGGAAGGCTGGTAACGACCCTCCAGGCGACCAGCCGGACCGGCGAAAATGACCTCAGGCATAAAATACTCCACGTGGCATACGAAGGCGCGAGCCCGGTACTCTTGCTCTGGCCCCCAAGTCAGGCCTCAGGTCCTCTGTGGCCTTGACGCCGGGCAAGCGTCTTCCTAGAAGCTAGTTTAGAATTGTTCAAAACTGGGTGGCCGAACACATCTGTCCGGCCGCCCGCGCCGCAAGCCGGGTAAATAGGACGGCTTGCCTTGGAATTTCAAGGAAATAACGCGCTATCCTCGCGGAATGGCTGCTTACGGGACCGACTGAAGGAAAATGGCCGCAACTCGCGCCTATCTCGACTACAACGCCAGCGCGCCTCTGCTTCCAGAGGCACGCGCTGCGATGGTCGCTGCGCTTGATGTCGCCGCCAATCCATCGTCGGTCCACACCGAAGGCCGCGCGGCGCGCCGGCTGATCGAGGATGCAAGGCGCGAGGTAGCGCGGCTGGTCAATGCCAGGCCCGAGCATGTCGTGTTCACGTCGGGCGCGACAGAGGCCGCAGCGACGCTGCTTACCCCCGACTGGCAGATGGGGCGGGGCGGCATCCGCATGAGTCATCTCTATGTCTCGGAGGCCGACCACCCCTGCCTGCTCAGTGGCGGGCGCTTTCCGGCGGAACAGGTGACACGGATCGGCGTCGATCGAAACGGCCTTGCCGATCTCGACGCGCTGACCAGGGCGCTCTCCGCGCACGACAAGGCCGACGGCCTGCCGTTGGTGGCGATCCATGCTGCCAACAACGAGACCGGTGTCATCCAGCCGGTTGGACGCATCGCCGAGATCGTCAGGAGCGCGGGCGGCGTGCTGGTCGTCGACGCCGTGCAGGCGGCCGGGCGGATTCCAATCGACGTTTCAGCGGGTTACGCCGACTACCTGATCCTGTCTTCGCACAAGATCGGCGGCCCGAAGGGCGTCGGCGCGCTCGTCGCTCAGGCCGATCTGATGATGCCGAAGCCGCTGATCAATGGCGGCGGCCAGGAGAAGGGCCATCGCGCCGGCACCGAGAACCTTCCCGGCATTGCCGGCTTCGGTGCCGCGGCGAAGCGGGCGCTGGCCGGTCTTGATGGCGTGGACGAACTCGCGCGCCGCCGCGAGGCGGTCGAAGCGATCGTGAGGGAACTCGCCCCGGACGCAGAAATCTTTGGTGAGGCAGCGCCAAGGCTTGCCAACACGACATTCTTCGCTATTCCGGGCATCAAGGCCGAGACGGCGCAGATCGCCTTCGATCTTGCAGGTGTCGCGCTGTCGGCCGGCTCCGCTTGCTCGTCGGGAAAAGTCGGACCAAGCCATGTGCTGAAGGCGATGGGACATGGCGACAGCCTTGGCGCCTTGCGCGTGTCGATCGGCCGCACGACCGGCGCCGAGGAGATCGAGGCGTTCCGGACCGCCTTGGCGGGCATTGTCGCGCGCCAGGTGAACCGGGAAAAGGCTGGGCAGGAAARGGCCGCCTGACGGTGGCGGGAGCATCGGACCGGAATGCCTTGTGGTTTCCGGGTACCCGCTGCTCGAGAACGAATTCAGGCCATCCGGCCTGGTAGAGCCGTGCGTTTGTCTTGGCCGGGTGAATTTCCGGCATAGACGCACTATATGGAGCTTACTCCGCTGCAAGTCCCTCCCGGGGCTGGTTTCGGCGGTGCCATAGTTTGAAAACTGCCGGGCCTTGACCCCGGCGAGGATGGAGAACGCTTATGCCTGCTGTGCAGGAGACGATCGATCGGGTTCGAAAGATCGACGTCGACCAGTATAAATATGGATTCCAGACAGAGATCGAGACGGACAAGGCCCCCAAGGGCCTGAGCGAAGACATCATTCGCTTGATCTCCGAGAAAAAGCGCGAGCCGGACTGGATGCTGGAATGGCGTCTCGGGGCCTTTCGGCGTTGGCTGACGCTGGAAGAGCCGACCTGGGCGCGCGTCAAATATCCGAAGATCGACTTTCAGGACATCCACTACTACGCCGCGCCGAAGAGCTCGCCGGGCCCGAGGTCGCTGAACGAGGTCGATCCCGAACTGCTCAAGGTTTACGAGAAGCTCGGCATTCCGCTGAAGGAGCAGGAGATCCTGGCCGGCGTTCAGAAGATCGACGCGTCGGAGTTGGAGGAAGCCAACGACAACGTCTACAAGTCGGGCCGCGTCGCGGTCGACGCCGTGTTCGATTCGGTCTCCGTCGTCACCACGTTCAAGAAGGAACTGGCCGAGGCCGGCGTCATCTTCTGCTCGATCTCGGAGGCGATCCGCGAGCATCCGGAGCTGGTGCAGAAATATCTGGGTTCGGTGGTGCCGACGACCGACAATTTCTACGCTACGCTGAACTCGGCGGTGTTCACCGATGGCTCCTTCGTGTTCGTGCCGAAGGGCGTGCGCTGCCCGATGGAACTGTCGACCTACTTCCGCATCAATGAGCGCAACACCGGCCAGTTCGAGCGCACGCTGATCATCGCCGAGGAGGGAGCCTATGTCTCCTATCTCGAAGGCTGCACGGCGCCGCAGCGCGACGAAAACCAGCTGCATGCGGCGGTGGTGGAACTGATCGCGCTCGACGATGCCGAGATCAAATATTCGACGGTGCAGAACTGGTACCCGGGCGATGCCGAGGGCAAGGGCGGCGTCTACAATTTCGTCACCAAGCGTGGCGATTGCCGCGGCGACCGCTCGAAGATCTCGTGGACGCAGGTCGAGACCGGCTCGGCCATCACCTGGAAATATCCGAGCTGCATCCTGCGCGGCGACGATTCCAGCGGCGAGTTCTATTCGATCGCGGTGTCTAACGGCTACCAGCAGGTCGACTCGGGCACCAAGATGATCCATCTCGGCAAGAACACGTCGAGCCGCATCATCTCCAAGGGCATCGCCGCCGGCTTCTCGCAGAACACCTATCGCGGCCAGGTCTCGGCGCACCGCAAGGCGACGAACGCGCGCAACTTCACCAACTGCGACTCGCTTTTAATCGGCGACCAGTGCGGTGCGCACACCGTGCCCTACATGGAAGCCAAGAACGCGACGGCGAAGTTCGAGCACGAGGCGACGACCTCGAAGATCTCCGAGGACCAGAAGTTCTACGTCATGCAGCGCGGCATTCCCGAGGAAGAGGCGATCGCGCTGATCGTCAACGGCTTCGTCAAGGACGTCATCCAGCAGCTGCCGATGGAGTTCGCGGTCGAGGCACAGAAGCTGATCGGCATCAGCCTCGAGGGTTCGGTCGGCTGACCGCAACGGATATTCAGGAAAAAATTATGCTTGAGATCAAGAATTTGCATGCCCGCATCGTCGATGACGGCACCGAGATCATCCGCGGGCTGGATTTGACGGTGAAAGCCGGCGAAGTCGCGGCCATTATGGGCCCGAACGGCTCGGGCAAGTCGACGCTGTCCTATATCCTCGCCGGCCGCGAGGACTATGAGGTGACCGAGGGCGACATCCTCTATAACGGCCAGTCGATCCTGGAACTGGATCCGGCCGAGYGCGCCGCTGYCGGCATCTTCCTCGCCTTCCAGTATCCGATGGAGATACCGGGCGTCGCGACCATGGAATTCCTGAAGGTGGCGATGAACGAGCAGCGCAAGGCGCGCGGCGAGGAGCCGCTGAAGGTCCCTGAGTTCCTGAAGCGCGTGAAGGACGCTGCCGCATCGCTCAACATGGACATGAACATGCTGAAGCGGCCGCTCAATGTCGGCTTCTCCGGCGGCGAGAAGAAGCGCGCCGAGATCCTGCAGATGAAGCTCCTGGAACCGAAGCTCTGCGTGCTCGACGAGACCGATTCCGGCCTCGACATCGACGCGCTGAAGATCGTCGCCGACGGCGTCAACGCGCTGCGCTCGCCGGAGCGGGCCATCGTCGTCATCACCCACTACCAGCGCCTGCTGGAGCACATCGTGCCGGACAGCGTGCACGTGCTCTACAAGGGCCAGGTGATCAAGTCGGGCGACAGGTCGCTGGCGCTCGATCTCGAAACCAACGGCTATGCCGGCGTGATCGGTGAAGCCGCGTGAGATGGGCCAAGTGAGGCGAGAGCAATGAACATGCACGCACAGCCCCAGCGGACATTGGCCGAGACGGCGCTGATCGATGCCTTCGGCGAGCGGCTGTCGCTGCTGCCCGGCGACGGCGCGGTGATGACGAAGCGCGATGACGCGATCGAGGCCATCAAGCATGGCCTGCCGACGCGGCGCATCGAATCCTGGCACTATACGGACCTGCGCCGAATGCTGACGAAGGTGCCGGTCTTCGAGGCCGATGCGGTTGCCAAGGCGCTCGAGCCGGTTCTCGACGGTTCCGCCGTTTTGCCGGTGCTGAACGGCGTCTCGAGCGCCAGGCTGCCCGAAGTCGAAGGCGTTACGGTCGAGCGCCTGTCGGAGAAGCTTGCCGACGGCAGTGTTGCGCCCGGGCTCGATCGCTACGGCGCCGATGATGCGATCGGCGCGCTGAATACCGCGTTCGTGGCCGATGGCTATTTCGTCGACATTGCGGACGGCACCCGGCTGGAAAAGCCGATCGAATTGCAGAACCTGCATGCAGGCGGCCAGGCGCATGTGCGGCTACTGACGCGGGTCGGCGCCGGCGCCAAGGCGATCATCGTCGAGCGCCAGGCGGGCGAGGGCGGCGATGCTCTTGTCAGCTCGGTCAGCCAGCTCGTGCTGGGCGACGGCGCCGACGTGACATGGCTGATCGTGCAGGAGCAGGCGGAGACGGCCACGCATCTCGCCCAGTTCAAGGCCCATATCGGCAAGGATGCGAAGCTGACGCTGTTCGTCATGAATGCCGGCGGCAGGCTGGTTCGCCAGGAAGTTGTCGTCAGAACAACGGGCGAGGGCGCGGACTTCAAGCTGCGCGGCATCAACCTTCTGGCCGGCGACACGCACACCGACACTACCATGGTGCTTGACCATGCCGTGCCGCATACGACTTCGACGGAAGTGATGCGCAATGTGGTGACCGGCAAGGCGCGCGGCGTTTTCCAGGGGCGCATCAACGTCCATCAATATGCGCAGAAGACCAACGCCAAGATGGCGTGCAACACGCTGCTCCTGTCGGACGACGGCGAGTTCTCGACCAAGCCGGAGCTTGAGATCTTCGCCGACGACGTCGTGTGCGGCCATGGGGCGACCGTCACCGAGATCGACCACGACCATCTGTTCTACCTGATGGCACGAGGCATCGACGAGAAGACCGCGCGCGGGCTTCTGGTGAAGGCTTTCGTGGCGGAAGTGATCGAGGAACTGGACGACGAGGCGCTGGTCGACGCACTGGAGGCTCGCCTCGACGGCTGGTTTTTGACGCACGGATGAGGCCGGTGCCAGGCCAGGTCTCCTCATCCGTTTCGGCGCCTACTGGTGAGGAGGCTTGGAGGGATCGCGGCTTTGGCCGGCAAGGAATTCGAAATGGACCAGAAGATCGAAACCACCCCGTATGACGTCGAGGCGATCCGCCGCGACTTCCCGATCCTGTCGCGTCAGGTCCACGGCAAGCCGCTCGTCTACCTCGACAACGGCGCCTCGGCGCAGAAGCCGCAGGTGGTGCTCGACACGATCCAGCACGCCTATTCCCAGGAATATGCCAACGTCCATCGCGGCCTGCATTTCCTGTCGAATGCCGCCACCGACGCCTATGAGAAGGCGCGGGAGACGGTGCGCCGCTTCCTCAATGCGCCCGGCACCGACAATATCGTCTTCACCTCCAACACGACTTCGGCGATCAACACGGTCGCCTACGGCTACGGCATGCCGAGGATCGGCGAGGGCGATGAGATCGTGATCTCGATCATGGAGCACCACTCCAACATCGTGCCCTGGCATTTCATCCGCGAACGGCAGGGCGCGAAGCTGGTCTGGGTGCCGGTCGACGATCTTGGCGCCTTCCACATAGAGGAATTCGAGAAGCGGCTGACCGACCGCACCAAGCTCGTCGCCATCACCCAGATGTCCAATGCGCTGGGCACGGTGACGCCGATCAAGGAGATCGTGCGCATCGCGCATACGCGCGGCATTCCGGTGCTGGTCGACGGCAGCCAGAGCGCCGTGCATATGCCGATCGATGTGCAGGATCTCGACTGCGATTTCTTCGTGTTCACCGGCCACAAGGTCTACGGTCCGTCCGGCATCGGTGTGCTCTACGGCAAGAAGCACCTCTTGGAAGAGATGCGGCCCTTCATGGGCGGCGGCGAGATGATCGAGGAAGTGACGCAGGACATCGTCACCTACAACGAGCCGCCGCATCGTTTCGAGGCTGGCACACCGCCGATCGTRCAGGCGATCGGCCTGGGCGCCGCGCTGGACTACATGCAGAAGGTCGGCCGCGAGCGCATCGCCGCGCATGAGGCGGACCTCAAGAACTACGCGCATGAGCGGCTGCGGGCGATCAACTCGCTGCGCATCTTCGGCGATGCGCCGGGCAAGGGCGCCATCATCTCGTTCGAGTTGCAGGGCATCCATGCCCATGACGTATCGATGGTGATCGACCGGCAGGGCGTGGCGGTGCGCGCCGGCACGCATTGCGCCCAGCCGCTGTTGAAACGCTTCGGCGTGACCTCCACATGCAGGGCATCGTTCGGCATGTATAATACCAGGGCCGAAGTCGACGCTTTGGCCGACGCGCTGGAGAAGGCGCGGAAATTCTTCGGGTGACGACCATGGACGATGTGAGCACCACCGCAGAGACCGTACCGACCGCGAACGGCCTCGTCTCGGCCTCGGCGATCCCCGCCGACGAACTGGCGCGGCTGACCGACGACATCGTATCGGCGCTGAAGACCGTCTACGACCCGGAAATCCCGGCCGACATCTACGAGCTCGGCCTCGTCTACAGGATCGACATCGAGGACGACCGCTCGGTCAAGATCGACATGACACTGACCGCGCCGGGCTGCCCGGTGGCCGGCGAAATGCCGGGCTGGGTGGAGAACGCGGTCGGCGCTGTCGAAGGCGTTTCCGGCGTCGAGGTCAACATGGTGTTCGATCCGCCGTGGACGCCCGACCGCATGTCGGAAGAGGCACAGGTGGCGGTCGGGTGGTACTAACCGACGGCCCGACAAAGATTGGTTGGCTTGCAGCGCAGCTGAAACTTCACCATCTTTAAGGGCAGACTCATTCCGTGGGCCTTGAACCCGCGCGAACGTGGAGAATGATATGGGACGCTTCGCCGTCATCACGATGACCGACAAGGCAGCGGACCGCGTGCGCGAGATCGTCGCGGCGCGCGACAACGCGCATGGCATCC
This sequence comes from Mesorhizobium sp. ORS 3428, assembly GCF_001854785.1. Taxonomy (GTDB): domain Bacteria; phylum Pseudomonadota; class Alphaproteobacteria; order Rhizobiales; family Rhizobiaceae; genus Mesorhizobium. Next base: position 48,437 of record NZ_MDFL01000114.1, read on the forward strand.
GCCTTGGCATCCGCAAGGGCGGTTGCGCCGGCATGGAATACACGGTCGAGCTGGTTACCGAGCCCAACCCCAAGGACGACCACATTGAGCGCGATGGCGCGCATGTCTACGTCGCGCCCGAAGCGGCGCTCTTCCTGCTCGGGACCGAGATGGATTTCGAGCAAACGACGCTGCGTACCGGCTTCACCTTCAAGAACCCGAACCAGAGCTCGGCCTGCGGCTGCGGCGAATCCGTCGAGCTGAAGCCCGCCGATCTCAAGGCGCTGGCCGAGGCGCGCGCGTCGGCCTAAGTTCTTCTTTCGCCCGATTACTGGAGAAGGTGGCCCAACGGGCCCCGGATGAGTGGCAGGGCGAGCGTATCCGAGTTCGCGTCGCACTTTCCAAAATTTGCGCCGCCCCTCATTTGCCTGCGGCATCTTCTCCTCGTAGAACCCTAATCCACCCACATTCCTGTCCGCTTGTGCCAGTCGGCGATCGATTCCTCGGGATAGACGTCGAATACCTTGTCGTTCTTGCCGATCACCGGCTCGACCCAGTTTGCCTTGTATTTCAGCATCAGATGCACCTTTTCCGGCGGCATCGGCAGATCGCTGTCGATCGCCGAAGAGAAGGGGTGGACGAGGTCCGGCCAGGTCGGATCATAGAGCCAGAGCGCGGCGCCGCATTTGCGGCAGAAATTGCGCTCGCCGGTCGAGACCTCGCAACGCGGATGCTCGTCGTCCTCGATCTCGGCGCGGTAGACGCCGAGGCTGCGCCTGCCTCTGACGTTCAGCGTCTCGTAGTCGGCGCCGAGGTTGATCRCATAACCGCCGCCACCCTGCTGCTTGCGGCAGATCGAGCAGTAGCAGAGCATGAACGGCACCGGCGTGTGGCTCTCAACCTCGAAGCGCACGGCGCCGCAGCGGCAGGAGCCTTTGAGCAGGACAGGCATGGCGGGAACTCCGTTTCCAAGTTCAACCTGTCAGCATGCTTTTGGTTGCGGCGATGACAAGGCCCCTGCCGGGTGAGATGATCGCGACATGGACAATGCGCGGCTTGAAGAATTGTTCGAGAGCTTGGGGCCGATCAGCATCCGCAAGCTGTTCGGCGGCAAGGGCATCTATTGCGACGGCGTCATCGTCGCGGTCGTCGTGCGCGGCGAGTTGATGCTGAAGGCGGACGAGGAGAGCATYCCCGAGTTCGAGGCCGCCGGCTGCAGCCAGTGGACCTATACCGGTTCGCGGCACGGCAAGACGGTGGCGATGCCCTACTGGAGCGTTCCCGACAGCGCCTTCGACGATCCCGACGAAATGGCAGTCTGGGCGCGTCGGGCTTATGAGGCCGGGCGAAGGGCGGGGAGGTAGGCGCTACAAAGCCTTCGCGATCTCCGCCGCCAGGCGGGCATTGTTCTCAACCAGCGCGATGTTGGTCTTGAGGCTGCGGCCGCCAGTGAGCTCCAGGATCTTCGAGAGCAGGAAGGGCGTTACCGCCTTGCCGGTGACATTCTGTGCTTCGGCTGCCTTTTGCGCCGCCTGGATATAGCCGTCCATTTCGGCTGCCGGGATTTCCTCGCTCTCCGGCACCGGATTGGCGACGAGGATGCCGCCGCCGAGGCCGAGCGCCTGCCGCGTCCGGTAGAAATGCGCAATGTCTTCCGGGGCGTGCAGCGTCAGCGGCGCGCGGAAGGGCGACTGCCTCGACCAGAAGGCCGGCATGGTTTCGCAGCCATGGCCGATGACCGGCACGCCGCGCGTTTCCAGCACCTCCAGCGTCTTTTCGATGTCTAGGATCGCCTTGGCGCCGGCCGAGACGACGATGACCGGCGTGCGCGCCAGCTCGTCGAGGTCGGCCGAGATGTCAAAGCTCTTTTCCGCACCCTTGTGGACGCCGCCGATGCCGCCGGTGGCGAAGACCTTTATGCCGGCCATATGCGCGGCGATCATGGTGGCGGCCACCGTGGTGCCGCCCGTGCGCCCTTGCGCGACGGCAAAGCCGATATCGGCACGCGACAGCTTCATGGCGTCGCCGGTCATGGCAAGCGATTCGCGCTCGCCGTCGGACAGGCCGACCTTGATGCGGCCGTTGACCACGGCGATCGTCGCAGGCACCGCACCGCGGTCAGCGATGATCTGCTCGACCTTGGCCGCCATCGCGCCGTTGTCGGGGTAGGGCATGCCATGGGTGATGATGGTGCTTTCCAGCGCCACCACCGGCCGCCCGGCGGCGAGCGCCTCCGCCACCGGCGGGTGGATGTCGATGAAGGGGCGTGCGGTTTCAGGCGTCATATTCGTTCTCCAGTCCGGAGAAAAACACTCCGGCAAGATGATTTGGTGGCGCTATGCCACCTCTCGCGCCTCCGGCACAAGGGCCAGCGCCTGCGCGAAGCTGCCGGCCGTGAAGGACGGCACCGCTTCGGCGCTCTCGATGGCGAGGATTGCCGCGGCCACGCCTTCGCGCAGCGCTGCCCGCAGCGGCAGGCCGCGGAGCAGCGCGGCGACCGTGGCTCCGGTCAGGGCGTCGCCCGCGCCGGTCACGTCGACGACCCGTCGCGGCGCGGGCGGGTCGATGGCAAAGACGCCGGATTGGTCGAAGCCAAGCACCGGAGCGCTGCCGGCTGTCACCACACCCGCCGCCAAGCCCAAATGCCTGAGCTCGTTGACAAGATCCTGGTCAGACATGTCCATGCCGGCAAGGGCCGCGGCTTCGCGGCGGTTCATGAACAGGGCCGAGAGGTTGCCGAGCAGCGGCGCGAGCCGCACGACCTTGGCCGGCGAGATGGCAATGGCGAAGACCGGCCAGTCGTTGGCCTGAGCCACTAGGCGTTCGAGCGCCGCTGTCGGCAGGTTCGCATCGCAGAGGATCGCGTCAGCTTCGGCTATCGCCTCGCGCACCTTGGCGCGGCGGATCTGCTTGGGGAAGGCGAGGTCGTAGAGGCCCATATCGGCGAAGCCGACGATCAACTCGCCCTCGCTGTCGATCAGCGCCGTGTAGCTTGGCGTCGTGCGGTCGAGGAACACCACCGAGAGGTCGGCGATGCCGGCCCCAGCGATCGCCGATGCGACCGTCTCCGCCGCCGCGTCGCCGCCGCGCACCGAAAGCAGCGAGGCCGACACACCGCGCTTCACCACGCTGCGCAGCGCGTTGAAGACGCCGCCGCCGACATCCTCGCGCATAATGCCGGGGTTGGAGGCGGCGGGCACATAGGCGCCCGTGACCTGGCCGCGCCGGTCGATATGGGCGCCGCCCACGGCCAGGATCTTTGGAGATGTCGGCATGCTGGGGAGGAGACCTTCGTTGATTGTTCGCGTGCGCACACTAGGTTCCTGCGCATCGCCCCGCAATCGGGGTCGCGATTCGGGTCGTCTGGATATGGAAATCTCGTTTGAGCCAGCGGGGCCGATATGCGCTAGCGCTAGCGAGACATAAGCAGAACAAATCCAGATATTGATTGTTTTTCAGCCATTTGATGCCCCTTGCCAAATGAGAACAAAGAAGGTACAAAACCCTAGGGATCACGGATTGTCCGGCCTTCATTGACGACCAAGGGGTGATGTATCATGGCTCAGAATACTTTGCGGCTTGTAGAGGATAAGGCAGTGGACAAATCAAAGGCTCTGGATGCGGCGCTGTCGCAAATCGAGCGCGCCTTCGGCAAGGGCTCGATCATGCGGCTCGGCACGAACGAGCAGGTGGTTGAGATCGAAACCGTGCCGACGGGATCGCTCGGCCTCGATATCGCGCTCGGCGTCGGTGGCCTGCCGCGCGGCCGCATCATCGAAATCTACGGGCCGGAAAGCTCGGGCAAGACGACGCTGGCGCTGCATACGGTTGCGGAAGCCCAGAAGAAGGGCGGCATCTGTGCTTTCGTCGATGCCGAGCACGCGCTCGATCCGGTCTATGCCCGCAAGCTCGGCGTCGACCTCGAAAACCTCTTGATCTCGCAGCCCGACACCGGCGAGCAGGCGCTTGAAATCTGCGACACGCTGGTGCGTTCCGGCGCTATCGACGTGCTGGTGGTCGACTCGGTGGCGGCGCTGACGCCGCGCGCCGAAATCGAGGGCGAGATGGGCGACGCGCTGCCCGGTCTCCAGGCCCGTCTGATGAGCCAGGCGCTGCGCAAGCTCACCGCCTCGATCTCGCGCTCCAACACCATGGTCATCTTCATCAACCAGATCCGCATGAAGATCGGCGTCATGTTCGGCTCGCCTGAGACAACCACCGGCGGCAACGCGCTGAAGTTCTATGCCTCGGTGCGCCTCGACATCCGCCGCATCGGCTCGGTCAAGGACCGCGACGAGGTCGTCGGCAATCAGACCCGCGTCAAGGTGGTGAAGAACAAGCTGGCTCCGCCCTTCAAGGTCGTCGAGTTCGACATCATGTATGGCGAGGGCGTGTCGAAGACCGGCGAGCTGATCGATCTCGGCGTCAAGRCCGGCGTGGTCGAGAAGTCGGGCGCCTGGTTCTCCTACAATTCGCAGCGTCTCGGCCAGGGCCGCGAGAACGCCAAGCTGTTCCTGCGCGACAATCCCGACACAGCGCGCGAGATCGAGATGGCGCTGCGGCAGAATGCCGGGCTGATCGCCGAGAAATTCCTCGAGAATGGCGGTTCCGAGGGCGGCGATGACGGTTACGAGGACGAAGCCGGCGCCATGTGAGACGCCAAGCAATTCCYGCAAAAGTGCGCAGCGCTTCTGTCCGGAGTTGCGTAAAGGGCAATTTGTTGGGCAGCCGGAGTTTGGCCACAATCCCGCTATATCGTCATATGCTTATGTAACCGAGTTCTTAGTATTTGCGTCCCGAACCGCCGGCCCTTAGCGCCGGCGGTTTGCGTTTGGGGATCGTTGTCAGCCGTCGCCGGATTGATGAGTTGGCCTAAAGCGCGTTGCGCTGGAACGGATCGGGGCGCCGTGCTTTACGTCAATGTTCAAGCATGTCGCTTTCCAAAACTGCCGCGCAGTGTTGGGCGGCATGCCTCGATCCGTGTTTCTGGACAGGGTCAAGAGCTGCGGCTAAAAGGCCAATCTATCTTCTGAAACACAAGAGCCCATTTGCCGCCGGCCGAGCCGGCGGTTCTCGCGAAAAAGGCAAGTATCCATGAGTGGCGTGAACGAGATCCGGTCGACATTCCTCGACTATTTCCGCAAGGAGGGTCACGAGATCGTTGCCTCCAGCCCGCTGGTGCCGCGCAACGATCCGACGCTGATGTTCACCAACGCCGGCATGGTACAGTTCAAGAACGTCTTCACCGGCCTGGAGAAGCGCTCCTATTCGCGCGCCGCGACGGCGCAGAAGAGCGTGCGCGCCGGCGGCAAGCACAACGACCTCGACAATGTCGGCTACACCGCGCGCCATCTCACCTTCTTCGAGATGCTCGGCAATTTCTCGTTCGGCGACTACTTCAAGGAGCGCGCGATCGAGCTTGCCTGGAACCTGATCACCAGGGATTTCGGCCTGCCGAAGGACAAGCTCCTGGTCACCGTCTATCACACCGATGACGAGGCGGCCGGCCACTGGAAGAAGATCGCCGGCTTCTCCGACGACCGCATCATCCGCATCCCGACCTCGGACAATTTCTGGGCGATGGGAGACACCGGACCCTGCGGGCCGTGCTCGGAAATCTTCATCGACCGCGGCGAGCATATCTGGGGCGGCCCTCCCGGCAGCCCGGAAGAGGACGGCGACCGGTTCCTGGAGTTCTGGAACCTGGTGTTCATGCAGTATGAGCAGGTGACGAAGGAAGAGCGTATTGACCTGCCGCGCCCGTCGATCGACACCGGCATGGGCCTGGAGCGCATGGCCTCCATCCTGCAGGGGGTGGAGAGCGTCTTCGAGACCGACCTGTTCAAGCACCTGATCGACGCCGCGTCCTCGGCGCTCGGGTACGGTCCCAGCGAAGAGAACGTCGCGTCCTACCGCGTCATCGCCGATCACCTGCGCTCATGCTCCTTCCTTGTGGCCGACGGCGTGCTGCCCTCCAACGAAGGCCGCGGCTATGTGCTTCGCCGCATCATGCGCCGCGCCATGCGCCATGCGCAGCTGCTCGGCGCCAAGGAGCCACTGATGTGGCAACTGGTGCCGGCGCTGGTGCGCGAGATGGGCCAGGCCTATCCCGAGCTCGGCCGCGGCGAGGCGCTGATCACCGAGACGCTGAAGCTCGAGGAAACACGATTCCGCAAGACGCTGGCGCGTGGCCTGGGCCTCCTGGCGGATGCGACGGAGAAGCTCGGCGCCGGCGACATGCTGGACGGCGAGACGGCCTTCAAGCTCTACGACACCTACGGCTTCCCGCTCGACCTGACGCAGGATGCACTGCGCCAGCGCAGCATCTCGGTCGACGTCGCCGGCTTCACCGATGCGATGGAGCGGCAGAAGGCGGAAGCGCGCGCGCATTGGGCGGGCTCCGGCGAAGCCGCGACCGAGACGGTCTGGTTCCCGGTCCGCGAGAAGGTGGGTGCGACCGATTTCCTCGGTTACGAGACGGAAGAAGCTGAAGGCCTGGTCCAAGCGGTGGTCAAGGACGGCAAGACCGTCGATAGCGCCGGCGAGGGCGATGCGGTTGCTGTCGTCGTCAACCAGACGCCGTTCTATGGCGAATCCGGCGGCCAGATGGGCGATACCGGCGTGATCTTGGGCGACGGCTTCTCGATCGAGGTTTCCGACACCCAGAAGAAGGCCGACGGCCTGTTCGTGCATTTTGGCAAGGTGGCGAGCGGCACGGTCAGGACGGGCGCTGCCGTCGAGTTGAAGGTCGACCATGYCCGCCGCTCGAAGCTGCGCGCCAACCATTCCGCGACGCATCTCATCCACGAGGCGCTGCGCGAGGTGCTGGGCACCCATGTCGCGCAGAAAGGCTCGCTGGTCGCGCCGGATCGCCTGCGCTTCGACATCTCGCACAATAAGCCGATCTCGCCGGACGAGCTCGAGGATGTCGAGCGCATGGCAAACGAGATCGTCGTGCAGAACAGCCCGGTGACGACGCGGTTGATGTCGGTCGACGATGYCATTGCCGAGGGCGCCATGGCGCTGTTCGGCGAGAAGTACGGCGACGAGGTGCGCGTTGTGTCGATGGGCACGGGCCTGCATGGCGCCAAGGCCAACCGTCCCTATTCGGTCGAGCTTTGCGGCGGCACGCATGTGAAGTCGACCGGCGATATCGGCCTGGTGCGCATCCTTTCGGACAGCGCGGTGGCCGCCGGCGTGCGCCGCATCGAGGCGCTGACCGGCGAAGCCGCGCGCAAGCATCTCGACGACCAGGACAGGCGCCTCAAGGCGGCCGCCGCGAGCTTGAAGATCTCACCGGCGGACGTGCCTGCGCGCGTCGAGATGCTGCTCGAAGAGCGCAAGAAGCTCGAGAAGGAGCTCTCCGAGGCGCGCAAGAAACTGGCGCTTGGCGCCGGCACGGCCGTGTCCGATGCTCCGCCCACCAACGAGACCGTCGCCGGCGTCGGCTTCCTCGGCAAGGCCGTCAGCGGCGTCGCGCCGAAGGATCTGAAGCCGCTGGCCGATGCCGGCAAGAAGACGCTCGGGTCCGGTGTCGTCGTCTTCGTCGGCGCCGGCGAGGACAACAAGGCAAGCGTGGTGGTCGCCGTCACGGAAGACCTGACCAGCCGCTTCAGCGCCATCGACCTGGTGCGCGTTGCCTCCGCCGCACTTGGCGGGCAGGGCGGCGGCGGGCGTCCCGACATGGCCCAAGCCGGCGGCCCCGACGCCTCCAAGGCCAATGACGCAATCGCGGCTGTGAGGGCGGCGCTCGAAGCAGCGTGACGGCCCGATGAAGGTCCTCGTTCTCGGCGGCTACGGACTGATTGGAGAAGCCGTCCTTGAACGATTGATCGAAGACGGCCACGACCTGGTCGGGCTCGGCCGCGACGTCGGCCAGGCGCGGCGGCGCAAGCCCCGCGTCCAGTGGATCGCTGCGGACATGTCGCGGCTGCTTGCAGCAGCAGACTGGGTTCCCTTGCTTGCCGGCGTCGAGGCGGTTGTGAACGCTGCCGGCGCCTTGCAGGATGGTCCCCGCGATCAGTTGGAAGCCGTCCACCGGGATTCGGTCGCCGCTCTCGTCACGGCTTGCGAGCAGGCCGGTGTCGGTCGGTTCGTGCGGGTTTCAGCCATTGGAGCAGACCTCGATTCCGACAGCGCCTTCTGCCGGACGAAGGCGGAAGGCGACCGCGCCGTTGTTTCGTCGTCCCTGGACTGGACGATCCTGCGGCCCGGTCTTGTCATCGCGCCCGCCGCCTATGGCGGAACGGCCTTGTTGCGCGCTCTTGCTGCAATCCCGGGGATAGTGCCCGCGGTGCTGGCGGATCGGCCTATCCAGACCGTTTCGGTGGCGGATGTCGCCGAGGCGGTATCACGCGCGGTTGCCGGGCGCCTGGCGAGCGGTCAGATCATCGAACTGGTCGAGGAGCGGGCCAGACCTCTCGCGGCAGTCCTGCTTGAATTTCGTGCCTGGCTTGGCTTGCCCAAGGCGCCGGCCGTGGCAATGCCAGCGATTGTTGCCCGGCTCGCCGGCGCCGTGGCCGATGGGCTTGGCTTTCTCGGGTGGCGATCTCCCTTGCGCAGCGCGGCACTTGCCGCCATTGAGAAGGGCATCACCGGCAATGCCAGCGTCTGGACCGAGATTGACGGCCGTCCGCCACAGCCGCTCGAAACAACATTGGCCGCCATGCCGGCGCATGTTCAGGAGCGATGGTTCGCGCAGCTTTGGCTGCTGAAACCGGTCGTGTTCGCGGTCCTGTCGATGTTCTGGCTCGTTTCCGGAATTGTCGGGTTCGCCCGGCACGACGCGGCCGCGGCCATTCTCGTATCCCATGGCCTGTCGCAAAGTTCCGCGCAGGCGATGGTTCTTGCCGGAAGCGCGGCGGACATCGTTGTCGGAGCCGCAGTTCTGCTGCGAGCCCTCGCACGGACTGCGCTGATGGCGATGATTGCCATCACCTTATTCTACCTTGCGGCTGCGACCGTGCTTGCTCCCGGTCTGTGGCTTGATCCCCTCGGGGCGATAGTCAAGGCCGTACCCACGCTTTGTCTCGCTCTGGTAGCGCTTGCGATCCTGGACGATCGATGAGCGTCTGGGCCGACATATTGCGCTGGCTCCACGTGATCGGCGCCGCAGTGCTGTTCGGCACCGGTGCCGGTATAGCGTTCTTCATGCTCATGGCCCAGCGGACAGGCAAGCCCGAGATCGTCGCTCATGTCGCAGGCACTGTCGTTGTTGCCGACGCCATCTTCACGGCAACAGCCGTCATATTTCAGCCGATCACCGGGGCGCTGCTGGCGCGCGAGGTCGGCTGGCCTCTCAGCCAAGGCTGGATCGTGCTTTCGCTACTGCTTTATGCGGTTGCCGGCGCCTTCTGGCTGCCGGTCGTCTGGATCCAGATGCGCATGCGCGATCTGGCGCGCGAAGCTGCCCGTGACAAAGTGCCGTTGCCGTACGAGGAAAAGCGCCTCTTTCGCATCTGGTTTGCCTGCGGTTTTCCAGCCTTTGGCGCAGTCCTGGCGATCCTCTGGCTGATGGTGACCCGACCGGAGATCGGCCTTTGGCCATAGAATCCGGCCTGAACTGTCGCAGGTTGGTATGCGATCGATTCAGCCAGTTTTCTCCGTCCTGGCAAAGCTCGCGCGATCGGCAATGCGCGCATGCCACTCCTGGATGTCCGCAAAGCGCGCCAGCAAATCGCAGCCTTCGGCTACCTTGACGAAATAGGCGATGATCGGCGCGGCATGCAGGTCGGCCAGCGTGATCTGGTCGCCGAGCAGCCAAGGTCCCTTCGCCTTCAGCGACGTCAGCACCTCGAGCACCGTTTCAGCCTGGCGCAGGCCGTCGGCGATCAGGCTCTCGTCGGCCGGCGTCTTTTCCAGCCGCTCGACCGCGACGTCCCAGACCATGGCGCSGTAGCCATAGGCATCGAACATGCCGATAACCTGATTCATCCTCGCGCGGCCGCGCGGATCGGCAGGCTGCAGGGCCGGACCGGGGAAAGCCTCGTCGACATAGCGTGCGATGGCAGCAGTCTCGAAGAGGCGGAAGCCGTCATGCTCGAAGGCGGGGATGCGGCCGAACGGATGATGCTCCAGATACCAGGCCGGAATGCCGTCGGCCGCGAAGATATCGAGAGGCACTAGCTCGTAGTCGACGCCCTTTTCCTCCAGCGTCATCCGCGCGATGCGCACATAGACGCTGTAATCGGCGCCGTAGAGGATCGGCTTGGTCATGCGGCCCGGCCCTCCGCTATGGCTCCGGGCGTTCGTCGCATGAAAAGCCCATTTGGGGGCTTTTCACGTGCTTCGCGCACCGCTCCTTACCCCATCGCCTTCTGCAAATTCTCGTCGATCTTGTCGAGGAAGCCAGTGGTCGAGAGCCAGTGCTGGTCGGGACCGATCAGCAGCGACAGGTCCTTGGTCATGAAGCCGGCCTCGACGGTCTGGATGCAGACTTTTTCCAGCGTCTCGGCGAAGCGCTTCAGCTCGGCATTGTCGTCAAGCTTGGCGCGATGGGCGAGACCGCGCGTCCAGGCGAAGATCGAGGCGATCGAGTTTGTCGAGGTTTCCTCGCCCCTCTGGTGCTGGCGATAATGGCGGGTAACGGTGCCGTGCGCGGCCTCTGCTTCCACCGTCTTGCCGTCCGGCGTCATCAGCACCGAGGTCATCAGGCCGAGCGAGCCGAAGCCCTGTGCCACAGTGTCGGACTGCACGTCGCCGTCATAATTCTTGCAGGCCCAGACATAGCCGCCCGACCATTTCAGGCTGGAAGCCACCATGTCGTCGATCAGGCGGTGCTCGTACCAGAGCTTGCGCGCCTTGAATTCGGCCTCGAATTCCTTCTCGTAGACTTCCTGGAAGATGTCCTTGAAGCGGCCGTCATAGGCCTTGAGGATGGTGTTCTTGGTCGACAGATAGACCGGGAAGTTGCGCAGCAGGCCGTAGTTCAGCGAAGCGCGGGCGAATTCGCRGATCGACTCGTCGAGATTGTACATAGCCATGGCTACACCGGCGCCCGGTGCGTCGAACACGTCATGCTCGATCACCTGGCCGTCCTCGCCGACGAACTTGATTGAAAGCTTACCCTTGCCGGGGAAGCGGAAGTCGGTGGCGCGGTACTGGTCGCCGAAGGCATGACGGCCGACGACGATCGGCTTGGTCCAGCCCGGCACCAGGCGCGGCACATTCTTCATGATGATCGGCTCGCGGAAGATGGTGCCGCCGAGAATGTTGCGGATGGTGCCGTTGGGCGACTTCCACATCTTCTTGAGCTTGAATTCCTCGACGCGCGCCTCGTCGGGCGTGATCGTCGCGCATTTCACGCCGACGCCGTACTTCTTGATGGCGTTGGCCGAGTCGACGGTCACCTGGTCGTTGGTGGCGTCGCGGTTCTCGATGCCGAGGTCGAAATAGTCCAGCTTGATGTCGAGATAAGGGTGGATCAGCTTGTCCTTGATGAACTGCCAGATGATGCGGGTCATCTCGTCGCCGTCGAGCTCGACGATCGGGTTCGCCACCTTGATCTTCGCCATGGAAAGAATGCCTCGTTGCTGGGGGATCTGAACGGCCTTGCCCGCATTGGTTTCGGCCGGAGTTGCGCAGCGTATATCAAAGCCTTTTTGAGCGCGCAAACCGCGACAAGCCGACCACAGACCGGTGCCGCTGTTGTGAATGCTTCATTTTCCGGGCCGGATGTGGCAGGGGACGCCGAAACGCCGCAAACCCTGATTATCGAGAGCCATGCCAACCGCAAAAGACCCAGCCAAGAACGCCGGACCGGCGATTATCCTCGTCGAGCCTCAGCTCGGCGAGAATATCGGCATGGTCGCACGCGCCATGGCGAATTTCGGCCTTTCGGAACTGCGTCTGGTAAATCCGCGCGACGGCTGGCCGAGCGAGAAGGCGCGCGCGGCAGCCAGCCGCGCCGACCATGTCATCGATGCCACGAAAGTGTTCGACGACCTTGCCTCGGCGGTCGCCGACCTCAACTTCGTCTTCGCCACCACGGCGCGCGAGCGCGACGGCTTCAAGCCGGTGCGCGGTCCGGTGGAAGCGGGCAGGGCGCTCCGGGCCCGCGAGCAGGCCGGGCTGCGCACCGGTATCCTCTTCGGCCGCGAGCGCTTCGGTCTTTACAATGAAGAGGTCGGCCTCGCCGACGAGATCGTCACCTTTCCCGTCGATCCCGGCTTCTCCTCGCTCAATATCGCGCAAGCCGTGCTGTTGATGTCCTATGAGTGGATGAAGTCCGGCCTCGCCGACGAGACCGCGACCAACTTCTCCGGACCGGAGCTCGTTCCGGCAACCAAGGAACAGCTGCACAGCCTGTTCACTTATCTCGAGGGCGCGCTGGAAGCGCGCGGCTATTTCCGCCCGGAAGAGAAGAAACCCAAGATGGTCGACAATCTGCGCGCCGTGCTGACGCGGGCAGGCTTCGCGGAGCCGGAACTCAAGGTGCTGCGCGGCATCATCTCCTCGCTCGACCGGTTCTCGCCGGCAATGCCGCGGGGTGACGGTTCGCCGGGGGACGATCCGCGGCGGCTGCCCGCCGCCGCCACGCGCACGAAAGGCAAGGAAGCTTAAGGCGCATCGCACTGTATCCAGACGACGCGCTTTAAGTCTTTGTTTTGATGCATGTCGTTTCCCCAAACCGCTGTCCTTATTTTGGGTGACATGCATCACGATCGGCGAAGAAGAGCGCGAGCGATCACGAGTTCTGCGCAAAAGTTGCTGGCGTTAGYCACTTCAACACCATGATCGTTCAGGATAGAAGCGCCGTTGGCCAAATCACGGGCCAAGGTCTTTTTGGTCCGCTGACAATGAATGATCGCTCAAGTCACAGCCCGATCCTGATGTTCGATTCCGGCATCGGCGGGCTGACGGTGCTGCGCGAAGCGCGTGTGCTGATGCCGGACCGGCGCTTCGTCTACGTCGCCGACGACGCGGCATTCCCCTATGGTGCCTGGGAGGAACCGGCGCTCAAGGAGCACATCCTTTCGCTGTTCGGCAAACTGCTCGACCGTTTGCAGCCGGCGATCTCCGTCATCGCCTGCAACACCGCCTCGACCCTGGTGATCGATGCGCTGCGCGAAAAGTTCCCCGGCCATCCCTTTGTCGGCACCGTGCCGGCGATCAAGCCGGCGGCCGAGCGCACCCGTTCCGGCCTGGTGTCGGTGCTGGCGACACCCGGCACGGTGAAGCGCCAGTACACGCGCGACCTGATCGGCAAATGGGCGCAGAAATGCCATGTCCGCCTGGTCGGCAGCGACCGGCTCGCCGGACTGGCCGAAATCTATATGCGCGAGGGTTTTGTCGACGAGGAGGCCGTGCGGGCGGAGATCGCGCCCTGCTTCATCGAGCGCGACGGCATGCGCACCGACATCGTCGTGCTCGCCTGCACGCATTACCCGTTCCTGGTCAACCGCATGCGCAAGACGGCGCCCTGGCCGGTCGATTGGATCGATCCGGCGGAAGCGATCGCGCGGCGCGCGATGTCTTTGCTCGAACCCGTCGGGGAGCAGTCCAGTGAGAGCGAGCCCGATATCGCTCTCTTCACCTCCGGCAAGGTGGATTTCGCGACGAGACGGCTCATCCAGGGCTTTGGATTGACYGCACGCTAAAGAGCCTCTCGCTGGAAGGGATTCAGCCGACGGTGTGATGTTTTTGTATTTGCGCACGCCGTTGTCCCAAAACCGCTGCGCATTTTTGGGCGACATTCGCTGGCGCTGGAACTGCGGCCGCGGCGCAGCGTTCTCTTCACAGCGAAGGAGGACTCGACCATGCCCGCTACATCGCAAGCCCAGCAAAAGGCCGCTGGTGCCGCGCTCGCGGCCAAGYGCGGCGAGATCAAGAAGAGCGAGCTGAAAGGCGCCTCGCGCGAAATGTATGAATCGATGAGCGAGGAACAGCTCGAGGAATTCGCCGAAACCAAGCGCAAGGGCCTGCCCGGCAAGAAATCGTGATCGTCTATCGCCGGCCGCTCTGCCGGTGGCGAGTGTATGTCGTTCTAGGCCCGATGGGGTCGCTCGTTGCGTCTCCACTACGCCCCTCACGATATTGGGACCGGATGGAAAAAGCCCGCGGGGCGAACCGCGGGCTTTTCCGGATTGGCGAAAGCCGGGAAATTACCAGCGCCACCAGCAGCGCCGCACCTTGTAGCGGACGACATGAGGGTGGCCGTGCCGCCATACGACCCTTTTCTTCACCACGACGCGGCACACCTGCTTGTGGCCGTGCCAGTGCCTGGCCATCGCTGGCTCCGGCGTCATGAMCGCCATCGAACCCGCCAACACCGCGGCTCCGGTCAAGGTAAGGAAGAATTTCTTCATGGGAATTCGGACTCCTCTGCTCCAGTCCCTTCATCAAGTGTCAGGGCGAGCTTGCGTCCAAAATGATTGCACCCGCCCTCAAGCCGTCGGTGGTGTCCGCCGGCACCGCATGCAACGCTGAATTGTTATTGCTTTGCCGGTCGAGCCGCCAGTCACAAGCTTGACAGCGGTTAAATCTCTGTTTAACAGGCCCATCAACACCGGGTGGCGACGCCCGGTGGTTTCTTTACATGGGCAAGACCTCACCGGAAGTGAGCCTGTCGGCGGTCTTGTTCGAACCGACGTGTCCCGTGGGTTTTCCGTCGCGTTGCGTGGAAAACCCTGTCAGGTCTCGAAAACGGAGGCCAGAGGAGGGCGCGTTTCCTTCGCCCGGAACCATGGGGTTCCGGGTATATTGTTTTGAAAGGGAATGCGATGAGCAAGCGCGAATCCGCAAAATACAAGATCGACCGCCGTCTGGGCGAAAACATCTGGGGCCGCCCGAAGTCCCCGGTCAACAAGCGTGAATACGGCCCCGGCCAGCATGGCCAGCGCCGCAAGGGCAAGCTTTCCGACTTCGGTCTGCAGCTGCGCGCCAAGCAGAAGCTGAAGGGCTATTATGGCGACGTTTCGGAAAAGCAGTTCCGCAAGGTCTACGAAGAGGCCAACCGCCGCAAGGGCGACACCTCCGAGAACCTGATCGGCCTGCTCGAGTCGCGTCTCGACGCGATCGTCTATCGCGCCAAGTTCGTGCCGACCATCTTCGCGGCCCGCCAGTTCGTCAACCACGGCCACGTCAACGTCAACGGCAAGCGCGTCAACATCGGCTCGTACCGCTGCAAGCCGGGCGACGTCATCGAGGTGCGCGAGAAGTCGAAGCAGCTCGTCATCGTGCTGGAGTCGGTTGGTTTGGCCGAGCGCGACGTGCCGGACTACATCGAGGCCGACCACAACAAGATGACCGCGACCTACAGCCGCGTTCCCGGCCTGTCGGACGTGCCGTTCGCCGTCCAGATGGAACCGAACCTGGTCGTCGAATTCTATTCGCGCTGATCGAAGCCAATCAGCGACATCATCCCAGGCCGCCTCTCGAGGCGGCCTTTTCTTTGTCGGTCATGTCCGCTAATCGGAACGGCAACGAAGACCGTGGGGCATATGCGCCATGAACATGCTGCCAGATATCAAATCGCTTGAGCCGATCGCCTATGAACCGGAGGGCGGGTTTCATCCGCTGTTTCGCGATGTGCCGTCCTCAGTCGAGTTCAACAAGCTGCGCAAGCGGCTGCTGCGGCTCACCCGCCAGGCGGTAGAGGACTTCGCCATGGTCAAGCCCGGCGAGCGCTGGCTGGTCGCGCTGTCCGGCGGCAAGGACTCCTACGGCCTGCTTGCCTTGCTGCTCGACCTCAAATGGCGCGGGCTGCTGCCGGTCGAGTTGCTTGCCTGCAATCTCGACCAGGGTCAGCCGAACTTTCCAAAACACATCCTGCCGGAGTATCTCAGCGCCAACGGCATTCCTCACCGCATCGAGTACCAGGACACCTATTCGGTGGTTACCGACAAGCTGCCAGAGGGCAGCACCTATTGCTCGCTCTGCTCGCGGCTTAGGCGCGGCCATCTCTACCGCATCGCGCGCGAGGAGGGCTGCTCCGCGCTTGTGCTCGGCCATCATCGCGAGGACGTCCTCGAAACCTTCTTCATGAACCTCTTCCATGGCGGGCGCCTTGCCGCCATGCCGCCTAAGCTCATCAATGACGAGGGCGATGTCATGGTGCTTCGCCCACTCGCCTATTGCGCCGAGGCCGATCTCGAGAAATTCGCCAACGCCATGAAGTTTCCGATCATCCCGTGCGACCTTTGCGGCAGCCAGGAAGGGCTGCAGCGCAATGCGATGAAGGCGATGCTCGACGACATCGAGAAGCGCATGCCCGGCCGCAAGGACACGATGATCCGCGCCATGACCAATGTGCGGCCCTCGCATCTGCTCGACCGAAAATTGTTCGACTTCGCCGCGCTCGATGCTGGCATCACTACAGGGCAAGACATTTCCGATGACATTTGACGACCGGGCAATCGACTGGCTCGCCGATCTTCTCGCCGAGGCGGCCAGGGCCGAAATCATGCCGCGCTTTCGCCGGCTGGGCGAGGGCGATGTCCGCCAGAAGACCTCGGCTGCCGATCTGGTGACCGAGGCGGACGTCAATGCTGAGCGGCTGATCACCGCCAGGCTGCGCGAACGCTATCCCGATGCAATGGTGGTCGGCGAAGAAGCCTGCYCCGACAATCCGGCTCTGCTCACAGGTCTCGGCGGTGCCGAGCTTGCCTTCGTCATCGATCCGGTCGACGGCACCTTCAACTTCGCTTCCGGCGTGCCGTTGTTCGGCGTCATRCTCGGTGTCGTCGTCAAAGGCGCGACGGTTGCCGGCATCATCCACGACCCCATCGGCAAGGACTGGCTGATCGGCGCCAAGGGAGCGGGCAGCCATATCCGCCATGCGCATGGCGCGCTGGAGAAGGTTCGGGTCGCCGAGCCTGCGCCGATCTCTAACATGACGGGCGCCGTCTACTGGCAGTATCTGAAGGAGCCGGAGCGCTCGCGCCTTGCCCGCAACCAGACCAAGGCGCTGTCGCAGTTCGGCTATCGCTGCGCCGCGCATGAATACCGGCTTCTTGCCAGCGGCCACGCGCATTTCGTCGTCTACAACAAGCTGATGCCGTGGGATCACCTTGCGGGCGTGCTCATCCATCAGGAAGCCGGCGGCTACGCCGCGCGGATCGACGGTGATCCTTATCTGCCGTCGCATGTCGACGGCAGCCTGCTCGTTGCCCCCGACCAGCAAAGCTGGAACGAATTGCGTCGCGAGCTCTGGGCGGATTAGGATCGCCGCCGGCGTCAGAGTGCTGACGGTGATTGAAAGATCGACGGGACCGCAAGTCCGGAGATGCGAATGAGCCCTCGGTCCGCGATGGTCGCTCTTGCTCTTGCCATCGCTGTGGTTGCCGGTCTCGACGAAGCGACAGCGCAGCAACGTGCCTGCGGGAGCCGCGATCCCATCAATTCCATAGCGGAAATGTCGGCTGCCATCTATGCCTGCTGGCAGCCGCCTCGCGGAACTGCCGGTCTGTCCTTGACACTTCGGTTCGCGCTTCGCCGAGATGGAACGCTTATCGGCAAGCCGCGCGCCACCTTCTCCAAGTTGGGACCGGACGACAGATTGAATAGAGCTTTCGTTGCTTCCGTCCTCGAGGCTCTCGATAAGGCTCTACCATTGCCCTTTACCAAAAGCATGGGCGAGGCGATCGCGGGGCGCATACTTTCCCCTCGCTTCACCGCCGCGCTGGAGAGAAAATCTTGAGTGCGCAGCCGTTGCGCCCGCGTCTCACACCGGCGGATTATGCGGCAGGAACAGCCGCCCGCTCTCGGCAATCAGGATCATCAGCAAGGCCGCAACCGACACGCTGCAGAAGCCGGCGGCGAGCGGCGTGACCGTGCCGTTATAGGCCTGGCCGATCAACGTGCCGAGAAGGCCGCCGAGGAAGGTCTGCATGAAGCCGAGGATGGAGGACGCCGTACCTGCGAGCTCGCCGAGCGGCTCCATCGCCAGCGCGTTGAAATTCGCGCCGAGGCAGCCGAACGGCAGCATCGCTCCGGCGAAGAAGGCGATGAACAGCCAAAGCGGCATCTGCACCTCGAGCGAGACGACGAGCCAGATCAGGCTGATGGCGAGGAAGAGCAGCAGCGCGCTTTGCGACAGGCGGCGCATGCCGATCCTGCCCACCAGCCGCGAGTTGAGGAAGTTCGAGAAGGCGAGCACGCCGGCGACGCCGGCGAAGATCAGCGGGAACAGTTCGCCGACATGGAAGACGTCGAGATAGATCTGCTGCGCCGAATTGATGAAACCGAACATGGCGCCGAAAATGAAGGTGCTGGCAAAGGCATAGCAGAGCGCGATGCGGTTGGTGAGCACGATGCGGAAGCCGCCGACGATGGCGTTGACCGTCAGTGGACGGCGATATTCCGGGTGCAGCGTTTCGGGAAGGCGCAGCAGCGACCATGTCGAGACGATCAGCGCGCCGAGGGCCATGGTGACGAAGATCCAGTGCCAGGTGGCGAAGAGCATGATGAACTGGCCGATGCCGGGCGCCACCACTGGGATCGCCATGAACACCATGAAGATCAGCGACATCACCTCAGCCATGCGGCGGCCTTCGAAGGTGTCGCGAACGATCGAGACGGCGATGACGCGCGTCGCTGCGGCGCCGATGCCTTGCACGAAACGGCAGGCGAGCAGCACGGCGAAGGTTGGCGCGATCGCGGCGGCGGCCACCGCCGCGACATAGATGATCAGCCCGACGACCAGCGGCGCGCGGCGACCGAAGCGGTCGGAGATCGGGCCGAAGAAAAGCTGGCCGCTGCCGAAGCCGAGGATGTAGGCGGTGATGACGTATTGGCGGTGGTTTTCGTTCTCGACGCCGAGCGAGGCGCCGATCTGCTGCAATGCCGGCAGCATAATATCGATGGCCAGAGAGTTGAGCGCCATCAGCGCTGCGCAGAGCGCGATGAATTCCCAGCGCGGAATGGGCAAGGTGCTTGCCGATTGCTGCGCTACCAACTGCTTGTCCACGGCAAAATCCGATCAATCGAACGAACATGCGCCGGATTACCGGCGCATCTATTCGTCTCGTTCTCAACTATCGAGAACTATTATGCCGAGGTGGGGGCGCCCCCGGATTTCACAGCGCAGCCGGACAAGCCGGCCTGCGCGAACTCAAGTCAGGCAGTGCCTTTGACGCCGACGCCCTTTTCGACGAGGAAGCTCTGCAATTCGCCGGCCTRGAACATCTCTCGCACGATGTCGCAACCGCCGACGAACTCACCCTTCACGTAAAGCTGCGGAATGGTCGGCCAGTTGGAATAGTCCTTTATGCCTTGGCGCAGTTCGGCGGAGGTCAGCACGTTCACGCCTTTATAGTCGACCCCGACATAGTCGAGGATCTGCACGACCTGGCCGGAAAAACCGCACTGCGGAAAGCCGGGCGTGCCCTTCATGAAGAGCACCACGTCGTTACTCTTCACTTCATTATCGATGTAGTCGTTGATGCCACTCATGGGGAATCCTTTCACGCCTGTGGGAGTCAGGCTCGAAACATACCCATCAGATAAACCCATAGGTTGGCTGAAACAAGACGTTAGYCGCGACGCCATCGTAATGGCGCAAGGGATAACGCGATTTTGGGCCAAGTCCGGCTGAGGTTGATGCTCAGTCGGGGATACTGGTCTGCAGTRCAAGCGCGTGCAGCACGCCGCCCATATTGCCCTTCAGCGCGTCATAGACCATCTGATGCTGCTGCACCCGGCTCTTGCCGCGAAAACTCTCCGCAACCACTTCCGCCGCGTAGTGGTCGCCGTCGCCGGCCAGGTCGCGGATCGTCACCTTGGCGTCAGGGATGCCTTCCTTGATCAGGCGTTCGATGTCGCGCGCGTCCATTGCCATGTGGAATTCCTAATTTACGACTTCGGTCCCCATGAAGCGAGGGAACCAGGATTCATGGGCGACGGTCAATTCACTGATCGATATGGCACGCGCTTCGCCGAGTTTCAATTCAAGACCGCCGGTCGTGCCGATCCATGGCGCGAAGATGCCGAGCTTTTCCTGCTCGCCGCGGATCCTGTCCCATTCGCTGCTTTGGGGGTCTATCGACAAGGTCAGCAGATAGCGGCCCTGGTCCTCGCCGAACCAGACCGGGATCGGGTCGGTGCCGGTGAGCCCCGGAATGGTGGCGCCGATGCCGGAGGCCATCGCCATTTCGGCAAGCGCTACGGCAATGCCGCCATCCGAGACATCATGCGCGGCGGTCACGATGCCGGAGGCGATCAGCGAACGCACATGATCGCCGACGCGCTTCTCATGCGCGAGATCGACCGGCGGCGGCGGGCCGTCGGTGCGGCCGTGGATGTCGCGCATATAGACGGACTGGCCGAGGTGGCTGCCCCATGTCGGCGGCGCGCCGACCAGCACTATCATCTGGCCTTCGGCGGCAAAGCCGATGCGGGCCATCTTTGTCCAGTCGGCGATCAGCCCGACACCGCCGATGGTCGGCGTCGGCAGGATGCCGCGGCCGTTGGTTTCATTGTAGAACGAGACATTGCCCGAGACGATCGGGAAGCCGAGCGCCCGGCAGGCATCGCCGATGCCCTTCACCGCACCGACCAGCTGGCCCATGATCTCCGGCCGCTCCGGATTGCCGAAATTGAGATTGTCGGTCGCGGCAAGCGGCAAGGCGCCGGTGGCCGTCAGATTGCGCCAGCATTCGGCCACCGCCTGCTTGCCGCCCTCATAGGGATCGGCTTCGCAATAGCGCGGCGTGACGTCCGAGGAGAAGGCGAGCGCCTTGGTCGGATGGCCTTCGACGCGCACCACGCCGGCATCGCCGCCGGGAAGCTGCAGCGAATTGCCCTGGATCAGCGTGTCGTACTGCTCCCACACCCAGCGGCGCGAGGACAGGTCCGGCCCGCCGAGCAACTTGAGCAGCGCGTCCGCGACATCGGTCTTCGGCACATCGTTCGCGGCAAGCGGCGCCGGCTTCTTCGATTCAACCCATGGCCGGTCATATTCCGGCGCCTGGTCACCCAGTTCCTTGATCGGCAGGTTGGCGACCTCGTCGCCCTGGTGCAGCACGCGGAAGCGCAAGTCGTCGGTGGTCCTGCCGACGATGGCGAAGTCGAGCCCCCATTTGTGGAAGATCGCCTCGGCTTGCTTTTCCTTTTCGGGGCGCAGCACCATCAGCATGCGCTCCTGGCTTTCCGACAGCATCATCTCATAGGCGCTCATGCGCTCCTCGCGCACCGGCACCTTGTCGAGATCGAGCTCGATGCCGAGGTCGCCCTTGGCGCCCATCTCGACCGCGGAGCAGGTTAGGCCGGCCGCGCCCATGTCCTGGATGGCGATGACGGCGCCCGAGGCCATCAGCTCGAGGCAGGCCTCCAGCAGGCACTTCTCGGTGAAGGGGTCGCCGACCTGCACGGTCGGCCGCTTCTCCTCGATCTTGTCGTCGAATTCGGCCGAGGCCATGGTAGCGCCGCCGACGCCGTCGCGCCCGGTCTTGGCGCCGAGATAGACGACCGGCAGGCCGACGCCCTTGGCCTGCGACAGGAAGATGGCGTTGGTCTTAGCGAGGCCCGCCGCGAAGGCGTTGACCAGGATGTTGCCGTTGTAGCGGGGGTCGAAATTGACCTCGCCGCCGACCGTCGGCACGCCGAAGGAATTGCCGTAGCCGCCGACGCCCGCAACCACACCCGCGACCAGATGTCGGGTCTTGGGATGATCCGGCGCGCCGAAACGCAGTGCGTTCATCGCCGCGATCGGCCGCGCGCCCATGGTGAAGACGTCGCGCAGGATGCCGCCGACGCCGGTCGCAGCGCCCTGGTAGGGTTCTATGTAGGACGGGTGGTTGTGGCTCTCCATCTTGAAGACGACGCAGTCGCCATCACCGATGTCGACCACGCCGGCATTCTCGCCCGGACCCTGGATCACCTGCGGACCGCTGGTGGGCAGCGTGCGCAGCCATTTCTTGGAAGATTTGTAGGAGCAGTGCTCGTTCCACATCGCCGAGAAGATGCCGAGCTCGGTGAAGCTTGGCTCGCGTCCGACCAGGTCGAGAATGCGCTGGTATTCGTCGGGCTTCAGCCCGTGCGCAGCGACGAGCTCAGGGGTGATCGGCACGGAATTGGAAATGGTCATGAGCGGCGATTTTTATCCGTGGAAGAGGAGAATTCGAGTCTCCTCTTATCGCAAGCTTTCGCGCGATACACCCCATCGGATGACGAAAAACGCCTGAAAGCCGCCGCGTCGGCGAATGCCCGACCGCCGGCGCATAAGGCGGTTCAGGAAAAGCTGTCGTAGCCGGCGCGGCCCTCGTCGAGCAGGCGGCGGATGACGGCGACGCCGCCGGCGACTTCCTCGCTCAGCTGCGGCTTCGACACGCCGAAGCGGA
This sequence comes from Mesorhizobium sp. ORS 3428, assembly GCF_001854785.1. Classification (GTDB taxonomy): domain Bacteria; phylum Pseudomonadota; class Alphaproteobacteria; order Rhizobiales; family Rhizobiaceae; genus Mesorhizobium. The sequence goes on from NZ_MDFL01000114.1 coordinate 70,693, forward strand.
CCCCGTGGAAGACCTGCTCGGACCGGCCGGCCTTGAATTCGTCCTCGTCGTCGATGAGCACGCCCTGCGCCAGGCAGGCATTCTTGAAGGTGCCGGACAGCCAGGGATCCGGCAAGGTCAGCCAGACGAAGGGGATATTGTCCCTCGTCTTGAAATCGAACCCGGCGAGCATCTCGCGCACGGTGGCGATGCGGGCCTGGATCTCGACGATGCAGCGTTTGCGGATCTCGCGCGCCTCGCCGGATGTCACCAGCCGTGCAGCGACCTCCGCCAGCAGGAAGGGCAGGCCGCCGGTCATCATCTTGTGGGCGACGCGGATGCGGTGGCGATAGGTCGGCGGGCAGGAGAGCCATCCGCCGCGCACGCCGGCCGCGATCGACTTCGACAGGCCGCCGGCGACGATCGTGCGCTCGGGCGCATATTCGGCTAGCAGCGGCGTCGGGTCGTCGGTCAGCTCGCCGTAGAGGTCGTCCTCGATCAGCACGACATTGTATTCACGCGCGATGCGGGCGATCGCCTGCCGGCGCTCGGCCGACAGCGTCACCAGCGTCGGGTTCTTGGCCGTCGGCATCAGAAACATCATCTTGGGGTGCTTTTGCGCGCAGACGCGTTCGAAATCGTCGGGGTCGATGCCTTCGTCGTCCGCCGAAACCAGGGCGGTACGGCGCCCGATCAGCCCGGCGCTGCGCGAAATCTGCGAATAGGTGAGGTGCTCGAAGACGACATAGTCGCCGGGCGTCGTCAGCGCCGCGATTGCCGCCATCACGGCGGCATGGGTGCCAAGCGTCGGCACGATTGAATCGGGCGAGGGGTGGAAGGAATTGCGCGCCAGCCAGCGGCTGCCCGCCTCGTACCAGCGCTCGGGGAAATCCCTCGTGTAGCTCGAAATGTCGTGGGGATGATCCTCCGCGGTCCGCGCCAGCATTTCGGCAATGATTGCGCCCTGGCCGACGTCGGGGGCGGCGGTGCTGTCGAAGCGCAGCTTGCCGCTCGGCGCATCGATGAGGCGTGTGCCTTGCACGGCAGGCTCCAGCTCTGGCTTCGGGCTTTCAACGCGCTGCGCCAGCACATAGGTGCCGCGTCCGACCTCGCCACTCACCAGGCCGCGCTCGCGCAGCAACTGATAGGCCCGACCGACGGTGCCGACCGTGGTTCCGATGTCATAGGCGAGGTCGCGCTGCGGCGGCAGTTTTGCGCCGGCGTCGATGACGCCCTTGTCGATATCTGACTCAATGCTGTCAGCAAGGCGCTGATACAGAGGGCCGGAGCCGGCAGAGAGATCGGGGAGCCAATTTGTCATGGTGACAATTTTCTATATTGCACAGGAAGATGAGTCAATCGATATGAAATCGCGGGTGGCAAGGGTGCAATTCATCAATTTTGCGGAGCGAAAGATGAATACAATTGATACATTTCATCACCGCGGCGCTCAATTGCGTGGCCGTCCATCGGTCCGGCGCGGATTTGTCGACCGTATTGTGTTCGTGCCTGCCTCCATTGCGAGACGGATCGGCCGCATGCTTGAGCGTCGTCGCAGCCGCCTGGCTCTCCTGGAGATGACCGACGAGCAGCTCAAGGACATCGGTGTTTCGCGCTGYGATGCCCACCGCGAGGGTATCCGGCCGTTCTGGGAGTAACCGCTTTCCGCCTTGGGCGGCAGATCATTTCCGCAGCCTGGCGATTCCGTGATCGGCAAGCACGGTGAGCACGCTTAGACCGAGGAACAGAGCCGTCGTGGTCAACGCCGCGATGGCGACACTGGTCGCGCCGTTCTTCGCCACGTCGAGGAAGGGGTAGGGCACTTCGCCGGCGAATGGCGCCCGTATCAGCGCATAGGCGAGATAGGCGAGAGGATAGACCATCCACCAGGAGATGTCGCGCCAGCGCATGCTGCCGTCGGCGCCCGCAATCAGCCACCACAGCACGTAGATTGCCGGCGTCACATAATGGAGCAGGATGTCGCAAAGCAGGAACAGGCCTTTGGGTTGCCAGAGCCCCTGCAAAACGGCCGAATAAACGATGAAGACCAGTGTTATGGCCACAGTGACGCCGGCTCGCAGGCGCCGCCCGGCAAAGGCCGGGAACCAGGCATAGCCGGTCGGTGACAGCAGCGATGCGTGCACCAGCGCCGCGGCTATATTGGTCAGGATGGTGAAGAAGCTGAAATAGAAGACGATCGAGCCGAGCAGGCTGCGGCCCGCCGCCATCGAAGCGGGGATGGTGATCGCAAACTGCAGGACGAGCGCAATTATGCCGATGACCAGTCCCGCCTTCTGCAGGAACCRGCCCATACCAGGCGGCTTATGCGGCAGCGGCGCAGGATGGATTGCCGGCCTGCCAGCGGGCAATGTCGGCACCGATGCGCGCGCCGAGCGGTTCGGCCATCAGTGGCCCGAATACGTCCACCTTGCTGGAATTGCCCTGCGCCTGCACGACCAGCAGCGGCTTGCCGCCATAATGCTTCGCGGGGACCAGCAGGAAGCGCGGCGTGCCGCTGTAGGAATTGAGCTCATTGGCCATCTGGTAGGGCTTGAAGGCCGGGTCCTTGCTGGCGATCCAGCATTTATGCGCGGCGATCGCGACCTGCTCCATGGCAAGCAGCGAGGCGCTTTTGCCCGCAGGCGCGGGCGTGGACTTCGAACCGGACTGGCAGGAAGCAAGCGAAAGTCCGGCGATGGCCAGGAGAGCAAGGCGAGCAATCGTCAGTCTCATGGTCAGGCCGCCCCGTGGTCTGAAAATGTTCTGAAAGGAATGTCTGAAAAGGGTCAAGCAGCGATGCCGAGCGCGCTTTCGAACAGCGCCCGTCCGTCGCTGCCGCCGTGCGCTGCCTCGATCAGGTTCTCCGGATGCGGCATCAGGCCGAGCACATTCCCCTTCTCGTTGACAATGCCGGCGATGTCGTTGATCGAGCCGTTCGGGTTGGTGCCCTCGGCATAGCGGAAGACCACCTGGCCTTCGCCTTCGAGGCGGGCCAGCGTCTCGGCATCGGCGAAATAGTTGCCGTCGTGATGCGCAACCGGCGAGCGGATGATCTGCTCAGGCTGGTAGCGGCGGGTGAACATGGTGTTGGCGTTGGCGATCTCGAGCTTCACTTGGCGGCAGACGAACTTCAGCGAGGCGTTGCGCATCAGGGCGCCGGGCAGCAGCCCCGCCTCGACCAGGATCTGGAAGCCGTTGCAGACACCGATGACGGTGACGCCCTTCGCCGCCTTTTCCGCCACCGCCCGCATCACCGGCATGCGCGCGGCAATCGCGCCGCAGCGCAGATAGTCGCCGAAGGAGAAGCCGCCGGGAATGGCGATCAGGTCGACATCGGGGATTTCCGTGTCAGTCTGCCAGACGGTCGCCGGCGCCTGCCCGGAAATCTTGGTCAGGGCCGCGATCATGTCGCGGTCACGGTTAAGGCCAGGCAGGAGGACAACGGCTGATTTCATGACAGTTCCCGTTCGCTGATCTCAAGCAGATACCGGGGCGGAACGCTATCGGTCAACCAGACGCCATTGTCGGAGAGAAAGAAWGTCAGCCCGTCCCCAGCCATGGCCGCCGAGTCGATCCGAAGGATAACATTTTTTCCCTTGCGGCGCCGTGCCACGATAAGGGCCGTCTCTATTTCCTTCGACAGATGCACGTGCTGGCGCGATTGACTGGTGAGGCCTTCACGCCGGATCGCATGGAGAGAATCTTCCTTGGTGCCGTGATAAAGCACCGCCGGCGGGATGCTCGGCGACAGCCCGAGATCGATATCGACGCTATGGCCTTGGACTGCGCGGATGCGATTGCCCGCGATGGCAAATCGCTTCTTCGGGTTCTCCGCGACGATTCGCTCGACATCGGACGCCGACGCGCCGAATTTCTGCCTGATCACSGCACAGAGCGTGCCGAGATCGGCCCAGCCATTCTCGTCAAGAATAAGTCCAGCTTCTTCCGGCGCATGGCGGAGCACAAGGCTCATGAATTTCGAGATTTGGATGTCGTTCGGCATGTTGGGATCGTTACGGTCAAGCATGCCGAACCGGCGTTATTTCGGCTCAAACGGCTTTTGAGCCTCGGCGAGTTCGCGGAGTTCCAGGCGCCTTTCTATACGTTCGAGCCGATTGTCCTGGCGGGCAAGAATCCCGTAAATGTTGTGGATGTCACTTTGTGTGGCCACCATGTGGCCTCGCATGACATTCAACTCCCGCTTCGTCTCAGACACATCCTGGCGAAGCTCGCCAATTTCTTGATGAACGCGCTTCAACAGCTCAAACATCAACTCATTCGTGGCTTCAGGCATAGCGCCTCCGGCACAACCTCAGGTTATGGCCACACTATAGTTCTCAATCACCGTGTTGGCCAGAAGCTTGTCGCACATGGCCTTGAGGTCGGCCTCGGCTTTGGCCTTGTCGCTTCCGGTGAGCTCGATGTCGAAGACTTTGCCCTGGCGCACCTGGCCGACGCCATCAAAGCCCAGCCCTGCGAGCGCGTGTTCGATCGCCTTGCCCTGCGGGTCGAGAACGCCGTTCTTGAGGGTGACGGTGATGCGGGCTTTCATCGATACTCCTGGGTGATCGGTAGTGCGGAGAGCGAGCGCCTTTTCCGGCGGCCCGCACCGGCTGTTAGTGCTTCGTGCCCTTTGACGGCTCTGAGGAGGCGACGAGCACCGGACCCGTCGGGCGCGGCGGCTCGTTCTCGTTCATGATGCCGAGGCGGCGGGCGACTTCCTGATAGGCTTCGACCAGTCCGCCCATGTCGCGGCGGAAGCGGTCCTTGTCCAGCTTGTCCTGCGTCGCAACGTCCCACAGCCGGCAGGAATCCGGCGAGATCTCGTCGGCGACGACGATGCGCATCATGTCGCCCTCGAACAGGCGGCCGCACTCGATCTTGAAGTCGACGAGCTGGATGCCGACGCCCAGGAACAGGCCGGAGAGGAAGTCGTTGACGCGGATGGCCAGCGCCATGATGTCGTCGATCTCTTGCGGGCTTGCCCAGCCGAAAGCGGTGATGTGCTCCTCCGACACCATCGGATCGTCCAGCGCATCGGCCTTGTAGTAGAACTCGATGATCGAGCGCGGCAGCACCGTGCCTTCCTCGATGCCGAGGCGCTTGGCCAGTGAGCCGGCGGCGACATTGCGCACAACCACCTCGAGCGGAATGATCTCGACTTCCTTGATCAGCTGCTCGCGCATGTTGAGCCGGCGGATGAAATGGGTCGGGATGCCCATGCGGTTCAGGTGGTTGAAGATGTGCTCGGAAATGCGGTTGTTGAGCACGCCCTTGCCATCGACCACTTCATGCTTCTTCTTGTTGAAGGCGGTGGCGTCGTCCTTGAAGAACTGGATCAGAGTTCCAGRCTCAGGGCCTTCATAGAGGATCTTGGCCTTGCCTTCATAAATGCGGCGGCGATTTTTCATCTGATTTTTTCTCTGGATTGGCGGGCAGGCGGCAAGCGACCAGTTCCTGCCCGTCTGCCTAAATTAGTTGCGGCGCCGGCGGCGTTCAATGCCGGTGTCTATAGCAATCGTAATGTTTGCTCAATCGRCAAATCCTGCCAATCAACCGGTTTCGGGACTGAAATGCCGCAGCGCAGCATACGATCAAGCATATTGACCGGCCCGCGACCTTTTGGTTTGTGCTTGGCCAGAACGCAGTTTCATCGCCAAGCGAATCGGATTGACCGGAGGGACGTCATGAGCAGCATGAAAGACCGCGAAGAGGGCTTCGAGCGCAAATTCGTCTTCGACGAGGAGCTTCGCTTCAAGGCCTCGGCGCGCCGGAACAGGGCGCTCGGCCTTTGGGCCGCCGAAAAGCTCGGCAAAACCGGCGCCGATGCCGAGGCCTATGCCAATCAGGTGGTTATCTCCGACATCGAGGAAGCCGGCGACCATGACGTGTTCCGCAAGATCCGCAAGGATTTCGACGCGGCCGGCGTCAACCAGTCGGACCACCAGATCCGCCGCACCATGGACGAACTGATGGCGCAGGCGATCGAGCAGATCAAGAATACTTAAGCATCATTGGACCAATCGACCGCCCGGCTCAGCCGGGCGGTTTTTCTTTGCCTTTGCCGCTGTTTCCGGCTGAAACTGCGCACTGTTAACAAGGAAAGTTCCGATGTCGCTCAAGTCCCGCCTGGCCGCCGATGAAACGCTGTTCACCGCCTGGTCCGGGGTGCCGGATGCGCTGACGGTCGAAATCATCGCCAAGCAGGGCTTTGATGCCGTAACCCTCGACATGCAGCATGGCGGCCACCACGAGGACAGCGTGTTGCGCGGGCTGGTGCCGGTGCTTGCGGCCAACAAGCCGGCCCTGGTGCGCATTCCGGTCGGCCGCTTCGATATGGCAAGCCGCGCGCTCGATTTCGGCGCCGAGGCGGTTATTGCGCCGATGGTGAATTCGGTGGCGGATGCCCGGCAATTTGCGGCCGCGATGAAATATCCGCCGCTTGGCGAGCGCTCCTGGGGCCCGACCTATGCCTTCCCGCGGCACGGCAAGGGCGACCACGCCGAATGGCTGCGTGACTCGAACCAGCGCACCATGGCTTTCGCGATGGTCGAGACGCGGGCGGCCTTCGAGGCACTGGACGGCATCCTCGAAACGCCCGGCATTGACGRCATTTTCGTCGGCCCGTCGGATTTCTCGATCGCCTGGTCGAACGGCACCACCGTCAATTCGACGCTGGAAAGCATGATGCAGACGGTCGCCTCGATCGCCGAGCGGACGCGCAAGGCCGGCAAGCACGCCGCGATCTATGTCATCGAGCCTGCGGTTGCCGGCCGCGTCGTCTCGATGGGCTACAGGCTGCTCGCCATGGGGTCAGACCACACRCTGATTTCGCTCGGCGCGAAAACCCTTTTGAAGAGCATGCGGGATTCGATCGGCTCCTGAACCGCCGAGCTAGCCGRCCTCAGGATCCTTCAGTTCCGTCAGGAACTTGGCGAAGGTCATTGAGCCTTCCGGCCAGGGACCGAACCCGGCATCGGCGTTGAGATGGCCGGCCTCGCCCGCATCGATGAACAGCGACCCCCAGGCCGCGGCAATATCCTCCGCGACTTCGAAGGCGCAGAACGGATCGTTGCGGCTGGCGATCACAATCGACGGAAAGGGCAGGGGCTCGCGCGAATAGGGTCCGAAGGTCATCAAATGCCTTGGCCTGATCTCCGGATTGGCGACGTCGGGCGGCGCCACGAAAAAGGCGCCGGCGATCGGCTTCTGAAATTGCGGAATGGCCTGGACCGCGGCCGCCACGCCGAGCGAGTGCGCAACGATCACGACGGGCCGCTCGGCCTCGTTGACGGCTTTCGCCACGCTTGCCGTCCAGTCCTCGCGAACCGGCTTCGACCATTCGGTCTGCTCGACCCGGCGGGCCGTCGACAGTTTGGATTGCCAACGGGTCTGCCAGTGCTCGGGGCCGGAATTGGTGTAGCCGGGCAYGATGAGAATATCTGCGTCCTTGACTTTCATCGCGCGGATGTAGCGAGCGGCCTTGTCTCATGCAACCATGGCGATGGACGCTGCGCATCACAATTGTGAACAACCTGTTCGCTTCTTTCCGCCTTGTGTGAACGATCGCGATGGACGATCTGAAGTGGTAAACAGGAACTACTAATAAATCAGCTGGTGCGACTGCCATGGAGAGACAGTCGCCCGAACGGAGAGTTTGATGAGTGAACTGCCCTTTGCCGCGACCACCCCGGTTAGCGTCTCACGCGTCGGGTTGAAGGCGCGCGACGCGGAGAACCTTGCCGCCTACTACCGCGCGGTCGTTGGCCTGCAGGAATTGAGCCGGGCCGACGGCGCGATCACGCTCGGCGCCGCCAACCGGCCGCTGCTGGTGCTTGAACAGGATGCCTCGGCCAAGCCCGATGATCCGCACAGCGCCGGCCTGTTCCACACCGCCTTCCTGCTGCCTTCGCGCGCCGACCTCGGGCGCTGGATCAACCATGCCGCCGCCAACCGGATCGGCATCGAAGGCGCGTCGGACCATCTGGTGAGCGAGGCGCTTTACCTTACCGACCCAGAAGGCAACGGGATCGAGATCTACGCCGACCGGCGTCCKCAGGACTGGAAGTGGACTGGCGACAGAATAGCGATGTCGACCGAGCGCCTGAACCTACCCGCGGTCGTCGCCAGCGTGCCGGCGGGCGATGCCGGCTGGCAGGGCGCGCCGGAAAACACCATTGTCGGCCATGTGCATCTGCGCGTCGGACGTCCGGAGGACGCCGAGGCCTGGTGGCATGACGAATTCGGCTTCGACACGGTGGCCAAATATGGCGGTCAGGCGGTGTTCCTCTCCTCAGGCCATTACCACCACCATATCGGCGCCAACGCCTGGCGAAGCGCCGGCGCAGGTCGCCGCGATCCTGCCCGTTCAGGGCTCGCCTGGGTCGAGATGCGCTCGGACAATGTGAAGGCGGAGACGACCCGCGAAGACCCCTGGGGCACGGTGATCAGGACGGTGCCCGGCAAGGCTTGATCGGCGATAGTGTTGGCGGGGGCGTCTTTCTCGCCGTCACTATGCGGGGAGAAATGCCCGGCAGGGCAATGATGGGCAGCGCCAAGTCTACGAAATTGTCGTTTCGGATACGAAGGGTGATAGGTGCGATTATCGCCGACGTCGGCGCCGCCCCTCATCCGCCTGCCGGCACCTTCTCCCCGTGATGGAGAAGGGAAGCTCAAACCTCTCCGAACACCCGCTTGAAGATCGTGTCGACGTGCTTGGTGTGGTAGCCGAGGTCGAATTTCTCGCGGATATCGGCCTCGGGAAGCGCTGCCGCAACGTCCTTGTCGGCAAGCAATTCTTCAAGGAAATCAGCGCCTTGTTCCCACACCTTCATGGCGTTGCGCTGCACCAGCCGGTAGGCGTCCTCGCGTGACACGCCGGCCTGCGTCAGCGCCAACAGCACGCGCTGCGAATGCACCAGGCCGCGGAACTTGTTCAGGTTCTTCAGCATGTTCTCGGGGTAAACGAGCAGCTTGTCGACGACGCCGGTGAGGCGCGCCAGCGCGAAATCCAGCGTCACCGTCGCGTCCGGCCCGATCATGCGCTCGACCGAGGAGTGCGAGATGTCGCGCTCATGCCAAAGCGCCACATCTTCCATCGCTGGCATTGCGTAGGAGCGCACCATGCGGGCAAGGCCGGTCAGGTTCTCGGTGAGCACCGGGTTGCGCTTGTGCGGCATCGCCGACGAGCCCTTTTGCCCCGGCGAGAAATACTCTTCCGCTTCCAGCACTTCGGTGCGCTGCAGGTGGCGGATCTCGATGGCCAGGCGTTCGACCGACGAGGCGATGACGCCGAGGGTGGCGAAGAACATGGCGTGGCGGTCACGCGGGATGACCTGCGTCGATACCGGCTCCGGCTTCAGCCCGAGCTTCTTCGCCACATGCTCTTCGACATAGGGGTCGATATTGGCGAAAGTGCCGACCGCGCCCGAGATGGCGCAGGTCGCGACGTCTTCCTGCGCGTGCACCAGCCGCGCGCGGCAGCGCGAGAATTCGGCATAAGCCTGCGCCAGCTTGACGCCGAAGGTCGTCGGCTCGGCATGGATGCCGTGGCTGCGGCCGATGGTGATGGTGTCCTTGTGCTCGAAGGCGCGGCGCTTCAAGGCGGCGAGCAGCGCGTCAATATCGGCGAGCAGAATGTCGCCGGCGCGCTTCAACTGCACCGCAAGGCAGGTGTCGAGCACGTCGGACGAGGTCATGCCCTGGTGGATGAAACGGGCATCCGGCCCGACGAATTCGGCGAGATGGGTGAGGAAAGCGATGACGTCGTGCTTGGTGACACGCTCGATCTCGTCGATCTTTTCGACGTCGAATTTCGCGGCGCCGCCCTTTTCCCAGATGGTTTTCGCGGCTTCTTTCGGAATGACGCCGAGCTCGGCCAGCGCATCGCAGGCATGCGCCTCGATCTCGAACCAGATGCGGAACCGGGTTTCAGGCGACCAGATGGCGACCATGTCCGGCCGGGAATAGCGAGGGATCATCGTTTGGTGTCCTGCCTGGGAAAAGCTTCGGCCGCGTCCTAACAGAGGCCGGCCCAATGCTCAACGCCGCTGCCGCGCAAACCAGGTGCAGGCGACGACGAGTGCGGCGAAGCGAAAGGAAATAGACACGGCTGATGCCAGCGCTCGATCCGTCTCATCGGCGTCATGCCTATCATGTCATGGTGAACAAGACGGGCCGCTCGATGCATCCAATCCGGCGCTCATTTGTTATTGTCGTCTGTCCCCAAAGGGCGCGGCCACCATTTCAACGGAGGACCAGCATGACCACCGACACAAGCAAGATCCGCCAGCATATGGAAGTGATCGGCGCCGATGGCGTCCACGTCGGCACCGTCGACAAGGTCGACGGTCAGCGCATCAAGCTGACCAAGGCCGACAGCGGCATGGGCATGCACAAAGGCCATCACCACTACATTCCGCTGGCCCTGGTCGCGGAGATCGACGAAAAGAAAGTCTGGCTGTCGGCCAATTCGGATGTCGCGGTGACCTTCGAGGAAGAGAAGTCCGATCCGACGTGATCGGCAGGATTGGACGCGATTGCGGACGGCAACCGCTTTGCACTGTTCCTGGAATTGCTCAGCGCGACGACCAGACCGGAAACAAGTCGCCGTCGGTAGGCGTTGCGGCATGGACGCCGCGACTGATCGCGCGCGCCATGGTGGCGCCGGCCGCCGCATAGAGGTCGATCGCTGCGTCGGTGCTGAGCTCAATACCGCTCCGGCCGGTCGCCAGAGCAAAGACCAGGTCGCCGTCGGCCGGTGTGTGCGTCGGCCAGATGGCGCGTGCGAACCCGTAATGTGCCGAAATCGCCAGCCGCTTGGCGGCTGCCTTGGTCAAAACCGCGTCGGTAGCGATGACCGCAATCGTCGTGCTGCTGCCCTCCGGCTGCGCCCCTATATGCCTGTCGCGGTATTTCAACAGGATCTTTCGGGCGTCTTCGGGTATCGAATCGGGATAGCCCAGGCCGCCGAATTCGTCGCCGATCTCGAAGGGCGCCGCCCAGAAATGCCGGCTGCGGCCGACCGTCACCGAGCCGGTCGGATTGACGGCAGCGAGCGCGCCGATGGTGACTCCGCTGTCGTGCACCGTCGAGGCTGAGCCCAGCCCGCCTTTCAACCCCGAAGTCAGCGCGCCGGTGCCGGTCCCTGCCGTGCCGATCGCGAAGTCGGCCGCCGCTGCCTGCACCGCCTCATAGCCCAGCTCGCGATAGGGCGGATAGCGGCCCCAATCCTTGTCGCCGCCATTGCGCAGATCGAACAGGATCGCCGCCGGCACGATCGGCACCCGGAAGCCGCCGACCTCGTAGCCGATGTTTTTCTCCCGCAATGCCGCCTGCACGCCGGAGGCGGCATCCAGGCCGAAGGTCGAGCCGCCGGATAGAACTACCGCATGAATGGCCTCGATCAGGTTCTGCGGCTCGAGCAGGTCGGTCTCGCGCGTGCCCGGCGCGCCGCCCAGCACCTGGACGCCAGCCACCGCCGGCTCCTCGCACAGCACCACCGTGACGCCGGATTTCAGCCTGGCGTCGGCGGCGTTGCCGACGCTGAGGCCGGCGACATCGGTGATCAGGTTACGAGGTCCGGTGCGGAACATCACTTTTCCTCCAGCGGAAAAAAACGGCTGCCGTCGAAGCGGAAGGCGCGAAACGGGTTCTGGCTGAGATCGCCCTTTTCGTCGAAGCGGATGGTGCCGATCGCGGTTGCGAAGTCATGTCCGGTCAGCGCCTCGGCGAGCGGCTTGGCGGAGCTTTGCGGGTCGACGGCCGCCGCCTTGGCGACCTCTACCGCGGCATAGGCCGGCAAGGTATAGCCATCCGTCACAATGTTCCTTTCGCCAAAGGTCTGCACGACCTTCGGGTCTGCGACGTCCGCCCATTCCGGCAATGCGATCATCAGCGTGCCGACCGCGTAGGGCACGCCGCTCGGCGGTATGCGCAGCGTCTCGCCGCCTGCGAAGGTGATGCCGGCRTTGAGCCGGGCAGCGTCGCGCCCCATGATGGCGATGTCGTCGCCGTCGCCGCCGGCAAACACTTTTGTGGCTCCCGCTTTCTTCAGGCGGCCAATCAGCCCGATCTGGTTGTCGAGCTGCGGCCGGAACGTGTCGACGAAGACCGGTTTCAGCGCCGCCTCTTCGGCGGCCGCGCGGAAGGTCTCGGCGATCTCCCTGCCATAGATGGTGCCGTCATCGACGATGGCGAACAATTCGTTCCGCCAGAGCCGGGTGAGGATCCTGGCCACCGCATTGCGTTCGTCGTCGCCGCGCGGCCCTAGCCGGTAGACGGGCCAGCCTGTCTTGACGCGCCTGTCCGTCAGGCTCTCGGTGCGTACGCCCACGGTGATGACCGGAATGTTGGCGTCCTTCAGGATTGGAAGCGCTGCCTCGATCGCCTCGGTGCAGAGGAAGCCCACGACGATATTGACTTTTGCGTCCACGAATTGCCTGGCGGCCGCGGCACCTCCATCGGCGGTGCATGCATCGTCGACCGTCTTGATCGTGACGCCATTCGCCTCCRCCGCCAAACCGGCGCCGTTCTGGATCTGCTGGCCGAGGATTGCCGATGGTCCGGAGAGCGGCGCCGCGACGCCCACCAGAACATCGGCATTGGCGCTCGCGGCCAGCGTCAGCCAGAGCAGCGCGGCTAATGTCGTCGTGGTATGGCGCATTCGGGCGAAGGGATCCTGCGTGCCGGAGCTACAGTCCGGCACTATTCCAGCAAAGACCTAAAGTCTGGCTAATCCCGGCGCAACTCGCGAATTTCAGGATAGCCGTCAAGCACTTCGCTTGTGGCATGCAATATGCCGCCATATATAACGGGCTGGTTTTGACAGGTGGATTATCGGTGCTGAAGATCAACGACATCGGGCCCCAGGCCTATCGCGATGCGATGGCGCATTTTGCCGGCCATGTGCATGTGGTGACCACCGACGGCCCCGCTGGCAAAAGGGGCGCCACGGTGATCGCCGCTTGCTCTGTTTCCGACACACCGCCGACAGTTCTCGTCTGCCTCAATCGCGAAAATCCGAAGAACGAGCCATTCATCGACAACGGCAACTTCGCACTGAACACGCTCGCATCGGACCAGGAAGCGCTTTCGGTCGGTTTTTCCGGCATGACCGGCCTGCCCCCGGAAGAGCGCTTCGCGCTCGGCGAGTGGGATGTGATCTCCACCGGCGCGCCGACGCTGAAAGGCGCGCTCGCCGTATTCGATTGCCAGATCATCGATGCCAAGGACCTTGCCACCCATCGTGTGCTTTTTGGCAAGGTGACAGGCCTGYGCATCGGCGATAATTTGCGGCCGCTGATCTATCACAACCGCGGCTACCACGTTCTGTGAGACGGGTGCGCGGGATCCACGGAGACAAGATGACCGCGCTTGCGCCGCGCCCCGCGCCGAAGTCGATCGATGAGACGCTCGACCTGCTGACCGGCGCGGACTATGTCGCGGATCGCTCGCTGGCGACGGTGCTGTTCCTGTCGCTGCGCATGCAGCGGCCGCTGTTCCTCGAAGGCGAGGCGGGCGTCGGCAAGACCGAGATCGCCAAGGTGCTGGCCGATGCGCTGGGCCGCCGGCTGATCCGCCTGCAATGTTATGAGGGGCTCGACGTCTCTTCGGCCGTCTACGAATGGAACTACGCCGCGCAGATGATCGAGATCCGCATGGAGGAGGCGGCGGGCAAGGTTGTGCGCTCCGACATGGAGCGCAACGTTTTTTCCGAAAAATACCTGATCCGCCGTCCGGTTCTCGATGCGCTGACCGGCAAGGCGGGCGCCGCGCCTGTCTTCCTGATCGACGAGCTCGACCGCACAGACGAGGCCTTCGAGGCGTTCCTGCTCGAGATCCTTTCGGACTTCCAGGTTACGGTTCCCGAGCTCGGCACGATCAAGGCGGAAGAGCCGCCGATCGTCATCATCACCACCAACCGCACGCGCGAGATTCATGACGCGCTGAAGCGGCGCTGCCTCTATCACTGGGTCGACTATCCGAGCGCCGAGCGCGAGCTGGAGATCGTGCGCCGCAAGGTGCCGCAGGCGAACAGCCGGTTGTCGGCCGAGGTCGTTTCCTTCATCCAGAAGCTGCGCCAGGTCGAACTGTTCAAGGCGCCAGGCGTCGCCGAGACGATCGACTGGGCAGGCGCGCTGACCGAGCTCGACAAGGTCGCGCTCGACCCGGAGACGGTTTCCGACACGATCGGCGTGCTTCTAAAATACCAGGACGACATTGCCCGCATCGAACAGGGCGAAGGCCGGCGCATCCTCAACGAGGTGAAGGCCGAGCTTTCGGCGGCGGAGTAGGCGCGATGGCGTCGCCGCGTCCGGAACCCAGGGAGGCGACAGCCGACGGGCGCATCGCCGACAACATCGTCTATTTCGCGCGTACGCTGCGCAAGGCGGGCATGCGGGTCGGACCGGCCTCCGTCAAGGACGCCATCGAGGCGGTGCTTGCCGCCGGTATCGGCTCGCGCGACGATTTCTACTGGACACTTCATGCGGTGCTGGTCTCACGGCACGAAGATCACCCCGTCTTCGACGAGGCGTTTCGCCTGTTCTGGAAGTCGCGCGAGCTGATCGAGAAGATGCTGGCGATGTTTTCGCCGGTGGCGCCGGATACGAGTGAGAAACAGAAGCCGCGCGCGGCCGAGAACCGCGTCAGCCAGGCGATGTTCGAAGGCCATAACAAAAACCAGCCGGTGCGGGAAGTGCCCGAGATCGAAGTCGACGCGCGCCTTACCTTCTCCGGTAATGAGGTGCTGCGTGCCAAGGATTTTGCCCAGATGGATGCCGCCGAGATGGCCGAGGCCAAAAAGGCGATCGCGGCCCTGCGGCTGCCCTTCGATCTGGTCCGCACGCGCCGCTTCAAAGCTGATGCGCAAGGGCGGCGCATCGATCCGCGCGCCATGATGCGCTTTGCCGCGCGGACCGGCGGGGCGCTGATCCTGCCGAAATTCCGCTCTAGGCGCGAGGTGCATCCGCCGCTGGTGGTTCTGGCCGACATTTCCGGCTCAATGAGCCAATACACGCGCATCTTCCTCCACTTCCTCCACGCATTGACGGAAAAGCGGCGGCGCGTGCACGCCTTTGTCTTCGGCACGCGGCTGACGAACCTCACCCGCCAGATGCGGCATCGCGATCCGGACGAGGCGCTGGCCGAATGCTCGATGGCCGTGAAGGACTGGTCCGGCGGCACTCGCATCGGCGACACGCTCGCCGAATTCAACAGGCTGTGGTCGCGCCGCGTGCTGGGGCAGGGCGCCGTGGTGCTCCTGATCACCGACGGACTGGAGCGCGACGACGTCACCGGACTGTCGGGCGAAATGGAGCGGCTGCACAAGTCCTGCCGGCGGCTGATCTGGCTCAATCCGCTTTTGCGCTTCGACGGGTTCGAGGCACGCGCCCGCGGCGTAAAGGCGATGCTGCCGCATGTCGACGAGTTCCGCGCGGTRCACAATCTTGATGCGCTGGCTGATCTTTGCGCCTCGCTCGACTGGCGGTCGGCGGGCTCCGTTGACCCCGGTCGCTGGCTCCAAACTGGCGAGAGGCGCGCAGCGTAGCCATATGTCTTACGCCCTGAAAAAACAGACTCTGAGAGAAGCGACCATGGAACACAGCATCTATCTCGATGAGGCTCGCGACCCGCTGATCATAGCGGAGGGCTGGATGAAGGACGGCAAGGATGTCGCCATCGCGACCGTGGTCGAAACCTGGGGTTCTGCACCGCGTCCGGTCGGCAGTCATCTGGTCATCGACGCCGAGGGCAATTTCCAGGGCTCCGTTTCCGGCGGCTGTGTCGAGGGCGCGGTCGTGGCGGAAGCGATCGATGTCATCGATACCGGCAAGGCGAAGATGCTGGAGTTCGGCGTTGCCGACGAAACCGCCTGGCAGGTCGGCCTTTCCTGCGGCGGGCGCATCAAGGTCTATGTCGAGCGCTTGGGCTGATCACTTATGGATCCGTACGTCCTCAAGACATTGAATGAAGCGCGCCGCGCCCGGCGCGCCGCCGTTCTGGTCACCGATCTCGGCGATGGCCGCGACCGCATCGTGCGCGAGGGCGACCATGTCGCGGGCGATCTTGGGGCGGCGATCGCCAGGGCGTTCCGCACAGGCAATTCGGGAACCGTCGACGCGGAGGGGCGGACTTTCTTTCTCAATGCGCATCTGCCGCGCCCGCGCCTCGTGGTGATCGGCGCGGTGCATATCAGCCAGGCGCTGGCGCCGATGGCCAGGATCGCCGGCTATCCGGTCGAGATCGTGGACCCGCGTACGGCCTTCGCTACGCCAGAACGCTTCCCGGATGTCGTGCTGCATGCCGAATGGCCCGAGGATGTGCTGAAGCGCCAGCCGCTCGACAGCTACACCGCGCTCGCCGCGATCACGCACGATCCGAAGATCGACGATTTCGCGCTGAAGGCGGCTCTCGACGCCGGATGCTTCTATGTCGGCGCGCTCGGCAGCAGGAAAACCCACGCCAAGCGGGTCGAGCGCCTGCTAGCGCTGGGCGCCGGTGCCGACCAGATCGCCCGCATCCATGCGCCAATCGGGCTGGACATCGGGGCCGCGAGCCCTGCCGAGATCGCCGTCGCCATTCTCGCGCAGGCGATTTATGCCTTCCGCTCGCGCGGCCTCGAGGCCAAGGGTGCAGTGGCGTGAAGTTCGGTCCGGTTCCGATCGAGCAGGCTGAAGGTGCGGTGCTGGCGCATGCGACCACCGCCGGCGGGCGGCGGCTGCGTAAGGCACATCGGCTGAGTGGCGAGGACGTTGCGGTGCTGAAGGCGGCCGGTGTCAGCGAAGTCGTCGCAGCGGTGCTGGCGCCCGGCGATCTTGGCGAGGATGCCGCGGCCGAAAAGATCGCCTTGAGCATGACCCATCGCAACATCGAGACGAAGCCGGCCGCGACGGGACGCGTCAATCTGCATGCGGAAAACGCGGGTATCTTCACTGTCAACACCGAAATGATCGACGCCATCAATGCCGTCGATCYGGCCATCACCATCGCGACGCTGGCGCAGCACGCCCCGGTCGAGAAGGGTCAGATGGTGGCGACGGTGAAGATCATTCCCTTTGCCGTCGCCGGAAGCTTGGTTGATCTGGCGGTCAAGATTTGTGCCGCCGGCGAGATATTTGCCGTCAACGCCTACAAACCCGTCAATGTCGGCGTCATCCAGACGACGCTGCCCAGCGTCAAGCCGAGCGTGCTCGACAAGACGCTGCGCGTCACCGAGGCGCGGCTGGCGCGTTCCGGTGGCCGGCTGGCGGCGGAGCGGCGCACGCCGCACGAAATCGCCCCCGTCGCGGAAGCCGCGAGAGCGCTGGCCCGCGACAACGACATGGTGGTGATTTTCGGCGCCTCGGCGCTGGCCGATTTCGCCGACGTCATTCCGGCCGCGATCGAGAAGGCGGGCGGTACGGTGATCCGCGCGGGCATGCCGGTCGATCCCGGCAATCTCCTGGTGCTTGGAATGCTCGACGGCAAGCGCGTCATCGGCGCGCCCGGCTGCGCGCGCAGCCCGAAGGAGAATGGCTTCGACTGGGTGCTTGACCGGCTGATTGCCGGGCTCGACGTGACGGCACGCGACATTGCCGGCATGGGTGTCGGCGGGCTGCTGATGGAAATCCCGTCCAGACCGCAGCCGCGCGAGCCGTTCCCGGTGAGAGCGGAGCCCAAGGTCGAGATCGTGCTTCTCGCCGCCGGCCGGTCCAGCCGCATGGGTGGACCGAACAAGCTGCTGGCGCTGTTTGACGGCAAGCCGCTGGTGCGCCGCACCGCCGAGCGCGCGCTGGGGTCGAAGGCCGCCAGCACCATCGTCGTCACCGGCCATCAGCGGCAGCGGGTCCGCTCGGCGCTTTCAGGTCTCAAGGTCACACTCACCGACAATCCGGACTTTGCCGACGGTCTGGCTTCCTCGCTCAAAGCTGGCATTGCAAAGGTTGCGCCCGACGCTGCCGGCGCCATGATCGTCCTCGGCGACATGCCGGGCATCTCGTCGAAGGATCTCGACAGCCTGATCGATGCATTCCGCAAATCCGGCGGGCGCGCGGTCGTGCGCGCCGCGCATCTCGGAAAACGCGGCAACCCGGTGCTGTTGCCGCGCTCGTTGTTTTCCGCCGTCGCGCATCTCGAGGGCGACACCGGCGCGCGGCATCTGGTCGAGGCCGAGGGGCTCGACGTCATCGACGTCGAGATCGGAAAGGCGGCCTCGATCGACGTCGACACACGCGAGGCGCTGGAAGGCGCCGGCGGCGTCCTACAGGATTGACAAAGCGGAGTCGAAGCACGCATGGCTCGGCTATGGCTCTCCCTTTTCGCTTTCGTCGCCGGTTACCCCCCTCTGGCCTGCCGGCCATCTCCCCCTCAAGGGGTGAGATCGGCAGTTTCTGCCGCGGCGCGCATCCAGCTACGCCGGCGATTGGCGAAAGCCGTCGCGACATCCAATCTCCCCCCTTGAGGGGGAGATGGCCGGCAGGCCAGAGGGGGGTATCCACGCTCCATGCCTGTCTCATTTCGCTGCTTTTCCTCTTGTCCGTCACCTCAGCCAACGCTCTTGAGCTGAAACCCTACAAGGACGAACTGTTCGCCTACCCGGCGGCGCTGTCGAGCGGCGACAACGGCGCCTACACGGTCCTCGACTATTATGAGATGCGCGACATCAACCAGCGCGACGAGGTGCCGGAAAAGCGCGTGCATGCGCAATATACCGACCCCGGCGTGCGCAAGGTCCAGCAGGACCTGATGCTCAAGACGGAGGCCGGCGATGTCAGGCATGTCGCGGTCGGCCAGACCGAAGGGGCCTCCATTATCGTGCTTTACCTGCACGGGCAGGGCGGCAGCCGCAAGCAGGGCGTCGACGACTTCACCTTTGGCGGCAATTTCAACCGCATCAAGAACCTGATGGCCGAAAATGGCGGGCTCTATCTCTCGCCGGATTTCCCCGATTTCGGCGAAAAGGGCGCCGCGCAGGTGGCGGCGCTGATCRACCACTATGCCGAGAAATCGCCCGGTGCGAAAATCTTCGTCGCCTGCGGCTCGATGGGCGGCATGCTCTGCTGGAAGCTTGCCGATCGCAAGGACACGGGCGGGCGCATCAACGGCCTGCTGCTGCTCGGCTCGCTCTGGGACGAGAGCTTTCTGACCAGCCCCGCCTTCAAGCGCCGTGTGCCGGTGTTTTTCGGCCAGGGCAGCCATGACGTGGTGTTCGCCGTGGCAAAGCAGGAGGCGTTCTTCCGCTCGATCCTCGCCAAGTCGAAGACCTATCCGACACGCTTCGTCCGTTTCGAAACCGGCACGCACGGCACGCCGATCCGTATGGTCGACTGGCGCGGCACGCTGAACTGGATGCTGACGAAAGCGCCTTAGGGCTGTTGAGATTCAGGTGAGGCCGGCCTGCAAATAGCGGCTTCCTGCGCTTCCGGTGCTCACGTACTTCAAGTACGCTCCGCTCCGGTTCTCGGAAACCACCATTTTCGGCTCGGCCTGACCTGAATCTCAACAGCCCTAATCACGGACGTTGCTCAGGGCGGGGTGTTGTAGTCCAGAACGGTCTCGGGGTTGATCTCGCCGTCATAGGAGGCATCGACGTCATATTGCACCAGCGAGAAATTGCCGTTGCGGAACAGATAGGTGCCGCTTGAAGAAGCGTCGCCGACGCCGCGCCATTTGTTCATGGACGTGATCGTCCTGGTCTTGTCGTCATAGTCGGAATTGACCAACTGGTCGTCGGTCTGAAAGCCGATGATATGGATGCCCTCGACCTTGCCTTCGCTGTTGTTGTTTTCGTAACGAATGTCGAGCTCCGGCGCGGCGAATTGCAACTGCCTGACGCCGGCGACGTCATCGTAAATGTAATAGACCGCGCTCTCATTGTAGGCCGCCATCCGGCAGAAGAAGCGGAATAGCCGCGTCTCCCGTTCCGGCTCGTCGGCTCCGGCGTCCTTGTCCTTGTAGCGGATGGAGTAGGCGTCCGGCTCGCCGGCAGGCTTACCGTCCGGGTTTTGCTTGTCGCACTGTTCGCCGTAGGCGGCGAGGAATGCCTTTTTGGCCTGCTCCAGCGCCTCGTCCTTCTTCGGCGGTGGCGGGCCGTCGCCGCAGCTGGCCGGGACGGCACCCTCGAAATCCGAAGTCGACGGCTTCAGAACGCCCTTGTCGATGAAGATCGGCTGGAACGGCGGTTCCTGGACCTGGGCATTGACCTGGCGCAGCGTGTAGCAGCCGGCAAAGACCTTGGCCTCGCCCTTCTTGTCGGTGGCCTGGATGGCGACGGGAACATTGTAATAGATGCTGCCGGCGGCGCCCTCGTTCGAAACGGCACCGGTCTTGACCTCGACACTGTCGGTGCCGTCATAGCCCTTGACGAAAGTGTTGAAATCCTTTGCCGGCTTTGTATCGCCATAATAGCCCCAGGCGCGGGCGAACTCGTGCCGGTTGATGGCGCTGTAGAGCGAGCGGATGACGGYAGCCGCATCCGAGCGGTCATCGATATAGGGCGCCTCGGCGGCGAGAGCCGACTGGCCTGTTACAACTACAGAGAAGAAGGCGGTTGYTGCAAGAAAGGCGCGTCTCATCGGGATCCTCCAATCCGGATGGAGACAACTAGCATAGCGATTGCGGCGGTGCGGTGACGCTTGAAGAATCGTCTGTGGAAGCGCTAGCTCCACCAAACGACTGGGAGAAGGCAATATGACGATTTCGATGTACGACGCTTCGGTTTCGGTGTTTTCGGCCAGGCTGAAGTCGCTGTCCAACATTCTGGCGCTGGCCGAACAGAATGCGGCCGAACGCAAGATCGATCCGCAGGTGTTTTTGACTGCGCGGTTGGCGCCCGACATGTTCGCCCTGACGAGGCAGGTGCAGATCGCCACCGACCACGCCAAAGGCGCGCCATCGCGGCTCGCCGGYCGCGAGGTACCGAAATATGAGGACAACGAGGCAAGCTTTGCGGAGCTGCACGCCCGAATCGCCAAGACGCTCGATCATCTGGCGACGTTCTCGGCTGCCGATCTGGAGGGCTCGGAGGAGCGGACGATTGAGCTCAGGCTTGCCGGGCGCGAGGTCTCGATGAGCGGGCTGCGGTATCTGCTCGACGCCGCCATGCCGAACTTCTATTTCCACGTCACCACGGCCTACGACATCCTGCGGCACAATGGCGTGCCGCTGGGCAAGGCGATGTTCCTCGCACGCTGAAGAACAGGAGGTTTCCCGGCGCAGCCGGGAACCCTTCTTTTGGTTTCTTGCCATTCCTGGCGGAAAACCGCTGCGGGCTTTTCCCGGAATTGCCCGGGCGCTGCGTTCAGCGCATCGACATTTCGCGGGCAATACGCGGGAAATCGGCCGGCTTGACGCCGATATCGGCACGGTCCGCGTTGCTCATCGCGTTGAGAAGCGCGAGCGCCGCGCGGTAACGCTGCTGTTCCTGCGGCCGCGGCCGCGCGAACATTTCGGTGAAGAACCCCATACCTCAGGCCCCTAGTTTGTCCTCCACACGCCCATGATATAGGTGATTTGTTACGATTGTGCAGTGCAGCAATTGCATGGCAGCCATGCCTGGCGAATTTCTTTTCGTCACAATCGATTCGATGTGAAACTTTCCGGCAGGCCCGATCGTACGCTCCATTCCGGCGCATGGCCGGCCTTTTTCCTCGCCACTCCTGGCGATCTTGCCGGGCTGCGTGAAAATGCAGTCCGGCTTTTCATTTCGGTCCTGCTGGCAGCGGCTGTCCGGGCCCGAAACGCCTGCAATTGTTAAGGTGGTCGGCATTCATTTTTAACGAGAGCGATCTATGGTCGGGGCGATAGTGAATGCCGTCGCGACAGGGGGAGGCTGAGATCGGCACCGGGAACAAGCTCGATTTCRCTTCCTTGCTCGACGATCTGATCATCGCCTCCGAGAGGGGCGAAGATGGCGGCGCGGGGCTCTCCATACCGTTCGACTATCTGTCGGTGGCGGACGAGCTTCACTCCGGCCGCATCAAGGTTGCGGGCGAGAGCGTCGCCGCCGAATACCGCGAGGCAGGCGCTGATCTTGCCGCCGAATTCGCAGCGCTTCTCGATCAGGCAAAGCTGACACTCGCCGGGGAGGAGTTTCGGCCCGAGGAAAARCTGCCGCCGATCGATCCCGAATCGATTGCCGGCGAGCTCGGCCTCGACCGTCCCGGCAAGAATGCCGATTTCGGCCGCATGCGGCGCAGCTTTGCCTTCGCCAACCATCCGGACCGTGTCGCCCCGCATCTGCGCCCGCGCGCCATGATCCGCATGCAGGTGGCCAACATGCTGATCGACGAGGCCAAGCGGCGCGCGCTGGCCGGCGCACGCCGTTAAAGCGCGTCGCGCTGAAACTTATTCAGACCACGCGCTTTAAGTCTCTGTTTTGATGCACGTCGTTCCCCCAAAACCGCTGCGCACTTTGGGCGACATGCATTAGAGCTGTCTCGCCATTCACGCAAAAGTCGACGGCCGCAGGGCTTGGAGAAGCTCCTGCCTTTGCTTTATGGTTGAACTTCCTCCCCGCGCAGCCGCGCAAACCTCCCGCCGGAGAAAATTCCATGCAAAAACGCCGCCTCGGTCGGACCGATCTCCTTGTTTCGCAAATCTGCCTGGGGTCGATGACCTGGGGACAGCAGAACACCGAGGCCGAGGGCCATGCCCAGATGGATCTGGCTTTCGCGCGCGGGGTGAATTTCATCGACACGGCCGAGCTTTACCCCATCCCGCCCAAGGCGGAGACGCAAGGGCGCACCGAGACAATCATCGGCAGCTGGATGAAGGCGAAGGGCAACCGCGACAAGGTCATCATCGCGTCGAAAGTGGTCGGCCGCACGGCCAACACCTGGTTTCGCGGCGATCGACCTTCGAAGCTGGTGCGAGGCGACATCTTCGACGCGGTCGAGAAGTCGCTCGCCAAGCTTCGCACCGAGTATATCGATCTCTACCAGATCCACTGGCCGGACCGGGATATTCCGTGGGGTTCGAACCCGACGCGGGTCGGGGCGGTAGCGCGGCGGGCCGATGCCGTCGGCGCGCCTGCCGGCGAAACGCCTATCGCCGAAACACTCGCCGTCTTCGAGGAATTGGTGAAGGCGGGAAAAATCCGCCATCTCGGCCTGTCGAACGAAAGTTCCTGGGGCGTTATGCGCTTCCTTGGCGAGTCCGACAGGGGCATCGGCCCGCGTGTCGCCTCACTGCAGAACGCCTACAACCTCGTCAATCGCACCTTCGAGGTGAACCTGGCGGAGGTATGCGAGCGCGAAGAAGTGTCGCTGCTTGCTTACTCGCCGCTGGCACAGGGCTATCTCACCGGCAAATATGATCACGGCGCGCGGCCGCTCGGCTCGCGCTCTCAGCTCTTCAACCGCGGCCAACGCTACGAGACGCCGAATGCCGCCGAAGCGCTGCTCGAGTACAACAAGCTGGYGCGCTCCTTCGGCATGGAGCCGGCGCTCTTCGCCAACGCCTATGTGTCGAGCCGGCCGTTCGTCACCTCGAACATTGTCGGCGCAACAAACGTCGCGCAACTCGACACGGCGCTGTCCTCGGTCGAGGTCAGGTGGACGGAGGAGATGCAGAAGGCGGTCGACGCCGTCCACCAGCGCGTCGGCAATCCGTGCCCGTGAACGGGAATTCATAGAGAAGAACGAAGGGATAGAGACGATGGCAGATTTTCCGATCGAAGCTGTGCGCGGAAAATTTCCGGCGCTTTCGCTGACCGACAAGGGCCGCCGGCGCATCTATCTCGACAATCCGGCCGGCACGCAGGTGCCGCAGGCGGTGGCCGAGGCGGTATCGCGCTGCCTTCTCACCACCAACGCCAATCTCGGCGGCTACTTCGAAACCACGGTCGCGGCGCAGCAGGTGGTCGACGACGCGCATGCCGCGATGGCCGATTTCCTCGGTGCGGCCAGCGTCGAGGAGATCATCATCGGCGCCAACACGACGACGCTGACCTACCACATGTCGCGCACAATCGGTCGCACGATGAAGCCCGGCGACGAGATCATCGTCACCCGCATGGACCATGAGGGCAATGTCTCGCCCTGGCTGCAGCTTGCCGAGGATCTCGGTCTTGTCGTGCGCTTCCTGCCGTTCGACGAGCAGAGCTGGCAGGTCGAGGAAGCGGCGCTGCAGGCRCTGATTTCGGAAAAGACGCGGCTTGTGGCGCTGAACTATGCCTCGAACCTCACCGGCTCGATCAACAGGGTGAAGGCGCTGACGGCGATCGCCAAACAGGCCGGCGCGCTGGTCTATGTCGATGCCGTGCAGTTCGCACCGCACGGGCTGATCGATGTTCGGGCGCTGGGTTGCGATTTCCTGGTCTGCTCGGCCTACAAATTCTTCGGGCCGCATATCGGCATATTGTGGGGCCGCCGCGACGTAATCGACGCGCTCGAGCCTTATAAATGCCGCTGCTCCTCCAACGGCTTGCCGGAGCGGTTCGAGCTCGGCACGCTGCAAATCGAGCTGATGGCCGGACTGACGGCTGCCGTCGATTATTTCGCCGATCTGGGTGCGGCCGCAGGCGAGGGCGGTTCGCGGCGGCAACGCATCGCCAGGGCCTTCGAGATGTCGATCGCCTATGAAAATGCCCTGGCCCGGCAACTGATCGAAGGCCTGTCGGATATCGAGGGCCTGACCATCCGCGGCATCACCGACTTGAACCGGCTCCACGAGCGCGTGCCGACGGTGTCCTTCACGGTCGAGGGCATAGCGCCGGAGACGATCGTGAAGCTGATGAATGCCGAAAACATCTTCCTCTGGTCCGGTCACAATTATGCGTGGGAGATCGTCCACCAGTTAGGCATCCCGCCGGAGCAGGGCGTCGTGCGCATCGGCATCGCGCACTACAACACGGCAGCCGAGATCGAGGAGACGCTGGAAAGCGTGCATCGCGTGATCGCGATGCTGAGGCAGCAGCGCCGCTAGCGAACTATCGCTGCTTGCCGCCGAAGCCGGTCAGAAACGCGGTGAGGTTGTCGCCGAGCGCATCGCAGAGATAGCCGCCTTCCTGGACGATGACCGTCGGCAGGCCGAGCCCGGCGATAGCCTCGCCGATGCGCGAGAAGCCGGGCGTCGTCACCGACAGTCCGCCGAACGGATCGCCTTCGAAGGCATCAAGGCCGAGCGCCACCACCAGCGCTTCCGGCGCGAAGGCAACGATGCGCCGGAAGGCTGTCGCCAGTGCTTCGAGAAATGCCTCATCGCCGGATTTTCGGGGCAGCGGCAGGTTGAGATTGTAGCCGAGGCCGGCACCTTCGCCGCGCTCATCGGCATGGCCCCAGAAGAAGGGATAGAATCGTACCGGATCGGCATGCAGCGAGACCGTGAGCACGTCGGGCCTCGCGTAAAAGATGCCTTGCGTGCCGTTGCCGTGATGCAGATCGACATCGAGGATGGCGACACGCGCGGCGCTCCTGCGCAGCACCTGCGCCGCGACCGCCGAATTGTTGATGAAGCAGAAGCCGCCGGCGACGTCGGCGAAGGCATGGTGCCCTGGCGGCCGGCAGAGCGCATAGGCCGAAGCAGCGCCCGCCATCACTGCTTCTGCCGCTTCCACCGCGCTCCAGGCGCTCGAGAGCGCGCTGTTCCAGGTCTCGGCCGAGATCGGGCAGGCGGTGTCAGCCATATGATACCCGGCCTGGCCGACCGCCGAGGCGGGGTAGGAGCCGTTGCGGGCGATCGGGTGGATGTTGGGGATGACTTCCGCCGAGGCGCCTTCGATCCGCTGCCAGCGTTCGAAGATGTGCTCGAGGAAGTCGAGATATTCTGGCGTGTGCACGGCGGCGATCGGGCCGAGGCCGTATTCCTTCGGCCTCTCGATCGTCAGGCCGGCGGATCTTGCGCCAGCTAACAATCGCTCGACCCGTTCAGGCTTCTCGGGGTTGGGCTGCGGCGCGCCGCTGGAGAGGAAGGCTTTCGGGTCGTGGCGCTTCTGTTCCTCGGCATAGAAGGCTTTCATCGTCATTCCTCCGGCGCGTCGGCAAAAGCGAAGAAGGCATCGCCGACGATCTTTTGCACCTGCTCGTAATTCGACCAGCCGATGCCCAGCCTTTCATAGAAGGCCTTGGCGGTCTCGTTGTCGGTATCGACAGAAAGTCTGAGATAGACGCCGCCGGCCGCTCGGCACTCCCTGGCCACGCGCCGCAGCAGTTTTTCACCGATGCGGCGGCCGCGAAAGCGGTCCTCGACATAGAGGTCCTGCACATAGACGCCCGGCCGGCCCATCCAGGTCGAGAAGATGGGGAAATGCAGGCAGAGCCCGGCAAACTCGCCGTCTACCTCGGCGATCAGGGTCGAGAAGGCGGGGTTTTGGCCGAAGCCGTAGCGGCGGAGGTCGTCGGGGGTGGATTTGATTTCCTGATGCGCATCGATGTGTGCGCCGAGCTTGAGCAGCGCGGCGTGGATCGTCTCGACGTCGCCGATGCGGCCGGGGCGGAGGGTGACGGACTGCGAAGATAGGGGCGTGTTCACTGAAGGTAAGGCGCCCAGGCACCCCCCTCTGTCCTGCCGGACATCTCCCCCGCAAGGGGGGAGATCGGATGTCGCATGGGCTTTCGCCAATCTCCGACGTTGCAAGATGGGTGGCATGGCTGACGCTGCCAATCTCCCCCCTTGCGGGGGAGATGGCCGGCAGGCCAGAGGGGGGTGGGAAGAAACGCAAGCATCTGAGATTGACTTTATCTCAAAACGCCACCCGGTCGCCGCCTTTCAGCGCCAGCATTTCGCGCGCTTCGGCTGGGGTTGCGACCTCCAGCGACAATCCCTCGATAATGCTGCGGATGCGGCGAACCTGGTCGGCATTGGACTTCGCCAGCTGACGCCCGTCATAAAGGCTGTCCTCCAGCCCGACGCGGACATTGCCGCCCATGGCGGCGGCGATCGAGATCAGCGGCATCTGGTGGCGGCCGGCCGCCAGAACCGAGAACTGGTAGCTGTCGCCGAACAGTTTGTCGGCGATGCGCTTCATGTGGACGAGATTGTCGGGATCGGCGCCGATGCCGCCGAGGATGCCGAGCACGAACTGGAGGAACAGCGGTCCCGACACCAGGCCGCGATCGCGCAAATGCGCCAGCGAATAGAGATGGCCGACATCGTAGCATTCGAATTCGAACCGTGTGCCGCAGCCTTTGCCGAGCTTCTCCAGGATCGCTTCCATATCGGCAAAGGTGTTCTTGAAGATCGTGTCGCGGGTGGCTTCGAGCAGCTTCGGTTCCCATTCGTGCTGCCACTCGCGCGGCCGCTCGAGCATCGGGAACAGCGCGAAATTCATCGAGCCCATGTTGAGTGAGCACATTTCGGGCTGAGCCCTGAGCGGTGCGGCCAGCCGCTGGTCGAGCGTCATCAGCGACGAGCCGCCGGTGGTGATGTTGATCACTGCATCGGTCGCCTGCTTGATGCGCGGCAGGAACTGCATGAACACGTCCGGATCGGCGGTCGGCCTGCCGTCCTTCGGGTCGCGCGCGTGCAGGTGCAGGATCGAGGCGCCGGCTTCCGCTGCGGCGATGGCGTCCGCCGCGATCTGATCAGGCGTCACCGGCAGATGCGGTGACATCGACGGCGTATGCACCGAGCCGGTGACGGCGCAGGTGATGATGACTTTGCGCTGCGCCATCGCTTTGTCCTCAGCCTTCGACCGGCAGGTCGAGTTCGGCGGCGAGCGCTTCGAGCGAATCGCCGATGATCGCGATCATTTCGCCGATCTGCTCGCGGGTGATGATCATTGGCGGCGCCACCATGAAATTGTCTCCGTCGACGCCGCCCTTGACCTTGCGGCCATAGATGATCAGGCCGCGCGCATAGGCGAGATCGAGCAGGCGCTGCGTCGCCTTGCGGGTCGGGTCGATCGGCTTCAGCGTTTCGGGATCTGCGACCATTTCGGCACCCAGCAGCAGGCCCTTGCCGCGCACATCGGCGATGAAGGGGAAGCGCTTTTGCAACTCCTGCAACTCGCCGATCAGCACGTCGCCCATTGCTGCGGCATTGGCGATGAGGTCGAGCCGATCCATCTCGGCGAGCACGGCGCGGCCGGCCGCACAGGCAAGCGGATTGCCGGCATAGGTGTGGCCGTGCTGGAAGCCGCCGGAGGCAAGCAGCGGCTCGACCAGTCGCATCGGTGCCGCCAGCGCGCCGAGCGGCGCATAACCCGAACCCAGCCCCTTCGACAGCGCGACGATGTCGGGCTTGCAGTTCCAGTGGTCGCCGCCGAGGAATTTGCCGGTGCGGCCGGCGCCGCTCATCACCTCGTCATGGATCAGAAGAATGCCGTAGCGGTCGCAGATCTCGCGAATACGCGGATAGTAGCTGTCGGGCGCGACAAGGGCTGCCGTCGCCGCGCCGCCGACCGGCTCCATGATGAAGGCGAGCACGCTCTCCGGACCCTCGGCCTGGATCTTTTCCTCCAGCATATCGGCGTAGCGGATGCCGCGCTCTTCCATCGACAGGTTGTCGCGGTCGCGCCAGGCGGTGGGCGCCGGCACCGTCGGCATCACCCGCATCAATGGGGTGAAGGTCTCGGCGAGCGCATCGTCGCCGGTGACGGCGAGCGAGCCCAGCGTGCCGCCGTGATAGGAGGGGAAGCGGGTGATCACTTTCCAGCGCTTCGGCTGGCCGGTGGCGACCGCCCATTGCCGGGCGAGCTTGATGCACGACTCGGTCGCTTCCGAGCCGCCGGAGACGAAGAAGATGCGGTCCAGGCCCTCGGGAAGCTTGCGCGCCAGTTCGCGCGCCAGTTCTTCCGCCGGCTCGTTTTCGAAATGCAGCCGGTAGGCGAACGTGGTCTTGTCCATCTGCCGCTTCATGGCGTCGAGCACGTTGCGGTTGGAATGACCGATATTGGCGACCATCGGGCCGCTCGATCCGTCGATGAAGCGGCGTCCGTCCTTGGTCCAGAAATAGATGCCTTCGGCGCGGTCGACGAGCGGGCGGCGCAGGCTGGATAGGTAGAACAGATGCGATGGCGGCCGCGCTTCGGCGTCGGGCGAGGGCTGCATGTTCAGTTTCTGCATGTCAGGACTTTCCGAGATAGCGGTCGAGAACATTCTTGGTCACGCGTTCGACCATCGCGTCCTGCCTCAGCAGGCCGGCGACCCATTCGCAGCTTCCGGCATGGAAGACTTCGCCCTTGCCACGCGCGAAGTTGACTATCATGCCGTTGCCGCGCTTGACCTTGTCGAGATTGGTGTCGCTCGCCTCGCCGAACAGCGTCTCGGCGGTGAAGCGGCCGTCCTCGTCGGTGAGGAACTGGTCCTCGATCGGAATATCGGCGCTTTCCTCGACCTGGCTCGCCATGCCGACGGCCAGCACCTGCAAGCCGTCCGGCGCGCCGCTCTCTGCAGTCGGGTAGGGCAGGCCGCCGCGGATCTCGAAATCGAGCCCGTCGACCTCATAGCCGTAGACATGGCTGTCGGCGCCGAGCAGGTCGCCATAATAGATGCCGGTGCCGGCAAAGGCCCAATGCTCGGGCCGATAGACGGGAAAGCCGCGCACGCCGCGCGGCGCGCAGCCGCCCCAGCCGGCATAGACGCCCCTGGTGGCGTTGAGGCCGAAAGTTGCACTGCCCGG
Source organism: Mesorhizobium sp. ORS 3428 (assembly GCF_001854785.1). Lineage (GTDB taxonomy): Bacteria > Pseudomonadota > Alphaproteobacteria > Rhizobiales > Rhizobiaceae > Mesorhizobium. The sequence continues at coordinate 100,213 of NZ_MDFL01000114.1, forward strand.
ACGGCCGATCTCCGGCGCTTCCCAGGAATTGGTGGCGCGGGTGACATCACCGTCGCGATAGGCCGGGTCCTCGGCGCGGGCGCGGTATTTATAGCAGACCTGGCGGCGGCCCCCGTCCTCCAGCCTGGTCTGCCACATGAAATTGCCGGCAAAGCGCGCCGCATGGCCGCCGCGCTCGACATAATTGTCCACGGCGTCGCGCATCTCCCAGGTCCAATATTCGTCATGGCCGACGAAAACGACGCAGTCATAGCCGTCGAGGACTTCAGGCGAGAAATGCAGCTCGTGCTGGCTGGCGAGATCTACCTGATAGCCGGCGCGCTCGGCGAAGCGGAAGAAGTGGCTGTCGTAGCTCGCCCAGCCGGAAGAGGCGTATTTCTTCGAGTGGCCTGTGGCGAAGGCCCATTCCATATGCGGATAGCGCGGCACGGTCGTCGGCGGCACCGCAACCTCAAGCGGCACGCGCGGCGCGTCCTTGGGCAGCACGACGAAGCCGCGGCACCAGGGCCGTTGTGTCGACACCATCGTCGCATACTGGTCGCGGTTCGGGCCGGTGATGCCCTGATAGTGATTGGAGCCGCCCCAGGTGTTGTAGGCGAGCCAGGTGCCGGTTGCCGCGATCTGCAGCAATCGGCCGGGCTTGCGCCCAAACAGGGGCGCGACGATGAAGAGGTGGTGGCAGTGGATCGGCTTGCCGTCGCGGCCATCGGCCGTGAGCGTCACGCGATAGGCGCCCGACGCCCAGTCGTCACCGACTCGGAATTCGAACGATGCTTCCCAGCCGCAGCCTTCGACCGAGCATTGGTCGGGCGTGTCCTGCCAGCTTGCCGACAGGCGCGCGCCCTCGAAGACCTTGGTYTCAATGCCGCCGTCGCGGACGATGGCAATGTTGAATTGCGGGGCTGTCGAACTGATGAAAAGCGTCACCGTCTCGCCTTGCCGATAGGAAAAGYGGTCGCTGTAACACCAGATCTCGCCGCGACCGCCATCCATGCCCGGCCATTCGTAATAATGGCCGCGCACCGCTTCGCGGCGCTGCTCGGGCGTCAGCCCGAAATCGGGGAATTCAGCGGGCAGTTGCGTCAAACGATCACCTGGAAACCAAGAGGTCGCCATTGAGACCATTGGCCGGCCAAGCGTCAATTGGAAACGATCGGGCCAGCAAGCGCTTGGCGGTATCCGGCAAACGGACTATTTCATGTTAGGTCTGTTGATATTCAGGTGAGGCCGGCCTGCCAATGGCAGTTCCCTGCGCTTCCGGTGCTCACGTACTTCAAGTACGCTCCGCTCCGGTTCTCGGAAACCGCTCTTTTCGGCTCGGCCTGACCTGAATCTCAACAGACCTAGGCCAAGGTTTCGCACTAGGAGCCGCCATGCTGCGCGTGCAAAGGATCAGGGTCGACGACATCTATGTGCCGGCTGCGCGCCGCAAGACGCTGCATCCAGAGACCGTTCGCCACCTCGCCGAGGATATTCTCGAGAACGGCATGAAGACACCGATCCAGGTGCGTCACGACGGCAAACGCCACGTCCTTGTCGAAGGACTGCACCGGCTCGAAGCCGCCAAGTGGCTGGGCGAGACCACCATCGATGCCTATCTCGTCCAGGCCAGGCGCCACTGACACTGGAGCACCCAGCCTGTCACATCACAGCAAGCGATCACGTTCCATCAATGCTTTTTGATTGACGCTGCGATGCCCGCCGGTACCGTGCCGGCACTCCAAAAACCTTGAGTGCCTGCGATGACCAAATACCAGGGCGGATGCCTGTGCGGAGCGGTGCGATACCGCGCCGCGGCCGAACCGATCAACGAGCGCGTCTGCCATTGCCGGATCTGCCAGAAGGCGATCGGCGCGGCCTTCAACGCGCGGCTTTTGTTCCGCATCGACGATGTGACGATCGAAGGACCGGTCGCAACGGTCAATTCCTCGCCTGACCTCAAGCGCGGCTTCTGTCCGGCCTGCGGCACGACGATGTTTTCGCGCCGCGATTCCAGGGGCATCCTCGGCATCACGTCCGGCTCGCTAGACGATCCGTCCGTGTTCAAGCCCGACATGCATTTCTGGACAGCGTCCAGGCAGCCCTGGGTGCGGCTCGATGATGGCCTGCCGCAATATGAGGGTGGGCCACCCGCTTAAAGCGCGTCGCGATCTTCCAGATTCGCTCCATGCGCTTTAGGTTTTTGATTTTACGCATGTCTTTGTCCCGAAGCCGGTTCCCACTTTCGCGAGACTTGCTTTAACCTTCTCCCGAAAGAGGAGGTTAACGCTTGCACAAAAATTTCATCTTCGATTCACGAGATAGCCGGCAAAGTGTCATTGGCGGGCCATCATTGGCTGCCTATCTAAGCGCATGCGGGCCGGCATCGAGGAGGCGACGGATGAGCGAGAGCATCACCACCCTGGACGAGCTTTTGAACGACCCGATGATCCAGCTCGTGATGGAGCGTGACCACGTGCGCGCGGCCGACCTTCGCATGCTCCTGGAAAAGGCTCGCAACAGGGCCGTCGACGTCGATTCCCGTCTTGACCAACCGGTCGTGGTGCCGCCAGCGCATATCGTGGCCAGCAGCTGCCTCAAGCAATGGCTCTACCGCTGAGGCGATCCGGGAAAAGTGCTTTACGGCGACCGCGGCTCAGCTCGAATGAGCCGGCAAATAGCTGTAATGGCTACGGAAATAGGCGATCCTGAAGCCGAGCCGCGCATAGTTGCGGTAGGCCGGACCGTCACGTTCGGGACGCGGCGCCTCGATATCGGCGACGAACAGATTCGCGCCGGCGGCGATGCCGTCGCGCACCAGCCTCTCGCCAAGCACGGCGTCGAGATCGAAGCTCGGCGCCATGATGCCAGGCACCGGCGCGTCGATGCCGCTCCAGGCGGCGCCGTCGGCGCCTATGAACAGTGAGCGAACCGCAGCCACCGCGCCATCACGCTTCAGCATGTAATGATGCCATCCCTTGCGACCGACCAGCGCCATGAGCCAGGGCGAGGTGGGCAGCCTGTATTTGCCGTCGATGAAGGCAGCCCATTCCGCGGCCGTTTCGTGCGTGACCTCCTCGACCGATGCGCCGTCGGCCGGGAAGAGCGATTCGGCGGGCGGCGGCGTCGCGTCGCGAAAGATGCGTTCCCAGCCACTCTGGTGCTGCAGCCCGCGCGCTTCCAGCCAGCATCGCAGCCGCGACGGCTCGGTATGCGGGCTCGTATAGAACCACGGCCGCAGGATGCCGGCCGCACGATAATGCGCCAGCAGCGCGTCGACCTCCTCCTCCGAGGCCGGAGCGTCGACGCCGATGTTCTTCACGCAGTTGAAATGGATGAACGGGATCGTCGTGCAGGTGGTCCAGACCAGGTCGCCGTCGCGCGCGATCGAAAGGTCGTGTCGCGCGGCGAAATCCGCGGGCGCGGCGTCGTAGAGATCTAGCCAGGCATTGACCTCGGCGCGCTCGATGGCGCGGCTCAGATCGCGCGAGACCTCCTCGGTCGCAATTTCCGGCCGGTGCGGTTCTGGCGGTGGCTGTAGTTCGGACAGGGCGGCGGTCTGCATGATCCTTCTCCGATTTGCCTTACAGCGTAAGATTAGCGAAGGATAATATGGCTGTGCCGGCTGTCAAGCAAGATTAGCGGCACCTTACAAATCCGTGAATTGGATTCCCTTTCCCGTGCCGTTAAGGCTGTCCGCAAGGGGCTTTTCGAATGACGATTTGCTTTCTTCTGGGGAAAGGACTGGGATGACCGACGTCTGTACGCAGGGACTGGATACCGGCTTTGTCGGCCTGGGTTATGCCAAGGTGGCATTTCTCGGCATCGTTCAAGGCATCACCGAATTGCTGCCGATCTCGTCCACCGCGCATATGCGCATCGTGCCGGCCGTGCTCGGCTGGCAGGATCCCGGCTCGGCCTTTTCGGCCGCCATGCAACTGGCGGCGCTGGCCGCGGTCGTCAGCTATTTCTGGAGCGATGTCAGGGATGTCGCCGTGGGCTCGCTCACAGCGATCGCCCGGCGCGATTTCGGCGACCGGTATTTCCGCCTGGCGATCAGCATCGTGCTGGCGACCATTCCGATCATCATCGTCGGCCTCGCGCTATCGGGCGTTCTCAATGCCTGCAATTCGCCACTGCGGAGCCTGGGCGTCATCGGCTGGGCCTGCATCGTCATGGCGATCCTGCTGGCGCTTTCGGAGATCTACGCCAAGCACAAGCTCACGCTTAACCAGGCTTCGATACTCGACGCACTGCTTGTCGGCGTCGCCCAGGTCGGTGCCTTGATCCCCGGCGTTTCGCGTTCGGGCTCGACGCTCACGGCGGCACTTGGGCTGGGTTTCGCCCGGCCGGAGGCGGCGCGCTTTTCCTTCCTGCTCGGCCTGCCGGCCATCGCGCTCGCCGGCCTGAAGGAGCTGTGGGAACTGCACAAGGTGCATCTCGGCGCCTATGGCTGGTCGGTCCTGGCGGTCGGCCTGGTCGTTGCCTCGATCTCGGCCTTCTTTGCCATCTGGGGACTGATGCGCGTGCTGGAGCGGTTTTCCGCTTGGCCCTTCGTCATCTATCGCGGCCTGCTTGGCGTCGTCCTGCTGCTGGGCCTGGCACTGGGATGGCTGTCATAGCCGATCCGGCACTGCCAGCGGCTCGCGCAAAAGGCGTGTGCCGCTTCGCCGGATTTCTCGGCTGCCTCTTCCTTGCGTTGCCGTCGGCGGCTGGCGCCGATGACCAAAAATCCTGGCAAGCCGGGCAATATTCTTTCTCCGACGAGCTCGGCGGATTTCGGATCCGATCCGTCTCGGGCACCGGGACCAAATCCGATCCGGTCGTTCTCGGCGAGGAATTGGAGTCTGCCGACCCCGTCATTCTGACGATCCGCTCAAGGCAGCTGACAGCCAACGCCACCGAGGGCATCCTCTATTTGCGGATCGTTGCGCTCAACGACAGCGGCCATCCATGGGTGGATTTCATGTTCGAGCTTCAGTCGATACTGAACGAGCCCAGCGACTTCGGCGACGGCCTGTCTTTCGACCAGACCCACACGCCTCCCGAATTCATTTCATCCGATAGTTTTGCGAAATACGACCGCCAGAACGARCCTTTCGACCGCCTGCGGTTTCTCGACGGCCATGTGGACGTCCTCCATCAGGCGGCTTTCGATTTCCTCGTCACCGATTTCAATCCCAAACGCGTTTTCTATCTGCTGCAGGATCCAGGCATCCCGGCCTCGTAGCAGTTTCCTTCGAAAAGGGTCGCCGAAAAGAATGCTTTGACGGTTCGTCCCAGCGGCCTGTTCGCTTATTGATAACGGCATGGATATTTCGACACTTCTGCAGTCGCTGCCCTTGCTGGTGATGTTGGTGAAATCGGCGCTGCCTGCTGCAGTCGGCGCTGGCATGGGACTCGGTCAGTGGCTGGCGGCGCTGCCGCCCTGCCGCAATCTCACCTTCGAGAACGCCACCTATCTTGTCTGCGAGACCGATCCGCAGCTTTTTTCGATCGAGCTGTTCTGGAAGAACAAGGACGGCGAGCTCTATCGCTCGCTGCACAATCTCCKCACTGCCGAACAGGCCACCGGGCGCACCATGCTCTTCGGCATCAATGCCGGAATGTACCATCCGGACCTCGCGCCGGTCGGGCTTTATGTCGAGCAGGGAAGGCAGGTCACGCCGGCAAAGACCGGGCCGGGGACAGGCAATTTCTCCATGCTRCCCAACGGCATCTTCTATCTCAGCGGCGGCAAGGCGGGCGTTCGCGCGACGAAGGATTATCTCAAGCGCCGGCCGCGGGTGGACTACGCGACTCAGTCCGGCCCGATGCTGGTCATCGAGGGCAGGCTGCATCCGAAATTCCAGGCCGACAGCCCATCGCGAAAAATCCGCGACGGCGTCGGCGTGCGCGCCGACGGCGTCGCAGTCTTTGCCATCTCGAACGATGTCGTGACCTTCCACGAATTCGCCCGCCTGTTCCGCCACAAGCTCGGCTGCCCGAACGCACTCTTCCTCGATGGCTCGATCTCGAGCCTCTATGCGCCGGCCATCGGCCGCAACGACGATTTCGGGAATCTCGGGCCGATGATCGGGGTGTTCAGGCGGGGCAGGTAGAAAGCGCCCGTCGACAACGGGCAGAGGGCTGCATCGACAAGGGCATCGCGGCGCTGACAGCGCCGCGGTGCCTTCGTTTTTGTTTAGTTGGACGCATCCTGGATCGCGGACAGCAGCCACGGCCCGCCGGCCTCGCGGGTGAAGGTCCACAATTCGGTCGCTTCGACCGGATTGTTCGGATCGCCCTTTTCGACGGCGCCCGTCTGGCGGTTGCGCATGACATCGATGGCCGACCAGCGCATTGCCGCCGTGGCGTAGTCGCGAGAGCCCTCTTGCCACGCCTCCGCGATGTCGCCTTCCAGCAGCTCGATATTTGTCACGTCGTTCTTGAGGCCATGGGTCGCGTTGTCCGCCAGCTCCTCCGAAAGGTAGGAAACCATCTCGGGGGTCGCCAGCCGCCGCAATCCTTGGTGATCCTCGCGACTGAACGCGGCCTGCACGTCGCCAAGGATACGTTCGAATGCGTCCCGGTCGGTATCGGTGACGCCGATTTCGTCAGCGCCGGATGBGCCGGCCGCGCTCCGGCTCGCGGCGCTGGATGGGTAGCTGGTTTGGGTGCCTCCCCAGCCTTGCTGGCCGAAGGGGAAGAAGCCGGAGCTTCTCATATTGGCCGGCGCGGCGCTGTCGCGGCTGAAAAACCGCATCGCCAACATGATGAGGCCGCCGATCAGCAGCAGCTGGAAGATGAAGCTGAAGCCGCCGCCGATGCCGCCAAATCCATGGCCGAGCATCATGYCGAACAGGCCATTGAAGAGCAGCCCACCGACCAGCCCGCCGACAAAGCCTCCACCGAAGCCATTCCAGAATCCCGGGCGCATCTGGCCGGGAAACGACTGCGATGGCGGTATCGACTGGGTGGTGTTGGTGTTCGGCGTCATCGAGCGCCTTACGGGCGCGGTATAGGGCGCGGTGTTCGTCGGGGCCGGGGCCTGGAAGGTCCTGCTGCCGCGGCTGCCGAAACTGYCGCCCATGCGCGCCTCCGCGGGGCCGATAGTCGCGCTTCCAAGCGCCATCAGCAGGATCAGGAAGATCGACGCGACTTTGATCGTCTGTGACTTTGACATTGATGACAATCCCTGGGGTAGACAGTGTTTCATCGTGAGCCCCCTATATGGGGTGCGAAGCGGCACAGTTTAGCCCCTGTCTCTCAGGTCATTGCTTCGGGCCGCGCTCCTGGCCTTTTTCGATCTGGCCGCGGCCTCCCGGATTCACAGCGGCGCGCCGGCCGCRAATCGCTGCCGGACCAAAGGTAAATTTTGAYTCAAACTTTGTTGGTAATTTCTCATTAGCAATGGGGCTTCCGGCGGCGTGGTTCCTGCCTTCGGTCTGTTTTGTATTGCGTACAGGTCAAGATGYGGATTTCTGGCGTCGTCAGTTTCGTGCTCGCAGCGCTTTGCCTTGCCGGCTGCTCGTCGACGTCGGGCGTCGATGCCTTGCAGATGCCGTCCAGCGAGACGACGAGCTCGGTCGTCAGGCCGAGCGCGCCCGTGGCGAAGGCTGCCAAGACCGCCGACAGCGAGGCAACCGTCGAGACCGTGTCGATGATCGGCTCCGCGCGCATCAGGCCGCCGGCGCCGCTGCCCGGAGGCAACGACGAGAATTCGCGTCCTTTCGGCCTTGCCGAGGAAGAGACGGTGGCRTTCCCGGCGACCAACCTGCCGGACAGCGTCGAGCCGCCGGTTGAGGAGGCTGCACTCGTCTCGCCGCCGAAGCGGCTGTCGCGCGCCGCACCCGCTATGCTGGCGAGCCCCGTGACGCGCTATGYCTTCCGCGATGCCAAGCCGATCAATTTCGGCCGCTCGTCGCCGCGGCACCTTGCCGTGCACGGCGTCGACGTCTCGCGCTGGCAGGGCGACATCAACTGGGAAAAGCTGCGCGCCCAGGGTGCCAACTTCGCCTATATCAAGGCGACGGACGGCGGCGACCATCTCGACCCGATGTTCACGAGGAACTGGCGCGGCGCCGACGCCGCCGGGCTGAAGCGCGGCGCCTACCATTTCTTCTACTGGTGCCGCACCGCCGGCGAGCAGGCCGACTGGTTCATCCGTAACGTGCCGAAGGTCGAGGGCGCGCTGCCGCCGGTTATCGATGTCGAGTGGAACGGCGATTCCTCCTGCAAGCGGCGGCCCTCGCGCGAAAAAGTGCTGGAGAAGATGCAGGTGTTCATGGACAAGCTGGAGCGCCATTACGGCCAGCGACCCATCATCTACACCAGCCCCGACTTCTACCGCGACAACCTGCGCGGCGCCTTTCTCGACTATCCCTTCTGGCTGCGCGCGGTGGCGGCCCACCCGTCAAAGGTCTATCCGGGCCGCAAGTGGCTGTTCTGGCAGTATTCCGGCTCCGGCCTGTCGCATGGGGTGAGGGGTCGCATCGACCTCAACGTCTTCCACGGCGACGAGCGGCAGTGGCGTGCCTGGCTGGGCGGTGGCGGGCAGATGGTCGCCGAGGCGGATTAGGGCGCGTCCAGCGGTCTCAGACGCTCATGGCTGGCGCGATGCGCCACGCCACGATCTCACCGCCGGCGGCTGAGCCGGCGGTCCCTTGAGGCCAACAGGACGTACGCAGGTCCATGCGCGCCGCAACCCGCCGGCGCCGCGGAACGATCGGGCGCGGCATTCGTTGGATTATCGATCAGGGACGTCGTGAGGCGAGAGCCAGACGCTCTCCGAAAAATCGGGCGAATGGCTGAAGCCCACGTTTCGTCCATCCGGAAGGAAGAGAGGCTTGGCTGTGGCCGACGCCTGTCTATAGGGCATTGCGAGGTGCGGGCATTGGGGCGTCCAAATGCGGAAGGGACCAACATGCCACTTACACTGACCAGTCCGGCGTTCGCCGACGGCGATCCCATCCCCGAACGTTTTACCCGCGATGGTGAAAATGTTTCTCCGCCTCTGAAATGGTCCGGGATCCCTGACGGGACCAAGAGCCTGGTTCTCGTCGTGGACGACCCCGACGCGCCACGCGGCACGTTCGGCCACTGGGCGGTTTTCAACCTTTCGCCCGACGTCGAGCAACTTGCCGAAGGGGAAGATGGGAAGCCCGGAACCGAAGCGCTCCAGCAGGGGAAGAACGACTTCGGCAACGCCTCCTACGATGGCCCGGACCCGCCGGCCGGGCACGGAGTTCACCACTACCATTTCCGGCTGGCAGCTCTCGATGTGCCGAGTCTCGGCATTCCCGGCCAGGCCGGCGTCAAGGAAATCTGGAAGGAGGCCCGGCGCCACGCGATCGAGGCGGCGGAACTTGTGGGCACATACGAACATGCCGCCTGAGTGGCGAAGGTGTTTTCCGTTAGGCAGCGCGGCCGCATCACTCCGGAGCCCGCAATGAATCCAGACCCGAACAATCCCGAACCGATGCYGGGCGATCCCAATCCCGAGCCTTCCCGGCCTCCAGCTCCRCCGGAAAAACCTCCCGGAGAGCCGCCGGGCGTTCCTCCGCCTTCACCCGATCCCATCCCGGGTCCGGGGCGAGGACCTCCTGATATTCCGCCGGACGCGCCACCCGAGGTCCCGCCGGAGGAGCCGACATTTCCCAGGCCGACGGCAGAAGAGTTCCGTGCGTAGTAGCGGCATCATGGTGTGTCGCCCACGAAACGGATTCGAGTGATGCGCTCTAAGCCCTTGTTTTGATGCATGTCGTTCACCCAAAGCCGCTGCAGACCTTGGGTGACATGCATTCATTTCTTGGACGGAAAACCACTACGCGCTTGGAATTGCGCTAGCCGCTTCATTCGATCATGCGGACGACCTGCTCCATGTCCCGCGGCTCGATGYCGAGCTCCCGCAGCCCCGGCATGCCGCCTGTCGTCACGTTGTCTTGGCGCATGAGATCGACCTGGGTGCGCGTGAAAGGGGGCGTCGGGAGAAATTCCGCCGCTCCCGCCAGGGCGCTCCAGGCGGTGAAAGGCATGGGCACCAGGATTGGGTGAACGCCGAACCTTCGGGCGATTTCGCGAACCAGCTCCTCGTAACGCAAAATACGAGGGCCGCCGACCTCGAACGTAGGCACGTCCTGGATAGGAGCGGCGAGCAACCGGCTCACCGCTTCGGCGACGTCGCCGACATAGACGGGCTGAAGCCGCGTAGCCCCCCGGCCGAACAGGGGATAGACGGGCAGCAGCCGGACCAGCCGAGCAAGCGTGGTGAGAAGCGCGTCGCCGGGCCCGACCATGACGGTCGAGCGCAGGACAATCGCGTTAGGAAACGAGTTTCTGATCGCGTCTTCTCCGCGCCCGCGTGCCTTCATATAGGTCGAACTGGATCGCGGATCCGCGCCTATTCCCGAAATCTGGACGAACCTTTCGACCCCGGCTTGCCGCGCGGCTCTCGCCAAATCGGCTGCCGCCGTCACGTGCACCCTCTCGAACGTCAAGCTGTCATGCTCGACATAGAGGCTGACCGCATTCACCACCGCATCCGATCCGGCAATTGCGGGACCGATCGATGATCTGTCCAGAATATCAGCGTTGACCAGTTCGGGCGCTTTCGCTTCCGAGCCGGCCGCTGCCATGGCTCGCCGCGCATGACGGGATACCGCCCGCACTTCAAAGCCCTTGTCCAGGAGCCGCTCGACGATCCTGCGGCCGAGGAACCCGGTCCCGCCGAACACAGCAACCTTCATCGAAGCTCCTCGCGCGTCGCGTCTAAAGCGCGTCGCGATCTTTCAGTCGCTCTATGCGCTTTAGATTTCTGGTTTGACGCATGTCTTTGTCTCGAAACCGGTTCCCACCTTCGGGAGACATGCTTTAAGGCGCGCCCGCCACGGCGCCGACGATCGCCGTGGCGAGTGCCAGCAGGTCGATATCCCCGTTTGCGGTAAGCCGATCTCCGTCCAATGCGATCCGCAGTTTCGAAGGATCGGATTCCGATTGACGCTCAAGCTCGGAGACGATGGCCTCGCTAACCTTCTCTTCCATCATTGTCTTTGCTCCGTCGGCCTGTCCAAATCAGATCGCTGGAACCCATTTCCAGAACACGCCTTCCATCCTCTCGGGATAGTATTTGAATTCACATTCGAACCGTCGTCCGTAACGGGCGGCGGCAGCAAGCGCTGCCTCGCTKACGGGCCGCATGCCCGTTCCCGGCGCGAACCAATCCTCCAGCAGATCGTCGGGCACGTAGGCGCCGATCCTCAGCGGCAGTTGTTGCAGGACGACGTCCATTTCCTTCGGCGGCACCGCGTTCATTCCGCTCCCGCTCCTCGCTGACGCGGTGAATTCGAAGTTCCTGCGATTCAAGAATTCCGAAAACCACACTAGTGAACTGCGTTCTCGGTCTCGAGTTCCATGAGAACCGGCAGGCACGCTACTTCCCTTCTCCCCTTGTGGGAGAAGGTGGCCGCGAAGCGGCCGGATGAGGGGTGTTCCAGCTTGGCGCCGACCTTCGCCAGCGACAGGATCGCCAAAGTCTCACTCCGCTGGAACACCCCTCATCCGTCTCGGCGCTAACGCGCCGATCCACCTTCTCCCACAAGGGGAGAAGGAAAGGGCGCGCATCCTACGCCTGCACGTATTTCGCCAGGGTAGGCGCGAAGGCCTTCTCGTAGAAGAGCTTGYTCTTGTCGAGGTCGCTCACTTCTATGGTGATGTGATCGATCATGGCGATTTTGTCGATCGCAGAGTCAACGCCGATGGACTAACTACACAACGCCCTCGAGGGTGAATGGATCGATCTATTGTCTCAACCGTATGGAAAAGATTGGGGTTATCCCGGCCCTCTCATCAGAGAAAAATTTCCACCGAGCGCTTGCTGACGGAAAATCTATCCCAGCCTTATTGCTCAAATCGTGAGCGCTATTGCAGCGTTCAACAATAWAATCTGGAGCCATCAGGCATTTAGCAAATATGTCTGCCTGTCGTTCGTTGTCTCTGTACAGAGGTATGTCGCGGATCCTTACTTCAATATCAGAATTTACCTTTGATGTGTATTTGAAAGAGGAATGCGCCGTTCTGTCTCTATAATCGCTGTGAAGAACTGCGTGGCCCAATTCATGGGCTAATTGCACCCTAGCCCAACCGTCGCCGTTGTAAGCGTCGTCATAGAGGGCCTCTGATACATATATAACTCTAATGCTTAGATCGGTAAACGCAATTGACAACTCTTTGTCACAGCTCGCCCCCAAGAGCTTCATCATATGGTCAGAGGTAACTACTGCGAATGAAAACCCTGGGGCAAAGAACTCAAGTTTAAACTCGACAATATCCAATATATCTATATTCTCAACAAACCCTTTATTGATATACCTCCAAATCGCTGTAAGTCGCTCGGTCTCCCTTTTAATACTTAGATCGCTAAGCTTCGGGCCGTAAAATCGGAGCGCGTTCATGGACAGCCCCTCAGTCTTGGTTCTGGTTTGCGGCTATGATCGGGTTGCCTCGTACATCCGTGCAAAATTGATTTCTGTCGATTTTCAATTTTGATTTCGCTGCAGCTTCAAATTCTGGTGTGGGCTCGCCTCCTCGCTCGACATAGGAGACTAGGGCGAGTCTCACCCCAAAGGCGGTTGCTATGTCCCGTAGGCTTAAGCCTTTTTCGGTCCGGGCTCGTCTCACCGCAGCTCCGTATTCCGCATCATCGAAGTACCGCATTAGGGGAACTCCACGACTAGACCTCGAATCACCTTAAAATTGTAACGATTTGCCGGAGGAAATCTACGGAAAAATCAACATAATGTTTTGCGGCGATCGCAAGAAACAACATATGGTGGCCAATGGCCTTGCAAATCTTTGGCCAGTGGCTGGCCGTGGCAATGCGGCCAGCCAAGGTTTCTCGACCCTAAGAGTTACTTTCTGCGGGGTGGCTCATTCTTGGTGTCGCCGTAGCCAGGCTTGGGAATTCGCTCAACAGTTGTTGTGCTGGGGCGGCGCTCGGCCTCCTTAACAGGAATGAATCGGCCACTCTTTGAGCTACGTCCGATGTCGAATGTTTTGCGGTCGCTGGTACTCATATCGTTTCTTTCTTTGAAAACGCCGTAGCTACCTCGACTTGGAGAACCGACTCCCCATATAATGGACCTTGCTACAGGAGATGGGATTTCGATCTCGTCGCCCCGCGTGAGCTACAGCTTCTTCGCGGTATCCAGGGCCGATCCGAGAGGATCGGCCTTGGCGTTTCAGGCGCACTCACGCTATTCTGATTTTCTCCTTTTGTTCTTTTCTCTATTTCGGCCCGATCTTACGACCGGGCCGATCATGTTACGTTTTAGCGGCTCAGATTTTCTCAGCTGCACCCGCTCGTCGCACCACAAGTATCGCACTTCTCGCAGGTGCCGTTCCGCACCATGGTGAAGTTGTGGCACTCCGAGCATTCGTTGCCGGTGTAGCCTTGCAGCAGCGACTGCTGGCGGCGGGTGGCTGCGAGCTTCTTTGCCTCGGCGGCTTCGTTGGCGGCGGCGTCGGTGAAGAGCGCTTCGGCGCCGCCGGCGGCCTCGGCTTCCTCTTCCACCATCTCCTCGGCCAGTTCCCTGGCGCGCTCCTCATAGTCGCGCTTGTAGGCGATCGCCTCGTCGCTTGCCGGCTTCAGCGTCAACACGTTGGAGCCCGAGAAGGCGGTGGGCGCGGCGCGGGCAGGGGCCGGCGTCGAGCCTGAGCCGCCGAAGCCCTTGGGGTCGCCGCCCATGCCGGTCACCAGCTTCACCGGCGAGGCGCCGCGATAGAGGCCCTTGGAGAAGGGCGTCGCCTTGCCTTCGGTGATGCCGCGGCCGAGCGCGGTCTTGTCGAAGTCCGACTGGTCGACATGCGCGAGGTCGTGGCGGCCGAGATAGGAGACGGCAAGCTCGCGGAACACGTAGTCGAGGATCGACGTCGCGTTCTTGATGGCGTCGTTGCCCTGCACCATGCCGGCCGGCTCGAACTTGGTGAAGGTGAAGGCCTCGACATATTCGTCGAGCGGCACGCCATATTGCAGGCCGAGCGAAATCGCGATGGCGAAGTTGTTCATCATCGCGCGGAAGGCGGCACCTTCCTTGTGCATGTCGATGAAGATCTCGCCGAGGCGGCCGTCGTCGAACTCGCCGGTGCGCAAATACACCTTGTGGCCGCCGACGACGGCCTTCTGCGTGTAGCCCTTGCGGCGGTTCGGCAGCTTCTCGCGGTCGCGGTAGAGACGCTCCACCACGCGCTCGACGATCTTTTCCGTCACCTGCACGGCGCGCTGCGCGGCAGGCGCGGCGATCAGCTGCTCGACCGCCTCGTCCTCATCCTCGTCGTCATCGGCGAGCAGCGAGGCGTTGAGAGGCTGCGAAAGCTTCGAGCCGTCGCGATAGAGCGCGTTGGCTTTCAGCGCCAGCTTCCAGGACAGCATGTAGGCGTTCTTGGCGTCCTCGACCGTCGCCTCGTTCGGCATGTTGATGGTCTTGGAGATGGCGCCAGAGATGAAGGGCTGCGCCGCGGYCATCATCAGGATGTGGCTCTGGATCGACAGCGAGCGCTTGCCGATCTTGCCGCAGGGGCTAGCGCAGTCGAACACCGAAAGATGTTCGGYCTTGAGGAAAGGCGCCCCTTCCAGGGTCATGGCACCGCAGACATGGATGTTGGCGGCGTCGATCTCCTTCCTGGTGAAGCCCAGCGCCGGCAGCATCTCGAAGGAGAAGTCGGAGAGCTGCTCGTCGGTGAAGCCGAGCGTCTCCTTCACCCAGTCGGCGCCCAGCGTCCACTGGTTGAACACGAACTTGATGTCGAAGGCCGACTTCAGCGCCGCGTTGAGCGCCGCGATCTTCTCATCGGTGAAGCCCTTGGCCTTCAGCGTGGTCGRGTTGATGCCAGGTGCCTGGTTGAGGTTGCCGTGGCCGACCGCATAGGCCTCGATCTCGGCGATCTGGCTTTCGGAATACCCCAGCGTGCGCAGCGCCTCCGGCACGGCGCGGTTGATGATCTTGAAGTAGCCGCCGCCGGCGAGCTTCTTGAACTTGACCAGCGCGAAGTCGGGCTCGATGCCGGTGGTGTCGCAGTCCATGACCAGGCCGATCGTGCCGGTCGGCGCGATCACGGTCGCCTGCGCGTTGCGGTAGCCGTGCTCCTCGCCGAGCTCGATGGCGCGGTCCCAGGCGGTGCGGGCATGCGCGGCCAGTTCCTGCTGCTTGAGGTCGGACGCGACCAGYGGCACCGGGTTGACGGCGAGCTTCTCGTAGCCGTCCTTGTCGCCGTAGGCAGCGCGGCGGTGGTTGCRCATGACGCGCAGCATGTTCTGGGCGTTGCGGTCGTAATCCGGGAAGGCACCGAGCTCGGCGGCCATCTCGGCCGAGGTCGAGTAGGCAACGCCGGTCATGATCGCGGTAAGCGCGGCGCAGATCGCGCGGCCCTCGTCGGAGTCATAGGGAATGCCCGAGGTCATCAGGAGGCCGCCGATATTGGCGTAGCCGAGGCCGAGCGTGCGGTAGTCGTAGGAAAGCTTGGCGATCTCCTTCGACGGGAACTGCGCCATCATCACTGAGATTTCGAGCACGATGGTCCACAGCCGAACGGTGTGCTCGTAGGCCGCGATGTCGATCGTGCCGTCCTCCTTGCGGTAGGGCAGCAGGTTGATCGAGGCGAGGTTGCAGGCCGTGTCGTCGAGGAACATGTATTCCGAGCACGGGTTGGAGGCCCGGATCGCACCGGCGGAGGCGCAGGTGTGCCAGTCGTTCATCGTCGTGTTGAAGTGCAGGCCGGGGTCGGCCGACGCCCAGGCGGCGTAGCCGATCTTTTCCCACAGATCGCGCGCCTTCAGCGTCTTCACCACCTTGCCGTCCTTGCGGGCGGTGAGCTGCCAGTCGCCATCCGCTTCCACGGCGCGCAGGAAATTGTCCTTCAGCGACACCGAGTTGTTGGAGTTCTGGCCGGAGACGGTGAGATAGGCGTCCGAATCCCAGTCGGTGTCGTAGGTCTTGAACGACATCGAGGTGTAGCCCTGGCGGGCGAACTGGATGACGCGGTAGATGTAGTTCTCCGGCACGGCGTCCTTCTTGGCCGCCTTGATCTCGCGCTTCAGCGCGGTGTTGAGCGCCGGGTCGAAGCAATCGTCGCCATTGCCTTCGCAATTGACGCAGGCCTTCATGATCGCCTCGAGATGCTTCTTGACGATCTTCGAGCCGGTCACCAGCGAGGCAACCTTCTGCTCTTCATTGACCTTCCAGTCGATGAATTCCTCGATGTCGGGATGGTCGGCGTCGACGATGACCATCTTGGCGGCGCGGCGCGTCGTGCCGCCCGACTTGATGGCGCCGGCAGCGCGGTCGCCGATCTTGAGGAAGCTCATCAGGCCGGACGAGCGGCCCCCGCCGGAAAGCTTTTCGCCTTCCCCGCGCAGCATCGAGAAGTTCGAGCCCGTGCCGGAGCCGTATTTGAACAGGCGCGCCTCACGCACCCACAGGTCCATGATGCCGCCCTCGTTGACGAGGTCGTCCTGCACGCTCTGGATGAAGCAGGCATGCGGCTGCGGATGCTCGTAGGCGGACTTCGACTTGGTCAGCTTGCCGGTGAAGGGGTCGACATAGAAATGACCCTGGCTCGGGCCGTCGATGCCGTAGGCCCAATGCAGGCCGGTGTTGAACCATTGCGGCGAGTTCGGCGCGACGCGCTGCGTGGCCAGCATATAGGCGAGCTCGTCGCGGAAGGCTCGCGCGTCTTCCTCGGACTTGAAGTAGCCGCCCTTCCAGCCCCAATAGGTCCAGGTGCCGGAAAGCCGGTCGAAGACCTGGCGGGCATCGGTCTCCGAGCCATAGCGCTCAGCCTCGGGGAGCTTGGCAAGCTCGGCCTCGTCGGCAACCGAACGCCACAGGAAGGAGGGGACGTCATTCTCCTCGACCTTCTTCAGGCGCGCCGGCACGCCGGCCTTGCGGAAATATTTCTGCGCCAGGATGTCGGCCGCGACCTGGCTGAACTGAGCCGGCACATCGATGTTGTCGAGGCGGAACACCACCGAGCCGTCGGGGTTCTTGATCTCCGACAGCGCCTTGCGGAATTCGATCTCCGCATAGGCCGCCCTTTCTTGACCTGCTTGGCCTGGCTTGGTGAAGCGACGCTCGATGCGCATTGGTCCGGTCCCTTTTGTCTATATATAGCGCTTTTCCCCAGGGATTGCTGCCCCAAAGGCTAGAGCGCGGTCCGCCGTTTGCCGGCATTGCGAGCGATGCCGGYATTCTCCTCGTCGCAGGTGCCGGCATGCAGACGGCAAAACGCCTTGCCGGGCATTTGCCCGGGCTGCAKACCGACCCCTGCGGGTCTCTCAACTGAAACTTTGGTCGATTCCCTCGATCGAGGGGGGTTCACACTATCTAGGGTCGAGCCTGCCTGCAAACGCTAAATATAGTGTTAACAGATCATTTTTTCCAGGCCGACAATTCTCCCTTTCGCCCACCCAAGCCCCAACATTCCCAACGCTTCCGCCGGCCTTCTGGCAGGCGGAAATGCGGGCAAAACGCACAAAATCCGGGAAAAAAGACCGGCCTCAGAACTCTCCGGTCACGCCCGCAACAGGAGCGCATGGCCTATAAAAAGCGACTCGTTCTGACCCGTCAAGGATTCGTTTTTGTAGGTTTTGTGACCGCAATATGTTGTGTGTCACAGATGTGGATAACGGGGACAGAAAGGTCCCTCGGAAAGCCCGATTCTAGCGGCCGTCGCCGGCAGGGTCGCCGCGATGCCGAGGCATGTCCGACGAGCGGCTTTTCATTTTAGCTGGCTTGCACTATCTCTTGCGGTTGCGCGGGGGCGTGTCTTGTCAAGCCTGAAAGCATTCGCTACGCCCCGCTCATGACAGTCACCGTCCGTTTCGCCCMATCACCGACCGGCCGCATCCATATCGGCAATGCGCGCACCGCATTGTTCAACTGGCTGTTCGCCATGAACAACAAGGGCCGCTACATCCAGCGCTTCGACGACACCGACATTGCCCGTTCGAAGCAGGAATTTTCGGACGCCATCCTCTACGACCTGCATTGGCTTGGCATTTTCCCGGACGCCACCGAATACCAGTCGCGGCGCATCGAGATCTACGATGCRGCCGTGGAGCGGCTGAAGGCGGCGCGCTTGCTCTATGCCTGCTACGAAACGCCGGAAGAACTCGATCTGCGCCGCAAGGTGCGCCGCACGCGTGGCCTGCCGCCGGTCTATGGCCGCGAGGCGCTGACGCTGACGCCGGAGCAGGTGGCCGAGTACGAGTCCGACGGGCGCCGGCCGCACTGGCGCTTTCTTCTGCCGAACTTCACCAGCGACCCGCTGCAGCCGGAACGCACCGAAGTGCACTGGAACGACCTGGTACGCGGCGAGGAGACCGTCGATCTCGCCTCGCTGTCCGACCCCGTGCTGGTGCGCGAGGACGGCACCTATCTCTACACGCTGCCTTCCGTGGTCGACGACATCGAGATGGGCGTCACCCATGTCATCCGTGGCGACGACCACGTCACCAATACCGGCGTGCAGATCGCCTTGTTCCAGGCGCTGGAAGCGGAGCCTCCCGTCTTCGGCCACCACAATCTCCTGACCACGGGGTCCGGCGAGGGGCTGTCGAAGCGCACTGGCGCATTGTCGATCGAAAGCCTGCGCGATGACGGCATCGAGCCGATGGCCGTCGCATCGCTCGCGGTGCTGGTCGGCACCTCGGAAAATGTCACGGCGGCGCACGATCTCAGCGAGCTTGCCAGCCGTTTCGACCCGGCCGCGACGTCCAAGTCTGCCGCCAAGTTCGATCAGGATGAGCTCTTCGTGCTCAACCGGACGCTGATGCATCATATGCCCTTCGAGGAGGCGCGCGACCGGCTGACGGTGCTCGGCATTTCCGGCGACAAGGCCGAGCCCTTCTGGCTGGCTGTGCGCGGCAATATCGACCGCTTGTCCGACGCGGCCGCGTGGTGGCGAATCCTGAGCGACGGTCCGCCGGAGCCGGCGGAATTTTCCGGCGACGATCGCACATTCCTCCACCAGGCTTTCGACCTCCTGCCGGAAGAGCCCTGGAACGGCACCGTCTGGAAGGACTGGACCGGCAAGATCAAGGAGGCGACCGGCCGCAAAGGCAAGCCGCTGTTCATGCCACTGAGGCTCGCCCTTACGGGGCGGACTTCGGGGCCGGAGCTTTCAGATCTATTGCCGCTGATGGGTCGGGAAGGAACGCTGGCCCGACGACCCTGACCTTGCGCTGTTCCGGCGGCAATGCCGAAACCGGTGACACCGGTGCCTTGTCGGTCAAACGCCTGATCGCCTCGCGATCGAGCCCGCCCTGGGCATTGGCGAGCGTTTCGGGATCGGCACCGGGATCGGGCCTGGAGGGAGGCACCGGGATGATTGGCGCCGCCGCGCTGTCCGGCTGCAACTGTTCCGGATTGGGCGGATTGCCGGCGATGATCGAGAAATTGCCGGCCTTGGCGTTGCAGCCGCAGGCTGGCGGCCGCGAGTAGTTGGCCTGTTTGTAGAGATAGGCGGTCGGCAGCTCGCTGTAGGGCCGGCCGGTCGCAGACGAGGTCATCGAGCCCGCATCGTCGTCCATGCCGCGCGTGTAGAAGACCTGCATCTCGGTGCCGGGGCAGCTCGATTCGCAATTCTTCTGGTCGCGCTCGAAATCTCCGTAGGAGGCGGCGTTCGACATCGGAAAGAAATAGCCGTCGCAGGTTCGCACGCAGACCGTGCGGAATTCGTCGTCCGGCAGGTCCATGCCGCCGGGCTGGTTGATGACGCGCCGGATGTTGCGCACGCTGGGATCGTCCGGCGGGATGTCGGGTCCCTCAGGCGCAGCGAGCGTGTCGATCTCCTGGTCGCCGTGGCCGAAAAGCTGCTCGAACAGATTGCCGCCGCCATTGCTGGGGCCAGCCTCCTCGATCGGTGCGCGCCGGGGTGCGATCTCGTCGCCGCGGCAACCATTGGCGTCGAGCGCCGCGAGGATGCGGCTGCGGTCGCGCCGGGTGCCGCCGCTCGAAAGCCGCTCGCGCTTGGCCAGCAAGGCGTCGAGATTGGCGTTCATGCGCTGGATCGAAGCATTGATCCCTGCGCATTCGCTGACATTGCGCGAGAACAGCGCGAAGCCGCAATTGGCGTCGTTGGCGCGGTCATGCGCCTTCG
Organism: Mesorhizobium sp. ORS 3428; assembly: GCF_001854785.1. Taxonomy (GTDB): domain Bacteria; phylum Pseudomonadota; class Alphaproteobacteria; order Rhizobiales; family Rhizobiaceae; genus Mesorhizobium. The sequence continues at coordinate 120,325 of NZ_MDFL01000114.1, forward strand.
CCAATTGCTCGCGCTGGCGCGCGATGGCGTCGTCATATTTGCGGATCAGGCCCGGCTCGCCGCCACCGCCACCAGCGGTGGCGAGTTCGGCTTCCAGCTGGCGGCATATGCGGGAGGCTGCCTGAGGCTCGGTCACGGCGACGGCCGACGCGGCGAGCGCCGCGAGCAGCGCCGCAAGATGGGTCAGCTTCAGATCGACGCCTTTCATTCGCCTGAAACCCCGATTGCCTCTGGCCGGAAGGCTACCGCACTCGTGGTTAACTGATCCTTAGTCTGCAACCTGAGGTTATCGCACTCGCACGCGTTAGTTTAGCTCAAATCCGCGATCGCCTGCGCCTTGTGCGCCGCTTCCACCACTGCCAGCGCCGTCATGTTGACGACGCCGCGCGAGGTCACCGACGTTGTCAGGATGTGCGCCGGCTGATCGGTGCCGAGCAGGATCGGCCCGACATGCAGCGCATCCATCATGGCGCGCAGCGCCGTCAGCGTGATGTTCGCCGAATCGAGGTTCGGGAACACCAGGAGATTGGCTTCGCCCTTGAGCCGCGAGTGCGGATAGACGCGCTGGCGCAAATGTTCTGAGAGCGCGGTATCGGCATGCATCTCACCGTCGCATTRCAGGTCGGGCGCGATGCGCGCCAGGATCGCCGCGGCTTGTCGCATCTTGAGCGCGCTCGGCGCGTCGCGCGAACCGAAATCCGAGAACGAGAGCAGGGCGGCCTTGGGTTCGATGCCGAAACGCCTGATTTCCTCGGCGGCCAGGACGGTCATTTCGGCGATCTCCTCAGCCGTCGGATCGACCGTGACATGGGTATCGGTGAGGAAGATGATGCCGCGCTGGGAGATCAGCATCGAAAGTGTCGAGAGATCCCGGTCTTTGATGCCGGCGCGCGCTCCGATAATCAGGTTCACATTGCGCAGATGCCGCTCGAAGCGGCCTTCGAGTCCGCAAATCATCGCATCCGCGTCGCCGCGCTTCAGCGCCAGCGCCGCGATCACCGTATTGTTGGTGCGCACCATGGTGCGGGCGGCTTCCGTCGTGATACCGCGCCGGCCGGCGAGCTCGATCAGCAGATCGACGTAGTGGCGGTAACGCGGATCGTCTTCCGGGTTGATCAGGCCGAAATCGACGCCCGGCCGGATGCGCAGCCCGTAGCGCTTCAGCCTGACCTCGACGACATGCGGGCGGCCGATCAGGATCGGCTCGGCAATGCCTTCCTCCAGCACCACCTGCGCGGCGCGCAGCACGCGTTCGTCCTCGCCGTCGGCATAGATGACGCGCTTGGCGCTGGAGGCCTTGGCCGAGGAGAACACCGGCTTCATCACCAGGCCGGAGCGGAAGACGAAGCGGTTGAGCTTGTCGATATAGGCGGAGAAATCGGCGATCGGCCGTGTCGCCACGCCGGTCTCGCAAGCAGCCTTCGCCACCGCCGGCGCGATGCGCAGGATGAGGCGCGGATCGAAAGGCGAGGGGATCAGGAAATCAGGGCCGAAAACCGGCGTCTCGCCGGAATAGGCGCGCGCCGCGACGTCGGAAGGCTCCTCGCGCGCAAGGGCAGCGATTGCCCTCACCGCAGCCATCTTCATCTCCTCGTTGATGGCGCTGGCACCGCAGTCCAGCGCGCCGCGGAAGATGTAAGGAAAGCAGAGCACGTTGTTGACTTGATTGGGAAAATCCGATCGCCCGGTGCAGATCATGGCATCCGGCCGAGCGGCGCGCGCCACTTCCGGCATGATCTCGGGCGTCGGGTTGGCGAGCGCCAGGATCAGCGGTTTCGGCGCCATGTGCTGCAGCAACTCGGGCTTCAGCACACCGGCGGCGGAGAGGCCGAGGAAGACATCTGCGCCCGGGATGACGTCAGCCAGCGTGCGCGCTTCCGTGTCCTTCACATAAGGGTCTTTCCAGCGATCCATCTCCTCGACGCGGCCCTTGTAGGCGACGCCGAAGCGGTCGGTGACCCAGATGTTCTCGACCTTGGCACCGAGCGAAACCAAAAGGTTGAGGCAGGCGAGCGCCGCAGCACCCGCGCCCGAAGTGACGATCTTGATGTCGGAGATCGTCTTGCCGGCGAATTCGAGCCCATTGAGCACCGCCGCGGCAACGATGATCGCCGTGCCATGCTGGTCGTCATGGAAGACCGGAATGCCCATGCGGGCCTTCAGCCGCTCCTCGACCTCAAAGCATTCAGGCGCCTTGATGTCCTCGAGGTTGATGCCGCCGAAGGTCGGTTCCAGCGCCGCGACCGTCTCGACCATGCGCTCGATCTCCGGCGCGTCGATCTCGATGTCGAAGACGTCGATGCCGGCGAACTTCTTGAACAGCACCGCCTTACCTTCCATCACCGGCTTGGACGCGAGCGGGCCGATATTGCCGAGCCCCAGCACGGCCGAGCCGTTGGAGACGACGCCGACGAGATTGGCGCGCCCCGTGTAGTCGGCGGCGGTCACCGGATCGTCGCGGATTTCGAGGCAGGGGGCTGCGACGCCCGGCGAATAGGCAAGTGCCAGGTCGCGCTGGTTTCCGAGTGGCTTGGTGGCCTGGATCTCGAGCTTTCCGGGAGTCGGATGCTTGTGGAAGAAGAGCGCAGCCTCATCGAGGTCCGACCGGGCCGCTTTCTTGATCTCGCCGTCCATCGCGGCCCTCCCTCTGCTTCTGATTTCGAGCCTTTTAGAGCAATTCCAGGAAAAGTGTGAAACGCTTTTCCGTCCGCAATTGCGTCAAGACAAAGCGCTAGGGTGGTTTGCCGTTTCCCTGAAACGGTGAACCGCTCTAGCATGCCCCGACGATTCTTCGCGACGCCAAACGTTGCCCCCGGCCTTCACAATGACGAAGCGAAGATAATCAATCCATTTCAGCCCGTTGGCGCGAAAGCTTGCGGCAGATTTGAGGCGCGTCAGAACGCGCTGACGTAGAGACCGCCGTCGACCGGGATGTTCTGGCCGGTCAGATAACCGGCATGGACCGAACAGAGGAAGGCGCAGATCTGGCCGAATTCTTCCGGCGTGCCGAGGCGCTTCGCCGGCACATCGGCGCTGATGCGGGCCTTGCGCGCGGCGGCTGCCGCAGGCTCTTCCGGCGTGCCGGCCTCATGCGGGCCACGCAGCCGGTCGGTGTCGAGCTTGCCGGGCAGGAGGCTGTTGATGGTGACGTTGCGGTCGATCACCGTGCGCGCCACGCCGGCCAGGAAAGAGGTCAGGCCGGCGCGCGCTCCCGACGACAGGTCGAGCCCGGGGATCGGCACATAAACCGACAATGAGGTGATGTTGACGATGCGGCCGAAGCCGCGCTTGGCCATGCCGTCGATCACCGCCTGGATCAGTTCGATCGGCGTCACCATGTTCTGCGTCACGCCTTCGAGGATCTTGGTGCGGTCGAGCTCGCGGAAATCGCGCAGAGGCGGCCCGCCATTGTTGTTGACCAGGATGTCGGGCTCCGGGCAGGCGGCGAGCATCGCTTTCTGCACCTCCGGCTTCGAGACGTCGCCGGCCACTTCGATCACCTTGACGCCGAACTTCTCACGGATCTCCGCAGCGGTCTTCGCCAGGAGCTCGGCGTTGCGGCCGTTGACGACAAGCTCGACGCCGGCTTCGGCCAGCGCGATGGCGCAGCCGCGCCCCAGTCCCTTGCTCGAGGCGCAGACGATGGCCTTCTTTCCGCGAATGCCGAGATCCATGGTGATTTCTCCCTTTTTCGAGGGCGGCAAGCTAGCGCTTGGGCTGGACTAACCGCAACCGTCATACGGTTGTTGCATGAATCGAGGCATAGGCACGCGAAAGCAAAGGGTGAAATCGCGATGTCAGGCCCAGAGCCCCGCACTTTCCGCACCATGTTCATTTCTGACGTGCATCTCGGCTCGAAGGCGGCCAAGGCCGATTTCCTGATCGATTTCCTGCGCTATCACGACGCCGATACCATTTATCTGGTCGGCGATATCGTCGACGGCTGGCGCCTGCGGCGCACCTGGCATTGGCCGCAAAGCCATAATGACGTGGTGCAGAAACTGTTGCGCAAGGCGCGCAAGGGCGCCTCGATCACCTACATCGCCGGCAACCATGACGAATTCGCCCGCCAGTTCCAGGGCGTACATTTCGGCGGCATCGTCGTGGCCGACCGCGCCATCCATGAGACCGCCGACGGCAGGCGGCTGCTCGTCATCCATGGCGACCAGTTCGATACGGTGGTGCACAACCAGCGCTGGCTCGCCTATCTCGGCGACTATGCCTATGACGCGGCGATGCTGGTCAACCGCGTCGTGACCAAGCTGCGCCACTTGCTCGGACTGCCTTACTGGTCCTTTTCGTCCTGGGCCAAGGTCAAGGTCAAGAAGGCAGTGAACTTCATCGGTTCGTTCCAGACGGTGCTTTCCGAGGAAGCACGGCGCTCGCATGTCGACGGCGTGGTCTGCGGCCACATCCATCATGCCGCGATCGAAAACTATGGCGACGTCGAGTACATCAACACCGGCGACTGGGTGGAGAGCTGTACCGCGGTGGTCGAGCATTTCGACGGCCGCATGGAGATCCTGACCTGGGCGCATGTGCTGCCGGAGGTCCCGGCCAGCAAGGATGTGCTGGTGCCCGTCGACATTGTCGATCTCAAGGGCAGGGCGGCCAAGGCTGCCTGAGCCCGTTGCCGCTTCCCAAGGACGTGGATCTGCTGGCCTATTACCAAGCCTGAGCCGCAACGAAAGCTGCCCGAGGCGCGGCCATGCCTCAGGCTTGAGATACCTTTTCCTTCAACAGCTTTAGCTTGATCGATTGGTCCAGGCAGTTCCGCCGCGCTTTGTCGCATGATAGGGATCGAAATGCGATGCAGGTCGTCGAATGCAGCGCAATTGGATCGATTCATGTCGCTGCCGCCGCTTTCTCCTGAGCAACTCGTCAAGCCGAGCCATTTCGAACTGCGCATGAGCCTGATCTTCGCGACATTGTTCGTGTCGCTGGGCACGCATCTGCCCTATTTCCCGCTCTGGCTGCAGGCGAAAGGTTTTCATGCCGAACAAATCGCCGTCATCCTGGCGGCACCGATGTTCCTGCGTGTCGTGACGACGCCGATGCTCACCGCGCTTGCCGACCGGGCGAAGGACCGCGCCAATGTCTATATCGCGCTGGTCGCGGCATCAATGATCATTTCGGCCGGCTACTTCCTGCCGGCCACCTACGCAAACGTACTTGGCGTGTCGCTGGTGTTGACGATCGTGTGGACACCGCATTCGCCGCTGGCCGATTCGCTGGCGCTGTCGGGCGTACGTCGCTTCGGCTCCAATTACCCCGCCATGCGCAAATGGGGCTCGATCTCCTATCTCTGCGCCAATGTGGTGGGCGGTTTCATCCTCGCGGTGACCGGAGCCAAGGCTGTGCCGGTGATTATATTCGCGGCCCTTGCCGCGGCACTTGTCGCCGCCCTCCTTGCGCCGCGCATGGGCAAGCCCCGCAGGGCGTCGCCGCTGTCGGCGGCCGACATCCAGCATTCGGCCCCGAGCCTCCTCAACGCCTATTTCCTCTATTTCACGCTCGGCGTCGGCATCATCACCGCCAGCCACGCCTTCCTCTACGGCTTTGTGTCGATCTACTGGAAGTCGATCGGCATCAGCGATTCCGTCGTTGGTCTGCTGTGGGCTTGGGGCGTGGTGTCAGAAGTCTGTATGTTCTTGTTCTTCAACCGCATTTTCGCCTCCGTTTCCGTCGTCAGGGTGATGGTGATTGCAGGCATCGGCTCGATCGTGCGCTGGATCGCCTTTCCGCTGGTCTGGCCGCTTGGGCTTGGCGTCGCCGGCTTTTTCGGCGTCCAGACGCTCCACGCGGTGTCGGTGGCGATGGTATTGATCGGCCTGCAGAAGATGATCGGCGAAACGGTCTCGGAAGAGCGCACGGGTGCCGCGCAAGGCATCGCCTACTTCTTCAACGGCTTCTTCATGGCGGCGGTGACGCTCGCCTCCGGCCCGCTCTACGACCGTCTTGGCGCCGACGGGTTTCTCGCCATGATTCCGATTGCGGTTATCGGCCTGGTGCTGATTGGGCTTGCCGCGCGTTCAGCCCCACAGCGCAGGGTCAGGGGGTGACACCAGCGATCCGCGGTAGACCAGACCGGGCTCGCGGTCGCGAGCCAGCAGCAGCGGCCCGTCGAGATCGACGAAATCGGCTCCTTGAGCCAAAAGCACGGCCGGCGCCATGGCCAGTGACGTGCCGACCATGCAGCCGACCATGATGCCGAAGCCCAGGTCGCGGGCGCGTTCGCGAAGCCTGAGCGCTTCGGTCAGGCCGCCCGTCTTGTCCAGCTTGATGTTGACCGCGTCATAGAGGCCGGCCAGCGCGTCGAGATCCTTCGCCTCGTGCACGCTTTCATCGGCGCAGATCGGCACCGGATGCGCGATTTCTCGCAGGATGCCGTCGCGGCCGGCGGGAAGCGGCTGCTCGATGAGCGCAATGCCGTGCTCCGCGGCGAAGGCGAGATTGGCTTCAATGTTGTCGTCGGTCCAACCCTCATTGGCATCGAGGATGATTCGGCTTTGCGGCGCGGCTTGCGTCACCGCGCGAATCCTCGCCATGTCGTTTTCACCGCCGATCTTGACCTTGAGCAGCGGCCGCGAGGCATTGGCGCGGGCCTGCGCCGCCATCGCCTCCGGTTCTGCGAGCGACAGCGTGTAGGCGGTTTCCAGGGCCTTTGGCGAAACAGCGCCCATTGCATCCGCTGCCGTCCGGCCGCTCAGTTTTGCCTCCAGATCCCACAGGGCACAGTCGATCGCGTTGCGCGCTGCGCCGGCCGGCATCGCAGCAAGCAAGGCGGTGCGATCGATCCCGCTCGCGATTCGCTGGCGCATGGCCTCGATGGCGGCGCGCACACCGTCCATGGTCTCACCGTAGCGCTTATACGGAACGCACTCGCCACGCCCGACATGCCCGTTTTCGCTGATCGTTACGGTGATGACTTCGGCCTCGGTCTTCGATCCGCGCGAGATGGTGAAGATGCCCGCAATCGGGAAACGCTCTGCCTCGACCGAAATGACACGCGCCATATTTTTCTTCTCCAGTTGTGTGAGGCCGGTATGCCGGCAAATCGACACGCCGGTCCGGTCACGCTAAACAGGGCGCCATGTTGACCAACCGCAAACGCGACGCAAGTCGCACGCCTGCCGGTGACACCAGTCACCAGCCGCGCATCGACGTCGGCGAGGAAGACGGCGTGCTCAGCTGCGTTTTCTCGGGCGTCTGGACAACGCGCACCGTGGCTTTGGTCGATGCCGACATGCGCAAGATCGAGAAGCGCGACAGCGCGAAAAGGCTGTCGCTCGATCTTTCCCACATCGAGAAGATGGATACGGCCGGCGCCTGGCTGATCGATCGCTTGGCGAGCGCCTTCGAGAAGAGGGGCGTCGAGGTCCGCGTACAGGGGCAGAGCGAGATCGCATCGATCCTGCTCGGCGCCGTCGGCGAGGCCGTGCGGCGTGAAGCCGAATCGGGGCCGGCCGGGCCGCCCAACATCATCCTGCGCGCGCTGGAGCTTGTCGGCCGCCGCGTCTATGAGATGCGCGACGATTTTCTCGCATCGATGAACATCCTCGGCGCCACCATTCGCGGCGCGCAGATGAAGCTTGGCCGCGGCCATGCAGTCAATCCGGCTGCGATCTTCAACCAGATCGACCGTATGGGCGTCGGCGCCATTCCGGTGGTGGTGCTGATGTCGGCGATCGTCGGCGCGATCGTCGCCCAGCAGGGCGCTTACCAGCTCAGCTATTTCGGCGCCGACATCTTCGTCGTCGATCTGGTCGGTGTGCTGATCCTGCGCGAGCTCGGCGTGCTGATGACGGCGATCATGCTTGCCGGCCGCTCAGGCAGCGCCATCACGGCCGAGATCGGCTCGATGAAGATGCGCGAGGAGGTCGACGCGCTGAAGGTGATCGGGCTGAACCCGATCGGGGTGCTGGTGTTTCCGCGGCTCGTCGCCCTGGTGATCGCGTTGCCATGCCTGACGATCATCGCCAATTTCGCGGCGCTCGGCGGCGGCATCGTTGCCGCCTGGCTGTACTCGGATATTACGCCCGTGTCTTTCCTTGACCGGCTGCGCGTCGCAATCGACCTCAGCACCATCTTCGCCGGGCTGATCAAGGCACCGTTCATGGCCATGACCATCGGCATCATCGCATCCGTCGAAGGCATGAAGGTCGGCGGCAGCGCCGAATCGCTCGGCCTGCACGTGACCGCCTCGGTGGTGAAGTCGATCTTTGTCGTCATCATTCTCGACGGGCTTTTCGCCATGTTCTACGCAGCGATTCAATTCTGAGATGGCGATGGCAGACAGCACCAAGGTGAAGGCGGCGGAGGACGGCGGGGACGAGATCGTGCTCTCCGCGCGCGACATCACCGTTTCCTTCGACGACAAGGTCATCCTCGACAAGCTATCCCTGGACATCAAGCGGGGCGAGATCCTTGGCTTCGTCGGCGCCTCGGGCGCCGGCAAGTCGGTCTTGTTGCGGGCCATCCTCGGCCTGGTGCCGAAGCAATCGGGCACGATCAGGCTCTTCGGCGTGGATATCGAGAAGGCAAACGAAGCCGAACGTCTGCGCATCGACATGCGTCTTGGCGTTCTGTTCCAGCACGGCGCGCTGTTTTCGGCCCTGACGGTACTTGAAAACGTGCAGGTGCCGATGCGCGAATATCTCGACCTGCCGAAGAAGCTGATGGACGAGCTCGCCATGCTCAAGGTCGAGCTGGTCGGCCTGCCCTCGGACGCGGCGCTGAAATTCCCCTCCGAGCTGTCCGGTGGCATGATCAAGCGTGCGGCGTTGGCGCGCGCGCTGGCGCTCGATCCGGACATCGTCTTTCTCGACGAGCCGACCTCTGGCCTTGATCCGATCAGCGCCGCCGAATTCGACGAATTGGTCGTCAAGCTGCGCGATACGATGGATTTGACGGTCTACATGGTCACGCACGACCTCGACACGCTTTTCACCGCCTGCGACCACGTGGCGGTGCTCGGCAAGAAGAGGGTGCTGGTCGAAGGCACGATCGACGACATGCTGAAGAGCGAGGAGCCTTGGGTAAAATCCTATTTCCGCGGAAAACGTGCCCGGCAGCTTGATCTCGCGGCACGCGCATAGCCATAGGTGGTGGCAATGGAAACCAGAGCCAACTACGTCATTGTCGGCATCTTCACGCTGGTCGCGATCCTGGCGGCCTTCGCCTTTGTCTATTGGACGGCGGCGATTGGTGAGCGGGGCGAGACGGCCCTTCTTCGCGTGCGCATCCCGGGTTCGGCTTCCGGCCTTGGCCGCGGCAGCTTCGTGCTCTTCAACGGCGTCAGGGTGGGCGACGTCAAGCGGGTCTATATCGACGTCGACAACCCGACCGTCGCCATCGCCGACACCGAGGTCGACCGAATGACGCCGATCACCAAGTCGACGAAGGCCGATATCGGGCTGGCCGGCCTCACAGGCCAGGCCAATATCGAGCTCAAGGGCGCCAATCCCAGTGAAGTGAAGCTGCTCGACCAGGCGGAGAAGGAAGGCAAGGTCGCTGAGATCGTCGCCAATCCGTCGGCCGTGACCAACCTGTTGCAGACGGCGCAGGACATCTTCACCCGCGCCGACAAGGTGCTCTCCGAGCTCGAGGGCTTCACCAAGGATGTTCGCGCACCGCTGACGCAGACCGTCCGGAACGTTGAGACCTTCTCCGACGCGCTGGCCAGGAATTCGGACGGCATCGACAAGTTCCTGTCCGCCGTGAGTTCGCTTTCGGACCAGTTGAAGGCCGTTTCCGGCAGGCTGGACAGCACGCTGAAGGCGGCGGAAGGCCTGATAAACTCGGTCGACAAGGACCAGATCAAGAGCATCGTGGCCAATGTCGACACGGTCACCGCGAACCTGAAGGAAACCTCGAAGCAATTCGATACGGTGATCGCCAACGTCAACACGGCCGTCGGTTCGATCAACGACTTCGCCAAGCAGACGCAAGGCACGCTCGCCAAGGTCAACGGCGTGCTCGACGGCATCGACCCGAACGAAGTCCGCACGGCGCTCGCCAACATCCAGCAGGCGAGCGACAGCGCCAACAAGGCGGCTGCCGACATCGCCAAGGTCACGGACAAGATCGCCAGCCGCTCCGACGACATCAATGATACGATCAAGGATGCCCGCCAGCTGGCGCAGCGCCTCAACGATGCCTCGGTGCGCGTCGACGGCATCCTCGCCAAGGTCGACCAGCTTCTCGGATCCGGCGAGGCCAACGGCGTGATGGCCGATGCCAGGTCGACGCTGAAATCCTTCAAGCAGGTTGCCGATACGCTGAACGCCCGCCTAGGCACGATCGTCGACAACCTGTCACGCTTCTCCGGCTCGGGGCTGCAGAATGTGGAAGCGCTGGTGCAGGACAGCCGGCGCTCGATCAACCGCATCGAGGAAGCCGTGAGCGATCTAAGCCGCAATCCGCAGCGGTTCCTGACGGGCGGCGAGGGAGAGGTTCGTCAGTTTGATGGCAGGGCGCGGCGTTGACTTCGGCCGCCGCGAACGCCAAGAAGATTGCAGCTGAGAGTTGATCGTAAGATCCGGGGACAACGGGGATCGCGCGTGAAATCGGTGAGAGGGTTGAAGTCGGTTGCTGCCGGGGCGCTCCTGCTTGCGCTTGCCGGTTGCGCGGCGCTGGGAGCCAAGCCAACACCGCTCGACACGTTCGAGCTTACCGCTCCGTCGATCGAGATGCACGGCCGTAGACACCGCCAGATCCTGATCGCCCAGCCCTCGGCGCTGAAGGCGCTGGACAGCCAGAGCATTGTCATCAGGCCTTCCGATCGCTCGATCCAGTATCTCAAGGGTGCGCAATGGGCGGACCGCCTGCCGCTGATCGTTCAGGCTAGGCTCGCCGAGACCTTCCAGCGCTCCGGCAGCTTTGCCGGCGTCGGTAGGCCGGGCGAGGGGTTGGCGATCGACTATCAGATCATCGTCGAGGTCCGCTCATTCGATATCCGCGTCAATGGCGGGGAACATGCCGAAGTCGACCTTTTCGTGCGCATCCTCAACGACCGCAATGGCGAGGTGCGGGCTTCGAAGAGTTTTACCGCGAGCGCCCCGGTCTCGGGCAGCGGCAGTGCCGCTTATGTCGGCGCGCTGGACAGCGCCTTCGGACAGGCGGCCAAGGACATCGTCCGCTGGACGGACACGGTGATCTGAAGCGGCTCCATCCGGGTCGCAGAGGCCGTCGCCTCCTGAGCGAAGGGTCGGCGCTGCCCCTCATTGCCCTGCCGGGCATTTCTCCCCGTATAGAGACGGGGAGAAAGACGCTGCCATCGACGGTTTCGCCAATCGCCAACATTGACAGAAAGYCGCTGYCGCTGCGGTGATCCACCTTCTCCCCGTCACTAAACCAGGGCTATCGCATATGGGTCAGGGCGTGGATTAGATAGTCATCATTCCAGGCGCATTTCTTGATGCGATGGCTGATGGGGACTTTGTCGGCATCGGCGGCCTGGAGG
>NZ_MDFL01000115.1 GCF_001854785.1 Mesorhizobium sp. ORS 3428
CCTCCGGGTCAAGCAGCCGCAACAGCCGCGAGAAGGTGTCGTGGCTGGGCGCCGCCTCATATTCGATCAACCGCGACAGCGCCTGTTTGCGCTCCTTTGCGAACAGGGAGAACTCCGTCGCATTGCTGGCGCCGCATAAGCTCGCCGCGATCATCATCACGATCAGGTCGCCAAGCCGATGCGTGGCGTTGCCAGCACGCGGATCAGGCACCGCGCCGAAATAGCTCTCAAGGCTGGAAATGGCAGTCTCTCCCTCGCTCGACTGCCTGCCCAAAGAATCCTTTCTCAGGCCAACTTCAAGTCCCAAAAAGCCATATGCGATTCCCCTGCCCACTAGGGGGAGATGTCCGGCAGGACAGAGGGGGGCGCGAAGGAACGCAACTTCGCCAGGTTATTCTTCTTCTTCGGCGCTCMCGAAGCGCTGCTCCTCCGCAAGCGCCGCCTTCACCAGCGCATTGGCCGCCCACACCGACAAATCCTCGCCCTCCGCCGCGCTGAGGCCRCAGACGTCGCGCTGGACGATCAGCGCCTCCCAGCCGATCACCATGGCAAGGGCGCGCACGAGCTGGTTCCAGCGCTTCGGGTCCAGCCTGGCCCGCAACGGCGACAAAGCCTGCTCGATCCACTCGATCCGGCGATAGCCGCGGCGCGGCGCGCCCTCCGCCGGTGGCTCTCCATCGACCGTGAGCTTGATCAACGAGCGGCCGAGCTTTTCGACCTCGGGACTGACATGGTGCAGCGCGCGCACCAGATGCTCGACGCGGGCCTCGCCGTTATCGCTCGCCTGCTCGATGGCGCGATCGACCGACGCTTGGCTGAGCGCGCCGATCGTCGCGTCGAGCAGCAGCTGATCGAAGCTCGGGAAGTAGAGATAGACCGTTCGTCGCGAGACCTCGGCCGCGGCGGCTACGTCGTTGACGGTCGGCGTCTCGCCGCGGGCGAGCAGCGCGATCGCGGCATCGACGATCGCCTTGCGGGTGCGACGCTTCTGCGCGGTACGGGGGTGCGGATTGACATTCATGCAGGCGGAGTATACCGGAGTGCATTAATTGCACAAGAGTGCAATATAGGTATCAAACTCTTTCAAAGGGGGCTTTCATGACAATTTCCAGCCATACCGCCGATGACGCTCGTTTCCTGGGGCCGGGTGAGGGGGAGGCGATCTGGTTCCTGAGAAACCGCATGACGGTGAAGGCCACCGCGGCCAGCACTGGCGGCGGCTTTGGCCTGTTGGAATCGCTCATCGCGCCGGGTTTCTCGCCGCCGCTGCACGTCCATCGCCGCGAGGACGAGTCCTTCTATGTGCTGGAAGGCGAACTGACGATGAAATGCGGCGATCGCACCTTCCGGGCGAGCGCGGGCTCATTCGTCTTCCTGCCGAGAAATGTTCCGCACACTTTCGTGGTCGAGGGAGACAAGCCGGCGCGGATGTTGACGCTGCTGACGCCGGGCGGCGGCGAAGGGGTTTTCATCGACGGCGGAAGGCCGGCGGAGGCAGAAGGATTGCCGCCGGCAACGCCGCCCGACATCGAGGCGCTGAAGCGCGTGAGCGCCCGCTATGAGGCCGAAATCATCGGGCCGCCGATGGCGCCGACGGGCAGCTCAGCAGCGGCCAGGGGCTGACGTCGCTAGAGGTGCACGTAAGCCGTCAGCGGCAGGTGATCGGAGGCGACCCGCGACAGCGGCGTGTCATGCGCTTCCACCGCCGAGACCATGCCGTGCCGGTTGCCCATAATCCGGTCGAGCGCCAGCACCGGCAGGCCCGACGGAAAGGTGGGCACCGCCGGCGGAGAGGGCCCGAAGGTGGTGTGCAGCGTGTTGAGCGCCGAACGGGTGCCGAGCCGCCATTCGTTGAGGTCGCCGAGCAAAAGCGTCGGCCTTTCGTCGGCGCTGCTCATGATGTCGTGCACGACGCGGGCCTGTTCGGAGCGCCAGCGGCGCAAGAGGCCGAGATGGGCGGCGATCACGCGCAGCGTCCGCTGCTCGTCGAGATCGATCTCGGCGACCAGCGCCCCGCGCGGCTCCAGCCCCGGCAGCTTGATCTGGTGGACGTCGCGCACCGTGCCGCGCTTGATCAGAAGCACGTTGCCGCGCCAGCCATGCGCCTTGCCGTTTCCCAGAACCGGCACCGGCACAAGGCCCGTTTCCAATTCGAGGCGTGCAAGATCGAGCAGGCCGGCGCGGTCGCCGAAGCGGTTGTCAGCCTCCTGCAGCGCAATGACGTCCGGGCTGATTTCGCGGATGACGCGAGCGGTCCGCTCCGGGTCGAACCTCCGGTCGGTGCCAATGCATTTGTGGACATTGTAGGAGGCGACCACTATTTCGGCGCCGTTGATCCGCTTGCGCGGCGTCGACAGGGCCTTGCGTGCGTTTCTGCCGCGAATTGACAAGAGCACGGTGTGCGGAAGGCTGCGTCCGTTTCTCTCCATTGGTCTGATGCTCGTCCTCCTTGTTTATAGATAGGGCGATCCCAGCCACAGCAATCGATCGAAGACTCGAACGACGAAGGGCCGGGCCTTCAGCGTCTGCAGCGTCACCGGCCGCGCGGAAGCGATTGCGGCGTCGATGCGGGCCGCGATCGCGGCGGCAAAGCTGGCGTCCAGGATCTCCATGTCGATCTCGAAATTCAGCCTCAGCGACCGGRCATCGAGGTTGGAAGAGCCGACATAGGCCCATACGCCGTCGATCGCCATCAGTTTCGAATGGTCGAACGAACCTTCGTGGCGCCAGACCCGGCAATAGTGTTTCAGCACCTGGTCGAACTGCGCCGTCATAGCATGGTCGACGAGGAATAGGTTGTTCACCTCCGGCACGACGATGTCGATCTCGACGCCGCGCCGGCCGGCCGTGGTCAGCGCGCTGATCAGCTCGCGGTCCGGCAGGAAGTAGGGCGACATGATGCGGATCGATTTGCGGGCGACCGAAAATGCTCCCATCAGCAGCTTGTGGTTGGTTTCGTTCGCGGCATCCGGTCCCGTCGCCACGGCTCTGACCAGCATCGGCTGACCGGGCGGCGGCTGGAGCCGATCGAGCTGCCAGACATCGCCCTTCAATGCCTCGTTGCCGGCGAAGCGCCAGTCCTCGGYTGCCACCGAGAACAGGTCGGCCACGACCGGCCCGGTGACCTCGAAATGCGTGTCCCGGGAACTGTCGGAGCCGGCGAATTCGGCGGAAAATCCCTTGCGGATGTTCATGCCTCCCGTGAACGCCACCGTGCCGTCGACAACCAGGATCTTCCTGTGGGTTCTTAGATTGGCATAGGGAAGTCTCAACCCCATGACGATGGCGCCATTGAAGAGGTCGACGGCGACGCCGGCCTCCCGGAGTTGCTTCAGGATGCTGGGCACCGAATAGCGCACGCCGACGGCATCGATCAGCACCCGCACGGCCACGCCGCGTTTGAYCGCGCCGGAGAGCGACTGCACGAACATCTGCCCGACCGCGTCATTGTCGAAGATGTAGGTTTCGAGAARGACGCTGCGCTTGGCATCGTCGATCGCCCTGCACATCGCGGTATAGGCCTCGTCGCCGGTCTCGAGCACGGCGATCGTGTTGCCCGACGTCAGCGGGCGCCGCGCCACCCTGTCGCCCAGCGTCTTCAGCCCGATGAAGCGCTGACCGTATTGCGCGTTGATCAAGGCTTCCATCGCGATGTCGCGGTCGTGCCTCGCCTCCGCGGTCTCGCCGGTGACGGGCCGCAGGGCGCTGATCGTCGCGCGGCGGATGCGGTTGATGCCGGCGATGGCGTAGATGATCGCGCCGAGGAAGGGCGACAAGAGCATCACGCCTACCCAGCCTGTGGCGGCGCGCACGTCTTCCTTCGTCATGATGGCGTGGACGATACCGACGGCCGCCATCGCCAACGACAGGAGAAGGATAAGCGTAGACCAGTGACTCGCGATCGCCTGCAGCATCGGCCCGACTATTGTGCGAGCCGGCGCGGAAGGCAATGCGGATGGTCAAGGCGATCCACGCCCGGACGCCGGGATGCGCCAACCGCGCAAGGGGCTGAAAGCGTCACGATCGTTCGGCCGCCTGCAGCCTGGCGGCAAGGACGGCGGCCATCTGCTCGACCAATTCCGAGATCGGCCGCGTCTTCTCCCAGGCATAGATCGAGACCACCATCGGGGGCTCCGCGCCGAACGGCGCGTAGGGCCGGACGCGATGTCCGGCTATGGCGCTCCTGGGCAGCAGCGACAGGCCAAGTCCGGCTTCCACGCCGACCAGCACATTGCGGAGGCTGCTGCCGGAGAAGGCGATGTACCAGCGGCGCTGCTCGCGTTCGATCCGCTCGAACATGGCTTCGCGATAAAGTCCTCCGGGAGGGAAGGYGACCAGCGGAACCGGATCGGGCCAGTCGGACTTGCTGTCGGCGCTCTCGAACCATGCCAGCGCCTCGGGAAAGCTGGCGCGGCAGTCGGGCTCGGCCTTCGCTTCCTTGACGATGACGATATCGAACTCTCCGCCGCGATAGCGTCGGGTCAGATCGCGGCTCAATCCGGCGGTGACATCCAGCCGGATCTCGCGATGGCGTTTGGCGAAACCGCCGAACACCTCGGCCATCGCCGTGTTGACGATATCCTCCGGCACGCCGATCCGGACGGGTGTTGTGCCGGCCGGATCGCCAAGCGCCGTTTGCGCCTCCTGCTGCAGGGCCAGGATGCGGCGTGCGTAGCCGAGCAGCCGCTCGCCCGCAGCGGTCGGCCTGATCGGCCGCGTGACGCGGTCGATCAGGCTGTAGCCGAGGGCATCTTCGAGTCGGGCAAGCTGCTGGCTGATGGTCGACTGCGTCATGTTCAGGCGCTCGGCGGCCTGGGTGAAGCTGCCCGCGTCGGCAATCGCGATGAAGGCGCGCAGGAGGCGAGGATCGAGCATCTTTGTCACCTCATGTCGATGCGGAGCTTCGGTGGTCCGATCCATTCAAAATCATGATGACGTTGATGCATACATTTAATTTTTGGATGGAGCCAGCAGCCCTTATCTGATGATCGGAAACGGTCGTGCATCGGCCGGTGCCGTCAGGAGTGCAAAAATGCTTCGTCTCGCAACTGTTTTTGCTTCCGCGCTGCCGGTCCTCGCGTCCATGTTGTCGATCGCATCAGGAGAAACCATGAGCCAATCCCCATTGCATGCGGCCGCGGCTGGCGATGACGTGCGGACCATCGAGAAGCTTCTGTCCGAAGGTGCGGAGATCGACGCGCGCGACGGCACCGGTGCCACGCCGCTGCTTGTCGCGACCCATGGCAACAAGATCGACGCGGCCAGGGCGCTGATCGAGGCCGGGGCGGACGTTAACGCCAAGGACAATATCGAAGACAGCCCCTACCTCTATGCCGGCGCGCGCGGACATATCGAGATCCTGAAGACGGCGCTATCCCACGGCGCCGATCTGAGAAGCATCAACCGCTATGGCGGCACCGCGCTCATCCCGGCTTGCGAGCGCGGCCATGTCGAGACCGTACGCACGCTGATCGAGGCAGGCGTCGATGTCGATCATGTCAACAAGCTCGGTTGGACCGCGCTGCTTGAGGCGATCATCCTTGGCGACGGCGGCGAGCGCCACCGGCAGATCGTCGGACTGCTGGTCAAGGCGGGAGCCAATGTCAACCTCGCCGACAGCGACGGCGTCACGCCGTTGCGGCATGCGCGCAGCCGCGGCTTCAAGGAGATCGAAAAGCTGCTCGTGGCCGCCGGCGCAAGCTGAGCGGCGGCTTCGATGCAGAAGCATTTGCGGGTCGAGACCGCCTCCGGCCGTATACTGATGCTAGCGGTCGTCGCTCTGGTCGGCCTCAACCTCAGGCCTTTCATTACCGGCATTGGTCCGCTGGCGGCAAAGGTGCGGGCTGGGACTGGTCTCGACATGCAGGGCATCGCCCTCCTCACCCTGGTGCCGATGCTGGTGATGGGACTGTTCGCCTTTGCCGGCCCGTCCCTTGAGGCTCGCATTGGGGCAAGCCGGGCGCTGATTGCGGCGCTTGTCATCCTCGCCCTCGCATCGTTTCTGCGCCTCTTCGTCTCGACCGGCGTCGAGATGGAGGCTACGGCGGCCCTGCTCGGACTAGGCGCGGCGGTCGTGCAGGCCCTGTTTCCCGGCATCGTCAAGCGGCAGTTTCCCGACCATGTCGGCCTCGTCATGGGACTCTATTCGGCGACGCTGATGGCCGGCGGCGCGCTTGGCGCGCAACTCGCGCCGTTGATCGCCGCGGCTTCTGGAAACTGGCATGTCGGGCTTGCCTGGATGGCGTTTCCCGCCTTGATTGCCGCTGCCCTCGCCATGTTCTGCCTGCCGCGCCACGGTGCCCGACGGTTGGGCGGGAATGCGGCGGCGGCCCTCCTCAGGCGGCCGCGCACATGGTTGCTGATGGCATGCTTCGGCCTCGTCAATGGCGGCTACTCGACCTCGGTGGCCTGGCTGGCACCTTGCTATCAGGAGCACGGCTGGGCGAGTGCGGCGAGCGGCGCATTGCTGGCGATCATGGCGGTTGGCCAGGCGCTGTCGGCCCTGCTGCTCCCCGCGCTTGCCGGCAGAAGCGAGGATCGCCGGCCATGGCTCTGGCTGACGCTGGCAATGCAGGCAGCCGGCTTTGCCGGGCTCGTGCTGCGGCCCGAAGCCGCGCCGTTCGTCTGGGTGGTTTTGCTGGGAGCGGGGCTGGGCGGTTGCTTCTCGCTCACCATGATCGTGGCGCTCGAGCATCTTCCGGAGCCGGCGGCGGCAGGCGCGCTCTCGGCCCTGATGCAGGGCGGCGGTTTCCTGATCGCGGCGATCCCGCCATGGATCGTGGCCGTGCTTCACGACATGACCGGCAGCTTCACGCCTGGATGGCTGCTGCATCTCGCGTGCATCGCCGTCGTCATGGTGCTGACGCTCCGCCTCGCGCCGCGCAGCTATGAGCGAGCGATGAAGCTGTCGCAGCCTGCACCGCTCGCGCTCTGACCGGGACGCACCTCACGCCCGCCTCGCCGCCATCCTTAGCCACGGCGCGAGATGGAACGCCGCCATCAGAAGATACATCGGCACCATGCCGCTGAGCGTCGAGGCGCCGGGACCGGACATGCACATCATGTCCTGGGCGCCATAGGCGGCCGTAAGCAGCGCCATGAGCGCGAAGGTCGGCGCCGCGGCGAGACCGAGCCGATCGGCGAGGCGGAAGCCGCCCGACCCGGACGGGCAAGGGGCGTTCGCCGCTTCGACGGGAAGATCCGGGTTTTCGGCGCTCATCGCATTCACCTTCCAAATGGCTTTCAAGACGCGGAGGRGAAATTGGGGAAATCGGCCCTGGCGGCGCGGGCGACGCCGCCAGAGTCGCTTCGCGCTCAGGCGTTCTTGTTGCGGAACGCCGCCTCGCCGGCATCCGACACCTCGACCCATCTCTGGTCGGGAGCGGCGCCTTCCTCGTAATTGTCGTGCCAGTTCCACCATTTGTAGGTCGGCGTCTGGGGATAGCCTTCGGGCGAATCCTCCCACACCTCCTGGCGGCCGAGCGGCGTGACGTCGAGATAGCTCCAGACGGTGCCAAACGCCTCGTCGCCGCGGTTGTTGACGAAGTAGGTGCGGAAGATGCGGTTGCCGTCATGGATGAAGACGTTGTGGCCGTGCCATTCGTCGACGCCGAAATCCTTATCCCAGCTGTCGGTGATGGTGTACCAGGGCATCTTCCAGTCCATGCGCTGCTTCAGCCGCTGAATGTCGGCCTGCGGCGCGCGCGAGGCATAGGCAAGCGTGGTGTCGCGGGCATTGAGATGGGCGAGGTTGCCGACCTGGTCGGCGCCGAGCGAGCAGCCGCGGCAGGCGTGCTCGGGCCAGCCATAGACGCCCGGCTCGAAGAAGGCGCGGTAGATGATAAGCTGGCGGCGGCCTTCGAAGAGGTCGAGCAGGCTTGCCTTGCCGTTGGGGCCTTCGAAGACATAATCCTTCTCGACAAGCATCCACGGCATCCGGCGGCGTTCGGCGGCCAGCRCATCGCGGGCGCGGGTCAGGGCCTTCTCCTTGACGAGCATCTCCGAGTGGGCGCCTTCCCACGCTTCTTGCGAAACGACCGGCGGTGTCTTCATGTGCTGGGTCATTGCTCTTGTCCCATTCTTTCGGTTTGGTTGAGGGTGACAAGCACAGACATAGGACCGGACGGCGCGATGGTGAGAGTTACAAGTGTGACGCGATTCGATCCGGGTGCTGCGGCGGGCACTGAATGGACTCGCTGATCACCGCCGCCGGCCGCGCGCTCGCCGCGGGTGATCCGCTCGGCGCGCTGAAACGTGTCGCGCTGCGCGACGACGCGCCGGCGCTGGCGCTGCGCGGCATCGCGATGGCGCAGCTCGGCGACCTCGAGCGGGCCAAGGCGCTGCTCAAAAGTGCCGCCCGCGCCTTCAGCCCAAGGGAGGCGGTGGCGCGCGCCCGCTGCGTCGTTGCCGAAGCCGAGATCGCGCTGGTCTCGCGCGACCTCGGCTGGCCGGAGAAGGCGCTGCGGGCCGCGAGATCGACGCTTGCATCGCATGGCGACCGCGTGAATGCCGCCTATGCCGGCAGCCTCGAAGCGCGCCGCCTTATCCTGATCGGCCGCCTCGACGAGGCCGAGCGTCTGCTGGCCGGCTTCGATCCGGCGCCGCTGCCGCCTGTCGCTCGTGTTGCCCATGAGCTCGCCGCTGCCGGCATCGCGGTCCGGCGCCTGAGGACGAAGGCCGCGCGCGCAGCGCTCGGCCGGGCATCGCTTGCCGCTTACGAGGCCAACATTCCGGCGCTGAGGACCGAGGTCGAAAATGCCTCGCTTGTGCTGAACGAGCCCGTGGCGCGGCTTGTCGCGGAGGGCGGGGAGAAGCCGCTTCTGCTCGAGGAGGTCGAGGCGCTGCTGGCGTCCGGCGCGCTCGTCGTCGATGCCTGCCGCAATGTCGTGCGCCGGGACGGAACGGTGGTTTCTCTGGCGACGCGGCCGGTGCTGTTTTCGCTGGCCCGCACGCTTGCCGAGGCCTGGCCGGCGGATGCGTCGCGCGAGACACTGCTCAGGCGCGCCTTCCGCGCAAGGCATGCCGACGAGTCGCATCGTGCGCGCTTGAGGGTCGAGATGGGACGACTGCGCGCCGAGTTGAGCGGGCTCGCCGAGATCAACGCCACCGCTCAAGGCTTCGCGCTTGTGCCACGCCATGCCGGCGCGGTGGTCGTTCTGGCGCCGCCCGTCGAGGAGGAGCACGGCGCGGTGCTCGCCTTTCTCGCCGATGGCGAGTCATGGTCGAGCTCGGCTTTGGCGATCGCGCTTGGCGCCAGCGCGCGCACCGTGCAGCGGGCGCTGGAGGAACTGTCGGCTGAGAACAAGGTGCAGGCGGTCGGACGTGGCCGGGCGCGCCGCTGGATGACGCCGCCGATGACCGGATTCCCGACTGTCTTGTTACTCCCGGGTCCGCTGCCGAGCGATTAGGGTCGAGGCAAGATTGTTCCGATTGATGGAGATCAAGATGAAACGAGCGACTGCCGAAATCCTGCGAGAATACGGACCTTTTCCGGGCGTCAAGACTGTTGCCGGCGTGACCTTCGACGGCGAGAAAGTCTGGTTCGCTTCCGGTGACAAGCTTAACGCGCTCGATCCCGTGACCGGCGCCACGACGCGCTCGATCGATGTCGCCGCGCATGCCGGAACCGCCTTCGACGGCAAGCATCTCTACCAGATCGCCGAAGACCGCATCCAGAAGATCGATCCGGCGACGGGCAAGGTGCTGGCCAGCATTCCGGCCCCCGGCAATGGCGGCGACTCCGGTCTTGCCTGGGCCGAGGGCTCGCTCTGGGTCGGGCAACATCGCGCCCGCAAGATCCATCAGGTCGATCCCGAAACCGGCAAGGTGATCCGCACCATCGAATCCAAGCGCGTCGTCACCGGCGTCACCTGGGTAGACGGCGAACTCTGGCACGGCACCTGGGAAGGAGATGAAAGCGATCTGCGCCGCGTCGATCCGCGCTCGGGCGAGGTGCTGCAGACGCTGGACATGCCGGCAGGAACCGGCGTGTCAGGTCTGGAGTCCGACGGCAAGGGCTGCTTCTTCTGCGGCGGCGGAGGCAGCGGCAAGGTCAGGGCAGTGCGCCGTCCCGGATACACCCCGAACAAGGTTTCCGCCGCCGGCAAATAGCGGGCTGGTCGAACCTACACAACAGAAAGGGCGGCCTCGATCAGGCCGCCTCGCGCGCTGGCTGCGCAACACCCTTGGAGACCTGTCCGGCATTCGTCCTGTCGATATGCGCCCAGGCCGGCCGCTCGAACAGGAAATTGCCGAAACCCGTCAACTTCACCATGAAATAGAGTGCTACCGGGCTGACGACCGAGACGATGAGCACCGCCAGGCTGAGCATGCCGGTATCCGTCAGAAGCCCGCTTGCCAGCGCGGCACCCCGGAACAGCGACATCGGGATGGTGAAGGCGACATAGACGACCAGCGAGTGCTCGCCGAGCCAGCGCAGCCATTCCATGGCGGCGAATTTCGACAGGAAGCCGCCGGCGACGCAAAGCGCCAGCGCCCCGGCAACGGCGAGCACGAGATGCAGCGGCGGCCACGCCGCAAGGCCCATCTGCGTGCCGACCGGCTGAACGGAATAGCCGGGCGAATAGACGAGCAGGCCGTTGACGATCGCCCAGGCGACGAGGCCCGCGACCGCCAGAGCCGGACGCTCCTGCATCCAGGCGACCAGCCGGAACACCAGTGGCGCAATGACGAAGCCGAGATAGAAGAACACGAAATAAGCCGCGAACTGTTCAAGCGCATAACTGTCGGGATGCGGCGCCCACATCTGCAGTCCGCTCGCGACCGGGATGACGGCCCAGTGCGGCACGCGAAGTTCCCGCAAAATGCGCGCGACGAGGCCGAAGACCGCCAGCATGTAGATGAACCACAGCACGCCATAAGGCTGGACGACGGCCATTGCCAGGTCGTGCAGCATGCCGTCGAGGTCGCGGCTGTAGATGCCGATCTTCAGCCCGATCGAGATGATCGCCCACAGCACGTAGAAATAGAGATAATGCACGACGCGCCGGTCGATATAGCGCCGCCATGGCCGGTCGATCACCTGCGACAGGAACAGGCCGGAAATCAGGAAGAATTCCGGCATGCGGAAAGGCGTCGCAAAGCCGATGACATAATGGAGGAAGCCGACGCCGCCGGTATATTCACCGGTGTTGTAGGCAGAATACATCATCACCACCAGGATGATCGAAAGACCTTTTGCCGTGTCCACCCACGGCATGCGCGTCGAGCTGTTCATAAGCAAATCTCGAGGAGAACCTGCGCTATACTACCGGACAGGCTCATCTCTAGCAGCATGAAGCTTCGGATATCGTAAACGCCGAACTCTTGCCCGATGGTGTTATGCGTTTCCCTTGGGATGGGGTTAATGCCCCGTATCCCGCATCGCCACTGCCACGATCGCGCCCGAGAGAAAGGTCAGTGCAGCGATCGCCGCGATTGCCGCAACGAAGCCGAAGAAGTCGGCGATCAGCCCCGCCGACAGCGCGCCAACCGCATAGCCAAGATCGCGCCAGAAGCGGTAGACGCTGAGCGAGCGCGCCCGCCAGGAAGGATGCGACGCGTCAGACACCGCTGCGATCAGGCTCGGATAGACCATCGCCGTGCCGAGGCCGAGCAGCACGCTCGCCAGCAGCCACCAGCCGAAATCGCGGGTCACGGCGGTGGTGAGAAGCCCCGCCCCCTGCACCCACATGCCGGCGACGATGAGGCCCTTGCGGCCCCACCGATCGCTCAATGGTCCGGTCGCGACCTGCAGCACGCCCCAGACCGCGGGATAGACCGCCTTGAGGATGCCGATCCGTTCGACGCCGAGCCCGTTGGCGACGAAGAAGAGCGGAAACAGCCCCCAGCTCATGCCGTCGTTCAGATTGTTGACTAGGCCCGCCTGCGAGGCCGCGAAGAGGTTGCGGTCGCGGAAGGAAGTCAGCATGAAGATCTCGCGGAAGCCGAGCGGCGAATCCTGTTTGGCGTGGTTCGAAAGCTCCAGCCGCACATGTTCGCGTGTGTCGCGTACCAGGAGGATCGACAGCGCAGTACCCAGGATCGCATAGCAGACGCCGAGATAGATCGGCGCCGGACGCAGCCCGTAGCGGCTGGCCAGATAGCCGGTGAGGAACGCTGTGACGCCGACGGCGAGATAGCCGGCAAACTCGTTGAGGCCGACGGCCAGCCCGCGCGATTTCGGCCCGACCAGATCGACCTTCATGATCACTGTCATCGACCAGGCAAACCCTTGGTTGATGCCGAGCAGCGCATTGGCGGCGACGATCCAGCCAAAGCTCGGCGCCCAAATGATGATGAAGGGCACCGGCAGGCCGAACAGCCAGCCGAGGATCAGCACGCGCTTGCGGCCCCATTTGTCGGCAAGCTGTCCGGAGACGAGATTGGCGCAGGCCTTGACCACGCCGAAGCTGACGATGAAGGACGTGACCAGCGTGGTCGAGGCGATGCCGAATTCTTCCGCGCCGATCAGCGGCACGACGGTCCGCTCGATGCCCACCATGCCGCCGACGAAAGCGTTGATCAGCACCAGCAGCGCGAACTGTTTCCAGTTGGCCTTGAGGCCGAGCGCTACGCCGGGCGCGGCTGCGCTCAAGATTTCGCTCCGGCATTCGCAGCCCGGTTGCGCGCGGCGTCCGGCGGCGGGGGAGGGATGTCGGCGGTCATGGCGGCGACGAACTGGTTCTCGTCCTCGATGCGGAACGCCTTGTTAAAACGCCGCTCGAAGCCGATCGTCGATGTCGGCTTGCCGCTCAGCGAACGGCCGCAGACCGAACCTGAATAGGCGCCGGGCAGCACCTCGATGTGATCGGGCAATTCCTTCAGCCGCCGGACGCTGGCGTAGAGCGCGCGGGCGCCGTCCTCGGCGCTGGAAGCAAGCTCGGTGCGGCCGAGATCGCCGACCATCAGCGTATGGCCGGTCAGCACGAACCAGGGTTCGCTCGATCGCGTCCGGTCRGTGACAAGCAGGCTCAGATGTTCCGGCGTGTGGCCCGGCGTGTRCATCACGGTCGCCGTCACATTGCCGAGCTCCAGCACCTCGCCATCCTTCACGCGCCGGAACGGGAAGCCGGCCTCCACGCCCTCGAAGAGCACGTATTCGGCGCCTGTCGCCTCGGCGAGCGCCCGCCCGGCTGAGATGTGGTCGGCATGGATATGCGTGTCGACGACGTAGAGGATGCGCATGCCCGTCGCGCGCGCAGCTTCGATATAGGGCGCTATGTCGCCGACCGGATCGACGACGGCGGCGGAAGCCTTGCCGCCGCAGCCGAACAGATAGGAGGCGGCAACCGGATCGGTATGCAGGAACTGCCTGAGAATCATCGCTTTTCCTCCGCACGGGTGGCCGCGCCGGGCGCGCCGCGCCGCTTGACAGCAGGTCGAAATCGTCATTCAATTATTCTGTTGAATGACGATGCGTCGTTGAAAGGACGATGTCAATCCGCAATCCGAAGCAGGCGCTCTACGAACAGTTCGCGATCGTCGCCAAGGCGCTCGGCCATCCGTTGCGCCTGGAGATGATCGAGCAACTGGCGCAAGGCGCGCGCAGCGTCGAGGCGCTTGCCGCCAAGCTCGGCCAGCCGATTGCCAACATCTCCCAGCACCTGCAGGCGCTGCGCCGCGCCGGCATCGTTGCGGCCGAACGCGACGGCAAGTTCGTGCGCTATTCGCTTGCCGATGAGAGTGTGCTTTCCGCCTTCGCCTCGGTGCGCGCGGTCGCCGAGCGTCGGCTCGCGGAGGTCGACCGCATCGTGCGCGGCTATTTCGAAGCGCGCGACCAGATGCGCCCCGTCAGCCGCGACGAACTCCAGGTGCTGATGCGCGACGGGCTGGTGACGGTGATCGACGTCCGCCCGCCGGACGAGTTCGCGCTCGGTCATGTGCCGGGCGCGATCAATGTCCCGCTCGGCGAGATCGAGGCCTGGTCCCAAAATGCCGATGCCGGCAGGGAAGTCGTGGCTTACTGCCGCGGTCCCTGGTGTGTGATGTCCTTCGAGGCGGTGGCCGCGCTGCGCTCGCTCGGCCATTCCGCGCGCCGGTTAGAGGACGGCATGCCCGAATGGAAAGCCGCCGGCCTGCCGGTGGAAATGGCCGCCTGAAGGCCTGCGAGATGTAATGCCGAGCTCGGCCCCATGCCGGCCTGCCGGTTGGAAGTCTTCAGGCTGGAAACAGGAATGCCGAAGCGGGATCGAAAAAGATCTGCCGGCTCGAACCGCCGACGGCGTGGTCCGGTTCGGCCGCGTCTGAGGTCGGCCTGACGTCGATCTCGTCGCCCGACGCGGTGCGCRCCACGACGCGCCGGCGGTCGCCGAAGAAGGCGGCATCGACGATCTGGACGGCGAGCGACGCATTTCCCGGCACGGGCGCCAGGCGGAATGCCTCCGGCCGTACCATCAGGCTGGCCTTCTGGCCGCGGTCGAGCTTGTCTATCGCCTTTACGCCCTTGACGATCGAGCCGTCAGCCAATCGCACCACGGCTGTGCCGTTCTCGGTTTCGAGATGCTCGACGGCCAAGAAATTGGAATTGCCGATGAAGCCGGCAACGAATTCGTTCGCGGGCCTCAGATAAAGGTCCTCGCCGGTGCCGATCTGCGCGATGCGTCCGCTCCTGAACAGGGCTATCCGGTCGGAAAGATGCAGAGCCTCCTCCTGGTCGTGCGTGACGTAGAGGATGGTCACCCCGGTCTCGCGGTGGATGCGGCGG
This sequence comes from Mesorhizobium sp. ORS 3428, assembly GCF_001854785.1. Classification (GTDB taxonomy): domain Bacteria; phylum Pseudomonadota; class Alphaproteobacteria; order Rhizobiales; family Rhizobiaceae; genus Mesorhizobium. Next base: position 14,705 of record NZ_MDFL01000115.1, read on the forward strand.
ATCTCGGCCTGGATTTCCTGGCGCAATTTCTTGTCGAGCGCCGACAGCGGCTCGTCCATCAGAAGGATCGGCGGATCGTAGGCGAGCGCGCGGGCAAGCGCCACGCGCTGCTGCTGGCCGCCCGACAGCGCGCCCGGATAGCGGTCGGCGAAACTCTCGAGGCGCACCAGCGCCAGCATGTCGGCGACCTTGCGCTTCACCTCGCTGTCCGGCTTGCGGCGCACGCGCAGCGGAAACGCCACATTCTCGGCGACGCTCAGATGCGGAAACAGCGTGTAGCGCTGGAAGACCATGYCGATGTTGCGCTTGTGCGACGGCACGGCAAGTAGCGACTTGTCTTCGAGCAGTACGTCGCCCGAGGTCGGGTCCTGGAAACCGGCGATCGCATAGAGCGTCGTCGACTTGCCCGATCCGGACGGCCCGAGGAAAGTCAGGAATTCGCCCTTGGGCACATCGATGGTGACGTCGTGGACGGCCACGAAGGCGCCGAACGCCTTCCTCACCGCGCGAATGGAAAGGAATGGCCGGGTCATCTGGACAGTTTTCTGCGAAGGAGTGYGGTCACGATCATCAGGCATAGGGTCAGGCCGACGAGCAGGCTGGAGGCGGCGGCGACGACCGGGCTGAGGTCGGCGCGCAGGCTGCCCCAGATCTTGACCGGCAAGGTCTGCAGGGTCGGGCTCGCCATGAAGATCGCCACCACCACTTCGTCCCACGAGGCGAGGAAGGAAAAGATGGCGGCCGAGAAGATGCCGATTCGGATCGAGGGCAGCGTAATTCTGAGCCTCGCCTGCAGCGGGCTGGCGCCGCAGACGATCGCCGCGTCCTCGATGGATTTGTCGAAGCCTTCGAGCGCGGTGGCGATCGGAATGATGGCGAAGGGCAGCGCCAGAATGGTGTGGGCGATGACGAAGCCCGTCGTGGTGCCGGCCAGCCCAATGCGAAGGAAGAAGGCGTAGATGGCGATGGCGAAAACCACGACCGGCAGCACCATCGGCGTCAACAGCAAGCCACGCAGGAACTGCCGCCCGCGAAACTCGCCCCGGACCAGGCTGAAGGAAGCAAAGAGGCCGATCAGTACCGAGAGGATGGCGGCCATCGCGGCAATCTTCGCGCTGGTGAGCGCTGCATCAATCCAGGCCGGATCGGCCAGCAGCTCTTGATACCATTTCAGCGTCCAGCCAGGCGGCGGGAAGGCCAGCCAGCGCGACGAGCCGAACGACAAAAGGACGATGAAGACCACCGGCAGCAGGAGGAAGGCGGCGACAAGCGCAGTGAAGCCGGCAAGTGCCGCGCGCAGCCATCCGAGCCGGTCGTAGTCGAGCAGCATCTCAGAGCCCTCCGCCGAGGCGCCTCGCGCCCACCAGGCGAAGCTGGATCGCATAGAGCGCCATGGTGACGACGAGCAGCACGAGGGCGGCAGCACTTCCYAGCCCCCAGTTGAGCAGCGACTGCACCGTCTGGGCGATCATCTCGGCGAGCATCATGTTCGACGTGCCGCCGAGCAGCGCAGGCGTCACGAAGTAGCCGAGCGACATGACGAAGACCATCAACCCGCCCGCGGCGATCCCGGGAAGCGACAGCGGCAGGAGGATGCGGCGGAACGCCTGGAGCGGGCCTGCGCCGCAAAGGGCGGCGGCGCGCAGCGTCATCGGGTCGATCGCGCGCAGCGTGCCGACCAGCGGCAGGATCATGAAGGGCAGCATGATGTAGACCATGCCGATGGTGACGCCGGTGAGATTGTTGATGAGCGGCAGCGGCTCATGCGTGATGCCAAGGCCCATCAGCGCCCGGTTGATCACGCCGGTGCGCTGCAGAAGCACCATCCACGCATAGGTGCGGGTGAGGAGGTTGGTCCACATCGACAGGATGATGATGCCGAAGACGATCGAGCCGAGCGCCGGCGGCATGATCGCCAGCATCCAGGCGATCGGAAACGCCACAACGATGGTGACTGCGGTGACGACGGCGGCGACCAGGAAGGTGTTGAGGAACACCCGCACATAAGTGCCGCTGCCGAAAAGGGCTGCGTAGTTCTGCAGGCCGGGCTCCGGATCGGTGACGCTGCGCAGCAGTAGCGCGACCACCGGCACGATGAAGAACAGGCCGACCAGCGCGAGGGCCGGCAAGGCCCCGCCGCTGCCGGCCGGCAGGCCGGCAAAAGATTGGCGTCTGAAAGCGCTTCCCGTCATGGAACGTTCCGTCCTTCGAGCGGGGCGCGATTGCCACGCCCCGCTCTTGTCTTGGCGGCTACTTGGTCTGCCAGGCGTACCAGCGCGTGGCGATCTCGTCGCGATGCTCGGCCCAGTAGTTCATGTCGAGGTTGATCTGGCCGTCGACATGCGCATCAGGCAGACCCTTAACCACGTCGGCGGGCATCTCGGCCTTGGCCTTGGTGTTGATCGGCGCATAGCCGCTCGCCTCGGCGAACTTCGCCTGGCCGGTCGGGCTGGTGGCGGCGGCGAGGAACTTCATGGCGCTGTCCTTGTTCTTGGCGCCCTTCGGGACGACGAGAACGTCGGCGGCGGTGAGGTTCTGATTCCAGGAGACGCCGACATCGGCGCCGTCCTTCTCCAGCGCGAAGACGCGGCCGTTCCAGAGCTGGCCGAATGCAGCTTCGCCCGAAGCGATGAGCTGCTGCGATTCGGCGCCGCCGCCCCACCAGACGATGTCCGACTTGATCGTGTCGAGCTTCTTGAAGGCACGATCAAGGTCGAGCGGATAGAGCTTGTCCGCCGGCACGCCGTCAGCCAAAAGCGCGATCTCGATCACGCCCGGCGCAGACCATTTGTAGAAGGTTCGTTTGCCGGGAAACTTCTTGGTGTCGAACATGTCGGCCCAGCTTGTCGGTTCGCCGGAAACGGCGCCCTTGTTCCAGGCGAGCACGAAGGAATAGTAGAAGCTGCCGACGGCGTATTCATTGCTGAAGCGCGGATCGAGGTCGGCCTTCGGCACGGCGGCGAAGTCGATCGGTTCGAGCAGCCCGTCTTTCGCCGCCTTGATGGCGAAGTCCATCTCGACGTCGACGACGTCCCAAGTGACGTTCTTCGCGTCGACCATGGCCTTCAGCTTGCCGTAGTCGGTCGGGCCGTCCTGCAACACCTTGATGCCGGAGCTGGCGGTGAACGGCTCGGCCCAGGATTTGGTCTGCGCCTCCTGCGTGGTGCCGCCCCAGCTGGTGAACACCATTTCATCGGCCTTGGCGGCGGTTGCAGACAGCAGTCCGGCGAGAATGCCGGCTAAGATCAGTTTCATCTCATTCTCCTCTGATTTCTCTGTTCCGTTTCTTGTTTTTTTTCTGTGCATCCACGCCATGCCGTTCTCAGCGCATGACGAAGGGATCGGGGATCGGCTCGTCCGAGGTCTTGATCMAGACGGATTTCGAGCGCGTGTAATCGCGGATGGCGTCCAGCCCGCCTTCGCGGCCGAGCCCCGACAGGCCGTAGCCGCCGAAGGGGACGAGCGGCGAGACGGCGCGGTAGGTGTTGACCCAGACCACGCCGGCATAGATGTCGCGCGCCATGCGGTGCGCCTTGCCGAGATTTGAGGTGAAGACGCCGGAGGCGAGGCCGAAGGGGGTGTCGTTGGCGAGCGCCAGCGCTTCGGCCTCTGTATCGAAGGCAAGCACGCTGAGCACCGGGCCGAACAGCTCCTCGCGTACGCAGGGCAGATTGATGTTGCCGGCCTCAATGATGGTCGGCGCGTAATAGAAGCCGGCGCCGATTTCTGGCCTAGCCCCGCCAGTGACCAGCGTGCCGCCGGCGGCGAGGCTTTCGGCTACGATATTCTCGATCCGATCGCGCTGGCGCAGCGTTGCGAGCGGCCCCATTTCGGTCGCCGGATCCTGCGGGTCGCCGATGCGGATCGCTTCGGCCTTGCGCTTCAGCCGGCCGAGGAATTCGTCCTTCACGGAGCGTTCGATCAGCAACCGCGATCCGGCGACGCAGCTTTGACCGGATGCGGCAAAGATGCCGGCGACGACCGCATTGGCGGCGCTGTCGAGATCGGCGTCGGCGAAGACGACGACCGGGCTTTTGCCACCGAGCTCGAGGGTCGTGTAGGCGAGGTTCTCCGCCGTGTTCCTGACGATGGCGCGCGCCGTTGACGGCCCGCCGGTGAAGGCGACGCGCGCGACCAGCGGATGGCTGGTCAGGCGCCGTCCGCAATCCTGCCCGAAGCCGGTGAGGATGTTGACAACGCCGGCTGGAAAGCCGGCTTCGCTAACCAGCTCGGCGAGGGCGAGCAGCGGCGCCGGGCCGTCCTCGGAGGCCTTGAGCACTACCGTGCAGCCGGCCGCCAGCGCCGGGCCGAGCTTGACCGCCGAGAGGAAGAGCTGCGAGTTCCACGGCACCACCGCCGCAACAACGCCGATCGGCTCGCGGCGGATGGTGACGTCGAGGTCCGCCTTGTCGATCGGCACATGCGCGCCTTCGTGCTTGTCGGCAAGCCCGCCATAGTAGCGGTAGTAGTCGCCGACATAGGCGATCTGGGCACGGGTCTCGCGGATGATCTTGCCGGTGTCGCGCGTCTCCAACTCGGCCAGCCGTGCGGCATTGGCGGCGACGAGGTCGCCGAGCCTCACGAGGAGCTTGCCGCGCGCGGTCGCCGTCATCGACGCCCAAGGCCCCGAGCGCAGCGCGCGGTGCGCGGCCTCGACGGCGCGATCGACATCGGCTTCGGTTGCCGCCGGCATCTTCGCCCATGGCACGCCGGTCGACGGATCGATGCTGTCGAAGGTCGCGGACGGCTCGTCGAAGCGGCCGTCGATGAAGTTCCTGAATGCGGCGTCGGTCATGGCCTTGTCCGTTCGCGGTCAGATGAAGGCCGGCATCACCCGGTCGATGAACAGTTGCAGCGATTTCTTCTTGCGCTCGTGCGGAAGGCCGCTGTCGATCCAGATCGAATACTGGTCGTAGCCGAGCGCTTCGTAGGCCTTCAGCCGGGCGATGACCTCGCCCGCTTCGCCGATCACCAGGTTCTTGCGGATCTTGTCTGGCGCATATTGCGGCATGGCGGCAGTCTCGTCGGCCGTGAGCGGCTCCAATATGCCTTGGTGCACCGGCTTCTTGTTCTGGAACCAGGCGCCGAACTGGCAATAGAATGTCGACAGATCCTTGCTGAGCCGATCGGTCTCGGCTGCATCCTCGGCAACGAATGTATGCATCAGGAGCATGATCTCCGGTCGTTCGATCTCCGGATGCGCGGCGCATGCGGCCTCGAAGCGCTGCATCAGGCTCGCGACCTCATCGTCGCCGGAAGCCAGCGGCGTTACCTGCACCTTGCACTTGTTGGCAACGGCGAAGTCGTGCGAGTTCGGATCGCGCGCGGCCACCCAGATCGGCGGGTAAGGTTGCTGCAAGGGCTTGGGTGAAGAGGTGGTCGGCGGGAATTGCCAGAACTCGCCGGAATGCGCGTAGTCACCGTCCCAGAGGCCGCGGATCGCCGGGATCATCTCGCGCATGCGCTGGCCGGCGGCCCAGGCATCGAGCCCGGGGAAGAGGCGCTGATATTCGTAGCTGTAGGCGCCGCGGGCGATGCCGACATCCAGCCTGCCGCCGGTGATGATGTCGGCCATCGCCGCCTCGCCGGCTAGTTTGATCGGGTGCCAGAAGGGCGCGATGATGGTTCCGGTACCGAGACGGATGCGGCTGGTCTTGCCCGCCAGATAGGCGATGTTGATGAACGGATTGGGCGAGATGGTGAACTCCATCCCGTGATGCTCGCCGATCCAGGCCGTCTCGAAGCCTGCCTCTTCCGCCAGCAGCACCAGCTCCCCCAACTCGCCCAGAAGCTCCGAATGCGGCTTGCCGAGATCCGAGCGTTCCATATGCACGAAAAGCGAGAATTTCATCCCTGGTCRCCTGTGTTGAGGGGAACGACGGCGCTCCTGGCGAGCGGCCGCACCTCGCCTTCGACCTCGTTGCCGACATAGACCCCGAAAGCATCCTCGGTGCATTCGCGCACATAGCGGGAAAGCATGGAGCGGATTGCCGGGTCAGTAATCTTCAAGCTGCTGATGGCGTCGATGTCGACGAGCCGGATGCCGCGATCGCTCGACGCCGGCACATCGAAGGTGCCGCGATAATAGACATGTGTGCGTGAAACATCTCCGGCGTCGTCCCACACGGCGAAAAGGAAGCCGAGCTGCGCTTCGATGGCCTTTGCGGCAAGAAGCCCCTTGAGACTTTTGCCGTCGCCAGCCGAACCCAATCCTCGTCCTCTCGGCAGTTCGAACGAACCGTCCGGCGTTTCGAGGAACAGGATCCTGCCGGCGTTTTCGAGGATGGCGCCGACATCGGTGCCGGGCTGGGCGGCGGCGAGCGCCTCCTGGCTGAGGCCGGGCGTGATGTAGGCGCCGCGGCAATAGCCGAGCGGCTGCGCAGAATTGTGCTGGAAATCGCGAACGCGGCCGATGAGGATCGAATGGTCGCCCGCATCGACGAGCCGCTCCAGATCGCAGTCGAAGGAGGCGACCGCGCCGTCGATGACCGGGCTGCCGGTCTGCCCCGGCCGCCAGGCGACGGAAGCGAATTTGTCGGCTGCCTTCGAGGCGAAGACGCCGGAGGCTGCCTTCTGGTTTTCGCTGAGCACGTTGATGGCGAAGCTTTTCGATGTCGCGAACACCGGATGGCCGAGCGCCTTGTGGGCGATGCAGACAAGCACCAGCGGCGGGTCGAGCGATACGGAGGTGAAGGAGTTGGCGGTGAAGCCGCGCGGTTCGCCTTCCGGCCCGATGGTGGTGACGATGGTGACCCCGGTCAGGAAGGAGCCAAGGGCGCGGCGGAACTCGCCGCTGTCCAAGCCGGCCTGCGTTGCATCGTCCACGCTTGCATCCTCGCTGAGGAAGCCGGCGATGTGTCGGGTGGTGAACTCTGGATCCGCCACCGCCATCATGTGCCTTTGGCCGGCAAGCACGACACAGCGGCCGTGCGGTGCGAGCCTTGCCATGGCGGCCGACATTGCCGGCGAGGAGTTCTTGTCCTCCGAGCCGGTCATGAACAGGGCGGGCACCGCGAGCGCCCGCAAGCGATCGGCGTGGTCGCTGTCGGYGCGCGCGAACAGGCGGTAGGTGCGGGCATAGCCTTCGGGATCGACCTCATTCAATGCCGTCGCTGTCTTCTCGGCAGCCGCCTTGAGCCCGGGCGGAACCGGATCGCCGAACCAGCGCGCAATGGTCTGGGCGGCACCCGCGGCGTCGCCGCGGCCGGCGAGGGCAGCCGCGCGCTTGCGGACAGCTTCGGCGAGTTCGGGCGGCCGACGGAAGACAGCGTTGAGCGAAACGATGCGGTCAACGCGCTCCGGCGCCAGAAGGGCGAGTTCCTGCGCGACGAGCGCGCCCATCGAGTGGCCTACGACCGATACGCGGTCGAGGCCGAGATGGTCGAGCAGCCGGATCGCCTGCCTGGCATAGTCGGCCAGCTCCGGTGCCTGTGGCGGCAGCGGCGAGCGGCCGTGGCCAAGCATATCGATGGCGATGACGTCCCAGCGGTCCGCCATGCGCTCGATCTGCGGCTGCCAGATCGCCGCGTTCATGCCGACGCCGTGAATGAAAAGCACCGGCGCGCCCGATCCGGCGCGGATGAAGCTGGTGCCGTCGGGCGCGGCGGCCTGGGTCCATTCAAGTGCCGCGGAGTCAGCCATGCAGGTCCCCGAGCTCCTTGAGGTCCTGGTAGCGGTCGCCGATGCGATGATGCGGGCGGCCGCCGATCGAAGCGCCAAGCGCCACGACCAGCTCGTCCGGCGCGGGCGCATCGCCGATCTGGAAATGCACCGTCAGATAGTGCGAGCGCCGGCCCTCGTCGTTCTTGTCCATCAGCGGGATCATGATCGGCGTGTTCGGCCCGCCGCGCAGATTGGTGAAGGCTAGATAGGTCTTGGCGCCGACGGCGCRGCGATAATGATTGCCGAAATGCAGCGTGTGGATCAGCGCCGAGGCGTGCTCGACTTCGCCCGACGTGCCGCAGATGGCGGCCTTGCCGTAGCCTTCGATCGCCTCGCCAGAACCGGCTACGGCGATGATCTCGCGGGTTAGGGTTTCCCCGAGCACCGGCGCATAGGCGCGGATCTCGGGCGAGAGATCTTCGGTGAAACCTCGACCCGCCCAAGGGTTCGTCAACACGGCAGCGACACCGATCAAGCGCAGCGGCCTGGGGGCTGCCTTGCCGCCTTCGATCAGCGTGTTCTCGGTATAGGTGACGATCTTGCGAATGGCCGGCTGCATGGAAACCTCTGTCGGGCGACGCTGAGAAAATTGCGCCGTCTTCCTGCTTGTCTTATGGTATACCATACTATGGAGCACCAAATACCTTGTCAACTGGCCATGGAATCTGTTTTTGTGACCGCGCAGGGAGCAAGCACATGCAGGACGATACGCTTCGCATCGATCGCAGCGCCAAAACCTTGAGAACATTGGCTCTCGAGCGCATGCGCGAGGCCATCATGGATTTTCATTTCCAGCCGGGGGAAAGGCTGGTCGAGCGGCCACTTTGCGACCAGCTCGGCGTCAGTCGATCAGTCGTGCGCGAGGTCTTGCGGCAACTGGAGGCTGAGGGGCTTGTGCAGATGGTCCCCGGACACGGGCCGGCGGTGGCCAAGCCGGATCTCGGCCGCACCGACGAAATCTACGAGCTCAGGGCGCTGCTGGAAGGGATCGCGRCGCGCGCCTGTGCGCAATCGGCGACCAATGCGCAATTGGCCATACTGGAGCAAGCCCTCAGCGAACTCTTCGAAGCCTGGGCCTCGGGTAAGCCGCCGGCGGTGATGCGGGCGACGACGAAATTCTACGAAGCGCTGTTCGAGGCTGCGGATAAGCGGGTCGCCTGGGAGATCGTGAGTGGGCTGAATGTGCGCATCAACCAGCTGCGTTCGATGACGATCGCCTCGGCGAACCGACGCGAGCCGGCGATCGCCGAAATGAACGAGATCATGAATGCGATCAGGGCGCGCAAGCCGGAGGAGGCGGAAGCCGCAGCGCGGCGGCACGTCGAATCCGCCTGGAAAATCGCCCGCACAACGCTGCAGCCGAACGGCTAGCTGAGGGAGGTTCGGGTTGAGAAACCCCCGCCCAAATGCCCGGCCTCCGGATTTGCCCTTCACCTCGCGGTAAACGCAAATTCGCTTCGGTCAGAGCGTGGCGTCCAGACGGCTGGGAACCGTGCCAATGATAGGCCCGCCCGGTCGCAGGCGGGCCGAGCAATTGAACTGCAGTGAAACTCCGGCTCTCAGTCCTTGGCGCGCTCGACGTAGGAGCCGTCGGCGGTCATCACCACCACGCGGGTGCCAGCGGTGATGTGCGGCGGAACGGCGGTGCGCACGCCGTTGGAAAGCACGGCCGGCTTGTAGGACGAGGACGCCGTCTGGCCCTTGGTGACCGGCTCGGTATCCACCACCTCGAAGACGGCGCGCTGCGGCAGCGTCAGCGAAATCGGCACGCCGTTGAACTGCGCGAGCTGCACGGCCATGCCTTCCTGCAGGTAGGGGGCCATGTCGCCGACCACGCCTTCCGAAGCCACGACCTGGTCGTAGCTTTCCGGGTTCATGAAATGGAAGCCTTCGCCGTCGGAATAGAGGAAGGTGTGCTCGCGCTCCTCGACATAGGCGCGCTCGACCATCTCGGTCGTACGGTAACGCTCCGAAACCTTCACCCCGTCGCCGATGCGGCGCATGTCGAGCTGCGTCACCGGCGTGCCCTTGCCAGGGTGGATGTTTTCAGCAAAGAGGATGACATAGAGCTTGCCGTCCTTATCGACGACGTTGCCTTTGCGTAAGGAACTGGCGATGACCTTGACCACGATATTCAATCCTAATCGAGTTTTTCGGCCTGCAAGCGTTGATTGCTATAAATCGGCTACGGCGGCCTTCGCGTGYGCCCTAGCGCATCTTGCGCCGAACCGCCAGCCTTCAGAGCGATTTTCCTGCCTATGAGTGACGCTTCGCCCTGGTGGACGCCGCATGTTCATGCCGATCGCCGGCCAAGGCTGATGGCGCGCAACGCCATAGCTGCCGCGCTTCGCGGCTGGTTCGGGACACGCGATTTCGTCGAGGTGACGACATCGGCGCTGCAGGTTTCGCCCGGCAACGAGGCGCATCTTGCCGCCTTCGCCACCGAAGAGGTCGCGCCCGACGCGTCGCGCCGGCCGCTCTACCTCCACACTTCGCCGGAATTCGCCTGCAAGAAGCTGCTTGCCGCCGGCGAGAAGCGCATCTTCAGCCTCGGCGCGGTCTGGCGCAACCGCGAGCGCGGGCCGCTGCACCATCCGGAATTCACCATGCTCGAATGGTACCGCGTCGGCCAGACCTATGAGAGCCTGATGGATGACTGCGCCGATTTCCTGGCACTCGCCGCGGAAAAGGCCGGCGCGAAAAGCTTCCGTTTCCGCGGCCGGGAGGCCGACCCGTTCGCCGAGCCGGAGCGGCTGAGCGTGGCGGACGCCTTCTTGGCGTATGGCGGCATCGATCTTCTGGCGAGCGTCGCCGCCGATGGCAGCACCGATCGCGAAGCCCTCCACGAGGCGCTGGTCGGCGCCGGCCTGCGCACCGCGCCCGACGACAATTGGGCCGATCTGTTCAGCCGGGTGATGGTCGAAAAGGTCGAGCCGGCGCTGGGGCAGGGGCGCGCCACCATCCTCTACGGCTATCCGGTCTCGGAGGCTGCCTTGGCCCGGCCGAGCGCGCAGGACCCGCGCGTTGCCGAGCGCTTCGAGCTCTATTGCTGCGGCGTCGAACTCGCCAATGCCTTCGGCGAGCTGACCGATCCGGCCGAGCAGCGCCGCCGCTTTATCGCCGAGATGGATGAGAAGGAGCGTGTCTATGGCGAGCGCTATCCGCTCGACGAGGATTTTCTAGCCGCTCTTGCCGTCATGCCTGAGGCGAGCGGATCGGCCCTCGGCTTCGACCGCCTGGTAATGCTCGCGACGGGTGCCGCCAGGATCGAGGATGTGGTCTGGGCGCCGGTGGCCGGCGCGTAGATCCGACTACCCTGCCGCGCGCGCCCGTTTCTGGCCGCGCCGCGACAGAAGGTTGGCGACGACCAGGAGCACGATCGACAGTGCCATCATCAGCGTCGCGGCGGCGGTGATCGCGGGGCTGAGCTTTTCGCGCAGGCCGATGAACATTTCGAGCGGCATGGTGCGCTGGCTGGCGCTGGCGAGGAACTGCACGACCACCACTTCGTCGAAGGAGGTGACGAAKGCGAAGGCCGCGCCCGATAGGACACCCGGCAGGATCAGTGGCAGCATCACCCGGAAGAAAGCTGTCACTGGCTTGGCGCCCGAGATCGCGGCGGCGCGCATCAAATTGCGGTCGAAGCCGGTGAGGCTGGCACCCACCGTCACCACGACGAAGGGGCTGGCTAAAGCCGTATGCGCCAGAATGATGCCGGCATAGGTGCTGGCCAGYCCGACACGCGCGTAAAACAGATACGAGCCGACGGCGGTGATCACCACCGGCACGATCAGCGGTGAGAGCAACAGCGGCATGACGATGCGGCGTCCGGGGAATTTCTCGTCGGAAAGCGCGATCGCCGTCAGCGTGCCGAGCGTGGTTGCGATTAGCGTCGTGCCGAAGGCCACAATCAGGCTGTTGCCGATCGCGTACTGCCAGCGCTGCGTGCCGAGCACCACCTCGTACCAGCGCGTCGAGATCCCCTCGAGCGGGAAGATGAAGAAGGCTCCGCTGTTGAAGGAGAGCGGCACCGGAATGAGGATCGGCACCAGCAGGAACAGGATCACCAGCCCGCACCAAAGCCAGAGCAGGGTGATGCGGATGCGTTCGCCGGTTGTCGGGTAGGGGGACAGGAGCATGGCTACACCAGCTTCAGGCGGTCGAGGCCGAGGATACGGGCGAAGATGCCGAACAGCGCCAGCGTGAAGACGAGCAATATGAAGCTCAGCGCCGCCGCCATCTCCCAGTTCAGCTCGACATTGACGTAGTTGGCGATGAAATTGCTGATCAGCTGGTCGCTCGCGCCGCCGATCAGCGCCGGCGTGATGTAGTAGCCGAGGCAGAGGATGAAGGTGAGCAGGCATCCGGCCATCACGCCCGGGAAGACCTGCGGAATGTAGACGCGGCGGAAGGCGGTGAACGGCCTGGCGCCGAGCGAATAGGCGGCCTTCATCTGCGAGGGCGGAATGGTGCGCATGACGCTGTAGATCGGCAGCAGCGTGAACGGCAGCTGGATATGCGTCATGGCGATGATCAAGCCCATGCGGCTGTACATCAGGTCGAGCCGGTCACTGGCGACGCCCAGCCAAAGCAGCATGTCGTTGACCAGTCCGAATTTCTGCAGGAGCACCGTCCAGGCGGCGGTGCGCACCAGGATCGACGTCCAGAACGGCAACAGCACGGCGACGATCAGGATGGCCCCCAGCCCCTTCGGCACATTGGCGATGAGGTAGGCGAGCGGGAAGCCGAGCAGCAGCGTCGCGAGGGTCACGGCCGCCGCGACGAAGAAGGTGCGCGCGAACACCTGGACGAAGATTGCCTGTTCGGGCGGCACACGCTCGATGCCGCCATCGGCGTTCCAGCGCAGGTCGAGCGCGCTGAGCAGGTAGAAGGAGGTTAGGCTGCGCGTGCCGCTCTGGATCGCCGGCCAGGTCGACGGCGCCGACCAGAAGGGCAGGGATTTCATGGCGTCGAGAGCGGCCTGGCCGTCGGCGTTTTCGAGCTTGCGCACCGTCTTCAGTATTTGGCTGCGCGCGCCGGGGAGGCGGGCGTTCAGGCTCTTGGCCAGCTCATAGGCTGTACCCTTGGCCTGGTTGTCCTTGAGGTCCGCGGCAAGCGCGGTGAAGGCCTCGTCGCCAGGCAGGCCCTGGCCGTTCCAGCCGGCGAGCGCCACGGTGGTTCGCGGCAAGGCGTCGGCAATGGTCGGATCGTAAACGGCGCGCGAAAGCAGCAGCACGATCGGGATGCCGAAGCTCAGCGCCAGGAGGATGAGCAAGGGTGCGGCCAGGAGCAGCGAGCGCAGCCGGTCGCCGAATTCGGCGCGGCGGAGCGCCGCCGACACGGATTTGAGATCCGCATCGGCGGCAGACCGGTCGCGGGCCAGCGTCGGCCGGTCGAGTTCGCTGGGCTGGAACGCCGACATCTTGGGTCCTACTGGGCAAGCCAGGCGTTGAAGCGCTTGACGAGGTCCTCGCCATAATCGCCCCAGAACTCGGTGTCGGCGACAAGATAGGCACCCTTGAGATGGTCCGGGGCGTTGGGCAGCTTCGGCAGCGCGTCCGCCGCCACGAAGGATGCAGCATCCGTGCGCACCGGCCCATAGGTGATGTAGCTGGCGAGCTTGGCGTTGTTCTCGGGCTTGCTGATATAGGCGAGGTACTTGTAGGCAAGCTCCGGATTGCGCGCGCCCTTGGGAATGCTGATCATGTCGTATTCGAGGATCTGGTCGTTCCAGACGATCTTGAACGGCTTCTTGTCGTTGTCGATGGCGTTCTGGATGCGGCCGTTCCAGGCAGTGGTCATCACCACTTCCTTGGAGGCGAGCAGCTGCGCCGGCTGCGCGCCGGCATCCCACCAGACGATGTCCTTCTTGATCGTGTCGAGCTTCTTGAAGGCGCGGTCGACACCCTCCGGCGTGGCGAGCACCTTATAGACGTCGGCAGGGGCCACGCCGTCGGCCATCAGCGCCCATTCGAGGTTCTGCGCCGGGAACTTGCGCATGGCCCGCTTGCCCGGGAACTTCGTCGTGTCGAAGAGGTCGAGCACCGAGCTCGGCGCCTCCTTCAGCACGGTCGGGTCATAGGCGAGGATGTCGCCGTAAGCATCGAGCCCGACACCGCAATCGAGGGCCGAGYCCTGGATGAACTTGTCGCGGGGCGCAATCTTGGAATAGTCGAGCCGCTCGAGAATGCCGGCATCGCAGCCCTGCAGCACGGTCGCGGTCTCGACCGTCACCAGGTCGATCGGCACGTTGCCGGTCTCGACCATGGCCCTGACCTTGCCGAGATCGCCGAGATATTCCTGCTCGAGGATCTTGGCGCCGGTCTCCTTGCTGAACGGCTCGAACCAGGCCTTGCGCTGCGCGTCCTGCCAGGCGCCGCCGCTCGCCATGATGGAGAGCTCGTCGGCCATAGCTGCGTGGCCGAACGTCATGACGGCCGTGGCGGCGGCCAGCGCGATGAGATGTTTCCTCACATAGTTCATGTCGGGTTCCCCTGTTTTGGAGTGGCGCCGGYCGTTCCGGCATCGGCCGGAAAGGCGCGGCAATCGTTGGGCGCGCAGGAAACCGTCACGGTCTCGCCGTTTGCCATGGTCGCCTCGGGGCCGACCTTCACGGTCAGCACCTGGTCGTTGGCGAGCCTGGCCAGAAGGCGCAGGTGGTCGCCGAGATAGATACGCCCGTCGACGGTGGCCGGGAGCGCGTTGCCGCCGGCGGGTGTGGGCGCCAGGTTCAGCCGCTCGGGCCGCACGGCGACATGGCAGGCGCTGCCTTGCGTGACGCCGACGGCCAAGGCGGTGATCTCGCCGCCGCCGTTGAGCCGCACGCGGCATTGCGAGCCCGAGACGCGGTCGACCACGCCTTCCAGCGTGTTGTTCTCGCCGATGAAACTCGCCACGAACGAGCTTTGCGGCGCGTTGTAGAGATCGTCGGGCGTGCCGAGCTGGGCGATCGCGCCCAGATTGAACACCGCGACGCGGTCCGACATCGTCAGCGCCTCGCTCTGGTCATGCGTGACATAGACGATGGTGACGCCGAGCATCGTATGCAGTTGCTTGATCTCGAGCTGCATATGCTCGCGCAACTTCTTGTCGAGCGCGCCGAGCGGCTCATCCATCAGCACCAGGCTCGGCTGGAACACCAGAGCGCGGGCAAGCGCCACACGCTGCTGCTGGCCGCCGGACAGCTGTGCCGGCCGGCGATCGCCGAACTGCCGGAGCCGCACCATATCGAGCGCACGCGCCACGCGGGATGCAATGTCGGCCTTGCTCACCTGGCGGACCGAGAGTGGGAAGGCGACGTTCTCCTCCACCGTCATGTGCGGAAACAGCGCATAGTTCTGGAACACCATGCCGATATTGCGCTGGTAGGGGGGCAGGCGGTCGACYGGCTGGCCTTCCAGCGTGATCGTGCCATGCGTCGGCCGCTCGAAGCCGGCGAGCATATTGAGCGTCGTCGTCTTGCCGGAGCCGGAGGGGCCGAGCAGCGTCAGGAATTCGCCGCGCGCGACGGTAAGGTTCATTCGCGTCACCGCGAAGGTGCGCCCGTCATACGACTTCTCGACATCGGTGAACTCGACGAATCCCCGGCCAGTGGAATCGGCGAGTGCGGCAAGCGAGGCCATGGCGGGGGTGGCCGRCATCGCAGTCCGGACGGCGCTCATTGTCCGCAGTCCCGGATGCAGCTGATCGATTCGAGATACGGTTTGCGATCCATGCCTCGTCCTCCCGGGAACCAGCCTGCCGCTCGGCAGATCGCCCGACTTGCATGGTCACACAATTAACCTGAAATCGACCATAGATGCGGACAACTTTGCCCGTCAAGGGAATTTTTGCTAAGTTGTGTGATTATTTTGACCGGACATCGAGCGGATGCCTGTCGGACAAGCTCTATTGTACGAGGCAATGTCTTATGCTAGATGCCCCACAAGTGAGACGTCAGCCCTAGTTCGAATCCCGTATGCTCCAAGATCTTCGCCTCACGGAGGATGAAAGTCCGGTCTATCGCCGTCTTGCCGACGCGATCGCCGAACGCATCGCCGCCGGCACGCTCGCGGTCGGCGACCGGCTGCCACCGCAGCGCGAGATCGCGCGTGCATTGGGTATCAACGTCACGACGGTGACGCGCGCGCTCTCGACTCTGCAGGAGCAGGGGCTGCTCGAGGCTAGGCCGGGGCGCGGCACCACGGTTGCCGCCCGCGACGTCGCCGAGCGGCCGGGCTTCGTGTCGGCGCCGAGCGACCAGAGCGGCATCATCGACCTTTCCGTCAACCGGCCGCCCACCTCCGCCTATCTCGACGCGGTCGCTGCGCTGCTGCCGCGGCTCCCCAAGGATCGGCACTATGCCTCTCTGCAGGACTACCATCCGCCGGAGGGGCCGCTTTGGGCGCGCGCGGCGATAGCCGACTGGCTGAGATCCGTCGCCGGTGATGGCGACCCGGGCCGCGTCGTGCTCGCAGCCGGCGCCCAGCATGGCCTCGACTGCGTTCTTGGCGCCGTTACCCGGCATGGCGAGGTCGTGCTCGCCGACGAGGTGACGTACCAGGGCATCAACGCGCTCTGCCGCGTGCACGGGCTCGACTTGCGGGGCGTCGCGATGGATCGCGGCGGCATGCGTCCCGACGCCTTCGAAGTCGCCTGCGTGCAGTTGCGTCCGCGCGCGGTCTTCCTGGTGCCGACGCTGCACAATCCGACGACGATTACGTTGAGCGAGCAACGCCGGCACGAGCTTGCCGCGGTTGCCCGCCGCCACAACGTGCTGATCATCGAGGACGACGTCTACCGTCCGCTGGCCGACGATCCGCCGCCGTCTTTCGCCAGTCTCGAGCCCGAACTGACCATCCATCTCGGCGCGCTGTCGAAATGCCTGGCGCCCGGCCTGYGCCTCGGCTTCGTCATCGCCCCGCGCCCCATAGCCGGCCAGATCGCGGCGGCGCTGCRCATCAACTGCTGGAGCATCAGCCCGCTGACAGCGCTGATCGGGGCAACGCTGATCGAGGAGGGGGCGGCAGCCCGCATCATCGAGATCCAGAAGCAGGAGCTGCGCCAGCGCCAGGCCATTCTGAGYGAGATCCTGGGGCGCTTCGACATCCAGAGCCACCCCACCTCGACGCATGCCTGGCTGCGCCTGCCTGAACCCTGGCGCGGCGCCGGCTTTGCCCGCACCTGCCTGGAACGCGGCGTCGCCGTGCTGCCGGGCGATGCCTTCGCGGTCGGCCGCGAGCCGGTGCAGCACGGCGTGCGCATCAATGTCGGCGCGGCCCGTTCGCAGGACGATCTGCGCACCGCGCTCACCGCGATGGCCGAGCTGCTCGCGGCCGGTCACCTGCAATTGCCCGGCTTCGYCTAAGACCATGACACCCGCATCCGCGTCGAAGCCAGCGCCGAAAATCGTCGAAATCGCCATTGTCGGTGCCGGCGTCGTCGGCCTGGCGACGGCATTACGCCTTGCCGGCGAAGGCCGCGAGGTGCTGCTCATCGACCCCAACGAGCCGGGTTCCGGCGCCTCGTTCGGCAATGCCGGAACGATCGCCGAATATGCCTGCATGCCGGTCGGCAATCCGGGCGTGCTGCGCGCGCTGCCGAAGCTGCTGTTCGATCCCGACAGTCCCTTCGCGCTGCGCTGGGCGGCGCTCTTCCAACTCGCGCCATGGCTGATCCGTTTCGTCCGCCAGTCTCTTCCGGCGGCCACCCGCGCCAACGCGTTGGCGCTCGCCGGACTGCTTGCCGAGGCCTTGCCGGCGTGGGAGGAGATGGCGGCGGAGGCTGGCCTCGCCGACCTGCTGCGTCGCAACGGCTGCCTGTACATCTACCGGCGTGAAGGCGATTTCGCTGCCGCGGCTGCTGGGCGGGCCATGCGCGCCAAGTTTGGCGTCCATCAGGAGGCGCTGACCGCCGAGCAGGTGGCCGCGCTGGAACCGCGACTGGCGGAGTTTCAGCCGCAGGGCCTGCTTTTCCCGGATTCAATCAATGTCAGCGATCCGAAGGCGGTGATGCAGCGGCTTGCGACGGCTGCCGCGGACCGCGGCGTCCAACTGGTGCGAGCAAAGGTAACCGGCCTCGCGCCGGACGCCGGCGGCATCCGGCTGAGCGGTCCTGGTCTTGGCATCACGGCGCGGACAGTCGTGGTCGCGGCAGGCGCCCGCTCACGGGCGTTGGCCACCCAGGCCGGCGACAGGATCCCGCTGGACACCGAGCGCGGCTATCATCTGGAATTCCCGACCGAAGCGCCGCTGCTCAACCGGCCGGTCTGCCCGGTCGATCTCGGCTTCTACATGACGCCGATGGAGGGCAGGCTGCGAGTCGCCGGCACCGTCGAGCTCGGCGGGCTTGCGGCGCCGCCAAACCCGCGCCGGCTGGCGCTGCTCGACCGCGGTGTGCGGCAGTTCTTTCCCGAACTCGGCCGGCCGTCATCCGAATGGCTGGGTTTCCGTCCGTCGCTGCCCGATTCGCGTCCGGTCATCGGCCGGTCCAGCCGCTGTCCCGGCGTCATCCACGCCTTCGGCCATGGCCATCTCGGATTGACGCTGGCGCCGATCACCGCGCGGCTGATCGCCGATGTGATCGCAGGACGCGGTGATCCGGCGCGTGTCGCGCCTTTCGCGGCCGACCGTTTCTGATTAGTGTGCGAATACCTGCTCCAGTGAGCGGAAGCCTTTGAACTCCAGGGCATTGCCAGACGGGTCGCGGATGAACAGCGTCGCCTGTTCGCCGGGCTCGCCCTTGAATCGCACCATCGGCCGTTCGAGCCAATCTATGTCGGAGCGGGCTTCGAGCCGCGCTGCGAGCCGCTCCCATTCGTCTATCAGAAGCACAGCGCCGAAATGCGGGATCGGCACGGCCACGCCGTCGACCTTGCCGTCGCGGGCGGCCTCGACCGCCCGCGGCCGCAAATGCGCCGACATCTGGTGGCCGTAGAGGTCGAAATCGACCCAGGTGGCGGATGAGCGGCCGATCGCGCAGCCCAGCACCTCGCCATAGAAGGCGCGGGTTTCGTCGAGATCGCGGACCGGGAAGGCGAGATGGAAAGGCGTCATGCGGGAAACTCCGAACAGGCAATTGTGCCGTAGGCGACCGCTCCGGCCGCCTTTGGGCGATTTGGTCGCGGCATCCTGATTGGCCTTCGCCCATTGCACAAGCGGCAATGGAACAATAGATGGTGCCGCAGCTTCCATAGATGGTGCGGCAGCGTCTTCCTCCGAGACCGCTTGAAACAAACAGGACAAATCGCATGGCCGATACGCTCGACGCAGCGAAACTGACCGACCGCGTCGCGGCGCTCGTCGAGGCGGCGAAGCGCGCCGGCGCCGACGCCGCCGACGCGGTCGCGGTGCGCGGCCGCTCGGCCGGCGTGTCGGTGCGGCTGGGCAAGGTCGAAGGCACCGAATCGTCGGAAAGCGAGGATGTCTCGCTGCGCGTTTTCGTCGGTCAGCGGGTGGCGAGCGTCTCGGCCACCGCCGCTTCCGATCCCAAGATGCTCGCCGAGCGCGCCGTCGCCATGGCGAAGGTCTCGCCCGAGGATCCTTATCAGGGTCTCGCCGATCCGGCGCTGCTCGCCCGCAATCTGCGCGATCTCGATCTCTTCGATCCGACCGAGGTTTCAGCCGATGAGCTGAAGGATGCTGCGCTTGCGGCCGAAGCGGCGGCGCTTGCCGTCAAGGGCGTCACCAATTCGTCCGGCAGCAATGCCAGCGCCGGCCTGGGCGGCCTCGTGCTCGCCACATCGCATGGCTTCCTCGGCCAGTATGTCGCCTCGCGCTTCTCGCGCGCGACCAGCGTCATTGCCGGCGAGGGTACGGCGATGGAGCGCGACTACGAGTTTTCTTCGCGCCAGCATTTCGCCGATCTCGACGCGCCGGAAGACATCGGCCGCAAGGCGGGCGAACGCGCCGTGCGCCGCCTCGGCGCCCGCAAGGCCGCCACCGGTCCCGTCGACGTGGTGTTCGACCCGCGCGTCGCGCGCGGCATTGCCGGCCATCTCGCCGGCGCCATCAACGGCGCGGCGGTGGCGCGCAAGACCAGCTTCCTGCGCGACATGATGGGAAAACAGGTGGCCTCAAGCGCGATCACCGTCACCGACGAGCCGCTGCGGCGCCGCGGGCAGGCCTCGCGCCCCTTCGACGGCGAAGGCGTCGAGGGCGAGAGGCTTTTGATGGTCGAGAAGGGTGTGCTCAACCACTGGTTCCTGTCGACCTCCGCCGCGCGCGAGCTCGGCCTCGCCACCAATGGCCGCGGCTCGCGCAACGGCTCTTCCGTTTCGCCGTCCTCGACCAACCTCGCCATCGAACCGGGCGAGCGCTCGCCGGAGGAGCTCATCGGCGCCCTGAAGCGCGGCTTCTACGTCACCGAGGTCTTTGGCCAGGGCGTCGACATGGTGACCGGCGAATACAGCCGCGGCGCCTCCGGCTTCTGGATCGAGAACGGCGCGCTCGCCTATCCGGTGGCCGAGGTGACGATCGCGTCCAACCTCAAGACCATGTTCCTCAACATGGTGCCGGCGAGCGACCTTGACCGCAATTTCGGCACTGCCGCGCCCACGCTCCTGATCGAAGGGATGACCCTTGCCGGTGCCTGACATGGCCATCTCAGCCGGGGCGCACGAGGACCTCGCTTTGCTGCGCGATGCCGCCCGCGAGGCGGGCACGATCGCCATGCGCTATTTCGGCCACAACCCGCAGGTGTGGATGAAGGGCGGCACCTCGCCGGTGAGCGAAGCCGACCATGCCGTCGACGCCTATCTGCGCGAGACCCTGCTCAAGGCGCGGCCGGATTATGGCTGGCTGTCGGAGGAGACCGCCGACGATCATGCCCGGCTGTCGGCCCGCCGCACCTTCGTCGTCGATCCGATCGATGGAACGAGGGGCTTTCTCGACGGACTGCATTCCTGGTGCGTCAGCGTCGCCGTGGTCGAGGACGGCCGCTCGCTGGCCGGCGTGCTCGCATGCCCGGCCAAGCAGGAGACCTACTGGGCGCTGCCGGGCGAGGGCGCTTTCCTCAACGGCCGGCGCCTCCAGGTGCGGGCGCTGGCCGACACCGTCGACATCGGCGGGCCGAAGCCGCTGGTCGACCGTATCCCCGAGAGCTGGCAGGGCCGGCTGCGCCGCATCGCCTATATCCCCTCGCTCGCCTACCGGCTGGCGATGATCGCCAACGGCAAGATCGACGCGACCTTCGTCAAGCCCAATGCGCATGACTGGGACATCGCCGCCGCCGACCTGATCCTCGCCGAAGCGGGCGGCACCCTGCTAGACCGCACCGGCAAGCGGCCGCTCTATGCCGGCGAGGTCACGAATCATGGCGCTCTGGCTGCCGGCAGTGGCGAACTGCTTGGTGTGCTTGCCGGCGTCATCGCCGAAGCTGACGAAGGGTGAGCCGGCCCACGGTTCCAAAACCGACTGCTTTGGTCTAGACCTTTCACAAAACTCATGAATCTGCGAAGGATCGGCATGCCCGTGGAAGACGGAAAGAAACAGCTTTTGCACCTGGTGTTCGGCGGCGAGCTGAAAAAGCTGGGTGGAACCGAGTTTCGTGATCTCGATGCGCTCGACATCGTTGGCATCTACCCCGACTATCAGTCGGCGCACGCCGCGTGGAAGGCGAAGGCGCAGGCCAGCGTCGACAATGCCCATATGCGCTATTTCGTCGTTCACCTGCACCGGTTGCTGGACCCGGAAACAAAAGCGGCCGGTTGACATCGATGGAGCATGAAGCGGTGAAGGGGGCGACCAGGCGCGCTGCCAGGCGTGGCGGGACGCGCATGCTGTGGCGCCGCATCCGCGAGCCGCTCGCCCAGTCGCGGTTCGTCAAGAATTTCATCGCCAGCCTGTTCGCCTGGTTCGTGCGCCTGATTCGCATCACCAGCCCGCTGGTCAAAGGATCGACGCAGGTCGCCGGCGGCGCCTACGCCCATCTCGAACCCGGCATCATCGCGCTGTGGCACGGCCAGCATCTGTTGACGCCGGCCTATTATCCCAAGGGCCGGCCGCTGGTCGCCATGGTCTCGCGCAGCGCTGACGCCGAGCTCAATGCGCTGATGCTGAACAGATTCGGCATCGAGGCGGTGCGCGGCTCCGGCGGCCGCGACAGTTCAAGGCATCTCGACAAAGGCGGCGCCAAAGCCCTGATCGCGCTCAAGAAATCGCTGGTTGCCGGCAAGAATGTCGCCATGATCGCCGACATTCCGCATGGCACGCCGCGAGATGCGGGGCTGGGCATTGTGTTGCTGGCCAGGCTTTCCGGCCGGCCGATCCTGCCTTCGGCGATCGCCACCAGCCGCCGGAAGGTGCTGGAGAGGAGCTGGGACAAGACCACCATCAACCTGCCCTTCGGCCGTTCCGCGGTCATCGTCGGATCGCCCGTCTTCGTGCCGGCCGACGCCGACGATGCCGAGATGGAGCGTAAGCGCCAGGAGGTCACCGCCGCGCTCAACGCCGCGACGGCCGAAGCCTACCGCCTCGTGGACGGCGCCAAATGAGCGAGCGTTGGGCTCGCGCGGCCCTGACGGCCTACCGCTATGCGGGGGCCGTCGCCTATCCGCTGATCGGACCTTACGTCGCCTGGCGCGCCTCGCGCGGCAAGGAGGACCGGGCCCGCCGCCGCGAGCGCTATGGCGTCGCCGGCAGGCCGCGTCCGGAAGGGCCGGTGATCTGGATCCATGCCGCCAGCGTCGGCGAGACGATCGCCGTTGTGCCGCTGGTCGAATCGATTCTGGACTACGGCGTCAACATCGTGCTGACGACCGGCACGGTGACTTCGGCACATGTTGCCAATGAGCGGCTCGGAACCCGCATCATCCACCAATATGTGCCGCTTGACCTCAAGCCGGCAGTCAGCCGCTTCCTCGACCACTGGCAGCCGGAACTGGCCATCATCGCCGAGTCGGAGATCTGGCCGATGACCATCCTGGAGCTCGGCGCCCGCAATGTGCCGCAGGTGCTGGTCAACGGACGGCTTTCCGACCGCTCCTTCCGTTCATGGAAGAAGCGCGCCAGCGTCGCCGAGGCGCTGTTCGAGAACCTTGCCCATGTGGTTGCCCAGTCGGATGTCGACGGCGAGCGTTTCCGCGTGCTCGGCGCCCGGCCGGTCACCGTCTCCGGCAATCTCAAGGTGGATACCAGTCCGCCGCCGGTCGACGAGCGGGCTCTGGCGATGCTGCAGCGCCAGATCGGCAGCCGCCCGACCTGGGCCGCGACCTCGACCCATGACGGCGAGGAGGTCGTCGCGGCGGAAGTTCATGCGACCTTGCACAAGCGCCACCATGGCCTGCTGACTATTGTCGTGCCGCGCCATCCCGACCGCGCCGACGCGCTGGCCGCGCAGATCTCCGGCATGGGGCTGAAGGTCGCGCGCCGCAGCAAGGGCGACCGGATTTCGCCCGACACCGATATCCTGCTCGGCGACACGATCGGCGAGATGGGGCTTTACCTGCGGTTGACCGAGATCGCTTTTGTCGGCCGTTCGCTGACCTCCGAAGGCGGCCAGAACCCGCTGGAGCCGGCGATGCTCGACACGGCCGTGCTTGCCGGCCGCAACGTGCAGAATTTCCGCGAGGCCTATCAGCGCCTGCTCGACCGCGGCGGCGCCAAGCTGGTGCGCGACCGCGACATGCTGGCCGGCGCCGTCAATTTCCTTTTGACCAACGAGGCGGCGCGCCACGAGATGATGGCGGCGGGGGCGGCGACCGTCGACGAGATGCGCGGCGCGCTCGCCCGCACGTTGAAGTCGCTCGAGCCCTATATCCAGCCGCTGGTCGTCAAGGCGCGCCTGAAGGGCGCCAACGGGCGCTAGCGCATGACCCCAAAAATCGAACCCGATTTTTGGAAAGGATCATGCGCAAGAGCACATTGCGCGGAGCTGATGCCATGACCAGCGAAGCGCCGCCCTTCTGGTGGGAAAAGCCGGACTGGCGAGTGCTGGCGCTGTCGCCGGTCTCGGCCGCCTATGGGATGGTGGCGGGCCGGCGCATGCGGCATGCGCCGCGCGAAAAGGTCGGGGCGCCGGTGCTCTGCGTCGGCAATTTCACCGTTGGCGGCAGCGGCAAGACCCCCGTCGCCATCGCGCTGGCGAAACAGGCAAAGCGCATGCAACTGAGGCCCGGCTTCCTGTCGCGCGGCCATGGCGGCTCCTTCGGCAAGCCGCATGTCGTCGATGCGCATCACGACGCCGCCAAGCATGTCGGCGACGAGCCGCTGCTTCTGGCCGAGCACGCGCCGGTGGCGGTGACGCCCAACCGCGCCGCCGGCGCGAAGCTGCTGCTGGAAGAGCATGGCTGCGACTTCCTGATCATGGATGACGGCTTCCAGTCGGCGCGCATCCATATCGACTACGCGCTGGTGGTGATCGACGCGCGCTTCGGCATCGGCAACGGTCGCGTCATTCCCGGCGGGCCGCTCCGTGCCAGGATCGTCGACCAGTTGGTCTTCACCAGCGCATTGTTGAAGATGGGCGAGGGGACCGCCGCCGATACCGTGGTGCGCCAGGCGGCGCGCGCTGGCCGGCCGATCTTTCTGGCGCATGTCAAGCCGACCAAACGGGCGCGGTTTGCCGGCGGCCGCTTCCTCGCCTTTGCCGGCATCGGCCATCCCGAGAAATTCTTCGAAACGGTGCGCGGCGCCGGCGGCGAGGTCGTAATGTCGCGCGCCTTCCCGGACCATCACTTCTACGCGGCGGATGAACTCGCCGACCTTGCAGCGCTCGCGCAGCGCGAGGGACTGCGCCTCGTCACCACTGCCAAGGACGCCGCCAGGCTCCGCCACGGCACGGCACCCTCGGGCTTCCTCGATCAGCTCGACGTGCTCGATATCGACGCGGTGTTCGAGCTCGACCATGTGCCGAAGCGCATCATCGACGAGACGCTCGATGCGTGGCGGCTGCGCAAGATGCGGATGTCGTCATCTTAGGGCGGAGCGACGCGAAGCGGAGCGCAGACGTCGGCTAAAAAGCACTGGGAATCAAGAGGTTACACAGACTGGCAGCGCTGCTGCGAGGTCGCGGTATGGATCCCAGGATCTCCGCGACGGAGCTTCGCCCTAGGATGACGAAGTTGAGGCGTCTACCCCCGGCTTCTCAGCTCCGGATGCATTTCCACCTCGCGGCGCAGCGACGCGGCCGCGTTCGCATAGGGCTCCTGCCTGGCCACGCTCCAGTATTTGAGCTCGTCCAGCGGAATGCTTTCGCCCGTGACGGCGCAGCGCACGAACGCGCCGGGGCTCGTCACCTGGAAGTCGCCATCGAGGTAGCGGATGCGCGCTTCCTTGCCGCCGGGGCCTTCAAAACGGTTCATCATGAAATGGCGCTTAAGTTCATCGGGGGTTCAATCGCCACAAATCGTCGGCGAGGTCAAGCTTGACGCAATGCTCATGTAATATTGCTTGGCCGGCACATTGGTTCCGGAGCCGGCATGGATATCAACTCGACCCGCCTGACGTCGCTCCTGAAAGAGGCGCTCGCGCCGCTGCCGGTGCCGTCGTCCAAACCCGACCCGGCGACCGCCGCGCTGGTCAAGGCGCTGGTGCAGCCGCCGGCCCCTTCGACGGTGCAGTCTGCGCAACTCGCTGCGCAGACACTGAACGGCTCGTTGGGCACGCCGCCGGCTCAACCGTCCCAGCGCCTGTCCTCGGCCGAGATCGAGAGCGCCTACAGAGCCGTCATGGAAGCTGGCACCGATGGGGCCCAGGCAAGGGCTTCGAGAGGCAGGCAGCCAGCGGCGGATGCCGGCCAGCCTTCGCGAGCGCCGGCCCAGGCCCAGCCGGCCGCCGTCGACAATACGCCGAGGGTTGCGGCGACCCCGCCGCCGGCGACCTTTTCGCCGACCATTGCTTCGACAGTCCTGGTTGCAGCAAACGCCAACGCGCCGCAGCGTGGAGGCGCTCGCCCCGGCCATGCTCCGCGATCCGAGCCCGGCCACACACCGCTATGGATGGTATCGATCGTGACGGCCATCGTCTCGGCCGTGACCACCACGATCGTGCTGATGCTGCTTCGCTGACCGGGGGCTCACACGTCTTCCTGCAGGAAGGCTTCCAGCTTCTCCGACGCCAGCCCCGCCTGCTCGGCGATTCGTCTCGCAAGGTCCGCCGCGGCCGCGCGTGGCCGCCCAACAGGCCGGTCGAGCCAGTAGGACACCGGATTGAGCGCGACCCGATCGTCGACGGCGACGATTCGTCCGGATTTGAGTTGGTCCTGCGTCAGCGGCGGCCGCGCCAGAGCGATGCCCAGCCCGTGCGCGGCCGCGTCGAGTACAAGATTATAGTCCTCAAAGCGCCGGTCGTGCGGGCGCGGGCGGTAGTCGACATTCTGCGCCGCGAACCAGGTGCGCCAGCCGGACGCGTCCGAATCGTTGATCAGCGGGAATTTGAGCAGCCGCGCCGGGTCGCCTTTGCCGATCTCCTTCGCCAGCTCCGGCGAGGCGATCGGAAAGATCTGTTCCTCAAAAAGCTGCACCGACACGCGGCCCGGAATGCGGCCGCGCCCGCAGCGCACCGAAAGGTCGATGCCTTCATCGGCAAGGTCGGCCTGGCGGTGGTCGATATCGAGCACGATGCGGAGCCGGCTCGGGTTGTTTTCGAGCGCCGCCATGCGCGGCATCAGCCAGAGGCCGCTGACCGAGGGAATAGAAGCCAGCCGCACGACCGCGGTGCCGCGCGGCTCGACCCAGCGGTCGGAATTGAAAGAGATCAGCGCGAAGGCTTCGGTGGTCCTCAGATGCAGCCGGTTGCCTTCATTGGTCAGCTTCACGCCGCGCGCATTGCGCTCGAACACTTTGAGCCCCAGCCAGTCCTCCAGCTTGGCGATCTGCCGGCTGACCGCGCCATGGGTGAGGTTGAGTTTTTCGGCCGCCGCCGAGAAGCTTCCGGTGCGCGCCGCCGCATCGAAGGCACGCAAGGTTTCGAGCGGCAGCATCTGGTTCGAGCTGTGATCCATGATCACAGCTGACTCTCGAATTGGTCGTTTGTCAATCGGCCGGCAATGGCGTTCCCTGCTTTCATGACATTGAAAGGCGAGGATTCGGCAATGAGCGCTTACACCGGCACGTTGAATGAGACACAGCGCATGGACACCGCGGCGGCGGTCGCGGTCGCGATTACGGTGGCCGGCTGGGCCTCGGCCTTTCCGGCGATCCGCGCCGGCCTTGCCGCCTTCCAGCCGCTGGAACTCGGGGCGCTGCGCTTTGCCATCGCGGCCGTGCCGGCGGCGATCTTCCTTGCCGTCAAGCGCCCGGCGCTGCCAAGGGTCGACGAGTTGTGGCGCTTCGCCTTCGGCGGCGCCATCTTCGTCGCGCTTTACACCGCCATGCTCAATTTCGGCGAGTTGACCGTCTCGGCCGGCGCCGCCAGCTTCATCATCAATGTCAGCCCGATCTTCACGGCAATCATGGCGATGGCTTTGCTCGGCGAGCGTTTCTCCGGCGTGGCCTGGGTCGGCACGGTGATCTCCTTCACCGGCATCGGCATCATCGCGGTCGCCGACGGGCACGGCCTGCATTTCAACGCCGGCGCGCTGCTGGTGCTGGGGTCCGCGCTTTGCTCGGCCGTCAACACCATCGTCCAGAAGCCGCTCTTTGCCCGCCATCATCCGCTGACGATCGCCGCCTCCAACATGGTGCTCGGAGCACTCTGCCTGTCGCCCTTCCTGCCGGAAGCGTTTTCGCAGGCAGCGGTTGCCGATTCCGCCGGTCTCGGCGCCGTCATCTATCTCGGCATTGTGCCCTCGATGATCGCCTATGGTGCCTGGGCGACGGCGCTGTCGCGCCTGCCGGCCGCACGCGCCTCGAACTTCCTCTACCTGGTTTCGCCGACCTCCGCTTTGATCGGCTTCTTCTGGCTTGGTGAAGTGCCGTCGCTGCTCGGCATCCTCGGCGGCGCGCTGGCGCTCGGCGGCGTCATCGTGGTGAATTTGAAGCGGTAGATCAGACGGTTGGGGCCGGTTCCTGACTCAAGAAAAGAGCCGCTTCGAGCGGCTCTTTTCTTGTCCCCCCACCCGGACCTTTGGTCCGACCTCCCCACAAGGGGGAGGTAGGGCGCCGAACTTTACCCTCCCCCTTGTGGGGAGGGTCGCTGCGAAGCAGCGGGGTGGGGGGCTGCGCCCTGCTAGTTTCTCACCTTCGCCCGAACAGCCTTTCGATATCCGCGAGCTTCAGCTCGATATAGGTCGGACGGCCATGGTTGCAGGTGCCGGATCCCGGCGTCGCCTCCATCTGGCGCAGCAGCGCGTTCATCTCCTCGGCCTTGAGCAGGCGGCCGGAGCGGACCGAGCCGTGGCAGGCCATGGTCGCCGCGATTTTGTTCAGCCGCTCCTTCAGCGTCTCGACCGTGTCGTTGTCGACGATCTCGTCGGCGAGGTCGCGCACCAGCTGCTGCACGTTGGTTTCGCCGAGCATCGACGGCGTCTCGCGCACCGCCACCGCGCCAGGGCCGAAGCGCTCCAGGCCGAGGCCGAATTTGGCAAGGGTCTCGGAATGCGTTGCCAGCCGCTCGGCGTCCTCTTCCGGCAGATCGACGATCTCCGGCAGCAAGAGCATCTGCGACGGCACCGCGCGCGAACTGAGCGCGTTCTTCAGCGCCTCGTAGACCAGACGTTCATGCGCCGCGTGCTGGTCGACGATGATGAGCGAGTCCCTGGTCTGCGCGACGATGTAGTTCTCGTGCACCTGCGCGCGCGCGGCGCCCAGCGCCATGCCGAGCAGCGCCTCGGCCGGCTCAGCCGTGCCCGCCCGCGTGTCGGCGCTGGCAAGCGGCCCGGTGTCGAAGGCGGCCTGCTCGCTCTCGGCGAAGCCGTTGCGTTGTGGCCGCGCTTCGTCCATGTCGAGCGGCCGATGCGGCGAACGCGCCAAATTCGAACCATGGTCGAAGCCGCTGAAGCCGGAGACGCGGTGGGCGGCCTCGTAGCTGCGGTGTCCATTGACGGGGCCAGGATGCGCGAAAGGCGCAGCACCCGGTCGGAAGGCCGCCATCATGCCGGCCGCGCCGGTGGTCGCGGCGCGGATGCCGGCGCCGGCAAGCGCTTCGCGGATGGCGCCGACGATCAGCCCGCGCACGAGGCCCGGATCGCGGAAGCGCACATCGGCCTTGGCCGGGTGGACGTTGACGTCGACGGTGGCCGGATCGAGTGAAAGGAACAGCACCGTCACCGCATGGCGGTCGCGCGGCAGCACATCGGCGAAGGCGCCGCGGATCGCTCCGGCGATCAGCTTGTCGCGCACCGGCCTGCCATTGACATAGGCATATTGCTGCAGGGCGTTGGCGCGCGTGTAGGAGGGGATCGAGACGTGGCCGGCAAGATGCACGCCGTCGCGCACAGCATCRATGGCAACCGCGTTGTCGGGAAAATCCTTGCCCATCACTTGCGCAACGCGGGCGAGCCGGCCTTCGGGCGTGTCGCCGGTCGCCGGCAGTTCGAGCGTCGAGCGGTCGGCGCCGGCAAGCGTGAAGCGCACAGCGGGGAAGGCGATGGCGATCCGTTTCACCACATCGCTGGTCGCCGAGCTTTCGGCGCGCTCGCCCTTCATGAATTTCAGCCGTGCCGGCGTGGCGAAGAAGAGGTCGCGCACCTCGACCGTGGTGCCGCGGTTTGCCGCCGCCGGTTTTACCGCCGAGACCCGGCCGCCCTCGATGCCGATCTCGGCCGCGCTGTCGCTGCTTACCGTGCGCGAGCGGATCGAGAGCCGCGCCACCGAGCCGATCGAGGGCAGCGCCTCGCCGCGGAAGCCCAGCGACCGGATGTCGTGGATGTCGTCGGAAAGCTTCGAGGTGCAGTGGCGGGCGACCGCCAATGACAATTCCTTTTCGGGAATGCCCGAGCCGTCGTCGGTGACGCGGATCAGCGAAAGCCCGCCGCCGGCGGTAACGATTTCGATGCGCGAAGCACCGGCGTCGAGCGCATTCTCCACCAGTTCCTTGACCACGCTCGCCGGACGCTCGATCACCTCGCCGGCGGCGATCTGGTTGATCATCGTTTCGGAAAGCTGGCGAATGGGCATTCGACAATTATAGGCGGATTCGAATGATGTGGGGGAGGGGTGGAATGAGGTTGGCAACAGCAAGCGTCGCGATCCTTCGCGCCCCCCTCTGTCCCGCCAACATCAAGGGGTTCGCTCCCCAGGACGCCGCCTCACGCCTGCGCGGCCAGCCAATCCCTCACCTTGCGCGCATTGTCGCTGAGCTCGCGATTCTTCGGCCAGATGACATGGAACGCGATGCCGGTCCTCAGCACATGGTCGGTCACAGGGACCAACAGGCCAGATGCCACCAGCCGCTCGACGAGATGCCGCCAGCCGAGCGAGATGCCTTGCCCCTCCATCACCGCCTGGATCACCAGCGCATAGTCGTTGATGCGCAATCCGCGCTCGGCATTGCGCAGGCTGGTTCCGGCTGACGCGAACCATTCGTCCCAGTTCGGCGCCTCGCGATAGGGCTCCTCAAGATGGATCAGCCGGTGCGTGGCCAGTTCCTCGACGGTCTTTGGCATGCCGAACTTGGCGAGATAGCTCGGCCCCGCGACCGGGAAGATCTCCTCGTCGGAGAGCGACAGCGAGTGATAATCCGGCCAGTCGCGCGGCATGCCTCCGCGCACGCCGAGYGGGATGCCCTCGGCGATGATGTCGAGATCGCGGTCGGCGGTCTGGA
This sequence comes from Mesorhizobium sp. ORS 3428, assembly GCF_001854785.1. Classification (GTDB taxonomy): domain Bacteria; phylum Pseudomonadota; class Alphaproteobacteria; order Rhizobiales; family Rhizobiaceae; genus Mesorhizobium. The sequence goes on from NZ_MDFL01000115.1 coordinate 44,986, forward strand.
TGCGAAGGTCGATGCCTGGCAGCGCGTCGCGGAACTGCTGCAGGCGCGGCATCATCCAGAACGACCCGAAAGCCGTCGAGGCGGCGAGCGTCACATGGCCGCCCGTCGCCTGCAGGCGCAGGTCCTCCGCCGACTTGCGGATATGGGACAGGCCCAGCGAGACATCGGCGTGGAAGCGCTCACCAGCCTCCGTCAGGAGAACCTGGCGGTGGCGGCGCTGGAACAGCTTGGCGCCGAGTTGTTCCTCCAGCCCGCGCACGGCGTAGGAGACGGCCGCCTGCGTCATGCCGAGCTCGCGCCCGGCGGCGGTGAAGCTCGACAGCCGGCCTGCCGCCTCGAAGACGACGAGGCTGCCGGCCGAGGGCAGGAGGTGGCGCAGGCTTCGCATAAGTCCACCTTATACAAGAGATCAGGATTTTCCAGCGTCACATTCATATTTCGCCTCGCTAACCTGACCGGGAAGAAGGATGAGAAGCTCCATGAATGCACCGTCTGCAGAAGCAATCGAAACCCCCCACCGCCGCGGCGGCGGCCGTCTCGGCCGCAAGGCGCTGAGAAGCGCGCCGATCGCGTCGTTTCCGACCCTGGTCCGCCAGATTCCCGCCTACGAGATCGTTCCCGAGGAGGCGGTAGAACTGATCCACCAGGAGTCGCTCAAGATCCTCGAGGAGGTCGGTTGCGAATTCCGCGACGACGAGGCAATCGCCCTCTGGAAGGCGRCCGGCGCCGACGTCTCGGAGACGCGCGTCCGCATCGATCGCGCGCTGCTGATGGAACTCGTCTCGAAGGTCCCGCCGGAGTTCACGCTCAACGCGCGCAACCCCGAGCGCACCGTGCGCGTCGGCGGCAAGAACTCGATCTTCGTGCCGATGTATGGCGCGCCCTATGTGCGCGACCTCGATAACAAGCGGCGCTACGGCACGCTGGCCGACCTCAACAATTTCCACAAGCTCGCCTACATTTCGCCGGCGCTGCATTCGTCGAGCTCGATCATCTGCGAGCCGATGGAGATCCCGGTGCCGAAGCGGCACCTCCACATCATCCATTCGGCGCTGAAGCATTCCGACAAGCCGTTCATGGGCATCGTCACGTCGAAGGAGCGCGCCGAGGACACGATGGCGATGGCTGCAATCGTCTTCGGCGAGGACTTCGTCCGCGACAATTCGGTGCTGGTATCGATCACCAACTGCAACTCGCCGCTGGTGTGGGACGCCACCATGCTCGACGCCATGAAGGTCTATGCGCGCCACAACCAGCCGCTGATCCTGGCGCCCTTTGCGCTCTGCGGCGCTTCGACTTCGGCCTCTGCCGTCGGCGCGGTGGCGCAGGTCAATGCCGAGGCGCTCGCGGGTGTGGCCTTCACCCAGCTCATTCGCCCCGGCTCGCCGCAGATCTACGGCCAGTTCATGGTCACCGTCGACATGAAGACCGGCGCCCCGATGGGCGGCACGCCGGAAGCCGCGCAGATGATGTATCTGATGGGCGCGCTGGCCAGGAAGTACAAGCTGCCGTGGCGCACCTCCGGCTTCCATGTCGGCTCCAAGCTCAACGACGCCCAGGCCGGCTACGAGGCGAACATGCTGATGCATGCCGCGATCCTTGCGGGCGCCAACTACATCTGGCACTCGGCCGGCTGGCTGGAGGCTGGCCTCACCTGCGGCTATTCGAAATTCGCCACCGACTGCGAGCAGCTCGTCGGCTGGTACAAATACGCCGGCGGCGTTCCCTTCGACGATTTCAAGGACGCGATGGCCGCGATACGCGAGGTCGGTCCGCAGGGCCATTTCCTCGGCACGCAGCACACGCTCGACCATTTCGAGAAGGCCTTCTTCATGCCGAGCATCATGGACTTCAACTCTTTCGAGCAATGGAGCGCCGAAGGGGCGAAGGATCACGACACGCGCGGCCTTGAAAAGGCGCGGAATATGCTCGCCGATTACCAGGAGCCGAAGCTCGACGAGGGCGTCGCCGACGGTCTCAAGGATTTGATCGCCAGGCGCGAGGAAAAACTGCCGGACAGCGTTAGTTAACGGAACAGGCGTAGACCTGACAGAACCAAAAGGGAGGAAAAAATGGGACTCTTCAGAAGCAATGGCGATCGTGTTCCAGCCGCCATCGAGGCGATGGCGCAAGAGGTGCGCGCGGGCCGCGTGGACCGGCGCGAATTCCTGGCGCTGGCAAGCGCCTTCGGCGCATCGACGGCTTTCGCCTATGGCATGATCGGCTTAGAGGCGCCGACAAAGGCCCTGGCCGACGAGCCGAAGAAGGGCGGAACGCTGCATGCCGCAATGTCGGTCAAGGCGCAGAAGGATCCGCGCACCTATGACTGGACAGAAATGGCCAACGTCACCCGCACCTGGCTGGAGCCGCTGGTCCGCTACACCCACCAGTTCACCTTCGAGCCGGTGCTGCTCGAAAGCTGGGACGTCACCGACGATGCCACCGAATACACGCTGCATCTGCGCAAGGGCGTCACCTGGAACAATGGCGATGCCTTCAACGCCGATGACGTGGTCTTCAACCTGAACCGCTGGTGCGACAAGGGTGCCTCCGGCAATTCCATGGCGGCACGCGTAGGCGCGCTGATCGACGCAAAGACCGGCAAGGCGAAGGACGGCGCGATCACCAAGGTCGACGACCACACGGTCAAGCTGAAGCTCTCCCAACCCGATATCGCGATCATACCGGGCTTCACCGACTATCCCGCGCTGGTCGTGCATCGCGACTTCGACAAGGACGGCGCCGATCCGATCAAGAAGCCGATCGGTACCGGTGCTTTCGAGCTGGTGTCCTATGCGGTGGGTTCGAAGGCGGTCGTCAAGCGCCGCGAGAACGGCAAGTGGTGGGGCGGCGAAGCGCCGCTCGACGGCGTCGAGTTTACCGACTACGGCACCGACTTCAACGCCACGGTGAGCGCCTTCGATTCCGGCGAGATCGACCTCGATTTCGAGACGCCGGCCGACTTCATCGACGCCCTCGACAAGATGGATCTGGTGAAATCGGAAGTCGCGACGGCGACCACGCTGGTTGCCCGCACCAACGTCACGCACAAGCCCTATGACGACAAGCGGGTGCRCAACGCGCTGCAGATGGCGGTCGACAACAACGCTGTGATGCAACTGGGCTACAGCGGTCGCGGCACGGTCGGCGAGAACCACCATGTCAGCCCCATCCACCCGGAATATTATCCGCTGCCCAAGAAGACCCGCGATGCGGCCGGTGCCAAGAAGCTGATGGCCGACGCTGGACATGCCGACTTCGAGCATGAGCTGATCACGGTCGAGGACGAATGGCAGAAGAACACCGGCGATGCGATCGCCGGCCAGCTGCGCGATGCCGGCATCAAGGTGAAGCGCACCGTGCTGCCCGGCTCGACCTTCTGGAACGACTGGACGAAGTACCCCTATTCCATGACCATCTGGTACATGCGTCCGCTGGGTGTGCAGGTGCTGGCGCTCGGCTACCGCACCGGCGAGGCCTGGAATGAGACGGCCTACTCCAACCCGGAGTTCGATGCCAAGCTCCAGCAGGCGCTCTCGCTCGTCGACGTCGCCAAGCGCAAGGAGGTGATGAAGGATGTCGAGCAGATCCTGCAGGATTCCGGCGTCATCATCCAGCCCTTCTGGCAGAAGCTTTACTGCCACATGAGCAAGAAGGTGAAGAACTACGCGATGCACCAGACCTACGAAATGGACTTCCAGAACGTCTGGCTGGAGACCTGAGACGGGCGGCGCAAGGACTTCATGAGCCGCGAAAAAGCCGATATGCAGGATGCGTGGCGGCGATCGTGCCGCCACAGCGCCGAACATCCGGAGATCCTGCATGAAAACGATAGTGGTGGCCGCTGCCATGTCGATTGCCTTGCCCGCCGCAGCGCTCGCCGGGCCGGCTTCCAGCGCCGTGAAGTTCTTCTATGTGCCGCAGGTGAAGTTCGAGGCGGACGCGAAATACCGCGACCGCTTCACCGATCCGGTCACCAAGCTTTTCGCGCTCAACGACAAGGCGCAGAAAGAGAAGCCGGACGAGGTAGCCTGCATCGATTTCGATCCGGGCCTCGACGCCCAGGATTTCGATCAGAAGACCGTGTCGAAGACGCTGAAGCTCGCAGAAGCCGTCAATGGCGATACGGCCGAGGTGACGGCAAGCTTCAACCTTTTCCCGGAAGGCGATGACTCCAAACGCGAAATGGTGTGGTCGCTGAAGAAAGTGGACGGCAAGTGGAAGATCGCCGACATCACCTCCAAGACCAGCGACTGGACGCTCAGCGCGCTGGGCTGCGGCTCCTCGACGGACTGATGCCATGCTTCGCCGCCTCGTCCTCGCGCTGTCGGGCTTGTCGATGCTGGCCGCGGGGCTGAATAGCGGCGCCTCCGCCCAGGGGCTGTTCGGCTCGCCGCCGCCGAAAGCATCTTCCGGCGATAATGCGCCGGCGGACGGCCTGGCTCCTTCACCTTCCGCAAAGCCGGCGCCGCAAACCGCGCCGGCCGAACCGGCGCCTGCAGCGCCCGTCCTGCCTGGATCGCCGACGGCGGTGGTGAAGCCGTTCTACGAGCGCCTCGGGCTGGAATTGGATCCGGCCCAGCGCAAGAACTTCATCGATCCGGCCAAAACCGTGCTCGACAAGAGCGATGCGCTGCGAGCTTCGGGGCAGGGCGAATGCCTCGACCCCAACATGGCGCTCGACAATGCCGAATACGACAAGCTGGCGATCGACAAGAGCCTGCGCACCGTCGAAGCCGTCAATGGCGACCAGGCCAAGGTGGTGGTGGCTTTCGTCGTCGAAGGCTACCAGCACCGCCTGGAATGGAAGCTGAAGAAGGTCGGCGGCGACTGGAAGATCGCCGACCTTCTGTCGGTCACCGGCGAATGGGCGCTCAGCCAATACCAGTGCGAATGATGGTGATCAGCTCAGCCGCGTCCGCGATAGGGCGCAACCCCGGTATCCGGCAGCCAGGCGCCTTCGGGCGGCGCGCCGGTCTGCCAGAAGACATCGATCGGGATACCGCCGCGCGGGAACCAGTAGCCGCCGACGCGCAGCCAGAGCGGCTTGGTCGCCTCCACGATGCGGCGGCCGATCATGACCGTGCATTCCTCGTGGAAGGCGCCGTGGTTGCGGAACGAGGTCATGAACAGCTTCAGCGACTTCGATTCCACCAGCGTCTTGTCGGGCGCGTAGTCGATGACGATGTGGGCGAAGTCGGGCTGGCCGGTGACCGGGCAGAGCGAGGTGAATTCCGGGCAGGTGAAGCGCACGATCGCCGGCGGTCCGTCGCCGCGCTCGAACGGTACGGTCTCCAGGACCGCCTGTTCTGGGCTCTGTGGCGTCTCGACGTGCCTGYCGAGCTGGGTGAGGTTCTTGGCGTCTGTCATGGGTGGCTCCTTGCTGCCGCCAAAGATTTCAATGGCGGCAGACTCGATCGAAAGTTGCGCCGCGATCCCTCAGGCACGGCGCGTTTGGGCGCTCATTAGCACAATTTGAAACCGCAGGAAGATGATGACCAGCAACGACCCGCTTCTCCAACCCTATCAGCTCAAGCACCTGACGCTGAAGAACCGGGTGATGTCGACCAGCCACGAGCCGGCCTATTCCGAGGACGGCATGCCGAAGGAGCGCTACCGGCTCTACCATGCCGAAAAGGCCAAGGGTGGCATGGCGCTGACCATGACGGCCGGCTCGGCGATCGTGTCGCGCGACAGCCCGGCCGCCTTCGGCAATTTGCATGTCTATGACGACCGCATCGTGCCGTGGCTCGCGGAGCTGACGGACGCCTGCCATGAGCATGACTGCAAGGTGATGATCCAGATCACCCATCTCGGCCGCCGTACCGGCTGGAACAAGGCCGACTGGCTGCCGGTGCTTTCGGCCTCGCCTGTGCGCGAGCCGGCGCACCGCGCATTTCCGAAAACCATCGAGGACTGGGATATCGAGCGCATCGTCGCCGACTACGCTGCCGCTGCGCAGCGCTGTCAGGCGGCCGGCCTCGACGGCATCGAGTTCGAATCCTACGGCCATTTGATGGACGGCTTCTGGTCGCCGGCGACCAACCATCGCGACGACGATTTCGGCGGCTCGCTCGACAACCGGCTGCGCTTCACCAACATGGTGCTCGACGCGGTGCGCGCCGCGGTCGGCGAAAAATTCATCGTCGGCGTCCGCATGGTCGCCGATGAGGATTTCGAAAAGGGCCTGTCGAAGGAGGAGGGCGTCGAGATCGCCAGGCGCCTCGCCAACTCCGGCAAGGTCGACTTTCTCAACATCATCCGCGGCTCGATCGAGACCGATGCGGCGCTGACCAAGGTGATCCCGGTGACCGGCATGCGTTCCTCGCCGCATCTCGATTTCGCCGGCGAGATCAGGGCAGCGACCAAGTTCCCGACCTTCCACGCGGCGCGCATTTCCGATGTCGCTACCGCCCGCCATGCCATCGCCACCGGCAAGCTCGACATGGTCGGCATGACGCGCGCCCACATTGCCGATCCCTATATCGTCAAGAAGGTAATGGAGGGCCGCGAGCACGAGATCAGGCCGTGCGTCGGCGCCACCTACTGCCTCGACCGCATCTATGAGGGCGGCGAGGCGCTCTGCATCCACAATGCGGCGACCGGGCGCGAGGCGACAATCCCGCATGTCATCCAAAAGAGCGAAGGACCAAGGAAAAAGGTCATCATTGTCGGAGCCGGGGCAGGGGGCCTGGAAGCCGCGCGGATAGCGGCGGAGCGAGGCCATGAGGTGACGGTTCTCGAAGCCTCAAGCCAGGCCGGCGGGCAGGTACGGCTGGCCACCCAGAACCCGCGCCGCAAGGAACTGATCGGCATTATCGACTGGCGCCTTGCTGAACTCGATCGGCTCGGCGTCGAGATCCGCTACGACACCTGGGCCGAGAAGGACGACGTGCTGGCGCTGTCGCCGGATGTGGTGATCGTCGCCACCGGCGGTTTGCCGCAGAACCCGCCGCTGACGGCCGGCGACAATCTCGTCACATCGAGCTGGGACATCTTGGCGGGCAGCGTCAAGCCGGCCGAGAACGTGCTGCTCTATGACGACAATGGCGGCCATCAGGGCATGGGCGCGGCGGAGCTGATCGCCAACAGCGGCTCGAAGCTGGAGCTGGTCTCGCCGGAGCGTTTCTTCGCGCCGGAAATGGGCGGGCTGAACCATGTGCCCTATATGCGCGCCTTCCACGAGAAAGGCGTCACCGTCACCATCAACACCCGGCTGCGCTCGGTGCGGCGCGAGGGCAATCAGCTCGTCGCCGAGCTGGCGTCGGATTTCGCCGATGGCTGGCGCGGCGAGCGGCGCGTCGACCAGGTGGTGGTCGAGCATGGCACCGCACCCCTCGACGACCTCTATTTGTCGCTGAAGCCGCTGTCGAAGAATCGCGGCGCGGTCGATTACGAGCGCCTGGTGAGCGGCGGCGAGATTTTTCCGCCGCGCAATCCGGAAGGCGGTTTCGTTGTCTTCCGCATCGGCGACGCGGTCGCCTCGCGCAACATCCATGCCGCCATCTATGACGGCATCAGGTTCGGGATCCGGATCTGACGCTGGAGCATGATCGCGAACCCTCGGTTCGGAAAAGATCATGCTCGGACCAAAAGATGGAGCCCACTCCGATAGATCGGAATGGGCTCTACCGGTGGCGCGCAACCGACCTTCGCAAGGAGAGCCACCTGCCGCTTCGGTTGGCTGCGCGCCGCGCATGGCGCCGGCTTTATGCCGGCGTCGTGCGTTCGACTTCAGAACATTCTCGCCGTGGCCATGCAAAGGACGGTGATGACCAGCAGCCCGCCGGCGATGCGTTCGCCTCTGGTCATTTTCGCGCGCAGTTCGGTTTGCGCCGCCGCATCGGCGCCGGCCAACCGCCGGCTGGCGGAGCCGACCAGCGCGCCCTGCACACCGGCGGCGATCAGCGCGGTCACGATGCCAAGCGCCAGCACCTTCTCCATCGAGCCGAAAGCAGCTTCATGGAAGAAATACCAAAGCAGTATGCCCGTCAGGAAAACCAGAACGGCTGCGCCCATTTGCGGTCGGAAGAACCGTTCCGCCCGAATATCGGGATCGCGGGCGACCGCCATGGTCGTGCCGGCCCAGAACACGCCCGCCATGACATGCAGGCCGATGACGACGATGTAGACAAATTGCATGACCGCATTCCTCTCGTTACGCCCGCTGCTAGCGTGCCGCCTTGCCGGTCAATTGGTCCGGCGACACCATGAATAAAACAAAATTAGATATCTAATGGTTAGATGTCAATGCATCATGCGGAGTTTCGCCATTCCATTGCTTATTCTAGTGTCCGGCCATGACGCCGTTTGATCGCCCGCCCGTCGGAATGAACCTCGCCCGCACCTCCAAGCTGGTGGCGCAAGCCTTTGACGCTGCCTTGGTGGAGGCCGGCGGCACGCTCCCGGTCTGGGTTACTTTGCTCTCGGTCAAGTCGAAGGAACTAGCCAACCAGCGCGAGCTTGCCGGCATGATCGGCATCCAGGGCGCGACGCTGACGCATCATCTCAACGCCATGGAGGCGCAAGGGTTGCTGACGCGCCGCCGCGATCCGGAGAACCGCAGGGTCCACCAGGTGGCGCTGACCGAGGCCGGCGAAGCGCTGTTCGAGAGACTGCGCCTTGCGGCGATCGCCTTCGACAAGCGCTTGCGGGCCGGAATTGAGGATCAGAGGCTGGCCGAGTTCGCCGAGGTGCTTGCGGCGCTTCGTGCGAATGTCGGGGGGCAGCCCTAATGCATGTCGCCCAAAAGTGCGCAGCGGTTTTGGGGGAACGACATGCATCAAAACAAAGATTTAAAGCGCGTCGTCTGAATACGTTTCAGCGCGAGCGCTTTGAGGCCCGGTTAGGCGTGCTGCCGGCGCGTCAAGCCACACTGCCCTGCAGCACCGTCAGCTTCGCCTTCTTCGGGTTACGCGCCATCAGCCAGTCGCGCGCCTGGTCCTGCGGCATCGGGAACGCGATGGAATAGCCCTGCACCTGGTCGCAGCCGATGGACAGCAGCGAGTCGAGCTCAGCCTCGGTCTCCGCGCCCTCGGCGACGATCGAGATGCCGAGGCCGCGGGCAAGCTCGGTGATGGCGCGCACGATCTTGGTGTTGTCGCCGTTCTCGTTGATGTTCTGGACGAAACGGCGGTCGATCTTCAGCCGGTCGATCTCGTTCGGGTTGACGTGGCTGAGCGAGGCGTAGCCGGTGCCGAAATCGTCGAGCTCCAGATGCACGCCGGCGGCGCGGATATGCCTGAGCTTGGCGGCGATGCCGGTCTTCTCGTCGTCGAGGATGACGGATTCGACGATTTCCAGCGACAGCTTCTGCGGCGCGAGCCCGGCCCGTTCCAGCGTCGAGAACAGGAACGTGTCGAAATCCGGTTCGCGCAGCTCGGTGCCCGAGACATTGACGGCGATGCGCCCGAAATCGATGCCGGCGCGGTCCCATTCGGCCGCTTCGTTGATCGCCTTGGTGATGACGATGCGGCCGATATCCGGCATGAATCCGCATTTCTCGGCCACCGGGATGAACTCGCCGGGCGAGATCATGCCCCGAACGGCGTGCTTCCAGCGCACCAGCGCCTCGATGCCGCTGATCTTGCCGCTGGTGAGCGACACCTGCGGCTGGAAATAGACCTCGAACGTCTTGTCCGCGATCGCCGTGCGGATGTCCTGCTCGAGCTGCTTGCGATAGTCGAGCTCGCGCCGAAGCTCCTCGGAGAAGAAAGAGAAGCTGCCGCCACCCATCTTCTTGGCTGAATAGAGCGCCAGATCGGCATGGACGAGCAGGTCCTGCGCATTGTCGGCATCGACCGGGTAGACTGCGATGCCGGCACTGGCGCCCGGCATGATCGTCGCGCCCTGGAAGATGATCGGTTCGTTGATCTCACCCAGGATGCGCTTGGCCAGCGCATGGATGTCCTCGGTGGTGYCGGCGCCGTTGAGGATCATCACGAATTCGTCGCCGCCGAGACGGGCGCAAAAATCCGATGCGCGGCAGGAATCGCGCATGCGCTGGGCGGTGACGACAAGCACATAGTCGCCCGCCGCGTGCCCCAGAGTGTCGTTGATCTGCTTGAAGCGGTCGAGGTCGAGCTGGATCACCGCCAGCCGCTCGCGGCGGCGGTGCGCGCCCTTGATCAGCGTGTCGAAATGATCGGTGAGGAAGGTGCGGTTGTGCAGTCCGGTCAGTCCGTCATGTACGGCGATGAAGGCCATCGAGTTTCGGGCGTCGACCAGCTCATGCGTCTTGCGCAGGATGGCGTTGGACATCGGCCGGAAGATGAACAGCGCCACCAGCACGATGACGCCGATGGTGGCGAAGAACAGCGTGCGGTGCAGGTTGAGCATCTTGCTCGAACGCTCGTCGGCAAACGCGCTGATGCGCTGGCCGAGCGCGGCATAGCCGGACAAGGTTGAATTGGCGACAGAGGCGTCGAGGCCGACGCGCTCGCCGCTGCCCTTGTAGCCGTCGCTTTGCATGCCGAGCTGGGATTCGAAGGACGACACCAGCCTGTCGCCATTTGCGATCAGACCGACCGAGAAATAGTCGAGATGGAACGGCTTGCTGAACAGCACATATTCGATCGATTTCGGATCGTTGCGCGCCGGGGACTGCGGATCGGCGCCGGTCTCCTTCAGCAGCCTGTCGTAATTGGTCTCGAATTCGGACGTTGCCTGCTTGAGCGCGGTGACCAGCGCCGGCTGCTTGTCGCGCGGAGCCGAGCCGGTTGCGCCCGCCAGGAAGACGATGCGCTGCGACAGTGCCTTTTGCGTGGACACGATGTCGAGCAGCGCAYCATTGCGCTGTTGCTGTGCCATCAACTGCTGCAGAAGGATGAAGGACGCCATCACCATGGCGGCGATGATCAGGAGGGCCAGCCAGTAGCCGGCCTTGATCAGCAGAATCAGCTTGCGCGAAACGCTCTGCACCGGCTGCTGCGACATAACTGAGTGACCCCTCCGGTCGACGGATTCCTGCCATGAAATAGCGGCGGGAAAACCCTTGGCCTGAAAGGGTTAACAGCTTGGCAAGCAGGCGCGCCACTGGCCCCGGCGGCGCCACAAAGCTCGCAAGATGGTTATTGCGTCCTTTCGGGTATCATCGGCATTTGAATGCATCCTCGTCGCAATCCGCGGCGGGATTGCCGTGGGCTTTCGCAACGCCACAGAAGCGGTCGTTTTTGCGATGGATTTTTCTCATCCGCGGCGCGACAGTCCAACCTCGAACCGAACAGGGCCGCAACCATGAGCGCAGCATTCCTATCCCATATCGACAGCGAGCTTCAGGGCCTGAAATCGGCCGGTCTCTACAAGTCCGAGCGCGTCATCTCCTCGATGCAGTCGGCCGAGATCGAGGTTGCTGGCGAGAAGGTGCTGAATTTCTGCGCCAACAACTATCTCGGCCTGGCCGACAGCCCCGAACTTCGCGAAGCCGCCAAGCAGGCGCTCGACCGCTACGGCTACGGCATGGCCTCGGTGCGCTTCATCTGCGGCACGCAGGAGGAGCACAAGGCGCTGGAAGCCACCATCTCGTCCTTCCTCGGCATGGACGACACCGTCCTCTACGGCTCCTGCTTCGACGCCAATGGCGGCCTGTTCGAGACGCTGCTTGGCGAGGAGGACGCCGTCATCTCGGATGCGCTGAACCATGCCTCGATCATCGACGGCGTGCGGCTCTCCAAGGCGAAACGCTTCCGCTACGCCAACAACGACATGGCCGATCTCGAAGCGCGTCTGAAGGAGGCGAAGGACTGCCGTTTCCGGCTGATCGCCACCGACGGCGTCTTCTCGATGGACGGCATCATCGCCAACCTCAAGGGCGTCTGCGACCTTGCCGAGAAATACGACGCCATGGTCATGGTCGACGACAGCCATGCTGTGGGCTTCGTCGGCAAGAACGGCCGCGGCTCGGCCGAGCATTGCGGCGTCGAGGGCCGGGTCGACATCATCACCGGCACGCTCGGCAAGGCGCTGGGCGGCGCTTCCGGCGGCTATACATCGGGCAAAAGCCAAGTTGTCGACTGGCTGCGCCAGCGCTCGCGGCCCTATCTCTTCTCCAACACGCTGATGCCGGCGATCGCCGGCGCCTCGCTCAAGGTGTTCGAGCTGATCCGCAATGGCGGCGCGCTGCGCGAGCGCCTATATGCCAATGCGGAACGCTTCCGCTCCGAGATGGGCAAGCTCGGCTTCACGCTGGCGGGTGCCGATCACCCGATCATTCCGGTGATGCTGGGCGACGCGGCCTTGGCGCAGGAGATGGCGCAGCGCATGCTGAAGCGCGGCATCTACGTCATCGGCTTCTCCTTCCCGGTGGTGCCGAAGGGCCAGGCCCGCATCCGCACGCAGATGTCGGCCGCCCATTCCAGCGCCGATATCGATCGCGCCGTCGCGGCGTTCGGCGAGGTGGGAAGGGAACTGGGTGTAGTCGCTTGACGCTGCCGCGGGAAATCGAAGCGAGCCATGGCGATCGATGTGACGAGCAGTATCGAGATCTCCAGGCCGCGCGCGGACGTCGCCGCCTTCTCCGCCGACCCGGACAATGTTCCGCGCTGGTACGTCAACATCAAATCGGTGGAGTGGAAAACGCCGCGACCGGCCAGGGTGGGCTCGAGAATTGCCTTCGTGGCGCAGTTCCTCGGGCGGCGGCTTGTTTACACCTACGAAATTGTCGAACTCGTGCAGGGCGAACGGCTGGTAATGCGAACCGCCGAAGGGCCTTTTCCGATGGAGACGAGTTACACATGGCGKGATGCTGGCGAAGGCCGTACGCATATGGCGCTCAGGAATCGCGGCGCGCCAACCGGCTTTTCGCGTCTGGTCGCCCCATTCATGGCTTGGGCTGTCCGACGTTCGACCGACCGAGATTTGCAGCGATTGAAGAAAATCCTGGAGACGGCCGCCTGATGCAGCCGATCCATCAAGACAGGCAAGATTTTTGAGGAGCGTCTGATGTCCAACATGATGAAGGCGCTGGTGAAGGCCAAGGCCGAGCCCGGCATCTGGATGGAAGAGGTGCCGATCCCGGAGATCGGCCCCAACGACGTGCTGATCAAGGTCAGGAAGACCGCGATCTGCGGCACCGACGTCCATATCTACAACTGGGACCAGTGGGCGCAGAAGACCGTACCGGTGCCGATGGTGACGGGTCATGAGTTCGTGGGCACAGTCGCCGATTTCGGCGCGGCCGTCACCGAATACAAGGTCGGCCAGCGCGTCTCCGGCGAAGGCCACATCGTCTGCGGCCATTGCCGCAACTGCCGCGCGGGCAGGGGGCATCTTTGCCGCAACACGCTGGGCGTCGGCGTCAACCGTCCGGGCGCCTTCGGCGAGTACATGGTGATCCCGCAGCACAATGTCGTGCCGATCCCCGACGACGTGCCGGACGAGATCGCCGCCATCTTCGATCCACTGGGCAATGCGGTGCATACCGCACTGTCCTTCGATCTGGTCGGCGAGGACGTGCTGGTCACCGGCGCCGGGCCGATCGGCATCATGGGCGCGCTGGTGGCGCAATGCGTCGGCGCCCGCAAAGTCGTCATCACCGACATCAACCCGGTCCGGCTGGAACTGGCGCGCAAGCTCGGAGTCCAGTACGTTGTCGACGCGTCGAAGGAAAAGCTACGCGATGTCATGCCGAAGCTCGGCATGACCGAAGGCTTTGACGTCGGGCTTGAAATGTCGGGCGCCGCACCCGCCTTCCGCGACATGATCGACACCATGAACAATGGCGGCAAGATCRCCATCCTCGGCATCGCGCCGACCGGTTTCGAAATCGACTGGAACAAGGTCATCTTCAAGATGCTGCATCTGAAGGGCATCTACGGCCGCGAGATGTTCGAGACCTGGTACAAGATGATCGCCCTGGTGCAGGGCCCGCTCGATGTCTCGGGGTTGATCACGCATCGCATCGGCATCGATGATTTCCAGGTTGGATTCGACGCGATGCGGAGCGGCAATTCCGGCAAGGTGGTGATGGATTGGTAGGCACCTCGATAAAGAGGTAGAGTTCCTTCGCGCCCCCCTCTGTCCTGCCGGACATCTCCCCCACAAGGGGGRAGATCAGACGTCACGCCCGCTTTCGCAAATCTCCAACGTCGAAGGATGAGCGCTGGCGACCAAGCTGCCAATCTCCCCCCAAGAGGGGGAGATGTCCGGCAGGACAGAGGGGGGTGCTGTCCCGCCAGCGTGTCTGCGTTTCCGCTCTACTTCCTTTCCAAAGCGAGCTCCAGCGCCGCCACCCCCTTTACAATCGCCATACGTTCTTCCGCCCTAAGCCTCGCCAACAACTCCCGCTCAAAGGCCTTCGCCAGCGGTACCATCTCGCGATAGGCGGCGAGGCCCGCTTTGGTCAGTGTCAGGTGCTCGACGCGGCGGTCGTTCTCATCAGGCATGCGCGTCAGCCAGCGCCGTCGCTCGAGYTCGGCGACCGCGCGCGACACCTTGGTCTTGTGCATCGCCGACTGTTCGCCGAGCTCCGTCGCCGTCATCGTGCCGCGCTGGCCGAGGCCTGATAGCGTGCGCCATTCCGGCCGCGTCAGGCCGTGCCGCTCCTTGTAGATGCGCGAGAATTCGCGGCTGACGGTATCGGCCAGCCGGTAGAGCCGGTAGGGCAGGAAGCTTTCGAGCTCGAGGATTTCCGGTTCCATGGCGAACACCTGAAGACGCCGCAGCACGGCATTGATAGTTACATTTTCGATGGTTACAAATGAAACAAGTTTGGTCAACATCCCGGGAAGTCCTGTCCTTCGACATCGAAGGCGGCAGCCGGGACCAGGGAGGATCGAATGGCCTTTTCCTACATGCCGGGCTTCGGCAATGATTTCGAGACGGAGACGCTGCCCGGCTCGCTGCCGCAGGGCCGCAACTCGCCGCAGCGGCCGGCCTATGGCCTCTATGCCGAGCAGCTTTCCGGTTCGCCCTTCACCGCGCCGCGCGGCACCAACGAGCGCTCCTGGCTCTACCGCATCCGTCCGAGCGTCAGGCACACAGGCCGCTTCAAGGGGGCGAGCTATCCCATGTGGAAGACCGCGCCAAACATCGGCGACCATGAGCTGGCGCTCGGCCAGTATCGCTGGAGCCCGGTGCCGATGCCCGCCGAGCCGACCGACTTCATTTCCGGCATGCGCAGCATGACCACAGCCGGCGACGCGGTCGGCCAGTCCGGCATGGCCGCGCATGTCTATGTCGCCAACCGCTCGATGGTGGACGATCATTTCTTCAATGCCGACGGCGAACTGCTTATCGTGCCGCAAGTCGGCGCATTGCGCTTCGTGACCGAGATGGGCGTGATCGAGCTTCGGCCTGGCGAGATTGCGGTGCTGCCGCGCGGCCTCGTCTTCAAGGTCGAGCTCGCCGACAGGGAGGCGCGCGGCTATGTCTGCGAGAACTATGGCGCCAAGTTCACCATGCCGGACCGCGGCCCGATCGGCGCCAACTGCCTGGCCAACCCGCGCGACTTCAAGACGCCCTGCGCCTGGTTCGAGGACAAGGAAACGCCATGCCGGCTGATCGTCAAATGGTGCGGCTCTTTCCATGTCACCGAGATCGGCCATTCGCCGCTCGATGTCGTCGCCTGGCACGGCAACTACGCGCCCTATAAATACGATCTGGCGACCTTTTCGCCGGTCGGCGCCATCCTGTTCGACCACCCCGATCCGTCGATCTTCACGGTGCTGACGGCGCCGAGCGGCGAGGAGGGGACGGCCAATGTCGACTTCGTCATCTTCCCGCCGCGCTGGCTGGTGGCGGAAAACACCTTCCGTCCCCCCTGGTACCACCGCAACATCATGAGCGAGTTCATGGGCCTGATCCACGGCCAGTATGACGCCAAGGAGGAGGGATTCGTGCCCGGCGGCATCAGCCTGCACAACCAGATGCTGGCGCATGGGCCGGACGCCTCGGGCTTCGAGAAGGCGACGCGCGCCGACCTGAAGCCGGTCAAGCTCGACAACACTTTGGCCTTCATGTTCGAGACGCGCTTTCCGCAGATGCTGACGCGCTACGCCGCCGAGCTTGACACACGACAGGACAACTACATCGATTGCTGGGCCGACCTGAAGAAGCGCTTCAACGGCACGCCCGAGGGCGACTGGTCTTGAGCGGCGGGGAAACGTCCGAGTGCCTCGTCCTTCTCGGTTCCAAGGGCGGCCCGGCGGTCCGCCCCGGCGGGCCTTGGYCGAGTTCGTCGCTGCTCGATATCGGCGGGCGGGCGATCGTCATCGATTGCGGGCTGGGCGTCACACGCTTGCTCACCGATGCCGGAATCGGCCTCAAGGCGCTCGACCTGGTCTTCATCACGCATCTTCATTCGGACCACGTGTTGGAACTTGGGCCGCTGATCCACACCGCCTGGACGGCGGGACTGGCGTCGCCGGTGATGGTGTATGGACCGCCAGGCACCGGGAACTATTGGCAGCGCTTCTGCCAGGCGATGGAATTCGACATCGAGATCCGCATCGTCGACGAGGGCCGGCCGGACATCCGCGACCTGGTCTCGGTCGAGGAGTTCGGCGAAGGGCTGGTGCTGGAGCAGCGTGGTCTGATGGTGACGGCGCTGCGTGTAGACCATCCGCCGGTGACCGACTGCTTTGCGTTGCGCTTTGAGCATGGCGGCCGAAGCGTGGTGTTCTCGGCCGATACGGCGTTCTTCCCGCCGCTGGCCGAATTTGCGCGCGGCGCCGACATTCTCGTCCATGAGGCCATGCTGGAAGCGGGGATCGAGAGACTGGTCGCCAGGACCGGCAACGGCGCGCGGCTGCGCGAGCATCTCTTCGCCAGCCACAGCTTAGCCGAAGAGGCAGGCAGCATCGCCACCGATGCCGGCGTGAAGCGGTTGGTGCTCACCCATCTCATTCCGGCCGACGATCCGGCGATCGGCGAGGCCGACTGGATCGCTGCCGTCAGGAAAACATGGTCCGGCGACTTGACGATTGCCCGCGATGGCCTTGTTGTGGGGTTAAGCGGCGCAAAGGCCGCATCAGGAGAGGAAACCGCATGAAGCTTGCCACACTGAAGAACGAGACCCGCGACGGGAAGCTGGTCGTGGTCTCGCGCGATCTGACGCGGTTCACCGACGCTTCCTTCCTGGTGCCGACGCTGCAGGCGGCGCTCGACGACTGGCGGCGAATTGCGCCGCATCTGGCGGCAATGGCAGAGTCGCTCGAAACCAATGCCGTGCCTTCGGCCCGCTTCCATGAGCATGACGCGCATTCGCCCTTGCCGCGCGCCTATCAGTGGGCCGACGGCTCGGCCTATGTGAACCATGTCGAATTGGTGCGGAAGGCGCGCGGCGCCGATATGCCGGCGAGTTTTTGGACCGATCCGCTGATGTACCAGGGCGGCTCGGACGCCTTCATTGCGCCGCGCGATCCGATCCGCATGGCGGACGAGGCCCTCGGCATCGACATGGAAGCGGAAGTCGCCGTCATCGTCGACGACGTGCCGATGGGCGCCGGGCTGGACGAGGCAAGGGAAGCGATCCGGCTCGTCATGCTGGTCAACGATGTGACGCTGCGAGCCGTCACCGGGCCGGAACTGGCAAAAGGGTTTGGCTTCTTCCAATCGAAACCGTCATCCGCCTTCTCGCCGGTCGCGGTGACGCCGGACGAACTGGGTGACGCTTGGGACGGCGGCAAGGTCAACCTTGCGCTGCTGGTGGACCTCAATGGCAAGCCGTTTGGCCGGGCCAATGCCGGCATCGACATGACCTTTGACTTCCCGGCTCTGATCGTGCACGCCGCCAAAACCCGGCCGCTTGCCGCCGGCACTATCATCGGTTCCGGCACCGTCTCCAACAAGCTCAGCGGCGGGCCGGGCAGACCGGTGTCGGCGGGCGGCGCCGGCTATTCCTGCATCGCCGAACTGCGCATGATCGAGACGATCGAGAGCGGGGAGCCGAAGACGCCGTTCCTGCGCTTCGGCGACACGGTGCGCATCGAGATGAAGGACAAGGCCGGCCATTCGATCTTCGGCGCCATCGAGCAGAAGGTCGAGAAATACGAGAGGTGAGAGGGGAGAAAGGGACCTGACAAGGTGACCTTGCTCGAGCACCTGCGCCGCATGGCGCGCAACAATCTGTGGTCGAACGACCGGCTCTATCGCGCTGTGCTGGCGCTTCGGCCCGGTGAGTTCGAGGCCGAGCGCACCAGCTTCTTTCCGTCGATCAAGGAGACGCTCAACCATATCCTTGCGGTCGATCGCCTCTATCTCGATTTCCTGACGGATGGCGGCCTCGGCGCTGCCGCCTACGACACCTTCGTGCCGTTCGATCATGCTGCAAGCCTGGCGGCGGCGCAGGCCGATTTCGACCGCAAGCTCGTCGCTTTCTGTGATGYGCTCTCGGAAACGGATCTCGACCGGCGTATCATCACCGACCGTCGCGAGGACGGCCTGATCCCGGAAAGGATCGGCGACATCCTCGCCCATGTCTTCCTGCACGACATCCACCATCGCGGCCAGGTGCATGCGATGCTCTCCGGCACGTCGGTCGCGCCGCCGCAGCTCGACGAATTCCTGCTCGACTACGACCTGAAGCTCAGGAAGGAAGAGGTTGAGCGGTTGAGAATCTAATTGTCATCTTAGATACTCGGCCCATTCAGGGCCGAGTTGGCACCAATGCGTGGCAGAAGGTTTTCCTTCGCTGACGGCGGCAAGAGACGCGCAACGGCCTTGCCGCGCCGGGTGATTACGATCTGCTCACCGGCCTTCGCGCGCCTCACGAGCTCCGACAGTTTGGCCCTTGCTTCTGTTATAGAGACATTCACCGCTCGACCTCTGGTGACCGGAGCTTGGGTCAACGGCGATCGAACCGCAAATGAGCTTAGGCGTTACGCCGCCTTGTCGTCCACCTTCAGCACGCCGCGCTTGATCTGGTCCTRCTCGATCGACTCGAAGAGGGCGCGGAAATTGCCCTCGCCAAAACCTTCGTCGCCCTTCCGCTGGATGAACTCGAAGAAGATCGGCCCGATCACGGTTTTCGAAAAGATCTGCAGCAGGATCTTGGTCATGCCGCCGTCGACGACGCCTTCGCCGTCGATCAGAATGCCGTGCTTCTTCATCCGCTCGATTGGCTCGTCATGGCCGTGCACGCGCTCATGCGACATCTCGTAATAGGTGTCGGGCGGGCCGGGCATGAATTTCAGCCCGTTGGCGGCAAGCTTGTCGGTGGCGTCGTAGATCGCCTCGGTGCCGACGGCGATGTGCTGGATGCCCTCACCATTGTACTTCTTGAGGTACTCGGCGATCTGGCTTGTCTCGTCCTTGGACTCGTTGAGCGGAATGCGGATCTTGCCGCAGGGCGAGGTGATGGCGCGGCTGACCAGGCCCGTGATCCTGCCGTCGATGTCGAAATAGTGGATCTGCTTGAAGCCGAACAGGTCGCGATAGAAATCCCACCACTTGTCCATATTGCCGCGATAGACATTGTGGGTGAGGTGGTCGAGATAGTAGAAGCCGACGCCTTCTGGCTTCGGGTTGCGCTCGCCGAGCCACTCGAACTCGGCGTCATAGGCCGAGCCCTTGTCACCATAGGTTTCGATGAAATAGAGGAGCGACCCGCCGATGCCGACGATGGCCGGCCCGTCGAGCGTCTTGTCGGTGCCGTGATAGGGCATCGCGCCCTTGGATACGGCATGGTCGAAAGCGTGCTTGGCATCGACCACGCGCCACGCCATCGAGGCGGCGCAGGGGCCGTGCTTGTCGACGAACTTCATCGCATGCGAGCCGGGCTCGGCATTGACGACATAGTTGATGTCGCCCTGCCGCCAGACGGTGATGTCCTTGGTGCGGTGCTTGGCAACCGCGACATAGCCCATGCGGGTGAAGAGCTCGGCGAGCTTTGCCGGCTCGGGATGCGCGAACTCGACGAATTCGAAACCGTCGGTGCCGGCTGGGTTCGCCTTGCTGATCTTGGCAGGTGGTGCGTCGTGCGGGAAGGGGCCCATGGCGATCCTCCAAAAGCTGTTTTGGCCGCTCTCGGCCATTTTGCTCAGTATAGCTCCGGCCGGCCGCACGATGCTTGCATTCAAACGCTTGAAATGCTCGAATAATGCGTAAGTCATGCATATTGGGAGGAGAATCCATGGATGATGAGCGCCTCGATCAATTTGATCGCAAGATACTGGCGCTTTTGCAGGGCGATGCGCGGCTCACCAACAACGATCTTTCGGAGCGGGTGAACCTCTCGGCCTCGCAATGCTCGCGCCGCCGCCAGCGGCTTGAGGAGGACGGCTACATCACGGGATATCGCGCCGTGCTCGACCGCGATCGGCTGGGCTTCTCGCTGGTCAACGTCATCTCAGTGACCCTGGCCACGCACAATCGCGACAATGCCCGCCGCTTCGGCGAACTGGTGGCGCGGCTGCCGGAAGTGCAGGAGGCGCATGCGCTGACCGGCGAGATGGATTACGTCCTGAAGGTGGTGACGCCCGACCTCAAATCACTGTCGGAGTTCGTCAACGGCGTGCTGTTGCCGCATGAATCCGTGCAGCATGTGAAGACGGCGATCGTGCTGGAAACGCTGAAGGAGACCGGCGCGCTGCCGATTTAGCTAATCAGCTAGGCGATTTTGCTGGATATGTCGGAGGGACAGCACCCCCCCCTCTGGCCTGCCGGCCATCTCCCCCGCAAGGGGGAGATTGGGAGTTTCATCGACGGCGCCATTTCTGCAGCGTCGGCGTTTGGCGAAAGCCGTCGCGACATCCGATCTCCCCCCTTGTGGGGGAGATGTCCGGTAGGACAGAGGGGGGCGCGAAGGATCGCAAACCTTGCGGAATTGGCTTATCGCGCGCCCTTAGCCCCTCTGCTGCAGAACCAGCCCATAAAGATTGGTGCAGCGGGCACCTGAACGGCAATAGGCAAACACCGGCCCTTCGAGCGCATCGAGCGCCTCGGCCTGGTCGGCGACATTGTCCATCGTGATCTGGCCGCTGATGACCGGGATRTAGCGGAAGGCAAGCCCGGCTGCTTCGGCCGCTGCCTTGACGCTGTCGGCCGAGGGCTGGCCCGGCTGCTCGTTGTCCGGGCGGTTGCAGATTACGCTTCTGAAGCCGGCCTCCTTGATGGCGGCGATGTCATCGGGCTGGATCTGGCCGGAGACCGAGTAATCGTCGCTGATCTGGCGATATTCCATGATGTTGTCCTCGCATTCTGGTCGCCGGCAGTTCTGCCACTCTCCGACCGGTCCGGCAACTGCCGCTGCCGTTGGTTCTACACTGCGGCCGGCTGAATGAGCCGGGTCCTGGTGAAGCGGGCCACGACGATGCCGGCGATAACCGCCGCGATAAAGATCGGTGTCGTCGAATAGCCGAGGCCAAGCGCCGGGATCGAGCCGCCGGGGCAAAAGCCGGCAATGCCCCAGCCGATGCCAAAGACGGCGGCGCCGCAGACCAGTTGCCAGTCGATGGCGCGTTCGGTCGGCAGCGCAAAGGCGCTCTCATAGACCGGCGCCTCGCGCCGGCCGAACACGAAACGGTAACCGGTGAAGGCGACCGCCAGGCCTCCCGCCATCACGAAGATCAGGCTGGGGTCCCAGGTTCCGGCGATGTCGAAGAAATTCAGCACCTTCGCCGGATTGATCATGCCGGAGACGGCGATGCCGAGGCCAAAAATGCCGCCGATCAGGAAGGCTGAGACGAGTTTGTTCATGGATCAGCCTCCAATCACATGGCGAATGATGAAGACGGTTGCGAAAGCGCTGGCCATGAAGGTGGCGACCGCGACGAACGACCGCGGCGACAATCGCGCGATGCCGCAAATGCCGTGCCCGCTCGGGCAGCCGCCGCCGAAATGCACGCCGATACCGACCAAGAAGCCACCGACGGCGAGGGCCAGCGTCGGTACCGGTACACTGAACTGGATTTGCTTGCCGGCAAGCATCATCAGCAAAGGCGAGGCGATCGCGCCGGCGATAAAGGCGGCGCGCCACTGCCAGTCGGAGGGCAGCGGTGGAATGATGCCGGTCAGGATCCCCGTCATGCCGGCAATGCGGCCGTGCAGAGCCATCAGCAACACCGCCGACAGGCCGATAAAGGCGCCGCCAAGCAAGGACTGGAAAGGCGTGAACTCAGTCATGAAAGACCTGCCTGCGTCGGGTTCGATCGGAAGGTTACACCACCCAGCAGATAGGCATTTTTTCTCGAAAATCCAGCCGGTTATTGGTCCGGCTGAATGTGGCGCCATAGGCCGTTCCGCAACACGGGGCTGAGGGCGGCGAGCTCAACTGCCGAGTATCGCGCCTTTGATCTGCGTGATGTTGTTGCGCATCATGTCGATATAGGTCGAGGCAGGGCCGTCGGACCCGGACAGCGCATCCGAATAGAGCGTGCCGCCGACCTTGATGCCGGTTTCCCCGGCGATCTGCTCGATCAGCCGCGGATTGGTGATGTTCTCGATGAAGATCGCCGCCGCCTTGTCCTGCTTCACCTGTTCGACCAGCCGGGCAACGTCGGCGGCCGAAGGCTCGGAGTCGGTCGCGATGCCTTGCGGCGCCAGGAAGGTCAGGCCGTATTCGTGCTCGAAATAGCCGAAGGCGTCATGTGAGGTGATGACGACGCGCTTCTCCGGTGGGATCGACTGGATCGCCACCTTCACTTCGCCTTCCAGCGCATCGAGCTTTTGGGTGTAGGCGGCGGCGTTGGCCTTGTAGCTGTCGCAGCCCGCGCTGTCGGCCGCGCAGAAGGCGTCGGCGATATTCTTCACATAGACCTTGGCATTGGAAATCGACTGGAAGGCATGCGGGTCGGTGACGGTCTTGCCGCCTGCGGTCGCATCCGCATCGGCGAATTCCTGCTTGAAGTCGATCGGCGTCACCCCCTTGGTCAAGGTAACGATCGAAGCCTTGGTTGCGCTGGCATCGACCAGGCGCTGCAGAAACCCTTCGAAATGCAGTCCGTTCACCAGCACGACGTCCGCGCCCGCCATCGCCACCGCATCGGCCGGGCTCGGCTCATAGACATGTGCGTCGCCATCCGGCCCGACAATGGTGGTGATGTTGACGCGGTCGCCACCGACATTTTTGGCGAAGTCGGCAATCACCGTGAAGCTCGCCACCACCTTGAGCGGCGCCGCGAAGGCCGATGAGGTCGCAAAGGCGCTTAATGTTATAACGCTCATCACCAGGGCGGCACGGAAGGACTTCAGCATTGGGTTGGTCTCCTTGCTTGGAATTTGATCAGGCGGTCCGATGGCGGTGGTGCACGATACGGGCGCGCAGCGCGCCGCGCGAGCCGAACACAATCGAGAAGAAATAGACGACGCCGGCCGCAAGGATGATTGCCGGGCCGGACGGCAGCGACGCGTGATAGGACAGAAGCAGGCCGGCAATGCAGGAGCCGAAGCCGATCAGCACGGCAAGCGCGCACATCGGCTCGACGCGCACCGTCCAGAAGCGGGCGGAAGCGGCCGGCAGCATCATCAGCCCGACCGACAGCRGCGTGCCGAGCGCCTGGAAGCCGCCGACGAGGTTGAGCACGACAAGCCCGAGAAAGATGAAATGCACCGGGCTGCCCATACGGCTCACCGAGCGTAGGAACAGCGGATCGAGGCATTCGGCGACCAGCGCGCGCCAGAAGATAGCGAGGCTGACGAGCGTCACCGCTACTATGCCGCCGATCAGCGAGAGCGCCTCGTTGTTGAGCGCCAGCACCGTACCGAAGAGCACATGCATGAGGTCGACGCTGGAGCCGCGGATCGACACCATCAGCACGCCGACGGCGAGCGAGATGAGATAAAAGGCCGCCATCGAGGCGTCCTCGCGCTGGATGGTGAAGCGCGAGACCGCACCGGCGCCGAGCGCGACGATGATGCCGGCGATCAGGCCGCCGACCGTCATCGGCAGGATTTCGAGGCCGTAGAGCAGGAAGCCGGCGGCGGCCCCCGGCAGGATCGCATGCGCCATCGCATCGCCCGACAGGCTCATGCGCCGCAGCATCAGGAAGACGCCGACCGGGCAGGCGCCGAGCGACAGCATCAGCGAGCCGAACAGCGCCCGCTGCATGAAAGCGAAATCGGCGAATGGCGCGATGAAAAACCCGTAGAGGAAATCCATCACGCTGCCCTCGGTCCGGATCCGTGATCGTGGTGGTGATCATGCGCGGGGGTATGGCCATCATGCCCATGCGCATGATCGTGGCCGTGATCGTGCTCGCCCGGCTCGCACCAAGGCGCATTCTCTTCCCAGGCCTCGTGAAAGCGCCTGGCCTTGAGCAGGTTTTCCGGCCGCAGCGTCTCGCGCGTCTCGCCCCAGGCGACGGGCTGACGCGCAAGCAGCAGCGTTTCCGGGAAGTTCTGCCGCACCAGGTCGAGGTCGTGAACCACGACCATGATCGTGCGCTCCTCGCCATGCCAGCGCTTTATGAGCTTGATGAGGTCGCCGACGGTCTTGGCGTCGACCGCATTGAACGGCTCGTCGAGCAGGATAAGGTCGGCGTCCTGCAACAGCACGCGGGCAAACAGCGTGCGCTGCAACTGGCCGCCGGAGAGCGTGTCGATCGGCCGCGTCTCGAAACCGCCGAGTCCGACCGCCATCAGCGCCTTGCTGACGGACTCGCGGTCCTCTTTGGTGTAGCGCGCAAGCATGCCGCGCTTCGGCCAGAGACCCAGCGAGACAAGGTCGACCACCCGCGCCGGAAAAGTGCGGTCGAGTTCCGACTGCTGCGGCAGATAGGCGGTGCGCACGCCGGGTGCGCGGATCACCGCGCCCTCCATCGGCTTCAGCACGCCGACGATGCCCTTCATCAGCGTCGACTTGCCCGAGCCGTTGGAGCCGACCACCGCCGTCAGCGAGCCTTTTCGGACAGTGCCGTCGAGATGGTGGACGGCCGGATGGCTGTTGTAGCCCAGCGTCAGGTCGCGGAATGTCAGGCAGGCATCGGTCATCGGACGTTCCGGGTCGGCAGCAAATCTCAGGGGCCCTGTCGATATGTGATGTTATTACATTAGTCAACAATCCGGCCCGGCGAAAATGTCTCACGGCCGGTCAACTCCCCGTGTGCCAAAAAAGGGCGGACGTGCCGGACAATTGGCTCAATTGGTTTCGCGCCCGCGGCCTTGCCCACGGCAGGCGCGGACTCTAAAGAAGCGCGACCCTCAAGAGAAGGAACCTCCCATGAGCATTCGTCGCATCGATGTCGGCCCGCGCATGAGCCAGATCGTCATCCACGGCAACACCGTCTATCTGGCCGGCCAGGTCGGCGAGCCCGGCGGCAACGTCGCCTCGCAGACCCGCGACATCCTGAAGACCATCGACGAATTGCTGGCCAAAGCCGGTACCGACAAGACCAAGATCGTGCAGGCGATCATCTGGCTGGCCGACATGGGCACCTTTGCCGAGATGAATTCGGAATGGGACAAGTGGGTGCCGCAGGGCCACACCCCGGCCCGCGCCACCGGCGAAGCCAAGCTCGCCGGCCCGGAATATCTCGTCGAGATCATTGTCACGGCGGCGCTTTAAGGCGCGGCGCCGGAACTGCCAATCTCCCCCCTTGTGGGGGAGATGCCCGGCAGGGCAGAGGGGGGCGCTGTCCCGCCGGCCTCTCAGCAAATGGGTATATCTTCAAGAATACGGCTGGCAAATTTCAAACTGAGCGCTCTACGGCGCCCCCCTCTGGCCTGCCGGCCATCTCCCCCACGAGGGGGGAGATCAGCTACCCCTGCGAGGGCGTGAACCTTGCCACCAGCGTGTGGCTTTCCGCCGGATAGACGAAGCGCACATGGGTCACCGGATGCTCTGCGCTCCAGGTGCGGCGCTCGACCACCAGGCAGGGGGCGCCGGTGTCGATGTCGAGACTGTCGGCGATGTGGTCGTCCGCGGCCATGGCGCGGATGCGGTGCTCGGCCTCGCTCCACGGCACGCGGCCGATCAGCCAGGGGCCGGGCGCGATCTCGAAAAACTCTTCCTCGCCGGCCCCGGCCACGGCTGAAAGATTGATCAGCCGCTGCTCGAGCGCGAATGGGCGCTCGCCGGCAAAATGCAGGCTTTCCAGCCAAAGGACCGGACCCGGTGCGGAAAGCCCGAGCAGCGCGCGGTCCTCGGCGCTGCCGCGCCGCTTCAGGCGTTCCAGCCGCTCATAGCGATAGGGCAGGCCGAGCGCTTCGACCTCGATCCTGATGTCGTGCAGCTCCAGCACCGCCGCCTGCGATTGCGGCTGGCGCACGAAGCTGCCCGAACGGCGGCGGCGTTCGATCAGTCCCGACTTGGCGAGCTGCGACAGCGCCTTGTTCACCGTCATGCGCGAGCATTTGTATTCCGCCGTCAGCTCATGCTCGAAGGGAATGCGATGGCCGGGCGCCCAGGCGCCGGACAGGATTTTTTCGCGGATGTCGGAGAGGATGCGCTGGTGCAGCGAGAGGGTCTCGCTGTCCTCCATCTCGGTTGCTTCGGTCATGCTCATTGGGATCAGCCTTCCGAAAGCGCCGTCATCACTTTGCGAAATCGTTCGGCGACAGCTTCACGTTTGGCATGCCTGCCGCCGCTGACCTGCTTTTTCCCATGAACCCAGACGCAATCGACCTTGCCGCCATTGGCGAAAATCCAGGCGTCGAGGATCGCGTCGCCCGCCTTGCAGGCAAGCGAGGGGTGCGCGGCATCGAGCGAGACGAAATCGGCCGGACCGCCGACGCCAATATGAGACGGCCATGCGCCGAGCGCCTGGCTGCCCCCGTCGAGTGCGGCATCGAACAGCGCGCGCCCGGTGGAGCCGCCGGCGCGGGCCAGCACGTTGCGGGCGCGGTGGGCGAGGCGCTGCGAATATTCGAGCTGCCGAAGCTCATCGGGGAGGCCGATCAGCACATTGGAATCCGAACCGACGCCGAAGCGGCCGCCATGCTCGAGGAACAGCGGCGCGGCGAAAGTGCCGTCGCCGAGATTGGCTTCGGTGACCGGGCAGAGCCCGGCGATCGCGCCGCTCTTTGCCATGGCGATCGTCTCGGCCTCGGTCATATGCGTGGCGTGGATCAGGCACCAGCGCTTGTCGACTGATGYCTTGCCGAGCAGGAATTCCACCGGCCGCGCGCCCGACCAGGCGATGCAGTCCTCCACCTCCTTCACCTGCTCGGCGACATGGATGTGGATCGGGCCGTCCGGCGCCATCGCCGCCACCGCGTTGAGCTCGTCCGGTCTTGCCGCACGCAGGCTGTGCGGCGCTACGCCGACGACGGCCTGTTCAAGCGAACGAATGCTTTCACGGCTTTTCTCAAGCAAGCGCCCGAACCGCTCAACATCATTGATGAATCGGCGCTGGCCCTCACTGGGTGCTGTGCCGCCGAACGACGAATGAGCGTAGAAGACCGGCAGCAGCGTCAGCCCGATGCCTGCGGCTCCGGCGGCCGCCGCGATCCGCTCCGCCATCTCGGCGATGTTGGCGTAAGGCTTTCCGTCGCGATCGTGATGCAGATAGTGGAATTCGCCGACGCGCGAGAAGCCGGCCTCCAGCATCTCGACATAAAGCTGCGTCGCAACCGCCTCGACCTGGTCCGGCGTCATCGACAGCGCGAAGCGGTACATCACCTCGCGCCAGCTCCAGAAACTGTCGGCGGACGGGCCGCGCAATTCGGCGAGCCCGGYCATGCCGCGTTGGAAGGCATGGCTGTGCAGATTGGGCATGCCGGGAAGGAGAATCGCATGGCGCTCGTCGCCGGCCTGCGGCGAGGCGCCGGGCTCGACCGTGGTGATGCGGCCGCCGTCGAACTCGATCCTCACATTGCCTTGCCAGCCCTCCGGCAGCAGCGCCTGTCCCGCAAAGATCGCCGTCACATCAAAACTCCCGAATCTGAGTGCCCGAGCGACATTAACACTTGCGTCGCGTTTCAATATGTATATACATAATTGTCATCCTTTCAAATGGAAAAGATGATGGGTGGAGCAAACGGGAAGAGCGGCCTTCGTCTCTGGCGCAATGCGCGCCTGGCGACCATGGCCGAAAGCGCGGCCGGACTGGGCATCGTCGAAAAGGGCGCGATCGCTGCGCGCGATGGGCTGATCGTATATACCGGCGCGGAATCCGACATGCCGGCATCCGTGGGGCAGGGTGCCGAGATCGTCGATTGCGAGGGCCGCTGGATCACGCCCGGCCTGATCGACTGCCACACCCATCTTGTCTATGCCGGCAACCGCGCCAATGAATTCGAGATGCGGCTGGCCGGCGCCACCTATGAAGAGGTGGCCCGCGCTGGGGGCGGCATCGTCTCCTCCGTCAGATCGCTGCGTGCCGCCGGCGAGGATCAACTCGTCGTCGAGACGCTGCCGCGCCTCGACGCGCTGTTGGCCGAAGGCGTCACCACCGTCGAGGTCAAATCCGGCTACGGCCTCGACCTCGATAATGAAAAGAAGTCATTGCGCGCTGCCCGCCGCTTGGACAGGGAACGGAAGATAACGGTCAGCACCACCTGTCTCGCCGCCCACGCGCTGCCGCCGGAAGCCAAGGGTGACAAGGACGCGTTCATCGATCTCGTCGCCGGCACGATCCTGCCGGCGGTTGCCGCTGACGGCCTCGCCGATGCCGTCGACGGCTTTTGCGAGGGCATCGCCTTCTCGCCGGAGCAGATCGCGCGCGTCTTCGACAAGGCGAAGGCGCTCGGCCTGCCGGTCAAGCTTCACGCCGACCAGTTGTCGAACCTGCATGGCGCGGCACTTGCCGCACGTTATGGCGCGCTGTCGGCCGACCATCTCGAGTATACGGACGACGAAGGTGCCTCGGCCATGGCCAAGTCAGGCACCGTCGCGACGATCCTGCCCGGCGCCTACTACTTCATTCGCGAGACGAAGAAGCCGCCGGTCGAGCTGTTCCGCCGGCATGGCGTGAAGATGGCCGTCGCCACCGACAGCAATCCCGGCACCYCGCCGCTCACCTCGCTGCTGCTCACCATGAACATGGCCGCGACGCTGTTCGGTCTGACCGTCGACGAATGCCTCGCCGGCGTCACCCGCGAGGCCGCGCGTGCGCTGGGACTCCTCGACAAGACCGGCACGCTGGAGGCCGGCAAATCGGCCGACCTTGCCATCTGGGACATCGAGCGCCCGGCCGAACTCGTCTACCGCATGGGCTTCAACCCGCTCCATGCCCGTATCTGGAGAGGACAATGACCGAACTGATCCTGAAGCCCGGCAGCGCAACGCTAGCCGACTGGCGTGCCATCTATCGCGGCGCCGTTCCTAAGCTCGACGATGCCTGCCGGCCGAAGATCATGGCCAGCGCCGAGGCGGTCGCGCGCATCCTCGCCAAGGGCGAGCCGGTCTATGGCATCAACACCGGCTTCGGCAAATTGGCGAGCGTCCGCATTCCGGCAAGCGACCTCGAAACGCTCCAGCGCAACATCGTGCTTTCCCATGCCGCGGGTGTCGGCGAGCCAATGCCGGTCGCGGTGGTGCGACTGATGATGGCGCTGAAGCTGGCGAGCCTCGCCCAGGGTGCCTCCGGCGTGCGCGCCGAGACGATCGACCTGCTTCAGGGCATGCTCGCCAACGACGTCATTCCGGTGGTGCCGGCGCAAGGATCGGTCGGCGCCTCCGGCGATCTCGCGCCGCTTTCCCACATGACGGCCGTCATGATCGGCGTCGGCGAATGCTTTACGCCGCATGGCCGATTCCCGGCCAAGGTCGCCTTTGTCTCGCATGGGCTGGAGCCGGTCACGCTCGGCGCCAAGGAAGGGCTGGCGCTGCTCAACGGCACGCAGTTCTCGACGGCCTTCGCGCTCGCCGGCCTGTTCGAGGCCGAGACGCTCTACCAGTCGGCGCTGGTCGCCGGCGCGCTGTCGACCGATGCCGCCCGCGGCTCCGACGCGCCTTTCGACCCGCGCATCCATCTGCTGCGGAAACATCGCGGCCAGATCGAGACGGCCGATGCGCTGCGCGATCTGATGGCCGGCAGCGCCATCCGAGAATCGCACCGCGTCGGCGACGAGCGCGTGCAGGACCCCTACTGCCTGCGCTGCCAGCCGCAGGTGATGGGGGCCGCACTCGATGTGCTGCGCAAGGCGGCCGACACGCTGGAGACCGAGGCCAACGGCGTTACCGACAATCCGCTGATCTTCGCCGAGGACGACACCGCGCTTTCGGGCGGCAATTTCCACGCCGAGCCAGTGGCTTTCGCCGCCGACATGATCGCGCTTGCCGTCTGCGAGATCGGCTCGCTGTCGGAACGGCGCATCGCCATGCTGGTCGATCCGGCGCTCTCCGGCATGCCGGCTTTCCTGACGCCGAAGCCGGGCCTGAATTCCGGCTTCATGATCCCGCAGGTCACGGCTGCCGCGCTTGTTTCGGAAAACAAGCAGAAGGCCTATCCGGCGAGCGTCGATTCGATCCCGACTTCGGCCAACCAGGAAGACCATGTCTCGATGGCCGCGCATGGCGCGCGCCGGCTGCTTTCCATGATCGAGAATGCCACCGCCGTCATCGGCATCGAGTTGCTCGCGGCGGCGCAAGGCTGCGATTTCCACGCGCCGCTGGCGTCGAGCGAAGCGCTGGAAGCCGTGCGCAAGCTGGTCCGGTCGGAAGTGCCGCATCTCGACAACGACCGGCATTTCCATCCCGACATGGAAAAGGCGATCGCCCTGGTGCGCAGCGGTGCCGCGGTGAAGGCGGCAGGTGCCGTGGCACTGCCGGGGATTGCGTCGTGAGGGAGCTTGTTGTGACAGGTCGAGTTCCTTCGCGCTCCCCTCTGGCCTGCCGGACATCTCCCCCACAAGGGGGGAGATCAGACGTCACACCGACTTTCGCCAATCTCCAACGCTGCAGGATTGAGCGAGGCGCCGAAGCTGCTGATCTCCCCCCAAGCGGGAGAGATGCCCGGCAGGGCAGAGGGGGGCGCCGTAGAGCTCCAACCTGCGGAGATATCGCATGACCACCCCTCCCTGGCTCACGGTCAAGCAGGGYACCGCACCCCTCTTGGTCTCGATCCCGCACACCGGCGTCGATCTTGCCGGCCTCGACGACCGGCTGGTTTCGACCTGGCTTGGCCGCCGCGATTGCGACTGGTGGATCGACAAGCTCTACGACTTTGTCACCGACCTTGGCGCCACGGTCGTCCATACCGCCATCTCACGCACCGTCATCGACGTCAACCGCGACCCATCCGGCGTTTCGCTCTATCCCGGCCAGGCGACGACCAGCCTCTGCCCGACGGACACATTCGACGGCGATCCGCTCTACCGACCGGGCGAGGAGCCGACGCCGGCCGAGATAGACGAGCGCCGCGAGACCTATTTCAAGCCCTATCATGCCGCCCTTCAGGCCGAGATCGAGCGGCTGCGCGGCATGCATAAGAAGATCGTTCTCTATGACTGCCACTCGATACGCTCGGTGCTGCCACGCCTCTTCGAGGGTACGCTGCCGGTGTTCAACCTCGGCACCAACGACGGCAAGAGCACCGATCCGGCGCTGCAGGACAAGGTCACCGACATCCTGGCGATGACCGGCGAGACCTGGGTGGTCAACGGCCGCTTCAAAGGTGGCTGGATTACGCGCCATTTCGGCCGGCCCGAGAGCGGCGTCCACGCGCTGCAAATGGAGCTCGCCAACCGCGGCTACCTGCGCRAACCCGAGGAGAAGGGCACGCCGGACAACTGGCCGGTGCTCTACGACGCCGATTACGCGGCGCTGACCCGCGCCACGCTGACGACAATCCTCGAAACCGCGATCGACTGGGCTGCGCGCTGACGCGCCCGACGCACCTCATCGAAAGGGAAGTGACCACATGACCGACCCCCGCCACAACATCCGCGAAGTGCGCGCGCCCCGCGGCGACAAGCTCAACGCCCGCTATTGGACGACCGAGGCGCCGCTGCGCATGCTGATGAACAATCTCGACCCCGAGGTCGCCGAGAACCCGAACGAGCTGGTCGTCTATGGCGGCATCGGCCGGGCCGCCCGCACGTGGAACGATTTCGACCGCATCGCCGCCTCGCTGAAGACGCTCGGCGAGGACGAGACGCTTTTGGTTCAGTCCGGCAAGCCGGTCGGCGTCTTCCGCACGCATAAGGACGCGCCGCGCGTCCTAATCGCCAATTCCAACATCGTGCCGCATTGGGCGACCTGGGAGAAGTTCAACGAGCTCGATCGGAAGGGCCTGATGATGTACGGCCAGATGACGGCCGGGTCCTGGATCTATATCGGCACGCAGGGCATCGTGCAGGGCACCTACGAGACCTTCGTGGAGGCCGGCCGCCAGCATTATGGCGGCAACCTCAAGGGAAAGTGGATCCTGACCGCCGGCCTCGGCGGCATGGGTGGCGCCCAGCCGCTCGCCGCCGTGATGGCCGGCGCCTGCTGCCTGGCGATCGAATGCAATCCGGACTCGATCGATTTCCGCCTGCGCACCCGCTATCTCGACGAAAAGGCCGAGACGCTCGACGAGGCGATGGCAATGATCGAGCGCTGGACCAGGGCCGGCGAGGCGAAGTCGGTCGGCCTGCTCGGCAACGCGGCCGAGATCGTCCCGGAAATGTTCAGGCGCGGCATCCGTCCCGATATCCTCACCGACCAGACCTCGGCGCACGACCCCATCAACGGCTATCTACCCAAGGGCTGGACGATGGCGCAATGGCGCGAGAAGCGCACCTCGGACCCCAAGGCCGTCGAGAAGGCGGCCCGCGCCTCAATGCGCGAGCATGTCGAGGCGATGGTGGCGTTCTGGAACGCCGGTGTGCCGACGCTCGATTACGGCAACAACATCCGCCAGGTCGCCAAGGACGAAGGTTTCGACAATGCCTTCGCCTTCCCGGGCTTCGTGCCGGCCTATATCCGCCCGCTGTTCTGCCGCGGCATCGGCCCGTTCCGCTGGGCGGCGCTCTCCGGTGATCCGGAGGACATCTACAAGACGGACGCCAAGGTGCGCGAGCTCACGCCCGGGAACACGCATCTCCACAACTGGCTCGACATGGCGCGCAAGCGCATCTCCTTCCAGGGCCTGCCGGCGCGCATCTGCTGGGTCGGCCTCGGCGATCGCCACCGGTTGGGCCTCGCCTTCAACGAGATGGTGGCCAAAGGCGAGCTCAAGGCGCCGGTCGTCATCGGCCGCGACCACCTCGATTCCGGTTCGGTCGCCTCGCCGAACCGCGAGACCGAGGCGATGAAGGATGGCTCAGACGCCATATCGGACTGGCCGCTGCTCAACGCGCTTCTCAACACCGCGTCGGGCGCCACCTGGGTGTCGCTGCATCATGGC
Source organism: Mesorhizobium sp. ORS 3428 (assembly GCF_001854785.1). GTDB lineage: Bacteria > Pseudomonadota > Alphaproteobacteria > Rhizobiales > Rhizobiaceae > Mesorhizobium. Next base: position 78,132 of record NZ_MDFL01000115.1, read on the forward strand.
GGCGGCGTCGGCATGGGTTTCTCGCAGCATGCCGGCATGGTGATCGTCGCCGACGGCACGCCGGATGCGGCAAGGCGCCTGGAACGCGTGCTGTGGAATGATCCGGCGACGGGCGTCATGCGTCATGCCGATGCGGGCTACGACATCGCCATCGAGTGCGCGAAAGAGCACCAGCTCAATCTGCCGGGCATACTGGGCTGAAGCGATGCGCGTTCTTCGTGCCGCCGACTACCGCGTCATGCCGTGGAAGAACGGCGGCGGCACGACCACCGAGATCGCCGTCTCGCCCGACGGTGCCGGGCTGGACGATTTCGACTGGCGCATCTCCATGGCGCGCGTCGAGACCAGCGGGCCGTTCTCCAGCTTTGCCGGCATCGACCGGACACTCTCGGTGCTGGAAGGCGAGGGCATCGTGCTCGACATTGCCGGCCGGCCGCCGGCGCGGCTGACAATGGCTTCCGCGCCGCTTTCCTTTCCGGGCGACGTGCCGACCGGTGCCGCCCTGATCGGCGGCCCGATCACCGACCTCAACGTCATGACGCGGCGCGGCCGCACGGGTCATTCGGTAGAGCGCCTGTGCCTCTCGGGTCAAATTGAGATCGAAGCTAGTGACGACACCACGCTTGTCCTTGCCGTCGAAGGCAGCGTCAAGGTCTTCACGGACAGCGCAGCGATCTGGCTGGCGCCGCTCGACGCCCTCATCCTCGACCGAAACAGCCGGAGAGCGCGCCTGGAGCCCGAGGGGCAGGGGTTGCTCTTCGTCATTAGGCTCTTGGATCTCGCCGCCAAAGGTTAACGGCTGTTGTCAAACATGATCGCGGCGTCGGCGAAATATCGCCCAGCCCCTTGCATGTATCACGAAAAAGCCTGAATCCTTTCCCTGATCGGACCCGCGGGCGGGAAAGCGAGGGGCGTCAGCCCTTGTGTTGTCGAAAGGGGACGCCCCAGCTATGGAGCGCAAACAAACTTTCGGCCGAACCTGCTATGCAAACAATTGCATTTGAACCGGTTTTAGGGCCATTGCCGTGGCGGCGATGCCGCATCGCGCCCCGCCTTACGGAATAATCAATGAACATTCAGACGAATCCTATCAAGATCGAACAGACAAGCGCCGGCTTCCCGACAGTCACGGAAGCGCCGATCCGCTCCAATTTCCTGCCCGAGGACCGGCTTCGCGCGCTGGGCGTCGCGCTGGCCAAGGGCGATATGAGGGAGCTGTTCGGCCTGACGCCGTTCGAGTTCCAGGCCCGCATCCGCGACAGCGCCAAGAAGATTCTCGAGGTCTACCGCTCGACCAATGCCGCCCAGGCCAAGGGCGAGACGATCACGCCGGCGGCGCAATGGCTGCTCGACAACAATTATCTGGTCGAGGAGACCATCTTTCAGGTCAAGCGCGACCTGCCGCGCCGCTTCTACCGCCAGTTGCCGACCCTGACGCTTTCCGACGGCACAGTGATGCCGCGCGCTTTCGCCGTCGCCTGGAGCTATGTCGAGCATTCCGACAGCGCGGTCTCGGCGACCATGTTCAAGGCGATCGTCGAGGGCTTCCAGTCGGTCGAGCCGCTGAAGATCGGCGAGCTGTGGGCGCTGCCGTCGCTGCTGCGTTTCGTGCTGGTCGAAAATCTTCGCCGCATCGCGGTGCGCGTCAACCGCACCAGGCAGATGCGCCAGATCGCCAATGAGGTCGCCGACCGCGTGCTCGCGACCGACGACAATGCCGATCGCACCAGGATCTTGTCGGGCTACGCCGCGCATGCGCAGGACACGACATTCGCCACCCAGCTCCTCTACCGCCTGCGCGACGGCTCGCAAAATGCCGGCCGGGCGCTGGAATGGCTGGAGGGCGAGCTCGAGAAGATCGGCTCCGACGCCGAGGAAATCATCATCTCCGAGCATCAGACGCTCTCCAGCGGCAACGTCACCACCGGCAACATCATCCGCGGCCTGCGCCTCATCAACGACGTCGACTGGACGGTCTGGTTCGAGGGCGTCAGCCGCATCGATACGGTGCTGCGCGAGCGCACCGACTTTGCCGCTCTCGATTTCTTCTCGCGCGACCAGTACCGCACCGCGATCGAGCAATTGGCGCGCCGCTCCGACCTGTCCGAATACCGCGTCGCCGAAAAGGCGATCGAGCTTGCAGGCCACACGCCCGGGGTCACCGATGCGTCCGGCGTGCCGGAGACTGCCGATCCCGCCGTACATACCGATGTCGGCTTCTTCCTGGTCGGGCCGCGCCGGCGGGAGCTGGAAGAGGCGATCGGCTACCGGCCGCCTTTCTATGTGACCTTCAAGCGCGCTTTTGCCAGCACCGGCTGGCTGGGCATCGTCGTGCCCGTCTTCCTTTTGACGGTGCTGCTGCTCGTCCTCTCGGGCAACGCGCTTGCCAATCTCGGCCTCTCGGTGCCGTCGATCACGCTGATGCTGGCGCTGTTTGCCGTGCCTGCCAGCGAGGGCGCGCTGGCCTTCTTCAACACAGTCGTCTCGCTGTTCCTGAAGCCGACCAGGCTTGTCGGCTATGACTACAAGCACGGCATCCCGGCCGAGGCGCGCACGCTGGTCGTGGTGCCGTCGCTGATCGGCTCGCGCGACGATGTCGAGGAAAACATCCGCAACATCGAGGTGCATCACCTCGCCAACACCGCCGACGAGATCCATTTCGCGCTCTTGTCCGACTGGCCGGATTCCAAGACCGAGATCGACGCCGCCGACATCGAGATCCTGCAATATGCGCGCGACGAGATCGCCAGGTTGAATGCCCGCTACCCGACCGAAGGCGCGCCGCGCTTCTACATTCTGCATCGCCGCCGGCTCTACAACCAGGCGCAGGGCTGCTGGATGGGCTGGGAGCGCAAGCGCGGCAAGCTGCACGAGTTGAACCTCCTGCTGCGCGGCGACAGCGACACCACCTTCCTGCCGCTCGACGTGCCGCTGCCGGAAAAAGTCACTTATGTGATGACGCTCGACGCCGACACGCGCACCACGCGCGATGCGGTCTCGACACTCGTCGGCAAGCTCGCGCATCCGCTGAACCGGCCGCATTTCGACCCGGTGAAGCGCGTTGTCTCCGCCGGCTACACCATCCTGCAGCCGCGCATCACCGCCTCGCTGACCAGCGGCGACGACGCCTCGTTCTTCCAGCGCGTCTTCTCGGCCAACCGCGGCCTCGACCCTTACGTCTTTGCCGTCTCCGACGTCTACCAGGACGTGTTCGGCGACGGCTCCTTCACCGGCAAGGGCCTCTACCATGTCGATGCCTTCGAGGCGGCGCTGAAGGACCGCTTCGAGGAAAACACCATCCTCAGCCACGACCTACTGGAAGGCGCCCTGGCGCGCGCGGCGCTCGTCACCGATGTCGAGTTGGTCGAGGACTATCCGACCCGCTACTCGGTCGATGCCTCGCGCCACCATCGCTGGGCGCGCGGCGACTGGCAGCTGCTAGGCTTCATGTTCGATCCGCGCTCGGGCGTGCCGGCGCTGTCGCGCTGGAAGATGGTCGACAATCTGCGCCGCTCGCTGACCCCGATCTTCTGGGTGATGGCTTGTGTCGCCGGCTGGACGCTATTGCCCTTCACCCAGGCCGCGCAGTGGCAGGCGCTTCTGATCCTCAGCCTGTTCATGGCGCCGACCTTCGACATCGTGAACGGCATTCTGCCGAAGAGCGGCGACCAGACCCCGCGCGGCCATTTCTCCGCGCTTGCCCGCGACACAGTGTTCGGCACGGCGCTGGTGGCACTGAAGGTGCTGCTGATGGCGCATCTCGCCTGGATGATGGGCGACGCCATCATCCGCACGCTCTACCGGCTCTTCGTCAGCCGCCAGAACCTTCTGGAGTGGCGCACCGCCTCGCAGGCGCACAAGGCCGGCGGCAGCGATCTCGGCTCCTATTACAGCATGATGTATGGCGCGGTGATCATCGGCGTCGTCGGCCTCGCCATTCCGGTGCTGGCCGACTCCACCGGCGCTTTCGTCGCCTTCTTCTTCGCCATCTTCTGGATCGGCTCGCCCGCCGTCGCCTGCTGGATCAGCCGCTCCGCCGAGACCGAGGACCGGCTGCGCATTTCGGCGTCGGACATCCATGCGCTGCGCACCGTGGCGCGCCGCACCTGGCACTATTTCGAGACCTTCGTGACGGCGGAGCACCACCATCTGCCGCCCGACAATTTCCAGGAAAGCCCGGCGCCTGTGGTGGCGCCGCGCACCTCGCCGACCAATATCGGCGTCTATCTGCTGTCGGTTGTGTCGGCGCGCGATTTCGGCTGGATCAGCCTATCGGACGCCATCACCCGCATCGATGCCACGATGACGACGATAGAGAACATGCCGCGAGACCGCGGGCATCTCTACAACTGGTACGACACGACGACGCTGAAGCCGCTTTATCCGCTCTATATCTCAGCGGTGGACAGCGGCAACCTTGCCGGCCATCTGGTCGCGGTGGCCGCGGCCTGCGCCGAATGGGCCGAGGCGCCTTCCGTCCATCTGCAGGGCGATTTCGAAGGCATCCTCGACACCGTTACCATCCTGGATGAGAGCCTGGAGGAACTGCCCGACGACCGCCGGCAGCTTAGGCCGCTGCGCCAGCGTCTCGCTGACCGCCTGGACGGCATGCGCCGCGCGGTGATGACCATCAAGGCACAGCCCGAGATGGCCTCGATCCGTACCATCAACCTCGCGGTGCTCGCCGGCGAGATCCGCAAGCTCGCCACAGCGATTCACACCGAGGCTGCGTCGCCGAAGAGCGACGCCATTGTCGACTGGGCGGCAAGGCTGGAGGCGACCTGCGAGGCGCATGTGCATGATTCGCACAATGACGAAGGTGCTGTCTCGGCGCTCCGCACCAAGCTGCTTGCGCTGCGTGGGCGCTGCCGCCGCTACGCCTTCGAGATGGATTTCTCCTTCCTGATGCGGCAGGAGCGCAAGCTGCTGTCGATCGGCTACCGTGTCGAGGAGCACCAGCTCGACGAGAGCTGCTACGACCTGCTCGCCTCCGAGGCGCGGCTGACCAGCCTGTTCGCCATCGCCAAGGGCGACCTGCCGACCGAGCACTGGTTCCGGCTCGGCCGCCCGATCGTCGAGATCGGCTTCCAGGGCGCGCTGATGTCCTGGTCGGGCTCGATGTTCGAGTATCTGATGCCGCCGCTGGTGATGAAGGAGGCGCCGGGCTCCATCCTCAACCAGACCAGCAAGCTCATCATCAAGCGCCAGATCCAGTATGCGCGCTCGAAGAACGTGCCCTGGGGCATCTCGGAAGCGGCCTATAATGCCCGTGACCGCGAGCTCACCTACCAGTACACCAATTTCGGCGTGCCCGGCCTCGGCCTGAAGCGCGGCCTCGGCCAGAACACCGTGATCGCGCCCTACGCCACGATTCTCGCGGCGCAGTTCAGCCCGCGCGAGGCGGTGCAGAACCTGATCCGCCTGCGCTCGATCGGCGCGCTTGGCCGCCACGGCTTCTACGACGCGGTGGATTTCACGCCGCAGCGCGTRCCGGAGGGCGCCGACCACGCCGTCGTCCAGAACTACATGGCCCACCACTCCGGCATGTCGATCGCCGCCGTGGCGGATGCCATCTTCGAGGGCCGGCTGYGCGAGCGCTTCCACAGCGACCCTGTGATCGAATCGGCGGAGCTTCTCTTGCAGGAGAAGGCGCCGCGCGACATCCCGACCGCCACGGTCAGGACCGAGGCCGACGAGCGCGCCAAGGACGAGACCGAGACCGAGAGCCCCGACACCCGCGTCATCCTCGATCCGATCAAGGCGCTGCGCGCGACCAGTGTCATGTCCAACGGCCGTTACTCGGTCATGGTCACCGCCACCGGCTCCGGCTACAGCCGCTTCGGCGAGCTTGCCGTCACCCGCTGGCAGCCCGACCCGAGCGAGGACCGCCTGGGCTCCTACATCTTCCTGCGCGACACCGCGACCGGCGACTGGTGGTCGGCGACCGCCGAGCCGAAGCGCGCCGAGGGTGAACGCGTGCAGACGCTGTTTGCCGACGACAAGGCGAGCTTCGTCAAGTCTGTGGGCTCCCTGCGTTCGGAAGTCGAATGCATCGTCATTTCTGAAGGCAATGGCGAGGGCCGCCGCATCACCCTCTACAATGACGGCGCCACCGACCGGCATATCGAGGTGACTTCCTTCGCCGAGCTGGTGCTGGGCAACGAGGCCTCCGACAACGCCCATCCGGCCTTCTCGAAGATGTTCGTCGAGACCGAGATTGCGCCGAACAATGGCGCGATCTTCGCCACCAGGCGCAAGCGCGACAAGCACGAGCCCGACATCACGATGGTGCATTTCGTCACCGATCCGTCGGGTCCGTCGCGCGACGCGGAGGCCGAGACCGACAGGCGCGCCTTCATCGGCCGCGGCCGCACCATCGTCGACGCCGTGGCCTTCGATCCCGGCGTCAGGCTCGGCGGCAGCCAGGGCTTCACGCTCGATCCGGTAGCGGCGCTCCGCCGCCAGGTGCGCGTGCCGGCCAACAAGAAGATCTCGCTGACCTTTTGGACCATTGTCGGCGCCAACCGTGACGAGCTCGATGAGGCGATCGGCCGCCTCGATCACCAGGAGAGCTTTGCCCGCCAGGCGATGCTCGCCTGGACGCGTAGCCAGGTGCAGACGCGCCATCTCGGCCTCAGCCTCACGGACGCCGCCAACGTGCAGAAGCTGGCGCGTTACCTGATCTATCCCGATCCGTTCCTGCGCCTGCCCGGTGAATCGATCGCCTCGGGGCTCGGCCGCCAGTCCAGCCTATGGCCGACCAGCATCTCGGGCGATCTGCCGATCTTCCTCGTGCGCATCGGCGACGTCGCCGACCTCGAGATCGTCGCCCAGGCGCTGCGCTTCCAGGAATATATGCGCGCCCGCGGCATGATGATCGACTTCGTCGTCGTCAACGAGCAGGCCTCCTCCTACGTGCAAGACCTGCAGCGGGCGGTGGAAACGCTGTGCGAGAACAGCCGTCTGCGCGGCCGCGAGCTCGGACCGCGCCAGCACATCTTCGCCGTGCGCCGCGACCTGATGGACGAGCCGACCTACAAGACCCTGCTGTCGGTCGCGCGCGTTGCGCTCCACACCCGCAACGGCACCATCTTCGACCAGCTCGAGCGTGCCGAGACGGCCGCGCTGCAGGCGCGTGACGCCCTGCAGCAGGCCGAGGGCGCCGCGCCGCGCGAGCCGTCCCTGCCGCCGGTGGCACCGTCCCCGGCAAACCAGGGCTCGGCCGATATCGCCGCCGACGGTACCGGCCTCAGCCTCTGGAACGGCTTCGGTGGTTTCGACGGCGACGGCCGCCATTATGTGACGCGCCTGACCGGGCGTCGCACGACGCCGCAGCCCTGGATCAACGTGATCTCCAACGCCTCCTTCGGCTTCCACGTCTCTGCGGAGGGCGCCGGCTTCACCTGGAGCCGCAACAGCCGCGACTACCAGCTGACGCCGTGGTCGAACGATCCGGTATCGAACCGGCCGGGCGAGGGCTTCTATATTTACGATCACCTGAGCGGCAAGGCGTTCTCGCCCATGGCTGCCGTGGTGCGCGATCCCTCGATGACCTACGAGACCTGGCATGGCCAGGGTTTCTCCACCTTCCGCTCGAAGCGCGGGGCGCTGTCGATGGACCTGACGCAGGTGGTCGATCCGGCGGATCCGGTGAAGATCACCCGGCTGCGCATCCAGAATGCCGGCTCCGTGCCGGCAAGGCTGCGCGTCTATGCCTATGCCGAATGGGTGCTCGGCGGCCATCGCTCGCGCACGGGGGCGACCATCGTGCCGTCGCGGGACGCGGCCACCGGCGCGCTGCTGGCACAGAACCCTTATGGGCTCGACTTCGGCGAGCGCGTCGCTTTCCTCGCCGCCACGGCGCCTGTCCACTCGGTGACCGCGGATCGCGGCGAGTTCATCGGCCGGCACGGCAGCACGGAATATCCGCAGGCCGTGCTTGGCGGGCTCGGCCTGTCCGGCCGCGTCGAGGCGGGCGATGACCCTTGCGCGGTGATCGCCAGCGACATCGACATTCCGGCCGGCGGCGACGTGACGCTGTTCTGGCTGCTGGGCGACGCGGGCTCGGCCAGGGAGGCAAGCGCGCTGATAGAGGCCCATCGCGGCCGGGATTTCGACCAGCGCCTGGCCGAAAACGAGCGTGTCTGGCGCGGCTTCCTCGACACCATCCAGGTCGAGACGCCGGACAAGGCGCTCAACGCCATGGTCAACCACTGGCTGCCTTACCAGAGCTTGGCCTGCCGCATCCGCGCGCGTTCGGCCTTCTACCAGGCGAGCGGCGCCTTCGGCTTCCGCGACCAGCTGCAGGACAYGCTCGCCTTGCTGGCGCATGATCCGAAGCTGGCGCGCGACCAGATCCTCAACGCTGCGCGCCGGCAGTTCCCCGAAGGCGACGTGCAGCACTGGTGGCTGCCGCGCACCGATGCGGGCGTGCGCACGATGATCTCGGACGACGTGGTTTGGCTTGCCCATGCGACGGCCCGCTACATCGAGGTGACGGGCGATGCCGCGATCCTCAAGGAGCAATTGCACTTCATCGACGGGCAGCAGCTCGGCGAGGGCGAGCATGATGCCTTCTTCACGCCCGAGATCACCAAGGCCACTGCTCCGCTTTACGAGCACTGTGCACGGGCGCTCGATCTGGCGATCAAGCGCAGCAGCCCGGCCGGCCTGCCGCTGATCCTCGGCGGCGACTGGAACGACGGCATGAACCGCGTCGGCGAGGGCGGCAAGGGCGAGAGCGTATGGCTGGGCTGGTTCCTGCTGAAGACGCTCACCGATTTCGCCCCCGTCGCCAAGGGACAGGGCGACACTAAGCGCGCGCAGGCCTGGACCAAGCATGCCGACGTCCTGAAGCGGGCGCTGGAAAGCGCGGCCTGGGATGGCCAGTGGTACCGGCGCGGCAGCTTCGACGACGGCACGCCGCTCGGCTCCAAGGGCTCCGACGAGTGCAAGATCGACTCGATCGCGCAGTCGTGGAGCGTGCTCTCGGGCGAGGGCGACCCGGCGCGCTCGACCACGGCCATGGAGCAGGCGACGAAGATGCTCGTCGACGACGAGCTCAAGATCGTCAAGCTGTTCACGCCGCCCTTCTCGAAGAGCAAGAATGACCCCGGCTACATCAAGAGCTACCCGCCGGGCGTGCGCGAAAATGGCGGCCAGTACACCCACGCCGCCACCTGGTTCGTGATCGCGCTGGCCGAAATGGGACGCACCGACGAGGCCTATCGCTGCTTCTCGATGCTCAACCCGGTCAACCATGCCGCGGACGAGGCGGCGGCCGAGCACTATCGCGTCGAGCCCTACGTGGTGGCGGCCGATATCTACGCCGGCGACGGAAAGGGCGGCCGGGGCGGCTGGACGTGGTACACGGGCTCGGCGGGCTGGCTCTACCGCGCGGCGGTGGAAGGCATCCTGGGCATAGAGCGGCGCGGCAAGCAGCTCACGTTTAGGCCGAAGCTGCCCAGCCACTGGGACGGCTACGCCGCCACGCTCAAAATGTTCGACGGCGAAATCAAGGTTCGTGTCACCCGCGACAAAAAGACCAAGTCGATCTCGCTCGAACTGAATGGTTCGAAGACAAAATCGGCATTTTTCGAGCCGAAAGCCGGCGAGAAGACCGAGATCGTCGTCAGGATACCTGCGTAATATCAAAGGCTTGGCTTATCGGCCGCGCATCCCGGAGGATGCGCGGCCAAACCCGGCTTTTTACTTGGCAGTGAGCCAGCCGAGCATCGCTCGCGCTCCTTTAGCACCGGCTAAGCAAGCGCCTTATGATTAAAAATGTGGCAGTGCGGGGCAAGTGCCACTATTTTGCCGCAAGGCTGACATTTCACCTTTTATCTCAAACCGTTAGGTGATCACGTCAGATTTCGTACCGTCGTCATCTTTTGTTCGCTAAATGGGAACGGAAGGGATAGACGGGGCATTGTTTTGCGACACATTAACCGGTACGTGTCGAAAAATGGTGCGGTGCACAATACCGGGATTGAGCACGGCAAAGAATTTGGCGGAGTAGCTGAAGTGTCACTTCTGCAGATTTACTTGAGAGCACTGGGTTATCTGGCTGCCGACAAGAAGCGCGTCGCGGTCATCTGCGGCGCAAACATCGCTCTCGCCATGATCGCGATCGTCGAGCCGATCCTTTTAGGCCGGGTGATCGGCGCCATTTCCGAAAAAGGTCCGGTGTTTTCGACGCTCGCCGTCTGGGCAGCTCTCGGTGTCTTCAATGTTATAGCTTTCGTGCTGGTGTCGCGCGGCGCCGACCGCTTCGCGCATGCCCGTCGTTCCGAAGTACTGTGCCAGTCCTTCGAGCGCGTCATCACCATGCCGCTCGCTTGGCACCACCAGCGCGGCACTTCCAATTCTCTGCACACGCTGCTGCGCGCCGTCGAGACCCTGTTCAGCCTGTGGCTCGAATTCATGCGGGTGCATCTCTCGACGGCCATCGCGCTGGTGCTGCTGGTGCCGACCGCRCTTTCCATGGACATCCGCATGTCCGTCGTGCTGCTGGGCCTCGGCGTGCTTTACGTTGGCATCGGCCGCATCGTCATGCGCCGGACCAAGTCGGGGCAGACCGCTGTCGAGCGCCACTACCACACCGTGTTCGCCCATGTGACCGATAGCGTCAGCAACGTCGCGGTGCTGCAGAGCTACAACCGTATCGGCCATGAGACGGCGACGCTGAAGCGCTACGTCAAGGAGTTGCTCGATGCGCAGAACCCGGTGCTCGACTGGTGGGCGATCGCCAATGCGCTGAACCGCCTGTCGTCGACCATCTCGATGATGATCGTGCTCTCGATCGGCGCTTATCTCGTCACCCGTGGCCAGCTTCGCGTCGGCGACGTCGTCGCCTTCACCGGCTTTGCCGGAATGCTGATCGCCCGTCTCGACCAGATGTCGGCCTTCACGACGCAGATTTCCGAGGCCCGCGCCAAGCTCGAGGATTTCTATCGCCTCGAGGACTCGTCCGCCGAAACCGCCGAGCCGGATGGCCTGCGCGAGTTGACCAACGTCACCGGCCATGTGCGCTTCGAGAATGTCAGCTTCGAGTTCGCCAACTCCGGCCACGGCGTCGAGGACGTGTCGTTCGAGGTTCCGGCCGGCAAGACGGTCGCCATCGTCGGCCCGACCGGCGCCGGCAAGACGACGCTCATCAACCTGCTGCAGCGCGTCTTCACGCCGGCCAGCGGCCGCATCCTGATAGACGGCATCGACACCCGCACGGTGACCCGCAAGTCGCTGCGCCACTCGATCGCCACCGTCTTCCAGGATGCCGGCCTGCTCAACCGCTCGATCGAGGACAACATCCGCGTCGGCCGCGCCGATGCGACCTATGACGAAGTCCACGCCGCCGCGGACGCCGCCGCCGCGCAGGACTTCATCCTGGCCAAGAGCCACGGCTACGACACTGTCGTCGGCGAACGCGGCGGCCAGCTCTCGGGCGGCGAGCGCCAGCGCATCGCCATTGCCCGCGCGGTGCTGAAGGACGCGCCGATCCTGGTGCTCGACGAGGCGACCAGCGCGCTCGACGTCGAGACCGAGGACCGCGTCAAGGAAGCGATCGACGAGCTGCGCCGCGACCGCACCACCTTCATCATCGCCCACCGCCTGACCACCGTGCGTGACGCCGACCTGGTCGTCTTCATGGACAAGGGCAAGGTGGTCGAATATGGCGGCTTCGCCGAGCTGTCGATGCGCAACGGCCGCTTCGCCGCCCTGCTGCGCGCCGGCGGCCTGCTCAACGACGAGGAAGTTCGCCGCCTCAGCCGACCGGTGAACGAAGCGGCGTAAGGGGCACGATCTTTCCTTCTCCCCCTTGGGGGAGAAGGTGGCCGCGAAGCGGCCGGATGAGGGGTGCTCCAGCTTGGCGGCGCCCCTTTTTCGGACATGACACCGCGACAGATCGCCAACGTCTCACTCCGCTCGAACACCCCTCATCCGTCTCGGCGCTGCGCGCCGATCCACCTTCTCCCACAAACAAGGGGAGAAGGACGGCGCTCCCCGCCTGCGACAACCGTCCGATTGCCCCGGACACATTGCCGGTCTATTTAAGGCGGCATGAGCGACACCACCTCACGCCTCGCCGGCTGGACCGATCTTGCCAATCCGACGCGCTTCGTCGGGCTGGCGGATAAGGTCATTCCGTGCCTGGCGGCGATCGCGGCGGTCCTGCTCGTCGTCGGCCTCTATATGAGCTTCACCGCACCGGAGGATTTCCAGCAGGGCATCACTGTGCGCATCATGTATATCCACGTGCCTTTCGCCTGGCTCGCCATGATGTGCTACACGGTCATGACGATCTCGGCGCTTGGCACGCTGGTGTGGCGCCACCCGCTGGCCGATGTGGCGCTGAAGGCGGCGGCGCCGATCGGTGCCACCTTCACGGCGCTGGCGCTGATCACCGGCTCGATCTGGGGCAAGCCGATGTGGGGCACCTGGTGGGTGTGGGACGCGCGGCTGACCTCGGTCTTCGTGCTCTTCCTGATGTATCTCGGCATCATCGCGCTGACGCGCGCGCTGGATGATGCCGGCCGCGCCGCCTGGGCGGCCGCGATCATCACGCTGGTCGGTTTCATCAACATCCCGATCATCAAATTCTCGGTCGACTGGTGGAACACACTGCACCAGCCGGCCTCCGTCTTCCGGCTCGGCGGCCCGACCATCGATCCGTCGATGCTGTGGCCGCTTGCCGTCATGGCGCTCGGCTTCACGGTGCTGTTCTTCGCGCTGCATCTGATGGCGATGCGCACGGAGATCTTCCGGCGCCGCGTGAGCGCCATGCGCAGGGTTGCCGCGAGGCAGGCGGAGAGGACTCCCGCTTCTCCCCTTGTGGGGTGAGAAGCGGTCCGCGTAGCGGACGAAAAGCCAAGTACTTGGCTTTTCGAGCTTCGAACGCCCTGAGCCAGCGAAGGGCCGGGTGGTGTCGCCGAAGGCGACGGATGAGGGGTGTTCCAAGGAACGCCGGCGTCTCACTCGGCTGGAGCACCCCTTATCCGTCTCGGCGCTGCGCGCCGATCCACCTTCTCCCCACAACAAGGGGAGAAGGGAAGGCGCTGCGTCACCCCATCCGCCCGCGCGCTGYCACCGGCAGCGTTGCCAGCACCTGGTCGCCGTCGATGAGGTGCACCTGGTCGAACAGGTTCGTCACCACGCAGCAATGGTCGGGCACCACGCRCACGCGCTCGCCGATGCGAAGGCCGGCGCCGTCCGAAAGCGTGACGGTGCCATGCTCTTCGCTCAAGCCCGTCACGCGCGCGCCGGGCATGCCGAGCAGCTCACCGAAATCGGGCAGCCCCAGYGTATCGGCGGAAAGAGCCTTGCTGCCGGAATCGAGGATGGCGCGCGTCGCCGTCGGGTGGCTGACCACGGTGGCAAGCACCGTCAGCGCGCAATCATTCAGCGTGCCGACGCCTTTCGCAACCTGGTAGCGATCGAGATAGATGTAGGTGCCCGGCCGGTATTCGGTGACGATGCTGTCCTCGCCTGAGCGCCACATGTCGGGCGTGCCGCCGCTGGAGATGCGCGGGCATTCGAGCCCGGCAGTGGTCAGCGCGGCGCGCGCGTTTCTCAGCCATGCCTCGGCTTCGGCCGCGCCACCGGCGGCCGGATAGGTCATCAGCCCGCCGAAGGTCAGGCCCTTGGCCTGGTCGATCACCTTCGCCAACGCAACCGCCTCGGCCGGGCTCTGCACGCCGCAGCGGCCGGCGCCGGTGTCGCATTCGACCAGAACCGCCAGCGGGTGGCCGGCGTCGGTGAAGGTCGCGGCAAGCCCTTCCAGCGTCTCGTGGCTGTCTGCCGTCACCGACAGCGTCACGCGGCCGTGCAGCGCCTTGAGCCGCTCCAGCTTGGCGCGTCCGAGGATGTTGTAGGGCAGGAAAATGTCTTCGAGCCCGGCATCGGCCATCACCTCTGCCTCGCCGATCTTCTGGCAGGTGATGCCGACGGCGCCCGCCGCTACCTGTCTCTTCGCCCAGTAAGGCAGCTTGTGCGTCTTGATGTGCGGCCTGAGCTTCAGCCCGTGGCGGTCCGCATGCGCCTGCGCGCGTTTGATATTGGCTTCGGCGCGGACCGCGTCGATGAGGATCGCCGGGGTGTCGAGATCGTCTATGCTTGGCATGAAATCACCGTTCAAACAGCATGTCTCCCGAAAGTGGGAATAGGCTTCGTGACAAGACATGCCTAAAATCAAAAAGGCCGGTTGCGGTTATGGGCCTGATACCGCCGGATGTCACGGGGCCAGAGCCGTCAGTTTGCGTCGACAGCGGACCGGCATTGGGCTATGCCGATGGGTAGAATTTCAGCAGGCAGCGGCCGGAGGAAAAAGACCCATGAAACGCTCCACAATCAACGACATCATCCGCGACGCCGATGCCTTCATCCGCTCGTTCGGCTACATCATGCCGCCCTTCGCCTATTGGAGTCCGGAAGAGATGAAGGCGCACAAGGCGGACTCCRCAGCCATTTTCAGCTCGCGCCTCGGCTGGGACATCACCGATTACGGCCAGGAGAAGTTCGACGAGCTTGGCCTGTTCCTGTTCACCGTCCGCAACGGCCGCTACGAGGACATGAAGCTCGGCATGGGCATGCTCTATGCCGAGAAGATCATGATCTCGCGCAAGGACCAGCTCTCGCCGATGCACCGCCACAACATCAAGGCCGAGGACATCATCAACCGCGGCGGCGGCAAGCTGGTGCTGGAACTGTTCATGCATGATCGCGACGGCGGCATCGACCCGAAGGCCGAAGTCTCGGTGCCGGTCGACGGCACCATGACCAGATTGCCGGCCGGCGGGCTTCTGAAGCTCGATCCGGGCCAGAGTGTCACGCTGATGCCCGGCGTCTGGCACGCCTTCTGGGCCGAGGGCAAGGACGTGCTGATCGGCGAGGTCTCGACCGTCAACGACGACCTCACCGACAACGTTTTCCGCGACCCGATCGGCCGCTTCTCCAACGTCGAGGAGGACGTGGCGCCGCTGCACCTCTTGGTGTCCGATTACGAGAAGTGGGTGGGGTAGGGGCGCCTCACGAGCGGCGGTTTCGACAGCTATCGTAGGCTGGCGCTGCCCCTCATTGCCCTGCCGGCACCTTCTCCCCGTATAGGGACGGGGAGAAGGGGATGGCCGCGACCGCGCCGTTTGAGGGGCAGCGCCATGGCTTTCGGTTATCGCCAGGACCTCACCGCGCATACTTGTCCGCCTTGCGGTTCCCGAGCAGCAGCTTGCGTTCCAGATGCGCTCTGAGCTCGCCGTAATAGGCCGTGAGGAACGCCTTTGAGTCGGCCGGCTCGACCTTGGTGTCGATCTTGCGGCCGATCGTTTCCGCCACCGCCCTCATCGCGAAATAGTCGTCGCGGCGCAGCACTTCCTCCAGCTTGTGCAACTCGGCGATGCCGTAGGCGTCGAGCTGCGTCTGGCTGAATTGGAAGCGCGCCGCGACGGGATCTTTGCGTTGCGAAAGGTCCTCGACCAGCGCCACTTTCGGCGCCTCGACCACCCAGGTGCCGGCGAGCAGGTCGCCGATCCTCAGCCGGTCGCGGTTGAAGAGCGGGAACAGCGAGAACAGCAGCGCCCATACCAGGCCGAAGATCGTCGACAGCGTGTCGGCGACGCCGGCGCTGCCGCGCGCGACGAGGATCGACAGCGGCAGGAACACCTCTATCTCGCGCATCAGATTGCGCGCTATGACCTGATCCAGGGTGAGACCTGCGCCGCTGCGCGCGGCGACCCGGACGCCGACCATCCGCTTGCCGGGCGTCGCCGCCCGCCGACCCGCCTCGAAAGCGATGAAATAGACGTTGCGCAGCAGGAAGATGAAAATGATCCAGACGATGAACAGCGGCTCCGCGTCCTTCACGCCGAGGCCGCCCAGGCCGAAGACCGCAACGAGGCTGACCACAACCGGCGCGGCGATGATGATCACCACATCGAGCAGGAATCCCGAGGCGCGCGTACCGGCATCCGCCAGCTTTACGCGCAGGTCGACGCCCTCGGGCGTGACCAGCGGGCGCACCAGCGCGGCGGGGTTCCTAGCCGTTGCCATGGCGAACCACCCGCAACAGGTAGAAATAAGAGATCCAGAGCGCCAGCATGCCGCCGCCGATCGAATAGCGGGCAATGTCGCTGGTGATTGTTTGCCGGCCAATGCCTTCGAGCAGGCCGGCAAACAACAGCATCACCGCCACGCCGACCATCGCGGTTGCCGCCACGCGTCCGGCCCGCGCCGCTGCAGCCATGCGCGTCAACTCGCCGGGGAAGGCGATGCTTGTGCCGATGCGCATGCCGGCGGCACCCGCGACGGCGATCGCGAACAGCTCCGTCGTGCCGTGGATCGAAAGCCAGCCGCCGAGCGCGAAGCCTAAGCCCTTGGCCGCATAGACCTCGAACAGCGCGCCCAGCATGCAGCCGTTCATCAGGATGATCAGCACGCTCGGCACCGCGAAGGCGAAGCCCAGCGCGAAGGCCAGGATCGCCACCTGCGTGTTGTGGGTGAACAGGTAGGCGGCAAAGCCCGAGAGGAAGTGGTCGCCGCCGCCGTAGAGCACGCTGCGCAGCATCTCGGCCGACGAATCGGGATTGCGCCCGCCGGCGAGACTCGGCGCGATGATGGCGTCGTACCAGCGCTTGTCGGAGACGACCAGCCAATAGCCGGCGATGGCGCCGATCACCGTCAGCCCGACGGACACCCACACTTCGCGCCACAGGTCGCGGATCGCCGCCGGCCAGTCGTGCAGGAAGAAGTCGGCGATGCGCGTCCTCAAGGATCGCCGCGCGCCATAGAGGTAGAAATAGCCGCGCAGGCACAGCGCTTCGAGATAGGCGATCAGTGCGCTGTCGAGCGAGGTCGCGCGCGCCACCGAAAGCGATGACAACGCCGAACGATAAAGCAGCGGCAGCGACAAAAGCTCGTCCTCCGACAGCGCCCGCGGCGCGCGTTTCTCGACGCGGGCAAGCAGCGCCTCGAATGCCTTCCAGTCGGCCTCGCGCTCCTGGCGGAAGCTTACCAGCGACTGGCGGACGGTGTCTGGGCCGGCGGGCAGCGTCATAAGAGGTTTTCCTCCTTGAGCTGGATATAGCGCTCGACCAGCGCCGGGCCGAGCCGCTGGTGGTCGGCCTCGATGACATGCGCGCCGAGCAGCCGCAGCCGTCCGATCACGACCTGCCGCTGCCTGAGCAGGTCGCCGGCGGTGACAGCGCGGGCGACATCCTCCGGCGTTGCCGGCGCCGTGTCGGCCAGCGTCTCCAGCTCGATGTCCTTCATCAGCATGAACAGCACCAGATGCCGCTCGGTGAGCCGGCCGACGGTGCGCAGCATCAGCTCGGCGCTGATCGGGTCGACGAAGTCGGTGAAGATGATGACCAGCGAGCGCCGGTCAAGCTTCGCCGCCAGCGTCGTTAGGGCGAGGGTGAAATTGGTCTCCTCGGTGGAATAGTCAATCTCGGCTGCTCGCTTCTGGATCATGGCGAAGCTCGGCGAGCCACGCACGGCGCCGCTCGAGACGCGCGGCCTGGCGTCGAAGGAGAACAGGCTGACGAGGTCGCCGCCCTTGAGCGCGATGAAGGCGGACAGAAGTGCCGCCGTCACTGCACGGTCGACCTTCGGCACGCCGTCGACCGGCTCGCACATCAGGCGACCGCTATCGACGGCGAGCACGATGTTGTTGTTCTCCTCGATCCGGAACTCGCGCGCCAAAAGCTTGCCGTGGCGGGCGCTGCGGTTCCAGTCGATCATGCGCCGGCCCATGCCGGGCTGGTAGTCCTTCAGCGCCTCGAACTCCCGGCCCTGGCCGGCGCGCTTCTGCGCGTGGCCGTCGGCAAGGGCCGAGCGTTGCAGCAGCGTGATCGCCTCGTCGCGCGCGCGGCTGACATCCGGCAGTACCGCGATCTTGCGGTCCATCGGCAGCACGACCTGGTTCCAGATCAGTCCAAACGGTCCCTGCCAGCGCAGCCAGAGGCGGTCGAAGCTGGCGATGCCGCGCCTCAAGGCGTCGAATTCGAGATCGAGCGTGCCGCCATCGGTGGGCAAGGCGCCGCCCGTGCCGTTGACCGGCGCCAGCCTCTGGTCATGCCCGACGCGCGCCTGCAGCCGGCGCGTCCGTGCGCCGAGGCCGGCGGCGATGTGGAGCGTGAAGCGCCCGCCGACGCCGACCTGCGGCGGCGCGCTCAGTGTGGCGCTGAGCGAGGCGCGCCCGCGCCCCGCCGCGGCATCGACCGCCAGGAAGGCAAGCAGCGCGCAGATCCACAACAGGCCGAGATACCAGAAATGCGGCAGCGCGAGCGCGATCAGGAAGGCGGGGATGGCCCCCGCCGCCGCTGCCCAGACCGCTCTGCCGCTCGGATAGATCAACGCGGCACTTCCGTCTGGTCGACGAGGTCGGAAACGATCTGCTCCACCAGCCGCCCGTCGATCTGCGCCGCCGGCGAGAGGATGACGCGGTGGCGCAGCGTCGGCACGGCGAGCGCCTTGACGTCGTCGGGGATGACATAGTTGCGCCCGTCGAGCGTCGCCCTGGCGCGCGCCGCGCGCGCCAGCATGGCGCCCGCGCGCGGGCTGGCGCCGACCTCGAGGTCCGGGCTCTCGCGCGTTCCGCGCACCAGCGCCGCGATGTAGCCGACGACATCTTCGACCAGCGTGACGGCGCCGACCGTGGCCAACGCCGCCTGCAGCGTCTTGCGGTCGGTCTGCGCCTTGATGCCGTATTGCTCGATATTGTGCGAGTCCGAGCCGCCGCCATGATGGGCGATGATGGCTCGTTCGTCCTGCAGGTCCGGATAGCTGACCCGGTGCTTGAACAGGAAGCGGTCGAGCTGCGCCTCGGGCAGCGGATAGACGCCCTGATGCTCGATCGGGTTCTGCGTCGCCACCACCATGAAGGTGCGGCCGAGCGAATGGGTTGTGCCGTCGAAGGTCACGGCATGCTCCTGCATGGCTTCGAGAAGGGCGGCCTGCGTCTTCGGCGGCGTACGGTTGATTTCGTCGGCGAGCAGCAGGTCGCAGAAGATCGGGCCGCGCGTCAGCGTGAACTGCCCGGTCTGGAAATTGTAGATGTTGGAGCCGACAATATCGCCGGGCATCAGGTCGGGCGTGAATTGGATGCGCCCGTAGGCAACGCCAAGCGCCTGCGCGAAGCAGCGCGCCGTCATGGTCTTGGCCGTGCCCGGCGGTCCTTCGAGCAAAATATGCCCGCCGGCGAAAAGCGCCGTCAGCATCAGATCGACCGTGTCGCGCTGACCGGTGATTGCTTTGGCCACTTCTTCCCTGATCGCACTTGCCAGGGCCTTCACTTCATCGACGATCACCAAGCCTCCTTGCCGTCCAGTCATGCAGCTTCTCCGCTGCTTCATGCATTCCGGCCAATGTTTTGGAATCGTTCGCAGCCTTGAAGCGCTGGCTGAAGCCGTGCGCTTCCGCCTTGTCGCGGGAATCCAGCCAGCGGTCGAGCGCTTCGCCCTGCAGCCCGTGCGGCGCGCCGAGCAGCGCGGCGGCGCGCTGGCGCATCAGGTTTGCGTAGCGGTCGCCGAGCCCCTGGAGCCGCCCGGCGCGCTTCAGGAGCATCGCTGTGGTGTCGACCAGCGCCCGCTTGCCGAAGGCAATGGCGCGGCCTTCGGCGCGCGGCGGCCCGAACCGGCCGAGCCCATGCAGGAAGGCAAGCGCCGCTGCCGTCAGCACAGACAGCGTCAGTGCCAGGAAAGGCGGCTCGACGAGCAGCTTGGCGAGATCGTAGTTCTGCCCGATGCCGTGCAGCGTCAGATCGAACATGACGGCGCCCTTCGCGGGCTCCAGCATGGCGATAATGCCGAGCGCTGCGGCCGCCTTTTGCGGATCCTTCAGCGCCGCGTTGTTGATGAAATCGGGATCGGTCAGGATGTAAAAGGGCTCGTTGTCGAGCTCGGTAAGGATTGCCTTGCCATCCCCCGCTGAAATCAGCGGATGATCGTCGGCCACCCACTGGAGCTCGTCGGGCACGGCGATCTTGCGGCCTTCGACATCGATCTGGTCGACCGTCGGCTTGCCTTCGCCGAGCTTCGCCTTGGCGAGGCGTCCGAGCCAGTCGTTGACGAATGTATCGGGCAATCGCTCGACTTTCGTCTCCCAGCCCTCATGGCCGCCCGGCTGCCGAAAGGTGACCCATTTGGGCAGCACGAAAAGCGTATCCTTGCCGGAGCGAAGCTTGATGATGCGCTGCAGCGCCGCCGGGTCGCTGTTCGGCGCGATGGTGACGACCAGCAGGAAGGTGGATGCCAGGGGGGATTGCAGATCCTTCTCGCCGCGCGCCATGGGCGGCGCCTGCCCGTCGGTCAGCTTCAGCCATTCGACGAGCCCGGCATAGCCGGTGCCGCCCTTGGAGAGCGGATTGGCGTCGCCCTCGGGCTGGCGGAAGTCGGGAGCGTAGGTCGAAAGCAGGAAGAACCCCGCCGCCGCCAATAGGCTGGCGAAGATACCCCAGAACAGCGTCCTGCGGCTGAACGGCGCCTCGGCTGCCCCGGTCGTCTCCGAACTCATGCCCAGGCCTCGCGGAAGGCGAAGCGTTGATAGGCGCCGCGCGCCTGCTGCCAACCCTCGGCGCCGACGGGACGGCGGGCAAACAGGGCCGCCTCGACGATGCGCGCGATCTCGCTGAAGGCTGCGCGGGGGCGGGACGGAATGGAACTCGCGGCAGCGATGTCGCGCGCGGTGAGTGACGGACGCAGGAAGTCGGGCAGGCGGGTGGCGATATCGGCGACGCTGCGGCGAAGCAGGAGGTGTACTGCCTCGTCATATTCGCCCTGCGCGGCAAGCGCATCGGCTTCGGAAAGCAGGATCTGGGCCGATCCTGCATCCGGACGCCACTCCTCCCTTGCCTCGGTCTCCTCACGGGCGCGGCGCCACGGCAAGCGCCAGGCGACACCTTGCGCCTCAAGGATGAGCAGAAACGCAATGATGGCGACGCCGATGATCACCGCGCCCCAGAATAGGTAAATCATGTAGGGTCCAAGCTTCGCCAGGGCCTCGATCAGGGGCTTCAGCCATTCCGGCGGTTCCGGCCGCACTAGGGCCGGCAGGTCAAACTGGATCGAATCGTCCGCCAGCAGCTGCTTGTGCATCTTTGCCAGCCATTCGGCGTCGGCCGTGCCCGGCTGTGCGACTGTCACCCGCTCGCTCCCCCTGCAACCTGCGGTTCGACACTGGCAATACCGAAGGACAATTGCAAGTGATTGGACGCGTCTCGTCAATACTGGCAGACTTGCTTTGGGAACTTGGCCTGGCGTGGACCAGCCAATCAGGGGAGGCGTCATGACTTCAGCCGCTTTGATACGGTCGGAGAGTTTTCAGATYGGCCGAGTGTTGAACAATAGCTTCGCGGTCATTGGCCGCAACATTATGCTTTGCCTTGGCCTTGGCATCTGTTTTTACGCAATTCCGAAATTCGGTCTGTGGCTCTGGTATGTCGAGGGTGGCGGTGCCCACTTGCTGCCCCAGGCATTTCTTCCCCAACATCCGGCGCTTGGCGTCGCCGCATTCGTTTTCTATCTCGGCGCGATTGCCGTTCTGCAGGCAAGCATTATGCGTGTCACTATCGTAGACATGCGCGGCGAAAAGCCGTCGTTCCAGGATTGCTTCGGCGTCGCCCTTGYCGTGCTGYTCCMGATACTCGGCGCCTCCTTGCTTGTAACGCTGGGAGTTGCTCTGGGTCYAATCCTGCTGATCGTTCCCGGCATCATGCTCCTGCTTCGCTGGATGGTCACGATCCCGGTCCTGATCCAGGAACACCGGGGAATCCTTGACAGCATGGCGCGCAGCCGCGACCTGACCAAGGGAAGCCGCTGGGCGTTGCTGGGACTCTGGCTGATCCTCATAGTAGCCAGCGCAGGCATGAACCTCGTGGCGAGCCGTATCCTCACACCCGCCAATGTCACTTTCGGCGCGCTGGTGGATTCCATCGCGAAGGCAGCTCAGGCGGTCCTCACATCGGTAGTCATGGCGGTTAGTTATGTCGAGCTCCGACAAATCAAGGAAGGCACGGGGGTGGAGCAACTGGAGAAGATCTTCTCGTAGGTGCGCTTGTTGTGACGGTGATGGTGCTGGCGCGTCCGGAGCCATTTCGGATCGGGCGGGTCCTAAGCGAGAGCTGCGCGGTGATCGRCCGCAATTTCTGGCTTTGCTGCCTGCTTGCGTTGATCTTCAGGATACTTCCCCAGTCCATCCTTTCCCTCTGCGCCTGGGCAATTTTTGTGCACGGCGTTCCAGACCATTCCGTGAAAGGAATTGCATTTTCAGCTGTCCACATCATCGGCTACCCCGGCCTTTTCGGGATGCTGCACGTCGCTTTGGCGTTCGTGGCGATTGAAGATTGGYGGGGTCGTCGGCCAACGCTCCGTGGCTGCCTGGGGATAGCATTGAGGCGCCTGCTCCCTGCCACAGGCATCTGGCTGYTTGCCTACGAACTCCTCAGGATTGGCGGAGCAATTGGCAGCCACGCAATTGAAGACCATGCAATCAGATTCTATGTCCGGCTGCTGCCAAGCCACATCCCTTTCCCATTGCTCGCCGCGATTTTCGCAGCCATTCCGATTCCTGCCTTCATTCCAGGGCTGGTACTTTGGGCACGCTGGTTTGTGGCGATCCCGACGCTGATAAGCGAAAGATCGGGTATATTTAGGAGCTTGYTGCGCAGTCGCGACCTTACCAGGGGCAGCCGATGGCCTTTGGCAGGGTTCTGGCTGGGCATGTATGCGGGTTCYGTTTTGGTCGAATTGGTTTCGCGACACCAGATACTTCCCTTCGGCATCACCCTGCGCTTCCTCTCGAATGAACTGGACGCCACGGCAGAGCCCGTCCTGACGGCGATTGTCATGGCGGTCAGCTACATTGAGCTTCTGCGGATACGGGAAGGTGCCGGCGCTGAAGATCTTGCCGAAGTCTTTGCGTGATCGAAATGTCCTGGCAGCGACCAAGATCTGACCACGCGTTGGGTTGCACACCCGCGGGTGCTCCGATCCGATGATGTCTTTATGTCGTCCGGCAGCCGTCGGTGCTGCCGGCGCAACTGAGACCAGAATACACCACTGACCGCAAGTGCACTGGACGCCGCCTTTCAATCTTGGCAAAATTTGCTTTGGCGCGCCGCTGTATTGGAATGCAGCGGCATTCGGGGGAAAATATCATGACCACTGCGACATTGGGACGACCAGGCAGATTCGAGATTGGTAGGGTGTTCAACAGCACCTTCGGGGTGATTGGGCGCAACATCGGACTCTGCCTCGGGCTTGCGTTTTTGTTCTCGGGGCTGCCCACATTTTTCTTTCAGCTCTGGAACGAAGCCCGGATGAGCAAGCTGACGGGCGGGGATCCCTCCAACCTCGCGCTGGCCGACCCGAATGTGATGATCCGGGATTCACTCTTCACCGTTGGCTTTGCTCTTGTTTATTTCATCCTGTCGCTGCTGCTGCAGTCGGCCCTGGTCAGGGCAACAATCGAAGACCTGAACGGCAAGAAGCCCGGTTTCGGCGATAGCGTTCAGATGGCGATCCGCTGCCTGTTGCCGACAGTGGGCATAGGAATTCTGGTGGCGCTTGGCGCCGGCATTGCCTCCTTGGCGCTGCTGGTGCCCGGCATCATCCTGTGGCTAGGCTGGTCGGTATCGGTACCCGTTCTGGTGCAGGAGAGGCGCGGCGTGTTCGGCTCGATGTCGCGCAGCCGCGCGCTCGCCAAGGGTAACCGCTGGTCGCTTTTCGGCCTTTTCCTGGTCCTTTTCATACTGGCCATGGTCATCCAGGCGTTTCTTGGCACCTTCGTCTACCTCTTCGGCGCCGGCATTGTCGGCTCCGTAGTCGCCGCCGTGGTTTCAGCCGTGATGTCGACGGTCATGTCCACCGCCACCGCGGTCAGCTATGTCGAGCTGCGCCAGGTCAAGGAAGGCACCAGCGTCGATGAGCTGGCGGAAATCTTCTCGTAGCACCAGTTCGGCCCGATATCGAACCGGCGCCGCCTTTCGGCAGAGGATGTGGAGATACGAGCCGCTAGGGTAGGTGCCGCGATCGACTCGTCCGGCGTGACTGCCCGCATTTGCGAGCCGGCTGCGGCCGGTCACCATGCGATCGGAGCTGACGGCAAGCAGTTGGCAAATAGCAAACGGCCGGCGCTGCTTCGCAGAGGAGCAGCGCCGGCCGCCAGGGTTGCCACCCGGAAATCAGGACTCCAGCCAGACCTTCTCGAAATGCTGTTCGAGCGCCTGGTGCTGTTCGCAGCCTTGCACGCCCTTGCGGTAGGTGCGGTAGACCGAGCGCCAGTAGGGCTGAATGATGACGCCGGAGTCGCGCAGGTTCTTCTCGATCTTGGCCATGATCTCCTTACGCGCCGCAGCGTCGGGCGTCGCCAGCGCCTTGTCGAGAAGCTCGTCGAACTCCTTGTTCGAATAGGCGCTTTCGTTCCAGGCCGCGCCCGACTTGTAGGCGAGCGCCAGCACCTGGACGCCAAGCGGACGGCCGAGCCACTCGGTGCAGGAATAGGGGAACTTGCTCCAGTCGTTCCAGAAGGTCGCGGCCGGCAGCACGGTGCGCTTGATTTTGAGGCCCGCCTCGCGGATCTGCGCGGCGATCGCGTCGGCGGTGCTCTTTTGCCATTCGACATCGACCGAGATCAGATCGTATTCGTGGTCGGTCTTGCCGGCTTCGGCGAGCAGCTTCTTGGCCTCTTCGACATCTCGCTTGGCCGGGCCGATATCGGCGAATTCCGGATGCATCGGGCCGACATGGTGGTTGTCGGCGGGCTTGCCCCTGCCGTCCAGGCCGAGCTTCAGCACGGCCGCATTGTCGACGGCAAGCTGGGCGGCGCGGCGCACCTTGACGTCGTTATAGGGCGCGTTGCCGATATTGAAGCGCGCGACGATGGTCGAGCCGGTCGCGATCTCGGAATTCTGCAGGCCCATCTGATCGGTCTGCGACACCGCATCGGAAGCTGTCTCGTGGTCGGTGTCGATCTCGCCGGACTCGAAGGCCGACAGCATGGCGTTGGGGTCGGAGCCGTAATCGACCCATTTGATGCCGTCGAGGTAGAATTCGCCCTTCCACCAGGGCTTGTCCTTGCGCTTCACCTCCGCGCCCGTCTCGGCGTCCCAACTGACCAGCTCGCAAGGGCCCGTGGTGATGGCCAAGGCCTTCTTCGGATCGGTGTCGCCCTCATAGGAGCGGTGCATGATCAGCGCCGGATAGTCGGCCATGCCGGCGATCAGCGAGATGTCGGGCTTCGGCAGATTGATCTTGACCGTATAGTCGTCGACTTTCTGGATGCCGCCGTCGACCGGCTTCTTGGTGTCGGGGTTGACCAGGGCGCCCATGCGCGCGGCGACCGAATTGCCGGCGACCGACGAGTCGCACCAGCGGTTGAGATTGTGGACGACGTCGTCGGCATTGAAGGTGTCGCCGTTCGACCAGGTGATGCCCTTGCGAACATGCAGCGTCAGCGTCTTGGCATCGTCGCTGGTTTCCCAGCTTTCGAGCAGCCACGGCTCGAACGTGAAGTCGGTTTTCCAGCGGACCAGATATTCGTTGCAGTGGCGTGCGATGTTCGACATCTCGACACCGTCGAAAGTGCGCGGGTCCTTGAAGCCTTTCACGTTCATCGCCACGCGCAGCACGCCGCCGCGCTTCGGTTCCTGGGCCCGGGCCGGCGAGGGCGCAATCCCGCCCAGCGCCAGCGCGCCGGCGGCGCTGACGCCGAAGCCCGCCATGAGAGCGAGATATTCGCGCCGGCTGATTGCGCCTTTCTTGAAATCGTCGGCGGTCGGCCTGGCCAACGGGTGCAGTTTTCTGTCTGTCAGCATGAATTTCATCGTCGTTCCCTCTTTAGTTGGTGCATGTCGCCCAAAACATGCCCTCGGGCCGGAGCCCGCGGGCGTGCAGCGGCTTGGGACAACGACATGCACGAAACCTAGTGTGCGCCCCGGTTGCTGCCAGGTGCCGAGCGGGTGCTATCRCCAGGGCGCCCGTTGGCTGCAGGGGGATGATAGGGCTGCTTTTCGCAGCGAAATGTTTGCTTTTCCGCAGTTCTTGTGCGCTGTTCCGCACGGCGTGGAAACGGCCGATCTCCCCCCAAGTGGGGGAGATGCCCGGCAGGGCAGAGGGGGGCGCTGTCCCGCCGGCGTCTCAGCTAGTTAGAGCTGCCTTCTCGGGCATATTTCGTGCGGTCAAGATTCCGAAGGGCCGCGATCCTTCGCGCCTCCCTCTGGCCTGCCGGCCATCTCCCCCACGAGGGGGGAGATTAGCGCTTCGTCGCAAGCGCCCAGCTCGGCGATGTTGCTGATAATCCGTTGAAACGCTTCCGCCGCCCTTGGCACGGTCGGGCGGGCGCGCAGGAAGCTGTGCACCAGTCTGGGCTCCTCGCGCCACAAGGCGCGGCCGCCTGCCGCCAGTATCCGGTCGCGATAGACCTCGCCGTCCGACGACAGCGGATCGCACTCGGCCGTGACGATGACCGTCGGCGGCAGGCCGGAGAAATCGTGATCCCTGAGCGGCGAGAAAGTCGGGTCGTCGGGCGACTGTCCCGGTGCCGAACGGATGCGGCGGTAGAAGTCGATATCGGCGAGCGAAAGCAGCGGCGCCTCGGCGTGCTCGACATAGGAGTGGCCGGTCTCGTCACCGCCCAGTCCGGGATAGATCAGCACCTGGCCGATGGCGTGGCGGGCATGATGCCGCGTCGCCTGCGCCACCGCCGCGGCGAGATTGCCGCCGGCGCTTTCCCCGCAAAGCAGGATCGGCAGCGCGCTGGTCGCCGCGACCCATTCGAACACCGCCCGCGCATCGTCCAAGGAGGCTGGATGCAGATGCTCTGGCGCCAGCCGGTAGTCGGCCGAAACCACCTCGAAGCCGATGCCGGCGCAGATTTCGGCGCAGATGTCGTCATGGCTGTCGAGGTCGCCGAGCACGAAACCGCCGCCGTGATAGTAGACAACGATCGCCGCTGCCGCCTTGCCCGCCATGCGGTAGCGCCGGATCGGGATGGCGTGCGGGGCCGCGGCGACGACGCAGTCGCTGGCAGCCACGCCTTCCGGACGGCCTTGGTGGAACGCCGCGCACATGCGGCTGTAGACCGCGCGCTGCTCGGCAATCGGCGCGGCAACGATCTCCGGCGGGTACCAGCTGTTGACCCGGTCGATATAGTCCCAAAGCTCCGGATCGAGCAGGCCGGAATATTTGCCGCGCCTTGCCGGACCGCAGGGGGCGCTCGCCATTGCCGTCAGAGCTCGGCGTAGAGCTGAGCCGCGTTCTCGAAGGTGAAGCGCAGTGGCACCGAGCCCTCGACCTCCCAGACCGTCACCGTGTCGCCGGCCATCAGCCGGCACGCGTCGAGCGTGTTGGTGATGGCCCCGCCATAGAGCCGGTTGGCAAGGTTGAGGATGCCGGTTTGGTGCATGGCGGCGGTGGCGCTGCCGCAGGCATCCTTGACCAGCAGCACGCGAAAGCCCAGCGCTATGGCGTCCTTCACCGTGGCGTCGATGCAGGCCTCGGTCCACACGCCGACAATGACCAGCCATTCGATACCGGCGGCCTGGAGCTCGATGGCGAAGTCGCCCTTGCCGAAGACACTTGCCTGCGCCTTGATCAGCATTGCTTCGCCGTTTTGCGGCGAGACCTCCTGGCAGATCGCCGTCAGCGGGTCGTCCTTGTCGGAGAAGGCCGACTTGCCGCTGTCATCCACGGGGTGGAACGGCCGCGCCTCATCGGCGAGATCGACAATATAGGCCCAGTGGTAGAGCGGCACGAAATTGCGGCGCGCCGCCTCCTGCAGGCGCCGGACGTTGGCGAGGATCTCGGCAAAACCCTCGACCAGATAACGCTTGTCCTTGCGATGCTCCTCCTGGAGATCGACGAACACCGCGGCCACGGTGCCGCGCCGGATGGAGATGGGATTCTTCATGCAAATGCTCAAAACTCGTCGTTCCAGGGCGTAGCAGCCGCAGGCCGGCGTCGCGGAGACCCGAGATCGATGCCGTTACCTCGACCGGAGATCGCAATGCAACAGAGTTGTTATCCGGCCGGCATCAAATCTCTTTCTCCAGGAAATCGTCTTCGTAAGGGAAGCGCGAGAGCAGCTCTGTGCCGGTCTCGGTGATCAGGATCTCGTCCTCGAGCTTGACGCCCTCGCGGCCGCCTTTCTCGCCGATATAGCTTTCGACGCTGACCACCATGCCGGGTACGACGATGCCGTCGCGGCCATAGGTCTCGTAGTCCATCGCATGGRCGATGAAAGGCGTCTCGCCATGCATGCCGACGCCGTGCATCACCGAGGTGTAGCGCTGGTCGACGAAGCGTTCCGGGATCTTCCAGGCTTTCTCAGCGATCTCGCGGAAGGCCATGCCGGGCTTCACGACCCCGATGTTATGCTGCACCTGATCGTGCGCCATGCGGTAGAGCGACTTTTGATACGGCGTCGGCTTGCCCGGGCCGCAGCGGAAGGTGCGCGAGAAGTCGGAATA
This sequence comes from Mesorhizobium sp. ORS 3428, assembly GCF_001854785.1. GTDB lineage: Bacteria > Pseudomonadota > Alphaproteobacteria > Rhizobiales > Rhizobiaceae > Mesorhizobium. The sequence continues at coordinate 106,585 of NZ_MDFL01000115.1, forward strand.
GTAGCCGTAGCAACCGATCGTGTCGGTATCGAGCGCGACCAGCTCGCCCGGCCTGATCTTGYGCCCGCTCGCCTCGTTGAACCATGGATTGGTGCGCTGCCCGGAGGTCAGCAGACGGGTCTCGATGAACTCGCCGCCCTGGCGGATCACCTCATGATACATGATGGCGAAGAGCTCGTTCTCGGAAACGCCGGGCTTGATCGCCTCGCGCACGGCCGCCACCGCCGCCTCGGCGCCGGCCATGGACGCCAGCAGGCACTTCACTTCCTCGGGCGTCTTCACGGCGCGCACGGCCAGGATCTCGCCCTGGCAGTCCTTCACTTCGCACCCGCGCTTTTCCAGCGCGAGAGCCTGCAGATGGCTGCAGCGGTCGAGGCCGAGCTTCATCGAGCCGCCGCCATGCTTCTTCAGCAGTTCGGTGATCTCGTCGGCGAACGGCCCGGCGGTCTCGTCGTCGCGGCCGGAGACGGAAGACCAGACCAGCTTCGACGGCCGCGCCTCGTCGATCGTGTCGAGCACCATAGAGACATGGTAGCTCTGCGGATATTCGAACAGTACGATCGGCCCTTCGGTCGGGATAAAGAAGTAGCGGGTCGAGTTGCGCAGGAAATAGCCGAACATGTTGCGCGAGCCGGTTGCGTAGCGCTGGTTGTAGGGATCGAAGAGAACGATGCCGCCATAGCCCGCCTCGCGCATCCAGGCGCGCAGCTTGGCAAGCCGGCCCTTGCGCAGCGCATCCGCATCGATGAAGGACGGCTCGGTGTCCGAAAGCCACATGCCGCCGGCGGGGTCGGCCGCGGCCGGGTGGCGCATGCGGTCCTTGAAGTCCACATCCTCGGTGCTGTCCGGATCGAAAACGACGATGCTCATGGGAGGCCTCCTGTTCCGGCGAACATAGCCGGGCCGGTTTCTGAGCTTGTGCGGCATTCCGCAAATGTCGTGCCGGATGCCGCAGGCGCCCTAGTGACGCCGCATCGCCTTCGGCGCGCGCCCGTGCTCTTCCCGAAAGGCCCGCGCGAAGCTCGACATCGAGGCGAAGCCGCAGGCCAAAGCGACATCGCGCACCATCAGCGTTGAATGCGCCAGAAGGTCGGCGGCGCGCTTCAGCCTGAGCCTACGGTAATAGCCGTTGGGCGAGATATCCAACTCGGCGCGGAAATTGCGCTCCAGCTTGTCGGGCGAGACGCCGAGCCGTTCCGCCAACTCCGCCATGCTGAGCCGTTCCTCGACCGCATCCTCCATGATGGCGATGGCCGACAGCACCAGTTCGTTCTGGACGCCGGTGCGCAGGCGCAGCGGCATCAGCTTTCGGTCGACGCTCGACCGCAACGGGCTGTGCACGAACCATTCCGCGACGCCCGCCGCGAGTTCGGCGCCACAATCGCGCGTGATAATCTCCAGCATCATGTCGAGGCTGCCGACGCCGCCGGCGGACGTAAAACGTTTGCGGTCGATGACGAAGAGGTCGCGGCGAAGCTCGATATCCGGGAACGCCTCGCTGAAAGCCGCCTGGCTGGTCCAGTGCAGAGTGCAGGCATGGCCGTCGAGCAGGCCCGCTCGGGCGAGGAAGAACGCCGCATCCGCCACCGCGCCGATATGCGCGCCGCCGCGCAGGCTTTTTCTGATCCAGCCCATTGCCTCGTCGGCCACCACATGATCGGCGTCGCCGCCGGAGCAGACGACGATGCGGTCGACCTTCGGCGCCTTGGCGGCCGAAAAGTCCGGCTGGATGACGACGCCGTTGGAGGCCGCGACCGTGCCCTCAGCGGCGCCTACGATGATCCAGCGGTAGCAGTCGCGCCTGGCAAGAATGTTGGCGGCGCGCAGCGGCTCGATGACGGAAGAAAACGCCATCATCGGAAAGCCGGGAAACACCAGCACCGCGAAGGTGAGGGGAGCTTCGGCTGCTGACGTTTTTGCATGGCTCATGGTTGGCGGCCGTAGCGTGGCAGCACGATATCAGCCGTGAGCGGCGCGAGCTTCATCGCGCTCGCCAGCTCTGGGCTCAGCCAGATCATCTCCTCGATCTCGGCCGCCGGGATCGGTTCGCCGGCGATCGGCAATTCGAAAAGCTCGGCCTCGACGCGAGCATCGGGCTCGTTGGCTGCGGGGGCCGAGAAGGAGCCCAGATGTGAGGCGGAGGCCGGATCAACGACGATGCCTAATTCCTCCCGCAATTCGCGCGCAAGGGCAACGGCAGGCAGCTCGCCCGGCTCGATCTTGCCGCCGGCCTGCATGAATGTATTGGTACCGCGCTTGCGCACAAGAAGCAGCTTGCCGCTTCCATCGCGGATCACGGCGGCGGCGATCCGGATCGTTCTGGCATGGCTGGAATTCACGATAGGCTGTTTCCCGGCGGCAGCTTCGGTGGCAGAGAGGGCAGGACTGTAGCGGGCGCGTCGGCGCTCTTGCAACGGAGAAACGACTAGGATGTTTGCAGCAACCGCCATCGACACGAGCAACAAGCCCGCCTTCTACAACGAACTGGCCGCGCAATTGAAAGCGCTGCTGGAAGGCGAGCGCGACTCGATCGCCAACGCGGCCAACACCTCGGCCCTCATCTATCAGATGGTGCCCGACTTGAACTGGGCGGGATTCTATTTCCTGCAGTCCGACGACGAGTTGGTGCTCGGCCCCTTCCAGGGCAAGCCGGCCTGCGTGCGCATCAAGGTCGGCAAGGGCGTCTGCGGCACGGCGGTCGATCTCGACATGTCGATGCTGATCAAGGACGTGCACGACTTCCCCGGCCACATTGCCTGCGATGCCGATTCGCGCTCCGAGTTGGTGGTGCTATTGCGCGACGAGGAGGGCGTCTTCGGTGTGCTCGACCTCGACAGCCCGCTGCCCGGCCGCTTCGACAGGCAAGACCAGGTCGGCATCGAGAAGCTCGCCTCGATCTATGTCGCGGCGAGTTCCTTCGGCGACTAGACGAGCTCGACCAGCGTCAGGCTGAACGCCGCTATGAAGACAAAGGCCGACAACGCCAGCATCAGCGGACGCAGGCCGCGCGAGCGCAGTTGCGAAATGTCGGCCTGGAGGCCCATGGCGGCGAGCCCCATGGTCAGCATCACCTGGGCGGCCAAAGCGATCGCCGAATGGACTTGCGCAGGGATGCTTATCAGGCTGTTCAACGCGACAACCCCGACGAAGGCACCGACAAACCACGGCATCGGCGGCTTGGCGGCCGAGGCGTCGGCGCGGCCGCGGCGCGCCATCAGGCCGAGCGCGATCACCATTGGCGCCAGCATGGCGACGCGCGTCAGCTTGGCGATGGTCGCCGTTTCGCCGGCAAGCGCGCCGTTCTGGAAGCCGGCGCCGATGACCTGCGCCACTTCATGGATCGAAGCGCCGGCCCACAGACCGAAGGCGTGCTGGTCAAGGCCGAGCAGCGGCGCTAGCAGCGGAAAGCCGAGCATCGCGACCGTGCCAAACAGCGTGATTGCGGCAACCGCATAGGTGACGTCCTCGTCGCGCGCGTCGGTGACGATGTTGGTGGCGACTATTGCAGAGGCGCCGCAGATCGAGGTGCCGGCCGCGATCAGTTGCGCGAGCTTGGCGTCGACGCCRATCAGCCGGCCGAGCGTCACGGTAAAGAGGAAGGTGGCGCCGAGCGTGGCGGCGACGATGCCGACCCCRCTAAGGCCGATGCCCGCCACCTGGCCGAGCGTGAGCTGGAAGCCGAGCAGCACGATGGCCAAGCGCAGCAGCCGGCGTTGCGAAAAGGCGATGCCGGCCTTGGCATGCGCGGGCGTGCCCAGAACGTTGGAGTAGATCATGCCGGCCACGACGGCGAGGATCATCGGGCTGAACAGTGCGAAGCCGGAGAGGCTGCGCGCCGAATAGGCGACGCTGGTGATCATCGCCACCAGCACGATCCCCGGCACGATACCGGCCCAGATCGAGGCGAGGGCAGGGCTCTTGCTGCCGGAAGTGACCGAAGTCAGGCCGTTTGGAAGATCGTTCGCGGTGATGGGCAGGACGGACAATTCAATTCTCCAGGCACTTTCGCCGCGGAAATGCCATTCCAGAACCAATCTTTCCAACGAATTATTCGAGTTATAATGATCGATTTTTACGAACGATGAGAGCCTTGCGCGACCGGTTTTGGGGTGATCCCTATGTGGTGTCGTCGACGGCCGGCGGCCTTCTTGACAGCGTCGCGGCCCCTCATGCACCTTGCCGCGATGGTCGCCTTTCCCGCAAACTCGCAGCGACGCCGCCGTTCACAGGAGCGGCAAGCTGATTGCGTGAAGACAAGGGCCGGCTAGCAAGCAACCGGTTCGTCCACCCCAGCCCCGCCCATCGAAACGATCGGCGGGGCTTTTTGCGTCATGGAGCGTTTGAATGACCGTTCATTGCCAGTTTCTGCTCCGTCGGGCCGTGCCGGCGGACGTCGCTGCCGTCAAAGGCATCGTGCGGGCGGCCTATGCCAAATGGGTGCCGGTGATCGGCCGCGAGCCTTTGCCGATGCGCGCCGATTACGACAAGGCGCTTGAAGAGCATCGGTTCGACCTCGCCGTCGAGGACGGCCGTATCGTCGGGCTGATCGAAACCATGATGCACATGGACCACATCTGGATCGAGAATATCGCGGTGGTGCCCGAGGCGCAGGGCAGGGGAATCGGACGGTTGCTGYTCGACAGCGTCGAGCGCCAGGCGATCGAAGCAGGTCGTACGGAGCTTCGCCTGCTGACCAACGGTGCCTTCGAGGCCAATGTGCTGCTCTATCGCAAGCACGGCTATGCGATCGACCGCGAAGAGCCGTTCATGAACGGGACAACCGTCTATATGAGCAAAAGATTGGCGCTTTAGGTCTTCTCATTGTGCATGTCGTTTTCCCAAAATCGCTGCACACTCTTGGGCGATATGCATCAGGAATTGCTTGCGCTTGTGTTTGACAGGGCGGTATCGCATCGTTGTCTTCGACGATATACGACGATCGCCTCACCACAATCGAATCCGGCGGCCCGAAGGAGCGAAACCATGTCCCATGATCTGCAGTTCTATGTCGACGGCGGCTGGGTCGATCCTGTGGTGCCGAATAATTTCGATGTGATTGACCCGTCCAACGAGGAGGTCTTCGCGCAGATTTCGCTTGGCTCCAGGGCCGATGTCGACAAGGCCGTGGCCGCCGCCAAGTGCGCCTTTGCAACCTTCGGCTTTACCTCGGTCGAGGAACGGCTCGACGTGCTCAACCGTGTCATCAGCGTCTACAAGAAGCGCAGCAAGGACTTGGCGCTTGCGGTTTCGCGCGAGATGGGCGCGCCGCGCCAGATGGCGCTGGACAGCCAGGTGGGCGTCGGCCAGGCGCATCTGGAAAAGATGGCTGAAGTGCTGAAGACCTACCAGTTCCGCCACGTGAAGGGCTCGTCGCTCATCGTCAAGGAACCGATCGGCGTCGTCGGCCTGATCACGCCATGGAACTGGCCGCTCAACCAGATCACCTGCAAGGTCGGCCCGGCGCTTGCCGCCGGCTGCACGATGGTGCTGAAGCCGTCGGAGATCGCGCCGCTCGACGCCATTATCTTCGCCGAGATCATGGATGAGGCCGGCGTGCCGAAGGGCGTATTCAACCTTGTCAACGGCGACGGCCCGACCGTCGGCCAGGCTTTGGCCAGCCACCCGGATGTCGACATGATGTCTTTCACCGGCTCGACCCGTGCCGGCATCCTGGTCGCCAAGGCCGCCGCCGACACCGTCAAGCGCGTGCATCAGGAACTCGGCGGCAAGTCGGCCAACATCCTGTTCCCCGACGTCGACTTCGCAAAAGCCGTCGCCAAGGGCGTCGCCGGCTGTTTCGGCAACAGCGGCCAGTCCTGCAACGCGCCGACCCGCATGTTCGTGCCGCGCGACCGGCACGACGAGGCGGCCGCCTATGCCGGGACGGCGGCGGAAAAATTCACCGTCGGGCCGGCTGACGCGCCCGGCACGAAGCTCGGCCCGGTTGTCAGCCAGATGCAGTTCGACAAGATTCAAGCTTTGATCCAGAGCGGTATCGACGAAGGCGCAACCCTGGTGGCAGGCGGTCCCGGCCGTCCGGCCGAGCTCAACCGCGGCTACTATGTCCGCCCGACCGTATTTGCCAACGTGACGCACGACATGCGCATTGCCAGGGAGGAAATCTTTGGACCGGTGCTGTCGATCATGCCCTATGACACGGTCGAGCAGGCGATCGAGCAGGCCAACGACACCGTCTTCGGCCTGGCCTCCTACATCCAGGCCAAAGACCTAGAGAAGGCGCGCCAGGCCGCAGCCCGCATGCGCTCCGGCACCGTCTACATCAACTACCCGGCCTGGGACGCCGGGCTGCCCTTCGGCGGCTACAAGCAGTCCGGCAACGGCCGCGAATACGCCGAATACGGTCTGGAGGATTTTTTGGAGATCAAGGGCATCGCGGGCTACGAGGCGGCGGAGTAGTATTTACGGACTGGYCGGCGGCAAGGGTCGGTTGCGATGAAATCCGGGAAGGGCGCGGTCTTGGCCGCGCCCTTTGTCATTGGCATCAATCAGCTGAGCCGGCCGGCCGAAACGATGGCAACCATGAACTGCGAGCAACACGCCGATCCGAAGGATAATTGCCACCGACTGGCTTAGAAATTTATCCGGCGGGCGAAATGTTCATACGTCACTTGCCAAGGGGCGCTCTCGGCAGATCTCTCCTCGCCGATCCAATGGAAGCTGTTGGCGGTGATCTCGGTGAACCGCCATCGAGTTTGCAGGCCACGCGAGTCATCGCCGATCTGGACAATGTCCTTACCCTCGGCCCGCCCGATCTGGCGCGAGTAATCCTGGTTGAGCGGATCACTCCAGATGATGCGCCAGCCGCCGACAGCCGGATCGAAGATGCGCAAAGTCGTGCCATACATGGTTGGCGGCGCAGGGCGCTTTGGCCTGATCCAGACGTCCTGAATCGCGCGCCCTTCGAGCACCCAGCCAAAATGGCATTCTCCATCCCATTTCTGGATTGTGCCGTCGTCGAGGTAGTGGACTGTGTCCATTTCCCAGCCTCCGATCAACCATCCATACAGGTCCATTTCTTTCGCACCGTCAGCGGCCGGACCTTCAGATCCGAGAGCCCTTAGGAACGGGGAAATTGTGCTCGTCATGATTGTCTCCAATGTGGGCCACCAGCGACAAGACGCTGCAACACGCCGCCACAATCGTTKCAGCGTTGCGGGTTCTGGGTCTTGGGAAAAATTGCTGTAATGGCGCTATGGATGAAGGTAGCCGGCGGGCCGGGTCAGCCTTCTACCCCGCCTGCAAGGCGAAGGTGTTGGGCAGGCCAGCTAGATCCGGCCGCTACATTGCGACCCGTCATTCAGCGGCCGATCGGCTCTTCTTCCCGCCGCCTTACCTGCGCGTTCCCGGCTATGCCCGGGTAAATTCAACCATGCCGCTCGCCGTGATGACTGCATTGTAGGGGCTCTGGCCGATCTTGCTCGGTTGCTCCGCAGCCAGGGCCGCGACAAGAGCGCGGGCCGGGGTTGGCTGGCGTTCAACTAGGCTATGAAGGCGAAGCATGAATGCGCCGATCGCGGCGATGTAGCCGCAACATGTCTAGAAATCTAATGGTCACAGAAATGCACTATAAAGTACCCGCAGTAAGAGTTCGTTCAACCCTTGCTGGTAGAACAGTGGCGGCTCCGGTCTTGGTGGGTAGGGTTGCCCGAGAGCCGGAGCCGCCGGCGCAGTCTCCGGGGTACTAGAGACCACGCTGTCCCAGATTAGGACAGCGTGGTCTACGATTGGTTAAATCGGACAGAGGCGCCCGGCTTTTTTTGGAGGCGTCTCTTCTTTCTGCAGCCCTCAGCAATGAGCGTTAAGCCGGTCCATTTTTCCTGGACACAGGATCCGCTGTCGGCGCCTTGTGGAATCCGGCGGAAGAAGCGACGCGATCCGGTGCGATGAACACGACAGATCGCCCGGCCGTCGGGCTCATTGTTTGGTCGGCGTGTCGAGTGCGAGCCGCACCCTTTCGCTTTTGACGAAAGACTTGGCCTCAGTCAGYGACTTGAATGCCTTGATGTTTACAATGCCGTCTTCGATGACGCGCACATATAGCGCATCTGCGACTTCGTCGATCTCGACCGACGTCCTCCACGGTTGATTTTTCATTGCGAGCCCCGTCTGTCACACCCCCTTTATTCACGACCGTATCAAGCAAAACTGGGCGTTTTGTGTATCAAATGTTTCACATTCAAGCCGTGTTAGTGCTTGCTAATAGGGGAACGCCGTTGGCGGCTTCTGGTTCCGGCCTTCGATCATGCCTTGCGCGCGAGGTGGCCGCCGGCAGGCACTGCGGCAACGTCTAGATCAATTGCCCGACCTGGGACGGCTTACCTCGATGATCTCGACCATCGCGCGAGTAAATTCGACCACGCTGTTTGCCGTGATCGCTGCGTGGTCGGGAGACTGGCCGATATGCTCGGYCGCTCCGCAACATGATCGGCGGATGCGGTCGTAATGCGGATCTCTTTCATCGTCTGGCAACGTCGCCAAATTCAGGGCGCGACGGTGAAGCATGCGCAAAAGCTGCGCCAGCGCAGTTTCGACACTCATGCGTTTTGCTCCGCATCGGTCGAGCGTCGCGGCACATAAGTGCCGGATCGTCGATCGGAGATGGTTCCATCCCGATTCGAAGAGGCTGCATCATAGCCGTTAACATATCGTTGACTGCTAATATGTGCTACAAATCACCAAGGCGGGTTCGCAGGGGAGAGGCGGAAGATGTCGCAAGTCATACCCGAGCGCATGGCAGCCAGGCTGGACGGCGACTTTGTCGTGTTCCTGATCGGGATGCGCATCAACAAGCCATGGAAGCTGCACAAGTGGTGGCCGGTATTCATCGCCATGCCCAGGATGCTCAAGGAATTGGAGGCGGCCGGACCGGAAAGCGGCTTCCTCGGACATAATGGTCTCAGCTTCGGAGCGATCACGCAGTATTGGCGCAGCTTCGATCACCTTGAAGCCTACGCCCGGGATCGGGACAAGAAGCACTGGCCGGCATGGCTGGCGTTCAACAAGGCCATGAAGGGCGCGCGCGGCGATGTCGGTGTCTGGCACGAGACCTATCTCGTGAGGGCAGGGCAATACGAGGCAATATATTCCGGAATGCCGCGTTATGGGCTCGGCAGGATCGGCGAGCTGGTGCCGGCCACCGGAAACCGCGAGGCCGCGCGTGCAAGGCTGGGGAGCGTGCCGCAGCCGGCGCCGGAAGCCATGCAAATATAAGACCAGCTCTTCGATCTACTTCCGGMATGCCGATGCGCCGGGAATATGCGATTTGGCTATGTCACAACATCGGCCCGGAGGCTTGTGCCCCCGGGCTTCCTTCTTTCTCAGCTTGTGCCGGTAGTTCAGTGGTTATGCGACTGCTGGAATCCGGCTACGTCGTACTGCGACACGCTCTTCGGATTCTTGGAATTCTGCGGCTGGGTACCCGCATAATGCGTCCCGGCGTTCCCATCCGGATTGAAGGCTGAACCCGGAGCCGAGCTGGCATGGCCAGGGGTGGCACTTCCTGTCTCAGGGGTGCCGATGGTCTGGTTGGGCTGACCCTGCGTTCCGGTTACCTCGTGGACATTGGTAGCCAAGGCCGTGCCGGCGGTGGCCATGAGCAAGCCGAGGACCATCGGAGTGAGGAGATGTCTCATGCTGTTTTCTCCTGAAAGCGTTTGATTTGGGCGCTCCGGGTCTGGGAGCACCCGGCGGAGTAAGGACGACAACGCTTTCCGGACCGCAGCTTATCCCGAACATCGCGAACTCGTGATGTCGCGACAGGCTGAAAATGCATCGCCGCTGCTCCGCCGACCGGCACCCATGACTGGCACGCGTGTCGCCGGCCGGAGACTATTTCGCCCACGACATCCGCGATCGTGCAGGTAAGCTGGTGACGCTGGAACTCGAAACTGCAGGCCGAGATCAACCTTGCTAGAAGCTCCGAGCCGAGGTGGAGGCCGAATGGCTGACCGCTTCGACCGGATGCTGGTTGTGGCGCAGGAGCCGCRAGCATTGTTGACATGCGCCCCGGCGCGAACGAGGGCGACACGCTGCGTGCCAACCGCCATCTCCTGGGCGRCCGGGCGAAACGCTCACGAATATGAAGACGCGGCGCCTTCGTCAATCAAACGTCGGAAGAACTCATCCATCCGCTGCGGCGRCAGCTTTGCGCCCRCTTCGAGCCACCAGATCAGCACAGCCATATACGCACCGACCACATGCTGCACGATGAACTCGCGCGGGACTCCCGTTGGATCTTTGTCTCCAGCTGTTGTGAGTTCGCTCCGGACAAAGTCGCAGAGCGTTTGGCGAATGGTATCCAATGCAATGGCGCCCCCCTTGCTTCCCACCAGCGCTTGGTAGAGGTGCATGTGGTCTCGCGCATGCTCGAACATCGGCAGACTGAATCCCAAAGGACGTTCGCCAGCGGGCATTGACGTCGACGAGCTTCGGTGCCGTTCGAGAAGTTCCAGCCTCAGATGCTCGAGACCACTTCGTTTGAGATCGTCCTTGCTCGTAAAGTGGGCATAGAAGGTTGAGCGGCCGACATTGGCGCGTTCGCAGATGTCATCGACGAGGATCGCCTCGTAACCTTTTTCCAGAATCAGGGAGAGCAATGCTTGATGCAGCATCCCGCGAGTGCGTGCCACACGGCGATCGATCGGCCGCTTCGCCAATCCGCTTTCATGGTCGGAATGTCGCCTTTGTCCGATTTGGGACATGACCKGCTGCCTTGTCCGCGAAAAAGATTTTGAACCTCACGTTCCTTATCGTACACCGTGTCCGGTTTCGCAAGAGCAGCGCCCAGGCCGCTTCCGCACAGCCGGGTGATTGCAGGAAAACCACTCAGGGAATCCATCATGCACACGGCCTCAGCCCGGGTCAGCACCAACCATGCTAACCGCTATCTTGGCCAACTATGCCGCCACGCCGGTAAGATGGGCCAGCACGCGAGCGTAGGCCACTCTCCTCGATCGCACCATGCCGGGGAAGCTCCCCCGCGGGTGCTGCAAGTCGACTGGTCCGAGACAGCTGGCACCATCCACTTCGGCGAGGGCAAGTGCATTCTGGAGGCGAGCGATAACGCGCTGYTGGTGCGCGTCGAGGCCGCTACGGAGAGCGGCTTGCATCGGCTTCAGGACGGTATTGTCCACCGGCTGGAAACTTTCGGTCATCGCGAGCACCTCACCGTTCAATGGCAAACGTCGATCTCCCAGCAGACTGGTCGGCCCGCGGAAATCGCCAGCCGCGTTCGCACATCTGGCTGGCCCGTGACGTTCTGGTGGCGGTCGCGTCTCGTTGGCAATCTGGCCCTGGCCGTGGTTTTGGCCGCCGCCATCGCGGCTCACCTCGGCCTGCTCGGCGCTGCACTCGCCGCCACCTCATGGAGCAGGTAGGGTGCCACCGCCATCCTCGCACTCATCGTGCTCAAGGTCGTCGTCACCATGGGCCTCCACTTGGCTGGGGGCACGTTTGCCTTCCGCCGCGGTAAAGCCTTCCTCACCGATCGCAAACAGCGTTAAGAGACCCGGATCGGAATTTGCTCTAGTCCAAGTCGAAGAGTTCAGGGCTCCGGAAAAAGTTCGGCGGTTTTCCCCGTCAACCAATAAGTCAGCAGCCCGAGCCATTCGTGCGCGGCAAGATCGGCGGCTGCGAGGCCACCTGCGACGGACCCTACCGGCCGCCAGAGGTCGGYCGCGCCACGCGTCCGATAGTCCACCGGATACGCGGCGACAGGAAACCCCGCAGCGCGGAAGCAAGCCATGGCTCGCGGCATGTGGCTCGCCGACGTGACCAGCAGCCAGAGTTCCCCAGGTTTCGGCTGGATGGCCGCCTTGCTCTCGACCGCGTTTTCGCAGGTGGTGCGCGATCGCTCTTCGATTTCGATGCGCTGGGCCGGAACACCGAGCATCACGAGAATATCGCGGCCAACCTGCGATTCCGTGGAGCTATTGTGGCTGATGAGATGATTGGCACCGCCCGAAAGGAATATGCGGGCGTCCGGATATCGCCTGCTGAGGTCCACGGTTTCGGTCAGCCGTTCTCCCGCCTCATTCATCGCCAGAGTTCGGCGATCGACACTGACGTGGGTGTCGACGGCCCCGCCAAGCACGACAACGCCTGTCACGGGGCTGTCGATGACGGGTTTTGGAAAGCGATTCTCCAAGACCATCAATGCGGCCGGACCTAGAGGAGCCCAGCCGCAAATGGCCAGCAGCAGCGCCGAGCCGACGAGACACGTTCGGCTGAGCTTGGGCCTGCCGAACAGAGCCGCAGCCAGCCCGATCAATCCAAGGATGGCGATCAGGTTGGACGGAAGGAGAAAGATTTCTATGAGCTTGGAGGCGATGAAGGACATCAGGCACCGACTTTCAGTCCAGGCAGCAGTGTACGCACCGCGGTGATAGAGGTGATAGAGAAGTGCCCAACTGCGCGCTGGCACCCCGCTATCAGATTGCTGCATTGGCTCACGGTGCCTACGCTCGCCTGGCAGGCTGTCGTCGCCCTCGGCCCCATGACGCGGGCGGGCGTGATCGCGATGACCTGGCTTGCCACACACATTTCCATCGGCGTGACGGTATTCTGCATCCTTGTCCTACGGCTGGGCGTTCGTGCCGTGACCACGGCGCCCGTCCGGCAAGCGCATTGGCTTATGCGATCGGCCGGCGCTTCGGTTCATACCTGCTTGTACGGCCTCATTCTTTCCGTCGTGATAACGGGCTGGCTCGCCTACCGCCCGATGCCCCTGATGCCTCCGGCTCGCCTTTTCGGATTCTTCCCGGTGCCGCGGGCGCCGAGCRCCGCGGGTCTGACCGCCACAGACTTGATCGCGATCCACAGCACCCTGTTCTGGATACTCGCCACGCTTGCCGGCGTGCACATCCTGACCGCTTTGATCCACTCGGTCCTGTTCCGCGATGGGGTTATGAAAGGAATGCTTTTCGGTCGCCGGCGGTCCGCCTCATCAAGTGCGGCTACTTGCATCGGCCGGCGACTGGTCTCAACCGAGCCTCCGGAAGGTCCGCCCTCAACACGACATTCTCCGTGTCGACCAGAGCAAGACCCGGTTTTGTGTCGGCCAGGCCTTCCAGGATCTCGCGCACGACGTCGCGCGGGTGATTGATGAGCTTCTTCATTTTCCTCCCCATTGACCTCTCACACGCCTGCCGCCACGCGGACGGTTGGCTCGAGCGGATTTATGCCTTCCTCGATGATGCGGACCTCGCGGYGCAGCGCCTCGACGAGCCGGTCCAACCGGGCCGGCTCCAGCCGCGCGCTAGTCATGTTAATCGCAATCGCCGCAATCGCATCGCGGCCTTGCGGAAGGATCGGCACGGCGAGCGCCGGCTAACGAAATATACGCTCATGCTAATATGTCGGTACGCATCCTCATAAGGACGAAGTCGGAAAGTCAGTGGACGATCTGGCTACGCAATCCGTGCAAGGTGAAGAAGGTGATGTGGCGCCGATCTTAATCGAACTCGCAAGACGCGGTGGTGCGGCCAGGAACATGGGCCTTTTGGGGGTATCTAACTCAATCGTGACCTTCGGAGGATCGGACTGCTCGGTTGCGCTGAGCGGACTGTAAGTCAGCCCGCGGATCCATGGGCGACATCATCAGTAGTAGGAAGAACTCRGAGCGAGCGATTGCCGTCTGCGCCGACTCCGACCGGGCCCGTGAAAGCATCAATGCATAAGCGCATAAGGCGGCCATCAGCAGGCTTGCCACTATGCCTTCCACATTCCGTTGAGGGTAGCGCCTGACCGCGCTGGCGAGCATCAGAGTTCGGCTTAGGAGGCGTTTTTAATTTAAGAGGGGGCGGGTATCCCAATGAATATATCCGCGCACCCTCTCGCTTCACCAGATGGTCTTCACCGCGTGCCCGCGGTTTTCCCGCATAGCATGGTCGTAATCAGTTACTATTTCCCGGTCCGGTTGTTGTTGTCGACGTTGAGCAATTATTGCAGTCGGTCTTGCCGTTATTGATCTGCCCGCTCGGTCCGGTCGATGTAGTAGTCGTTGTCGTCCCATTATCGTTGTTGGGTGGGTTGCCGCTGTGTCCCTGTTCACTGGTGGTTGTCGTCGTGATGCCTTTAGGATCAGCAAACGCGGGAGCGGAGACTGCGAATGYAAGCGCTGTCGTGACGATAAGGATCGTTTTCATTTCGTTCCTCCTGACACTGCTATGCACGCCGCATCATTGAAACGCGGCACGGGCCTCCAATGCCACGCCGAAACATTAAGATTAGACATAACTAATATTCAAATGCAATTGAATGGCGGCATGCCTGCATCAGCTTTTCGGGGGAGCGCGCCCGCAAAGCGACTCAGTCCTCGGATCTGTTCTAAGTCAAGCGGCTTAGTTCGCATTCGCCGCCAGCAACATGCGYGGCGTGGCCTGGTGCGGGTGCGCTGCCGCTATTGCAAGCGCCAGCACAATTACGCGCCGTCGGACCTGATCCAGGTATTCGGTGACGTCGACGTCGACTCGCTGGCCTATCGGATGAAGTGCGAGAACGACGCCGACCACGGCACTTGGTGCGCACCGCCACCGGCGAAGTGGCTTGGCTTTGCGCTCGGACAGCCTGACTTCCTACACACGAAATGAAAGGCCCCGCCGTCTGAGCAGCCGGGCCAAGAAGTCTTCCACGATAGAATKGGAGGACTGGGTACCTCATCTTGAGAAAAGCTGTCCTGCTCGAAAATCGTCCTTTGCGGCGCCTTTGAGCAAACGATAGTGGATGGTTTGGAGCCGGATGAGCCCATTCTCGATGACGAATGAATCAGCGCCATCGAGCGCGTCATAGCCCTCCGAAGACCCGCGCCAGATGAGCAGCGCAAAGCGATCACGCACCTGCCTTCTCAGGAGGCGAAAAGTGGCTCCGGGCAATTGGGCTCGTAGCCGGCTGGCCGACATCCTGATGGCATTGTGGCCGCATGCATTCGAATTCTCGGTGAGGAGAATGACATCGCGGGYATAGTTGCGCGCCAAGTCTTCTTCGATATTCCATTGCAGCCTTAGCCGCAGATGGTCCTCGAAAACGTCGTGGGTCGACCGCGACAAGAGTTGCTGATCATGCATCCTTCCAACTCTGCTTCCCGACGCTTAACCCAGAGACCGAAACGGATGTTCCGCGCATGGGTCATTCGAGCATCGTGATAACCGCCGACACCTATGGCCCGCACCAATGACCAGGAGAAATTGGCGGCGGCTGAAAAGTCGCTGCTTGGAGCTTGACGCGACACCAACGCGACCTGCAAGCCAGATTGGTCGAATTCTGGTCCGCTAAGTGCTTGAAATTGTTTGGCTGGGGAACCTGGATTCGAACCAGGACTAACGGAGTCAGAGTCCGCTGGTCTACCGTTAACCTATTCCCCAGCAGGCGCGGTTGGTAACGCGCGAAGCGGGCGGCTTTGCGCCGCGAGCGCTGCCTTGTAGCCGCCGCTCGAAAATAGTCAACCCCGCGCCGCAATTCAATCACTGCCTTTTTTCATTCGGTCGCGAGGGCGCCTGGAACGGCTCAGCTTTCGCCGCGGCTGTATTGCGAATGCTCGAAGAGCAGCACCACGCAGAGACCGATGATGAGCGGGATGATCAGATAGAACAGGCGGAACACCAGCAGCGCGGCGAGCACTCCCACCGGGTCCATGTCCGAAAAGCCGGTGAGGAAGACGACCTCGAAAACGCCGAGCGCGCCCGGCGCATGCGACAGCAACCCAACCGAGAAGGACACCATAAACACGCCGAGCACCACGAAATAGCCGGGATTGCCGGCCGCGGGCAGGGCGAAGTAGATGATCGCCGCCGCCGCCAGCAGTTCTACCGGGCCGATCAGCAATTGCCGCGCGACGATCGGCAGCGCCGGATAGTGCAGCTGAAAGCTGCCGATCTTGAGCGGCTTCAGATGCAGCCAGCTGCCGAAAATGTAGGCCCCGACCAGGATCAGCATGGCAAGGCCGGCGGCTATCGCCGGCCCGTGATGCGGGGCGCCGGAGAAGCGGCCGATGATCTGAGGTTCCAGCACCAGGACCAGGCCCCCGACAAGCAGGCTGGAGAGCACGAAGGTGATCCAGCAGATCGCCACCAGCACACCGACATCCTGGCCGGTCAGGCCCCGCGTGCCATAGGCGCGGTAGCGGATCACCGCGCCCGAAATCACCGAGCCCCCGATATTGTGCGACAGCGCGTAGGTTGTGAAGGAGCACAGGGTGACGAACAGCCACGACACTCTTTTGCCGATATGCAGCAGCGCGATGTGGTCGTAGCCGGCCAGCGAGGCATAGGCGAYCACCGAACTCAGCGCCGCCAGTATCCAGCCGTGCGGCGGAATGGCGCTGATGCCGTCCCAGACATCGTCGATCGAGATGCCCCGCAGTTCGTGGATGAGCAGCCAGAGCGAGAACACCACGGCCGCGATGCCGATGACCGGCCAGAAATAACGCCTCCAGTTCATGGCGAGATCGTCATGCGTTGCTGCTCATCCGTCGGGCTTCGGCTCGCTTCATCCGTTCCTCATCGTTTCAGACATGCCTGATTGAAGCCGGCTATTCAACCAACAAGAAATTGCCCCGGCGTGACGGCGCCAAAAATCGGACCATGCGCTCTTGGTGATTGTCAAACGCGCTGCTAGTCTGTCGCCAACTTGAAACAAATCGAGGTGCCTGCTGCGTCCTTCCGGTTCGCGCGGCGCCGGAAGGAACTGAAGTGGAAGACCACGACACCGGCGCCGGCGCGTCGGAAGTGGGCATGTCCGGGGTGACGCCGGGGGAACCGGCGAGCCCGCCCACGGGGCGATTCAGCCGCCACGCGGGCGCGCGTGCGAGACATGCCGGCCATCAAGGCGAGAACCAGAAGGGCAGGACGCGCAAGCGCCGCAAGCGCAGGCGCGGCCGCAAGGTTTTCGCTCGCGACGAGAACGGCGCCATACCGCTGTCGGCATCTCCCGCCGCCGCCGCCAAGCCCGAACCCGCGCCGGCTGCGCCCCAGCCGCGGCTGCCGGTCTCAATCGTGCCGCGCCCGCCGCAGCAGGAACTGCCGGTGTTCGCCGCGCTCGATCTCGGCACCAACAACTGCCGGCTGCTGGTCGCGGTGCCCGGCCGTCACGGCCAGTTCCGCGTCATCGATGCGTTCTCGCGCATCGTCAGGCTGGGCGAGGGGCTTTCCGCCAGCGGCCGCCTCGGCCATGCTGCCATGGACCGCGCCGTCGAGGCGCTCAAGATCTGCGGCGAGAAGCTGCGCAACCGCAAGATCAGGAAGGCGAGGCTCATCGCCACCGAGGCCTGCCGCTCGGCTGCCAACGGTGTCGAGTTCCTCGAACGCGTCGAGCGGGAAGCGGGCCTGAAGCTGGAGATCATCGACCGCCAGACCGAGGCGCGCCTTGCCGTTTCCGGCTGCGGCTCGCTGGTCGAGCGCGACACGCGCGGCGTGGTCCTGTTCGACATCGGCGGCGGCTCGTCCGAGATCGCGCTGATCGACCTTTCCCGTGGTCAGCGCTCGCCGCGACTCGCCAACCACATCGTCTCCTGGACGTCGCTTCCCGTGGGCGTCGTCTCGCTGGCCGAGCGCTTTGGCGGCCGCACGGTCACGCGCGATACCTTCGCTGCCATGGTCGATGACGTCGCGGTGCGGCTCAAGGCCTTCGACGGGCGCGACCGCCTCTCGCATGTGCTGGCGAGCCCAAACTTCCATCTGCTCGGGACCTCCGGCACTGTGACGACGCTCGCCGGCGTCCATCTCGACCTCGAGCGCTACGATCGGCGCCGGGTCGACGGGCTGTGGATGGATCGCACAAGCGTCGACCGCATGATCGAGAAGCTGATCGGCTGGGATTTCCATCAGCGCGTCGCCAATCCCTGCATCGGCGCCGACCGCGCCGACCTCGTGCTTGCCGGCTGCGCCATACTGGAAGCGATCCGTGGCGCCTGGCCGTCGGAGCGGCTGCGCGTCGCCGACCGCGGCCTGCGCGAGGGCATATTGAGCGAACTGATGGCCGATGACGGCGTCTGGCGCCATGACGGGCGTGCCAGAGCATGATCCCAAAGAGGGCAATCCGGTTTTTGGAAAAGATCATGCTCAACAGAGAACAGTGATGAGCAGGAAACCCGAAAAGCCGGGTTCCGCCGGCATGCGCGTGCTGAAGACCAGGATCAAGAAGAAGAGCGGCCTGAAGGAGTCCTCGCGCCGCTGGCTCGAGCGCCACATGAACGATCCCTATGTGCAGCGCTCCAAGGCCGACGGCTACCGCTCCCGCGCCGCCTACAAGCTGATCGAGATCGACGACAAGCACCATCTCCTGAAGCCTGGCATGAAGGTGATCGACCTTGGCGCCGCTCCGGGCGGCTGGTGCCAGGTGGCGGCGGCGCGCGCGAAATCGACGGCCGAGAATCCGCATGTCGTCGGCATCGACTATCTCGAGATGGACGCAGTGCCGGGCGCCGTCATCCTGCAGATGGATTTCCTCGATCCGGAGGCGCCRCAAAAGTTGTCCGAGGCGCTCGGCGGCCAGCCCGATGTCGTCCTGTCCGACATGGCGGCCCCCACGACCGGGCATCGCCGGACCGACCATCTGCGCACCATGTATCTTTGCGAAGTGGCGGCGGATTTCGCGCTGTCCGTGCTGAAGCCCGGCGGCCATTTCCTCGCCAAGACTTTTCAGGGCGGCGCCGAGAACGAGCTCCTGTCGCGGCTGAAGCAGAATTTCCGCTCGGTCCACCACGTCAAGCCGCCGGCGTCGCGGGACGAGTCGGTGGAACTTTATTTGTTGGCGAAGGAGTTCAAGGGGTAGCTCCCTTCCTTCTCCCGCAAGGCGAGAAGGGCGCCACTCACTTCCCCGCCGTGCCGACCGTCTCCAGCGTCTTCGGCGTCGYCAGCCGGCCGTGGCCCGACACTGCGGTGCCGGCATCCGGCGCCAGCCGCATGAAGGTGAGTGAAGCCGCCGCCGACACTGCCGCGACGATGAAGAAGGCRATATGGAAGTCGCTCAGCGTCAGYGGTCCGCCATGGATCGAGGTCGACACTTCCAGGATGCCGCCGGCAAGCGCCACGCCAAGTGCGATCGACAGTTGCTGGAAGACAGCGGTGATCGGCGTTGCCTTGCTGGTGTCGGCTGGCGTGATCTCGGCATAGGAGAGCGCGTTGACGCTGGTGAAGAACATCGAGCGGATGAAGCCGCCGACCAGCAGTATCGCGAGGATCAGCGCATAGGGTGTCTCGGGGGTGAACATCCCGTAGATGGCGATCGAGGCGGCGGYGACCAGCGAACCCCAGATCAGCACCCGTCGGAACCCTGCGAGCCGGAAAAGCAGCGCCGTCACGAACTTCATGCCGATGGCGCCGACCGCCGAGACGAAGGTAATCATGCCCGACTGGAACGGCGTCAGCCCGAAGCCGATCTGGAACATCAGCGGCAACAGGAAAGGCACCGCGCCGATGCCGATACGGAACAGCGACCCGCCGAGTACGGAGGACCGGAACACCTGGTTGCGGAAGAGCTCCAGCGCAAGCAGCGGATTCCTGGCGCGCCGCGCATGCAGGAGATAAAGCGCGCCCGAAACCAGGCCGACGGCGACTGTGATGAAGCCTGTGATCGGCGGCAAAGCGGGCAAGCTGACCACGGAGAGGCCGAAGACGATGCCGGATGCCGCGAGGCCGCTCAGCACGAAGCCCGGGAAGTCGAGCGGCGGCGTTTCCTGTGCCTCGGTCTCGGGCAGGTAGCGGGTGGCGAGCCAGATGCCCAATAGCCCGATCGGCACGTTGATCAGGAAGATCCAGTGCCAGGTGAAATAGGTCGTGATGAAGCCGCCGATCGGCGGCCCGACCAGCGGACCGACCAGCGCGGGCACCGTCAGCCATGACATCGCCGCGACGAGCTCGTTCTTCGGCGTGGCGCGCACCAGCACCAGACGGCCGACCGGCGTCATCATGGCGCCGCCCATGCYCTGCAGGAAGCGCGACACCACGAAGCCCGGCAGCGAATTGGCAACGGCGCAGGCAACGGAGCCCGCGATGAAGACCACAATCGCGGCACGAAACACCTTCTTGGCGCCGAACCGGTCTGCCATCCAGCCGCTGATCGGAATGAAGATCGCCAGCGACACCAGATAGGACGTAAGCGCCAGCTTCAGCGCGATCGGGCTGGTGTGGATGTCGATGGCGATCGCCGGCAGCGACGTCGCGATCACGGTAGAATCCATGTTCTCCATGAAAAGTGCGACCGCCAGGATGAGCGGGATGATGCGGTTCAAGGAAGCGCCCTGATTTGTCTTCGCGAATCTTGAGGCCAGGCTGGGGGCAAGCCGGCACGCCCGGGCGGTTATCATGCATTGGCCCGGATGTCGCATTAAATTGCGGTCACTTTTGTGCGACCGCAACCATTGGTGGGTTCAAAAAGTCATAGGCTCAACACTTTGCGATGGAACACAACGATCGGCTTTTCATCGCCCGCAGGACGTGTTACCAGCCAGCGCCAATCCTGAAAGGGAAGATGAGAGTCGGCGCTGGCCATTTCGGCCCAGCGCCTTTTCCGCATTCAAAAAGGACTGGCCATGGCAAAAATCATCGAGACGTCCACCGGCGCGCTGGCGCTGACCTTCGACGACGTGCTGCTGCAGCCCGGCCATTCCGAGGTCATGCCCGGCCAGACCGACATCCGCACCCGCATCGCCGGCGACATCGATCTCAACGTGCCGATCCTGTCGGCCGCCATGGACACCGTGACCGAAGCGAGGCTTGCGATCGCCATGGCGCAGGCGGGCGGCATCGGCGTCATCCACCGCAATTTCTCGCCGGCCGAGCAGGCCGAGCAGGTCAGGCAGGTGAAGAAGTTCGAGTCCGGCATGGTGGTGAACCCCGTCACCATCGGCCCTGATGCGACGCTCGCCGATGCGCTGACGCTGATGCGCACCCACGGCATTTCAGGCATTCCGGTGGTCGAGAACGGCGGCACCGGCGRCCATACCGTCGGCCGGCTGGTGGGCATCCTCACCAACCGCGACGTGCGCTTCGCCTCCGATCCGTCGCAGAAGGTCTACGAACTGATGACCCGTGAAAACCTGATCACGGTCAAGGAGAATGTCGACCAGGACGAAGCCAAGCGACTCCTGCACAAGCACCGCATCGAGAAGCTGCTGGTGGTCGACCGCAAGGGCAATTGCGTCGGCCTGATCACCGTCAAGGACATCGAGAAGTCGCAGCTCAACCCGCATGCCACCAAGGACGCGCAGGGGCGGCTTCGCGCCGCCGCCGCCACCAGCGTGGGCGACGACGGGTTCGAGCGCGCCGAGCGCCTGATCGACGCAGGCGTCGATCTTCTGGTGATCGACACCGCCCACGGCCACTCGCAGCGTGTGCTGGATGCGGTCACGAGGGCAAAGAAACTGTCGAATTCCGTGCGCATCCTGGCCGGCAATGTCGCCACCGCCGAAGGCACGCAGGCGTTGATCGATGCCGGCGCCGACGCGGTCAAGGTCGGCATCGGTCCAGGCTCAATCTGCACCACGCGAATCGTCGCGGGCGTCGGCGTGCCGCAGCTCTCGGCGATCATGTCGGCAGCGGAAACGGCGCAAAAGGCGGGCGTAACGGTGATTGCCGACGGCGGCATCAAATATTCGGGCGACCTCGCCAAGGCGCTCGCCGCCGGCGCAAGCGCGGCCATGATCGGCTCGCTGCTCGCCGGCACCGACGAGAGCCCCGGCGAGGTCTATCTGCACCAGGGCCGTTCCTTCAAGGCTTATCGCGGCATGGGCTCGGTCGGCGCGATGGCGCGCGGCTCGGCCGATCGCTATTTCCAGGCCGAGGTCCGCGACACCCTCAAGCTGGTCCCGGAAGGCATCGAAGGGCAGGTTCCCTACAAAGGACCTGTGTCTGGCGTGCTGCACCAGCTTGCAGGCGGCCTGAAAGCCGCTATGGGTTATGTCGGTGCGCGCGATCTTGCGGAGTTCCGTGAACGCGCCACCTTTGTGCGCATATCAAACGCCGGACTTCGTGAAAGCCACGCCCATGACGTCACGATCACCCGCGAAAGCCCGAATTATCCCGGTGGCCTGTAGAAAATCCGGAAAAAGCCGTTTAATTACACCGCACTGGCGGGATTAGCCTGGAAGCTGATTTTTGAATGTCAGCGCTGTGTCAGCAAATTCAGGCCGGGCGCAAAAACCGCTCCAGGCCGGAACGGTTAGGGCAGGGGTGTGGCAGATGGCCTGGGTCACGAAGCCGAAGCGAGAGCTCGACACCGCGGCGGTTTGCCGACGATACAGCATTACCGACAAGACGCTGGAGCGCAGGCTCGACAAGCGGTCGAGCAGCTTCCCCCAGCCTCACATTCGCGGCCGACGCCGATATTGGCTCGAGAGCGAGCTGGACGCCTTCGACGCGGCTAGGCGCGCCAAGCCATTGATTTAATTCRGTCGAAAAGTCGCGACCCACGTTTTCCCCGAAACGGGGGAATCGGAGACTCCCCGGTTTGGGGAGGACAAAGTGTCTGCGCAAAATCGCGCACACGTGCGTAAGCTCTCTAAGCCGTTGATTTCCATGTTCCCCCGATTCGGGGAGCGGCACGGCCGATAAAAATTTATCGGGCGGTGAGGATATTTCCGGTTTCGGAAAAAACGGCCCAAGCCGTCTGCTGAAARGTCAGCCGTTTGAAATCAATGGGTTGGGCGGTTTTACTGGGTTTTCAGTATTCGCCGAAATTGGCGAAAACGGCCCCTGCTGAAATTCAAGCAGGGTGCCCCTGCGCAATTTTGCGCAAGCCTCAGGTCGACGGAGGCGCATCCCCTCGGCCGTTGTCAGGGAGACTGAAGATGTGGACCGGTGCCGGCGGCGCCGGGAGATCTTTGCCGTCTCTGCCGGTGAGTTCGCGGCGATTGGTGTAGACGCCGCCCATCTCCTCGGCCACCTGCCGAAGGATCTGTGCCACGAGTTGATAGTTGCCTTGCTGCTCGGCCTTGTCGGCCATGCGATCGAGCGCGCGAAGGCGCACGTTTCGGTGGCTCACGGCGATCGCGGCTGTGTCGTCCAGGAAGGTCTTTCGGGTCTCTTCGAACAAGGCGCGCCACTTCGCAGCGAGATCCCTGCCGGCGCGCTTCGTGGGGTCGAACGCCTCGACGGCCTGCCTGGTGATGTCGACGCCGAATTCTTTCTTGACGGCCGCCGCGACGATCGACGGCGAGTCGAAGCATGCCAGCCTTTGAACGACAAAGGTTCGCGCAGCTTGAGAGAGTTTCGCCTTTGCCATTGTTTTGTCAGGCCTCCGTCAGGGGAAATATTGGCACGGGAGAGGGATAAAAGTCTTCCGGCCTGGAGTACTTTTCAACCGGGAGAGTGCCTTGCTGAAGAGGGGGATGCGCAGAACTGCGCAGGGCACCTCATTTCGCGCGCTGCGGCTTGGGCTTTTTCAACCGAGCCACAAGGCGTTTGAAAGTGGCGCTAGGCCGGTGATCATTCCTCGCTGCTCGCCGCGCGCGACCTTCCGGGGTGTTGTCGACCTGGAAGACCTCATCCAACTGGTCGGGCGTCAGCAGTATCTCGTCGCCGATCTCATAGAACTTGCGGTCGGCGCGCGCACGGTTGCGAATCTCGTCGGCTGTGATCGACAAGCCGTTGGCCGCGAGGCGCTGCGCCCAATGTTCCGGCGATCGCGCCCTTGCAATGATCTCCGGGTCCCGCACGAACTCCGCTCGATTGAAGAGGTCGATCATCCAGCGCTCGGCCTCTTTCTCGTCGCGGGTCGCTTTGATGTAGTGCAGGCCGGCGTGCACAGTGTTGACGGCATCGAGGAAGGCGGCTGCCTCGCCTCGATCGATCGCGAGCTGGCGAAGCTTCCGGAGGCCGGCACGGACGTCGTCGTTCAGATAACCGTCTCGCATCGGCGCTCCTCCAAAAAGGCCACTGCGGGCGCTCAGCGAGCGCCCGCGCCTTCAAGATACGGCAGCGCGGCCGCCAGTAAACCCATGGCGATCGGCTCGCCATCACTCTCCCGAAGTATCTGCAGCGCGAGCCGCACTGCCGCGGTGGTGCCTTCATGCGATGTCGCCGGTGAGTTCCAAGCGACGAGGACGGCCTCAGGGTCAGCGCAGAGGCGCCYGAAAGCCTCGGCCTCCTGCTCCTCGGTCAGATCCTCGGGGAGATCCTCGTAGGCCTCTCCAGCGAAGAGGTAGATGTTGATGGCGGCCAGGAGCGGATCGCTCGGCTCAGCAGCGAGCGCGGGTTTCGCAACGGCCCTCATGACACGCACTCCAGCTCGCGACGCGCCGCGGCGCCGTCTTTGAAGGGAGGCCGAGGAAAGCGCACCGGCACGACGATGGGCTCGGGATCGGCGTCGCGCTCGCCGCGGGCGAAGAACGCCACGAGAGCCGGGTCGCGGGCAATTTTAGAGAGTGCTATAGGAAGGCAAGCCATGGTCGAAAATCTCCTTTTCGCTTTGGTCAGGGCCGGTGTGGAAGTTGCCGCTTCCCGCCGGCTCGCAATTGTGGTACCACTGTTTTTATGGCCAGTCAATCTGTGGTACCAAAGAAAAAGCGTGGTCCGGCGCCCACCGGCAAGGGCATCCAGGTTCAGGTGCGCCTGCAGCCCGAACTCCTTGCGCCGCTCGACAAGGCGGCGGCCGATCTCTCAGAGACTTCCCGGCCAGAAGCCGTGCGCCGCATTCTTCGGGAGTGGCTGCAGGCAAATGGCTACCTCTCCAAATAGCGTGCCCGCGATGTAACCATTTTGGTTGCAGTGGTGCCAATYAGGCCCGCTTGCGCGGTTGTTTCAGTTGCGCAAGTATTCAGCGCGGCTTGACTGGGAGGTGGGGATGCTCAAAGCGGCATTAGCTTTTGCCGTTTGTTTGTTGCCGACTGTGGCATCAGCGAACGATGAGACGTTGCAGTTTCAAATCGAGAGCGAACTGGCTTACTTGAAGGTAGGCTATGGGATCGAGAGCGTCGAAGTCCGGGCGGAAGGAATCCGCACTGAAGTCATTGTCGGCGTGGATCAGTTCGTCGAGAACTTCAGCGACCTCATGTGGGATACTGCGGAGCGCGCCAGCCGGATGAGCCCGGCACCTGTGTTGCTTTTGGCCGTTGAGCAACATTCGGCCTTCACCAGCGGTGGGAAGCGGCTTTGCTATCTAAGAGCGCGCAAAGGCCAGGTGTTCGAGGGGACATGCTGATGACCAAGATCGAAATCCAAAGCCAACAGAATTTCACCAGCATCGGCAGCGCCGGAGTCTTGATGTTCCTGGGCGGGCCGCTCCTCAGCGCTTTCGGCTATCATAGCGTGGTGCAAGCCGCCCTGCTTGAATTCCCTGGCGACACCTCGGGTTACTGGATCCTCGTTTGGCTCGGCGCGATCGCGTTCCAGGTCGGATGTGTCTTCATGCTGGTCGGAAGGACCTATGACCATCAAGTGGTCGTGCGTTCGGAGCAGGCGACCGCAAAGAAGGACGAGCTTGAGTGGGCGTAGGAGCCCACCCTATGCCGTCAGCGCCGGCAGATCGGCGTCGGCGACCGGCGCCGTCAGCGTCACCCTGCGGATATAGGTTCCGTTGTAGGACTGGTCGGTCGGGTCGCCGCCGAAAGAAGCCGTCACCATCGGATTGAGCGTGGCTCCCGATGCCGTATCCGTCGCGACCGCGCTGCCGTCACATGAGACGCTGCGGGTTGCTCCTAAAATCGATTTGCCAGCCATGACAGGGACACCGCGGGCGAAATCTCGCAAAGGCGCTAGCGCCGGCATCAAAATTGTGACCTCCGCCGCGGTCCGCAGATCACGGATGACGCCGCAGGGCTCCCGGATCGCGTAAACCTTGTGGACTGCGTGAAAGGCGCCCAGGGGGAACACGCGTACTTCCTGCGGATTCAGCGCTGCCAGGGCGATATAATCTGCGGTCAGGTCGATGAGGATTTTCGATCGGATCTGACTGCCGCTAGTGACGAATTCTTCCTGTAGCCAGACCGTCACGACGTCGCCGGCTGATAGGGGAGCATCGATGTCATGAAACAGGACACTGCCGTCGGGGACCATGAGGCCCAGGCAATTGCCACTCGCTACGAAGGAGTATTGCGCCGGAAAGGGATCAGGCGGCGGCCGGAAAACTTTCATATTGAGAGACCCYCAAAAGTCAGCTCCTCGTGGGTATAGCCCACGAGCGACATCGCCTTGGTGAGCAACGTCTGCAGGGTGATGGCGCCAGGGATCGTGCTGGGCTGCTTGTGAACCGTCCAGACATATTGGCCTAGCGCGGTGATGTAGCTGGCCCTGGATTGGTCGACGATAACCAGTTCCTTGCGAAGGTCGTCCGGCGCGGAGAGGCCGGAGGCAAAGGTCGATATCGATTTGCCGGCGATGTCGAGCAGGCGGATGTCGAAGTGGGACAGGTCGGTCCATGCCAGCATAAGCACGAAACCGGGACGGCTGATGAGACGGTCCTGGATCAAGCCGATGGAGACGTTGGTGCCGCCCTCGCTCGTCGTGAAGGAATCGGCCACCGCGCCGGTGTCCGGGTTCACATAGAGGAACTGTCTAGGCGTCGACCGCCGAAGGATCACCAAGTAGCCGGTGAGGGGATCAAACCAGAGGACATCGACAACCGGGGTGTCACCAGTCAGCGATAGCAGATGCGTGTCGGTCCAGCCGTCACCGTTGAACTTCAGCTCGTAGGCGTCGGCAGTCCCGCCAAAATGCGATTCAACGGTGAAGAACGAGCAGAAGGTGGTGGTGCGCCGCCCATTGGTGACGATGTTGCGGGCCGCCGCCCCTGCGGGATTGACGTCGAAAGTGCGCTTCACCAYGTCGAAGACGCCGGTGACCAGGGCGCTTGTATCGAAATTGTTGCCGACGAACGCCCAAAGTTGGCCGAACGGCTGCGCCGTCAACCATTGCATGTTCACGGTATCGAGCCACGATGCGAGAAGGTGGCCTGTGGCGGCATCATAAATGYCGGACATGCTTGATGTTGCGCCGCGGAGCTGGATCAGCAGCATGCCGCTGCCTGGCATCGCTACCGGCACGCTCAGCTGGTAGCCGGCGCCAACCAGGTAAGGCTCCGACCCCTCCAGCGGCACCCGATAGCGTTCCACGCGCGTGTTGGCGTCGAGCACTGCGAGATAAATCTGCGTCAGGCCCGGAATGTCGGTCGGCTCCAGGATCTGGTAGATGATGCCTTCGGTCGGATCGTAGGCGGAGCCGTGCGGGAAGGCATCCATGACGCCGCTCGGCGCAGGCCCCGTCCAAGCGATGTCGCCAGATCCAGGCGTTGACGTCGCCGCATTGGAGATCACCGCCTTGACCGTCGGCGCGCTGTCGGCGGCGTAGCCCGCCAGGTAGACCATGGCGAAGTTCTGCCATGCGCCGGCATCGGCGCCGATGTTGGTCTTGGTGATCGGGTCGATGGCGGTGTGATTGCCGCCATAGAAGCGGAAGGTATCCGAGGCGCCGATGCCGTTCTCGGCGTCGTAGACGACGGTGTCGTTGACCTCGAGACGGACAAGCTTGTAGCCGTCGCCGAACGGGTCGTAGGCCAGCAGGTAGCCGAGCATGGCGGTGACCTGCGAGCTTTGATTCGGGATCATTGCCAGCAAGGGGCCGAAGCCGACGCGATCCGGAAATTGGGTGCCGGGCGGATAGTCCTTGCCGTAGACGAGCTGCTCGGTCGTGTAGCCGGTGACGAGAGAAACGGTGTTGGACCCGCCGATCACCGGGATGYCGTCGACCTTGCCGGTGCCGATGACGATGGGGATCGACCGGCCGAGCACCTTCGAGACCGAGAAGGTCGGCGTCGCCGACACCTCTTCCGGCTGCTTGGTTGCGTCCTGCTGGGTCGGGCCAAGATGGATGGTGGCCCCGGTTCCGATACCGGGCGTCGCGAAATAGGCCATCAGGCTTCTCCCTGCGGTTCCGCCGCCACCAACGCCGTGGCAATGCGCCGCTCGTTCATCTCATCGGTCGCGCCGGCGAGCTGGGTGACGAATTGCGGCACCCAGTCGGCGCGCAGCGTGAATTTGTGGACCGAGCCGTCGGGCATGTGAAACTGGAAGGCCAACCAAGCGCCATCCTCCGATGTGCCGAGCCAGTAGCTGCGGATCTCCGCGCCTTCGAAACTTCCGAATTGTGCCTTGAAGTCCGCGCGATTCCGCTCGACCTGGTCGGCGAACTCAGGTGGTGCCTTCCACCATTTCTCAGTGCTATCGGCCATTGATCCCTCTCATCGCCTCGCGAACAGCGAGGACTGCCTGGCGCTTCAGTTCGGCGATGCTGTCCTTTGAGACCTGCGCGCCGCCCTGGATGGAGATCGGGATGGAAAGGCTTCCGATCAGCGGCCGGTCGCTTGAGGCGTTGGAATTGGCCGCCTGCGGCTGCTGGCGTACGTCCTGGAACTGATCCCGTCTCGCAACGACAACCGTCTCGGAAGGATTTTTGAAAAATTGAACTCGTTCCGTGTCGCCGGCGTCGCCGCCTATGATGCCGCCAGATGAAAAGCCGACTGACGGTGTTCCGCCTCGGCCCGTGGCGAGATTGGCGGCATTTCTGGCGATCTCGGCCGGCGTGGCGACAAGCCCTTGAGCGAACGGCACGATGCCGTCGCCGCCGCCTGAAGCGCGTGCCGCGGCATAGTTCGCCTGCGCGGTCTTGAATGCCTGGTTGAAGACGGCATCCCACTGCGCCTGGTCCGAACTGACAGAGGACGACGATCCGCCACCCGACGAGGATGAGCCGCCGAACGCCGACGAGGTGCTCGCCGTCGCCGTCCGGATCTCGTCGAGCAGTTGCGCGGTTCGTTTCGTGTTGCCTTCGATGTTCATCCAGACAACCCAGGCGCGGTCTTGCTCCTGGGTCGGCTCGCGGCCGGTGAAGCCGCTTTGCGCGTCGGCGAGCGCCTGGGCGAACATGATCGACTGCGCATTCGGGACAACGGTGCCGGCGCCAGAGGGCACCACGAGCTCCGGGCCTTTTTCGCCGATCCAGTACGGCACGTTCGCCGCCACAGGGCCGCCAGCGGCGCGCGTGCCGCCGAACCTCGTCACGGTGACGCTGCTCGAGCCGCTGCCGACGCCCCCTTGACTGCCATAGCCGCCTTCGGTCGGAACCGAATAAGATTGCTGGGTGAAACCTGACGAGCTATCGCCCTCCGAACCATACCTGGTGACGGAAACGGGGCCGCCAGGCACATCGTAGGTCGACTGCTCGCCTGTGCCGATTCGCCTCGTCACGACCGTGATGTTGACGACACGATCCTTGATCGCCTGGATTGCCTGGTTCAACTGCCTGGCACCCGCGGTGTCGGCGTCGAGCTGCATGCGGGTCCGGATGAGCGAGTCGACGAAGCGGTTGACCGCATCGACGCCGAAGCCGTCGCGGATCAGCGTCTGGCGCACCATGTCGAGGCCTTCGAAGACCGTGCGCGTGGTGGYGCTGCCCGTGTTCATCGCATCGAACAGGCGATTGACCGTGTCGACCGACCGCTGCAGCTCGGCATTGGCATCCTTGATGCCGCTGATGTCGTTGAAGAACAGCTTCGCGTTGTCCGGGCCCGCGGCCGAGGCAATCGCCTGTTTTAGCAACGTCGCTTCCTGGGTCGTGGTGCGAAGTTGGTTGTCCAGATCGAGGAAGGTGCTCAACTGGTTGCGGCGCGCTTCCTGGATGGCCTGGTCGACCTGCTGGAAGGCGCCGACCGTCGCCTGCACCGATCCTGCCATCTGAGCGCCGAACGGGTTCTGAGAGCGCGTCACGCCGAAGCCGCTCGATCCTGCGTTCATGTCGCCGAACAGCTTGGAGATGACGGTGTCGGCATTGCCGGCCGCCGCGCTCACGTCCCTAAAGCCGGCGGAAACCATGAACAGCGTCTGCGCGGCCGTCTTGTTGTTGCCGACGATATCGCCGACGGCGTTCTTTTCCCTCAAGGCGTCCTGCAGCTTGGCGGCCTCCGAGGCGCTGGCCTGGAGTTCCCGCGCGAACATGTGTGCGTTCTCGTTCAGAGCCGGGTCGATGCGCAGCCGGCCCAGAGCACTTTCGAGTTGGTCTGCTGAATCGACGGCGCCCGAGTTGGCGATTCGGGCCAGGTCGGCGAACGCCTTGGTGCCGGCCGTGCCGACCAAGCCCCATTCCTCGCTGAGACCCTTCAGCCTCACGCTCAGGTCGCCGAGTACCGAGTCGAGGGTCTTCTGGTTTTCCTTGATCTTGTCCTTGATGTCGGCCAGCGCCACCGACTGCGGGATTTTCTTGGCAGCCTCGGCGTATTGTGCCGCAGCCTTCGCCGCCTCCGGGTAGGCGCCGGCGATCTCGTCGATCAAGCTCTTGTGCTCCGAAAGCACCTGGTCAACGCTTTGGATGCTGAGACGGGTCGAGACGACATATGCGGTCAAGCCGGCGACTGCCGCGACGCCGGCACTCGTGAGCAGGCCGGGCATCGATGTGATCCAGCCGGCGAAGGCCGCGCGGGCACCGGCCGTCGCTGCGATCAGGCCATCTTCGCCGGCAAGGGCAAAGCTCAAGTGGTTCACCTGCTGGGCCAACGCCTGGGAGACCGGTATGCCCATGGCAAGGCTTTCGAACGCTGACCTGCCGGCATGGGTCAACGACATCATCTGGGCAGACCCGAGCCGGGACGCGCTGCCTAGATGCTCTGTTTCGGAGGCCACGGCCCGGGCGGCACCCGCTTGGCTATTGAGAGCGCCAACGGTGCCTGTCGAGAGCGTTGCCTTCTGCTTCTCCAGCTCGACGCCGATCTTGTTGGCTGCATTCACTTCTGTAAGCGCCATCTCATACTGCTGCATCTGCGCTCCCATGGCGGTGAAATTCGCCTTGGTCTCCATCTGCGCGATGTTCAGGCTCTCCATGGCCGCGGTGGTGCTCTTGGTTGCGGCTGAGATCTTGTCGAAAACAGCGGCCGCCGGTGAGGCGGTGGTTGCCAGCTTGGAGAGCATGGCGGTGTTGGCCTCGATCAGCRAGGCGATCTTTGCCAACCCGGCCGACATGCCGGTGCCGGAGAGCTTCGCCGAGATCGCCGCATCGAACTGGGAAGCCTGCTCTTTGGCCTTGGCGAGCGCCTGCTCGAAGGCCGCAGTTGAGGCGCTGATTCTGATTGTGACTTCGCCGGCGCTTTCCATCAGGCCTCCTCAGTGGCGATCATGCGCTCGGCGGCGGGCGAGCGCCGCCGAGCTTGTCGTTTTCCTTCTCCATGGAGAGACCTGACCGAAGCCCCGTCATCTAGGCCCGTCAGGACTGCGACCGCGACCTGGGAATGGAAGATGGAGGTCTTCCGCCAGGTCCGCCGCCTCTCGGTGATGTTCCAGTGTCCGCCGAGTGCACTGCCAAGCCTTGCTTGGGGGCCGCGCAGACAGGCCGATCTCGAGTCACCCCGCTGCGCGATGAGAGCTGGGACACTGACTTGCGGCAGCGCCCCGGCCATGTCGGTTAAACGGCCCGTGCCGCCGCGTAATTGGTGTAGAGGTGCGGATTCTCTTCGAGAGCCCGAACGTACGCTTTCGCGAAAGTCTCGCCTGGCCGCTGGATTTCGGCGGCGAGATCGTCGATCGTCTTGGCGCTCTTGGCGATCGCCAGCGTGCGTGTGTCGTCAGCGCGCTTATCGACCTTTGGCGCCGGTGGCGGCGCTTTCATTGAGGCTTCCGCCAAGTCAGGATGCTCGGCCAGCGCCTTGGTGATCGCGCTCAATGGTGTGCCGCCATCGCGCTTATGGATGGCTGCGACCGCGTCGTCGAAGGCCTTGTGCGGATCCATTGCAACTTCCCCCGTTTCCGCCGGGTCTCCGGCGCGTTTGATGATCTTTGCGAACGCCGCCCGGTCAGCGGCCGCAGCCTTTTCGAGTTCGATCGCTGCGTCGATGCGCTGCTTTCGCTTTTCGATGCTCTCCTTTTGGAGGGCTTCGTTGAAACTCATCGCGGTCATATGCCTGCGGCCTCCAGCGTCTCGTTCTCGGCGTCGGGCAGGCTCGGAGCGGGCAGCGGTTCTCCGCCAATCCGGCCGTAGAAACCGGTGTCGGCTTCTGCCAGAGGACGGCGCCTGGTGCCCGTGGTGTTGACGACGTCGAAGTCTGCCAGACCGGCAGCAGCCATGGCGCTGGCTACGATATACGGGCGATGCGACGTGTTCACATAGGCGTCGGTCACGGTGCCTGTGCCCCAGATCTGCCGCGCCAGCTCGCGCCGGCGCCGGAGAACCGCGGTCATTTCACCGGCGAGAGCGTCGAAGCGCTGGGAGTTTTCGATGAGCAGGGCAGCGAGGCGGCGCGCCTCCGTTTCGCGCTTCTGTCGGTCTTCCTTGGCGGCGCGCTGGGCCTCTTCCGCCTCCAGCCGCTCAGCGTGCTCGGCGGCGACCTCGAGCGTGTCGATTTCAGAACGGAGAGCCGATTCCTCGGCGGTGATCCTGGCGATCTCCTTGCTCGCGGCCTTGTCGCCGGAGAGCGAGGCCAGAGCTACCGGTCGACGTTCTTCGCGAAGCTCGGCCAGGCGCTGCTCATTGGCCTGGAGGCGGGTGCGGATTTCCGCAGAGGTGAGTTTGTCCATCGGTTCCATCTTTGGGACGGGTGCGCCATCACGGCGGACCTTGGTGTCTGTGGTCAGGCGGCGCGCGTCGCCGGTTCGAGGCCGCTTGGCTCCCATTTGACTGGTTCAACGATGTGCAGGCATCGACGGAGGAGATGGTGCAACTCCTTACGATCCTCGGCTTTTATCCGGCCTCGTCGGATCGCCGAGGGCRCGATTGCAGCAAAAGCGATGACTTCCGCGATCTCATCGGCGTATTCGGCGAGTTCCGGCGCAGCCTCCATGGCGGCGTACAAAGTCTGTCTGYTCACCTGCAGTTCACGTGCGGCGTCTGCCTTGCTCCCACCACACCGATCAAGTGCCGCCTTCACCGCGGCAACCGCTTCTTCTGACATTTTCATCAGACTCGACCTCGCTTTCCAAGGCGATGATTGACAGATGTATGGCTGGCGTCAACAGCAAAAATTTGTACGAATGTAGGTTTCCATGTCACACGTGAAACAAACGCTAAGTATATGTAACAGTTTCGGTTACGTGCTCACAAGTAAAGTGTAACCGTTTCGGTTACATCGGCCAGACCTTCCCCTCACGCTTCGCGGCGCCCTTCGCGAGGATTTCGAGCTCTTCGATCGAGAGCTTGCTGAGATCGGGCTTCTGTTGCGTCTCGATCGGGCCGCCATCCTTGCCGGTATTCTCGACGCGCCGGACGTAGCCGCGGTCCTTGCCCTTGAGCTCCAGGAACCAGCGCACCGTCGGCAGGTCGCCCTCGCGGATGGCCTTCACGACCTGGCTCTCAGCTATGTCGAGTATCTCCTCGTCGACATCGGCGGCCGCTTCCATGACGTTGGGATGGGCTTTCAGGAAGGCATACAACGTCGTTTTCCCGACCTTGAGCGCAGCAGCGGCGGCCGTCTTGATGCCAGCGTGGGCGCGAAGCGCGTCAACCACACGAGCAGCGTCCTTGCTCGTGAGCTTCGGGGGTGTACCGCCCTTTCCGGTCCGGTTCATTGGTCGCCTCGCGCGCGCGGACGGTCGGACCGTTCGGGGCGCTCCCCCTTCGATGCCGCATGTTGTGCGCAGAACGTGGCGTAGACGGCTGCGACGCGCGCCTTCGCTTCCGGCGTCCGGGACGCCAGTCGGTCTTCGAAACTGTCCCCTTGCTGCCTAGCGGCGCGCTGGCGGGCTAATTTGATGAATTCGGCCTGGTTCACTTGGTTTGCCCTTTCTGCGGCGTGCCGCCGCCATATTGGCGAAGCATTTCCATCTGAACGGCGTCGAAAAAACCCCAGAGTTCCACGTTGATTTGGTCGCGGGTGAGACCATGGCTCGAGAGCCGACGATCGAGGTCTGCCACCACGCCGCGCCAATAGGCTTTGGCTTCGGCGACGTCGCGGATAGCGTCCAGGCGGCGCGCGACCTGTCTGACCTCAGCCAGGCACCTCGCCACCGGGAACACCAGGATCTTGGCCCGCAGATCGAGTTCAAGCTGCCGCTTCATCTGACCGCCCCATCTTGGACATGACTCTGCCCCGTATCTCGGCAGCACGCTGGCGTTGATCCTCGGTCATTTCGCTCTCTGGCAGACCGTCGAGGCGGGTCAGCCAGCTCGTCATTGTCTCGCGACTGTCGGTGCCGATTTGCAGCATCGTTTCGATAATTTTCAGCACCGTGTCCGGATTCGATCCCGGCACCGTTTCTGCGATAGAGGCAGCCGGCGCGGCACTGGCATCGTGGCGGTTCGGCACTACCTCAATCTCGACCAGATCGAGAGTGTGGTACTCACCTCTTCGTTGGAGCTCCAGGCGAGCCGCATCACCAGCATTGCGCGGCCTCACTGGTCGATCGAACGGGTGCTTACCACCGGGCCATGGCCTTCCTTCTTGATCTAGCCGCCCTTCTTGATCGAGAATTCTCATCGCAGCGTCGAYGATGCCCTCGCGGCGCCGGGGGTGCCCTGTTCGCAGCGCCTTAGTGTTCCGATCTTCGACGGCCCTACGGCACCAATTGCGCCAGGTCGCCGGCCAGTCAGTCTTTACGCCCTTCAGGCCGRGTTGAGCGATCCAATAGTCCCGGAACTTCGCGGCTTCGTGAGCATGCTCGGAAGGCGAGAGTCCGGCAGCGGTCGAATCCCCAAGGTCAGGTTCAAAATCCTCCGGAAGGCGGCAACCTCGAGTTTTCGAAAATCCAATTTCAATTCTTCCTCCCCCAGCTACCCCCGAAGGGGGAAAAGATTCATTTGTAGATTCATTTGTAGATTCCCCGGTCACATTGACCGGTAGTGTGGAACAATCTGACCGGTAGTCGACGACTGGTTGATCGGTAGTCTGCTCGCCACTACCGGTCACCGTGACCGGTAGTATCCGAATGAAGTCAGACGTCCGCTTCCCACGTTTGTCGTACCGAAAGCGTCGCTCTATGTGCCCCAAGTGCTCCAGATCGGCTAAGGCTCGCCGAACAGTTATCTCTGCACACGCCAAGCGCTCAGCAATCGATTCCTGGTCGCGAAACGKTTCCCCCTTATCATCGCAAAATTCGACAACGGCCTTAAGGACAGCCCGCCGGACTAGGGCGCTAGTCGGCCCGCCCTGGCGCGGATGACCCGGCCCTTTTACTGAGACAGTGTTCGCCCAATCGAAGAACCGCCGCTTGGGATGATCCTCCTTGGCGCTCGTCCTCATGCAGCGCGCGCCATCCGGAAATTGGCCTCCCGACAAACCTCGCAGGCTTCGATCGCCGACAAGCCGAACCTCTCACGCAACAGGGGGACGATCGGCCGGCCGATCCGGTCGCGAGGATTCTGGGAAAGCCATTCCAAGGCCAAGTCGATGGCGGCGGAGTGCTCGTGCTCGGGAGGGGTAAGGTCCGCCTTCATGCGCGCCCCTCGCGCGACGGATTAGGCGTGATCAGGCGCTTCTTGAGCCACTCACGCGCCGTCGGAACGTGAATGATGATTTCCTTGCCTCGCTTGGCGAAGGGGAGGCCGTCCTTCCTCGACCGCATACGAGCGACCTGCCGCTTCGTCAGGCCGTTAGCTTTGGCGAATTCGGCCTCTGTCGGCCATTCATCAAAAATATTGTAATCCACCGTCGTGGGCTCCTCTTGGGGCGCCCGTGGCGATACAGATCAAGCCGACAGGCGCAGTGAACTGGAAATGTTCTCTGAACCATCGGATCGCGGACCGCCCTTGCGGGTCTCAGTCGGCTCACGTCTGCAGGACGAATCGAAATGGGACAGAGTTTTCGAAACTCTGGTTTTCCCCTTCGATGCGCGAAACGTACGGTCGAAAATGGATAAAGATCAAGAGGGGATCGGTCAGTTATCGACAGATCGCTAGCGCATGCTGATCAGGTGCTGACATAGGTCAGCAAGCAGCGGCTACGATGCGGAAAAATCACGTAAATTGGCTGCCGGCACTGAAAATAATGAACTATCTGTTTTCATTTTGACGCGTCAAAGTCCTCTCGCGCGTCTGCTTGTGCCGCAGCCTCGATCAGGTCCGCGGCCCTGGTCATTGCCTCGCGAAGCGGATCATCGGCGAGGTGCGCATAGCGCTGAGTCGTCGTCGTGCTGGCGTGCCCCAGGGCGGCGCCGATCATCGGCAGGCTGTAGCCGCTGCCGACGAGGGTGCTGGCGAAGCTGTGGCGCAGATCGTGGATCCGGAGCCGATCGATCTGTGCCGCTTTCAGAGCGGCCGCCCAGGCGCTTCGGATGTCGTTCCGATAGCCCTCCTTGCTCCGGCCCGGAAAGACCCATTCCGACTTCGGCGATTGCTCCTTCTTGATCTTCGTGAGCAGATCGATAACCGGCTTCGTCAAGGGCAGTCGATGATCGCGCTTCTGTTTCGTCACGCTGGCCGGTTTGGTCCAAATCGATCGAGCGAAGTCGACTTGGTCCCATCGCATTTGGCAAGTCTCACCGACGCGGGCACCGGTGAGAAGGAGGACCTTCAAGATCGCTGCAGCTTGCCGATCTTCAAGCGCTTCAAGGGCCYTGGCGAGGCGCTTGCTCTCAGCAGGGAGCAGATAGCGCTCGCGGCCGGAGACGTGGTTCTTGTCGATGCTGCGAGCCGGGTTCTCGCCGGTCCTCCATCCCCAATCAATGGCATAACGGAACAGCACGCCAGCGATCACCAGACACTGATTGGCCTGGTGGCGCTGGCCGAGCGCAGTCAGCTTCTTGAACAGCTTCTCGACGTCGCTGCGCTCGACATCATCGATCCGCTTCTTTCCGATCGCCGGCGCGATGTGGTTCGTGAACGCATATCCGTAAAACTTTCGGGTTGCCGGCCGGAGGTCGGGAAGGTGCTCCTCTTTGAACCGATCGATGAGATCGTTCACCGTCTTGCTACGTATGCGCTCCTGGGCAGCTTTCTCGCGAGATGCCTCCAGCTCGCCCAGCGGATCCCCGCCGAGGTCGACGATCTTGCGGAGGCGCTTCGCCTCCTGTCGTGCGACCGCCACCTTCCAATCAGACGTCGAGCCGATCGTGTACCGCCGCTCTTTACCGGTGCCGCGTACGCGGTAGTTGAAGATGAAACTCCGGGCCCCGCTGGATGTCACGCGGACGCCGAAGCCAGGCACCTCTCCATCCCAATAGAGGGTCTGGCCCTTTGAAGGACTCAGTAGTCGCGATATATGTCTGTCTGAAACAAGCGTTGCAGCCATCGCGCCCACTTACCAGTTTTTGTGCCGTGTCAGCACTGTGTCAGCGGAGCCAATGGTAAATGTCGGCAGGGCGAAGGTAAAGAGTGGTAGCCACCGGGAAGGCAACGGAATGGATAGAATCAATGGCTTATGAGGGAGAAGGCCAGAATCCGTTGAGCAGCAAGGCTTTGAGCGATTCAGGTGCCGCGAAAGCCCGAACTATCCGGGCGGACTTTGATCAGACTGGCGAACGGCCGGATCTCTTCAGCTTGTGGCGTGGCCTGATCGTGACGGTATTGCGCCTGTCGCGTCACGCGGCGGCGCTCTCCATCGCTTCCGCCGCTGTCTTCATCGCCATGACCGCGCTGGAGTTCTTCTATTTCCGCCGCCTGAGCGGCGGGCTGCCCTCACTCGACATGCGCGTCACCGGCTTCACGCCGGATGAAGGCATGGCATGGCTGACCGCGCTCGGYCGGCGGGGCGGCGAGATCATCATCGTCTGGCACTATCTGACCTTCGACCTTTTGTTCCCGGCGCTGCTGTCGCTCACCCTGGTCAGCCTGATCCTGGCGTTTGGCCGGCGGCTGGCCAATTTCCGCGCCATGCCGGCTCAGTTGCAGGCGCTGTCCGCGCTTGTGCTGGTGCTGCCTTACACCATCGCCGATTACGCGCAGAATTTTGCCATGGCGCGCCTCTTGTCGGATTTCCAATTGGCCAATCCCGATTCTCTGTCCTTCGCTTCGTCGCTCACCGTCAGCAAGTTCGCGCTGCTGGCCGTTCCCGTCACGGTCGTCACGGTGTTCGCGCTGGCGGTACAACGGCGCTGAGCGGGCGGGGGCGGGGATGAACCAAACCGCCGTCTTCTGGCCGATGCTGGYGCATGTGCTCCTGGTCTACATTGTCTATCTGGTGATGCTGAAGCGGCGCTACCTCGCCGTGAAGTCAGGCGAGGCCAAGATCAGCCAATACAGGGTCCGCTCCACCGAACCGGCCTCGTGCGTCACAGTCGCCAACAACCTGATCAACCAGTTCGAGCTGCCGGTTCTCTTTCACGTGTTTTGCCTGGCGCTCTTCGTCA
Source organism: Mesorhizobium sp. ORS 3428 (assembly GCF_001854785.1). GTDB lineage: Bacteria > Pseudomonadota > Alphaproteobacteria > Rhizobiales > Rhizobiaceae > Mesorhizobium. Next base: position 144,788 of record NZ_MDFL01000115.1, read on the forward strand.
CCAGCGGCGTCAACTACCTGACGCTGGTGCTGATGTGGCTCTTCGTCGTCACGCGCTATGTCCATGCCTGGGTGCATCTCACCAGGAATCACCTGCTGCACCGCAGCCGCGCCTTCTTCCTCGGCGCGGGTATACTGCTTCTCGCCTGGATTTGGTTTGCGCTGCACCTGCTTGGGGCGGTGTGAGGATTAAAGTTCGAACACCGCGATCCTGCGCTTGTCGAACTTGATGCCGATCTCGCCGCGCACCAGTCGAAGCGCCTGGTCGCCGAACACGGCGCGCCGCCAGCCCTGCAGCGCCGGCACGTCGGCGCCGTCGCCCTCGGCCGCGATGCGGTCGATGTCGTCGCTGGAAGCGAGCACCTTGGGGGCGACACCTTCCTTCTCGGCGACGATCCTGAGCAGCACCTTGAGCAGTTCCGCCGCCGCGCTCGAGCCCTCCGGCGGCTGGAAGCTTTTCGGCAGTTTCGGCATCGCTTCCTTCGGCATGGCGAGTGCGGTGTTGACCGCGCCGAGCAGCGCTGTTGCGGTGGCGGACCGCTCCCAGCCCTTTGGCGTGGTGCGCAGCCGGCCGAGGGCCGTCGCGTCGCGCGGTGCCTGCTGCGCGATCTCGTAGATCGCATCGTCCTTGAGCACGCGGCCGCGCGGCACGTCGCGCTCGCGCGCCTCGCGCTCGCGCCATGCCGCCACCGCTTGCACGATTGCCAGCTCCTGCGGCTTGCGCAGCCGCATCTTCAGCCGCTTCCAGGCATCCTCGGGATGCGGGTCATAGGTCTCGCGCGAGGTAAGAACGTCCATCTCCTCGTTCAGCCAGTGGGCGCGATCCTCGCGCTGCAGCTCGGCGCTGAGATGCTGGTAGACCTTGATCAGATGGGTGACGTCGGCGAGCGCGTATTCGAGCTGTTTGTCGGAGAGCGGCCGATGCCGCCAGTCGGTGAAGCGCGAGGATTTGTCGAGCCTGGCGCCGGTGATGCGCTGCACCAGCTGGTCGTAGGAGACGCTGTCGCCGAAGCCGCAGACCATGGCCGCAACCTGCGTGTCGAACACCGGATGCGGCACCAGATCGCCCAGATGGACGATAATTTCGATGTCCTGGCGCGCCGCGTGGAAGACCTTGACCACCGCTTCATTGGCCATCAGCCGGAAGAAGGGTTTCAGGTCGATATCGGACGACAGCGGATCGATCAGCGCCGTCACGCCGGGCGCGGCCATCTGGATCAGGCAGAGGATCGGCCAGAAGGTCGTTTCGCGGATGAATTCGGTATCGACGGTGACGAATTCCGACTTTTCGAACGCCGCGATAACGCTCTCTAGTTCTTTCTGGGTGGTGATGACGTGCATCAAATCGCTTTTGGCATCATTTTAAGCCTCCTTAAATTTCAGCCGCGCGCGCATTCGTCAAGCCGCTGCGGGGCCATCACACGCAGGTGTGCCCTGGGAACGTAGCGGCAATCAGGCCTCGCCTACCGGCGCTTCCATTCGCTGGCTGGCCAGATCCCGCGCGTCGACTGTCTTGGCGGCTGGCCTGCGGCCGAGCGAGCCCGCGGTCAGCAGGCTGAGCGCGATGAACGGGATGCCGATCCCATAGGCGGAACGGATGCCCCAATGGTCCGACACGAAGCCAAGCAGCGGCGGGCCGAGCAGGAAGGCGATGAAGGAGATCTGCGACAGTGCCGCGACATTGATCGCCGCGGGGCGGTCCGTCCGTTGGGCGGCGGCTGAGATCGCCAGCGGGAAGATGGCGCTGCTGCCGATGCCCAAAAGGGCAAAGCCGAGCATGGAAACGGCCGGCGCCGGCGAGAAGAAGACGATGAGCACGCCGGCCGCCATCGTTGCCAGCAGCACGCGCGCCACAACGCTTGGCGAGTGGCGGTCGACAAAGGAGTCGGCGAAAAAGCGCGTCGTCGCCTGGGAGAAGGCAAACAGCGCCACCGTGAAGCCGGCGACGAACGGGCCGGATTCGAACACGGTGCGCATGTAGATCGCCGACCAGTCGATGCTGGCGCCTTCCAGCAGCATCGCCGATAGCGTCACCGCGACCAGGACGAGGATCGGAAGCGTCGGCCGCGCGAAGATCGGCGGCTTGTCGCCGGAGTTGGTGAAGCGGGCAGGGGCCGGCTCGAAGCCGCCGAGGAACAGCGCCATCGAAACCGCCACCATCGGCACCACCAGCGCCAGATGGAGTTGCGGCGACAGGCCGAGATGCGCCATGGCTCCGCCGAACAGCCCGGCGCCGAAGAAGCCCATGCTCCAGAACGAATGCGCCCGGTTCATGATACGGCGGCCGAGAAGAAATTCCGTCCTGTCGGCCTCGACATTGAGGATGATCTCGACGCTGCCGATCATCAGCCCGACCGGCAGCAGCATCAGGAACAGCGCCACCGGTCCCTCCGCGTGCACCGCGACTGAATAGACGAGCGCCAGAAGCGGGACCAGCCAAAGCAGCGCGCGGCGAAAGCCGACGCGTTCCAGGATCGGCGTGGCGAGCGTCAGCGCGGCCAGGGTGCCGATCGGCGTTCCGATCAGGCTGAGCCCCAGCGTGCCGTCCTCGATCGCCATGGCTCGCTTGATGTCCGGCAGGCGCGGAAAAATGTTGCCCATGGCGAAGGAGTAAATCGCGAAACCAGCATAGACGCGGTGCTGAGGGGCGAGTTTCAAGCCGAAGGTCATTGCGGTGCTTTCCGTGAGATGGGTGGACGGCATCGCCGGTCCGGTCGATCGTTCCTTGCATAATCATGCAAAACATGCAAGAACATGCACAAAGAAATAGGATCGTGCATGCTGACTGAGGAACGACACCAATTCATTCGCGACCTGCTGGCGGCGGAAGGCAAGGTGCTGGCCGGCGAACTCGCCAGCCGCTTCGGCGTCTCGGAAGACACCGTGCGCCGCGATCTGCGGGAACTGGCAAAAGCCGGGCAGCTGCGCCGTGTCTATGGTGGAGCCGTCACCATGGCCCCGTTCGYCGCGGCAACCATCAGCCAGCGCAGCGGTCATGCGGTCGAGGAGAAGTTGCGCCTGGCAAAGGCGGCCGTGGGAGTGCTCGCCTCTGGCCAGACCCTGTTCATCGACGGCGGCACGACCAACGGGGCGATCGCCAGAGCGATCCCACGCGACATGGAACTGACGGTGGCCACCAATTCGCTCGGCGTCGCTTCGGCTCTCGCCGATCTTCCGCTGGTCGAGCTTATCGTGCTCGGCGGCAAATATGTCCGCGACCTCGGCACCTGCGTCGGCGGCGACACGCTGGCCGCCGTGGCGCAACTCGGCGCCGATCTGTTCTTCCTGGGCTCCTGCGGCCTTGACGCCTCGCGCGGGGTGACGGCCTTCGATTCGGCGGAAGCCGAAGTGAAGCGCGCCATGGCGAGAAACAGCGCCGGCATTGTCATCGCCGCCACAAGCGACAAGCTCGCCACCGCGGCGCCTTATCGTGTCGCCGCGCCCGACGCGATCCGCCATCTGGTGGTCGAAAGAACAGCGCCCGCCGCCATCCTCGCCGATTTCCAGCGACAGGGCGCAGAAATCCGCTTCGCGTGAACGGCCGAGGCCGCGGGCCTGTGTGACCGCTTGCCCCATTTGGCCGCTTGCCCATTTGACCCCGCTTGCCTTGACAAAGGCGGCCTCTCATGCGCTTTTCGCGCCAATTTTCGAGCTGGGCTTCGCCCGCAATTCCGGACTTCACAATGACAATGCATCGTTACCGCAGCCATACCTGTGCCCAATTGAGAAAGAGCGACGTCGGCAATTCCGTCCGCCTGTCGGGCTGGGTGCATCGCGTGCGCGACCATGGCGGGCTGCTCTTCATCGATCTGCGCGATCACTATGGCCTGACCCAGATCGTCGCCGACCCGGATTCGCCGGCCTTCAAGACGGCCGAGACCGTGCGCGGCGAGTGGGTGATCCGCGTCGACGGCGAGGTCAAGGCGCGCCTCCCGGAGACCGTCAACCCCAACCTGCCGACCGGCGAGATCGAGGTGTTCGCGCGCGAGATCGAGGTGCTGTCGGCGGCCAAGGAACTGCCGCTGCCGGTGTTCGGCGAACCGGACTATCCGGAAGACATCCGCCTGAAATACCGCTTCCTCGACCTGCGCCGCGAGACGCTGCACAAGAACATCGTGGCGCGCACGAAGATCATCGCCGAGATGCGCAAGCGTATGGGCGAGGTGGGCTTCACCGAGTTCTCGACGCCGATCCTCACCGCCTCCTCGCCGGAGGGCGCGCGCGACTTCCTGGTGCCGTCGCGTATTCATCCCGGCACCTTCTACGCGCTGCCGCAGGCGCCGCAGCAGTACAAGCAGCTGATCATGGTCTCCGGCTTCGACCGTTATTTTCAGATCGCGCCCTGCTTCCGCGACGAGGACCCGCGCGCCGACCGTTTGCCCGGCGAATTCTACCAGCTCGACCTTGAGATGAGCTTCGTCGAGCAGGACGACGTGCTCTCCACCATGGAACCGGTGCTTCGCGGTGTTTTCGAGACCTTCGCCGCCGGCAAGCCGGTGACCCAGAACTTCCGCCGCATTCCCTTTGAAGAGGCGATGCGCACCTACGGCACCGACAAGCCGGACCTGCGCAATCCGATCGAGATGCAGGCGGTCTCGGATCATTTCCGCGACTCCGGCTTCAAGGTCTTCGCCAACATCCTGGCCAACGATGCCAAGGCCGAGGTGTGGGCTATCCCGGCCAAGACCGGCGGCAGCCGCGCCTTCTGCGACCGCATGAACTCCTGGGCGCAGGGCGAGGGCCAGCCAGGTCTCGGCTACATCTTCTGGCGCAAGGAGGGCGACAAGCTCGAAGGCGCCGGCCCGATCGCCAAGAACATCGGCGAGGAGCGCACCGAGGCGATCCGCCGGCAGCTCGGCCTTGCCGATGGTGATGCCGCCTTCTTCGTCGCCGGTGACCCCAGGAAGTTCGTCGCCTTCGCGGGCGCGGCACGCACGCGCGCCGGCGAGGAGCTGAACCTCGTCGACCGCGACCGCTTCGAATTGTGCTGGATCGTCGACTTTCCGTTCTTCGAATGGAACGAGGACGAGAAGAAGATCGACTTCGCCCACAATCCGTTCTCCATGCCGCAGGGCGGCATCGATGCCCTCATCAGCCAGGAGCCGCTCGGCATCAAGGCGTTCCAGTACGACATGGTCTGCAACGGCTTCGAGATCGCTTCCGGCGGCATCCGCAACCACCTGCCGGAAACCATGGTCAAGGCCTTCGAGATGGTCGGCCTCGATCGCCAGACGGTCGAGGATCGTTTCGGCGGCCTCTACCGCGCCTTCCAGTATGGCGCCCCGCCGCATGGCGGCATGGCTGCAGGCATCGACCGCATCGTCATGCTTCTCGTCGGCGCCAAGAACCTGCGCGAGGTCACGATGTTCCCGATGAACCAGCAGGCCTACGACCTGTTGATGAACGCGCCCTCGGAAGCCATGCCGCAGCAGCTGCGCGAGCTGTCGCTGCGCGTCGCGGTGGCGAAGAAGGACTGACGGCAGCGTTGCAACTGCTCTTTCTCCCCGTCACTATACGGGGAGAAATGTCCGGCAGGACAATGAGGGGCAGCGCGGGTGCTGGCGATTTGCGAGCGGTCGTAGCAGCTATGGCCTTCTGATGCGGCCTTCTGACAGGCAGTCGGTTCAGCATCGAATTTCACATTCGCAAGCGTCGGCACTGCCCCTCATCCGCCTGCCGGCACCTTCTCCCCGTATAGTGACGGGGAGAAGGCAGCTAATTCGATCAGTCCTCGTTCGCCTTGACCTTCACGCCGAGCGTCTTGGGCAGGTCGAGCGGATTGGACATGGCACCTGCCATGATCAGCGCGAACGGCACTGAGGCCGGCGGCTCGGCCGAGATCTCGAGGCTCTTCGGATCGTCGAGGAACTTGTTGACCGCCGCCGACACCTGGGCCGTCAGTTCGGGATTGTTGAGCTGCGCCATTCCGAAAGGCACGATCGCCTTGGCCTGGTTGGCGACGTCCTTGCCCGACATGCCCTGYTGCTTGCCGACATAATCGAGCACCTTGCCGGTCAGCGAATCGTCGTCGAAGCGCACCGAGGCGCCGTTGAAGGACAGCTGCTGCAAGAGGCCGAGCATGGCCATGCCCTGCGCGGAACTGTCGGCGCCCTCGGGCTGCGCGGCGAACTTCTTCTGCATTTCCTGCATCGACTTGATGAAGTCGAGCGTGTAGCCGCCGAGATTGAAGGTCATGCCGAGCTTGCCGGCATTGTCGACGGCGATGTCATACTTGGACAACTCCATCTTGCCGTCGCTGGGCTGCCAGGTGCCGGCCATCGAGATGTTGCCGGAGATGTTCTGGTAGCCGAGCGCGTCGATCGCCTCCTTCGACTTCGGATCGTCGACCAGCGTCAGATCGGCTTTGAATTTTTCGGTGCTGGCGGTGAAGTCCATCGCCTTGCCTTCGGCCGGCGGGTTGATCTGGACCGCAAGCCCGTCCATCGAGAAGGCCGTCTTGTCGCCGACCTTGACCGTCAAGTTGGAAAGCTCGGCCGCCTTGTACATCATCAGCGAGCCGAGCGGATCGGTGCTGCCCTCGGCCGGCACCTTCATGTCATGAATGACGAAGGGGCTGACGTCGAGCGTCACGCCGTCCTGGCTGCGCTCGAAGGCGGATGTCGAGACGGTTGCGATCTCGAAGCCGCCATTGGCCTCCGTGACGCCCTCCAGCTTTACGTCGCCGATAGGCAGCGCTTCCTTCTCCGCCGTCGGCTTGATCGATACGGCCTGCAGCGTCACGTTGGAAGCGTCGCCGGAGACCCCGGTCCAGGAGATCTCGACGCCCTGGGCGGCGAGCATGGACTTGACGCGCTCGGCCACGGCCGGATCGGCCGCGAAGGCCGCATTGAGTGGCAGGGTCAGCAGAAAGGTCGAAAAAGCCAGTTTCTTGAGCATTGAGCGTTGGATTGTCATTAGCGTGTTCCCTGTCCTGAAAGTGTTTTGAATTCTTGCCCCATCACCATTCTGTGACGAACGGGACGGGAAAAAGGCGTTTCCCGGCTCATTTGTCGAAAACGGCGATCAAAAGCAAATCCGCCAGGCACGCTTCGCATGGCGCGGTGAATTTGTCGTGAAGACCGCGGCTTTCCTCCGCCAGCGCATTGCATGCCCAGATAGAGGGTGCATGTAACAGATTGATGTTGCCCAGCTTGCTGYCGAAGCCCGTTGCGGATCGGGGCAAACTGGAATGTTCGCCTTTGGGATTCCGTGAAATCCTTCACATCGCTCTTGCGTRCTCGCCGCGCGCGACGAATCCGCCGACTTCCAACCCGAAGCTTGCCGCGAATCACCCGCTCGGCTAGTCCAGCCTCATGGGAAAGAGGCATTTGCCGCCGGAAGACAATGGCGGCGGCGACAACATCGAACCGGTCGATCTGAAGGAAGCGCTTGAGAAGCGCTACCTCGCCTATTCGCTGTCGACCATCATGCACCGGGCATTGCCGGATGTGCGCGACGGGCTGAAGCCGGTCCATCGCCGCATTATGCATGCCATGCGGCTCTTGCGGCTGAACCCCGACCAGGGCTTTGCCAAATGCGCCCGCATCGTCGGCGAGGTGATGGGTAAGTTCCATCCGCATGGCGACCAGTCGATCTACGACGCGCTGGTGCGCCTGGCGCAGGAATTCTCGATGCGCTACCCGCTGGTCGACGGGCAGGGCAATTTCGGCAACATCGATGGCGATAACGCCGCTGCCATGYGTTACACCGAAGCGCGCATGACCGAGGTGGCGACCGACCTGCTTGCCGGCATCACCGAGGACGCCGTCGACTATCGCCCGACCTACAATGAGGAGGACGAGGAGCCGTCCGTTCTCCCCGGCGCTTTCCCGAACCTGCTCGCCAACGGCTCCTCCGGCATCGCTGTGGGCATGGCGACCTCGATCCCGCCGCACAATGCCGCCGAGCTTTGCGACGCCGCACTCCATCTGATCGAGCATCCGGACGCTCCGGTGGCGAAGCTGATGGATTTCGTCCAGGGACCGGATTTCCCGACCGGCGGCATCATCGTCGACAGCCGCGCCTCGATCCTCGAAGCCTATGAGACGGGCCGCGGCGGGTTTCGCGTCCRCTCCAAATGGAACCAGGAAGACCAGGGCAKGGGCACCTGGAGCATCGTCGTCACCGAAATCCCCTACGGCGTCCAGAAGGCCAGGCTGATCGAGAAGATCGCCGAGCTGCTGATGGCACGCAAGCTGCCGCTGCTCGAAGATATCCGCGACGAGAGCGCCGAGGATATCCGCATCGTTCTGGTGCCGAAGAGCCGCACCGTCGATCCCGGCATCCTGATGGAATCGCTGTTCAAGCTCACCGAGCTCGAAAGCCGCTTCCCGCTCAACATGAACGTCTTGTCGCGCGGCAAGGTGCCGAACGTCCTCTCGCTGAAGGGYGTGCTGAAGGAGTGGCTCGACCATCGCCGCGATGTGCTGCTCCGCCGCTCAAGGTATCGGCTCGGCGAGATCGAGAAGCGTCTGGAAATTCTCGCCGGTTACCTGATCGCCTATCTCAACATCGACGAGGTGATCAGGATCATCCGCGAGGAGGATGAGCCGAAGCAGGTGATGATGGCCCGCTGGGCGCTCACCGACAACCAGGCAGAGGCCATTCTCAACATGCGGCTGCGCGCCTTGCGCAAGCTCGAAGAAATCGAGATTCGCAAGGAGCATGACGGCCTCACCGAGGAGAAGAAGCAGATCGAGGCCCTGCTCGCGTCGGACGCCAAGCAGTGGGCGACGATCAAATGGGAAGTCACCAAGATCCGCGACAAGTTCGGCCCGGAGACCGAGCTCGGCAGGCGCCGCACTCAGTTCGCCGACGCGCCCGAGCATGATCTCACCGACATCGCGCATGCCATGATCGAGCGCGAGCCGGTCACCGTCGTAGTGTCGGAAAAGGGCTGGCTGCGCGCCATGAAGGGTCATCTCACCGACCATTCGACGCTTGCCTTCAAGGAAGGCGACAGCCTGAAGCTCGCCTTCCATGCCCAGACCACGGACAAGATCCTGGTCTTCACCACGGGCGGCAAGTTCTACACCATCGGCGCCGACCGTCTGCCGGGCGGGCGCGGCCATGGCGAGCCGATCCGCATTATCGTTGACATGGAAAACGACCAGGACATCGTCACTGCCTTCGTTCACGATCCGAAGCGCAAGCTGCTGCTCGTCTCTTACGATGCCAACGGCTTCGTCGTCTCTGAGGAGGAGGTCGTCGCTAACACCCGCAAGGGCAAGCAGGTGATGAACGTCAAGGCGCCGGACGAGGCCAAGCGCTGCATTCCGGTCGCGGGCGATCATCTCGCCATCGTCGGCGAGAACCGCAAGATGCTGATCTTCCCGCTGTCGGAAATCCCGGAAATGGCGCGCGGCAAGGGCGTGCGCCTGCAGAAATACAAGGATGGCGGCGTGCTGGACCTGAAGACCTTCACGCTGGAGACGGGGCTGACCTGGCAGGATTCGGCCGACCGCACCTTCACCAAGTCGCGCGAAGAACTCGCCGAATGGATCGGCGCCCGCGCCGCCGCCGGCCGCATGGTGCCGAAGGGTTTCCCAAGGACAGGGAAGTTTGGGTGAAGCGACATTTTCCTTCTCCCCTTGTGGGAGAAGGTGGCCGAGCGAAGCTCGGTCGGATGAGGGGTGTTGGAAGGATCGCTACTTCTCAGGCGTAAGCGCTTCAAATCTTCGAATTTTCCAACGCTGCATTCCGCCCAGCACCCCTCATCCGTCTCGGCCCTGCGCGCCGATCCACCTTCTCCCACAAGGGGAGAAGGAAAAGCGCCTCCCCAAACATTTGGACTATCGTCACGATTGCTGCACTATGATGGGGCATAAGCGATCAGCGAGCTGGGCAAGGGGAGAAACGCCGGGTTGAAGCGGACTGAAATCCAGAAACCAGGGCAGCGACTCTTCGGTCTGTCGACGCCGCTCAGGGCGGCCGTCATTCCGCCGCTTTCGGCGGCGCGCTGGCTGCTGGTGCTGATCGTCGCCGCCGGCGTCTATTTCTTCCACGGCTTCCTGTTCCCGGTGCTGGCGGCGCTCGTCATCGCCTTCGCCAGCTGGCCGCTCTACCGCCGGCTGCTCGCCGCCGTCGGGGGCAACCGCACCATCGCCGCAACGCTCGCCATCCTCTTCATCCTCACCTTCCTGGTGGTGCCGATTGCGCTTGCCGGCACCTATGCCATCAACGAGCTGCGCGAATGGGTGGTATGGGCGATCGAGATCAACCGCCACGGCTCGGTAACACCGCAATGGATCGCCACCATGCCGGTGATCGGCGAGTGGCTGAACGAGCAGTGGACAGCCAATCTCGGCCATCCCGGCGGCATCGGCGAATTGATCCAGCTGGTGAGCGGCTCCAACATCGGCACCATCTACCGTGGCGCGCTCGCGGCCGGCGGCAGCGCCTTCGGCCTGCTGCTCACGCTGCTCTTCATGCTGATTGCGCTGTTCTTCGCCTATCGCGACGGCGAGGCTTTCGCGGCGCAGGTCGATCGTCTCGGCGAGCGCATTCTGCCGACGCGCTGGGAACGCATCTCGCGCGTCGTGCCGGCCACCATCTCATCGACCGTGACCGGCATGACCGTCATCGCCATCGGCGAGGGCCTTGTGCTGGGCATCGCCTACTGGCTGGCCGGCGTGCCGTCGCCGGTAACGCTCGGCGCGCTCACCGGCATCATGGCGCTGATCCCGGGCGGCGCGCCGCTATCCTTCACGCTGGTGTCGATCTATCTCGCCGCCAGCGGCAAGCTCATTGCCGGCCTCGCGCTGTTCACCTGGGGCGCGGTCGAGCTGTTCATCGTCGACAAGACGCTGCGTCCCAAGCTGGTCGGCGGGCCGATCAAGCTGCCGTTCCTGCCGACCTTTTTCGGCCTCATCGGCGGCGTCAAGACGATGGGCTTTCTCGGCCTCTTCATCGGTCCGGTGCTGATGGCGCTGCTTGTCGCCATCTGGCGCGAATGGCTGCGCGAGGTCGAGATGATGGACGAGCTTGCGCCCGCCGCCGACGAAAGGAGCGTGGCGCCGCGGATCGAGGCGGCGCCCGAGGCCAGGAAAATTCAAGCCGGATAACCGACCGCAAGGGCCGCGCGGCGCTTGCGGCCCTGGTGCAATTGCCAAAGCGAATGGGCGACCAGCGTCACGATCAGGATCGCGCCGCCGATCAGGCTGTCGCGTGTCGGCGCCTCGGCAAAGACCAGCCAGACCCAGACCGGTGCGAGCACGGTCTCGAGCACATAGAACATCGCCACTTCCGGGCCTGAAATATATTTCGGGCCGGCGGCCAGGCAGAAGAACGAGATCGGCATGATCACGGCGCCGTTGAAGATGATCCACCACGGCGCATTCACGTGCAGCCCTTCGCCCGTGACCATGACGGCGGCGAGCGCCAGCGGAAAGATCACACCGACAAGTGCTGTAAAGCCCATATCCTTGCCGCTGGAGCGCGAGATGGTGATGGCGAGCGCGACGAAGAAGGCCGAGCAGAGCGCCATGAAATCACCGAACAGTTTTCCGCTGCCGACCGAACCGCCGACGATGATGAGCACCCCGACGATCATCGCCAGCATCGCGAGCACCGTTGCCGGCCGCGGCCTCTCCTTGAGGAACAGCCAGGAGAGCAATGACGCGAACACGGTGTTGAAGGCGAGGATGAAAACAAGATCCGCGGTTGTCGTGTGGTAGACGGCGGTGACGAAGGTGATCGAGGTCAGGCCGTAGCAGATCGCCGCCGCAAGCCCCTGCCAGCCCGGAATGAGGGCCGGCGCGTTCCTGCTCCAGGCGCGCCAGACCGCCCAGATGATCATCGTGGCGACGAAAGTGGTTCCGGTGCGCAAGAGCATGATCGTCCACGCCTCGCCGTCGGCAAGCCGGATCAGGGGGATGTCGAAGGTGAGCGTGAGGCCGCCGATGGCGGTGATCAAGAGTCCCTTCTGGTGATCGGTATGGGCAGACACTCGGGCAGTCTCGCAAGCATTGTGGAGGCGGTGCGCGGCACCTCGGCGTCGGTCCTTCCAGCCATATGGCCGAAAGACCAGCGTCCCCCTCCTTGAAACAGTTTAAGGATGAAAGGCTTGAAAGCGGATCAGCGCGTGACCGCTTCGTGGTCGTAGCGTTCCCAGCCTTTCGGGCCGAGGTGCTCCTGCGGCATGAAGCGCATCTTATAGCTCATCTTGCGCGAGCCGTTGACCCAGTAGCCGAGATAGACGTGGGGCAGTCCCATCGCCTTGGCGCGGGCGATGTGGTCGAGGATCATGAAGGTGYCGAGCGAGTGGTGCTCCAGATCGGGATTGAAATAGGAATAGACCATCGACAGGCCGTCGGCCATCTTGTCGGTCAGCGCCACGGCGATCAGCTCTCCCTGGCCCTTGCCGGTGATGAAGGTGTCCGGGCCGCGGCGCCGATATTCGATGATCTTGGTGTCGACATGCGTGTCCTCGACCATCATTGCATAATCGAGCACCGTCATGTCGGACATGCCGCCGCGCCGGTGGCGGGCGTCGAGATAGGCGCGGAACAGCGAATACTGTTCGGTCGAGGGCTGGGCGTCGTGCATGACGCCGAYGAGGTCTGAATTGCGCTGGATCACGCGGCGCATGTTGCGGCTGGCGGTGAACTCCTGCGCCAGGATCCGCACCGACACGCAGGCGCGGCAGGATTCGCAGGCCGGCCTGTAGGCGATGTTCTGCGAGCGCCGGAAGCCGCCTTGCGTCAGCAGATCGTTCATCTCGGGCGCCTTGTCGCCGACGAGGTGCGTGAACACCTTGCGCTCGAACTGGCCCTCAAGATACGGGCACGGCGACGGCGYGGTCAGGAAGAACTGCGGCGACTGGGTCGGATGCTGCGTCATCGATTCTTGGAAACGCTCCTGCGAATCGCCCTACCTTTGGCCCGGGCGGGGAAAAATTCAACAGGATTGTGCGCCCTCGGCCTGTGGATTGCCTTCATATTTGGCCACAAGCGACAAAGCGACCTGGCGGCGGACCGCCCCGGAGGCCGCGGACAACGTCAGATATCGCTGCGTGTGACCACGGTTCCCAGAAGCAGGTCGTGCAGCGTACGCTTGCGGTCGGAAAACAGCGTGACCAGCAGCACCAGCGCCGTCAGGATGACGTTTGCGGCCCAGAACAGCACCGAATGCACCACCGCGGTCAARCCGTCGATGCGCGTGCCGTCGAGCCTGTCGAGCCGGATGCCCATGATCTTCATGCCCGTCGTTGCCTGGTCGCGGCTGCCCAGYGTGTTCCAGATGTAGAGGATGGCAACCGCCGGTACCAGCACGGAAAACAATGCCCAGCCGAGGCCGAAGGTCAAAAGCCCAAGCACGGCGACCAGTATCGCGAAGGGGATGGTGAGCAGCGCGACGATGAAATAGTCGAGGATGAAGGCGAAGACGCGCCTTGTCCGCACGCCGCGATAGGCGCGCGTGTCCTCGAGCCTTGTGGTGATGATCTCGCCGTCAAGCACGCGCGTGTTCATGTCAATTCCTCGTAACGGCATCCGAATACGATGCCCGCCATTTCAGATGGTGAAGGCGGCGTCGAATTCAAGGAATGGATCGGCCTGGCCTGCCCGGCCCAAGGCTTGCCCGCCCAAGACTGCGCAGCCGTTTGGCAAGGCGACATACCTGAATACCATGTGTAAATACAAAGCCTTAGAGCGCGTCGCTCGAAGCCGTCTCGCGCCACGACCTTAGATGACGCGCCCGGTGGAGCCTGACCATTACATGCAAGCGTTGCCGACGGTTAAGTCTTTCAGCGGTCACATTGCGCAGATTTGCAGTACCGCGACCAATGGCGTGTTGGCAGTTGAACACGACGCTCTTCCCAGTTTAGCCTGCTGCGGCGCACAAAGAGGGCGGGGGGAATGGACTACGACATGCTCGTCATCGGCAGCGGCCCGTCGGGGCGTCGCGCCGCGGTACAGTCGGCCAAGCTTGGCAAATCCGTGCTGGTGGTCGACAGGGGCCGTCGCCTGGGCGGGGTCTCGGTCCATACCGGCACCATCCCGTCGAAAACGCTGCGCGAGACGGTCCTCAACCTCTCGGGCTGGCGCGAGCGCGGGTTCTACGGGCGCGGCTACCGGGTCAAGCAGGATATTTCAATCGGCGACCTGATCGAGCGCCTGCACAAGACGCTCGATCACGAGGTCGAGGTGCTGCAGCACCAGTTCATGCGCAACGCTGTCAAAAGCGTGCGCGCCACGGCGAAATTCCTTGGGGCAAACAAGGTCAGCCTGACGACCGACAATGGCGACTACAGCGAGGTCGGTTTCGCCAATGCGCTGATCGCCGTGGGCACCAGGCCGCACCGTCCGCGCGAGGTGCCTTTCGACAGGACGCGCATCTTCGACAGTGACGAGATGCTGRAGCTCGACCGGCTGCCGCGCACGCTGACCGTCATCGGCGCCGGCGTGATCGGCGTCGAATATGCGACCATCTTCTCGGCCCTCGACGTGCCGGTGACGCTGGTCGAGCCGCGCAACACCATCCTCGACTTCGTCGACCGCGAGATCGTCGACGACTTCATCCATCAGATGCGCGACCGCGGCATGACCATTCGTCTGGGCAGCACGGTCAAGGAAATCGCCTCCAAGCCCGACTGTGCCGAGGTGACGCTTGCCGACGGCCGCACCATCCGCTCCGAGATCGTGCTCTATGCCGCCGGCCGCAGCGGCAATCTCGGCAGCCTTGGCCTCGATGTGGTCGGCATCGAGGCGGACTCCAGGGGGCGTATCAAGGTCGATCCGCAGACCTTCCAGACCAGCGTCCCCAATATTTACGCCACCGGCGACGTTATCGGCTTCCCAAGCCTGGCTTCGACCTCGATGGAGCAGGGCAGGGTGGCCGCATGCCATGCCTTCGGCGTGGCGCTGCCCCCGCCGCCGGAGAGCTTTCCCTATGGCATCTACGCCGTGCCGGAAATCTCCACCGTCGGCCAGTCGGAGGAGCAGGTGCGCGAGAGCGGAATCGCCTACGAGGTCGGCGTGGCGCGCTTCCGGGAAACCTCGCGCGGCCACATCATGGGCGTCAATTCAGGCTTCCTGAAACTTCTCTTTTCGGTCGAGACGCGCCGCCTGCTTGGAGCCCATATCGTCGGCGAGGGCGCCACCGAGCTCATCCATATCGGCCAGGCGGTGATCAATCTCGGCGGCACCGTCGACTTCTTCGTCAACAACACCTTCAACTATCCGACGCTGGCCGAAGCCTACAAGATTGCCGGCCTGGATGCCTGGAACCGGATGGGGCAAGGGTGAGCGGATTTGCGATGCAGGTGAAGGCGCGTCTAGACTTCCAACTGCGAAAGCAGCGCTAGCATCACATCCGCGGAAGGCATCGGCAGCACCGCTTCGATCTCCGCCGGGCGCACGCCAGCGATCGTGTCGCTGCCCGCGGCCACAGTGCCTAGCGGCCCACGGAAACCGTGCTTCGACCAGGCGAGTTCCTGCAGCTTCGGACTGGTCAGCGCATCGAGCAGCGGGTCGACGGTAGGATCGATGACGATCAGCGGATGCGCCGAATAGACGGTCGGACGGGGATAAAGGATCTCCGGCTTGGCACCGGCGCCGGCCTGCACACGCTGCCAGCGTGCCGGGTCGGCGAGTGCCCATTCCACCAGCTGATTCTCATAGCCCACCACCATCGGCTCGGCGCCGAGACCGCCCGCGATGTATTGGTCGAACAGCTTGCCTGACGAAGACGATTTCAGCCCCATGCTGCGGAAGATCGCCCTTGCCTCTTCGCCGTGTCGGGCGAGCAGGTCCTGCGTCGCCACGTCGCCGCTCATCAGGCTGAGCACAAGACCCGCGAACATGAAGCCTGAATTCGAACGGTTGGGATCGGTGGAGACGATGCGCGTCCGGCCGTAGAGCTCGCCGATGCCGAGATCCGA
Organism: Mesorhizobium sp. ORS 3428; assembly: GCF_001854785.1. Taxonomy (GTDB): domain Bacteria; phylum Pseudomonadota; class Alphaproteobacteria; order Rhizobiales; family Rhizobiaceae; genus Mesorhizobium. Next base: position 160,667 of record NZ_MDFL01000115.1, read on the forward strand.
CCAGTTCCTGCCGGTGAGCACGGCATCGAGCAGCGCCTTCAGGTCGAGCTGGTTGTAGCCGCCCTTGGCGGAGACAGTGACCAGTCCGCTCTTCTTCAGGGCCTCGACCACTGGCCCCCAAGTGTAGACGACGATCGGCGAGTTGAGCACGACCTGGTCGTTGCGGACCGCCACCCCGCTCTTGCGCGCGAGGTCGACCATGATTGAGGAGGACGGCCACAGGAATTGCGGCTTCTGCGTCAGCAAGGCAGACTCGCGCACCATTTCGACTGAGCCGGCAACGCGCGCGTCGAGCTCCAGCCCGTAGCCGCCCAGCGCATGCGCGACATCCGGATCGGCGAGGAAAGCCTGCTTCTCGCCGCCGATGAAGCCGAACAGATGCGTGCGACTGCCGAGATAGCCGCGGAACTCCGGCCTGTCCTTCAACGTCAGATAGCCACCGGTGCCCGCCGCGGCGGCGGCCAGCAATCCCAGTCCGAAAGCGCGGCGCGAAAGGGCCATCAGCGACCGATATCCTCTTTCAGCGACTCCTGAATGAGTCGAAGGTCCACGTCGAGCGTGCCAAGCTCGGAGTCTGCCAAGCTGTCGGCATAGTGCACGAAGGCGTCCTGCAGCTTGGTGATCACCGCGCCGACGCTGGCAAGCCGTTGCCGGTTGGGCGCCCGCCGGTCCGCCAGCGTTGCATAGCCTTCCGCGACTTCCGCCGCTTGCGGCACGTAATAGGTAAGGAAACGCCGCACCGAGGCGGCGCTTGCAGGCTTTGCCTCGACCCTGGAGATGACGTCGGCGGCGATATCGGCGAGGTTCTTCACCTTGGCCTTCATGTCCTTGTCGGCGATCGAACTGGCCGCTGCCGCCAGCCTGTCGGCGGCTGGTTGTGCCTGTGACAGCAATTCGCGCGCGAACGCCACCTGACCGCCGCCGATCGAGCCGAGATCGAGCCCTTCGAACAGCTGGCGCGGCGCCAGCACGAAGACCAGACCGGCAAAGACCAGCACCGAGATCACTGCCGAAACCAGGAACGGGAAATGAGTGAGGGTGCCGAGTCCGATCAGCAGCGCGGCCGAGACGAGGCCCGCCACGATCCAGTTCCAGTCATTGCCGAACAAGCCACGCATTGTCAGCCTTAGTTGTAGCCGCGCGCAGCGCGGAAGGCACCGGCGAGGTCGCCGCTGCCGTCGAAGACGCGCGCCGAGGTCGCCTTGGCAAGGCTGTCGAGCTGGCTCTTATCGGCGTCGCCGAAGGTGATGCCGAACACCGGCACCCGCACCGGCGCCTGGCGCCATTGCGCAAGGAAGGGCTCGGCGCTGCCGTCGGTGCGGCCATCGGTCATGATAACGATGGCGGGTAGGTATTTCGTGAGGTTCGCGGTGGCCAGGATCTTCTGGAGTGCCTGCGCGGCGCAGGCATACATGTCGGTGCCTCCGCCGGCATGTTGATCTGCCACAGCGCTGAGCAGCTGGCTTTGACCCGCGGGATCGCCGCTCGCGTCGAAAATGTCGCGCACCGTGCTGTCGAAAGGCAGCACGAAGATATGGTCGGACGGCGTCCACTGTACCAACACCTCGCTTGCCTTTTCCGGCGTGAACAGAAACTGCGCGGCTTGCTGCAACTGCTTTTCGCCCTCATTCTCCATGGAGCCTGAGAAATCGAAGCAGAGCGCCGTCAGCGAAGGTTTGCGCAGGACCTCCTGGTAGAGGTCGAGCGCCTTGCGGATCACTGCCGGCTCAGGCATGCGGATCGATGTCACCAGCCTGCCCGGATCGAAATTCCACGCAGGCTCCGCCGTCGCCTGGACCGCGGCGCCGCCGAGCGGCAGCCGGCGGCCGGTGTCGGCGATGCGCTTGCGCACAGCGTCCGACTGCAGATAGGCGAGCAGGTCGGTGAAGAATTTCTCAACATCCGCGCCGCGTCCGTGGTCGATGAAGCCGAGCGGGGAATCGCCGACAGCGACGCCATCGGCCGGATAGATCGCATAGAGCGGCTCGTCGCCCATCTGCTTCAGCTTGTCGTTGGTTTCCTTCAATATCGCTTCGTAGTTCCACATCGCGTCGTAGAAAGTGCCTTTGCGGGCGGAATCGACATAGAGATCGGAGAGCCATCCCGACGAGCCGGACGAGCGCTCGACGCCTTGCAGGAGGACACTCACTGTGTCGTGCATCGCGGGATTGTCGAGATCGCCGGGCTGGATCACTTCCTTGCCGCCCAGCGCGCTGGAGARCATGGCAAGATAGGCGCTGGCGCCGGAATTGGATTGCGTGGCCGAGGTCATCRGGAATTTGAGCTTGCCGTCCTTCACGGCGGCAAGGATGTCCTTCATGAACACGTCCTTGCCGATCCAGCCGAGCTCTTCGGCCTTGGACTTGCGCACGCCGAGGATGACCGGCATCTGCGCGATGGAGGTAAGGTTACGCACCTTGCGGCCGGAATCGAACAGGTCGACCCAGACACTTGACGCCGGCCACACCGCGTCCTGGTCGAGACCGCTTGGCTTCTGCAGGCCGAGCCCGATATCGAGCGAACCCTGATAGGAGATGGTGCAGGCCGCGCCCTGCTTGGCGCAGAATTCCTGAACGATCGGCTCCAGCACGGTGTTCTCGGAGCCCGAGACGATGGAGAATTTCACGTCGCTCGAATTGCAGGCCGCCAGCAGCAGCGCGACCGCCAGCACGAGAACGGACGAAAGCGATTTCGGCATCGAGGCTCCGTCAGCCCTGTGTGAGCGCCTTCTTGAGATCGGCGGTCATCTGGTCCATCTGCTTCTCGGCCTCGRCGCGCTTCTGGCGGCCCTCCTGCTGGACCTTGAGCACGCCCTGCACCGTATCGATGAGATCGCGGTTGGCCTGCGCCAGCGTCTCGACATCGACGATGYCGCGCTGCGCCTGCTCCTCGATGGAGATGGCCTGATCCTTCATCATCTTGGAGGTCTGGCGGATCATCTCGTTCGTGGCGTCGGTCACCGTCTTCTGCAGTTCGAGCGCCGACTTCTGGTTGGTGAGGCCAAGCAGGATGATCATCTTCTGTTTCCAGGCCGGCACTGTCAGCGCCGAAGTCGCCTGCAGGTTCTCGATCAGCGTCTCGTCGCCCGCCTGCACGATGCGGATCTGCGGCAGTTGCTGGATGCCCAGCTGGCGCGCCTGAACGAGATAGAAGATGCGCTTTTCCAGCCGGTCGAGCGCCTGTACGGCGTCCTGATAGGTTTGCGCTTCGAGCGTGCCTCCGGCATCGCCGCCCTTGGCGTCTGCCGCGGCCTGCAGCTTCGGCAGTTCATTGGCCCGGTAGTCGTCGACGAATTTCTTGCCCGCCTGAACATAGGCGTCGAGCTTGAGGATCGAGTCCTTGGTCTGCTCGTGCAGGTCGTCGAGCACGGCGATGTCGCGCCTCAACGTATCCTTGTGGCGGTCGAGCTCCAGACCGATGCGGTCGATCTGACCGGCCACATCCTCGTATTTCTCCTTGAAGCGCTCGAGCCGCCCCTTGAACGAGGAGAACAGGTTGCTGAGGAACCCTTCCTCCTTCAAAGAGGCTGGATCGAGGTTCTTGGCCTTCATGATGATGTCGGTCAGAAGCGCTCCGGTGTCGCCGAGGTCGCGGTTGCGGATCTGCGAGAGGATCTTGTCGGCGTAGTCACTGACCGCCTGCTGGGCGCGGTCGCCGAAGACCGAGATGCCAGCCCGATCCCGGATGTCGATGCCGCCTTCAATCCTGGCGATCTCGCCCGGATTGGCCGCGATCACCGGCAATTGCGAGGTGTCGTCGAGCAGTGTGATGCTGTTCTTGTCGGTCATTGAGACCTCCCCCCTCAGTGAACAGTATCACGATAGGCGGTTTGTAACAGATATATGTCGCCGCTGTGGACAATGGGTGCCCGGGCGGCATTTGCCTGTGAAATAGCTTACTTTTCGGTGACTCACTTGGGGTGTTCGGCCTGCGTCATATCTCGCGGAAAGGCCGCACGGCGAGCGAGCATTGTCCCGAAACGGCGGTGGCTGCGAGGTCAGGCGACCGGATTAGGTCCGCTTAGCCATTGCCTTGCGATCGCGGCGTCCGCGTCGCCGAACTCATGGCCCGAGGCGACGATGCGGGCATCGACCTCGGCGCCGCGCTCACTCAGCAGGCTTACCAGGGCCGGCGCGAAGGGGCCGTAGGTCTGGTCGGCGGCTCCGGCGACGATCAGCACCCGCGTTCCGGCAAGCGCGGTCGCCGGCGCGTCATCGAGCACCGGCATTGCCCTCAGCAGCGCCGCCTGCCTGACGAGGCCCGGGTGAAGAAGCATGAGCGTGGAAACCAGATTGGCGCCGTTCGAATAGCCGAGAAAGGTCGAGCGCGAGAGGTCGAGCCCATGGCGCTTGGCCGCGTCGGTTGCGAATTGGGCGAAGGCGGCCGTCTCCGCGCGGATGCTCGACTGCTCGAAGCTGATCGGCGTGATTCGCTCGAACCAGCGGAAACCGTCTTCCTGGCGGATGCGGCCGCGCGCCGCGACAAGCATCGCGCGCGGGGCGATCTGCCTCGCCAACGGCGCCAGCGTCGTTTCGTCCACACCTGATCCATGCAGCACGAAAAGGCATTCGCCGCTCGCATTCGCCGGCCTCAGCAATCGATAGGCAAAGCTAAGATCTCGGTGCAGGGCGTTGTTTTTCTCGGAATATTCGGACACGCTCATACCCATTTGATTTCATGACTGTTTTGTTGATTTGCCGGCTTTAAAACGGAATGTTTTCGGGCTCCGCGAAAGTTGATTGAACYGGGCGCATTTCGGGCCGTTTCAGCGCCGATAAACTCCCAACGGGAGGAATCGAAGCGGTGCGCCGGGGGTCGCATTGCCCACTGAACGACCAGCTTTGAGGCCTTTTGTCGATGACCATGCCCGTCTCCCAAGGCGACATGCCTGTCTCTCAACGCGATATGCGTATCAACGATCGCGGCACGCGTATCAATGATCGCGGTACGCGTATCAACGATCGCGACACGCGCATCGATGTGCTGCGCGCTCTCGCCTTGCTCACCATTTTCGTCGACCATGTCCCTGGCACGATCTTCGAAAATCTGACCTACAAGAATCTCGGCTTCTCCGATGCGGCCGAGGCCTTCGTGCTGATCTCCGRCATCTCGGTAGCACTTGCCTATGGCACCAAGTTCAAGCCTGGCGGCAGGCTGCTGGCGACCCTGAAGATGTGGCGGCGTGCCGGCGTGCTTTATGTCGCTCACATCGTCATCACCATGGTGGTGATCGGCATGTTCTGCGCTGCGGCAGTGTTTTCCCATCGGCCGGAGCTATTGAAGATGATCAACATCGAGCCGCTGATGCGCAACACGCCGGAGGTGCTTCTGGGCATCGTCACGCTCGGTCATCAGCTCGGCTACAACAACATCCTGCCGGTCTATGCGGCGCTGCTTCTGGCGGCACCTGCCTTCGTGCTGTTCGTCAGCTACAGACCGGTGGCGGCACTGGTCGTGTCCGGCCTGCTGTGGCTGGTCGCCGGGATCTGGCAGATCGCGCCGCCAAACTATCCTGAGCCCGGCCTCTGGTTCCTCAACCCGCTGTCCTGGCAGTTCCTCTTCAACATCGGCCTTGCCGCCATGCTCCATGTCAAACGCGGCGGGCGGATTCCGGTCAATCCGTGGCTGCTGGGCGCGGCCGGCATCTACGTGGCCGGCGCGGCGATCTGGGTGCACAGCCCGCTTTGGGGGCAGATCACCTGGTTCAACCTGCCTGTGGTGATCGGCGGCTTCGACAAGACCTTCCTGTCGCTGCCGAGGCTGCTGCATATCCTTGCAGTGAGCTATCTGGTCGTCGCTTTGCCGGCCGTGTCGAACCTCTTCCGCGCCAGGCCCGATAATCCGCTGGCGATCCTCGGCAAGCGCTCGCTGCCGGTATTCATCGCCGGAACGCTGATCGCCATGGCCGCACAGGTGCTGAAGCTGATCAACCCGGGAGGGCTGGCCTATGATACGCTGCTGATCGCCGCCGGCATCGCCATGCAGTTCGCGCTGGCGCTGTATCTCGAATGGATCGCCGGTCTTGGTTCGGTCCGCGCAAAGCCTGCTCGCGAGGAAGCTTCGCGCGCTGCTTTCGGCGCACAAGCGATGCCGGCAAGGGTAGGGGGATACTGACTTCTCTCAGGTCTTCGGGGCAGGGCCGGTTGAGGCCCTCACGACGAGCTCGACGCCCATCGTCTCGCGGCGCACCGTGCCGTCGAAGTCGAGGATCATATGAGCCGCTCGCCGGCCGATCTCGGTGATCGGCTGGGCGATCGTGGTCAGCGGCGGGTCGCAGAGCGCGCCGTCCGGCACACCGTCGAAGCCGACGATGGAAACATCCTGCGGCACCTTGAGTCCCCGAGCGGTCAGCCATTCGATGGCGATCAGGGCCATCCGGTCCGACATCGCCAGGATGGCGGTCGGCCGCTCGCCGCCGGCGAAGATCGCTTCGAGCCCGGCCCTGGTGCTGTTCTCTTCGTTCTCGGTCTCGAAGATCGGGATCTTTGTCGTGTCGACGCCGAAGCGGGAAAGTTCCTCGAAATAGCCGGCGAGACGATCGCGAGTCCCCGTATAAACAGCCGAGCGGACCATTTCCGGCGTGACGAAGCCGGTGCGGACCTCGCCGAGGGTCAGCGACAGAACCGCAAAGCGACGATGGCCGAGCTCGGCGAGATGGCGCGCTGCGAGCCGCCCGCCGGCAATATTGTCGACGCCGATCGCCGAAATGGTCTCATCGTGAAAGCCGAGCTCGAGCGCGACGAAAGGCAGCTTGCGCTCGCGCGTCAGGTCGACAAGGCGCGAGCCGCCTTCGATGCAGAACAGGATAAAGCCGTCGACGAGCGCGCTCTGGATGTTCCAGGCGAGCTTTTCCTGGTTCGCGGCCGAGACCAGGGCGATGCCCGCGCCCGTGGCATCGCAGGCTTCGGAAATGCCGGCCATCATGACGCGGGCAAAAGGATCCTCGAAGAAATAGGAGAGGGGCTCTGTCGTGCCGACGCCGATGGCGTTGACCTTGCCGGCGCGCAGCAGGCGCCCCTTGGGGTCGGGGCCGGCATACCCCATGGCCTCAGCCACCGCTTTGACCCGCTCTCGCACCTCCTGACGCACGACCTCCGGGCGGCTGAAGACGTTCGAGGCCGTGCCGTGTGACACGCCGGCCGCCTTGGCGATATCCGCCAGCCGGATGGGTCGTGCCTGGCCTTCGATGGGTGATGGCATGTCGCTCCTCCGAATCCGGTCACGTTGCGAGCATGACCGCGTAATGGTTGCCGGTCATCTAACATTTTCATTGGATCGATTCAAATTTTGCTTGACTTCAAAGGTCGCGAGCCTATGATTTGAATCGATCCAAGATCGTTTTCGCGCAATCAAGAGCAGGCTTGAGAAGGAGGGTACCATGCATCCGATCAACTATCTGTTCGAAGAGGTATACCGCAACGATTGGGGCATCGCCTCCGCCGTGGCGAGCGAGAAACGCCGTGGCAGGGCAAGCCCGTGGAAGCGCGAGCCACGCTTCATCGTGGAGCGTAAGCGCGCGTGAAACCAAGTTCATATTTGTTCCGATCGATTGGATCGATTCAACTCAAGGAAGCCAGTCATGCATCCGATCAGCCACCTTTTCCAGGACATCTACCGCAATTACTGGGGCATCTCACCGGCGACCGAGCGGCCTGAACGGCTGCGCGCAGCAGAGGCGCGCAGGTGGAAACCGCGTGCGCAGCGGCAATAATCCGATTCCGCGGCTTCTCTCGCGACAATCGCCGGGATTGGGCTAACGCATGTCTCCCGAAGGTGGGAATCCGTCTCGGGACAAAGACATGCGTAAAATCAAAACCTAAAGCGCATGGTGCGAATCTGAAAGATCGCGACGCGCTTTAAGGCCGGAGGCGCCACAGCGCCGAGACGGCGATCGCCAGCCAGCCCGCGATCAGCAAGGTTCCGCCGATCGGCGCCGACATCGGAAACAATCGCGAGCCGAGGAAATCGCGGGCAAGCAGGTCGCCCGCGAACAAGAGCAGGCCGAGGAGCAGCACCAGGCTCGCGATCCTGAGGCACCGGTTGCCGCCGGCAAGGCCGATGGCGAGGAAGACCGGCGCATGCGTCAACAGGAACGAGGCGGCGGTGGCGGTGAAGGCGCCGCCGCGATGCGCGGCGGCCGCCGAAAGCGCCACGCCCGCCGCGCCGACGAGCCCGCCCGCCAGGACGAAGATACGGCTGCCGCCGTTTGATGGTTGTGCGGCAATGCTCATATCGGACGCTCCGTTTTGCGTTAGAGAGACAAGCCTCTCTCAGGACTCGCCAGCCTCGACCAGCATATGCCGCGCCCGCCGCGACTGGACAATCCAGTTGTAGACCGCTCCCAGCGCCATCAGCACCGATGTGCCGAGAAACACCGCCCGCATGCCGAAATGCCCGCCGACGAAACCGCCGGCCAGTGGCCCCGCGACCTGGCCGACATATTGCGCAGAGATCGACAATCCCAGCACATTGCCGCCGACGCCGTCGGGAATGTTGTGGCGGATGACGCTGGTGATGCAGGGCAAAAGGCCGCCCAGCGCCAGGCCCATCAGGAAGCGCAGTCCGATCAACTGCCAGCCGTCGGTAACGAAAGCTTGTGGAATAAGCAGCAATGCCGAGACGGYGAGTGCGCCGACCACGACATTCCAATGGYCGACCCGGTCGGCGAGCTTGCCCAGCCATGACGAGGAAAGGATGGTGCCGAGGGCTGCCGCAGACATCACCACGCCTGCAACCATCGTCACCCTGCTCTGGTCTTCGACGAGCCGCTGCACATAGACGGTGATGATCGGCTCGACCGACATGGTGGCGAAGGCGAGCAGCATGCTGGTCGTCAGCATCGCCACGACCGGGCGCTTGTCCGGGATCTGCGACCAGCCGCTCTTCGGCTTGTCCGTCGAGGCAGCTTTCACCGAAGGCGCAGGCGGGTTTTCCTTGATCAGGAAGGTCGTCGCCAGGAAGGCCAGGAAGATGACACCGCCGGAGAGCAGGAAAGTCGCGCGGATGCCGATCACCGGCGGCAGCACGCCGCCGAGCAGCGGCCCGACCAGCGAACCCGCCGTGATGCCGGCAGACAGCACGCCGAGCGCCAAGCCGGAACGCTCCTTCGGCGTCTGCATTGCGACCAGAATGGTCGATCCGGAAGAATAGCCGCCGGCAAAGCCGATCAGCAACCTGAGCAGCACCAACTGCCAGACGCTCTCAACCATGCCGGTAAGCGACATGCAGATCGCCATGCCGAACGAGGCCCGCACCAGCATCAGCTTGCGGCCGTAACGGTCGCCGAGTCGCCCCCACAAGGGGGCCACCAGCGCCGCGGCGAAGAAGGTGGCGCCATAGGCGATGCCCGACCATTGCACGATTGCCGCGTGCCCCTCGGCGCCAAGCTGTTCGACATAAAGCGGCAGGAAGGGCAACAGCAGCGTCATGGCAATCAGCGTGCTGAACGAGCCGGCAAAGCAGACCGCGAGATTGCGCCGCCAATGGACGTTGTAGCCGCTCTGTTCCGTGGTGCCGTGCGCCATACCGTGCCTGCCCGATGATCCGCTATTGTTCCGGATACCGCTTTGGGATACCAAACTGGTATCCGTCATGAACCTCAACCCAGCCGCTGTCAATGCGGCGCCGAAGAGCGGAACGACAAATGTCGCAGATGCAGAATGTCGAAAGGCAGCTTCGCGAAATGATCCTCGGGCTGGAGATCGGCCCGGGCGAGCGGCTGACCGAGCGCTGGATCGAAAGCCGATTCGGCGCCTCGCGCACGCCCGTCAGGGCAGCGCTGCTGCGCCTCGAGACCGAAGGGCTGATCGGGCGCGACGGCCGTGGCTGGACGGTGGCTCCGATCAATCTTGCCGAGCTAGGCCAGATCGCCGTCTACCGCGAGGCGGTCGAGGTGGCGGCGGTCCGGCTGACGGCTGCGCTGGAAGATCGCAGCGGGGTCGAGGTGATCGCGGCGATGCTCGATTCCTGCGACGCCGACACGCCGCGCGAGGAATGGCATCGCGTCGGCATGGACTTCCACATCGAGCTCGCCAGGCTTTCCGGCAACGAGTTCCTGTTGCGAGCGGTGCGCGACGCGATGACCAGGCTGTCGCGCGCCCGCTGGCTGGAAGTGCGCGACGAAGCGGCCCTTGGTCGCGCCTGGGCCGAGCACCATCAGATCCTGGCGGCCGTGCGGACCGGCGATGCCGACGCGGCCGCGCGGCTGCTCTCGGCTCACATAGCCGGCAGCCGCGACCGGCTGGTGGCCTCGCTGCATGACGACCGGCGCGGGCTGCGCGCCAGGGGCTTCGCCGTCGTCGCTGCGTGACCTCCCCRCAAAACGCCTCCGAGCATTTACGCTCTTGCGAGTTCGTCCGAGGTCGTGGGCTTGCAAGATGCTCGGCACAATGTGTAGGAGGCGCGGGCGGACTACTCCGCCACCAATCTTTGAAACGACGGACGCATGGCCTCGCCCTCACGCACCGCAGCGCGGGTATTTTATTTCGTGCGCAACATCACGCGCGATGTTGCGCCGCAGATTCTCTTTCGCCACCGCCTGGCCGGCCGGCTGCGGCAAGCGAAGCTCTCCGGCGAAACGGTGCGCGCTCGCGTCAACTATTACAACAAGCTCGACCATAGTTTCGTGCCGAGCGCGAAGGCCGTGCCAGCGGGGCGGATACCGAGCTTCGGCAGCATGTACTATTACGATCTGAAGGAGTTCACCCGCTACTTCGATCGCGGCCTGCTGATCGATCTCGAATTCGGTGACGTCGTTGCCGTGCCCAAGCAGCCTTCGATCGTGAAGGATCGGCCGATCAGGAGCGGCAACGGCAAGGCCGTGATCATGAAGCTCGACAAGTTCCGTCATTTCCGGATGCCTCGCGACAGGACGTCCTTCGCCGACAAGCGCCCGGGCGTCGTGTGGCGCGGCGAGCTCAACAACCCGATCCGGACCCGGTTCCTGGAGGCGGTGCGCCACCTGCCGTTCTGCGATGTCGGGACGCCGAAGAAGACGGCGAAGCCGGAATATCGCAAGCCTTACCTGACCATCGAGCAGCAGCGGCGCTACCGCTACATCGTTTCGCTCGAAGGCAACGATGTGGCGACCAACCTGAAATGGATCATGAGCTCCAACTCGCTCTGCCTGATGCCGCCGCCGAAATACGAGACCTGGTTCGCCGAAGCGCAGCTTGAGGCCAACGTGCATTACGTGCCGCTGGCGCCCGACTTTTCTGACGTCGCCGACAAGGTCGCCTATTTCGAAAAGCATCCGGTCGAGGCCGAGCGCATTGTCGCCGCCGCCAACGCCTATTGCCGCACCTTCCTCAACGAAAAGGACGAGCAGGCCATCTCGCTGCTCGTCCTCTACAAATATTTCGTGCTGAGCGGCCAGATCGATCCCGATCCGGAAATCTGGCGCTACATCACGGGCTGACGGCGCTCAGATCTCGCTGCGGTCGAGGACCAGATCGGCCGGGCCGAACCGGTCCTTGGCCGTGAACTGCTGGTGCCAGTAGGGATAAAGCACCGGCGGTCGGCTGACGGCGTCGAGGCGCATGCGCTCGTCAAGGGACAGGGTCAGGCTTGCCGCGGCAAGGTTGTCCTTGAGCTGGGTTTCGTTGCGGGCGCCGATCACCAGCGAACTGACGGCCGGGCGGCCGAGCAGCCAGGCGAGCGCCACCTGCGCGGCCGACACGCCGCGCGCCTTGCCGATTTCGACCAGCACGTCGACGATCCGCCACAGCCGATCCTCGTCGCGGATCGGCGGCTCCGACCAGCCGCCAAGCTGCCGCGCGGTAGGACTGTCGCGGTTGTATTTGCCTGAGAGCAGGCCGCCGGCCAGCGGGCTCCACACCAGCACGCCGAGGCCCTGGTCGACCGAGATCGGCAGTAACTCATACTCGGCCTCGCGTGCTTCCAGCGTGTAGTGGATCTGCTGCGTGACGAAACGGGGCCGATGCTGGCTGTCGCTGATCGAGAGCGCCTTCATCACCTGCCAGCCGGAATAGTTGGAGCAGCCGACATAGCGGACCTTGCCCTGGCTGACCAAAGTGTCGAGTGCGGCGATCGTCTCCTCCAGCGGCGTGACGCCGTCCCATTCGTGCAGGAAAWAGATGTCGATGACATCGGTCTTGAGCCGCTTCAGGCTCCGCTCGCATTCGCGGATCAGGTGATGGCGCGACAGGCCTTCGTCATTGGGGCCGTTGCCGATCCGCATGCGCGCCTTGGAGGCGATCAGCACGTCGTTCTTGCGCTTGCCGCCGAGCGCCGCGCCGACGATCTCTTCGGACAGGCCGCTGGAATAGACATTGGCGGTGTCGATCAGATTGATGCCGGCATCGATGCAGGTGTCGATGATGCGGCTGGCCTCCGCAAGGTCGGAGTTGCCGACCGCGGCGAAGGGCCCCGTGCCACCGAAGGTCATAGTGCCAAGGGTCAATGTCGAAACCTTCAGGCCGGAGCGGCCAAGGGTACGGTATTCCATATCGGGTCCTCGCGATCGGATTGAAAAGGAGCRCCGCGGCGGGCGCCGGAAAGAGGCGAGGGCATTTCTAGGACAATTCGAACAGCCTGTCGCCACATCATCGATCAAAACAAAGACACTTGAAGCGCGTCGCCTCAATCCCTTTCAACGCGCTTCACGCCAACGCCTTGCCGAGCCTACGGTTGCAATAAAACCGTCATTGCGCGTCTGTATCCCAGTCGGCTTACGCAGTGGCGTTTCCGGCTGCGGCCGGAACGCGCCCGAAGCGACGATGGCTGAAAGGCAGGAACAGCGCGATGAAGGAAGTCAAAGGGAATTCCGCGGCAAAGGACTGGCTTGAAGCCGAACTCGCCGACACGCTCGATGAGGACTATGAGCTGGAGATTTCCGAGCCCGCGCTCTCGCTTGAGATCGCCAGAATATACAACGACGCGCATCCGCCTTCGATCGAGCGCCAGACCTATTTTCGCGAGCTGCTGCGGTTGCAGGCGGAACTGATCAAGCTGCAGTCCTGGGTCGCCTACCACAAGAAGAAGCTGGTAGTGATCTTCGAGGGCCGCGACTCCGCCGGCAAGGGCGGCGTCATCAAGCGCATCACGCAGCGGCTCAACCCGCGCATCTGCCGCGTCGTGGCGCTGCCGGCGCCGACCGAGCGCGAGAGATCGCAATGGTATTTTCAGCGCTATGTTCCGCATCTGCCGGCGGGCGGCGAAATCGTCTTGTTCGACCGCTCTTGGTACAACCGCTCAGGCGTCGAGCGCGTCATGGGCTTTGCCACCCGGATCAGGTGGAGGAATTCTTCCACGACGTGCCCGAATTCGAGCGCATGCTGGTTCGCTCCGGCATCACGCTGGTGAAGTACTGGTTCTCGATCACCGACGAGGAGCAGCAGCTGCGCTTCCTGATGCGCATCCACGACCCGATGAAGCAGTGGAAGCTGTCGCCCATGGACCTGCAGTCGCGCGTGCGCTGGGAACAGTACACCAAGGCCAAGGAAGAGACCTTCGCCCGCACCAACATCAAGGAAGCGCCCTGGTTCATCGTCGAGGGCAACGACAAGAAGCGGGCACGGCTGAACTGCATCGACCACCTGTTGCAGCAGATGCCTTATGAGGACGTGCCGCACGAGGAGATCACGCTGCCGGAGCGCGTCTTCAATCCGGACTATGAGCGCCAGGTGCTGCCGCGCGAACTCTACGTGCCGCAGAAGTATTGAGATCCTTCCCTTCTCCCCGTTCCACGGGGAGAAGGTGCCCGAAGGGCGGATGAGGGGCGGCGCCGACATTGACAGTTTAGCGGGGCCGAACCGCTGCCTGGGCACTACTTCCACCGCTCGCGCTCCCCCTCATTGCCCTGCCGGGCATTTCTCCCCGTATAGTGACGGGAGAAAGGGGGCTGCGCCAAGGGTTTCGCTATCTACACCCGCCCGATCATCACATGCGTGGCATCAGCCGTCGCCACCTGCTCCGTGCAGCGGTAGCCGAGCTTCCGCATGTCAAGGCCGGCGAAAAGATGCTCGCCGGAGCCGAGCAGGACCGGCGAGATCGCGAGATGCATTTCGTCGATGAGGCTTTCCATCAGATATTGCCGGATGGTGGCGACGCCGCCTCCGATCCGCACGTCCTTGTCCTTAGCCGCCGCCTTCGCCTGTTCGAGCGCTGAATGGATGCCGTCGGTGACGAAATAAAATGTCGTACCGCCTTCCATGACGATCGGCGCCCGCTTGTGGTGAGTGAGCACGAAGACCGGCACATGATAGGGCGGGTTGTCGCCCCACCAGCCTTTCCAGCTCTCGTCCGGCCATTCGCCGCGAACGGGCCCGAACATGTTGCGGCCGAGGATCCAGGCGCCGACATTCTCGAAGCTGYGCACGGTGAAGCTGTCGTCGATGTCGGTCGTGCCGCCCTCCTTGCCGATCACCATCTGGCGGAAGGTACGGGTGCCGATCATCCATTTATGCAGATCTTCGCCGCCGACGCCGAGCGGTTTTTCGAGAGCCTGATCGGGACCAGCGCCGTAGCCGTCGAGCGACAGAGTGAAAGCGTTGACACGCACGCTGGACATCATCTCCTCCTAGGCCAGTTGTGATATGCAAGCAGGTATTGACTAGCTTAACCGATTGCAAAATGCAAGCGGTATTCGGCCGAATCAGAAGTGGATTCCGTCGTGCAAGGGTAAGGGCGAACTTGCCCATCGCGCGAATGCGATTGGAGGATGGGCCTGAAACGTTTTGCGAGAGTTGCCGAGAGGCCTACCCCCTCAGCATCTCCGCCACCGTCGGCGCGAAATACGTAAGAACGCCGTCGCAGCCGGCGCGCTTGAAGGCGATGAGCGATTCCAGCATCGCCTTCTCGCCGTCGATCCAGCCATTGGCGCTGGCCGCCTTGATCATCGAATATTCGCCAGACACCTGGTAGGCGAAAGTCGGCATCTGGAACTCGTCCTTCAGCCGGCGGATGATGTCGAGATAGGGCAGCCCAGGCTTCACCATCAGCATGTCTGCGCCTTCGGCGAGATCCTGCTCGGCCTCGCGCACAGCCTCGTCGGAATTGGCGTGGTCGATGTAATAGGTCTTCTTGTCGCCTTTGAGCAGGCCGGCGGTTCCGACCGCCTCGCGATAGGGGCCGTAGAAAGCTGAGGCGAATTTCGTCGCATAGGACATGATCGCCACGTCCTGGAAACCGTTGGCGTCGAGCGCGTCGCGGATGGCGCCGATGCGRCCGTCCATCATGTCCGACGGCGCGATGATGTCGGCGCCGGCGGCGGCCTGGATGACGGCCGCGGCGGTGACCTGTTCCACCGTCTCGTCATTGACGATGATGCCGTCGCGCAGGATGCCGTCATGGCCATGGCTGGTGAACGGGTCGAGCGCCGCGTCGGTGATGATGCCGATCTCGGGCACTGCATCCTTGATGGCGCGGGTGGCGCGGTTGATGACATTGTCCGGATCGAGGATATGCGAACCGGTCTCGTCGCGCAGCGATAGCTCGACGTTGGGGAAGGTGGCGATCGCCGGGATGCCGAGCTTGGCCGCGCGCTCGGCCTCCTTGACCGCGAGGTCGACGGACAGGCGATAGACGTCGGGCATGGCGGCGATCGGCTCGCGCACTTGCCTGCCGTCGACGACGAAGATCGGCCAGATCAGGTCGTTCACCGAGAGTTGGTTCTCCTGCACCAGGCGCCGCGACCAGTCAGCCTTGCGCATGCGCCGCAGCCGCCGGCTGCCGGTGATCTCGTCGACGCTGCGCGCGCCGGCAGGCTTTGCGGGGGTGAATCTGTTCATCGCCAAAACTCTCTTTTCGTTCCGGCTTTTACCATGCACCCTAGCCACTGACCAATGCGACACGATTGTGCCAGATCGGCTCAGTTTCCTCGCCCCCGCCAAAGCGGGGGAGAGGTGGCCTCGAAGCGGCGGGAGAGGGGGCCTTCGTAGGGCGCAGTCCCCCTCTCCGTCTCGGCTTCGCCGAGCCACCTCTCCCCCACTTCGTGGGGGCGAGGAACTCCGTTCAAGGCTGCCCGTTCCCGGACAAAATCTGCGCCGCGCCCCGGACCGCCACGCGAAAAGCCTCGTCGAAGCTCACGCCACGCGCCTGCCACTGGTATGTCTTGCCGCGATTGCTAAGCCGCCAGTCCGCGATCCAGCCCAATTCCTTGTCGCTCCACACGATGCTGCCGGCGAGCGCCCGGTCCGCACCCGCCTGCCGGGCGAGCCGGTCGAGCCTTGCCATATCGGCAGCCCGCAGCGCCTTGTCGTCGAGGTCGTCGAGTTGCTCCGTCTTTGGAAAACTGACACGCATCAGCAGCGGCACTGTGGCGTTGGCAAAGGACTCGCGCATCGTCTTGCCGCGGTCCTCGTCAGCCGTCAGCACAAAATGTTTTGTACCTTGCTCGGCTGTCAGGAAAACGGCGATTGGCGGCCGCTCGCCGGGCCAGGGCTTGCTGCCGAGCTGCGCCAGCAGCTTGTCGACCACCGCGGGCTTGTAGAGGCAGGTCAGGTCATGCGGCCGGTCGTGCGTGCCTTGCTCGTCATGGATCGGAATGCCTTCCAGCCGGTCATGATAGCGGAAGGACGCGACGAAGTCGGCTGCCTTGTCGCGCAGCGCCAGCATCTCCGGCCTCTGCAGGAGCCGCTGATCGCCGGAAACCCTGACCAGCACTTTCTCCAGGCAGTCCTTGAAGCCGATCTGCCGGTTCACTTCGCCGGTGCCGGTGACGATGGTCTGCGCCTGATAGAGCTCCGCCGCCGTCGCGGCCAACCCGGAGGGAACTCCCAGGCAAAGGAGACCTGCCAAGCCAGCCATGGAACGAGAAAATCCAGGCATCTCGATTTGCTCGAAAATCTGTCGACCCCGCGCGGGGCGCAATGGTTTGCCGGTTTCGTAACATCTGAGGCGGCCAGCCGCCAGAGCAGCGTCCACCGCCATTGACGCATCCCTGTGCCGTCTTTAGCACTTCAGTATCCCGCAAAGGGCGGAGAAAAGGATTCTCTGGTGATGGATTTTGGCGGAGGCGAGGAGATTCGCTTCGAGCGTTTGGGTAAGGCCGGCGTCGTCACGCTGGCGCGGCCGCAAGCGCTCAACGCTGTCACCCATCGCATGGTCAAGGCGCTCGGTAACGCGCTCGACGCCTGGGAGAAGGACGCCGGCGTCAGCGTCGTCGTCGTCAAGGCCGAAGGCAGGGCGTTTTCCGCCGGCGGCGACATCCTGCACATTTACGAGGCCGGCCGTGCCGGCAAGCCGCCGGTCGATTTCTTCGCCGACGAATACCGCCTCAACGCCCGCATCGCGCGCTTCAAGAAGCCGTATGTCGCGCTGATCGACGGCATCGTCATGGGCGGCGGCGTCGGCATTTCCTTCCACGGCTCGCATCGCGTGCTGACCGAGAACGCGCAGTTCGCCATGCCGGAAGTCGGCATCGGCTTCTTCCCCGATGTCGGCGCCAGCCACCTCTTGCCGGACCTCGGCGGCAGCTTCGGCATGTATCTAGGGCTGACGGGGAATCGCATCCGCTATGGCGATGCGCTGTGGTCGGGCCTCGCCACGCACACCATCAAGGCCGAGGATCAGGCAGGCCTGCTCGACGAACTGGCGGCGACCGGCGATCCGGATTCGGAGTTGCGCGGCTTCTTCACGCCCGCCAGGCGCGAAACGGAGCGGCAGGATTTGGAAGCGATAGCGCACCATTTCTCGCAAGCTTCGCTCGCCGATATCATCGCAAGCCTGGAGGAAGCTGCCGCCGGCGACGCCTTCGCCGCCAAGACGCTGGCCACCATCAAGACGCGCTCGCCGACAAGCCTCAATGTCGCCTGGCGCGAGATCAGCGCCGGGCTGACGCTGTCGATGGACGAGTGCATGAAGATGGAATTCCGCATCCTCAACCGCATGCTGGCCTGCCACGATTTCTATGAAGGCATCCGCGCCGCCATCATCGACAAGGGCACGAAGCCGCAGTGGCGGCCCGCCAGCCTCGATGCGGTGAGCGCCGCCGATGTCGATGCCTATTTCGCGCCGCTCGGGACCGGGGAGCTCGAACTGTGAGCGAGGTCACCTCCAGGCGCGTGGTGCTGCAGCCCTCGACCACGGAGGTGATCTTCGCCTGGTTCCAGCGGGTCATTGCCGGCTACTGCCTGCTGTTCGGCATCCTCTACTGGATCCGGCTGATCGGCATCTATCCGGGCGAGCTCTGGCGCTTCGACCTGATGCCGGTGCACTGGCAGGTGGCGGCGGCCACGCTTGCCGTCTTCTTTCCCTTCGCCGCCGCGGGCCTCTGGATGCTCGCCTCCTGGGGGCCGGTGATCTGGTTCATCTGCGCGGCGACCGAGACCGTCATGTATGCCGTCTTTCCCGATCTTTTCGGCCACCGGCTGCTGATCGTGATCTCGCATGCCTGCGTGGCGCTGCTTTACATTGTCTTCCGGGTCACTATCTGGATACAGAAGCGCCAGCTCCGGCAATAGGCAGCCGAGCCGCTCCGGTGGGCCGAGTTCGCGGCCGCGATTTGCCCCCACAATCATTGGCTAAATCTTTAGGTTAATTGATCTTGTTCGCGTGACCGTTCGTTAAGCCTCTTTCGAAACCTCTTGCCGGTAAGCTCTTGTTAGCCTTGGCGTTTAAGTCGAATTTTATGAGTATTCGATAGTGTCGCGATCAAGGTGAAAAACAAAAAAGATCACCGGGCGACAAACGAGAGGCAAAGACAATGAACAATTCGCGTCCGGCGGCGAAGACCGCTAACGTATCCGACGATCGCCGCGAGGCTATCCGTTCGCTTTACATGGAATCGCTGCAGCTGGTGGAGCGCCTGCACCGCCGTCTGCTTGACGTGATCAAGGACGAGTTCGACCGCRACGGCCGCTCTGACATCAACGCCATCCAGGCACTGCTGCTYTTCAACATAGGCAATTCGGAGCTGACCGCCGGTGAGTTGCGCTCGCGTGGCTATTATCTCGGTTCGAACGTCTCGTACAATCTGAAGAAGCTGGTCGATCTCGGCTTCATCAACCACCAGCGCTCGCGCATCGACCGCCGCTCCGTCCGCGTCTCGCTGACGCCGAAGGGCACCGAGGTGGCGGATGTCGTCGCCGGTCTCTACGAGCGCCATGTCGGCTCGATCGAGCACGTCGGCGGCATCAACACCGACGAGTTCAAGCAGATGAACCGCGCCCTGCAGCGCCTCGACCGCTTCTGGAACGACACCATCGCTTACCGGATGTAAGCGCGTCTGAGACCGGGAACACATCGAAGCCGCGCCGGAGAAGCGCGGCCGGAGAAAACTGTGGGGCCGGTGCTCGAAAAGCGCCGGTCCTTTCTTTTGCGAGGGCGAAGGGCAGCCGGCCGATCGACCTGCAAGGGGTGGTTGACCGTAGGGTTGAAGGCGTGGAAGCTTTCCCATCAAAGGGGAGGGGGAGTCATGCGCTATTTCCTGCTTGTGCTTTCCGCTTTGATCCTGGCTTCGCCGGTTCAAGCCAGGACGATCTCTTACGGCGCCAGGGCGGGCATGGAGCTCACGATTGTCAAAAAGACCGGCATCGGCACGTCRCATGCCAGCATCCTGACCAAGCACACCAGGCAAAACGCAATCGGCTTTTGCCGCGACTATGTCGGCAAGGTGACCGAGGATTGCATTGCCAAGGAAATGAATACGCCCTTGCATCTGGAGATCACCGCGGACTGCAAGACCGGGAAGTTCACCACCTTCTACGGCGCCAACATGCTCTTTCAGGGCCGCAGCCCTGCCGGCAGCGCGACAGACTACCTGATCACCGACACGGACGAGAACGTGGTGCTGGATGGCTCTGGCGCCTCCGGCTACGACTACACGCTGGAGCAGTTCAAGACCCTGTGCCCAAACCGGGTGAAGTAGGGACCGGAAGGGCGTCCGCTGCCGGCGATGCCAAAATGCCTCGGTCCGATTCTTTGATCGTATCACCGGTTGCAAATAGGGGGCCAAAGCCACGTTGCCGCCATAATCGCGGTGAAAGCGAGAATGCGGGTGATGCTGCGGGCCGAGGCCAGCGCCTCCTGAAACAGGCGTCGTGGTGCTACGTTTTCGCGCCCTGATGACGCAGGTCATGGTTGGCTAATTGTTAAGATTGCCGACCTTAGAGTGCTGGCGACCCGCCAGTAGAGCGAACTGAGCGAGATGATACAGCTAGAATGTCTGGAACGTCCATGAGAACCAGCCGCCGCTTCTTCCTCACCGGAGCCTCTGCGCTCGCCGCCGCTGTTGTTGCCGGCCATGCCAGCGCGCAGGATGTGGTCGGGGATATCCTCAAATCTTCGACCCGCGGCAATTGGGACGACCAGTTCGACGCCCGCGCCAGCGACACCAACAAGGTTGCCTCGACACTGCCGATTTTCAGCCTGCAGACTGTCGCCTTCACCGAGCAGGCGGTGGCGCAGTATCAGAACATCGTTGCCCAGGGCGGCTGGGAGCAGGTTCCGGCAACCAAGAAATTGCAGCTCGGCGACGACGATCCGGATGTCGTGCCGCTGCGCAAGCGCCTGATGGTCTCGGGCGACCTGCCGCAGAGCGCCGGCATCTCGACCGCCTTCGATTCCTATGTCGACGCGGCGGTGAAGCGCTTCCAGCTGCGCCACGGACTGCCGGCCGACGGCGCGATGGGCAAGTACACCTACGCGGCGATGAACGTGCCTGCCCAGATCCGGCTCGGCCAGCTGCAGACCAATCTGCAGCGCCTGCGCGAGAAGGCCGGCACGCTCGGCAGCCGTTATGTGCTGGTCGACATTCCGGCGGCGCAGGTCGAGGCGGTCGAGAACGATCGCGTCGTGCTTCGCCACACTGCGATCGT
Organism: Mesorhizobium sp. ORS 3428; assembly: GCF_001854785.1. Taxonomy (GTDB): domain Bacteria; phylum Pseudomonadota; class Alphaproteobacteria; order Rhizobiales; family Rhizobiaceae; genus Mesorhizobium. The sequence continues at coordinate 181,444 of NZ_MDFL01000115.1, forward strand.
CGGCAAGATCGACCGCCAGACGCCCATCGTGAATTCCAAGATCAACGAGATCATCGTCAATCCTTACTGGAATGCGCCGGTCTCGATCGTGCGCAAGGACATCATTCCGCTGATGCGGAAGGACCCTAACTATCTGAAGGACAGCCATATCCGCCTGTTCGCGCCCGACGGCAGCGAGGTCGATCCGATGAGCATCGACTGGTCGACGGACGATGCCGCCAAATACCGCTTCCGCCAGGATCCCGGCGCCGGCAACGCGATGGCTTCGGTCAAGATCAACTTCCCGAGCCCGGACGGCGTCTACATGCACGACACGCCGCAGCAGAGCCTGTTCGGCAAGCTGATGCGCTTCGATTCCTCCGGCTKCGTGCGCGTCCAGAATGTGCGCGACCTGGTCACCTGGATCCTGCGCGATACCCCGGGCTGGGACCGCCAGCATTTCGAGGCGACGATCAAGACGGGCGAAAACACGCCGGTGGAGGTCGTCAATCCGGTGCCGGTCCACTTCCTCTATCTTTCGGCATGGTCGACCGCGCCGGGCGTCGTCCAGTTCCGCGACGACATCTACGGCCTCGACGGCAACGAGCAGCTGCAGATCACCTCTTCGCYGTAAGTCTCTGATAGCCAAAACAAAAAGGCTGCCCTTGAGGCGGCCTTTTTCATTTTGGCCTTTGGTTGGCAGCCTGATCGCTGCTTCCGGCGAGCCGGCATGGCGGCATAGGGGCGGAGTGCGGGCAGGCGCCATGTCCCCGCAGCCGCGATATCAACGACCATACGATGCGGGCGCGCTTACCGAGATTACGCTGACTGCACTCTGTGCCCAAAAGCCGGCAAGACGGCAAATAACGTTTCAGGCGATTGCTTGGCGCAATCCGGCCAGCAAATTTCGCGCCGCAAACGTGGCGGGCCAAACACAACTGTGTTAATGGCGGCGACCTCGCAGACCTCCGGCCCCAAGGGAAAGCAAGCCATGTCATCAGCCGCTGCAGCCTCCAGCAAATTCGAATCCTTCTTTGAGACCACGCTTGCCGATGCCGATCCGGAAATCTTCGGCGCCATCCGCAACGAGCTTGRCCGCCAGCGGCATGAGATTGAACTGATCGCGTCGGAGAATATCGTGTCCCGCGCGGTGCTCGAGGCGCAGGGCTCGATCATGACCAACAAATATGCCGAGGGCTATCCGGGCAAGCGCTACTATGGCGGCTGCCAGTTCGTCGACGTGGCCGAGGAACTGGCCATCGAGCGCGCCAAGAAGCTCTTCGGCTGTAACTTCGCCAACGTCCAGCCGAATTCCGGCAGCCAGATGAACCAGGYGGTGTTCCTCGGGTTGCTGCAGCCCGGCGACACCTTCATGGGCCTCGACCTCAATTCGGGCGGCCATCTCACCCATGGTTCGCCGGTCAACATGAGCGGCAAGTGGTTCAAGGTCGTGTCCTACGGCGTGCRCAGGGACGACCACCTGCTCGACATGGATGCGATCGAGAAGACCGCGCATGAGACGAAGCCGAAGCTGATCCTGGCCGGCGGCACCGCCTATTCGCGCGTCTGGGACTGGAAGCGCTTCCGCGAGATCGCCGATTCGATCGGCGCGTATCTGATGGTCGACATGGCGCACATCGCCGGCCTCGTCGCCGGCGGCATGCACCCGTCGCCGCTGCCGCACGCCCATGTCGTGACCACCACCACGCACAAGTCGCTGCGCGGCCCGCGCGGCGGCATGATCCTCTGCAATGACGAGGAGATCGCCAAGAAGATGAACTCGGCGGTGTTCCCGGGCCTGCAGGGCGGCCCGCTGATGCATGTCGTCGCCGCCAAGGCGGTGGCGCTCGGCGAGGCGCTGAAGCCGAGCTTCAAGGCCTATGCCGAAAGCATCGTCGCCAACGCCAAGGCRCTGGCCTCGAGCCTGCAGGAAACCGGGCTCGACATCGTCTCGGGCGGCACCGACAACCACCTGATGCTGGTCGACCTGCGTCCGAAGAATGCCACCGGCAAGCGCGCCGAGGCAGCGCTTGGCCGCGCCAACATCACCTGCAACAAGAACGGTATCCCCTTCGATCCGGAAAAGCCCTTCATCACCTCCGGTGTCCGCCTCGGCACGCCGGCAGGCACCACGCGCGGCTTTGGCCAGGCCGAATTCCGCGAGATCGGCAAGCTGATCGCCGAGGTGCTGGACGGGTTGAAGGTGGCGAACTCCGACGAAGGCAATGCCGCGGTCGAGGCTGCGGTCAAGGCCAAGGTCACGGCGCTGACCGATCGCTTCCCGCTCTACCCCTATCTCGGTTGACCGGCCGCGTCGCGTCATCTTTTATCCTTTACGCTTCGCGCCGCCTGATCGGGCGGCGCGGCTTGCTGGAGATTTGATGATGCGCAATTTCCGTCTTGCTGCCCTTGTCCTGTCTGGCTCGCTGACCGCTATCGCCGCGTGCGGCGCGGTGGCCCAGGAGCAGACCCAGCCGGCCAGCGATATGCCGGCCACCAACACTTTCGGCCGGTGGACCACGATCATTGATACGCTGGATACCGGGCAGGATGCGCACAAGACCTGCGCCGCCTCGACGGCGTTCGTCGACGGGAGCGGCAATGCGGGCACGCTCACGCTGTCGATCTCGACCGGTGACGCGCTGCCGCCCGATGCCTATCCCGCCGTGATGATCACGGTCGACAACAAGGATCTGCCGACCGGGAAAAACATCGCGGCTACCTTCGGCGACCCCGGAGTCAAGGTTTCCGCCACGGTCTATTCCAGCAACGGCGTCAATGGGCGTCCCAGCTGGACAGTCGACAACCAGGCCAAGACCAGTCTCGCTGTGCTGCGCGCCATGCGCAAAGTCACCTCGCTCGACATCACCTTCGGCAAGCAGACGGTCGCCAGCATCCCGATGGATGGCTTCACCAAGGCCTATCGCAATCTCGGCACGTCTTGCGGCTTCGCAACCAAGGACGTCGCACCGTAGCGCCGATGGCGGCGGGACCCGGGGCAGGGCGCTGGCAATCTTCCTCGCGCCTCGCTATCTCTGAGGCGCGAAATGTCTCTGCGCTTTGCCGTTGCGGCAAAACGCACTAAGCCTTTCCGCCACCCGAGAATCGCGAACCAAAGGCTCTCCATGCGCTGCCCCTATTGCCAGTCCGAAGATACGCAGGTGAAGGATTCGCGTCCCGCCGAGGACGGCGCGGCAATCCRCAGGCGGCGTGTCTGCCCTGACTGCGGCGGCCGCTTCACCACCTTCGAGCGTGTGCAACTGCGCGACCTCGTCGTCATCAAGAAGTCCGGTCGCAAGGTGCCCTTCGATCGCGACAAGCTCCTGCGCTCGGTGGAGATCGCGGTGCGCAAGCGCAATGTCGATCCCGAGCGCATCGACCGCGCCGTGACCGGCATCGTGCGCCAGCTCGAAAGCTCGGGCGAGACGGAAGTGGCCTCCGGCGAGGTCGGGCGCCTGGTCATGGAGGCGCTGAAATCGCTCGACGACGTCGCCTATGTCCGCTTCGCCTCGGTCTACCGCAATTTCCGCGAAGCCAAGGATTTCCATGAACTGCTCGGCGAGCTGAAGGGCGACGAGGAAAAGAGCGAAGAGGACGCCGGCTGAGATGGCGATGTCTCGACCGAGCGAGGCCGATCAGGCAGCCCTTGATCGCCGTTTCATGGCGGCGGCCATCAGGCTGTCGCGCCGCAATGCCGGCCGGACTTCGACCAATCCTTCCGTCGGCACCATCATCGTGCGCGACGATGGCGCGGGCCCGATGATCGTTGGCACTGGCGTCACCGCCATCGGCGGCCGGCCGCATGCCGAGACCGAGGCGCTGGCCGAGGCCGGCGAGCTGGCGCGCGGCGCCACCGCCTATGTCACGCTGGAGCCTTGCGCCCATCATGGCCGCACGCCGCCTTGCGCCAATGCGCTGGTCAATGCTGGCATTGCGCGCGTCGTGGGTGCGGCGAGCGATCCCGATCCGCGCGTCTCGGGCAAGGGCTACGCCATCCTGCGCGCCGCAGGTATCGAGGTGGTGGAGAGGGTGCTCGCCGCCGAGGCCGCCGAGCAGATGGCCGGCTATTTGATCCGATCATTGAAAAAACGCCCGGAAGTGATCCTGAAACTTGCGCTTTCGAGCGACCGCAAGATCGGCAGGAAAGGCGCCGGCCAGGTCGCCATCACCGGTGAGATTGCGCGGCGCGAAGTCTATCTGATGCGCGCTGAAGCGGACGCCATTCTGGTCGGCATCGGCACGGCGCTGGAAGACGATCCGGCGCTGACCGTACGCCTGCCGGGGCTGGAGAACCGGTCGCCGGCGCGCATCATCCTCGATCGCCAGATCCGGCTGCCGGAGACGTCCAAGCTTGTTTCCGGCGTCGACCATGTGCCGCTCTATGTTGCGGCATGCGCCGAAGCCGACCCGCACCGGCGGGACGCGCTTGAACGCGCAGGTGTGCATTTCATCGGCACCGAAACCTACAAGAGCGAAGTGGCCCTGCCGGAACTGCTGGAGGATCTTGCGGCACTTGGCATCGCGAGCGTGCTGGTCGAGGGCGGCGCCAAGGTGGCGAGGGCCTTCCTTGAGGAAGGTCTGGTCGACCGCATCGTGCTGTTCCAGGGGCCGGCCGCGATCGGCGAGGACGGCATTGCATCGCCCATCGACGCTGACCATATCCCGCCTGGGTTCCGCAAATTGCGTGAGATGCGCTTCGGCGAGGACAGCTACGCCGAGTGGATAAGACCGTGATCCCAAAAAGCGGGAACCGGCTTTGGACAAGATCAGGGTCAAGCTGAAAGACAGAATCCGATGTTTACTGGAATTGTCACCGACGTTGGAACTGTGGCGGCTGTGAAGCCTCTCAGCGAAGGCGTCGGCCTGCGCATCGACACCGCCTATGATCCCGAGACGATTGCGATCGGCGCCTCGATTTCCTGCGGCGGCGTCTGTCTGACCGTCACGGCGTTGCCCGAGCATGGCTCCAACGCGCGCTGGTTCGAGGTTGAGGCCTGGGAAGAAGCCTTGCGTCTCACCACCGCCTCGAGCTGGCGGACTGGCACCAGGATCAACCTCGAACGGGCACTGAAGATCGGCGATGAGCTCGGCGGCCACATCGTCTCGGGCCATATCGACGGCACGGCGGAGATCGTCGGGCGCAAGGAGGAGGGCGACGCCGTGCGCTTTACGCTGGAAGCGCCCCGGCATCTGGCGAAGTTCATCGCGCCGAAAGGCTCCGTCGCGCTCGACGGTACCTCGCTCACCGTCAACAAGGTCGAGGGCACGCGCTTCGACGTGCTTTTGATCCAGCATTCGCTGAGCGTCACCACCTGGGGCGACCGCCAGGAAGGCGACCGTGTCAACATCGAGATCGACACCATGGCCCGCTACGCCGCGCGCCTGGCGGAGGCGGCGAAAGAGGGGCTGTGAGGCTTTAGCCGCAGTCTGATCTCGACTTAATCAATGTTAATCGCTACGATTAAACATGATTGCGAGGTTCGAATGGACACAAAGGTAATCACTGCTCATGTTCCGCTGCCCCTTGCGGAGAAAGTAGACCAATTGGCTGCTCGACTTGAGCGCCCGCGTGGTTGGATCGTCAAACAAGCACTCTCCGCCTGGGTCGACTTGGAGGAGGAGCGCCAGCGGCTTACGCTTGAAGCGCTGGCCGATGTTGACGCTGGTCGGATTATAGACCACCCAGCTGTTCAATTATGGGCCGAGAGCCTTAGCGCTGAAAAACCGCTCCCGGTGCCACGTTGATGGAGCTGAAGTGGACCAGTAAGGCTTTGTCCGATCTGGTCAGGCTTCATGATTTTCTTGCACCAACAAACAGCCAGGCCGCCGCACGTGCAGTGCAGTCATTGGCTGCTGGGCCAGCACGGCTAATCGAGCATCCACGTATCGGTGAAAAGCTGGAAGAGTTCGAGCCACGGGAAGTACGCATTCTGGTCGGCAACTACGAGATTCGCTACGAAATACAGAACGCCACGATTTTTGTGCTTCGCCTATGGCACACGCGAGAGGATCGATAGGAGTGAGCTAGGTCCTCAGCGATCTTCCACTTGCTGTCAAMGCGGCTTCAGCCTCTGCCATCGCAATCCGCCTTTCCTCACGGCTTCCCACTTCACTTCTGCTCGCACCCCACGTAAGCTTTCTCCAAGGGAAAGCCCGGAGGGGAAAGGCGTGAGCAGCCCGTCGCAGCAAGTCGTAAGGCTTGGTTTCGGATTTGCCGTGTCGCAGGCGCTACGCGTGATTATCGAACTCGGCATTCCCGATCTTCTGGCACCCGGCGCAATGTCAGTTGAAGAATTGGCAGCTGCCACGAAGGTGGATGCCGAACCGCTCTACCGCGTGATGCGGCTTCTGGCGCCGGAGGGGGTTTTCACCGAAATTCGGCCTCGCCATTTTGCGTTGACGGAAGTCGGCGCAGCGCTTCGTTCCGATCGACCCGGACCGCGCGACTTCATCCGGATGACCAACAGCGAGCCCTATCTCGCCTTCGAACAACTCATGCATTCTGTCCGGACCGGAAAGCCGGYGTTCGACAAGGTGTTCGGAAGTCCGAGGTTCGATTGGCTCTCAAGCCACCCGGAGCAGGCCGCCCTGTTCCAGCAGGCCATGGTCGCCTTGGGCCAGGGCAACAACGAGGCGGTAGCCGACGCCTATGATTTCGGCCGATACACACGGGTCGTCGATGTCGGCGGCGGGCATGGACAGCTGCTTTCGGCGATCCTTGCCCGCAATCCCCATTTGAGTGGCGTTCTGTTCGATCTACCCTCCGGGGTGGCGGCGGCGCGCCGGGGTACCGGCGGCGAGCTGCCGCGCACCGACTTCGTCGCGGGCGACTTCTTCGAGGGCGTCCCGCCCGGCGACGTCTATGTGATCAAGAAGGTCATCCACGACTGGAATGATGAACGTGCCGGGCTGATCCTGCGGCGTTGCCGTGAGGCCATGCCGGCGCATGGCAAGGTGCTCGTGGCCGAGACGCTCGTGCCTCCGGGCGACGAGCCGCACCAGATCAAGGCCATCGATGTGGTCATGCTCGCGGTCACCGGCGGCCTGGAGCGGACGGAGGCACAATACGCCCGTCTGTTCGAAGGCGCCGGACTGCGGCTCGAGCGGGTGATCGGCACCCGGGCGCCGATCTCGATCCTCGAGGCCTCGCCTGCCTAACCAAAGTCGTTCGGAAAGATCGCGTTGAGCGCGATCGGAATTCGTCGAGAGACGCCGGGCCGGCGTCCGTTCGGCAATCTTGTGCTTGCGATCAACCCGGCTTCGGCCTAAGTCACCCGCGATCCCCCGGAGACTTTTATGGCTGGCACATCCCAACACGGCAAAGCGTTCATTCGTCCGAAGGCGAAGGCGCATCTGCTTATCGTCGAGGCGCGCTTCCACGACGATCTCGCCGACGCGCTGCTCGAAGGCGCGACCAGCGCGCTGGACGAAGCCGGCGCCACCTACGACGTCGTCACCGTTCCGGGCTCGCTGGAAATCCCGGCCGTGATCACTTTCGCGTTGGACGGCGCCCGCGAAGGCGGCATGCATTATGACGGATTTGTTGCCCTTGGCACGGTCATCCGTGGCGACACCTATCATTTCGACATCGTCGCCAATGAATCGAACCGCGCGCTGATGGACCTGTCGGTGCAGGAAGCGATCGCGATCGGCAACGGCATCCTGACCACCGAGAACGATGCGCAGGCCTGGACGCGCGCCAGGCGGACCGAGGGCGACAAGGGCGGCTTTGCCGCGCGCGCGGCGCTGACCATGATCGCGCTCAAAGAGAAATTCGGAGCCCAATCGTGAGCGAGCCTGCCCACAACGGAGCGGTGCGCCACGCCAACAAGCGGGGCGCCGCTCGCCTTGCCGCCGTCCAGGCGCTCTACCAGATGGATGTGGCCGGCAGCGGCGTCTTCGAGATCACCGCCGAATACGAGGCCTTCCGCCTCGGCAAGGAAGTCGACGGCGCACTCTATCGCGAGGCGGACGCGCAGTGGTTCCGCGCCATACTGACCGGCGTCGTCGAGAACCAGAAGACCATCGACCCGGTCATCCGCCAGGCGCTCACCGACGACTGGCCGCTGTCGCGTCTGGATTCCACGCTCCGCGCCATCCTGCGCGCCGGCGTCTATGAGCTGATGAAGCGGGACGATGTGCCGGTGGCCGTCATCGTCTCCGAATATGTCGACATCGCCAAGGCCTTCTACGAAGAGGACGAACCGAAGCTGGTGAACGCCGTGCTCGACCGCGTCTCGCGCCGGGTGCGCGGCGAGGGACGCGGCAAGGACGCGTCATGACGGCCGCCGTGGCCGTGGTCGCCGAAGGCGGCCGCGCAGCGCGACGCACGGCGCTGCTGCTTGCCTCGGCGCAAGCCATCGTGGGCTCCGCCGCGCCGATTTCCATTTCGCTCGGCGCACTTGCCGGGGAGTATCTGCTCGGTCCCGACAAATCGTTGGCGACGGCGCCGGTCACCGGCTTCAACCTCGGGGTGGCGCTCGGCGCCCTGCCGGCCGCCGCCATCATACGCCGGCTTGGCCACCGCGGCGGCTTCATGACCGGAACCGTCATCACCGCGCTCGGCGGTCTGACGGCGACGCTGGCCCTTTTTCAGGCAAGCTTCTGGCTGTTTGCCTTCGGCCTCGGCGTGATCGGTGTCGGCGGCGCCTTTGTCCAGCAGTTCCGCTTCGCCGCTGCCGACAACGCGCCGCCGGAATTCAAGGCGCGCGCCATTTCCTTCGTCCTGGCGGGGGGCATCGTCACCGCAATCCTCGGGCCGCAGATCGTCATCTATACTCGCGAGCTTCTCGCGCCGGTGATGTTTGCCGGATCCTTCGCCTCGATCCTGGTGCTGGCGGCCGTTGGCGCCGTGATCCTTTCCTTCCTGCATGTTTCCAAACGGACAAGCAGCACCGCTGCGATCGCTGAGAGCGACGCCCGCCCGCTGCTTGAGATCGCCACCCAGCCGCGCTTCGTCGCGGCCTTGTTCTGCGCTGTCGGCAGCTACGCGCTGATGAGCTTCGTCATGACCGGCGCGCCGCTCGCCATGGTCGGCTGCGGGCTCTCGACCGACGATGCCACGCTGGGCATTTCCTGGCATGTCATGGCGATGTTCGGGCCGAGCTTCTTCACCGGCTCGCTGATCCACCGCTTCGGCGCCGAGCGCATTGTGGCCATCGGGCTGGTCCTGCTCATCGGCTGCGCTGGCGTCGCGCTCTCTGGCTTGGCGCTCTGGCAGTTCTGGACGGCGCTGATCCTGCTCGGCCTTGGCTGGAATTTCGGCTTCATCGGCGCCACCTCCATGGTCGCCGCCAGCTACCGGCCCTCGGAGAAGGGCAAGGTGCAAGGCTTCCACGACTTCGTCCTGTTCGGGTCGGTCGCCTTCGCCTCGCTGATGTCGGGCGCCGTCTACAACGCCTGGGGCTGGACCATGCTGAACTGGGTCGTGTTCCCGGTTGTCGTTCTCTGCTTCCTGGCGCTCGGCGCATTGAAGCTGCCGGGCCTGCGCGCCGCCAACTGACATCACGCTGTCGGGACGTGGTGCAGCGCGGCATTCGCGCCGCAGACAAAATTATTGYGCGCATTCCAGCCGTTATGAAACCGTGTGCCCCGACGACGCGTTAAACCCGTGCTCACATACAGCCTCCGACCCTTCGGCTCACAGCAAAGGATTTCCACAATGTTTTCAATCGGAAAGCTCGCCGTAGCAGCGATTGCGCTCGGCATCAGCGTGGCTTCGGCACATGCCCAGGTGGTTGTCTCCTCGAAGATCGACACCGAGGGTGGTGTGCTCGGCAACATCATCGAGCTGGTTCTGAATGCCAACAACATCAAGACCACCGACCGCATCCAGCTGGGTGGCACTCCGGTGGTGCGCAAGGCGATCACCGCCGGGGAGATCGACATCTATCCCGAATATACCGGCAATGCGGCCTATTTCTTCCAGAAGGCCGACGATCCTTTGTGGAAGGATGCCGCCAAGGGCTACGAGACCGCCAAGAAGCTCGACTACGACGCCAACAAGATCGTCTGGCTGGYGCCGTCGCCGGCCAACAACACCTGGGCGATCGCGCTGCGCAAGGAAGTGGCCGACGAGAACAAGCTGGTCACCCTGTCGGACTTCGGCAAATATGTATCGGGCGGCGGCAAGGTGGTGCTGGCTGCCTCGGCTGAGTTCGTCAATTCGGCGGCCGCCCTGCCGGCCTTCCAGACCACTTACGGCTTCAAGCTGAAGCCGGACCAGTTGATCACGCTCTCCGGCGGCGACACCGCCGCAACCATCGCCGCGGCCGCCAATCAGACCAATGGCGCCAACGCCGCCATGGTCTACGGCACCGACGGCGGCATCAAGCCCTCCGGCCTCGTCGTGCTCGAGGACGACAAGGCAGTGCAGCCGGTCTATCAGCCGACGCCGATCATCCGTGAGAAGGTGCTGAAAGAGCATCCCGAAATCGAGCAGCTGCTGAAGCCGGTCTTCGCCAAGCTCGATGTCAACACGCTGCAACAGCTCAACGGTCGTGTCCAGCTCGGCGGCGAGCCTGCCAAGGCGGTTGCTGAAGACTTTTTGAAGAAGAATGGGTTCTTGAAGTAGTCGGGCGGGGATCGCGACACAAGTGCGAGTTGGACAGGAGCCGTCGGCGGAGCTGCCGATCTCCCCCCTTGCGGGGGAGATGGCCGGCTGGCCAGAGAGGGGTGTCCCGCCAACCTGTCAACCTTCTCCCGAGGGATGGCGATGACCCTGCGCTTCGACAAGCTCGGCGTGGTCATCGCCGCGATCGCCGCCTATGCCGCCTTCGCGGCACCCTTCGCCACGTTCCGCGCCAACCGTATCGTGCCGGGGCAGGCGCGCTCGATCCTGGACGCGCTGCCGCCCACGCTTGGCACCTTGCTCCTGGCGATATTGATCGCCGGCGGCATCGTCGCGCTGCTGCGGACGCCGCTTATCCTGAGGTTGGCAGCGAGCGTTGTTGCGCTGCTCGCGCTTGTCATTCTAATCGGCATCGCCGGCAGTTTCCTGACGCCTGCCGGCAACACTTTCGCCCGCGTCGCGCCGGCCTCCGGCTTCTGGCTGCTTATCTTCGCCTTCACGCTGCTTCTGGCCGATGTGCTGACGAGGCTGAACCTGTCACCCCAGGCGCGCCTCGGCGTTCTTGCCGTCGCCGCGCTCGCCGTCGGCGCGCTGCTCGTGTCGGGGAGTTGGGACAGTCTTTCCATCCTCAAGGAATATGCCAGCCGCGCCGACGGTTTCTGGGCTGAAGGCCTCAAGCATATCACGCTTGCCCTCGGCTCGCTGGCGGCGGCGGTGGTCRTCGGGGTGCCGCTCGGCATTCTCTGCCACCGGGTCGACCGGTTGCGGGATGGCGTCCTCAACGTGCTCAACATCATCCAGACCGTCCCGTCGATCGCGCTGTTTGGCCTGCTGATCGCGCCGCTCGGCTGGATCGCCGCGCATGTGCCCGGCGCGGCAACCGCCGGCGTCAGGGGCATCGGCACCGCGCCCGCTTTCGTCGCGCTGTTTCTGTATTCGCTTTTGCCGGTCGTGGCGAACACCGTGATCGGACTTGCCGGCGTGCCGCGCGCCGCCAACGATGCGGCCCGCGGCATGGGCATGACCGACCGCCAGCGTCTGTTCGATGTCGAGTTTCCGCTCGCCTTTCCGGTGATCCTCACCGGCATCCGCATCGTGCTGGTGCAGAATATTGGCCTCGCCACCATCGCAGCGCTGATCGGTGGCGGCGGATTCGGTGTGTTCGTATTCCAGGGCATAGGCCAGACGGCCATGGATCTGGTGCTGCTCGGCGCTGTGCCGACCGTGGCGCTGGCCTTTGCCGCGGCTATCATCCTCGACGCGATTATCGAAATGACCTCCACTAGGCGCAGGGCGGACCCCGAATGATCGAGATCGAAGGCATCACCAAKCGCTACAACGGAACGGCCGTCGTCGACGATGTCTCGATGGTCGTCGAGCCGCGCACCATCGCCGCCGTCGTCGGTACTTCCGGATCCGGCAAGACGACGCTGCTCAGGATGATCAACCGGTTGGTCGAGCCCACGTCTGGCGTCATCAAGATCGACGGCGCCGACAATCGCTCGCTGCCTGGATACGAGCTGCGCCGCAGCATCGGCTATGCCATCCAGGGCCATGGCCTGTTCCCGCATCGTACCGTGGCGCAGAACATCGCCACTGTGCCGCTGCTGCTCGGCTGGGACAAGGACCGCATCAAGGCGCGCGTCGAGGAGTTGATGAAGCTCTATCAGCTCGATCCGCAGGCCTACGGTCCCCGCTATCCGCATGAGCTCTCCGRCGGCCAGCAGCAGCGCGTCGGCGTCGCTCGCGCGCTCGCCGCGGAACCCAATGTGCTTCTGATGGACGAGCCGTTCGGAGCGCTCGACCCGATCATCCGCACCAAGGCGCAGGAAGATCTGCTGGCGATCCAGAAGCGTTTCGGCACCACCATCATCCTCGTTACCCACGACATGGAGGAGGCGGTGCATATGGGCGACAAGATCGCCGTCATGGATAACGGAAAGGTGCTGCAATACGCCAATCCGGCGGAGATACTGGCGAAGCCCGCGAATGGCTTCGTCGAGACCTTGGTGGGCTCCAGCGAGCGGCCGTTCAGGCTCCTGTCGCTCGGCCGCGTGCGCGACGCAGTGGAGGCCGGCGGCGCCGAAGGCGAGGCGATCCCCGGCGACGCCAGCCAGCGCGACGCGCTGGCCGAGCTTCTGTGGTCGGGCCGCCCGGCGCTGCCGGTGAAGGATAGCGACGGCAAGCTCATCGGCCGCATCACCGTGGAAGCGCTGTTGAAACGCGCGAGGCCGGCATGAAGGCCTGGCTGCCCGCGCTGTTGAGGCTGGCGCTTCTGGTGCTGCTGGTCGTCTTCATCACCAGCCCGGGCTGGTTCGAGCCGTTGCTGAAGCCCCTGACCGAGAACGGCGCGCCGGCGATCTACAACCAGGGCAGCCTGCTGACGCTCACTTTGCAGCATCTGAGGACCGTGCTGGTCGCAACGATTGCGGCGGCAATCGTCGCCGTCGCGCTTGCGATCCTGGTCACTAGGCCGGCCGGCGCCGAATTCCTGCCGCTGTCCCGCAGCCTGGTGAATATCGGCCAGACCTTCCCGCCTGTTGCGGTGCTGGCGCTTGCGGTGCCGGCGGTCGGCTTCGGCGAGAAGCCGACGCTGATCGCGCTCTTTCTCTACGGGCTATTGCCGATCTTTGAGAATGCACTGACGGCGCTCACCACGCTGCCCGGCAACGTCATGGAAGCGGCGCGCGGCGCCGGCATGACCGGCTGGCAAAGGCTGGTGAAGGTGGAACTGCCGCTGAKCGCCCCCGTGATCCTAGGTGGCATCCGGCTCTCGGTGGTCATCAGCCTCGCCACCGCCACCATTGGCTCGACGGTCGCGGCAAAGACGCTGGGCGAGGTCATCATCGCCGGCCTGATATCGAACAACCTTGCCTTCGTGCTGCAGGGCGGCCTGATCGTGGCGGCGCTTGCGGTGCTGATCTATGACGGCCTGTCTGCGATCGAGCGCTACGCCGCGCGCCGGATGGGGCGGGAGGCGGAGTAGAGCCGGGAAGGCCGCGATCCTGGTCGGATTCCCTTACGTCATTTCAATCGATATAAACAATGACGCCGTCGACCTTTAAGTCGCCCGACTTCGCCTTTCGGGTGAAAGCAGGGCAAAAACCGAACAATATCTTGACGTTCCAAGCCCTGTTTCGCATACACGCCAGCGAAGGGGCGGATTCCGACTGCCGGCATCCGTCTCCCGTTCCAACGGCCCAGGGAGGGGTTCTTTTGGGCCAACAATCGAGGAAAATCCGGCAATGACCATCATTACCGCCGTCATCGCCTGCGGCCTGCTTTCAGTCCTATACGCCATCTGGGCGACACGTTCGGTCCTTGCGTCCGATCAGGGCAGCCAGCGCATGCAGGAAATCTCCGCAGCCATTCGCGAAGGCGCCCAGGCCTATCTGGCGCGCCAGTACACCACCATCGCAGTCGTCGGCATCGTCGTGCTTCTGCTCGCCTGGTGGCTGCTGTCCGTCACCTCCGCGATCGGCTTCCTGATCGGCGCTGTGCTCTCGGGTACTGCCGGCTTCATCGGCATGCATGTCTCGGTGCGCGCCAATGTGCGCACCGCGCAGGCTGCTTCCAACAGCCTCGCCGCCGGCCTCGACATCGCTTTCAAGTCCGGCGCCATCACCGGCCTGCTGGTGGCGGGCCTGGCGCTGCTCGGCGTCTCCATCTACTACTTCATCCTGACCGGCCCGATGGGCCTGCAGCCGAACGACCGCGTCGTCATCGACTCGCTTGTCTCGCTCGGCTTCGGCGCCTCGCTGATCTCGATCTTCGCCCGTCTCGGCGGCGGCATCTTCACCAAGGGCGCCGACGTCGGCGGTGACCTCGTCGGCAAGGTCGAAGCCGGTATTCCGGAAGACGATCCGCGCAACCCGGCCACCATCGCGGACAATGTCGGCGACAATGTCGGCGACTGCGCGGGCATGGCCGCCGACCTGTTCGAGACCTATGCGGTGACGGTTGTCGCCACCATGGTGCTTGGCGCCATCTTCTTCGGCGGCACCGCCGTTCTGGGTGCCGCGATGGTCTATCCGCTTGCCATCTGCGGCGCCTGCATCCTGACCTCGATCGTCGGCACCTTCTTCGTCAAGCTGGGCTCCAACGGCTCGATCATGGGAGCGCTCTACAAGGGCCTGATCGTCACCGGCCTGCTGTCGATCGTCGGCCTCGCCATCGCCACCTCGGCCTGCCTTGGCTGGGGCGAATTTGGAACGGTCGCAGGTGTTGCCATCACCGGCAGGAACCTGTTCTTCTGCGGCCTGATCGGCCTGGCTGTGACCGGGCTCATCGTGGTGATCACCGAATACTATACCGGCACCAACAAGCGGCCGGTCAACTCGATCGCGCAGGCATCGGTGACCGGCCACGGCACGAATGTCATCCAGGGCCTCGCCGTCTCGCTGGAATCGACGGCACTTCCGGCAATCGTGATCGTCGGCGGCATCATCGCCACCTATCAGCTCGGCGGCCTCTACGGCACGGCGATCGCCGTCACCACCATGCTCGGCCTCGCTGGCATGATCGTGGCGCTCGACGCCTTCGGCCCGGTCACCGACAATGCCGGCGGCATCGCCGAAATGTCCGGCCTGCCCAAGGAAGTGCGTCACTCCACCGATGCGCTTGACGCGGTCGGCAACACCACCAAGGCGGTGACCAAGGGCTACGCGATCGGCTCGGCCGGCCTCGGTGCGCTGGTGCTGTTCGCGGCCTACTCCAACGACATCAGGTTCTTCGCCGCCAATGGCGACAAGTATCCGTACTTCCAGGGCATGGGGGAGATCTCCTTCGATCTCTCCAACCCCTATGTCGTCGCCGGCCTGATCTTCGGCGGCCTGATCCCGTACCTGTTCGGCGGCATCGCGATGACCGCGGTCGGTCGCGCCGCCGGCTCGATCGTCGAGGAGGTGCGCAAGCAGTTCCGCGAGGACAAGGGCATCATGGCCGGTACCTCGAAGCCGAACTACGCGCGCGCGGTCGACCTTTTGACCAAGGCGGCGATCCGGGAAATGATCGTCCCGTCGCTGCTGCCGGTGCTGGCGCCGCTCGTCGTCTATTTCGGCGTGCTTTTGATCTCGGGCTCGAAGGCTTCGGCCTTTGCGGCGCTCGGCGCCTCGCTGCTCGGCGTCATCGTCAACGGCCTCTTCGTCGCGGTCTCGATGACCTCCGGCGGTGGCGCCTGGGACAACGCCAAGAAGTCGTTCGAGGACGGCTTCACCGACAGGAACGGCGTCAAGCACCTCAAGGGCTCGGAAGCGCACAAGGCCTCCGTCACCGGCGATACCGTCGGCGACCCCTACAAGGACACCGCCGGTCCGGCGGTCAATCCGGCGATCAAGATCACCAACATCGTGGCGCTGCTGCTGCTAGCCGTGCTCGCGCACGGCTGAACCCGGCGCTTTTCAGGACAAAGACCCGCGGGAGCGATCCCGCGGGTTTTGTTTTGACCAAGCATTCTCGTCGAAACAAAAGACCCGCCGGAGCGATTCGGCGGGTCTTGATTGTCTGGATGCCAGAAGCCGAATTCAGGGCGTGCCTCTGCTGCCGCCGCCCGGGATGCCGGGCGCCAGCTTGCTGGCGCCGTTGATGACCTGGCTGAGGAAGTTCTGGTCCTTGCCGCCGGTCGGCGTTGTCCTAGAGATGAAGTCGAAGATCTTGCCGTCCTTCAGGCCGTAATTGGCGATCTGGGTGACGCGGCCGTCGGCGCCGAAATAGACCGCCAGCACGTGCTGGTCCACCAGACGCGGCTTGTCGAAGGCGACATAGCGCTTGCGCGTCTGCGATATGTAATAGAAGGCCTCATTGTCGAAGGTCGCCGTCGTCGACGGCGTGCCGAGCGCCAGAAGCACCTGCTCTCGGCTCGAGCCCACGGGCACCGAGTCGACGGCCTGCTGGTCGATGACATAGCCCTGCGTCAGCGTCTCGGTCGGGTTGAGATCCCCGATCATCTTGGACGAATTGCAGGCCGAGAGTGCTGATACCGCAACCAGCAGCGACGCCACGCCCACCGGGGCGGGCGCAAGGAACGACTTGAATTTCAGCGCACCCAACAACAATTCTCCATCACATCCCCGCAACTTGCGCTGGGCCGCAAAACCGGTAAACCAGCTTGCATGCCGATGCAACAAGGCCAATTCAAACAAAAGGTCCCCGGGAGACCACCCTCAATGTTCCAGCGCCTTTTTGGCCGCGAACGTCATGCCAACCGCGCTATCACCGAGGCGCTCTACGCACAAATCGTGGCGGCCGCGCGGCAGACTGTGTTTTATTCCGACTGGAATGTGCCGGATACGCCGCTCGGCCGCTTCGAGATGCTGTCGCTGCATATGTTCCTGTTCCAGCACCGRCTGCGCGGGGAGGGCGGCGCCGCGGCGGAGCTCGCGCAGGTGTTGATCGACGAGTTCTTCCTGGATGTCGAGCATTCGCTCAGGGAACTCGGCATCAGCGATGTCGGCGTGCCGAAGCGCATGAAGAGGCTGGCAAAGATGTTCTATGGCCGTACCGCGGCTTACGACGACGCCCTGCGCGAAGACGATCGCGTGGCCCTTGGCATGGCCCTAGCGCGCAACGTCAGGCCGAATGCCGGCGAGTGGCCGGAAGCGCCGTTGCTGGCGGGTTATGTTGCCGAGGCATCCCGGCAGCTCGCCGCGCAGCCGAGCGAATCGATCGTGGCCGGCAAGGTGTCGTTCCCGGTGGCTGGAGACGCTTGAAGGAGGCGAGCATGAAACACGCCGAACCGAAGAGCCCCGTATCCTTTGTCGCCAATGTCGCCCGCTTGCCGCAAAAGGGCTTGCCGGTCGTGATCGAGGCCGACGAGCGGCAGCGCGCGGCGCTCGCTGCCGAGCACGGTCTGCTCTCGGTCGAGAGTTATCGCGCCGAACTGCTGGTGGCGCCGTGGAAGCGCAACGGCGTCAAGGTCAGCGGTGGCGTCGTGGCCGACATCACGCAGGCCTGCATCGTCACCCTCGATCCGGTGGCCGCCCATATCGACGAGCCGGTCGAGGCGCTGTTCCTGCCCGAGCAGTCGAAGCTCGGGCGCGAAGGGTTCGAAGGCGGCGGCGAGATCATCCTCGACGCCGACGGACCGGACAGCCCCGAAACATTTTCCGGCGACACCATCGATGTCGGGGCGCTCGCCGAGCAGTTTTTCGGCCTGGCGATCGACCCTTATCCACGCAAGCCTGGAGTTTCGCTCGGCGCCGCCGGCGACGACGAGCCGGAGGAAAGCGAATTCCAGAAAAAGCTGCGTTCGCTGCTCGGAAAATCCTGAAGGCGGCCCGGATTTTGGAAAAGTTGGTTGTGCGGCAGCCCAAAAACGCTATTTTCGCCGAACCTTTCGCGAGCCCCCTTACCTCGGCAGGCGCCCGCCGCAAGCCAGGCAAACCGTGAGAAAAATACCGCGTGATCAGGATTTCCATTGATGCCATGGGTGGCGATCACGGACCAAGCGTGGTCATCCCGGCGCTGATGACGGTCGCCATCCGCCGCCCTGACATCCGCTTCGTCATCTACGGCCGCGAGGACGCCGTGCGTCCCGAACTCGCCAAGTTCCCGAAACTGGCCGAGGTGAGCGAGTTCGTCCATTGCGAGATCGCGGTCCGGATGGACGACAAGCCAAGCCAGGCGCTGCGCCAGGGCCGCTGGAAATCGTCGATGTGGAAGGCAGTCGAGGCGGTGAAGAACGGCGCCGCCCAGGCCTGCATCTCGGCAGGCAATACCGGCGCGTTGATGGCGATGTCGAAATTCTGCCTGCGCACCATGGCCACCATCGATCGCCCGGCGATCGCAGCGCTTTGGCCGACGACGCGCAGCGAGAGCGTGGTTCTGGACGTCGGCGCGACCATCGGCGCAGATGCGCATCAGCTCGTCGATTTCGCCATCCTGGGCACCGGCATGGCGCGCTCGGTTTTCGGCATCGAGCGGCCGAGCGTTGGCCTGCTCAATGTCGGCGTAGAGGAGATCAAGGGCCAGGAGGAGGTCAAGGAGGCCGGGCGCATGCTGCGTGAGGCCAATATGGCCTCGATGAACTATCGCGGCTTCGTCGAGGGCGACGATATCGGCAAGGGCACGGTCGACGTGGTTGTCACCGAGGGCTTTGCCGGTAACATTGCGCTCAAGACCGCCGAAGGCACGGCAAGGCAGATCGCGGGCTACCTGCGCGCCGCCATGAGCCGCACGCTGATGGCGAGGATCGGCTACGTCTTTGCCAAGGGTGCCTTCGACCGGCTGCGTGAGAAGATGGATGTCGGCCGCTCCAATGGCGGCGTCTTCCTGGGCTTGAACGGCATCGTCGTGAAGAGCCACGGCGGTGCGGATTCGGACGGCTTCGCGGCGGCTATCGAGCTCGGCTACGACATGGTGCGCAACAATCTGCTTGACCGGATAGAGGCCGACCTCGATCTGTTCCATGCGCGCAAYCCGAATGCCCAGGCAAACAGGAAATCCGGCGTCGCCGTCGACGCCGAGGAATAGGAACGAACCTTGATCAGATCAGTCGTGCGCGGCAATGGTGCCGCGCTGCCCCGCCGCATCATGAAGAATGCCGATTTCGAAGGCATGGTCGAGACCTCAGACGAGTGGATCGTCCAGCGCACCGGCATTCGCCAGCGCCACGTCGCGGCCGATGACGAGACGACGGCCTCGCTGGGCGAGRCCGCGGCGCGCGCCGCGCTCGACAGCGCCGGTTTGACGCCTGCCGACATTGACCTCATCGTGCTGGCGACATCGACGCCCAACAACACCTTTCCCGCGACCGCCGTCGAGATCCAGAACCGGCTCGGCATGCATCACGGCTTTGCCTTCGACATGCAGGCGGTGTGCTCCGGCTTTGTCTATGCGGTCGCCACCGCCGACCTCTATATCCGCGGCGGATTGGCGAAACGCGTGCTGGTGATCGGCTCGGAGACCTTCTCGCGCATCCTCGATTGGAACGACCGCTCGACTTGCGTGCTCTTTGGCGACGGTGCCGGTGCGATCGTGCTCGAAGCCGCGGAGGGGACGGGCGGCATCGCCGATCGAGGCGTGCTGGCGGCGAGCCTGCGCTCGGATGGCGTGCACAAGGACAAGCTCTTCGTCGATGGCGGCCCATCGACCACGGGGACGGTTGGCCATCTCAGGATGGAAGGCCGCGAGGTGTTCAAGCACGCCGTCGGCATGATCACCGACGTCATCGAGGCAACCTTCGCTGAGGCCGGCATCACGGCAGAAGACCTCGACTGGTTCGTGCCGCACCAGGCCAATAAACGGATTATTGACGCTTCCGCCAGGAAGCTTGGGATTGCCGAACAGAAAGTGGTGGTCACCGTCGATTTGCACGGTAACACCTCAGCTGCCTCCGTGCCGCTCGCCTTGTCGGTGGCCGTCGCCGACGGCCGCATCAAGAAGGGCGACCTCGTTTTGYTCGAGGCGATGGGCGGAGGTTTCACCTGGGGCGCGGTGTTGCTCCGCTGGTAAGTGCCGAACGCATGGGTTCGGTCCTTGACCTTGCCGGATCAATTACTTAGGCTCTGCCGCTGGCTGTATCGATTTACGTTTTTTGAGCTGATGGGACGGTTTGCATGGGGGGAAAGACACTTACGCGTGCCGACCTTGCCGAAGCCGTTTACCGCAAAGTTGGTCTGTCGCGAACTGAATCGGCGGAACTCGTCGAAGCCGTCCTGGATGAAATTTGCGAAGCCATCGTTCGCGGTGAAACGGTGAAGCTGTCKTCCTTTGCAACCTTTCATGTCCGCTCCAAGAACGAGCGCATCGGTCGCAATCCGAAGACCGGCGAGGAAGTGCCGATCCTGCCGCGCCGGGTGATGACCTTCAAATCGTCGAATGTGCTGAAGAACCGCATTCTGCGCGCGCATCAGAACAGCAAGGCCAAGGGCGACAAATAACACGCCGGCAAATGCGGTTGAAAAGCGCCGGCCGCTTTGAGGCTGGGCTTGAATACCGCTTCATAAATCGCTGAAATAAGGCTCGATTCGGCATAAGTGCCGGACCTTCGTCCAGCGTGAGGATTCGCCCATGGACAAGAGCCCAGATGCTTTCCGCACCATCAGCGAAGTCGCGGAAGATCTCGATCTGCCGCAGCATGTGCTGCGGTTTTGGGAAACGCGTTTCAGCCAGATCAAGCCGATGAAGCGTGGCGGCGGCCGCCGCTACTACCGGCCGCAGGATGTCGAACTGATCAAGGGCATCCGGCACATGCTCTACGATCAGGGCTACACGATCAAAGGCGTGCAGAAGCTGCTGCGCGAGAACGGCAACCACTTCCTGGTCGCCATCGGCAATGGCGACATGGCGGCGGTCGAGGCGATCGCACAGCGCCGGCAGGCCGATCAGGTGCCACTGACGGCGGCTGCCCAGCCGCGCGGCGACGAGGACGCACTTGTCGGCCAACCCAAGGTGAAGCCCAGCCGTCGTTTCTTCGGCCTCGGCAAGAGCGACGACGAAGGTCCCGTACAGGCGGATTCCTCGAAATTGTYGCGTGACAATCGCGCCTTGCTGCAGGAGGCGCTGTTCGACCTCCTGGAATGCAAACGCCTGCTCGACCAGGTGCGCTGAAACTTCGGTTGCCGATGCGGACTTTGAACCGCCGTCGCTGACAGCGGACTGATCGGGACCACATTGCCGAAGCGAGCTCGAAGCCATTCAGTCACGCCGGACGCTGCCGATATGATGACGCAGCGCAAGGAGATCGGCATTTGCAACGAAGAATGTCGAACGCGAACGCGCGTCCATCGGGCGGTCGACGACAAAGTTAACCGTTTTGCCTTGCAAGGCGAAAATCCGAAGGGAAGACTGAACCCGGTCAACACGTGAAGGCCAGCCTTCCCTTCGGCAGACGGGCAGGATCAGGCTTTCTTCGGAGCCGCCATCTTGTGGTGGTGATGACGGTGATGGCTGCGGTGATGCTTCTTGTGG
Organism: Mesorhizobium sp. ORS 3428; assembly: GCF_001854785.1. Taxonomy (GTDB): domain Bacteria; phylum Pseudomonadota; class Alphaproteobacteria; order Rhizobiales; family Rhizobiaceae; genus Mesorhizobium. The sequence continues at coordinate 202,901 of NZ_MDFL01000115.1, forward strand.
TGATGACGAAGATGATGATGCTTCTTCGCCGGGGCCGGAGCCGCATCGGCGCTGGTCGCGCCAAGGATCGGCATCGTGAATGCCAGGGCCAGAGCCAGCCCGAGCGCGGAGAGGAGGGACTTCTTCATGACTGCGTTTCCTTTTTTACGCGGGCGTTCCGAAGTTCACCGCACCAAATCGGTGACCAAGCCTCGCGACTTGGACTATCCTCCTGAATTTTTTCGACAATTTTTCCGGGCTATAGATTTTTGTTTCCAGATTGTGTCTGGGTGCCACTCAATAGCGCGGCGCGTCCGTCGGGCCGCGTGAGGCGACGCTATGGCACCACGATCTTCAAGGTTACGCGCCGGCTTCCTGGCAAAGTGCGCAGCGGTTTTGGGATGGCGACATGCGTCGAGGCAAGGACCTGGAGCGCTTCGCCCGAATTTGTTTCGGCGCGCCGCGCTTTAGCCTCACATCGGCGGAGCAATGCCGTGGTTGCCGACCACCACCCGGCGCGAAACGAGCTTGCCGTTGCTGCCGCGCTCGGCGCTGACGAACACCGGCGCACCGGGCTTAAGGTCCGCCGGCTTGGCGGTCGCGAATTTCACGATCGGCGTGGATTGCGGGATGGCGATCTGCTTCTTCTGGCCGCTGCCGTAGGTGAGCGTCACTGTCCGGCCGCTGACCTCGGTCACGGAGGCGACGGTGCCGTTGGTCATTCGGCTGTTTGGTTGCAGGTCCCAGGCACGGTCGCCTTCTCCTGTTCCCTTCAGCGCTGCCGGGAAGATCATGACTTCCAGCGCGCCGCTGCCGCCACCCGTCTTGGGAGCCGACGCGATGCCGAGGAAATCGCCCTGTTTGATGTCGGCGGCCGACGCCTTGGCGACGCCGGAAATCATCCAACCGGGAGAAAGCGTGACCGTATCGGTCTTGCCGTCATGGGCTTTCACCGTCAGCGCCGTTCCGGCGAAGTTGACCACCGTGCCGCGCACGCGCTCGGTGTCAGCCTGTGCAGAACCCGCAAGAGCTGAAATCGTGGCGAGCACAATCGCGAATAGCTTCGGTTTCATGGCATCTGATCCTTTTGCTTTGGGCAATTCCAGGCAAGCGCGTCGCGCCTTTCCGTTCGGAATTGCGTAAAAACAAGTACCTAGAGCGTATCTGCGATCCAGCGAACGCTGAGCCGCTCTGGCTGCCGGAGCGGCTGTCGGCCGCCAACGACAGCAAGGTAACGAACTCCAGAGTCGAAAGCGTCCAGCCCTCAAAAGAACTTGATTGGGCGCCCCGCCATCTTACATATGCGGAGCCTGCGGCGTCCGGCCGAAAATAGCCGGTTCACGATGGYGTGACGGCCGCCACAGTGCCTCTTGGCAAATCACCTGTTAACGGCCATCCTCCCGCCCGTCTCAGGCAACGCCACATTTCATCAGACGTGTTTCATCCCAAGGAGTTGCCATGCCCAACACCGCACGAAACCTGGTTTCCAACAACATGATTGCCGTGAACGGCTACAGTGCTCCCAGAGCCGTCCGAGAAACGAAGGGGTATACGATTGAGGAGCTCTCATTGACTTGCGGCCTGGCGGTCGGCGAGATCGTCGACATCGAGGACGGCAAGGACGCCGACCCCGCCAAGCTCAGGCGCATCGCTTCCGCGCTGCAGGTGCCGGAAGAGGAATTGATCGGGGTGCCGGCCCCGGAGAACCGGCTTATACAACAATAACAATAAGGACGCCGGAGCGTCCGCACGAAAGCCCGCCACGGTTCGCCCTGGCGGGTTTTTTGCGCCTTTCGCTGGCAGTCTCCTGGTCCTTGCCAACCGCAGCCGCGTTATGTGGCAATCGCGCCCGGCGCCGCGATTCGTGGGCGCCCGCCAACATGTCTGACAAGAGGTTGCTCATGAGCTTGCAATCGGTTCGCGCCTTCTTCGCCGAACATGCGCCCGACATAGAAGTCCTGGTCACCGAGGCGAGTTCGGCGACCGTGGTACTGGCGGCTGAAGCCCACGGCGTGGTGCCGGCGCAGATCGCCAAGACCATCTGCCTGCGCGTCGGCGATGAGACCATGCTGGTTGTCACCAGCGGTACCGCGAGCTCGACAATCGCAAGTGCAAGGACATCCTCGGCGGCAAGCCGCGCATGCTCGATGGCGAACAGGTGCTGGCGGCAACCAGCCATCCGCCGGGCGGCGTCTGCCCGTTCGGCCTGCCGGCACCGTTGCCGGTCTATTGTGACGTGACGCTCAGAGCCTTCGACGAGGTCGTCCCGGCCGCCGGCGCCACCAACGCCGCGGTGCGCATCGCGCCGCAAAGGATGGCCGATCTCGTCAGCGCCAAATGGGTCGATGTGTGCCAGTAGGGGCTGCTGAAGAAGGAATATTGGGGGCCAAGTTTCGGGGCTTGAAATGGTCGGAGTGGCCGGATTCGAACCGACGACCCCTTGACCCCCAGTCAAGTGCGCTACCGGGCTGCGCTACACTCCGGACCGCGCAAAGCCCTATATTCTCAAGGGCTGTAGCGCAAGGGGCCAATCAGACAAAATGCACGAGAACGGAACAAAAGAGAATCCGCCTTGTGCCTTTGGTGGCTAAGAGCCACGCCGAAAATCGCGCCCGGAGGTTCTACCTATGTTCTGGTCGTCGCGAGAGCGCCCGTGCTTCGAGTCTGCAGTAGGCCCGGCGGATAAGCTCGAAAGAGGGGCGCGCTCCCCGACGCTCACTCGGGAGATAGAGTTTCGGGCCTATCACTGTTTTGTAAGTTCGTCGCCTTTGACTGGCGGCTTGCCCTTGCCGGCGCGCTTGAGAACGTCGAGCGCCTTGGGAATGTCTGCGCGTGCTGCGCGCTCCTGGAAATAGCTTTCCACTCTGAGCGCCGACAGCTTCTCAGCCACGGCCACGTTGATGAACTGGTTGAGCGCAACACCCTCGTCTTCCGCGACCTTGCGCGCTTCGTCCAGAAGCGAGGGCTGAAGCCGCAGCGCAAAATTGCTCTTCCTCATTTGCCTTTCTCCACTAGTTTCCAGGCCTCTCCAGGCGACAGAACCTCTATTCCGAAACGGACGGCCGCTTGGCCGAAGTCACGGACGTTGAACGTCACGATCGCATCGGCCTGTCCGTTCACCGCTGCTTCGAGTACCATATCGTCATCCTGGTCGCGGGCGACCGGCCGCCATAAAAAGGCAAGCCTCACCGGCTCGATGATCGCCGCCACTGCATCGAGAACGACGCCCACATCGTCGACCGATAGGTCAGATACCTTCAGATGTTCCGRCCGCGTCATTACAGCCTGATACTCGATCATCAGCGGCACCGAGGCGAGTAGCGTGAACCGCCYCTCCAACGCTGCCACCAGGAGGCGGCGGGCCGCGCCGGCTTCGCTGCGGATCGCGGCCACCATGGCCGCCGTGTCGAGAATCAACCTCATGCGATTATATTGGGTTGCAAAAATGATATTGCAAGCGATATTGCGCAAGAGACCGTCAAGCTAACCGTGACGACAGAGAAGACACGATCGCATAACGCGGCAGAATGAGATTGAAGGCTGCCTTCGCCCTTCATGGCAAGAAGCCTAGCGCGTGATRATCCCGTGTCGGTCAACCGAATTCGGCGGTTATCTTACCGATCATATTGCTGGRCAGGAACGGGCCGCGCCAGCCGCAATTGCTTCTGATGCCGGTACTCCAGTGCGATCGCGCCCCAGACAAGGCCGAGCAGCAGATAGAGATGGCGCCAGTGGTCGAYGTCGATGACGGTGCCGAGCCCGATATTGCCGAGATAGGCGACATAGGAGCAAAGCAGATAGGGCTGCCAGGGCCGGTCGCGCAGCAGGATGCGGAAACCGGCCGCGATCGTCCACAATGTCAGCGTCACGAACGAGACGAAGCCTAGCCAGCCATAGTCCATCAGCGCCTTGAGCCAGATGTCGTGCGTGTCCTCGCCGTAGATCGTGCCAAAGACCAGCGGCCCGATGCCGAACGGGCGCTCCAGCGCCAGTTGGAAGCCGATCGTGTAGCGGGYGAAGCGGCCGAGTCGCGCGGTGTCGTAGCTCTGCTCCAGATGCGCGCGCTGGGAGAACATGTCCGACACGCCGGGCAGTTGCAGGATGACGAGGATGGCGATGACCAGCAGCGCGACCGCTCCGATCGTCATCACCACCAGCCGCAGCCGGAACAGGCCGCTGGCGCTTTGCAGGAACAGGCAGCCGGTGAGCAGCACCGCTGACACGGCGAACATGCCCCAGGCGCCGCGCGAGAAGGAGAAGAATATGCCGGCGGTGATGACGAGCAGCGGCACCGCCAGTAGCGGCATGCGCGACACCGGACCGGTCAAGAGCAGGTAGAGCAGATAGGTCCCAGGCAGCACCAGGAAGGGGCCGAACACGTTCGGATCCTGGAAGGCGCCGGCGGCGCGGTCGTATTTGGTGAAGATCTCCGCGCCCGGAAAGGCATGGAAATAGCCCGCTATGCCGAGCAGCGACGTCGCCACGGCCGACACCACATAGGCGATGAAGATCAGCCGGTAGAGGTTCGGCTGCACCGACGTCACCGAGGCGAAGAAGACCGCGCTGAAGGCGAGGAACAGCGAGACAGCGAGATAGAGCGGCGTGTTGGCCAGCTCCGCCATCTGCGTCATTGCGATCATGCCGCCGATGTTCATCGCCACCAGCAGCACCAGCAGCGGCACGATCGCCCGCAAGATTCTGAGGCYGAACAGCGCCCACACGGCGATCAGCCCGGCCATATAGATTTCGTAAGGCGCCGGCTCGCTGATAACGAAGCCGGAAAGCAGGATGCCGAGGACGATTGCGGCGGAGGAAATCAGCGCGATCAGCTTGGCGTTGACCGCGTGAGGYGGCAACCCGTTGACCGCGTGAGGCGGCAACCCGTTGACCGCCCGAGGCGGCACCTCATGCGTGACCGCGCTCAATAGGCGTTTTCCGTGTTGAGCAGGCGGACCGGCGTCAGGAACAGGATGCGCAGGTCGAACAGCATCGACCAGTTTTCGATGTAGTAGAGATCGTATTCGGTGCGCATGCGGATCTTTTCATTGGTGTCCATCTCGCCGCGCCAGCCATTGATCTGCGCCCAGCCGGTGACGCCGGGCTTGACCTTGTGGCGGGCGAAATAGCCGTCGACCACTTCGTTGTAGAGCAGGTTATGCGACTGGGCGGCGATCGCATGCGGGCGCGGCCCGACCAGCGACAGCGAACCGAACAGCGAGTTGAAGAACTGCGGCAACTCGTCGATCGAGGTCTTGCGGATGAAGCGGCCGACGCGGGTGACGCGCGGGTCGTTCTTGGTCACGGTCTGCTTGGCGGTCGGGTCCGACTTGTCGGTGTACATTGAGCGGAACTTGTAGACCTCGATGATCTCATTGTTGAAACCGTGGCGCTTCTGCTTGAACAGAACCGGGCCCTTGCTGTCGAGCTTGATGGCGATCGCGGTGGCGAGCATCACCGGCGAGAAGACGATGATGCCGACGAGCGAGAAGATGATGTCGAAGCTGCGCTTGGCGACCGAGTCCCAATCGTTGATCGGCTTGTCGAAGATGTCGAGCATCGGCACCGAGCCGATATAGGAATAGGCGCGCGGGCGGAACTGCAGCGCGTTGGAATGCGCCGACAGGCGGATGTCGACCGGCAGCACCCAGAGCTTCTTCAGAAGCTGCAGCACGCGCGATTCGGCAGTCAGCGGCAGCGACACGATCAGCATGTCGATACGGGCGATGCGGGCGAATTCGATCAGTTCGGAAACGGTGCCGAGTTTGGGATAGCCAGCGACGATCGGCGGCGAGCGCTTGTCGCCTCGGTCGTCGAAGATGCCGCAGATGCGGATGTCGTTATAGGGCTGCTTCTCGACCGAGCGGATCAGCGCTTCAGCCGACCTGCCGCCGCCGACGATCACGGCGCGGCGCTCCATGCGGCCGTCGCGCGCCCAGCGCCTGATCAGCCCCGACATCACCAGCCTGAGGCCGAAGATCAGCACGAAGCCGACCACGAACCAACTGCCGAACAAGAGGCGCGAATAGTCCTGCGACGCCTTCAAGGCAAAGGCGGTGAGCGCCATCAGCGCGAAGGCGCCGGCCCAGACGAGCAGCACGCGTCCGAGATTGGTGACCGGGCGCATCAGCGCGGCGATCTGGTAGCTGTCGGTGATGTCAAGCAGCACCACGGTCAGGAACGAGGCTGCCGCGATCGTCAGCGGATATTGCCAGGCCAGATAGTTGAAAAAGCCGACATAGTAGAAATAGAGGCCGAGCCCCGACAGGAACAGCACCGCGAATTCGACCATGCGCAGCACGCCGCTGACCATGATCGGCGACATGGTATCGCGCCGGTACTGTGAGGCGACCTGGCGCGCAACGTCATTGATGCCGCCGGGCTTTTCGCTTTCGACGGGGCCGTCGAATTTGCGCACCGCATCCATGGAAAAGCGGCGCGCGGGATCGATCTCGTTCATGGGATTGTCCGCGAGCTACGCGCAAGTGCATAGCAAAAGAGAGCTAAGAAAGCCTTGAAACAACAGATGGCTTTGAACGCGTATAGTTGCGCGCGACGACTAACGGTCTTCTTGCAAGAGCAGTCAATTAGCAAGAGCTAAAGCTTTAGTGCCGCGAAATAAGCCTTTTCGATCTCAGCCGCCATCACGTCGGCGCCGAATCGCGCCTTCAACTCACCGCCCTGCGGCATCAGCTTCAGGTAAGCGCCGGGGTCGGCGAGGGCCGTTCCCAACCGGTCGGCGAGCTGGCCAGCATCCGGCCGGATCAGGGCAGGGGAGGTTTCGCCGAAGACCTCCGGAATGCCGCCGACCGCGGTCGCAATCATCGGCCTGCCGGCGGCCAGTGCTTCCAGCACGATGTAGGGCATCGCTTCGGCGCGGGATGGGACCACGATCAGTTCGGCCAGCGCGAAGGCTTCTCTGGCCGGCATCGGCGGCAGAAAACGGACATGGCTCTTCAGCCCCAGCCGCTCGACCTGGGCATGGTAGCGCGGCAGGTCGTCGCCGTCGCCGACCATCACCGCGCTCAACGGGCGGCCAAGCGCGGCGCCGGCCTGCGCCAGTGCATTGATGAAGATGTCCGGACCTTTGAGGTCGCGCATCATGCCGATATAGAGAAGATCGGCCGCACCTGCCGCCGGCACCACCGGTTCGAATTCGACGGCGCGCAGGCCGTTATAGACCAGCGCGTTGGGGATCGGCGGTTCGCCCACCTTCCGGCGATAGGTTTTCCGCTCATAGTCGGAGACGAACAGCAGGCAGTCGGTGAAGCGCACCATGAAGCGCTCCAGCGCGAAGAACAGCTTCCCGGTAGCCGTCGTTTCGTCATAGTGGAGCGAGCCGCCATGCGGCGAATAGAGGCGGGCCACGCGAGACCTTGAAACCCGCAACAGTGAGCCGAACAGACGGGCATAGGCGCCACCCTTGGCGCCGTGCCCGTGCAGAACGTCCGGCCGCAATTCCTTGATGATTTTGTATGTGCGCCAGGCCGCCGCGATATCGCCCGGCCCGATATGACGCTGCATCGGCGTGCGATGGATGCCGAGCGCCAGGCTGTCCTTCATTGCTCCGAACAGCCGCTCCTCATAGTCACCGCCCGTGGTCGAATCGCAGACGATGCCTACCGAATGGCCGGCGGCGACCTGCGCCTCGGTCAGGTCGCGCACATGCCGGAAGATTCCCCCGACAGGTGAGCGGAAGCAGTGGACGATGCGGAGGTGAGCCGCCACGTTGATTTTCAGAACAGGCGTTCGCGGACGTAGACGGTGTCGCCGGGCAGGAGCGGATCGGATGTCTGCACCCTGCCGGTGATGACCTTGCCGTTGATATCGCGCGTGATATCGACGCTTTCCTGGTTGGCGCGCGGGGTGAAGCCTCCGGCGATCGCGACCGCCTTCTGCACCGTGAGCCCCGGCACGTAGGAATATTGCCCGGCGGCGCCGACTTCGCCCATGACGAAGATCGGCCGGTAGCGATCGATCTCGACGGAGACGTCGGGATCGCGCAGATAGCCTTGGCGCAACTTGTCGGCGATTTCCTTTTCAAGCTGCTGGGCAGTGTGGCCGCGCGCGGGCACAGCGCCGACAAGGGGGAAGGAGATGTAACCCGACTGGTCGACGCTGTAGGTGTTGGTCAGTCCATCCTGCTCGAACACCGTGACGCGGATGCGGTCGCCGGCGCCGAGCCTATAGGGCTGGTCGAGGACTTCATGGAAGGCGGCGGGCGTCGGGCGATAGCTTGAGCAGCCGGTAAGCAGCGACAAGGCAAGCAAGGCGCGAAAGAGACCAGCAGTGCTTTTCATGAYCGGACACGAACCTTCATCGCTCCCACCGCCAGTGGCAGCGGCCAACCCCAGGAAGTGCGACCGTTATCGTCCTGTTAGGGTTAATGGAGGGTAAAGGGTCGTGAACGGAATGGGCGGCGACCGGTAAAAAGCCCAGCTGTTCTATTGCCTTCGCCCGATCTTCTTTGAGGGCCCTCTAATAAGGGCGCATTCTGATCTTAACGGCTGAGTTACCATAATTGTTTACGGTCCATCCTCGACTCAAAGTTCCGGAGCAGGATGCATGTCCGTTCAATCCGCGGCCGCAGATGTCGATGTCGACCTGAGACAGCTCTTCGCCAGCCTGGCGCGGAACTGGCTGCGCATCGTTCTGGTCACGCTTGTGGTCACCGGCCTTGCCTTTGCCTTCGCCTGGCTGGCCACGCCGCAATACAAGGCGGCGGCCAAGCTGGAGATCGGGCCACGCGAATCGGTCTACACGCGGCCGGCTGGAACAGGCAATGACGACAAGCCGGCAACCGACGAGGAGGCGGTAGCCACCGAGGTTCAGATCATTTCTTCCCCTGATATTCTCAAGAAGGTGGCGTCGGATCTCAATCTGGAGAAATTGCCCGAATTCGACGAGGCGCTGAAAATGTCGGCGCTCAGTCGCGCGCTTGTGCTGGTCGGCTTGAAGAGCGATCCCTTCGACATCCCGCCGGAAGAACGCGTGCTGAAGGCAATGCACGACAAGCTCAACGTCTACGGCGTTGAAAAATCTCGTGTTATTGCCGTCGAGTTCTCCTCCAAGGACGCGCAGCTTGCCGCGAAGATTGCCGACGCCATCGCTCAGGCCTACCTCGCCTCCAAGGGTAATGCGAAGAAGGAATCGAACACCGCCGCCACCGGCTTTCTCGGCCCGGAAATCACCGATCTGCAGAACCGGGTGAAGGAAGCGGAAGCCAAGGTTGCCGCCTACCGCGCGCAGTCCGACCTTTTGATAGGCGGCAACAATTCAGTGCTCGCGACCCAGCAGCTCTCCGAACTGTCGACTGAGCTTTCGCGGGTGCGCGCCAATCGCGCCGCTGCCGAGGCGACCGCCGACAGCGTGCGCAAAGCGCTCCAGAACGGCGGCACGCTCGACACCGTGCCGGAAGTTCTGTCTTCCGAACTGATCCAGCGCCTGCTCGAGCGGCAGGTGGAGCTCAAAACCAACATTGCCGACCTGTCGACGACCTTGCTCGACAACCATCCGCGCATCCGGGCGCTGAAGTCGCAGCTTGCCGATCTCGACGGTCAGATCCGCAACGAAGCGCAGAAGATCCTCAAGGGACTGGYGACCCAGGCGCAGACCGCCAAGGCGCGCGAGGACCAGCTCGTGGCGGAGGTGAACACGCTGAAGGCCGCATCGGCTCGCGCCGGAGAGCAGCAGGTGGAACTCGATGCGCTGCAGCGAGACGCCAATGCCCAGCGCCAGCAGCTCGAATCCTATATGGCGAGCTATCGCGAGGCGGCTTCGCGCGCGGACCGCAACTATATGCCGGTGGACGCCCGCCTGCTGTCGAGGGCGCAGGTGCCGTCGGAACCCTATTTCCCGAAGATCGGTCCAATCACTGGTGCCGCGGCTGCCGCTTCGCTGCTGTTGATGGCGGTCGGCACGCTTCTGAGGGAATTGTTCTCCGGCCGCGCCATGCGACCGGCCGCGGGGGCCAGGGTTGACCCGATCGAACAGGTGGCGATGCCGGCGGCGCGCATCGAACCTGCGGTCGACGAAGCCGAGGGCGAAGCGGACGAAGAATCGGTCGCCGAAGATGAGATCAGGCAAAGTGCCGCCATCGACACAGAGGCCGCTGGGCCGACTGGGGCGGAGGCGCTCGAGCCGCGACCGTCCAGGCTCGGCGAGATMGATGTCGAAAAGGCGGCGGAAAAGCTCGTCGCCTCCGGCACCGCGCGCGCCATCTTCGTCTCCCCGGAAGGCGACGAGGCCGCGGCGACGGCCGTTCTGGTTGCGCGCGAAGTCTCCGACGCCGGCCTGCGTGTCCTGCTGCTCGATCTCACCGCATCGGGCGCCGCCTCGCGGCCGATGCTGGACAGCGGGCTGTTCCCCGGCATCACCAATCTTCTCGCGTCCGAGGCGCAGTTCAGCGACGTCATCCATCCCGACCTCTATTCGGACGCGCATGTCATTCCGGTCGGCACCGCGGACCCGGTTCGCGCCATGCGCGCCGCGGACAGGCTGCCGATCATCATGCAGTCGCTGACCACGGCCTACGACCTCGTCGTCGTCGAATGCGGCCCGGCCGATGCGCAAGGCATCGGCCGACTTGTCGGCGACGGCACCGAGGTGTTCCTGTCGATGCTCRAAGCCGACGACGAGGTGACGCAGGCGGCGGTGAAGCTGATCGAGAACGGCTATCCGGACGTCACGCTGGTCACGCCGGTCGGTGACGAACCGGAGAACCCGTTGCCCGGACGACGCTCTGCGGCCTGAGGCTGAACGGGAATCGGGCTGTTCTGCGCGTACCCGTGATGTCGTCATCGTCCGGCTTGACCGGCTTGGCGCGAAATCCATGCCGCGGCTTGGCCGAAGATCGCTGCGTCTTAGAAAAGGTGCTGCAAAACAGCGCTTTGCCGGGATACGCTCAACTAGCTATCGTCCTCAGCGGCAGCGGCAGGCGCTGCCTGGCCGGCTGCCTTCCGGCGCAGCATCTTGGTCAATTTCCACACCGTCGGGTTGTTCTTGATGAAGGCCTTTGCCCGCGCGCCTTGCCGCAGCCCCGCCGCCAGCGCTCGGCCCTTCAGCGTCAACGGTGCAAGCACATCGAAATGCTGGACCTCGATGTCGCACCACAGCCGCTTGTAGGGCTCGTCGCCGACCGAGAAATCATAGACGTCGAAGCCCAATTCGCAGGCTTCCTGGATGTTGTCGAAGAACAGGAAGTCGCCGGGACTGGTGAAGGCGAGATCGTCCTCGGCGATCGCGCCGAATTCGCAAATCAGGCGCTTGCCTGAGCGGCTGGAGCCGGTGACGGCGCGAAGCTTGCCCGCCACCTCCAGTCCATGCAGCAGGAAGGACGGCTTTTCCTCGGCAAGCGCATCCGCAAACAGCGCCCGAAAGAAAGCGCGCACCTCATCGTCGCCGAAGACGTTGGCGATGCCCATCTTGGCGAAGCGCGCTGCCTTCATCTCGAAGAAGGCGTCGAGCAGGGTGTCGACCTCTTCACGTGTGCGCGCCTCGACGCGGCGGAAGCTGCCGACGGCCTCGAACTTGCGCGTCTGCGAGCGGTGCTTCTTGCGCTTGCGCTTGCCGCTGGCCCGGGAAAGCAGCGCGTCGAAGCCGCCGCCGAGATCGACCGCGAGCGCTAGGTTCGGGCTCGGATAGCCGGGCAGGGCAGCGAGCGGATTGGCGATGCCGTCGAGATCGGGTAGCAGGCGCTCCAGGGAAACCAGGTCGATGTCCGGTCGCGCCTTGGCGATTGCCGCTAGCACGGAGCGGATTGCCGGGCCGTCGATCCTTGGCAGCAGCCGCGGGTCGGCGGCGGGGTAATTGCCGTTGGCGTGACGTCCGCCCGCGAAGCGGGCAATCCGGAAGGGGCCGCTCCGGACGACTTCCAGCGCCAGCGAGAGCGCCGGCTGGCGCCCGTCGAGTAGCGACGCGATGACGATATCGGCCTTTGTCTCCGCCACCCAGTTGCGGATCCAGGACGCGCTCTGCGCCGGAGCAAACAGCGCCGACGCGCAGAATGCCGCGTAGTCGCCGAGGCCTTGGCTATCGCTTACCACCGTCGCCAGCCGGCCTTGGCTCGAGGCAAGCGGACGCGCCGGCGCGTCGTTGGCCGCGACCCGATTGCCGTCAAATGACGCGGTGGCGTCAACCATACCTCAATCCTTAAGACGTATTGGTTCCGACCTGGGGGTTCGCATAGGCGATTGTCGTRCTTGGACGAGCCTAGGCGCAAAAGGTGAAGGAATGATCGACGGGGGCGAGGCAATCCGGAAACTGGCCTTGAACGTTGCCCGCTACACCGGTCTCGCTCCGCTGGCGAAGCCGCTTGTCGGCGGCATCGGCGCCATCCTGATGCTGCATCGCGTGACCGCAACGCCCGAGAGGCCGAGCGGCGTCAACAGTCACCTCAACATCGCGCCGGACTTCCTCGACAAGCTCATCGTGGACATGAAGGCGAGCGGCTATGCCTTTGTCAGTCTTGACGAAGCGATCGAGCGGATGAGGGCAGGGGGCAAGGGCGGCCAGTTCGCCGCCATCACGGCCGACGATGCCTATCGCGACAACATGACGGAGGCGCTGCCGGTGCTGGAGAAGCACGGCGCCCCGATTGCCATCTATGCCGCTCCGGGCCTCATCGACGGCGCTGCCTATCTCTGGTGGGACGTGATCGAGGATATCGTCGACCGGAGCGCGCGTCTCAAGCTCTCAACAGCGAGCGGCCAGACGGTGATCGACTGCTCCACCMCGGGCCGGAAAATCCAGGCCAATGCACGCCTGACCGCCTGGCTGACCCTTGAAGTGCGCGAGGAAGAGCAGGGTGCTGCGCTTCGCGAACTTGCGCGCTCCAACGGCATCGAGCTTGGCGCGGCTCGCCCCGGCACACTGATGAACTGGGACGAGATCCGCACGATGGCGGCGCATCCGCTGGTGACGATCGGCGCGCATACCGTCAACCACCGCAACCTCAAGCGGCTGTCGGAGGCGGACGCGCGGCACGAGATCTGCGAGGTCCGCCGCATCCTCAAGGAAAAGCTTGGGCAGGAACCGCGGCATTTCGCTTACCCCTATGGCTATGCCAGCGCGGTCGGCTGCCGCGAAGTCGGGTTTGTCCGCGATGCCGGCTACGCCTCGGCGGTGACGACCCGGCACGGAGTGCTGAGGGCCGAGCATGCCGGCTTCCTGCATGCGCTGCCGCGCATATCGGTCAACGGCCGCTACCAGAGCGTCGGCCACATCCGCACGATGCTGTCGGGCGTGACAACGCCGCTCGCCAATACCGGCAAGATGGTCGTTACGATCTAGCAATTCCAAGAATAGCGTAAAAACAAATATTTAGAGCAGCCGGCGATCTATCGAGCGCTGAACCGCTCCAGGGTTGAAACTGAATCAATTGGTTGCCGCAAAAAATGACCGCGATGGATAAGGCCGGCCATTCGACAAAGGGGGGCGAACATCTTAGCGTCGGCAGATGACAGCCGATCTTCCCGAGCTCCGGAGCGCTCGTCTCATCCTTCGTCGGCCAATGCCCGAAGATGTGGAAACGCGGCTCGCGCTTGGGCGGCAACGCGAGATCGTTGAAGCTTACGGGGGGACATTTGACCCAAACGCGACCTTTACCCGAGACGAAGCCGAAGCAGCCATTCGCTTTATCGAACAGCAGAACTGTGCCTGGGTGATCGATGCAGGTTGCTTTGTCGGTCATGTCCGCCTTCACAGCATAGACTGGCAGGACAAGAGGGCAGGCCTGGCCATCGGCATCGACGACCCAACATATCTCGGCAAGGGATATGGCGCCGAAGCGATCAGGCTCGTCCTCGGTTATGCCTTCAGTTGTGGCTTGCATCGCGTGTCGCTGCGGGTGTTATCGAGCAATTCCCGCGCTATCGCCTGCTATMGCAAGTGCGGATTTGTGGAGGAGGGTCGCGAGCGCGAATCCGCACTCGTCAATGGCGCTTGGCAGGACGACATCATTATGGGGTTGCTGGACAGAGAATTTGGTCCGCCTTGAAGCACCGTATTGGCTCGAACTCTGTCGCTTCAGCGCAAATCGGGTCTTGATCCTAAGGCCCTTCAGTGCTTTGCCGGCGGCTCCAGGATCAGCCATTTGATGATGGCCATCGCCGGCAGGACCCAGAGCAATCCGCTGAGCAGGAAGAACAGGAAATGCGCCGTGGGGCCGTATGCCGCAAGTCTGGTGACCGCGACGGCCGAAGCGATCAGCGCGTAGATGACGACCAGCGCCACCAGCAGGATGGTTCCGATCAGCTTTTTCAGGCGAATGGGCATGTCGCGGTCCCGTTGACCCGTCTCGCTTAAAGCATTTTGCAGCCGAGTGGAATCACTTGGCGTCGCAGAAATGCGGCTAAAACAAACAGATAGAGCGGGATGCCAACCTCTGCTTCGTGCAGCCCGCTCTAGCCTGATTGAGGTGCCCGTGCAACCGCCGCGGCCCAGCGCGACGGCGTGACGCGCTGTCCGGCCTTGCCAGCGGAGCGGTCATGGTCCACCAATCGCGCGTTTCAACTGCCGGGAAACGCCCCATGGCTGCCATCACTGCCACGGCCGCATACGCCAGCCGCGACCGCGATCTCTACAACCGCGCGCTGGTGCGCGGCTGGCTGTATTTCGTGTTGCTCGTGCTGTTTGCGCTGGTGCTGGTCGGCGGCGCCACCCGGCTTACCGATTCCGGCCTGTCGATCACGGAATGGCGGCCGATCCACGGCGTTATTCCACCGCTCAACGATGCCGAATGGCAGGAAGAATTCCAGCGCTACCAGCAGATCCCGCAATACACCGAGCTCAACAAGGGCATGAGCATCGAGGCGTTCAAGGTGATCTTCTGGTGGGAGTGGGTGCACCGCATCCTGGMGCGCAGCGTCGGCGTCGTCTTTGCCTTGCCGCTCTTGTTCTTCTGGGCGACGCGCCGCATCGAGCGCGGCCTCGGTCCGAAGCTCGCCGGCATCCTCTTGCTCGGCGGCCTGCAGGGCGCCATCGGCTGGTGGATGGTGGCGTCAGGCTTGGTCGACCGCGTCTCGGTCAGCCAGTACCGGTTGGCCACGCATCTGACGATCGCCGCGCTGATCTTCACGGCGACCATGGTGGTCGCGCGGGGTCTGGCGCCGCATTCGGAGCCCACCGCCGACCGTTCGACGCAGCGGCTTGCCGGGGTCATCGTGCTTTTGGCGCTGATCCAGATTTATCTCGGCGRCCTGGTCGCCGGCCTTCACGCGGGCCTGAGCTACAACACCTGGCCGCTGATGGACGGCAAGGTGATCCCGTCCGATCTCCTCCTGCTGAACCCGGCCTGGGTAAACTTTTTCGAGAACCCTAAGACGGTGCAGTTCGTGCACCGGATCKGTGCCTATACGCTCTTTGTCGTGGCGCTCTGGCACATGATTGCTACATGGCGGGGCCAGGCAGGCACCACCCATGCCCGCCGTGCCACGCTCCTTTTCCTGTTGGTGCTGGTGCAGGCCTCGATCGGCATCGGGACGCTGCTGATGCAGGTGCCGCTGCACATGGCGCTGACCCATCAGGCGGTTGCGCTGGTCGTGCTCGGTTTCGCCGCTGCGCATTGGCGCGGCACCAAGGGTGCCTATCCCTTGCCGCACGAGATCGAGGTCAGAAGCTGAGGCGCAGCTTGCGGATCGCTTCGGCAACCGACAGCTCGCGCTTCTCGTCGTCTCGRCAAACGGTTCCCGAGCTCCGCCGCTCGGGCAGCGCCTGCATCCCCGCTCAGTGCTTGATGCCCAGCATCAGGTCGAGGTTCTGGACCGCGGCGCCGGAAGCCCCCTTGCCGAGATTGTCGTAGACGGCAAGCAGCAGCGCCTGCGCCCGCTCGTCATTGGCGAACACATAGACTTTCATGCGGTTGGTGCCGTTATAGGCCTCCGGATCGATCTCCGGCATGCGCTCCGTATGCGTGTAGGGCGCGACTTCGACCACGCCGCCCTCGATCGAGGCGTAATGGTCGGCGATTGCCGCGTGAAGCTCCGCCCCCTTCGGCACACGCTCGAGCCTGCCGAGCTGCAGCGGCACCACCGTGATCATGCCTTGCGCGAAATTGCCGACCGCCGGCTGCATGATTGGATCGCGTGACAGCTTCGCATAGGTCCTAAGCTCCGRCACATGCTTGTGCTGCAGCGTCAGCCCGTAGGGCAGAAACTCGGGCGCGTTCTCGCCCTTGCCGACATAGTCCTCGATCATCGGCCGGCCGCCGCCGGAATAGCCGGAGATGCCATTGACGCTGACGGGGAAATCGGCGGGCAGCAGGCCGGCCGAGATCAGCGGACGCAGCGTCGCGATCGGACCCTGCGGCCAGCAGCCGGGATTGGCGACGCGCTTAGCACTGGCGATCTTCTTTGACTGGTCCCTGTCCATTTCGGCAAAGCCATATTCCCAGCCCTCGGCCACGCGGTGCGCGGTCGAGGCGTCGATGACTTTTGTCGTGTCGTTCGCAATCAACGACACGCCTTCCTTGGCCGCGGCATCCGGCAGGCACAGGATCGCGACATCGGCGGCATTGAGGAATTCGGCCCTGGCGGCGGCCTCCTTGCGGCGCTCCGCAGGGATGGAGATGATCTCCAGGTCGTCGCGGTCGGCCAGCAGCGCCCTGATCTGCAGGCCGGTGGTGCCATGCTCGCCGTCAATGAAGATTTTCGGTTTCATCGGTTACCAAATTCCTTGCAATTTCAATACTATATACCTTGAGCACTATGTACCACGGCAAGATTGCCGCCGCTTAGGTCCTCAAGCCGCGCCTTTCGTTCAGCCACCAGGCCAAGATAATGCATGGCAATGATTGATCCAGCGATCGCCGTAATATCGGCGTGATCATAGGCCGGYGCAACCTCGACGACGTCGGCGCCGACGATGTCGACTTGCCCGAGCTGGCGCAGCGTCGAGAGCATCTTGGCCGAGGACGGGCCGCCGGCCACCGGCGTGCCGGTGCCGGGCGCGAAGGCCGGGTCGAGGCAGTCGATGTCGAAGGTGAGATAGGTCTTCCGGCCGCCGGTCCGATCGACGATGGCATAGGCTATGTCGGAGGCGCGCATTTCCTCGACTTCATGGCCGTAGAGGATCTTGATGCCGAACGTGTCGGGCGCATGCGTGCGGATGCCGATCTGGATCGAGCGGTCGGGATCGACGATGCCTTCCCTCACTGCGCGGGCAACGAAGGAGCCGTGGTCGATCCGCTTGCCGTCGTCCGGCCAGGTGTCCTGATGCGCGTCGAACTGCACCAGTGCCAGCGGCCCGTGGATGGCGGCATGCGCCTTGAGCAGCGGCCAGGTGACGAAGTGGTCGCCGCCGAGGGTCAGGAGGAAGGCACCCGACCTCAGGATCTTGGCTGCCTCCCGCTCGATCGTGGCCGGCGTCTTTTGGTGGTTGCCGCTGTCGAGCAGGCAGTCGCCATAGTCGACCACCGCTAGCCCTTCGAACAGGTCGCGCGAGAACGGGTATTGCGGATCGTTGTCGAGGATCGCCGAGGCGCGGCGGATCGCCTGCGGCCCGAAGCGGGCGCCTGGCCGGTTGGTGACCGCCRCATCAAAGGGAATGCCCCACACGACGGCGTCCGCGCCCTTTACGTCTTTGCTGTATTTGCGCCGCATGAACGACAGCGCGCCGGAATAGGTTGGCTCAAGTGCCGCGCCCGTTTTCGAACGGGCGGTAAAGGCGTGGTCGATCTCTTTGTTCGCCATTGCGGGTCCTCGGTTATCATCGGCCGGCCACAACTACAGAACCGGCACGCAACTTGCCAGTCATGCAATGGCGCTAGGTGTAGGCCGATTTTGCTCAACCTCGCATCGCACCACGTCGCGAGTGCTGCGAGCGCTTCCTGTCGCTCGCTTGCTGTCGCGCCTTGCCTGGTTCCACCATGACTTTATTGCAGGGGCGCGACAGCCGCTTCGCGGCGCTGGCCGGCGCTCGCCAAGCGGATTTGACGAGCCGGGTGCCGAAACAGCTAGCCGGCTTCGTTCACCGCCCTGTCATGGGCATCGCCTAACCGGGTCCCGACCGGAACGGAGCGATTCCCCGATGCGAACACTCTGGCTGAGCCTTCTTCTGTGCGCCACGCTTGCGGCCGTCCCCGGCCGGAGTTTGGCCGGCGAAACGAGAGCTGCCCAAATCCTCGAGCGCTTCGAGCATGCCAATCAGTGGCGCGACCATGTGATGGTCGCCGCGCATCGCGCCGGCAGCATGCAGGCCGGCAAGACGCTCTATGCCGAGAACTCCCTTGCCGCGGTCGAAGCCTCGATCGCGATGGGCGCCGAGATCGTCGAGGTCGACGTCCGGCGCTCGAAGGACGGCGTGTTCGTCATCATGCATGACAGCTGGCTCGACCGCACCACCACCTGCAAGGGCGAAGTGGTGAAATATACGCTGGCAGAGCTCAAGAAATGCCGTCTGGTGATCGAGGGCACGGGCGCGGTGACCAACGAACCAGTGTCTACTCTGCACGAAATGCTGCGGGCCACCAAGGACAGGATACTGATCAACCTCGACAACAAGCTGGAGGTTTCGGACCTGCCGGGAATGATCGCGGTTGCCCGCGATCTCGGCATGGCCGATCAGGTGATCGTCAAGGAGAATCTGTGGAACCGTCAGCGCATCGACGCTGCCAGGGCGGCGCTTGTCCAAGCCGGCGGCGGGTTCCAGTTCATGCCGATMCTCGCCGACGACGCCGTGCATGATGCCGCCTTTGCCGGTGAGGTCGATAAGGCGTTCGTGCCGCGCGCCATCGAATTGATCAACTGGCGAAACGGCGCCGAGACGCTGACTGCAACCGGCGGCCCGCTGTTCAGCAACCGCATGCGGGCAGAAGCGGTGCGCGGCGACTGGCACCTGTGGGCCGATACCTACGCCATCGTCAACAAGCCGGGCGGCTTCCTCGCCGGCGGCCGCGGCGACGAACTGGCGGTGGCCGCCAGCCTGCCGCGCGAAGCCTGGGGTTTCTGGATCGATCGCGGCGCTACCATCATCCAGACCGACGAGCCGAAGGCGGCGATCGAGTGGCTGGCGGCTAATGGTTATAGGGTGCCCTATAACGGCGCGACGCGGCCGGCAGAGCCGGCGCATACGGCGAGTATTAATTAAGAGCCGGCGCTGGAACTGCGATCTCCCCCCTTGTGGGGGAGATGCCCGGCAGGGCAGAGGGGGGCGCTGTCCCGCCGGCCTTTCGGTCCGTTGAGGCTACATTTGCGATTATTGCCGGGAGAGATATCCCCGAGGTGGCATTCCTTCGCGCCCCCTCTGGCCTGCCGGCCATCTCCCCCACTTGGGGGGAGCTTGGCTAATCACGCTGCCCTCGCCACACCATCCAACTCCGTGAGCGCATCCTGCGGCAGCTCCAGCTCCGCGGCCTCCAGATTCTCACGCAAATGCTCCACAGACGACGTGCCTGGGATCAGCAGGATGTTGGGTGAACGTCGCAGCAGCCATGCCAGCGCCACCTGCATCGGCGTCGCGCCGAGCCTTTCTGCGACGCCGGACAAGGTCGAGGACTGCAGTGGGCTGAAGCCGCCGAGCGGGAAGAACGGCACATAGGCAATGCCGTCGCGGGCAAGCTCGTCGATGAGCGCGTCGTCTTGYCTGTGCGCGAGATTGTACTGGTTCTGCACGCAGACGATCTCGCAGATGCGGCGGCCTTCCGCGATCTGCGCGCGGGTGACGTTGCTCAGGCCGATATGGCGCACCAGACCTTGGCGCTGCAGCTCGGCGAGCGCCGAGAGCGGCGCTTCGATCGAGCCTTCCGCCGGGCCGTGCGTGTCAAACATGATGCGCAGGTTGACCACGTCGAGCCTGTCCAGTTCGAGATTGCGAAGATTGTCGTGCACGGCTTGCGTCAGTTCCTCGCGCGAATAGGCCGGCAGCCAGGAAGCGTCGCTGCCGCGACGGGCGCCGATCTTGGTGACAATGACGAGATCGTCAGGGTAGGGCGCCAGCGCCTCGCGGATCAGTCGATTGGTGACATGCGGGCCATAGTAGTCGCTGGTATCGATGTGGTTGACCCCGCTCGCCACCGCTTCGCGCAACACGGCGATCGCCGCCGCGTGGTCTTTCGRCGGACCGAACACGCCTTTACCCGCAAGCTGCATGGCGCCGTAGCCTAGCCGCCCGACCGTGCGGTCGCCGAGTTTGTAGGTGCCGGATTTGTCGATACTGGACATGGTCGCTTCTCCTTGTCTGTCGGCGAAGGAAATAGGTCATGTTCGCTGTCTCGATAACCGCTATAATCCGGACAACTTGTACCGAATGACGAACAATGATTGACCTCAACGATCTGCAGGCATTCCTGGCGGTGGCGCGCGCAGGCGGTTTTCGCGAGGGAGCGCGCGCAACGGCGGGCAGCGCGTCGGCGCTCAGCGAAGCGATCCGGCGTCTCGAAACGCAACTTGGCGTGCGGCTGTTCAACCGCACGACGCGCAGCGTCGCCCTCACCGAAGCAGGCGCGGGTTTGCTTGCGCGATTGGGTCCCGCGCTGGGCGAGGTCGAGGCGGCGCTCGACGTCGTGAACGGCTTTCGCGACCGGCCGGCCGGCACGCTGCGGCTAAACGTGCCGGTCAGCGCCTCGCGGTTGGTGCTGCCGAAGATCGTTCCAGGATTTCTCGCCGCCTATCCCGCGATCCGGCTGGAGGTGATTGCCGAGGAGAGCTTTGTCGATCTGCAGGCGGCCGGCTGCGATGCCGGCATCCGCTACGACGAGCGGCTGGAGCAGGATATGATCGCGGTGCCGATCGGCCCGCGCGTCCAGCGCTTCGCGACGGCTGCTTCGCCTGCCTATCTCGATCGGCATGGTCGGCCCCAGCATCCGCGCGACCTGCTTAACCATGCCTGCCTGCGTGGCCGCTTTTCGGGTCGTGCCGTGGCGCCGTGGGAGTTCGAGCGCGACGGCGAAGTGGTTCGGATCGATCCTTCTGGGCCGCTGCTTGTCACCCTGGGCGGTGCTGTCGACCTCGCCGTCGACGCGGCCGTTGCTGGCACCGGCATAGTCAGCCTGTTCGAGGACTGGCTTCGCCCACATTTCGAGAGCGGCGCGCTGGAGCCGGTGCTCGAGCCCTGGTGGCAGCAATTCTCCGGTCCGTTCCTCTACTATCCCGGACGGCGCCTTGTGCCCGCGCCGCTGCGCGCATTGATAGATTACRTCAAGACGACGCCCGCCGGACGCGGACAATAGCGGCTCGAAAAACAAAAGGCCGCCCGGAGGCGGCCTCTGGAGAAGCTTGCAATCGTAAAAGCTTAGCGCTTCGAGAACTGGAAGCTGCGGCGGGCCTTCGCCTTGCCGTACTTCTTGCGCTCGACGACGCGGCTGTCGCGGGTCAGGAAGCCGCCCTTCTTGAGCACGGAGCGCAGCCCCGGCTCGTAATAGGTCAGTGCCTTGGAGATGCCGTGACGAACGGCGCCCGCCTGGCCCGAAAGGCCGCCGCCAATGACGGTGGCGACGATGTCGTACTGGCCGGCGCGGTTGGCGGCGACGATCGGCTGGTTGAGGATCATCTGCAGCACCGGGCGCGCGAAATAGGTCGCGAATTCCTTGTCGTTGACAGTGATCTTGCCGGAGCCCGGCGTCACCCAAACGCGCGCGATGGCGTTCTTGCGCTTGCCGGTGGCATAGGCGCGGCCCGACTTGTCGAGCTTCTGGACATGGACTGGCGCGGCCGGCTGCGCGGCGGTCGTGACAGTCCCGAGTTCTGCGAGCGAGGAAAGCTCAGCCATTAAGAGGCCCTCTTGTTCTTGGGGTTCAGCTTGGCCACGTCGAGCGCGACGGGCTGCTGGGCGGCGTGCGGATGTTCGGCGCCTGCGTAGACGCGGAGATTCTTCATCTGGCGGCGGCCAAGCGGGCCGCGCGGGATCATGCGTTCCACGGCCTTTTCGACGACGCGCTCGGGGAAGCGGCCCTCGAGCAGCTGGCGCGCGGTGCGCTCCTTGATGCCGCCGGGGTGGCCAGTGTGCCAGTAGTAGACCTTGTCGGTGTACTTCTTGCCGGTGAACACCACCTTGTCGGCATTGATGACGATGACATTGTCGCCATCATCGACATGCGGGGTGAAGGTGGGCTTATGCTTGCCGCGCAGGTGGTTGGCGATGACAGTGGCGAGTCGGCCGACGACGAGACCTTCGGCGTCGATCAGCACCCACTTCTTCACCACATCCGCAGGCTTCTGCGAAAAGGTAGCCATGGTCTTACTCTCAGGTTGACCTTCCCCATCGGCGAACGACAAGGAAAGCGTTTTTTGTTGCTTGGATTGGCGATGGCGCCAGGCCATTCGCCAATAACAAAACGGCGGYCGTTACGGGCCGCTGCTTCGCGAGGGCTTATAGGCGAGGGCGCCAAACGCGTCAAGGCGGCTGAAAACTCACATGGCGCATAAAATAATGAAAAAACAAAAACTTAAGGACAAGGTATTATTTTACCGCAACGGAAAGGAGCGCTCCGGCCGATCACCGGAACGCCCTCCGATGGATCCGGCCGTCAGTCGAGGGCTTCGAGCGAACGGCGAATTTCCGGCGCAAGCTGGTCCATCGCCGCGGCGAGCCAGCCGCAGAGCTCGTCTGGGGCGGTGTCATGGATCCACACCAGCCGGCTGCGTCCATCGTTCTCTGCGAAGACCTGCATGGAGGTGTTGTCATGCCTCACCTCTTCGCCTTCCCAGGCCCAGACGATCCGGCGTGCCTGTTCGTCGCGGGCAATCAGCCTCTCATGCACGACCTTGCCGTCGGCGAAGGTCATTTGCCGCAAGTCGGGCTCGACCAGCCGGCAATCCACGAAGATGTCCGGTGTTGTCAGCCGGGGTCCCTCGGCGAAGTTGCCAATGGTCTGCCAGACGCTCTCCGGCGATGCATCGACGATCACTTCCCTGATAACTGATCCCATTTTGGCACCTCCTGTTTGAAAGTAGACAATCCTGTCTACTAGACAAACCTGTCTGTATGCCGGAAAACGGGGTGCGTCAAAGGATATTCGGGATGGCGGACCACACTGCTGACATCACTGACAACGGTCTGGAGAGTTCCGCGCGCAACCGCGTTCTGGATACGGCAACGAAGCTCTTCTATGCCGAGGGCGTGCACGCGGTCGGCGTCGACCGGATCATCGCAGAAGCCGGCGTGGCGAAGGCCACTTTCTACAAATACTTCCAGGCCAAGGACACGCTCGTCCGTGCTTATGTCCAGAACCAAAGCCGGCTGGGGAGGGCCGCGATCGACAGGATCGGCAAGCGGCCGGCGCGAGACATGATCCTGGCTATCTTCGATCTTGTTGCGGACGCCGCCGCCCAACCGGGCTATCGCGGCTGTCCGTTTCTCAACGCCGCCGCCGAATATCCGGACCCGGGCCATCCGGTGAGGCAGGCGATCGGCGAGCACAGGCG
Source organism: Mesorhizobium sp. ORS 3428 (assembly GCF_001854785.1). GTDB lineage: Bacteria > Pseudomonadota > Alphaproteobacteria > Rhizobiales > Rhizobiaceae > Mesorhizobium. The sequence continues at coordinate 226,234 of NZ_MDFL01000115.1, forward strand.
TTGGAAGCATGACCTCCTGCGCAGTCTGCTCGCCGCCGACGGCAACCCGAATCCGGAAACCACGGCCGACATCCTCACCGTTGCCGGCGATGGACTGCTCATCGCCAGCCACCTCGACAAGCCCGCAAACCTGCGCCAGCTCATCCGCGAGACGGTCCTGAAGATTCTGGAAACGTCGGCGGGCAGATAAATGCGGCTAACGCTTCGGCGGGATCGAATAGGTGCCGGTGGCGTGGGCCACCGTGTGCCTGTCGGGTCCGGCGACGATATCGATGTCGAACACCATCAGGCTCTTCCCGAGCTTCAGGATGCGGCAATGGCCGTCGATCGGCCCGGCCTCGGCCTTGCGCATGAAGTTGATGTTGAGGTTGGTGGTCACCGACAGCGCGTCAGGCCCGGCGTGGCTGAGCACACAGACATAGCCGCCGATGTCGGCCAGCGTGAACAGCGACGGGCCCGACACCGTGCCGCCCGGGCGCAGATGCCGTTCATCGGCATTGAGCCGCACAATGCATCCGCCCGGGAACACCTCCAGCGCCTCGTAGAAGGTGAACTGGTCGTTGAGTTGCGGATAGACGTTTGCCATCAGCGCATTGACTTCCGCCGCGTTGAGCACCGGCTTCAGATTGCTTTGGGCGGGCATGGCGGCGTCCTATATGAGTCGTGAATCTCCAGGCGCGCCTGGACCAAACGGTGCGACGGAGAAAACACGTCTCGCGGCTGTTCTTCAACCGGCAGCATGCTAGTTCTGTTGCTCCATGCGCCGCGAGCGCTGATCGAGAGGTTAAACAGTGGCTGAAGTCGTCGCCATCAAGCCTGCCGTCGCCGACGGCCCCGTTCTCGCCATCCAGGACCAGGGCGTGCTGCGCCTCACACTTGCYAGCCCGCCGGCCAATCCGTTGTCGCTGGCGACAATGGCTGCGCTGCAGGCCGAGTTCGACCGTGTGAAGGAAGACAGATCCGTCCGCGTCATCATCCTGTCGGCGTCGGGGAAGGTGTTCTGCGCAGGCCACGATCTCAAGGAAATGACCATGCACCGCGCTGATCCGGATCGTGGCCGCGCCTTCTTCGAGAAGACCTTCGCCGCCTGCGCGAAACTGATGCAGTCGATCGTGCGCCATCCCAAGCCGGTGATCGCCGAGGTGGACGGCTTGGCGACCGCGGCCGGCCTGCAGCTTGTCGCGAGCTGCGACCTTGCCATTGCCTCGCATGAAGCGACCTTCTGCACGCCGGGCGTCAATATCGGCCTGTTCTGCTCGACGCCAATGGTGGCGCTGTCGCGCAATGTCTCGCGCAAGCAGGCAATGGAGATGCTGCTCACCGGCGAGACGATCGATGCGGCGACGGCCAAGGAATTCGGCCTCGTCAACCGCATCGTGCCGCGCGAATACCTGAGTCAGGTTGTTAACAAATACGCGCAAACCATCGCTTCCAAATCGTCTTTGGTCGTCAAGACAGGCAAGGAGGCGTTCTACGCCCAGGCCGAAATGGGGCTGGCCGATGCCTACGCCTATACCGGCCGAGTGATGGTGGAAAACATGCTGGCGCGCGACGCCGAGGAAGGCATCGGCGCCTTCATCGGCAAGCGCAAGCCGGAATGGACCGACGAATAGCTGGTCTAAATGGAGGTGCGCTTTTCCATCGCTGAAGGTGTGACGTGCCTGCCCGCAAGCAACTGACGCGGCTGAAAGCGCCCTACCTCAAGCGCATCCTGCTTGAGTCGTCGCGGGTCGCGGATTGGGAAAAATATCCCTGGAACCTGCCAATTTTTCAGCGCGGTGAGTTCGAATTCGAATTCACCACCGCCATCACCATCATCGTCGGCGAGAACGGCACCGGCAAGTCGACCTTGCTYGAGGCAATTGGAGCACTGGCCGGCTATGACGAGGCCGGTGGCGGCAAGGGGTACAGGCCGGTCGACCACTCCGGCGCCGTTGACAAGAGCGGCGCGGCGCTGGCTCGGGCATTGCGTGCCCATTGGCTTCCGAAGGTGACAGCGGGTTGGTTCTTTCGTGCCGAATCCTTCTATTCGGTCGCGCGCTATCTCGATCGGTCGGCGTTGGAAGTCGGTGCGGCGCCGCCTGATTYCCTGTCATGGTCGCATGGCGAGGGCTTTATCCGCTTCTTCGAGGAGCGCTGTCGCCGGCAAGGCATCTATATTCTCGACGAACCCGAAAGCGCGCTTTCGCCGACGCGCCAGATCGAATTGCTCAAGCTACTACAGCGTATGGATCGGTCCGGCAGTGCGCAGGTGATCATGGCGACGCATTCGCCGCTGTTGATGGCCTGTCCGAATGCGCGGCTGTTTCGCATCAGCCGCTTTGGTCTCGATCCGATGGATTTTTACGACACCGATCATTTTCGCATGATGCGCGACTTCTGCAGCGATCCGGCTGGTTTTCTCGCTGAAGCGCTGTATGAGGACGAGCCATGAATCACGACGCCTACGACAGCAGCTACATTGCCGGTATCCTGAACTCGGTGAAGACGATCGCCATGGTCGGCGCCTCGCCCAACGACGTGCGGCCGAGCTATTTCGTGCTGAAATATCTGCTCGCCAAGGGCTTTTCGGTGTTCCCGATCAACCCCGGCCATGCCGGCAAGCAGATCCTGGGCTGCACCGTCTATGCCAGCCTGGCCAACCTGCCGCAGCCGGTCGACATGGTCGACATTTTTCGCGGTTCGTCGGCGGTGCCTGGCATCGTCGAGCTGGTGCTGAAGATGGACACTCTGCCCAAGGTGCTCTGGATGCAGCTTGGCGTTCGCCATGACGAGGCCGCCGCCCGCGCCGAGGCCGCCGGCATCAAGGTGGTGATGAACCGTTGCCCCAAGATCGAATATGGCAAGCTGTCCGGCGAGATCGGCTGGACGGGCGTCAATTCCGGCATGCTGTCGTCGAAGAAACCCTTGATGCGGCAGGGCTTCCAGAGCTTCGGCGTGCGGCAGAAATAGGCGGTCCGCGGGCGCGCAAATCAATTCCGGGATGAAATGGATTTTTCCCGGCGTTCGCCGCAGATCGCATGCCGAAAGGTATTTTCTTCTTTGCATTCCCGGACGGGCTTCGCCAAGAATGCGCGGCGATTTTCGCAAGGTTAGGAGAGGGAGGTTTCGATGACCCGTACGCCCGGTTTCAACACACTCGCCGTGCATGCCGGCGCCAGGCCGGATCCGGCGACCGGCGCGCGTGCCACGCCGATCTATCAGACGACCTCCTATGTCTTCGATGACGCCGATCACGCCGCCTCGCTGTTCGGGCTGAAGGCGTTCGGCAACATCTACACCCGCATCATGAACCCGACGCAGGCGGTTCTTGAAGAACGACTTGCGGCGCTCGAGGGGGGCACCGCGGYCCTTGCCGTGGCCTCGGGCCACGCCGCGCAGGTCATCGTCTTTCACAATCTGATGCGGCCCGGCGAGAATTTCATCGCCGCCAACAAGCTTTATGGCGGCTCGATCAACCAGTTCGGCCACGCCTTCAAAAACTATGGCTGGGAAGTCCGCTGGGCCGACGTCAACGACCTCTCGACCTTCGAGAACCAGATCGACGAAAAGACCAAGGCGATCTTCATCGAAAGCCTCGCCAATCCCGGCGGCATCTTTGTCGACATCGAGAAGATCGGCGATATCGCCCGCAGGCATGGCCTGCCGTTGATCGTCGACAACACGCTGGCCTCGCCCTATCTGGTGCGGCCGATCGAGCACGGCGCCGACATCGTGGTGCATTCGCTGACCAAGTTCATCGGCGGCCACGGTAATTCGATCGGCGGCGCCATCATCGACGGCGGCACCTTCGACTGGTCGAAGTCGGGCAAGTACCCGATGCTGTCGGAGCCGCGCCCCGAATATGGCGGTCTCGTCCTGCACGAGACCTTCGGCAATTTCGCCTTCGCGATTGCCGCCCGCGTGCTCGGCCTGCGCGATATCGGCCCGGCGATCTCGCCCTTCAACGCCTTCCTGATACTGACCGGCCTTGAAACGCTGCCGCTCAGGATGCAGCGCCACTGCGACAACGCCGTGAGCGTCGCCGCTTGGCTCTCCAATCATCCCAAAGTCGCGTGGGTGAACTATCCCGGACTGCCGAGCGACAAGAACAATGCGCTGCAGAAGAAATATTCGCCGCAGGGCGCAGGCGCGGTGTTCACCTTCGGCCTCAAGGGCGGCTATGAGGCCGGCGTCAAATTCGTCGAGGCGCTGGAACTGTTCTCGCACCTCGCCAATGTCGGCGACACCAAGTCGCTGGTCATCCACCCGGCCTCGACCACGCACCGCCAGCTTTCCGACGAGCAGAAGATAAGGGCAGGCGCCGGGCCGGATACGGTGCGGCTGTCGATCGGCATCGAGGATGTCAACGACATCGTTGCCGACCTGGAACAGGCGCTGAACAAGGTCTGATCGGATGTCTGCCTATCTTGCGGTCAATACCGATACCGTCGAGCCGGAGGCTGGCGCGCCGGCCCCGGAACGTGTGATCTCCGGCGATCCGAAATTCCGCACCTGGAATGTCGAGGAGCGCGACGGCGGCCTTTACGCCGGCGTCTGGGAAGCGACGCCCGGCAAGTGGCGCATCGTCTACGACGAATGGGAGTTCTGCCACATCCTGTCCGGCGTCTCGGTTATCGCCGAAGACGGCGGCGAGGTTCGCACGGTCACGGCTGGCGACAGCTTCGTGCTGCGGCCCGGCTTTAAGGGCACTTGGGAGGTGCTGGAGACGACGCGGAAGGAATATGTGATCCGGCTTTGAGGAGGCTTGTGGTTACTTCCCATCATGCCTTGGCACATAGAGATTGGCCGAAACGCCCATCGCGTCGTCATCCTATGGCGAAACAAGGAGCGAAGCGACGCAGCGCAGACCATGGGATCCATGCCCTGACGTTAAGGCGTTGCAACGGTGCAGAATTCTGCTCCGCTGCATACTTCGGCCAAGGTTACGGCGTGGATCCTTGGGTCTTCGCTCCGCTTCGCGTCGCTACGCCCAAGGATGACCAACTCGGGTACGCCTCGCTCATAAGTTGACAGCGAGCCTCTCCAACCCATGGAAATGATAGGTGTCGCGGAAGCGCGGCTCTTCGGTCAGCCGCAGCTCTGGCAGCCGCTCGAACAGCGTTTTCAATGACACCTGGAGTTCGAGCCGCGCCAGCGGCGCGCCGATGCAGAAATGGATGCCGGCGCCGAAGGAGACGTTCTTCTGGTCCGCGCGCGCGGGATTGAAGGTGGCAGGTCCAGCGAACGCCAGCGGGTCATGGTTGGCCATGCCGAGCAGCAGCGCTACCATTTCGCCGGGCTTGAGCAAAATGCCCGGTGCCACTTCGATCTCCTCATAGGCGTAGCGCAGGAACATGTGCAGCGGCGCGTCGAAGCGCAGGCATTCCTCGACCGTCGCGGCGTTCGCTTCCGGTGTTTCGAAGAAGCGGCGGGGATCGCCGCCTTGCGCCAGGATCGAGCGCACCGCATTGCCGGTCTGGTGCACGGTCGCCTCATGCCCGGCGTTAAGCAGTAGGATCGCTGAGGAAACCAGCTCGTCCTCGGAAAGCTTCTGGCCGTTGTCCTGAGCCTCGATGAGCAAGGACAGCAGGTCATCGCCGGGCTTCTTGCGCCGCTCGGCGACGTAGCCGCGCAGGAAGGCCGCGAAATCCCGCGCGGCGCGGTTGGCCGTCTCCTCGGCCTCGCGGGTGCGGCCATGCATGTACATGGCGACCATCTGATGCGACCAGTCGAGCAGTTGCGGCCCCATCTCGACCGGGACCCCGAGCATCTCGGCGATGATGGTGATCGGCAGCGGCGAAGCATAGGCCGGCAGAAGATCGACGCCGCCCGGCTCGAAGCGGTCGATCAGCTCATTGGCCAAGGCCTCGATGCGCGGCCTCAGCCGCTCGACCTGGCGCGAGACGAAGGCGCGATTGACCAGGGTCCTGAGCCTCGTATGCACCGGCGGCTCGAGCTCCAACATCGAATTCGCCTCGATCGCGTCGAAGGCGGCCAGATGCGAGCGGTCGTCACCGATCCCGCGGCTGTCGGGAATGCCTGCCGGGTTCTGCCGGCCGAAACGGCGGTCGCGCAGCAGTCGGTTGACGTCGTCGAAGCCGCCAAAACACCAGAAGCCGTAATCCTCCCAGAAGAAGGCATTTGAGGCGCCATGCAGGAAGGCATAAGCCTCGTAGGGGTTCTGTACGAAGGCCGGCTGATGCGGGTCGAGCCGCAGGCGGCGGTTGCCGGGATCGAAGGCGAGATAGGCTGGCATCATGTTGGACCATTAGCGCGCCTTGTCGGCCGGATGCCAGACCGTATCTGGCGCCCATCGTGCCGATGCATTGAGCCAGGCAAGCCGTCGGTAAGCGGAGTGGCCCAGTCTGTTCCGGCCACGGCTACGGTCCTTGATAGTCCTCAGCCAACGCGACTGCCGATCTCGCGATGCTGCGCAATCGGTCACCGTCGCCTCCCGCCCGCGCCAGCACCCTCAAGGCGATTACGGCCGACAGCATCTGCCGTGCCGTTGCTCGGGCGTCCCGCCGATGGTGAGAGCGGGGCTCGGGGGAAAGCCGCTCCAGCCCGCGGTGGAATCCGTCCTCGATTTCTCGAAGACTCGCCTCGATCAATTCCGCGAGCTCGTCGTCCCATGGCGCAACCTCCATCGCCGAATTGACGAGGAGGCATCCGCGGCGATCCTTGAGCGAAGCCTCGACGAGATTGTCGAAAAAGGCGCGGATCCCACGGATCGGATCGTCGCTGGCATCGAGCTCCGCAATACGCCGCCTTGCGTAGGTGTCCAGGTAGGCGTCGAGGCAGTGCCGGAACAGCGAACGCTTGTCGCCAAAGGCGTTATAGAGGCTGGCGCCGGTGATCGACATCGCGCTTGCGAGATCCCGAACGGAAGTTGCCTCGTAGCCGCGACGCCAGAACTGATCCATCGCAGCGGCCAGCACTGACGGCTGATCAAAAGTTCGTGGTCGCGCCATTCACCACTCTCCCAAACCACATGTTCCGTCTCTTCGCCCCTTGCAAAGCAAATCGAACGGTGCATGTTTTATAGCGATCGATCTAAAATGAAAACACCGCGCCCAATGGGCATCACAAAGGGATATGTACGATGACTGGTTCCTTCCCTCACCTTATTCCGCGTCAGCCTGTCCCCGATTTGCGGGTACCGTTGGTCGGTGGACGATCCTACAATGTCCGCGCGGAAAAACCGCCGGCATTTTCGCTTATCGTTTTCTACCGCGGGCTGCACTGCCCGATCTGCAAGACACAGCTCAAGGATCTCGAAGCCAGGCTTGGCGAGTTCGAGCATCGCGGCGTCTCGGTCGTCGCAATTTCGACGGACAATGAAGAACGAGCAAGCCAGACGAGCCCGACCTGGCAACTGCCGCAACTGCGCATCGGTTACGATCTGTCTTTGCCGGTCGCCCGGGAATGGGGTCTCTATATTTCCCGTGGCCGCGGGAAGACGTCCACCGGGGTGGACAAGCCCGACCTTTTCTCTGAGCCGGCGATCTATCTCGTGCGGCCGGACGGCACGCTCTATTTCGGCAGCGTTCAGACCATGCCGTTCGCGCGTCCCCATTTCGCCGACATACTGGGAGCGATCGACTACGTGGTGAAGAACGACTACCCGGCTCGCGGCGAAGTCGACAGAACTGTTGAGCACGCCGAAGCGAGCTAAAGGCAAGCTGCTCTCGACGCAAACAAGCGGCTTAGACGTCAGGGAAGCTCGGCGTGGCTCTCGCCGGCCTTGAGACAGTCAACGCTTGGAACTGACGGGTCTTGTCTTGAGGACACCCGCCACCTTGGCGGCGATCGCGGCGTCGAGCGCCTGCCATTCCCCGAGAAGCTCGCGCGGGAAACGGTAGGTGAGGCTGAGATCGTCGCCGACCTGGATGTCGCGCTCGCAGGGCGCCAGCGATTCTTCGGCGCTCGGCCCGCTCAGGCAGCGGGCGACGAACGGGTCCTTGCCCGGGCGGTCGGCAACCGCCAGCATCTCGTTGAGATAGCCCGACTTCTCGGTGAAGCCATACAGCGTCGTGCCGGCCGGGCCGGGCGTGCCTGGCTTGACGATCAGGCTGCTGTAGATGGGCGCGAAGCGGCCGCTCATGTCGCGCGACATCATCCGCGGCTCGAACGACAGGAAGATGATCTTCTTGGCTGTGCCGGTGTGGTTGAAGTCGTCGCGCGCGGCGGTGCTGTAGCCGTCCATCTCCGGATAGCGCAGATAGAGGTCGAGGCGCGACGCGATGCCGTCGCGCCGTGCCTGGTCGAAGCGGATGAAGTTGGCCGGCACGCTGATCACATTGTTGCCGATGACGACCTGCCGGACCGTCGTGTCGTCGCTATAGCCCGCCATCGCGATGGATCGGCCCAGCCATTTCCCGCCGATGCTGATTGCCACCGAAAGCAGGGCAAGTGATGCGAAGGCGTAGAAGACCCGCTTCATCAAGGCCGAGTCGACGATCTCGAAATCCGGGCTGTCGGCTGCCTCTCTCATCGCGATCCCCGATCCACTCACCTGTCCTCAGGTGGCACAGCTCGCGCGGCATGGCTCTTGCAGCGCGTCGGCACGACTGTGCAGTTTCATGGTAAACGGCTGGTAAAAGATGGATCCCATATTGCTCCCGCTCTACGCTTTTGCGGTCGGCCTGACCGCTTGCGGTCTCGCTGGCTCGGCGTTGGAACTCCTGTCGGGCCGCCGGCTGGCCTTCGCCGAACCCTACGTGTCGCCTGCCCATATTGTGCGCTCGCTTGCGGTTACCGCCTGCGCCGGTCCGTTCATGCTCACCAATGATGCGCTCGCCGCCAGGCGCGAGGGGCGCATCGGTATGCTGGCGCTGCTTTCCTGCGGCTGCACGGCCGTGGCTTGGGCGCTGGCGCTCGGCGTCGTGCTGATCACCATTGCCTCCTGGGCGACCGGTCTCCTAGGTTCGGCCGATTACTCGGCTTGAGACGAATCGGAGGCGAAATGCCAATCTATGYGATCAACGGGAAGGCGCCGCAGTTCGAGGATGCCGAAACCAACTGGATAGCACCCGACGCCACACTGATCGGTGACATCAGAATAGGCCGCAATGCCGGGTTCTGGTTCGGCGTCGTCATCCGCGGCGACGGGGAGCCGATCACGATCGGCGCCGACACCAATGTGCAGGAACATACGGTCATGCATACCGATCCGGGCTATCCGCTCACCATCGGGCAGGGCTGCACGGTTGGCCATCGCGCGCTGCTGCACGGCTRCACGATTGGCGACAACAGCCTTATCGGCATGGGCGCGATCCTGCTCAACGGTGCGAGGATCGGCAAGAATTCGCTGGTCGGCGCCGGTGCACTGGTGACAGAAAACAAGATTTTCCCGGACAATTCGCTGATCGTCGGCTCGCCTGCCAAGGTGGTGCGGGTACTGGACGACGCGGCGATCGAGAGGCTGCGCGTCTCGGCCGCGCACTATGTCGCCAACGGCAAGCGCTTCAAGGCCGGATTGAGGGAGGTTTGAGAGCGCGGCGGCCGGCGCCTCGCGGCACGGCTTGCGTCGGCTCAGCCTTGTCGGGACATCGCATTGCRCAGCAGCGATGCTCCCGCTTCAAAGCCGGCCCTGTCCGCGCCTTCCAGGGCCGACTCGTAATCATCGATGCGGGTTCTGAGCGACGGATCCGCGCCCGATGCCAGCAGCAGGCGGATGGCCTCCGTGTCGCGCTGCGCCACCGCATTGTGGAGAGGCGTCCAGTCGTTCACGCCGCGCATGTTCGGGTCGGCGCCGTGCTCGAGGAGGGCCCGGATGATCTCCAGCCGCTCCGGCCGCTCGGTGGACAGCGCCGCAATGATCGATGGAAAGCCGGCAGGATCCTCGTAGTTCGGATTGGAGCCGGCACCGAGCAATGTCGCAATGAAGGCAATCGGGCTCCAATAGATCGCGTATTCCAGCGGATGGCCAAGGCCGAGCTCGAACGGCATCCTCTCGTCGAACCAACGCGCTGAGCCGCCGAGCGCCCTGCCTAGGGTCTCGAAGTCGCCCACCTTGAAGGCGTCGTCTATGGCCTTGAACATCCGATGGCGTTCGCAGCGATCCTCGGGGATTTCCAGCATGGCCTTCCAATATTGCTCCCATCCGCTGCAAGGAGAAAGGCCTGCCGGATCGCGGGCCGGAGCGGGCGTTTCCAATAGGACATGGCCTATCGGTCGGTGTCGATAGCCGCGGAAAAGGCGGAGCCGGCCCGGGGACAGGGCCGGCTCCTAAAACCCGGTCGTTGGGGACGGGGAGGGTGGGGACTCGACCGGGCTTTTTGGTCGCGCCCTCAGCGGACGCTGGCGACGGCGTCTTCGCGGCCGCCGTTGATCGAAACCCAAACGCCGGAATTCTCGGTCGATTGGCGCTTGAGGTAGGTATAGACCGTGTCRTTCCAGGCGAGCACCTTCGGCTCGAGATTGTCGAGGATGAACTCGCCGAGACTGGTGCGCACCGTCAGCAACGCATGACCGTCGCCGTTCGGCTGGCGCACCACCGTCATCAAGAGGTCGCCGGCGGGGACACCGGCGGCCATCAGTTCGCGGCGCTTCTCCAGTGCATAGTCCTCGCAATCGCCATAGCCGTTGTCGGGATAGGCCCAGTATTCCTCGACCCCGTAGTTCTCCATGTCGGTGCGCGGCTTGACCCGCGTGTTCACCGAATTGTTGACGTTGATGATCGTCGCCCACAGCTTGCGGGTCAGTTCGATCGGAGGCCCTTTCGGCGTCCGTTCATTGCATTCGATCGGAATGCGCTGGCAGAATTCATAGTGGCCGACCGGCTGGGTGGTTCGGCTGCCCGTATGCATGAACACCGGTCCCGCGCTTGCCGTCCCCCAGGCGGAAAGCTGCATCGCCATTGYCAAGAGCAACAGCTTGCCCCTCGTCATTTTCATTCTTGCAGTCTCCCCGTTCGAGAGAGACTGTGCCACGTTGCAATTTATTTGGCGCAAAGACGGGAAGCAGATATTGAGTAAAACGCCAGTAGAACAAATATAAAATTTGAACTATCTCGATTTGGGATTGTTGAGATTTTGACCTGGCGTCGTCCCGCTTTTCGAGACGTTCCAACATGCCGGCGCTTGGTTATGAAAGCGCGCCGACACGGCCAACAAAAAACCGGCCACAAGCGGCCGGTTGGGTCCCTGCCTGGATTTGGCGGCGGTCAGGATCGCGGTGCGTTGAATTCCTGGTCCAGCGTTTCCGGCCGCTGGATGACAGCGAATTCGATGGCGACGCCGTCCTCGAAGTGACGCACCACCTGGCCGCGCATGGTCCCCAGCATGACCTGCACGCCGATCGCCGGCTTGACGTCGATCTCGATTGCCGCGCCCGAAAGCGACAGGTCGATGATGCGGCACTGATATTGGCGCCCGTCGGTGAGCTGCAGCACGCTCATCGGATTGCGCGGCGCGACGCGCTCGTGGCGGCGATCTTCCGGTAGGTCCAGCTCGTGCTTGTTGGCGAGCCAGGTGAGCTGCGCGGCAAGCTTGTCCCTCTTGCGCTCGGAAGCGATGACGGTCATTGCGAAACCGTCCTGCGAGGTCCGCGTCACGACGCCTTCGATGCGGCCGATATGGTCGATATAGGCGATGACCTTTTCGCCAGGCATGCCGACGCGGTCGGTGCGCAGGGCTACATTGCCGGGCGACATGTCGATGACTTGGCATGGATGCTCGGTGCGGTCTTCCAGCATGAAACGCCCGTACATCTTGACCCGGACGCGCYGGAAATTGCGCCGCTCCACTCGTGACGGCGCGTATTCCGCCGCTGACCTCATGACTGCCTACACCCCGTTGGCATCCCTGGCGATGATGCGAGGAATTTCACAGGAAAAAGCTACAACAAAGCAGGTTAATAAAGGGGAAAAAGCCGGCCGCGATGCCCCTGGTCGGAGCCCCATTCAAGCGCAATAAACTCAGGCCCGATTGGGGCAAGATTGCCCCGGGCTTTGCCTCACTCGTTGCGCCCGCCGTCGAAGACAACAAGGTGCCGGATCCGGCGCACGCGGCCGAGCGCCGAGATGGTCTCTGGTGCGTCGAATTCCGTCGGCACGAGCGACGGAACGTCGATCGCGGGCCGGTTTTTCAGGAACATCGGCTCCTTGTCGGGATCGATGACCCGGATCGCATCGATCAGGGCATCGGCGAGCGGGTCGGCGCCAAGCCAGAACGGCCTTTCCGCTGCGCTGATGATGCCGAGGCAGCGCGGGCTCTCGACGCCGCCGTCGAGCGGCAGCGCGAGCAGCTCGAACTTGTTGGAACGGCCGTTTCGGCTGAAGCCCTCATAGTTGAGCAGCAGGACCGATTTCTGGTCGAAGACGCCGTGGATGAGCCGCGACACCAGCCGCTGGTCCTTCTCGCGCCAGAGCGAGGGGAAGGAGAAGCCCTTGAGCTCGCGGCCGTAATAGGCGCAGAGCCTGGTGCCGGCGAGCCGGAACACGGCTTCGCCGCGTGTGTCGCGCTCCAGGATGAACGTATCGGCCAAGAGCGACTTGATGTCCGCCGGCTCCACTTCCGAACGCTTCGGGGCAGGGCGGCCATCACGCAGCTGGTTCCAATATTGGAACAGCGTGATTGATCCGTTTTGATTCATTTCCATTCCGCTCCGCGCAATCTGTCTTTTGCTGTCCCATCGGCGAACAGACAGGGCGCCCTCCGATGACCTTCATGCGGTGCGGAGCAGGATGCGTGCCAGTATCGTTAACGTTTGTTCACGGGTCGGGGTCGTTAAGGTTAACGATTGGTTTACGTTGCGCGCCGTCAGGGGCTGTGGCACACCAAAAGCCACTCCAAACGGTCGTTTTCGCAACGATCGGCAGCACTTCAGTCAAGGGTTTAGGGGAGCAGGGGACTTGACCCGCCGTTCAGGGGAAACCCTGGACGGCTTTCTTTTGATTCGCGCCTTAACGATTCGGGCCCTATTTGGATTCAGCTTGGGGCGATTCGCGGTTTGTGATTCGATCGAGCGTGATCTAGATGCTCGGCGAAATCGAGTCTCCAGCAAACCGCAAGGCGCATGAGCGAACCGGAAAGCCCTCCTGAAGCCGAACCGCAGCCGGACGAGGCGGCGAAGCCGCGCCGCGAGCCGGTGTTCAACCTGCCGCCGGTCGTGCTGGCGGTGATCGCCATCTGCATCGCCGTCCATCTGGTGYGGGTCTATCTGCTTACCGACGACCAGGACTTTGCCCTGCTGGTTCGCGCGGCCTTCATCCCGATCCGCTATTCGGGCCGCTACGACATCGATTTCTATGCCTTTTCCAGCCCCTTCACCTACGCCTTCCTGCATGGCGGCGCGGCGCATCTCCTTGTCAACATGGTGTGGCTGGCGGCTTTCGGCTCGCCCCTGGCAAACCGTTTTGGCACGCTGCGCTTCGCCCTGTTCTTTGCCGCAACGGGCCTCGCATCCGTAGCCCTGTTCTGGGCCCTGCATCCGCTGGGCCAGATGCCTCTGGTCGGCGCTTCTGGCGCGATCTCGGGCATGATGGGGGCGGCGGCGCGCTACGGCTTCCGTATCGACCGCTCGTCGGGCAGGGCGGCCTTCGCCGGCGAGCCGTTGCCGTTCGCGATTGTGCTGCGCTCCCGCGGTGTCGTGACTTTTCTGGGCGTCTGGATGGTGATCAACCTTGCCACCGGCTTGCTTGGCTTCGCCCCGGGTATCGATGGCCAGATCGCCTGGGAGGCCCATATCGGCGGCTTTGTCGCCGGCTTTTTCGGCTTGCGCATGTTCGACCGCCCCATGCCGGCCGAGTAGCGCGGCATCATACTTGAAATGCAACCAATCACGGCGCACGATGTTGCCTAGGCACCCAGCGTCTTCCAAAGGGCGCTGGGGCTGACAAGCCGCCGAAGGCCGGAGTCGGCGCGCTGGGCTGAGGAGGACGCCATGACGGTTAAGGCAATTCTTGAAAGCAAGGGCCATGACGTGTTCACGCTCGGGCCCAACGAGAAGCTGAGCGAAGCCATCCGGATTCTGACCGAACACAGGATCGGCGCGCTCGTCATCACCAATGGCGACCGCAAGATCGTCGGCATTCTTTCCGAGCGCGACATCGTGCGGGTGCTGGCCAGGGAGGGCGCGGCCGCGCTCGATATTCCGGTGCGTTCGGCCATGACGCCGAAGGTCAAGATCTGCAATGAGAACCACACGGTCAACGAGGTCATGGAGATCATGACGAAGGGTCGCTTCCGCCATCTGCCGGTGGAGAAGGACGGCATGCTCGACGGGATCGTGTCGATCGGCGACGTGGTCAAGCGCCGCATCGAGGATGTCGAGCGCGAAGCCGAGGAGATACGGGCCTACATCGCCACCGCCTGAGCGGTGCGAGCAGCCCGTCCGGCCGCTGCTGGCGGCTTTAAGCGCAAGCCGCCGTAAGGGCCAGCGTGYGGCTTTGCGCTTGTCTCACCGGGCGGTTTGCACTAGCGAGTGACTTTCACTTTCAACGTGACACTCACGTTCCGAGTTTGCAGGCCCCAATGAGCATCATCGATACCCGCACGCCCGACCCCAAGCGTTTAATCTCCGGCGCAACCGGCGACTGGGAAGTTATCATCGGTCTCGAAGTGCATGCGCAGGTGACGTCTGAGGCAAAACTGTTCTCCGGCGCTTCGACCTCTTTCGGTGCGGCGCCCAACGCCAATGTCAGCCTGGTCGACTCGGCGATGCCGGGCATGCTGCCGGTGATCAACGAGGAATGCGTCAAGCAGGCGATCCGAACCGGGCTTGGATTGAAGGCCGTGATCAATCACAAATCGGTCTTCGACCGGAAGAACTATTTCTATCCGGACCTGCCGCAGGGCTACCAGATCTCGCAGTACAAGCAGCCGATCGTCGGCGAGGGCAAGGTGATCGTCTCCGTTGGTCCGGACCGGCAGGGCGAGTTCGAGGACATCGAGGTCGGCATCGAGCGGCTGCACCTGGAGCAGGATGCCGGCAAGTCGATGCACGACCAGCATCCGACCATGTCCTATGTCGACCTCAACCGCTCGGGCGTAGCGCTGATGGAGATCGTCTCCAAGCCCGACATGCGCTCCGCCGACGAGGCCAAGGCCTATGTCAGCAAGCTGCGCACGATCATGCGCTATCTCGGCACCTGCGACGGCAACATGGATGAAGGCTCGCTGCGCGCCGACGTCAACGTCTCGGTGCGCCGTCCGGGCGGCGCCTTCGRCACGCGCTGCGAGATCAAGAACGTCAACTCGATCCGCTTCATCGGCCAGGCCATCGAATCCGAGGCGCGCCGGCAGATCGCCATCCTGGAAGACGGTGGCGTGATCGAGCAGGAGACGCGCCTGTTCGATCCCAACAAGGGCGAGACGCGCTCGATGCGCTCCAAGGAAGAGGCGCATGACTACCGCTATTTCCCCGACCCTGATCTCCTGCCGCTGGAGTTCGACCAGGCCTATGTAGACGCATTGGCCGAGCATCTGCCGGAACTGCCCGACGACAAGAAGGCGCGGCTGATCGGCTCGCTGGGCTTGTCGACCTACGACGCCTCGGTGCTGGTCTCGGAAAAGCCGATCGCCGACTATTTCGAAAAGGTAGCGGCCGGGCGTGACGGCAAGCTGGCCGCCAACTGGGTCATCAACGACTTGTTGGGCGCTCTCAACAAGGCCGGCAAAGATATTGAAAACGCGCCGGTTTCTCCCGATCAGCTCGGTGCCGTGATCGACCTAATCAAGGAAGGCACGATTTCCGGCAAGATCGCCAAGGACCTTTTCGAGATCGTCTGGAACGAGGGCGGCGATTCGCGCCAGCTCGTCGAGAGCCGCGGCATGAAGCAGGTCACCGACACCGGTGCCATCGAGAAGGCGGTCGACGAGGTCATCGCCGCCAATCCGGACAAGGCCGAGCAGGCGCGTGCCAAGCCGACCATGGCCGGCTGGTTCGTTGGCCAGGTGATGAAGGCGACCGGCGGCAAGGCGAACCCGCAGGCGGTCAACGAGCTGGTCAAGACCAAGCTCGGCATCGAGGGCTAGCATGTTCGTGCGGACGGCGAGCGAACGCGATCTCGCCGCCGTCCGTGCGCTGCTGGTCGAGACCTGGCATGCCACCTACGACGCCATCTATGGTGCCGGGCGAGTCACCGAGATCACTGACGACTGGCATTCGATCGCCTCGCTCAGGTCGCGGCTGACGCGCCCCAATTCGGAATTCCTGGTGGCCGACGACGGCAAGCGCATCGGCGGCATGGCTTTCGCTTCCGCCACCACGGATCCAAAGATCGTCCTCCTGAACCAGCTCTACGTGCACCCGGACTGCCAGCGCCAAGGGATCGGCCGGTTGCTGCTCGACGAGGTAGAGGCCAGCTTCCCGGAAGCGCGGACTCTGCGCCTGGAGGTGGAAGAGGCAAATGCTGCGGYGATCGCCTTCTACGAGGCGAACGACTTCCGGCCCACCGGCAGCACCGCCGATTGCGGCGGCGGTTCGGGAATGCCCGCGCTGATACTGGAAAAGCGCCTGGCGTGAGCCCATCCGAAACCAGTCAGGCGCCAGGAATCTCCACATTGTCGATTAGCCTGGTCGTACCGAGCCAGGCCGCAGCGAGCAGGCGGCCGTCGCGGTCCCGCCGCCAGGGGGCGAGTGTCCCTGCTTCCCGCGCGGCGACATAGTCGACCTTTCGAAAGCCGGCCCGGATCAGCGCTTCCGCGGCGTCGCCGGTGGCGCTGGTCTCATTGGCTCCGGCCGCGAGTTCCGCCGCTGTCCGACGCAGAACCGAGTTCAGCTTGCGCGCGACCTCGAGTTCGGCCTCGCCGAGATAGGCGTTGCGCGACGACATGGCGAGGCCGTGGGAGTCGCGCACCGTGGGCGCGCCGATGATCTCGACCGGCAGATTGAGATCGCGGCAAAGTTGCCTGACGACGCAAAGCTGCTGATAGTCCTTCTCGCCGAACACGGCGCAATTGGGCGCAGCCTGCAGGAAAAGCTTGGCCACCACCGTGGCGACGCCGTCGAAGAAGGTCGGCCGGAAATCCGTTTCAAGGCCGGCAGCAGGGCCGCCAACCGAAATTTTGGTGGCAAAGCCGTCCGGATACATTTCCGCCACGCCCGGCGTAAAGGCGAGGTGTGCGCCTGCCTCCTGCAGCCGTTCGATATCGCGGGCCAACTGGCGTGGATATTTGTCCAAGTCCTCGGTCGGCGCGAACTGCGTCGGATTGACGAAGATGGAGACGACGCAACGCTCGGCCTGTTCGAGCGCGATCCTGACCAGCGAGATGTGCCCGTCATGCAGGGCGCCCATGGTCGGCACCATGGCGATCCGCAGGCCGTCCTGGCGCCAGTCCCGGATTTGCGCGCGCAACGCCGCGATTGTGTCGACGACAATTAGCCCGCTCATACCTCGTCCTTGCTTGATGCTGCCGAGAAGACGTGGTCCGATCCTGGAAATGTGCGGCTGCGCACCTCGGCGGCGTAGCGTGCCGCCGCATCCGAAATGGTATCGCGCAAATTTGCGTACTCCTTGACGAATTTCGGCACGCGGTCGACCGTCATGCCGATCATGTCGTCGATGACCAGGATCTGGCCGTCGCAGTCGCCGCTGGCGCCGATGCCGATGGTCGGGATTCCAATATGACGGGTGAGGTCCGAAGCCACGGCCTCTACTGTGCCCTCGATGACGACCGAGAAGGCGCCGGCCTTTTCGACCGCTTCGGCGTCACGAAAGAGGGCGGCGATGTTCTCCCTCGTCCGGCCCTTTATCTTGTAGCCGCCGTCCTTTTCCACCGACTGCGGCTGCAGGCCGATATGACCCATGACCGGGATGCCTTCAGCGACGATTGCCGCGATCTGCGCGGCCATATCGACGCCGCCCTCGAGCTTCACCGCCTGGCAGCCAGTCTCGCCGACGATGCGCCTGGCCGAGACAACGGCCACTGCCGCCGAGGCCTCGTAGCTGCCCGCCGGCATGTCGACGACGACGCAAGCCTTTGTCGAGCCGCGCATTACCGCTTGCCCGTGTGCTATCATCATCTCCAGCGAGGCGCCGAGCGTCGTGGCATGGCCGTGCAGCACCATGGCGACGCTGTCGCCGACCAAAAGCAGATCGACATGCGGATCGAGCATGCGGGCTATCGGGTAGGTATAGGCGGTGAGGCAGACGATCGGCACACCTGCCTTGCGGCGGCGAATGTCTTCGGCGCCGATGCGATTGCCGGTGGACCGTTCTGGGGCCAATCCTCACCTCCCTCAACCGGCGCGGGCCAAGCGCTCGCCTTGCGGGCGTGCGAGCTTTAGGAACACAGGCGGCGCTTGGCAAGCAGGGTTGCCGTTCCTCCTGCGCCCTGTATCGATTTAGCGCAACAAGCATTTGCGTCGCCGGGGGTGGCAAAGCCCTTGCCTTCGCGACGACCTGACGCCATAAGCAGGAAACAGCGCGGCCGCTGCCGCCACGAGGATCTGGATGAAGACTTTCCTGCTGCAGTTTTTCACCTGGTGGAACAGCCAGACGCTGGGCACGCGTTTCCACACCTGGCGTTTCGGCAAGAAGGTGGGCGAGGACGAGGCCGGYAACGTCTATTATGAAGGCGGCATCGACTCCGAAGGCCGCACCCGCCGCTGGGTCATCTATCGCGACTATTCCGAAGCCTCGAAGATCCCGCCGGGCTGGCATGGCTGGATTCATCACCGCGTCGACACGCCTCCTTCGGGCGAGACCTACAAGGCTCGCGAGTGGCAGAAGCCGCACCGGCCGAACCTGACCGGGACGCCCGGCGCCTATCGCCCGCAGGGTTCCATCCTGACCAACCAGCACCGCCCGCAGGTCACAGGCGACTACGACGCCTGGACGCCCGGTTCGTAAACGCGCGCTTCGGTCCTTTGTCRCCACAATTGGCGTTTAGCTGCTTGCTGATATCGCAGCCATGACTAGCCTTGGGCGATCGAGAGAATCACCCGGGCGCAACCACCGGTATCCTTGCATGAGCCACTTCGCCCGAATGTCGACGGGATTGTTCGCGGCAGCTTTCGTTCTGGGCGCCTCGACGGCAGTGTTTGCCGCCCAGCAGGCGCCGGCAGCGTCGTCCGTCTCCGACCGCATCACCAACCCTGTCGCCGAATTCGCCGGCATCGACAAGATCACCGGCCGCATCATCACCTTCGACGTCTATATCGACGAGACGGTGCAGTTCGGCGCCCTGCAGGTGACGCCGCGCGTCTGTTACTCGCGACCCGAGACGGAACAGCCGAAGACCGATTCCTTCGTCGAGGTCGACGAGATCACGCTCGACCGCAAGATCCGCCGCATCTTCACCGGCTGGATGTTCGCCGAAAGCCCCGGCCTCAATGCCGTCGAGCATGCCGTCTATGACGTCTGGCTGAAGGGCTGCAAGCAGAAGTCGGACGTGCCGCCGCCGACCGCAGCCAAGGCCGATACGGCCAAGCCGAAGGTGAATGCCGCCAAGCCCAAGGCGCCCGCCCAGGAGCAACCCGCCGATTCGGCGCCAGACTCGACCGGCGACGCAGTGGCCGCGCCCTCCGAGGACGACAGCACGGACACGAACTGATCGCGGAACGCGGGCCTGCGGTCGCGCTCCCGCGCTCCCATATGCCGGTGGAGACATCAGCCGTCGGCTACGGCCTCAGGGATAAAAGATCGCCTCGCCCTTCAAGGCCTCGGCCAGCATCTTCTCATAGCGGCTGCGCGGCACGTCGATGGCGCCGAAGCGTTTGAGGTGCTCGGTCGTGAACTGTGTGTCGAGGRGCGCGAACCGGCGCTCATTCAGCCGCTCGACGAGATAATAGAGGCAGGTCTTCGAGGCGTCGGTTTCCCTGGCGAACATGCTTTCCCCGAAGAATACGCGACCGAGTGAGACGCCGTAGAGGCCGCCGACCAGCCGGCCCCTGCGCCACGCCTCGACGGAATGGCAGTGGCCCAGCCGGTAGAGCTCGACATAGGCTTCGCGGATCGGCGCGTTGATCCAGGTCGAGCGGCGCTCGTCGCGCTTTTCGGCACAGCCGTCGATCGTCGCCTCGAAGTCGAAATCGTAGCGGATGTCGAAGGGATGCTTGCGGATCGTCTTCTTCAGGCTGCGTGGCGTGTGGAAGCCGTCGAGGGGGATGATGCCGCGCGTTTCCGGCCGCACCCAGAACACTTCCGGATCGTTCGCGCTCTCGGCCATCGGGAAGACGCCCGAGGCATAAGCCTTCAGGAGCAGGTCGGTTGGGATGCGATAGCCGGGCGCGTAGGGTCGAGTCATTGCGGTATTATACCGCAAGACCCTAATCCACCTTGGCCAAATATTTTTCGAGCCAGTGGATGTCGTAGTCGCCGTTGGCGATGTCGGCATTGCCGACCAGGTCGCGGAACAGCGGCAATGTCGTCTTGATTCCGTCGACGACGAATTCGTCCAGCGCGCGGCGCAGCCGCATCATGCATTCGACGCGGTTGCGACCGTGCACGATCAGCTTGCCGATCAGGCTGTCGTAATAAGGCGGGATCCTGTAGCCCGAATAGACGCCGGAGTCGACGCGCACGCCCAGGCCGCCGGGCGTGTGGAAATGCGTGATCGTGCCGGGCGACGGTGTGAATGTGCGCGCGTCCTCGGCGTTGATGCGRCACTCGATGGCGTGGCCGTTGAACTTGATGTCTTCCTGCCTGACCGACAGCCCGCCGCCCGAGGCGACGCGGATCTGCTCATGCACGAGATCGATGCCGGTGATCGCCTCGGTCACCGGATGCTCGACCTGCAGGCGGGTGTTCATCTCGATGAAATAGAACTCGCCATTCTCGTAGAGGAATTCGATGGTGCCGGCGCCACTATAGCCAAGATCGGCGATCGCCTTGGCGCAGATGCCGCCGATGCGCGAGCGCTCCTCGGTGTTGAGGGCCGGAGAGTTGGCTTCCTCCCACACTTTCTGGTGGCGGCGCTGCAGCGAGCAGTCGCGCTCGCCGAAATGCACACCATGGCCGGCACCGTCGCCGAACACCTGCAATTCGATATGGCGTGGCTTTTCGAGATATTTCTCGATGTAGACGGCATCGTCGCCGAAGGCGGCGCCGGCTTCCGACTTTGCCGTCTGCAGCGCCACCTCGAGGTCGGCTTCCGTGCGCGCCACCTTCATGCCGCGGCCGCCGCCGCCGGCCGAAGCCTTGATGATCACCGGATAGCCGATCGCGGCGGCGACGCGTTTTGCTTCCTTCTCGTCGCTGATCGCGCCGTCCGAACCTGGCACCACCGGGATGCCGAGGCGCTTTGCCGTGCGCTTGGCCTCGATCTTGTCGCCCATGATGCGGATATGGTCGCCCGACGGGCCGATGAAGGTGATGTTGTGGGCCGCCAGAATGTCGGCGAACTTCGCGTTCTCCGACAGGAAGCCGTAGCCCGGATGCACCGCGTCGGCACCCGTGATCTCGCAGGCCGCGACGATCTGATGGATGTTGAGATAGCTTTCGCGCGACGGCGGCGGGCCGATGCAGACGCTCTCGTCGGCGAGGCGCACATGCATCGCGTCGGCATCGGCCGTCGAATGGACAACCACCGTCTGGATGCCGAGCTCCTTGCAGGCGCGCAGCACCCGGAGGGCGATTTCGCCGCGATTGGCGATGAGTATCTTCTGGAACATTCCTGGCTGTTCCCGGCTCTACTCGATGACCACGAGCGGCATGCCGTATTCGACCGGCTGTGCATCCTCGACCAAGACCGCGGTCACCGTGCCGGCGCGCGGCGAGGGGATCTGGTTCATCGTCTTCATCGCTTCGATGATGAGCAGCGTCTGGCCTTCCTTTACCTTCTGGCCGATCTCGACGAAGGGCTTTGAGTCGGGCGAGGGGGCGAGATAGGCTGTGCCGACCATCGGCGACGGCACGGCGTTCTTGGATGGATCAGCCGTGGGCGCCGCCGCCGCTGCCGCCTGGGCCGGCGCGGGAGCCGCAATCGGGGCAGGGGCCGGAAGCTGGGCGGCGACCGCGTGGACGGCCTGCGCCTGGCGCGACACGCGGACCTTCAGGTCGCCAAGCTCGACCTCGATCTCGGTCAGGTTGGTGTCGTTCAGTATACCCGCCAGATCGCGGATCAGCTGCTGGTCAACACCGTTCTTCTTTATCGACATATTCGAGCCTTCTGTTTGTGGGCCGGTCACAGGCGTGCTGCCAGCGCTTGCAGCGCGAGCGTGTAGCCCAGCGGCCCGAACCCGCAGATCATGCCGACAGCGACCGGCGCGACCATGGAGACGTGGCGGAAGGGTTCCCGCGCGTGGATGTTGGAAAGATGGACTTCAGCGACGGGCAGCGGCGCGATGGCGCGGATGGCGTCGTGGATGGCAATGGAGGTGTGGCTGTAGGCGCCGGGATTGATGACGATGCCGGACGCCTTGTCGCCGGCCTCGTGGATCCAATCGACGAGATCGCCCTCGTGATTGGACTGGCGAAAATCGATCTGCAGCCCGAGCGCCGCGCCGGCGGCCTTGCAATCC
The DNA here is from genome assembly GCF_001854785.1 of Mesorhizobium sp. ORS 3428. Classification (GTDB taxonomy): domain Bacteria; phylum Pseudomonadota; class Alphaproteobacteria; order Rhizobiales; family Rhizobiaceae; genus Mesorhizobium. Next base: position 248,626 of record NZ_MDFL01000115.1, read on the forward strand.
TCGGCGATCGCGGCAAGCGTCTTGCCGCCATAGACCCCTGGCTCGCGCTTGCCGAGTGCATTGAGGTTGGGACCGTTGAGGACGAAAACCGTTTTCAAAATGCCGACCTTGTCTAACGCCGGCCCCAAGCCGGCGCGCCGGACCTTATAATGGGCATAGCCGCCCGCGAAAAGAGCGCAAGTGCGTTCTTTCGCTGTCCACAACAGGCGGGAATGCGCCTCTTGTCGCGGCTGGCGATCACTCAGAGCGGTTCATCGTGGCAGGGAAACGACAGACCGCTCTATCTCTTGTTGACGCGATTCCGGGCGGAAAACCGGCTCACACCTTACCTGGAATTGCCTTAAAGCGCGCTCTTGGCCTGCTCGATCTTCTCCGCCAGGACCTGCTGTCCGAGCGCGCCGAAGATCACTTCGTTGCCGACCACATAGGACGGCGTGCCGGTGATCGACAGCTTGGTGGCGAGGTCGTAGGTCCGCGAGAGCGCTTCGTTGATGCTCGGATCCTTCATCTTCTCGCGCAGCTTCGCCTCATCGGCGCCGAGCGAAAGCGCAACCTTGATGGCCGCGGCTTCGGTGGCGCGGCCCTGGCCGCCGAGCAGCGCGGTGTGGAAGGCGCCGTATTTCTCCGGCATCATCAGGTGGAAGGCCATCGAGACAACGCTGGCCTTTTGCGAATCCGGGCTGAGGATCGGGAATTCCTTCAGCACGAAGCGCAGATCCGGGTCTGCCTTGGTCAGCGCCTTCATGTCTTCGATGGCGCGTTTGCAGAAGCCGCAATTGTAGTCGTAGAACTCGACGATGGTGACCTTGCCTTTCGGGTTGCCGACGACGCCGTCGAAGGTGGAGTTGAAAATCTCATCCTTCGCATTCTTGATGACGCCGAGCGCCGCGAGCCGCTGTTCTTCCTTCTGCTTGGCCTCCAGCGCGTCCTGAACCTCGAGCAGCACCTCCGGGTTTTTCAACAGATAGTCGCGGATTATGCCTTCGACCTCCTTGCGGTCGATCTTGCTGCTGTCCGCGGAAGCCATTGGGATGGCCTGTGTCGTATCGGCCTTCGCGGTTTGCGGGCTTCCCGCCACGAAGCCGAATGCCAGCATGCCGAGCGCTACCGCCACGCCGGCGCTGCCGAGCAGGATTGCCTTGTTCATGATCAGTTCCTTCTGCCTGTCCCGGCCCAGTCGCCGCGCACGGCCGGGAGGTTCATTTGAGTTTATTCGATGGCGTGTAATTTATGATATCCTGCGCGCGAAGCCAGCCGGGCTCGCCACGTTTCAACTTCTGTTGAGCGCGCATGGCGAAAATTTTCGCGTTCTTGTAGTCCGCCGAATAGAAATGGCCTTCGGCGGTCGCGAGGTCGGCGGACGGGATCTCACCCAATTCGCCATAGGCTTGCGCCAGATAACGATAGGCGTCCGCATTTTCCTTGTCGCGTCCGATCCCGTTGTTGARCTGGATCACCGCCTTCTTCAGCGAATCCGGTGTGCCGACCGCCATAAGCGCCTGGCCGAGCGAGACCAGCAGCAAGCCGGACCGCGCCGGGTCGAGGCTGACAGCCTTGGCGTACGCATCCGCAGCATCCTTGGGCTTGTTGACCTTCATCAGGATGTCGCCGCGCAGTTCCTGGAAATAGGGGTTCTTCGGCTGTTCCTTGATCAGCGCTGCCGTCTTGGCGAGTGCGGCGGCCGGATTGCCGTTGAGATAGGTTACCTGCGCGTCCCCGTAGCGCGAGGCGAGGCTGGTCGGGTTCTTGCGCATCAGCCGCGCCACGGCCGCCTGGCCCTGCGTATAGGCGGCGATCTTGATGCGCATCATGTCATGCCGCTGCTGCAGCGCCGGCGGGTCAACCTTGTCGACATAGGGACTTTGCTTGACCAGGACTTCGAGATTGGCGATGCGCTCCTGCGGCATCGGGTGGCTGATCCGGTAGGGATCGAGCTGGGTGCCCGACAGCGAAAGCGCGCTCTGGAAGCGGCCGAAGGTCTTCAGCATGCCCATGCCGGACTGGCCTGTGGCATTGAGATAGGTGATGGCCGAGCGGTCTGCGGTGATTTCCTCGCCGCGTTGATAGGCAAGGATGCTGCGCTGCGCCATCTCGCCGCCGCCGGCGGCGACGCCGATGCCGGCGCCGGCAAGTCCGCGGCTGTTGGTGGTGGCGCCAGCGACCATCGCGCCGGCGCCGAGCAGCGTCGCGATGATGGCCATGGTCTTGGCGCGGTCGAGCTGGTCGCGCAGCTTCTGCTGGTGGCCGCCGGCAATATGGCCGGCTTCGTGGGCGATGACGCCGATGATCTCGTTCGGCGTTTCGGCCGTCACCAACGCGCCGGTGTTGATGAACAGGCGGCGGCCGGTGACGAAGGCGTTGAAGCTGGAATCGTTGACGAGAACGATGTCAATGCCGTCATTGGCAAGGCCCGCTGCCTTGAAGATCGGCCGGGCATAGTCGCGCACCAGCGCTTCGATCTCGGCGTCGCGCACCACCGGCACATTCTGCGCAAAGGCGCTTACCGAGCTTGTGACAGCGACTGCGGCGGCCAGCAGGAGAGTTGCGAAGCCGCGTGCGGTTCGCCCTATTGCGGTCGATATATCGATCATAGGTCGGGTCGGCTAAACATGATTGGTCCACTGGTAAACGAGCGGGCGAAGGATGAAAAGTCGGCGCCGATAACTTCCTGCGCGCTTGTGATCCCCACATCAATCGGGCATTTGTGCGGCCAAGCCGACGAACTACGGCAATTGCGGAAAGCTGAGCAGCGCTTCCCGCACTGAATTGCTCCAACAACAAGGGCAGGCTGGACGAGAGGTCAGATGGTCGTTTCGCTTTCACGCCGCGGCGAGGTAGAGCCGTTCCACGCCATGGACATCTTGGCCGAAGCCAACCGGCTGAAGGCCGCCGGCGTTCCCGTGGTGTCGATGGCGGTCGGCCAGCCCTCGGACCCGGCGCCGGTCGGCGTCCGCGAAGYCGCCGCCGTGGCGCTTAAGCACGGTCGCATCGGCTACACCGACGCGTTGGGCCTGGCTGAGCTGCGCAAGGCGATCGCCGCGCATTATGGCGAGCATTACGGGATCGATGTCGCGCCGGGCCGGATTGCCGTCACCACCGGCTCGTCCGCCGCCTTCAACCTTGCTTTCCTAGCGATGTTCGATGCGGGCGACCGCGTCGCCATCGCCGCGCCCGGCTATCCGGCCTATCGCAACATCATGGCCGCGCTCGGCATCGAGATCGTCGAGATCGAGCTTGGATCGGACGCGTATCTCCATGCCGACCACTTGAAGGCCGCGCACCGCGACAAGCCGCTCAAGGGTGTGCTGTTTGCCAGCCCCGCCAATCCGACCGGCGCGGTCATTCCGGCCGAGGAACTGTCCGCGTTGGTGAAGACGGCAGAGGAGCTCGGCATCGCGGTGATTTCCGACGAAATCTACCACCGGCTTGCCTACGCAGCGCCGGACGTCAGCGCGTTGTCCTATGGCGCCGGCGTGACGGTGATCAACTCCTTCTCGAAATACTACTGCATGACCGGCTGGCGCATTGGCTGGATGGTGTTGCCGGAAGAGCTGGTGCGGCCGGTCGAGCGCATCGCCCAAAGCCTCTATATCTCGCCGCCGGAACTGTCGCAGGTCGCCGCGATCGAAGCGTTCAAGGCAACCGAGGAGCTCGAGAAGGTGAAGGCGCGCTATGCCTGGAACCGCGACCTCTTGATGAAGCGCCTGCCGGAGCTCGGCTTCGCGTTGGCGGCGCCCATGGACGGCGCCTTCTACGCCTTCTGTGACGTCACAAGGCACACCAATGACAGCATGGCCTTTGCGCGCAAGATGCTAGCTGAGGCGCATGTGGCGGCCACGCCCGGCCGCGACTTCGATCCGCTTCAGGGCCATCGCGCCATGCGCTTTTCCTATGCCGGCAGCCACGACGACATGGTCGAGGCGCTGGCGCGCATCGAACGCTGGCTGAAATAGACGCCATGCCGGAACTGGAACAAGCGCTGGCCGAGGTGGCCGCCGAAATGGCGGAGCGCACTGATCGCGGCCATGTCGCCACCTACATCCCGCAGCTCGGCAAGGTCGACCCGAAGAAATTCGGTATCGCCGCCGCCACCAATGACGGTCGCGTGATCCTTGCCGGCGACGCCGATCAGCCCTTTTCGATCCAGAGCGTCTCCAAAGTGTTCACCTTGACGCAGGCGCTTGGCAAGGTCGGCGACGCGCTGTGGCAGCGTGTCGGCCGCGAACCGTCCGGCAATCCGTTCAACTCGATCGTCCAGCTGGAGCATGAGAACGGCATTCCGCGCAATCCGTTCATCAACGCCGGCGCCATCGTCGTTTCCGACATCCTGCTGGCCGGCCATCAGCCGCGCGAAGCGATCGGCGAGATCCTGCGCTTCGTTCAATTCCTCGCCGACGACGACACGATCATCATAGACCGCGCGGTCGCGGCATCCGAGCGCGCCACCGGCTACCGCAACTTCGCCTTGGCCAATTACATGAAATCCTTCGGCAATCTCCATCACGAGCCGGAGCTGGCGCTGGGCGTCTACTTCCACCATTGCGCCATCGCCATGAGCTGTCGGCAGCTCGCCCTGGCCGGCCGCTTCCTCGCCAATGGCGGCAGGAATCCGGCAACCGGGCATTCGGTCGTGTCGACGGAGCGGGCGCGCCGCATCGGCGCATTGATGCTGACCTGCGGCCACTATGACGGCTCCGGCGACTTTGCCTTCCGCGTCGGCATCCCGGGAAAAAGCGGCGTCGGCGGCGGCATATTGGGGATCGTGCCGGGCGTGGCCTCGCTCGCCGTCTGGTCGCCCGGCCTCAACGAAAACGGCAACTCCAGGCTCGGCTCGATCGCACTGGAGAAGCTCGCCAGGATGATGAACTGGTCGATCTTTGCGCCTTGAGCGCCTGGTTTCGACTCTCGGAGAACCTGAAAAAGAAAATCCCGCGCCGGACGGCGCGGGATTTGGCAACAGATCAGCCTAACAAGTTGAAAGGCTTAGAAAAAGCCTTTCCTCTGCCACCAGCCGGCGCGCTTCGGCTTGTCTTCGGCCTTGGCCTCGTCGGTAACGTTCGACGAAACGACGGGAACGACCGGCGCGTCGCTCGACTGCGGCTTGCGCCGCGTCGGATGCGCATTGACGCGCGCTTCGGCATCGGCCGGCGCAGAGTCCGCGCCAGCCGGCTCCGGTTCGGCGGCCGAAGGCTCAGCGGAGGGCTCCGCGACCGGCTCGGACGCGGTCTCGGCGACCGTTTCTTCCACGGCCTTCTTCGATCGCGATGCACGGCGCGGCTTCTTCGGCTTCTCCGTGTCCGGAGCATCGTCATTGGCGGGCGCCGGAGCAGCCTGTTCGTCTGTCAGCGATGCCGTCACAGCCTCGTTGCCGGCATCATCGGTTTGCGCCGCGTCGCCTTCCACACCACCGGCCTCGTCGGCAGCTGCCTCAGCCGAAGCTTCGCCCTCGCGGCGATTGCGCTTGCCGCCACGCTTGCCGCGGCGACGCTTCTTGCCGTGACCTTCTTCGGGCGCTCCTTCGGTCGTTTCCGCGTCGGCCGGCGCATCGGCCTTCGCCTCGGCCGTTGCTTCGCCTGCCTGTGCGGCGGCATCCGCCTGCGCCGGGGCCGAGACGGCCTCGGCATGGGCTTGATGCTCGCGGTCGCGATCCTTGCCGCCGCGCCGCCGCCGGCGCTTGCGGCGCTTGCGGCCGCCTTCGCCGCCGTCTTCGGACCGCTGCTGATGCTGCTGTCCCTGCTGCGGATGATGCGGCTGTTCGGCCTGGACCGACACCTCGTCTTCCTCCTCGACGACGATCTCGTCCTCCGGCTCCGGCTCGACATAGGTCGGCAGGCCGCGCGCCTCGACGAAGCCTTCCGGCTTCTCCGCCACGGCGCCGCGGAAGATCGCGTAGTGCTGCGCGCCGAGCGTCTCGTCGGCCTCGAGAGTGATCGTCAGGCCGAAACGGGCCTCGAGCTCGACCAGATTGGCGCGTTTGTGGTTGAGCACATAGAGCGCGGTCGCCGCCGGTGTGCGCACGATGATGTGGCTGCGCGAATCCTTGAGCAGGAATTCCTCGATCGCTCGCACCACCATCAGCGCCACCGACGAATCGGAGCGCACATGGCCGGTGCCGCCGCAATGCGGGCAGGGTTTCATCGTCGATTCCAGCACGCTGGCGCGGATGCGCTGGCGCGACATCTCCATCAGGCCGAAATGCGAGATGCGGCCCACCTGGATGCGGGCGCGATCGTTCTTGAGGTGATCCTTCAGGCGCTTCTCGACCGCGCGGTTGTTGCGGTTCTCCTCCATGTCGATGAAGTCGATGACGATCAGGCCGGCAAGGTCGCGCAGCCTGAGCTGCCGCGCGACTTCCTCGGCGGCCTCCAGATTGGTGTGGAGCGCGGTATCCTCGATCGAATGCTCCTTGGTGGAGCGGCCGGAGTTGACGTCGATGGAGACCAGCGCCTCGGTCTGGTTGATGATGATGTAGCCGCCGCTCTTAAGCGTCACCTGCGGCTGCAGCATGCGGTCGAGCTGCGCCTCGATGCCGTTGCGCACGAAGATCGGGGTCGTGTCGCGGTAAGGCTGCACCACCTTGGCGTGGCTCGGCATCAGCATGCGCATGAAGTCCTTGGCCTCGCGATAGCCGTCCTCGCCGGAGACCAGGATCTCGTCGATGTCCTTGTTGTAGAGGTCGCGCACCGAGCGCTTGATCAGGCTGCCTTCCTCGTAGACCAGGGCAGGGGCCGTGGACTGCAGTGTCAGATTGCGGACGTTTTCCCAAAGCCGCATCAGATATTCGTAGTCGCGCTTGATCTCCGCTTTGGTGCGGCTTTCGCCGGCGGTGCGCAGGATGACGCCCATGCCCTGCGGCACGTCGAGGTCGGCCACGACCTCCTTCAGGCGCTTGCGGTCCTGCGCATTGGTGATCTTGCGCGAGATGCCGCCGCCGCGCGCGGTGTTGGGCATCAGCACCGAATAGCGGCCGGCGAGCGAAAGGTAGGTGGTAAGGGCCGCGCCCTTGTTGCCGCGCTCTTCCTTGACCACCTGGACCAGCAGGATCTGGCGACGCTTGATCACCTCCTGGATCTTGTATTGGCGGCGCACCGGCTTGCGGCGGTTGCGGACTTCCTCGAGCGCGTCCTCGGCGCCGACCGATTCGATCTCGTGCTCGTCCGAATGCGCGGACTGCACCTCTTCGAGCATGCCGCGATCATTGTCGCTGGGGGCGGATTCGCTGGTCGTCTCCGCTTGCGGCAACGCTTCGGAAATAACATCCGCCTCGATGCTGGCGGCAATCGAGGTGGGGCCGCCCTCGTCGGGCTGATCATCCTCGGTCACGGCCACATCGTGTTCGACATCGCCGCCGGCTTCGACCGACTCGTTCGTCTGCTCGCTAGTACCCTCGGCTCCCGCCTCGACTGTCTCGGAAGCTTCTTCGGCGCTCTCGGTCAGAGCACCGGCGGCGACTTCTTCAGCATCGGCGGCTACTTCGTCAGCATGTGCGACGGCATCGGATTCGGTATCAGCCGCCGCAGGCGTTTCCCCGGCGCTTTCGCCGTATCCCTCGGAGACGGCAGCTTGCTTCTGCTCGCCGCGGTCGCGATTCTTGCCGCCGCGCCGGCGGCTGCGCCGGCTGCCGCGATCGCGCGCCTGCTGCTCCTCGCCGGCCTCGGCCTCCTCGTCGTCATCGTCCTCGGCCTCCTGCGCTTCAGCGCGCAGCAAAGCCTGACGGTCGGCAACCGGGATCTGGTAGTAGTCGGGGTGAATTTCACTGAAGGCGAGAAAACCGTGACGGTTGCCGCCATATTCGACAAAGGCTGCCTGAAGTGAAGGTTCGACGCGGGTTACGCGGGCGAGATAGATGTTTCCTTTGAGCTGTTTCTTGTCCTGGGATTCAAAGTCGAATTCTTCGATGCGGTTACCGCGAACGACAACAACGCGTGTTTCCTCCGGGTGGGAGGCGTCTATCAGCATCTTGTTGGGCATTATTTCGTTTCCTCCCGGCAGCCATCAGCCGCAGCTGGCGGGGCAGAGCCCGCCGCTGCGTGCCAGGATTTGTGTGCATGCCGGATAATTGATTGTCCGCCGGCCGCTGCTTCAACGCGATGGCGGTGCCGCCCGCTGCCACAATGGCGCGGTTCGATGCGGACCTTTCCATGATTGCGCTTGAAGCCATCGGCACCCAGCAGAACCTTTTGAACCAAAGCCCGGGCTGAGCCGGACCAGCTTGTTTGCTCACATAGAGCCGGCGCGGGACATCCCGGCCGTTTTCCATCGCGCAAGCGATTCCCCCGCCACGGGAGCATGCCTGCGAAAATCGTCGCGATCACCTGAAACCCGGAAGCGCCTTCAATTCTTACCTCTGGCGGGAAACTGCAGAGGCAAGCGGTTCCAGGATTGCAGTGATCCAATGTCGCTTTTATGATTTGGCGGGGTTGAAGGCAACCCCGATTTCGGATGCCGGCAAAAAGCGCTTCCGTGGGGGAAGGTCGCGCTCCACCCATTGCATGAAAAGGCTTGGTTAACCTTCTCTGGATACCAATCGTTAATCGAGTTGGCTGCCAGACAGGCCCTTCTACGAAAGACCCGGCGCAAGGCGCCAAACCGGGAGCGACTGGTAAGAGATGGGACTGGCTGGCACCGCAGACAAGGGGCGTGGCGCCGCCGGCCGATTCTTGCTCATCGCAAGGACTTTCTCCCTGCTGATGATCCTGCTTGGCCTTACAGCCGCATCACGTGCGGATGGGCTGCTTGGCGCAACCGGTTACAAGATGGCGGGCGACGCCACCAAGATGCGCGTCGTCATGACCTTCGACCGCGAACCGGATGTGAAATGGTTCCTGCTGCGCGGTCCCAATCGCCTGGTGATCGACCTGCCGCGCACCCGATTCGCCCTAAACGCCAAGGAGGTGAAGCCGCGCGGGCTGGTGCGTGACGTTCGCTATGGCGACCAGGGCCAGGGCTCTCGGCTGATCCTCACCGGCAAGGGGCCGTTCGCCGTCGACAAGCTCGACGTGCTCAAGAATGACGACGGCAGCGGCTATCGCATCGCCATCGACATGTCGGCGGCGTCGGACCGGGAATTCGACGAGGCGCTTGCCAACCAGTCGCTGACCACCGGCTCGACCGTTTCCACTGACAAGGGCGGCCGGGTCGGCACCGGGCCCGTCTCGGCGCCCGGCCACCGCTTCACCGTGGTCATCGATCCCGGCCATGGCGGCGTCGACGGCGGCGCGGAGAGCGCCGGCGGCACGATCGAGAAGAACGTCACGCTCGCCTTCGCCACCGAATTGCGCGACAAGCTGACCGCGGTCGGCACATACGATGTGTATATGACGCGCGACAGCGATGTATACTTGGCGCTCGACGAGCGCGTGCGCATCGCCCGCCAGCACGCAGCCGATCTTTTGATCTCCATCCATGCCGATACGATCGCCGTCAAGGGCCTCCGAGGCGCCACCGTCTATACGCTCTCGGACAAGGCCTCCGACCCCGAGGCCCAGGCGCTCGCCGATCGCGAAAACCTGTCCGACCAATTCGCCGGCATGAAGATCGAGGACGACAACAAGGAGGTCACCGACATCCTGATCGACCTGATCCGGCGCGAGACTCACGGCTTTTCGATGAGCTTTGCCCACACGCTGGTCGGCCAGCTGTCGACCAGCGTCGGCCTGATCAACAATCCGCAGCGCTCGGCGGGCTTCAAGGTGCTGAAGGCGCCCGACGTTCCCTCTGTCCTGGTCGAGCTCGGCTATCTTTCCAACAGCAAGGACGAGGCGCAGCTCCTCAGCGCCGACTGGCGGGGCAAGGCGGCGCAAAGCATAACCAACGCCGTCGCCCTGTTCGCCGCGGCGAAAGCCGGATCCGCGCCCGGCGGCTGACGGGCGAATGTCCGCCCCACAACCAAAGGCGGTCCTGCAACCACAAGCGGCGTTGCGCAACGACAACACGGGGCGTTATTATTTCACCGATCGAGTCCTGAAATTTCGCGCTGCCGTATTTTGTCCACATGGCCGCGACATGGGTTTTCCATTGCGGATTGGGACCGCCCGTGAAGCTTGCGCGCCTGTCGGCTTCGTTTAGGAAAATCCCGAACCTCGGACTGGAGCGGGCATGATTCGTCTCATCGGCTATTTCTTCGGCATCGGCACGACGCTGGCGTTGCTGGTCGCTGCCGGGCTGGCCATCTACATCAGCCATCTGACGAAGGACCTGCCCGACTACGAAGTCCTGGCCAAGTACGAGCCCCCGGTGACGACGCGCATCCATGCTTCGGACGGTTCGCTGATGGCCGAGTATGCGCGCGAGCGCCGCCTTTATCTGCCGATCCAGGCGATCCCCGATCGCGTCAAGGCCGCCTTCATGTCGGCCGAGGACAAGAACTTCTACAACCACCCGGGCATCGACATCACCGGCCTCGGCCGCGCCATTATCGTTAACCTGCAGAATCTCGGTTCCGGCAGGCGCCAGGTCGGCGCCTCGACGATCACGCAGCAGGTGGCGAAGAACTTCCTCCTCACCGCGGACCAGACCTACGAGCGCAAGATCAAGGAGATGATCCTGGCCTTCCGCATCGAGCAGGCCTATTCGAAGGACCGCATCCTCGAGCTCTATCTCAACGAGATCYTTTTCGGTTTCGGTGCCTATGGCGTCGCCGGTGCGGCGCTGACCTATTTCGACAAGTCGGTCAACGAGCTGAGCGTCGCGGAGGCCGCGTATCTGGCTTCGTTGCCCAAGGGTCCGAACAATTACCATCCCTTCAAGCATGCCGACCGCGCGCTTGAGCGCCGCAACTGGGTTATCGACCAGATGGTCGCGAACGGTTACGTCAGCCATGACGAGGGCGAGAAGGCCAAGGCCGAGCCGCTCGGCGTGACGCCGCGCCGCAACGGTTCCTACCTGTTCGCCGGCGAGTATTTCACCGAGGAAGTGCGTCGCCAGATTATCGCGCGCTATGGCGAGAACGCCCTCTATGAGGGCGGATTGTCGGTGCGCACCACGCTCGACCCGAAAATCCAGCTCATTGCCCGCAAGGCGATGCAGAATGGCTTGTTGAAGTACGACATGCTGCGCGGCTATCGCGGACCGGTGACCCACATCGATGTTTCCGGCGACTGGGGCGTGCCGCTCGGCAACGTCAAGGGCCTGGAAGACGTACCGGAGTGGACGCTCGCCGTCGTGCTCGACAGTTCGGCCAGCGGCCTGACCATCGGCATCCAGCCAAAGCGGCAGGTCTCGGGCGACCTCGTCAAGGAGCGCGTCGAGGGAACCGTCAGCAAGGAGGACATGGGCTTCGCCATGCGCCATTTCGTCAACGRCAAGTCCGTCAGGGCGAAATCTCCGGCCGACGTGCTGGAGCCGGGCGACGTCATCTTCGTGCAGAAGAACGAAGGCTCCGACAACGCCTACAGCGTGCGTCAGGTGCCCGAGGTTGAGGGCGGCCTGGTTRCAATGGACCCGCATACGGGCCGCGTGCTGGCCATGGTCGGCGGCTTCTCATACGCGCAGTCCGAGTTCAACCGCGCGACGCAGGCGATGCGCCAGCCGGGCTCCTCGTTCAAGCCGATCGTCTATTCGGCGGCGCTCGACAACGGCTACACACCCGCCTCCGTGATCATGGACGGTCCGATCAACATTCAGAGCGGCAACACGACGTGGACGCCGAAGAACTATGACGGCACGGTGGCCGGCCCGGCCACCTTGCGCTCGGGCATCGAGAAGTCGCGCAATCTGATGACGGTGCGGCTTGCGAACGACATGGGTATGAAGCTGGTCGTGGAATATGCCGAACGCTTCGGCGTCTACGATCATCTTGCGCCATACCTGCCGATGGCGCTGGGCTCCGGCGAGACCACGGTCATGCGCATGGTGTCGGCCTATTCGATCATGGCCAATGGCGGCAAGTCGATCAAACCGTCGTTGATCGACCGCATCCAGGATCGCTACGGCAAGACCGTGTTCAAGCAGGACGAACGCGGCTGCGAGGGCTGCAACGCCACGGAGTGGCACAACCAGCCCGAGCCGGAACTGGTCGACAATTCCGAGCAGGTGCTCGACCCGATGACCGCCTACCAGATCACCTCGATGATGGAGGGCGTGGTCCAGCGCGGCACGGGCGCCACTGTTGGTGAGCTCGGCCGCCACATCGCCGGCAAGACCGGCACGACCAATGACGAGAAGGACGCCTGGTTCATCGGCTTCACGCCGAACCTCGTCGTCGGTCTCTATATGGGCTACGACACGCCGCGCGGCCTCGGCAAGGGCGCCACCGGTGGCGGTCTGGCCGCGCCGATCTTCAAGGATTTCATGCGCGTGGCATTGGACGGAACACCCAATGTCGACTTCCAGGTTCCGGAAGGCATGAAGCTGATAGCCATCAACCGCAAGACCGGCATGCGCGCCGCTGAAGGCGATCCGAACACCATCGTCGAGGCGTTCAAGCCAGGTACCGGCCCGGCCGACAGTTATTGGGTCATCGGCATGGGCGCGGACGGCTCCAACGGCGCGGGCGGCGCGCTGTCGCCGCAGGCCAACCAGGCCATCCAGGACGGCGGCGGCGGCCTCTACTGACGTTCCCAGATTCGGCTTGGGCCGACTATCCTATTGTAAGACCATGATCTTTCCGACAATCGGCGTCCACTCTTCGGGATCATGGTCTAGCCGGCCCATTTCGCTTTACAGGCGGCGGTGCGGTGCCTATGTATCGCGCCGATTCCGAAAAGAACGAGAAGAACAGGACAGAACCAAGAGCCATGCGCGCGGAAACGCAGAACATTGTCGACGAGATCAGGCAGGCGATAACCCTGCTGAGGAGGCATCTTTGACTGGGATCAGGCCATCAAGCGGCTTGAATACCTGAACTCGCGCGCGGAGGATTCCAGCCTCTGGAACGACCCTGTGGRAGCGCAGAAGCTGATGCGGGAACGCCAGAGCCTCGACGAAGGCATCGCGGCTGTCAAAGGTCTCACGCAAGCGCTCGAGGACAATATCGGCCTGATCGAGCTCGGCGAGGAAGAGGGCGACGAGGGCGTCGTCGCTGAAGCCGAAGCGGCGCTGCGTTCCATGCAGGGCGAAGCGAAAGCCCRCCAGGTCGAGACGCTGCTCTCGGGCGAGGCGGACGCCAACGACACTTATCTCGAAATCCACGCCGGCGCCGGCGGCACGGAGAGCCAGGACTGGGCCTCGATGCTCTTGCGCATGTACACGCGCTGGGCCGAGCGCCGCCGCTTCAAGGTCGAGGTGCTGGAAGTCCACGAAGGCGAAGAGGCCGGCATCAAGTCGGCCACGGTGCTGATCAAGGGCCACAACGCCTATGGCTGGCTGAAGACGGAATCCGGCGTTCATCGCCTGGTGCGCATCTCGCCCTATGACAGCAATGCGCGCCGCCACACCTCCTTCGCCAGCGTCTGGGTCTATCCGGTCATCGACGACACGATCGAGATCAACGTGTCCGAATCCGACGTGCGCATCGACACCTACCGCTCGTCAGGCTCGGGCGGCCAGCACGTCAATACGACCGACTCGGCGGTCCGCATCACCCATCTCGCGACCGGCATTGCGGTTGCGTGCCAGGCCGAACGCTCGCAGCACAAGAACCGGGCCAAGGCATGGGAAATGCTGCGTTCGCGGCTTTACGAGGAAGAACTGAAGAAGCGCGAGGCCGTGGCAAACGCCACCGAGGCATCGAAGAGCGATATCGGCTGGGGTCACCAGATCCGCTCCTATGTCTTGCAGCCCTATCAGTTGGTGAAGGATCTGCGCACCGGCGTCGAAAACACCAGCCCGTCAAGCGTACTCGATGGCGATCTCGACGAGTTCATGGAGGCTTCGCTGTCGCATCGTATCGAGGGCGGCGCCGGCGAAGTGGTGGCGGACCTCGATTAGGACGCTTTGATAGGCCGGTACGCAAACAGCGGCCTGATCTGGGATCGAAGACACTCAGCATCACAGCAGGCGGAGGGTGGCCGGTGACTCGAATGCTCACGGGAAAGTGTTTCTGCGGRCATGTCCGCTACGAGGTGGCGGACGAGTTCGCCTACGCGGCAAATTGCCATTGCTCGAACTGTCGTCGCACCACCGGGTCKGCCTTCAAACCCTTCGCCGGCATCGAGCGCGACAAGTTTCGGCTGATCGCCGGCGACGACAAGCTGCTGATTTACGGCGACATAGGCGGCCACGACGCCCATTGCGGGTATTGCGGCTCGTTGCTCTATTCGCTGGTGCGGGAGGGCGCCTATGTCCATGTCGCCCTGGGGACCTTGATGGACGATCCAAGCATCCGGCCGAGCGCACACATCTTCGTCGGTTCCAAGGCGAAGTGGTTCACAATTACAGACGACCTGCCGCAATATCGTGAACATGTCACCGGCTGACCGTCGGAACCTGTCTTGCCAGAATTTCGTTGTTAGGCACCCTGGTCGCCGGGTTGTCGTTTTACCTTCGTTAACCAAGTCGGCGCACCTTCCGCGGCCGACGCTGAAGCCCGGTGCGATCCAACGGGCGCTCCCACTTCTTGCGCCGGCCAAGGAATCAGCCCAGCATCCGGGCTGCGGGATAGAAGCATATATGGCCGGACGCGGCATATCTGCGACTGACGATCCGGCCACAGGGAAGGACACGTTCCGGGACGGGCAAGCTACAATGCTTGATGCTCGAAAGGAACACTTCGATGTCTGTAGCCAAATCAAGATCGGCCCAAGCCGCTCGATCGGCTGGGCGATTGCTGTTTCCCCTGTTGGCCACCGTCGGGGTGGCGATGTTGACCGCGACGGCCGCCGCGCACGATGCGAAACCCACGGCGGCGCTCCCGCAAGGCTGGAGCTATCCCTTTGCCTGCTGCGCCAACTACGATTGCAAGGAGGTACCGCAGACATCGATCGGCGAGCGGCCGGAAGGCTACGTGATAAAGGGCACGGGCGAGGTGGTCGCCTACAGCGACAAGCGTGTCAAGAATTCGCCGGACGGCGAATATCACTGGTGCGCGCACCAGGCCGGTCTCGATGCCGGTAAGACCATCTGCCTGTTCGTGCCGCCGCCATCTTACTAGGGCATTTTGCCGCCAAGCGGAATCGCTAGGCGTCGCGGAAATGCAGTCAAAACAAAGAGATGGAGCGGGATGCCCCATTCCATCCAAATGCATCCCGCTCTAGCCAGTTGCCGCGGACCGCGCAGGCGCTCAAAGCGCGTCAGTCTCCTCGCCCTCCGACAGCATCGCGTTGCCAAGCCTGGTGACAGACAGTTGTCAGGACCGCCTCTTTATGTTGCCTTGCCACCAGAGCAATTCCGGGAAAACTGCGCAGCGGTTTCCATCCGGGAACGCGCGGGGCGGACAACAGAGAGGAGACGTTTCATGACCATCAAGGGAAGCTGCCACTGCAAGGCGACGACATTCGRGGTTTCGGAAGCGCCGCAGACCGTGACGCAATGCACGTGCTCCTTTTGCTCCAAGCGCGGGTCGCTCTGGGCCTACTACGCCCCATCGCAATTCAAGCTCACCAGCCCGCACGAAAACGTCTCCTTCTACCAATGGGGCTCCAAAACCATCAAGCACGGCTTCTGCGCCGTCTGCGGCTGCGGAACTTTCACCGAAACGCCTGATTGGTCGACCGGTGAGCCGGACTTCGACAACCCGAAAATCAGCGTCAATTCGCGCCTGTTCGACGATTTCGACCTGGGCAAGGTGGAAGTGGTGGTGATCGACGGCAAGAACCTCTGGTAGCGCCGCTTTCCTGTTCCGTTTTTCGCCGCAATTCGTGCTACAAGGCGTGCGGAAGGGCTGATTTGGCGCGGCTGCAATGGCCGCGATTTGGAGAGGGACATCAATATGAAGAAGACCGTGCTCGTCGTCGTGGCGACGGCTGTGCTCGTGAGTGCCTGCACCACTACCGATCCGTATACTGGCGACCAGAAGATCTCCAACACCGCTGCCGGTGCCGGCCTCGGCGCTTTGGCAGGCGCCAGCCTCGGTCTGCTCGCTGGCGGCAATGACCGCCGCAATGCGCTGATCGGCGCGGGCATCGGCGCGCTTGCCGGCGGCGCGATTGGCGCGACAATGGACCAGAACGAAGCCGAACTTCGCCGTCAGCTGCAGGGCACCGGCGTCAGCGTCACACGCAGCGGCGACCAGATCATCCTCAACATGCCGTCCGACATCACCTTCAACGTCGACCAGGATGCGGTGAAGCCGGGCTTCTATCCGGTGCTGAATTCGGTGGCGCTGGTGCTCAACAAGTTCCGCCAGACCACCGTCGACGTCTTCGGTCACACGGACTCGACCGGCGGCGACGAACACAATTTCGACCTGTCGCAGCGCCGCGCCCTCGCCGTCGCCAATTACCTCTCCGGCCAGGGCGTCGATTCCCGCCGCTTTGCCGTCACCGGCTTCGGCAAGACGCGTCCGGTCGCGTCCAACGCGACGGCCGCAGGCCGCGCGCAGAACCGTCGCGTCGAAATCCAGCTGTCGCCGCTCACCTGATCTCAGGGCCAGGCGGAACATGGAATAGCAACGGCCCCGCAAGGGGCCGTCTTTTAATGCACGTCTCCCGAAGGGAGCCGGCTTCGGGGCAAGACATGCGTAAAATCAAAAACCTAAAGCGCATGGAGCGAATCTGAAAGATCGCGACGCGCCTTGGTTGGACGGGCGCAATCCGTAGGAGGTCGGAGCGGTTCAGCCTTCGATGCAACCGCCGGACCGCTCAAAACAAAACCGATGCTGCGCACCTTCCTGGAATTTCCTGGAATTACTTCAATCGAATGGCTCAGATATATTAGATTTCTCTAAATGGATGCTTTTCCGAAGCCGGGGAAAAGACTAGCATCATGCTGTTCCAGAGGGGATGGGGCGAACAACGGCCGCGCTATAGCAATCTCCGCCTCGGTCCTGCACGGCCAGATCAAAGTCTGGGAGGAATGCATGACAAGAACGGCTCGCCTCGGGCGCTGCGGCGTCCTCGTTTTGACTGGTATCTTGAGCGCATGGCTTGGAGGCGCCGCGGCTCGGGCCGAAGACGCCAGCAAGGTCGACATCGAAGCCTTGAAAAAGTCGCTGGCCAAATATGAGGACTACACGGTCGCCGTACGCGACCTCTATTTGTCGACCGTCGGCTGCGTGTACTTCTCTGGCGAGAAGATAGCCGGCGCGATGGAATATCCGAAGGGTGCCATGGGCGTCCATTTCGTCAACGTCCCAAGTGTCGGCCAGAAGCTCGACCCGATGAAGCCCAACGTCTTGATCTATGAGCCGACGAAGAAGGGCTTGAAGTTGGTCGGTGTGGAGTGGCTGGTGCCGCTGACGCCCGACCTCAAGGAGGTGCCGACGCTTTTCGGCCAAAAATTCATGGGGCCGATGGAGGGGCACTATCCGCTGATCCCGAAGGAGTTCGTCCACTACGATCTGCACGCCTGGCTGTTCAGCGACAACCCGAACGGCATGTTCAGCCCGACGAACCCGAAAGTGAAATGCAGCAAGGCCGATTTTCCGATGTTGGAGAAACCGACAAAGATGATGCCCGGCCCGATGTGAGAGGCTACAGGCTGTTCAAGCAAAAAAGGCTTCGCTGTAGCCAGCCGCAAAAGGATCGGCCCCGAACGGGGCCGTTCCTCTCTGTCGAAGCTGGTATCGAAGATCAGACTTTCGCGACGATCCGCATGAAGGCCGGCACGTCGTCTCCGAAGCCGACTGTCGCGTCGTCTTCCTCCTGACGGTTGCGGGCAGGGCGGTTGTGGTCGCGCTGGGAACGGGCGTCGCCGCGCTGTTCGTTCCGGTTGGCGGTGCCCTTGCGGTCGTTCTCGGAGCGAATCGCGTCCTTGCGGGCGCGGCGCTCGGCGATGTCGGCGACTTCGGCAACCGGCCGCTCTTCGCGTGCCGCGTCAGGCGTCTCGTCATGCTTGGCGTGTCGGTCGCGCTTGCGCTCCTTGCGGTCCTCGTCCTTGCGGCCGGCGCGGCGCGGGGCACCGCGGCCGCGGCGGGGCGCATCCTCGCTTTCGCTCTCGGTGACCGTCGACAGGTCGCCGTCATGCCATTCGATCTTGGCACCGATCAGCTTCTCGATGGCGTCGACATATTTGGTGTCGGTGCGCGTCGCGATGGTGAAGGACTTGCCGGAACGGCCGGCTCGGCCGGTGCGGCCGATGCGATGCACATAGTCCTCGGCATGGATCGGCACGTCGTAGTTGAAGACATGGCTGACGTCGGGAATGTCGAGGCCGCGCGCGGCAACGTCCGAGGCGACGAGGTAGCGCAGCTTGCCGTCGCGGAAATTGTTGAGCATCTGCATGCGCGCACGCTGGTCCATGTCGCCATGCAGCGCGCCCGCTTCGAAATCATGCTTCAGCAGCGAGCGGAAAAGCTCCGACACTTCCACCTTGCGGTTGCAGAAGATGATGGCGTTCTTCAGCCCGTCATTCTCGGCCCGCATCAGGTTGCGCAGCGTCTCTCGCTTCTCCCACGGCTTGGAGCCTGATTTCACCAGGCGCTGGGTGATGCTGGTCGCGGTCGAAGCGGCCCTGGAGACCTCGACGCGCACCGGCGCGTGCAGGAATTTTTCGGTGAGCTTGGTGATTTCCGGCGGCATGGTCGCCGAGAAGAACAGCGTCTGGCGCGTGAAGGGGATCATCTCGCAGATGCGCTCGATGTCGGGGATGAAGCCCATGTCCAGCATCCGGTCGGCCTCGTCGATGACGAGGATCTCGACGCCGTTGAGCAGCAGCTTGCCGCGCTCGCGGTGGTCGAGCAAGCGGCCGGGCGTGGCAATCAGCACGTCGGCGCCGCGCTCCAGCTTCTTGTCCTGCTCCTCGAAGGAAACGCCGCCGATCAGAAGCGCGATGTTGAGCTTGTGGTTCTTGCCGTATTTGATGAAGTTCTCCTCGACCTGCGCTGCCAGTTCGCGCGTCGGCTCGAGGATGAGCGTACGCGGCATGCGCGCGCGGGCACGGCCCTTTTCCAATCGCGTCAGCATCGGCAGCACGAAGGAGGCGGTCTTGCCCGTGCCGGTCTGGGCGATCCCCAGCACATCCTTGCCGAGCAGCGCATGCGGAATGGCGCCGGCCTGGATCGGGGTCGGCTTGGCATAGCCTGCGTCGGTGACTGCGGAGAGCACCTTCGGCGACAGGCCGAGGTCGGTGAATGTCATCGCTTCTTGAGCGGTCTGGACGTCTGCGGACAATGTATGGCTGTCTTTGGCTGGTTCGGGAAAATCGCAACACGCGTTGCGGCAGGCGCCGCGCGCCTGCAAGATCGCGGTTGCAGTTAGGCGCAAGTCCGCGATTTGTCAACAGAAACGGCCGGATTTGGCGCGATTGTGAAGACGTAACCTTAATCGCGATGCTTAATCGGGGCAGTATCCTTGCGCCGGCTCAGTAGCGGAATTGCTCGGCGAGGATGCGTTCGTTCCATGAATGATTGGGGTCGAACAGCAATGTCGCCGTCGCCGTCGGCGATTCCCGAACCGTGACCGAGGCAACCGCCTTGACCTCGGTATGGTCGGCGGCGGCGTTCACCGGGCGCTTTTCCGCCTCCAAAATGTCGAAGCGCACGGTCGCCTTGTTGGAAAGCAGCGCTCCGCGCCAGCGGCGCGGCCGGAACGGACTGACAGGCGTCAGCGCCAGAAGCGGCGCGTCGAGCGGCAGGATCGGCCCATGCGCAGAGAGATTGTAGGCTGTGGAGCCGGCAGGAGTGGCGATCATCACGCCGTCGCAGTTCAATTCCTCCATCCGCACCTGGCCGTCCACGCTTATGCGGATCTTCGCCGTCTGGTAGGACTGGCGCCAAAGCGCCACTTCGTTGATAGCGAGTGCGGAGACCGTTTCGCCCTCATAGGTTACGGCCTGCATTTCCAACGGGCGGATCGTCTCGGACACCGCCGAGGCGATACGCTCTTCGAGCCCGCCGGCGCGATATTCGTTCATCAGGAAGCCGATGGTGCCACGGTTCATACCGTAGACCTTCTTGCCCGTGCTCATCGTGTCGCGGAGCGTCTGCAGCAGGAAGCCGTCGCCGCCAAGCGCAATGACGATCTCGGCATCCGCGACGGGTATTTGCCCGTAGCGCGCCGACAAGGTTTCCCGCGCCGCGCGGGCGTCGTCGGTGTCGGAAGAGACGAAGGCGAAACGGCTGGTTTCTTTGCTCATGGATCCCGAACGGCGAACGCGACCGCCTGCCGGGTCGCGCCGGCGACGGCGTAGCATGSGCCGCGCGCATCTGCAAAGGGAGGCGCGCCGTGCCGCGCGAAGATAGGGCGGCGCTCGCGCTTCATGACAGGCATAGAACGAATGTGATGGCCGGAATGGTTAAGGCAAAGCTTAAACACTCGTAAAGCCAGTTGGATCATGTTAGCCCGCAATGGATGGGTTGGCGGGGGCTAGCCAGTCGAGAGACCTGTCTATTGCCGGTAACACGTTTGATCATAGTCTTCCTGATGATGGGAAGCTTCGCGCTCATGTTCGCCGCGCTGGTGCGCCATTCGGAAGAGATGAGCCTGCGGCCGCAGCCGTCTGGCGCCCGCTGTGGCGAAGCTACCGCAACGCCCTGTCCGCAAAGGGCGCTTTAAGCGTGGATTACCGGCGCGCCTGATTGTTCAGCGGCCCTGCCTGAGGTGGCAGCCAGCCTGCCGCTTGTGGGCAAGATACTCGTCGATCAGCTGGCGGTAGCGCACCTTGCCGAAGCTCGGGAAGTGGCCGCCATGCACGACCGAGACGTCGAGATCCCGCGTGGCAAGCAGCGTCTCGACATAGTCAGCGACATCGGAGTGGTAGGTGTCGTCGATCAGGGGCCCGTCATAGACGATGTCCCCTGACAGCAGGATGYCGGTCTTCCTCTCGTAGAGCGCTATGCCGCCCGGCGAATGACCGGGCGTGTGGATCACCTCGAAGGCGCGGTCGCCGAGGTCGATCACGTTGCCATGTTCGAGCAGCCGGCCGGCGGGCGCGGGCAGGATGCGGTAGCGCGCGGTGTCCCATCCCTCAGGCATGCCGTCGAACATCTCCTCGTTGGCGTAGCGATCGGCGACCGTCCATTCGTTGCGCGGGTCGGCGAGGATTGCCGCCTCGGCCGAGTGCACGCAGCGATCCGGGAACTCGTGGTGGCAGCCGATATGGTCGAAATGCGTGTGGCTGGCGACGCAGACAAGCTTGYGTTCCGTGACCAGAGGCACGTGACGCCTCAGGCTGAAATGGCCAAGTCCGGTATCGAACAGCAAGTCGCGGTCGCGACCGCGCACATGCCAGACGTTGCAGCGGAAGAACGGCTTGATCCAAGGTTCGTGGATGAGCGTCACGTCGTCGCCCATGCGGATGGTTTCGTACCAGTCCGGAGCCTCGATAACCGGAAGCGTGCCCATGTCTCAGTCCGCCAGCAGAATGATGTCGCCAGCGTTGCACGAAACCGCGATCGTGTCGCCTGCCTGCACGGCGGCCGAAGCCGGTGCCTTGGCGATGAACTGCAGCGAAGGATCCTGCATTGAGGCGGCGAGCACGCGTTTGAAGCTGCCCTGGAAGACGACATCGCTGACCTTGGCGGTTCCCAGCGCGACATCGCCATTCGCTTCGCCAAGCAATAGGTGCTCGGGCCGGATGGCAAGCGCGAGAGAAGCGCCGGTTGGGGCAGTACAGGGCAGCGAGATCGGGCCGAGCGGGGTGGCCACCGTGACGCGCCCATCCCGCGTTTCGCCGGCCTTGCCGGCAAGGATGCTGCTCTCGCCCATGAAGCCGGCCGAGAATCGCGTCTTCGGCCGAGCGTAGACCCGTTCGGGCGTGCCTTCGTCCTCGATGCGGCCATCGTTCATCACCACGCAATGGTCGGCGAGCGCCATCGCTTCCTCCTGGTCGTGGGTGACGTGAACGAACGCAGTGCCGACGCGCTTCTGGATCGCCTTCAATTCGTCCTGCATCTGGCGGCGCAGTTTGAGATCCAGCGCGCCGAGCGGCTCGTCGAGCAGAAGCACTGCCGGTTCGATGACCAGCGCACGCGCCAGCGCCACGCGTTGACGCTGGCCGCCGGAGAGCTGATGCGGCTTCTTGTCGAAGGCAGCCGCCAGCCCGACGAGAGCCAGCGCCTCGCGCGCCTTGGCCGCCCGTGCCGCGCCGTCGACGCCCTGCATGCGCAGCCCGAAGCCGACATTGCTGCCGACGCTCATATGTGGAAACAGCGCGTAATCCTGGAAGACGGTCGTCGTCGGGCGCCTGGCCGGTGGCACGAAGGTGCAGTCCTCGCCGCGAATGAACACCTTGCCTTCGCTTGGGCTGACGAAGCCGCCGAGGATCGAAAGCAGCGTCGTCTTGCCGGAGCCGGACGGGCCAAGCAGGATCGTGTAGCTGCCGGGCTCGATCGTCAGCGACACGTTCTTCAGCACCTGATGCTGGCCGAAACGATGCGAGACATTGCGGATGTCGACCAAAGGCGCGCTCATGCCGGCTTTCTCCGCAGCAAGATCAGTTCAAAGAACACCACCATGACGATGGAAACGGCAAAGACCAGCGAGCCGACGGCGTTGGTCTTGGGATTGAGGCCGGAACGCAAAAGGTTCCAGATCTCCACGGGGAGCGTCGTCTCGAAGCGCGTGAGCAGGAAGGAGATGACGAACTCGTCCCAGGAGAAGGTCATCGACAGGAAGAAGCCGGCGAAGATCGCCGGCGCCATCACCGGCACGGTGATCATCAGCAGTACCTTCCATTCGGCGGCGCCGAGGTCGCGCGCGGCGCGCTCGATGTTGATCTGGTGGTCGCCCATCTGGCTGTAGATGATGGCGAAGCAGAGCGGCAGGTTGATCACGACATGGCCGATGCCGGCGGCAAGCAGCGACTTCGGCACGCCAGCCCAGTTGAACAGCACCAGCAATCCCATGCCGATGATCAGGTAGCTGACGGTGAGCGGCAGCGTGATCAGCCCGCGCAGCAGTGCAGAGCCCGGCAGCACGAAGCGCGCGAAGCCCCAGGCAGAGAGGTAACCGAGCGTGACGGAGGTAAGCGAGGAAAGCACCGCCACCAGCAGCGAATTGACCAGCGCCGAGGTCAGCCGCGTGTCGGAGAGCACCGCCTGATACCAGCGCAGCGACGGACCGGTGAAGGGCGGGATCGGGAAGGACGTCGACTGGAGCGAGAACAGCACCAGCACGACGACAGGCAGGAAGATGAAGCCATAGATGGCGATCGCGTAAAGCCAGGCGGCGATGCGGACGACGGCGCGCATGGTCAGGCCCGCTCGATCTTCAGCCAGCGGGCGCAGGCGAGATAGGCGACGGTGACGACCGCCATCAGGATGATCGACAGCCCCGATGCCAGCGGGAAGTCGCCTCGCCGACCGATCTGCATCATGACCAGCTGCGGCATGACCAGCTCATTGTTGCCGCCGAGGATCTGGGGCGTGATGTAGTCGCCGATGCAGAGCACGAAGGTGAGGAAGGCGCCGACCACGATGCCGGGCAGGGTGAGCGGCAGCACGACATGCAGGAAGGTGCGTATAGGCCCGGCGCCGAGATCGGCGGCGGCCTTGCGGTAGCTCGGGCTCAGCTGCTTGAGATTGGCGAAGATGGTCAGCGTCAACAGCATGACGAAGAAGTGCACGAAGCCGGTGACGGTGGCGAAACGCGTGCTGGCAAGCTGCAGCGGTTCGGCGATCAGTCCGAGGCCGGTCAGGGCGCGGTTGATGACGCCGTTCTGCGCCAGCACCAAAAGCCAGGAATAGGAGCGCACGACATAGGATGTCCAGAACGGCAGCACGGCCAGCATCAGCGCCAGCCGCTGCCAGCGTTCCGGCACCTGTTCGGCAAGGATCCAGGCGAAGGGATAGGCGAGCAGGATCGAGATCACGGTGACGATCGCCGTCACCTCAAGCGAGTTCACCATCGCCCGCCAGTAGGAAGGATCGGTGAAGAACTGGCTGTAATTGGCGAGCGTGAAACCGCCGCCTTCATGCGCCGTCAGGCTCGACAGCCCCATGGCGACAAAGGGCAGGACGAAGAAGAAAAGCGTCCACGCCAGCGCCGGCGTGACCAGCGCCCAGGGTAGGGCACGCCGGCTGTTTCCCGCGACGCGCATCGGCCGGTTACTGCGCCTGCAGCATCTCGGTCCACATGTCCTGCATCTTCTTGTCCAGATCGGCGTTCGGTGCCGGATAGGCCTGGGCGCGGGCGAGGAAGCCCGGCTGTTCGTCGAAGCGCAGGATCTTCTTCTGCTCGTCGGTCAACGCCGCCTTCTTGTTCGACGGCATGCCCCAGTAGCACGACGAGGTGGCGAGGCGCGCTTGGCCCTTCGGGCTCAATATGTATTGGATGAATTTCAGCGCCATATCCTTGTTCTTGGAATCCTTGAACATGGCAAGCGACTGCGACCAGAGCACAGCGCCTTCCTTCGGGATCGAGAAATCGAGCGCCGGGTTCTCCTTGGCAAGGCCGGCCGTCACCCATTCGCCGCCGCCGACCAGGATGTCGACCTCGCCCGTGGCCAAAGCGGTCTGGCTTGCGGTCACTTCGCCGACCAGCTTGGCATTGGCCTTCATCTTGAGAAGCTCGGCCTTGAGGGCGGGCAGGTCGGCCTCGGTGAGGTCGGCGGTCTTCTTGCCGATCGCCAGAGCCGCCATGCCGATGACCGGCAAATAGTATTCGTAGATCRCGACCTTGCCCTTGTATTTGTCGCCGGTGAGCGATCCTAGCGATTGCATGTCGGCCGGATCGACCTTGGACTTGTTGAAGCCGATCGTGTTGTAGCCGAATTTTTCGGTGATGCCGTAACGCTTGCCGTCGACGATGGTGGACTTGTCCATCTTCACCTCAGGGAAGAGGTCGGCGAAAGGCAGCTTGTCCTCGGGCAGCGGTTCGAACAGGCCTTTCTCGACGCCGCGCGGAACGTCGATGGAGTCGATGACCATCACATCCCAGTCGCCGGGCTGCGACTGCTCGACGATTGCCAGGCCGGCGCCGGTGCCCTCGAATTCCTTGACATTCACCTTGACGTGGTTGGCTTCCTCGAAGGGCTGCAGCAGCGCCGGATCGGAGTGGTCGCACCAGATCAGCGCATTGAGATCGGCGGCCTGAGCGCTGGCGGCGAGAAGCAGCGCTGCAGCCGCGCAGGCGGTTCCGAGATGGGACTTCAGCGTGGAAAGCGGATTCCGGTCGTTGATGGTCATCGAGTGTTCTCCCTGCCTTGCTGGCTTGTTAGGGAAAAGTTGAACCAATTCTAAAATTGAGTCAATTCTGTTTTTGTGGCAAAGAAGGCCGGCATGAGCGGATTGCGCGAAAGACAGAAGGCGGACAGGCATCGGCGCATTATCGATGCGGCGACGGCGCTGTTCCGCGAGGCAGGCTATGAAGGCGCCAAGATCGAGGCGATCGCCGCGCAGGCCGAGGTCTCGATCGGGACGATCTACAATTACTACCAGAACAAGGGCGACATCCTCGGCGCTATCGTCGCGATGGAGGTCAACGAGGTGCTGAACGCCGGGCGAGGGGTGGTCGCCAGCCCGCCAGCCAATGTCGGCGACGCGCTGGACACGCTGATCGGCATCTATATCGAGCACTCCCTGAACTATCTGAGCAAGGAGATGTGGCGCCAAGCGATGGCGATCTCGACGCAACTGCCCGACAGCCCGTTCGGCCAGGCCTATACGGCGCTCGACCGCGCCCTGACCGAGCAGATCCGCGCGCTGATCATGCGCCTGCAGGAGATCGGCCTGGTGCGGTCAGACATTGACGGCCCGGCTGTGGGGGAGCTCGTCTTCAACAACATGAACATGATGTTCATCGAGTTCGTGAAGCGCGAAGAGGCTAAGATACCGGAGCTGCGCGCGGCGATAAAACGGCAGAACAGGATCCTGGTGGCGGCGATTGGAGCCTGAGGGCCAGGACGAGGGGAAGAACGGCTTTCACCTAATCGCCGCAGCCGCAGCGTCCTTAGCGGTTGATCAGCCATAGARTGGCCGAGAGCACGACACTGACCAGGATTCCGGTGGTGATAGGAACGTAGAGCCTGAAGTTGTCACGCTCGATCACGATATCACCGGGCAGCCTGCCAAGGCCGATGYGGGTCACCCAAGGCCACAGCAGGCCTATGGCAACTATGCTGAGACCGATGATGATCAGTGTTCGTGACATGGCAGAATCCTGCCGGAATTGGTGTCTGCCAGAAATATGGTGACGACGGCTCTGGCGGGCAGGGTCGGGGTCAAATCTGCTACTGTTTCTCCGCTTACTTTACCCCGAGGGATTGCCTCTTAAGTTGAGGTTTGAAGTCTGTCACAACCTAAGAGAGCATCGATGGAGGGGTTAGATGCAATTTCCTATCTGGCATTGGGCAATCTTGCTGCTGCTGATCGGCGTGCCCGTTTTCTTTGCCGTCCGTTCGGCGACCAAGCAGTCACAGAATCCAAACGACCTAGTGGGATTTGGGGGCTGGCTTCTGCTTCTTGCAATCGGGCAGACCCTGGCGCCGTTCCGTACGCTGGCTGACCTGTACTCGTCGAGCGAGGGTTACCAGCAGCTTATGCTGCTCCCAAACGGCCCATTGGCCGTCTCTGGCGAAATCGTGCTTTCCTTGGGGTTTGCGTTGCTGCAACTGATTGTCCTTGTCGCGATGCTGCGGCGAAGCCCTCGTTTCAAACGGCTGTTCCTGTACCAGTGGATCGCAATCCCATTCGCGTTCGCGCTCGACGCAGTTTGGACCGCCACGATCCTGGGCGCGCCAATCAGCCGGGTTCTCCCGAGAGATGYGCTGGTCGCACCTGTCGCCGGATTTGTTCTGGCCGGGATTTGGGTCGCCTATGTCTACAAGTCCGTCAGGGTGAGGAACACTTTTGGTGGACCGCCCGCGACGGAGGTCGCAACCGCTTCATAGCGGGCCGATTTTGACTTGTGCCTTGCTCGTCCGCCGCGTCGGTAATCCAGAGACTCTCGCGACGATCTCGCAATCGGGAATGTTTAGCCGCGAAGACCGGAAACCTGCAGTTTACCAATGGCTGTCACGCCTGCGGGAGATCACCCAGGCAGTGCTGCGCCGAATATCTTTTGTCTCAGAACAGCGCTGTAGGTTCCGTCGTTTGCAAATCGATCCCACACGGAGAAACAGGCCGTGAGCGCGGCCAGAGCCAGAATTATGCGCATTGGAGCCCCCGGTGCCTGAAAACGCGCGATGGTACGTTCGGCTCAGAATGCACGCTATTGCCAATATAGAAGGTGGCCCAGGGCGATCCCTGCGTCGATCGCGAGTCCGAAAGCGGTATTCGATAAAGCTATATCCGATAAAGCCGACGGCAAAAGCGCCATAGCGGCTCCGAACGCTGGGCGGAGCGGCAACCGGCGAGCGTGCCGCCGGCTAGCCGGCCAGATTTGCTGCTGGTTTGTCGTGGTTCTGTTCTGGCTGTTTGTCGACAGCTTGTGYGGCCCTGCGGCGTTGAAATCGGATCGTCCTCAAATGTCGGACAGATCCACCACTTTCGTGTCGTGACACCTACCTCCATTGGAGGAGACGAGGGGACGGTCGGCATTTCGCTCCCGGGCTACAATGGCCACTTGGGAATTCGCGGTCACCCGGGAGGGAGGAGATTATGAAATACCTCATAAACTGGCACGAGCGGCCTCAGGGATCGGCGATCGAATACGAGAACGTCCAAAAGCGCATCATGAAGATCTTCCAGCACTKGGAAATACCCAGCGAGGTCAAGGTGCATGCCTTCGTGGTGCGGGTGTCCGCGCCTTTTGGCAGTTTGTCGGCCCATGCCGAGCCGCCAACAAAACTGATCAGAACACTACCTATGAGAAAAACTGACAATGTACGCATGTTGAACTCCTCCCTCTCTTTCGAGATGGCTAATTTAGCAAATTATCATGTATAGTTCGAGGCGGGCGTGGGGGCGGCAGCGTCCTGGCCTTCACTTTTGTCAGGAAAAGTCGGCTGCTGGCGTGCCTTTGTGACGAGGAATCGAACCGTCCTCCTTCGCCAACGATTCGGACGCCGCGCCTTCGTCTGTCGACGTTCGGGTGGCCTGCCACCCGAAGCTCGAACTAGCGAAGGGTGGTGCCCCCGGCAGGGATCGAACCCGCGACCTTCGGTTTACAAAACCGCTGCTCTACCAGCTGAGCTACAAGGGCACGGCGCTCCGGTAGCACATTTCGTGCGCCAGTAAAGACAAAACTCCGTTTTCGGTTGCTGATGAGCCCCGCAGCCGTGCCTAGAGCGGCATGCTGAAAATCGCGGATAGGCTTCCCATATCGTATCCAGGCGCAATGGCATCGAACGGGTGTCGCATGATCAGATTCGTCATCATCCTGCCGATCATCGTCATAACCTGGCTTCTGTTGGTGAAAGCCGTCAGCGATCTGAAAAAGGC
The DNA here is from genome assembly GCF_001854785.1 of Mesorhizobium sp. ORS 3428. Lineage (GTDB taxonomy): Bacteria > Pseudomonadota > Alphaproteobacteria > Rhizobiales > Rhizobiaceae > Mesorhizobium. The sequence continues at coordinate 276,923 of NZ_MDFL01000115.1, forward strand.
CAACATCGACTGGACCGGCGTCGCCACCATCATCGGCTTCATCGCGCTGGCCTTCTGGCTGCGCCATATCACCGGGATGGGGTGAAGGGAGCGAGTAGCGAATAGGGAATAGCGAATAGGGAGTAGCCGAAAGAGAAGCTGCGGCTCGGCGGCTTGCAATAGTTCGCTACTCGCTTTTCGCTATTCGCTTGGAGCCCGCGCGGACCGCCGATCTGTTGTCCGGCCGGTCGAAAAAAATCTGAAAAAATCTTCGAACCTTTTTCCACGTCGCCGCGACAGACGATCAAGAGGCGGATGGATCGCCTCGGTCAATCCAAGGAGATCGTCATGTTCAAGCGCACTCTCGTTTCCGGCCTCATCGCCACCACCGTTGCTGCCGGTTCGCTCGTCGGCACCGTCCAGCCCTCCGCTGCCTCTGACCATCATCACCGCCGCGAACTCGGCATCGGCATTGCCGCCGGCGTCGGCGGCTTTGTCCTGGGCAGTCTGCTTGCCCAGCAGCAGCCGCAGCCGGTCTATGTTGATGAAGGCGGTTATGATGGTTCGTGGCATGTCCGCCGCTGCATGGCCCGCTACGCCAGCTACGACCCGGGTTCGGACACCTATATCGGCTACGACGGCTACCCGCACTATTGCCGCCTCTGAGACCGACCGTCTTGGGCAACAGAAGAGGGCTCGCAAGGGCCCCTTTTCTGTCATTTGAATGCCGGGGAGAGCGCGCCTAGAGCTGACTCTTCGGGTTGGAGTTGACGATCGGCAATCCGGCCGCGCGGCAGGCGCCGCCAACGGCCGGCCTCRCATCATTGCCCATTGCGACGAGTTCGAAGCTGCTCCCGGCGTTCGGGTAAATCTTGGCGATGAACGGCTCGTCGCCGCCATCAGCGCCGGATGAATTCCTGGCGTTGACGTAGCCGCAAACCACGATCTCATGGCGGCCCTTCAGCGTCCGCTCGCCGGCAAGCATGGTTCCGAACTTGGCGGAGGCGGGATTCGGCAAGCGCTGGCGCACGCCGCTGGTGATGATCTCCTCCAAGGCGAGCGAGATCGGCATGGGATTGACGCGCTGGTCGCCGGCATCGGGTCGAGGTGCCGCCACGCATCCGCACAGTGAAGCGGCGACCAAAAGCTGAACCGTTTTCTGCATCCGTGCCCTTTCGCATGCGTTCGAAAGCTCCCGCAAGGCGAACGAGCCCTTGCGGCCGGCGGTGTACAGCGTTTTTGCGAACGTCTAGTCTATCCCTCGACTGCCAACGCAGAGGAGGGGCCCTTGGATAACCAGGATCCGAAAGAAGAACGGGTCGAACCGGTTTTCCGCAACGGCACCGTCACCATCGTCGGCATCCTGCTGGCGTTTTCGCTGGGCTTCATCACCCACTGGGCGGCCAATCCGATCCCGTGGCAGACCTATCATCTGATTGCGGTCGTGCCGATCCTGGTCGGCATTGCCCTGCAGATGCGAGCGCTCGCCATCCTGCTCGATATCAAATCGCTGCAGCGCACCATCCATGACCGCGCCACCCGGATATTCATCGCCGGGCTGATCTTCACAGCCTGCGGTGTCGGGTTGGCGATACTGCTCGATTTCTTCGATATATCGGCAAAGAGCGCGTTGCCGGGCGTATGACCCCCAAAAAACTCGGCCTCGATTTTTGCTTCGCTGACCGCCGGTTCGGAAAGGCTCACGTGTGAACAAAAGCCGTCGTGATCAGCCTGCTCGTACACCGCCGATCATCTTGGTGACCTCGTCCGCGGCATCGCGCACCAGCGGACCGATCTCGGCGAGGCGCTCGGGCGTCACCCGCACCGTTGGGCCGGACACTGAGACGCCGCCGATCGGCTCGCCGAATTCGTTGAAGATGGCGGCGGCCACGCAGCGCATGCCGGGATGGCGTTCTTCGTCATCGACCGACCAGCCGCGATGCTTGATCGTCGCCAGATCGCGGGCGAGCGCCGAGATGTCGAACAGCGTCTTGTCGGTGTAACGCTGCAGGCCCGCCTTGCGCAGGATGGCTGCCACCCGTTCCGGCTCGAGATGCGCCAGCACCGCCTTGCCGATGCCCGAGGCATGGAAGGAACTGCGCGTGCCCGGCCGGAAGAAGGCGCGGATCGCCTGATGCGTCTCGACCTGGCTGACGAAGACAACGCAATCGTCTTCGGCGACCCCGAGATTGGCGGTCTCGCCGGTCTTTTCCATTAGCTCCTGCATGACGATGCGGGCACGGTCGACCAGTTTTCTGCGGCGCAGGAACGCCGCGCCCATACGATAGGTCTCGACGCCGATCGACCAGAGCTGGTCGGTCGAGTCGAACTCGACCATGCCGTGGCTCTCCAGCGTCGTCAGCATGCGATAGGCGGTGGAGGCGGCGATCCCGCTGCGCGCCGCGATCTCGCTTAGCGACAGGCCGCTGGCTTCGGCGACGATCGCCAGGATGCGCAGCGCCCGGTCGAGTGACTGCACCGAGGCCGCCTCCGACGGGCCGTTGAAGGCGCGCGGGCGGCCGCGCTGGCGCTTTTCCGTGGTTTCCATGCGCGCATTCTCGCCGATTTCGTGCAAGACGCAATGAAAAAGTTTTTCATCAGTTTCCCGAAGCGATTTTCTGGAAAACGAAAAGCGGCGCGAAATCAGAGATTAAGCGCCGTTTTCTCGAAATGAAAAAATATTCTGAAAAAATTGAAAAATCGAAAGCGCGCTGGCATTGTCAAGCCGACCAACAAATTCGTGGAGGCTGGAAATGGCCAGGATGCGCGCAGTCGACGCCGCGGTTCTCGTTCTGGAAAAGGAAGGCATCACCAATGCCTTCGGCGTGCCGGGCGCGGCGATCAATCCGCTTTATTCGGCACTGAAGGCGAGGGGAACCATCCGCCATGTGCTTGCCCGCCACGTCGAGGGCGCCTCGCATATGGCCGAAGGTTTCACCCGCGCCAAGGCCGGCAATATCGGGCTTTGCATCGGCACGTCCGGCCCGGCGGGCACCGACATGATCACGGGCCTCTATTCGGCATCGGCGGATTCCATTCCGATCCTCTGCATCACCGGGCAGGCGCCGCGCGCCCGCCTCAACAAGGAGGATTTCCAGGCCGTCGACATCGCTTCGATCGCCTCGCCGGTCGCCAAATGGGCAGTCACCGTCATGGAACCCTATCTGGTGCCGATGGCGCTGCAGAAGGCCTTCCACCTGATGCGCTCCTCGCGGCCGGGCCCGGTTCTGATCGACCTGCCGCTCGATGTGCAGCTCGCCGAAATCGAGTTCGACATCGACGCCTATGAGCCGCTTGCCGTGTTCAAGCCGGCGATGACGCGCGCCCAGGCCGAGAAAGCGCTGGGTATGCTCAACGAAGCGGAAAAGCCGCTGATCGTCGCCGGCGGCGGCATCATCAATGCGGACGCTTCCGATCTGTTGATCGAATTCGCCGAAGTCACCGGTGTGCCGGTCATCCCGACGCTGATGGGCTGGGGCTCGATCCCCGACGACCACCGGCTGATGGCCGGCATGTGCGGCCTGCAGACGTCGCATCGCTATGGCAACGCGACGATGCTCGAGGCCGACTTCGTCTTTGGCATCGGCAATCGCTGGGCCAACCGCCACACCGGCTCCGTCGACGTCTACACCAAGGGGAAAAAATTCATCCATGTCGACATCGAGCCGACGCAGATCGGCCGCGTCTTCGCGCCGGATCTCGGCATCGTCTCGGATGCGGGCGCGGCGCTGAAGATGCTGCTCGACGTCGCCACCGAATGGCGTATGGCCGGCAAGCTGCGCGACTGGTCAGGCTGGGCGAAGGAATGCCAGCAGCGCAAGAAGACGATGAAGCGCAAGACGCATTTCGAGCAGGTGCCGCTGAAGCCRCAGCGCGTCTATGAGGAGATGAACAAGGCTTTTGCGCGCGACACCACCTACGTCACCACGATCGGCCTGTCGCAGATCGCCGGCGCGCAATTCCTGCATGTCTATAAGCCGCGCAACTGGATCAATTGCGGCCAGGCCGGCCCGCTCGGCTGGACGCTGCCGGCAGCCCTCGGCGTGCGCGCCGCCGATCCGGATCGCAATATCGTGGCGCTCTCGGGCGACTACGACTTCCAGTTCATGATCGAGGAACTGGCGGTCGGCGCGCAGCACAAGCTGCCTTACATCCATGTCGTCGTGAACAATGCCTATCTCGGCCTGATCCGGCAGTCGCAGCGCGGCTTCTCGATGGATTACGAGGTGAGCCTCGCCTTCGAGAACGTCAACCGGGCGAACGATCCGGAGGCCGGCTATGGCGTTGACCATGTCGCGGTCGCCGAGGCTATGGGCTGCAAGGCGGTGCGGGTCAGGAAGCCCGAAGAGTTCGCCGGCGCTTTCAAGGAGGCTGAGAGGCTGATGAAGGAGCATCAGGTTCCGGTCGTCCTCGAATTCATCCTCGAGCGCGTCACCAACATCTCAATGGGCACGGAAATCGACAAGATCACCGAATTCGAGGAGCTTGCCGAACGCAATGAGGATGCGCCAACGGCCATCATGATGTTGGATTAAGGCCGGCGAAGAGAAGGAGAAGAGGAATGCCGCGTTTTTCAGCCAATCTTTCGATGCTCTTCGGCGAGCATGAATTCCTCGACCGCTTCGATGCGGCGCACCGCGCCGGCTTCAAGGGCGTCGAATATATCGGCCCTTACGATCATGCCCCGGATGTCGTGGCGGCGCGGCTGAAGAAGAATGGTCTGACCCAGGTTCTCTTCAACCTGCCAGCGGGCGACTGGGCGAAGGGCGAGCGCGGCATCGCCGTGCTCCCCGACCGCGTGCCGGAATTCCGCCAGGGTGTCGCCAAGGCGATCACCTATGCCCATGCGCTGGGCTGCGAGCAGATCAACTGCCTTGCCGGCATCGCGCCGCAGGGGGCAGATCGCGCGGTGCTGGAGAACGTCTTTGCCGAGAACCTTGCCTTCGCGGCCGAGAAACTGGAGCAGGCCGGCATCAGGCTGTTGATCGAGCCGATCAACACGCGCGACATTCCGGGCTTCTTCCTGAACTACACTGACCAAGCGCTGGCGCTGATCGACCGCATCGGCTCGAAGAACCTGTTCCTGCAGTACGACATCTATCACATGCAGATCATGGAGGGGGATCTCGCCCGTACCATCGAGGCAAACCTCGGCCGCATCGCGCACATCCAGCTTGCGKACAATCCCGGCCGGCACGAGCCGGGGACGGGCGAGATCAACTATCCCTTCCTCTACCAGCACATCGACCGCCTCGGCTATTCCGGCTGGATCGGCGCCGAATACAAGCCGAAGGCCGGCACGGAGGCAGGGCTCGGCTGGTTCAGGGAATTCGCAGGGCAGGGCAGCGCCGCGGCCTAGATTTTCACCAGCGTTGGCGCTGCCCCCACCTTACCCTCTCCCCGTGAAGAGCGGGGAGAGGAGGCACCAACGCTCGTCACTATACGGGGAGAAGGTGCCGGCAGGCGGATGAGGGGCAGCGCAGACGAAGACAATTTCAGGAGACTGCAAAATGGAAACCATCGGCTTCATCGGACTGGGCATCATGGGCGCGCCGATGGCGGGGCATCTGCTCGATGCCGGCTATACGCTCGTCGCCAGCGACCATCGCTCCAAGCCGCCGGCAGATCTCGTCGCCAAGGGGCTGAAGACCGTCTCGGGGCACAGCGCGGTGGCCGAGGCTGCCGACGTCATCATCACCATGGTTCCCGACACGCCGCAGGTGGCCGATGTGCTGTTCGGCGAGAACGGTGTCGCCTCGGGCCTGTCGAAGGGCAGGCTCGTCATCGACATGAGCTCGATCTCGCCGATCGCAACCAAGGAATTCGCGCGGAAGATCAATGATCTCGGCTGCGATTATCTCGACGCGCCCGTGTCGGGCGGCGAGGTCGGCGCCAAGGCGGCCTCGCTCACCATCATGGTCGGCGGCGAGGAAAAGGCCTTCGAGCGCGCCAGGCCGGTGTTCGAGAGGATGGGCAAGAACATCACGCTGGTCGGGCCCAACGGCGTCGGCCAAACCACCAAGGTCGCCAACCAGATTGTGGTGGCGCTCACCATAGAGGCCGTCGGCGAAGCCCTGGTCTTTGCCTCGAAGGCCGGCGCCGATCCGGCGAAGGTGAGGCAGGCGCTGATGGGCGGGCTCGCCGCCTCGCGCATCCTCGAAGTGCATGGCGAGCGCATGATCAAGCGCAGCTTCGCGCCCGGCTTCCGCATCGAACTGCACCAGAAGGACCTCAACCTGGCGCTGGAAGGCGCCAAGGCGCTCGGCGTCGCGCTTCCCAATACCTCGACGACGCAGCAGCTGTTCAATTCCTGCGCCGCCAATGGCGGGGCGAAGGAGGACCATTCGGCGCTGGTGAGAGCGTTGGAGCTGATGGCGGGACACGAGGTTGCCTAGAAGCGAATAGCGAATAGGGAGTAGCGAATAGGAGTTGCCGACCGGCAGACCGCCGTGTTCCGGCTACTCGCTACTCGCTACTCGCTACTCGCTACTCGCTACTCGCTACTCGCTACTCGCTAGGAATTTCCTCGCCGCATAAAGACTCACCGCCGCCGCGTTCGACACATTGAGCGAGCGGATGGCACCCGGCATGTCGAGGCGGGCGAGCGCGGTCACCGTCTCGCGGGTCTTGTGGCGCAGGCCCTTGCCTTCGGCGCCCAGCACCAGGGCGATTTTGTCGCCGGCGAACGTCTTCTCCAGTTCGGCCGGCCCCTCGGAATCGAGCCCGATCGTCTGGAAGCCGGCCTCGTGCAACTGGCCGAGCGCATCGGCAAGGTTCTTCACCTCGATTTGGTCGATATGCTCCAGCGCGCCGGAAGCCGATTTCGCCAGCACGCCCGATTCCTGCGGGCTGTGGCGCGCCGTGGTGATCAGCGCGCCGGCGCCGAAGGCAACCGCCGAGCGCAGGATCGCGCCGACATTGTGCGGATCGGTGACTTGGTCGAGCACCAGCACCAGGCTGGTGTCGCCGAGCGCGTCGAGGCGTTTCGGCTTCAGCGGCTCGGCCTCGATCAGCACGCCCTGGTGCACGGCATCCGACCCGGTGATTTTGTCGATGTCCTTCGGCTCGACCAACTCGGCCTTGAAGGGCAGGGCGGCAAGATCGGGAAGCGAAAGCCGCTCGGCCGCATTGCGCGTCACCAGCATCTTGCGGATCCGCCGCGCCGGGTTGTCGAGCGCGGCCCGTACCGTATGCAGGCCATAAAGCCGCACCAACCCGTCGGCAGGGCCTTCGCCGGGCGGCACCGGCTGGCGCGGCCGGAATGYCGGCGCGCCGCCTGCCTTCTGGTCGCGATGCGCGCGCCGCAACTTGGCGTAGTGGGTATCCTTGGGCGTGCCCGGCTTGTTGCTTCTATTGTCGCTCATGCCGGCCTCTATAGCCGTCCCGGTCGGCTAAGGATACGGCCGGCGGCGAGGAATGCGGAACATCCTCGAAAAACCCTATCGACGCGGTTGACACCCACCGGGCTTGCCGCCATAAGGCGCATCGCTGATTTCGGAGACATTCCTACTCGGGCTCCGGGTCAGCGCGAATGCCTCGTTGCATGGCTCCGGCGGCAGACTGGAGAGGTGCCCGAGTGGTTAAAGGGGACGGACTGTAAATCCGTTGGCTTAGCCTACGTTGGTTCGAATCCAACCCTCTCCACCACTGCCGGCCTGGAAGCCCTGAAACGAAAAGCATCGGAAGTGTTTAGCTGTTTTCCGGATGCTTCCGCAGGCGGGTATAGCTCAGTGGTAGAGCAGCAGCCTTCCAAGCTGAATATGCGGGTTCGATTCCCGCTACCCGCTCCAGATTTTCCATCCGCATCGTCGTCCGCACGAAAACGGCTGCGCGCCGTAGCGCGCAGCGCATTCCGTTCGATCCGGCCTCTAGCTGTTGAAGGCCGAGGCGACCTGATGATGCTGCGGGATCTGGCCGTTCGGCGTCAGCTTGTCGACGATGCCGGGCAGCGCCGTGGAGAGCTGCTGCAGCAGTTCCTGCTCGTCCATGCCCGTCCGCTGCGCGATCTCGTGGATCACCTGCGGCCCGAGGGCTGAGCCGAGGTCGTTGGCGTTGATGGGTTGGTTCTGGCCGGTGCCGACCCAGGAATCGGCGACATTGCCGTGCCCGGCGTCTCTCAGCCTGTCGAGCAGGCCGCCCAGGCCACCGAGCAGACCGCCATCGGCGGAGGCGGGGGTCGGGGCAGGTGCCTGAGGCTCCGCCGGCTGTTCCTCGCTCCTGCCGCTCAGCATCTTGCCGACCAGCAGCGCGCCGAGCGCGATCATCAGGGGTTTGGTGATGTTGCCGCCGGGGACGGCATTGTCAAAAAGGCCCATCGTGGATCTCCATCTCAACCAGGTCCGCCCGGCGCCAGAATGGCGCAACCGGTCGGAAGATCAAGCTGTCTTGAGCTTTTGACAATCATATGAAAATGATTGGTGCGGCGGGGCATGGAGGGAAAAATGGGCATCATCAGCTGGATCATTCTCGGCGTCATCGCCGGCTTCATCGGCAGCAAGATCGTCAACAAGACCGGCCAGGGCATGATCATGGACATCGTGCTCGGCATCGTCGGCGCCATCGTGGGCGGAGTGATCTTCAGCGCTTTCGGTGCATCGGGCGTCACCGGCCTCAACATCTACAGCCTGATCGTCGCCGTGATCGGCTCGGTGGTCGTGCTCTGGGCTTACCACCAGATTTCCGGCAAGCGCACGCTCTAGAGGCGAGGCGAACGCTTCGGGGCGTTCGGCAGGGTCGGCTTGACGCGGTCGACGATGGCGGAGCGTTGCGTGGTCTGCCAAGGCAAGGCGATGGGCTGACCGGCATTAAAGGGRCGCGGGGCAGATCGGGTATGGCGGTTCGAATAGACGGGCTTGCCGTCACCTACTATCCGATCCCGAAAAGYGGCACCAGCAGCGTCAAATACGCGCTCATGGCGCTCGGCGAAAAGCACGGTGCGGTTTCAGCCGATCCGGACAACGCTGTCCATATCCACCTGTCGACGGACTGGGTCGATCCGTTCGTGCCGGTCTATGATGGATTTGGGGGCAAGTTCACGATTGTGCGCGACCCGCTGGAGCGGCTTCTTTCCGCCTATTCCAGCAGGATATTGGACACCGACGTCCTGCGCACCCGCTCTCCGAACATCGAAAAGCTCAAGAGCTTCGGACTGCCGACGAATCCTGACCTCGATACGTTCATCCTCAACGTCGAAAAATACTGCGCGTGCTCAGGGGAAATCCATTTCCACGTTGCCTCGCCGCGCCATTTCGTCGGCTCGAGCCTTTTCCTGTTCGAGCACGTCTTCAAATTCGAGGAGATGGACAAGGTCGGGGCATTCCTGTCCWCGGTCAGCGGCAGGCAAGTCACCATGCCCCGGCTGCAGGCGGCCAGGGCCAGGGTCAGTCCATCGGACCTTTCGCCGGCGGCGCTGGCCAAGGCGATGCGCTTCTGCCGTTACGATTACGGCTTCCTGGTCGATTACTATGATCCGGAAAGATGGGGAGGTATTCCGAAGGGCAACCCGACGAAACATCGTCGCTGCACGTCGCTTGCGATTTCGCCGTGCCCCGCGACGGCCGCCTGATCTATCCGCGAACGCTGCGCAACCTGCTTGATTTCTTCGCCAAGCGGCCATTGGCAAGAAAGGTAGGGATTTAGGCAGCGTTTCAGGCAACCACAGCCAGGCGCCGCCGCCTTTCGTCGAGCGAGACGATGACGAGGCCGCTGCCGATCACCAGCAGGATGCCGCAGACCGCAAGCGCGTTCGGGAATTGCCCGAACACCAGCAGGCCGGAAATGACCGCCCAGACGGTGAAGCAGTAGTAGAAGGGCGCCACCGCGCTCGTTGGTCCGACGCGATAGGCCATGAAGATGAAGAAATGGCCGAAGATCAGGAACAGGCCGGCACCGGCGATCAAAAGCAGATGGCGGCCCTCCGGCATCACCCATTCTTCCGAGACGAGATGCGCGATGCCTGAGCCGATCAGCACCACCACGACTGCCGAGATGGCGACGATCATGCCTGGCACGTCGGCGCCGACCTGGCGACCGGCGAGGTCACGCGCCGCGGCAAGGGCCGCGTTGCCGAGCGCCAGCAAGGCATAGATGGAGATGCCTTGCATCGTCGGCTGCGCGACCATGAGTGCGCCGACAAAGCCGAGGCCGATCAGCGCCATGCGCGCGGCGCCGATCTTTTCGCTGAACAGGATCGAGGAGCCGACCAGCACGATAAGCGGCGTGATCTGCCCGAGCGCCGTCGAATCGGCGATCTGCATGTTGGCCAAGGCCACGACGTAGCAGAGGATCGCCGAGAGCTCGAACAGGTTCCGGCGCAGCACCTTGCGCTCGAAAAGCAGCGGGATCTGCCGGCCATAACCCAGCATCAGGAGCAGCGGCATGCCCCAGAGCGTCGCCGCCGCGCCGCGCAGCAAGAGCACCTCATAGGGCGGCAGTCCTGCGGTCGCGAGCTTCATCATCGTGTCGTTGACGAGGTAGGAGCCCGTCGAGACGATCATGAACAGCGGACCGCGGATATTTGCCGGAATGAACTGCATTWGCCGAAGAAATCAAAGGCCTGTCGCGGCGGCAATGGGCCAGTTGTACATAACGACTTGCATGCGCACGAAGCTGTTGATGAGGGCATCGAGCCGTGGAGCCGGGCCCTTTTGAATTCCTCTCCGGCAACCCTATATCTGCGCCATATCCCCTGAAATCGGATCATTGGTTCGGGTCGAGTGCGAGACCGCTCAGCCACAAGGTACTTGTGTTTTTCGGCCGTAGTCGCTAATCGCCCCGCATTCGACTGAACTGAAGGTCAAGGCCGCCTAAGGAAAGAGACTATGGCAAAAGGTAAATTCGAGCGCACCAAGCCGCATGTGAACATTGGCACGATCGGTCACGTCGATCATGGCAAGACGTCGCTGACGGCGGCGATCACGAAGTATTTTGGCGAATACAAGCGCTATGACCAGATCGACGCGGCGCCGGAAGAGAAGGCGCGCGGCATCACGATCTCGACGGCGCATGTCGAGTATGAGACGGCCAACCGTCACTATGCCCACGTCGACTGCCCCGGCCACGCCGACTATGTGAAGAACATGATCACCCGGTGCCGCGCAGATGGACGGCGCGATCCTGGTGGTTTCGGCCGCCGACGGCCCGATGCCGCAGACCCGCGAGCACATCCTTTTGGCCCGTCAGGTCGGCGTGCCCTCGATCGTGGTGTTCCTCAACAAGGTCGACCAGGTCGACGACGCCGAGCTTCTGGAGCTGGTCGAGCTCGAGGTTCGCGAGCTGCTGACCAAGAACGAGTTCCCGGGCGACGAGATCCCGATCGTCAAGGGCTCGGCGCTGGCCGCGCTTGAGGACTCCAACAAGACCATCGGCGAGGACGCCATCCGCGATCTGATGGCGCAGGTCGACGCCTACATCCCGACGCCGGTCCGTCCGCTGGACAAGCCGTTCCTGATGCCGATCGAGGATGTGTTCTCGATCTCGGGCCGCGGCACGGTGGTGACCGGCCGCGTCGAGCGCGGCGTGGTCAAGGTCGGCGAGGAGCTGGAGATCGTCGGCATCCGTCCGACCGCCAAGACCACCTGCACGGGCGTGGAGATGTTCCGCAAGCTGCTCGACCAGGGCCAGGCCGGCGACAACATCGGCGCGCTCCTGCGCGGCATCGACCGTGACGGCGTCGAGCGCGGCCAGGTTCTGGCCAAGCCGGGCTCGGTGAAGCCGCACAAGAAGTTCACGGCCGAGGCCTACATCCTGACCAAGGACGAAGGTGGCCGTCACACGCCGTTCTTCACCAACTACCGTCCGCAGTTCTACTTCCGCACCACCGACGTGACGGGCATCGTGACGCTGCCGGCCGGCACCGAGATGGTGATGCCTGGCGACAACATCACCGTCGACGTCGAGCTGATCGTGCCGATCGCGATGGAAGAGAAGCTGCGCTTCGCCATCCGCGAGGGCGGCCGCACCGTCGGCGCCGGCATCGTCGTCACCATCAAGGAATAATCGATCCGGCATTCGCCGGCTTGAAACGAAAGGGCGGTCTTCGGGCCGCCCTTTTTCGTTCCGGTTCGTTCCGGTGCTCCGCTGGCCAAGCATTGCGGCGCATTTTCAAAGCTGTTGCAAGCAGCGTCGCCGCAACTAGTATGGTTTGCACGCAGGGGTTTGCAGGCTTGGTTCCGGAACGGCGTTCAGACGGCATTCGATGGTGGCGCGGGCTGTTCCGTCTCGGACTGCTCGCCGCGATCGGCTTGGCGAGCTTCGCCGCGCTTGCGAAGGACGATGCGCCAGATCTCGGCCCGACCATGACCTTTTCCGTTGTGCGCGGCAGCGCGCCGGATTGCGAGCCCAACTGTCCCGAATGGATTGCGGCGAATGGCACCATCGAGGCCGGCACGCCGGCCTTGTTCAAGCGCCTGCTGAAAACGCTCGGCGGCCGGCCATTGCCGATCATCGTCAATTCGCCGGGCGGCAATGTCGATGCGGCTCTGCAGCTCGGCCGCATGATCCGCAAGAACAAGCTCGACATCGCCGTCGGTGTGACAGAGTTTTCCGGCTGCAGCCCGGGCATGAAGAATTGCCTCGACGATGGCCGTGCGCCTTATCTCGGCATTGCCTATGACAGCGGCGCCATGTGCAACTCGGCCTGTCCGCTGATGTTTGCCGGAGGCATTCGCCGCGTGGTCGGCGAGTGGGCGTTTCTCGGCGTCCACCAGATCACCACGACATATCATCGGGAAAGGCTGCTCTACCGCACCACGTACAAGATCGTGAACGGAAGGAAGAAGGTCGTCAGCACCAGGATCGTCAGCCGCACGAACGCCGGCAGCTACAAGACCTACGAGATGAGCAAGGCGGTCGAGAAGCGGCTTTCGGCCTATCTCAAGGAGATGGGTGTCGAACAGGGCGTTCTGGAAGCGATGAAGGCGACGCCTGCGAGCGGCATCCACCAGATCGAGCCCGACGACATGCTAGAGATGAAGCTCGTCACCAGCCTCGATTCTCTCGACCTGCTGACCGGGAAAACCATCTGCCGCCGCAATCCTGTTCCGGCGAACTGCCGCGATATGCCGAACGCCAAGCCCGCCGTGGTTGCGACCATCGAGGCCAAGCCGACTTCGCCTCGACCGGTTGATGCTGCCCCTCAAACGGCAGAGGCTGCACCGCCGCAAAAGCAGGAACAGGAGATGCGCTTCGTGCTGGTTCGCGGCAGCAATCCGCTCTGCGATCCCGATTGCCCGGAATGGATTTCCGCGGAAGGCACGATTGCCACGGGCACGCCCGACCGGCTGCGCGAACTACTTGACAATATCGGCGGGCGCAGGCTGCCCATCGTGATCAGTTCGCCGGGCGGCGATGTGCAAGGCGCGCTTGCCGCCGGCCGACTCATCCGCGAGCGCAGGCTGGATGTCGCGGTCGCCCGCACGGATTTTCTCGATTGCGACCCCGATGCCGCGGGATGCGCCGCCAAGGATGCACCCCATGCCGGCCTCACGGTCGACGCCGGCGCCGAATGCGCCTCGGCCTGCGCGGTGATGATCGCAGGCGGGGCCAGGCGCCTTGTCGGCGCCGCCGCGCATCTCAGCCTGCACTCCCTGGGAATGGCGGACAAGGTCAAGGCGTATCTCGACGAGATGGCGGTTGGTCCAGCCCTGTTCCCGGCCATGCAGTCGGTGCTCTATGCCAGCCATAGGGAACTCAGCCAGGACGAGATGGAGAAGTTTGGACTGACGACGGGTCGCCAGTCGGCGGATGCACTGACGGGCGCAACCGTCTGCAAATCGTCGCCCCGGCCCGACAATTGCAGGGTTCTGCCGGCTGCCAATGCCGAGGCCGAGACGCCGGCGAAGCTGTAGAGCGTCCCCGAACTGGCCATGGAGGCAGGTTGAGCAGGGTTCGAGCTTGCCTCTATTCTTCTGCGTCAGCCCGCGTGGAGAGAGGATCGGCGATGAGCGAGAATATCCCGACTYTGTTCGAATGGGCCGGCGGCGCCGAGGCGCTCAACCGGCTGACACGGACCTTCTACGACAAGGTGGCTCTGGATCCGATCGTCGGTCCGGTGTTCAGGCACATGTCGCCGGATCACCCGGCGCATGTCGCCGCTTTCATCGGCGAGGTTTTCGGCGGGCCGAAGACATACAGCGAGAAGCATGGCGGGCACCGTGAGATGGTCATGCACCATCTTGGTAAGCACCTGACCGAGGAGCAGCGCCGGCGTTGGATCAATCTTCTCACCGATGCGGCCGACGAGGTCGGCCTGCCCGACGATCCCGAGTTCCGTTCCGCCTTCATGGGCTATGTCGAATGGGGATCGCGGCTGGCGAAGATGAACTCCAATCTCGGAGAGACCTGCGATCCCGAGACCGAGCCGATGCCCGCCTGGGGCTGGGGCGTGCCGGGCGGTCCGTACAAGCCGAAAGCCGGGAAATCGTGAGCGCAATACGCTGAATTTCTGCAAAATTCCGGGAAGATGACGCCACAGAGAAGCGTCACCGTCGTTGCATCAACGTTTGACGGCCGTCCATGCTGGTTGCCCTTCTCCCGTCAGGTTACATTCTGGGAAGGTTCGCGCGAAAGCGGTGGGAGAAGGCGTCGGGCGCTGTGACTGCCGCAATGATCGGCAGCGTCATTCCCGATATCGACATGCTCTATTTTCACCTCGTCGACGCTGGTCGCATCCACCATCATGCATACATTACGCATTGGCCATTGTTCTGGGCGTCGATCGGGGCGGCAGGCCTTATCGTCTGTTCGGTGCTCCGCATACGGCATCTGCCATCGGTTGCCGTCTTCTTTGCCGGAGCCATGCTGCACATGGTGCTCGACACGATAGCGTCGCCGATCATGTGGYTGGCGCCATTCGATCGTCATCCCTTTGAGCTCGTGGCGGTTCCGGCCAGGTATGGAAGCTGGGTTTTGAGCTTCATCCTGCACTGGACGTTTGCGCTTGAACTCCTGATTTGCCTTTGGGCTTTGCGGCTTGCTTGGCTGCGACGGCCGCTTCCGGTCGACACGCCTCAAAAGGGCACTTGAGTTCTCGTCGGCTTTGTGAAATAGCAGCGCCCGTATACGGGCATAGCTCAGTTGGTAGAGCGGCGGTCTCCAAAACCGCAGGTCGTAGGTTCGAGCCCTGCTGCCCGTGCCATTCCTCCAAGCGGCGAACTGAGGAGCAGGATGCTCCGCCGTTGAAAACCGGCGGATGGCTTGCCATATAGCGGAAATTGGGGCATAAGCCCCGTATAGCCGGGACGGAACGACTGGATGGTTCCGATGCGGCGCTCGAACATAAAGCGGAACACTTGCCACTTGCGTGGACCAAGAATCGGTTTTATGTAGACTGAACAGACACGCGACGCGTGGAGCTGGGAAGCCGGCTTTACGCGTCTGATTTGCGTGGGCGAAATGGTGGCGCTGATTCGGCGCCGGCACGAAGCCCAAGCGGCACGTCCCGGCCAGCGGGATCATCCAGGAGACCCGGCCAACGGGTCTCGAAGACAGAGCGGCACATGGCTTCGAAAACCACTAACCCTTTCACCTTTCTCCAGCAGGTTCGTGCGGAGACGGCCAAGGTGACATGGCCCTCGCGCCGCGAGACCATGATCTCGACGGTGATGGTCCTGGTGTTCGCGGTCATCGCGATGATCTTCTTTTTCGCCGCCGACATAGCCATGGGCTATGCCATCGAGTGGATTCTGGGCCTCGGACATTAAGTTCGGCGATTACGGAGACGTCGTGAAATGACTGCGCGGTGGTACATCGTCCACGCTTATTCGAACTTCGAGAAGAAGGTCGCCGAGGATATCGAGAACAAGGCCAAGCAGAAGGGCCTGTCCGGCGAAATCGAGCAGATCGTCGTGCCGACCGAAAAGGTCGTCGAGATCCGCCGCGGCCGCAAGGTCGACGCCGAGCGGAAGTTCTTCCCGGGGTACGTGCTCTTGAAGGCCAACCTGACGGACGCCGTGTTCTCGCTGGTCAAGAATACGCCGAAGGTTACCGGTTTCCTCGGCGACTCCAAGCCGGTGCCGATCACCGAAACCGAGGCGCAGCGCATCCTGAACCAGGTTCAGGAAGGTGTCGAGCGGCCGAAGCCATCGGTCACCTTCGAGGTCGGCGAGGCGATCCGCGTTTCGGACGGTCCGTTCRCCTCCTTCAACGGCTTCGTCCAGGAAGTGGACGAGGAGCGGGCGCGGCTCAAGGTRGAAGTTTCGATCTTCGGGCGCGCGGTGCCCGTCGATCTCGAATTCGGACAGGTCGAAAAAGGCTGATCCGAAGATCCCCCAGCCGACAGGCGTGAGGGGGTCGGCGGCGCGAATGGCTGCGCTGCCATGAACGGGTGGGAGGCGAAAGCGGTTTAGCCGGCCGCTGGAACCGCACCACCAGACTGCAACCGCCGGTGTTGCCCAATAATGGGGCCGGCATGAGAAAAGGCAGGAATAGAGATGGCTAAGAAAGTTGCAGGCCAGCTCAAGCTCCAGGTTGCCGCGGGCTCGGCCACGCCGTCGCCCCCGATCGGCCCGGCGCTTGGTCAGCGCGGCATCAACATCATGGAGTTCTGCAAGGCCTTCAACGCGCAGACCCAGGAGCTGGAGAAGGGTTCGCCGATCCCGGTCGTCATCACCTACTACCAGGACAAGTCGTTCACCTTCGTCATGAAGACGCCGCCGGTGAGCTACTTCCTGAAGAAGGCGGCCAACCTGAAGTCTGGCTCGAAGGAGCCGGRCAAGTCCAAGGTCGGCACGATCTCTCGCGACAAGGTGCGCCAGATCGCCGAGCAGAAGATGAAGGACCTGAACGCAAACGACGTCGAGGCGGCCATGCGCATGGTCGAGGGTTCCGCCCGCTCGATGGGCCTGGAAGTGGTGGGCTAAGATCATGGCAAAGATTGCAAAGCGTGTTGCCAAGAGCCGTGAAGGCATCGATCCGAACAAGGTCTATGCGCTCGCTGAGGCGCTGCAGCTGCTCAAGGACCGGTCTTCGGTGAAGTTCGACGAGACCGTCGAGATCGCGATGAACCTTGGCGTCGATCCGCGCCATGCCGACCAGATGGTCCGCGGCGTGGTCAATCTGCCGAACGGCACCGGCCGCTCGGTGCGTGTGGCCGTGTTCGCGCGCGGCGACAAGGCCGAGGAGGCCAAGGCCGCCGGCGCCGATGTCGTTGGCGCCGAGGACCTGGTCGACATCGTCCAGAAGGGCACGATCGATTTCGATCGTTGCATCGCCACCCCGGACATGATGCCGCTGGTCGGCCGTCTGGGTAAGGTGCTCGGCCCGCGCGGCATGATGCCGAACCCGAAGGTCGGCACCGTGACCGCCGATGTCGCCGCCGCCGTCAAGGCTTCGAAGGGCGGCGCCGTCGAGTTCCGCGTCGAGAAGGCCGGCATCGTCCAGGCCGGCGTCGGCAAGGTGTCTTTCGACGTAAAGGCGCTGGAAGAGAATGTGCGGGCCTTCGCCGATGCGGTGAACAAGGCCAAGCCTGCCGGCGCCAAGGGCAACTACGTCAAGAAGGTGTCGGTCACCTCGACGATGGGCCCTGGCCTCAAGCTCGACATCGCGACGCTCGCCGCGTCGTAAGTGTCGTCTGACCGGCTTGCGCCGGTCGTCAAGAAGAATTCCGGACCGCCGACCCGTCGGCGGCCCGGTAACCCGGAGGCCGAAAGGCTTCCGGATATCCTGTCCGAGATTGCAGGCGGCCCAAAAGCCTTAATTCGCATGGGCCTGCATGAGACGGGTGAAGACCCGACAAAGGAGCGCAAGCTCCAATGAAAGGTTCGAACCGTGTTTGCCTTTTGTCAGCACATCACCCGGCTTGCCGGCAGGTGTGGCGAAAGGGGGCAGGATCCTCGAGCGCCGTTCGGGAGATCCAAAATTGGATGTCCCGGCCGGCAAAAGGCAACCCGACTTCTGACCTCGTGAATGGGGCAGGGGTCAACTGGAGATAGGCAGTGGACAGAGCGGAAAAACGCGAACTCGTCACGGGCCTGAACGAAGCGTTCACGAACGCGGGTTCAGTCGTCGTGGCCCACTACGCCGGTATCACCGTCGCGCAAATGAACGACCTCCGGTCGAAGATGCGCGCCGCCGGTGGCACCGTCAAAGTCGCGAAGAACCGTCTCGCCAAGATCGCTCTTCAGGGCACGGACTCCGCTGCGATCGTCGATCTGTTCAAGGGACAGACGCTGATCGCTTATTCGGAGGATCCGGTTGCGGCGCCGAAGGTCGCGTCCGAATTCGCCAAGGGGAATGACAAGTTGATCATTCTCGGCGGCGCCATGGGCTCGACCTCGCTCAACGCCGACGGTGTGAAGGCACTCGCCACACTGCCGTCGCTCGACGAGCTGCGCGCCAAGCTGGTTGGCATGATCGCCACGCCGGCAACCCGGATCGCCCAGATCGTCAATGCGCCCGCGGCTTCGGTTGCGCGCGTCATCGGCGCTTACGCCCGGAAGGACGAGGCGGCATGAGGCCGTTCCTCGCTGTCAACAACACACGTTCGAACCTAGTGAAGGAATACACAAATGGCTGATCTCGCGAAGATCGTAGACGACCTTTCGAAGCTGACCGTCCTCGAGGCGGCTGAGCTCTCGAAGCTCCTGGAAGAGAAGTGGGGCGTTTCGGCCGCTGCTCCGGTGGCGGTTGCCGCTGCCGCTGGCGGCGCTGCTGGCGGCGCTGCCGCTCCGGCTGAAGAGAAGACGGAATTCGACGTCGTTCTCGCCGATGCCGGCGCCCAGAAGATCAACGTCATCAAGGAAGTCCGCGCCATCACCGGCCTTGGCCTCAAGGAAGCCAAGGACCTGGTCGAGGCGGCTCCGAAGACCGTCAAGGAAGGCGTTTCCAAGGCCGACGCCGACAAGTTCAAGGCTCAGCTGGAAGCAGCTGGCGCCAAGGTCGACCTGAAGTAAGCCTTATGGCTGAGGGCGGGCGGCCTCGCGCCGTCCGCCCCCTCCCTTGGACTGAGGGAGGCTTCGTGAACGCGAGACGTTTGAAAACCTCTTTCCTGAGGGCCGGAAGCGGCCTTCAGGAAACGGGTTTTCTCCCGTTTTAGCCGGGTACCGCCAAGCAATTGGAGGCGGCCGGAGAACAGATTGGGGCAGCCCGCCAAGGCGGCCCGTAGGTGCAAGGCGAGCCGCGGCGAGGTTCGCCCCGAGTTTAGAGCTAAGGAGCGACGATGGCCCAGACCCAGACTTTCAATGGCCRCAGACGCGTACGCAAGTTCTTCGGAAAGATCCCGGAAGTTGCGGAGATGCCGAACCTGATCGAGGTTCAGAAGGCATCCTATGACCAGTTCCTGATGGTGGACGAGCCCAAGGGCGGCCGTCCGGATGAAGGACTGCAGGCCGTTTTCAAGTCGGTCTTCCCGATCTCCGATTTTTCCGGCTCCTCGATGCTGGAATTCGTGAAGTATGAGTTCGAAGGACCGAAATTCGACGTTGACGAATGCCGTCAGCGCGACCTGACCTATGCTGCGCCGCTGAAGGTGACGCTGCGCCTCATCGTGTTCGATATCGACGAGGATACCGGCGCGAAGTCGATCAAGGACATCAAGGAGCAGGACGTCTACATGGGCGACATGCCGCTCATGACGTCGAACGGCACCTTCATCGTCAACGGCACCGAGCGCGTCATCGTTTCGCAGATGCACCGGTCGCCGGGCGTCTTCTTCGACCACGACAAGGGCAAGTCGCACTYGTCGGGCAAGCTTCTGTTCGCCGCGCGCGTCATCCCCTATCGCGGCTCGTGGCTCGACATCGAGTTCGACTCCAAGGACATCGTGCACGCCCGCATCGACCGCCGCCGCAAGATTCCGGTGACGTCGCTGCTGATGGCGCTCGGCATGGATGGCGAGGAGATCCTGTCGACCTTCTACAACAAGATCGCCTACAAGCGCGCCGGCGACCACTGGCGCATCCCGTTCAACGTCGAGCGTTTCCGCGGCCTCAAGGCCGTCAGCGATCTGGTCGATGCTGACACCGGCGAGATCGTCGTCGAGGCCGGCAAGAAGATCACCGCCCGCCAGGCCCGTCAGCTTGCCGAAAAGGGCCTCAAGGCCATCAAGGCGACCGATGAGGAGCTGCTCGGCAACTATCTGGCCGAGGACATTGTCAACTACGCCACCGGCGAGATCTTCCTCGAGGCCGGCGACGAGATCGACGACAAGACACTGAAAGTGCTGCTCGGTACCGGCGAGGAGGAAATCCAGATCCTCGACATCGATCATGTCAATGTCGGCGCCTACATCCGCAATACGCTCGCCGTCGACAAGAACGAGAGCCGCCAGGACGCGCTGTTCGACATCTACCGCGTCATGCGTCCGGGCGAGCCGCCGACGCTCGAGACCGCCGAAGCCATGTTCAACTCGCTGTTCTTCGACAGCGAGCGCTACGACCTGTCGGCCGTCGGCCGCGTCAAGATGAACATGCGCCTCGAGCTCAAGGCCGAGGACACGGTACGCGTGCTGCGCAAGGAAGACATCCTGGCCGTGGTCAAGACGCTGGTGGAGCTGCGTGACGGCAAGGGCGAGATCGACGACATCGACAATCTCGGCAACCGCCGCGTGCGCTCGGTCGGCGAGCTCATGGAGAACCAGTATCGCGTCGGCCTGCTGCGCATGGAGCGCGCGATCAAGGAGCGCATGTCCTCGATCGAGATCGACACGGTCATGCCGCAGGACCTGATCAACGCCAAGCCGGCGGCCGCCGCCGTGCGCGAGTTCTTCGGGTCTTCGCAGCTGTCGCAGTTCATGGACCAGACCAACCCGCTGTCGGAGATCACCCACAAGCGCCGCCTGTCGGCGCTCGGACCGGGCGGTCTGACCCGCGAGCGCGCCGGCTTCGAGGTGCGCGACGTGCACCCGACGCATTACGGCCGCATCTGCCCGATCGAGACGCCGGAAGGCCCGAATATCGGCCTGATCAACTCGCTCGCCACCTTCGCGCGGGTCAACAAGTACGGCTTCATCGAGAGCCCGTACCGCAAGATTGTCAACGGCAAGCTGACCAATGAGGTCGTCTATCTGTCGGCGATGGAAGAGGCCAAGCACCACGTCGCGCAGGCCAACGCCGAGCTCGACAAGAACGGAAGCTTCGTCGACGAGTTCGTCATCTGCCGCAACGCCGGCGAGGTGATGATGGCGCCGCGGGAGAATGTCGACCTGATGGACGTGTCGCCGAAGCAGATGGTTTCGGTGGCGGCGGCGCTCATCCCGTTCCTCGAGAACGACGACGCCAACCGCGCGCTGATGGGCTCGAACATGCAGCGTCAGGCCGTGCCGCTGGTGCGCGCCGAGGCGCCGTTCGTCGGYACCGGCATGGAGCCGATCGTCGCCCGTGACTCCGGCGCCGCCATCGGCGCCCGCCGCGGCGGCGTGGTCGACCAGGTGGACGCCACCCGTATCGTCATCCGCGCCACGGAAGAGCTCGATCCGGCCAAGTCCGGCGTCGACATCTACCGGCTGATGAAGTTCCAGCGTTCGAACCAGAACACCTGCATCAACCAGCGTCCGCTGGTGCGTGTGGGCGACCGGGTGAACAAGGGCGACATCATTGCCGACGGTCCCTCGACCGAGCTCGGCGATCTGGCGCTCGGCCGCAACGTGCTGGTCGCGTTCATGCCGTGGAACGGCTACAACTACGAGGACTCGATCCTGCTCTCCGAGCGCATCGTGGCCGACGACGTCTTCACCTCGATCCATATCGAGGAGTTCGAGGTCATGGCCCGCGACACCAAGCTCGGACCGGAGGAAATCACGCGCGACATTCCGAACGTCTCGGAAGAAGCGCTGAAGAACCTCGACGAGGCCGGTATCGTCTATATCGGCGCGGAAGTGCAGCCGGGCGACATCCTGGTTGGCAAGATCACGCCGAAGGGCGAAAGCCCGATGACGCCGGAAGAAAAGCTGCTGCGCGCCATCTTCGGCGAGAAGGCCTCGGACGTTCGCGACACCTCGATGCGCATGCCTCCGGGCACCTTCGGCACGGTCGTCGAGGTGCGCGTCTTCAACCGCCACGGCGTGGAGAAGGACGAGCGCGCCATGGCGATCGAGCGCGAGGAGATCGAGCGCCTGGCCAAGGACCGCGATGACGAGCAGGCGATCCTTGATCGCAACGTCTATTCGCGCCTTTCCGACGTGCTTGTCRGCAAGGATGCGATCGCCGGACCGAAGGGCTTCAAGAAGGGCTCGAAGCTGACGAAGGACACGCTTGACGAGTATCCGCGCTCGCAGTGGTGGCAGTTCGCGGTGGAGAACGAAAAGCTCCAGAGCGAGCTGGAAGCGCTGCGCGGCCAGTATGACGACTCCAAGAAGGCGCTCGAACAGCGCTTCATGGACAAGGTCGAGAAGGTGCAGCGCGGCGACGAGATGCCTCCGGGCGTCATGAAGATGGTCAAGGTCTTCGTGGCGGTGAAGCGCAAGATGYAGCCGGGCGACAAGATGGCCGGCCGTCACGGCAACAAGGGCGTCGTGTCGCGCATCGTTCCGGTCGAGGACATGCCTTTCCTCGAGGACGGCACGCATGCCGACATCGTGCTCAACCCGCTGGGTGTGCCGAGCCGCATGAATGTCGGCCAGATCCTGGAAACGCATCTGGGCTGGGCCTGCGCCGGCATGGGCAGGAAGATCGGCGAACTGATCGATGCGTATAAGGCCGGCGGCGACATCAAGCCGCTGCGCAAGACGCTGGAAAGCTTCATGCCTTCCAACGACCGCAACGAGCCGATCCGCGACTATGACGACGAAAGCATCATTCGCCTTGGCGAGCAGATGCGCCGCGGCGTCTCCATCGCGACCCCGGTGTTCGACGGCGCGCACGAGGCTGACATCAACACCATGCTGGAGCAGGCTGGCCTGCACACCAGCGGTCAGTCGCAGCTCTATGACGGCCGCACCGGCGAGCCGTTCGATCGCAAGGTGACGATGGGCTACATCTACATGCTGAAGCTGCATCACCTGGTGGACGACAAGATCCACGCGCGCTCGATCGGTCCGTACTCGCTCGTCACCCAGCAGCCGCTGGGCGGCAAGGCGCAGTTCGGCGGCCAGCGCTTCGGCGAAATGGAGGTCTGGGCACTCGAGGCCTATGGCGCCGCCTACACGCTACAGGAAATGCTGACGGTGAAGTCGGACGACGTCGCCGGCCGCACCAAGGTCTACGAGGCGATCGTGCGCGGCGACGACACGTTCGAGGCCGGCATCCCCGAGAGCTTCAATGTTCTCGTCAAGGAAATGCGGTCCCTCGGCCTCAATGTCGAGCTGGAGAACACCAAGTTCGACGAGGGACCTGTTCGGCTGCCGGACGCAGCCGAATAGGCGCGGCCCGAGTAAGGCAATGGCGCGCCGCTGCCAAAGACGCGGCGCGCCTCTCAAATTCTTCGGCCGGCTAGGCCGGCCAGTTTGCGGGCATTTGGCCCGCGCTCGATGCAAGGGTTTTCGAGGACCCCGAAAAGGAGAACGGCATGAACCAAGAGGTCATGAATCTCTTCAACCCCCAGGCGCCAGCGCAGGTGTTCGATTCCATCCGGATCTCGCTTGCCAGCCCTGAGAAGATTCTGTCCTGGTCGTTCGGCGAGATCAAAAAGCCGGAGACCATCAACTACCGCACCTTCAAGCCGGAGCGTGACGGTCTGTTCTGCGCGCGCATTTTCGGCCCGATCAAGGACTACGAGTGCCTGTGCGGCAAGTACAAGCGCATGAAGTACAAGGGCGTCATCTGCGAGAAGTGCGGCGTCGAAGTCACGCTGTCGCGCGTCCGCCGCGAGCGCATGGGCCATATCGAGCTCGCCGCGCCCGTCGCCCACATCTGGTTCTTGAAGTCGCTGCCTTCGCGCATCGGCACGCTGCTCGACATGACGCTGAAGGATATCGAGCGCGTCCTCTACTTCGAAAACTACATCGTCACCGAGCCCGGCCTCACCGCGCTGAAGGAGCACCAGCTGCTCAGCGAGGAAGAGTACATGATGGCCGTCGACGAGTATGGCGAGGATTCCTTCACCGCCATGATCGGCGCCGAGGCCATTCATGACCTGCTCGCCGGCATGGATCTGGAGAAGATCGCTGGCGACCTGCGCTCGGAGCTGGCTTCGACCTCGTCCGAGCTCAAGCAGAAGAAGCTCTTGAAGCGGCTCAAGGTCGTCGAGAACTTCATGGAATCCGGCAACCGTCCGGAATGGATGATCATGAAGGTGATCCCGGTGATCCCGCCGGATCTGCGCCCGCTCGTCCCGCTGGACGGCGGCCGCTTCGCGACGTCCGACCTCAACGACCTCTATCGTCGCGTCATCAACCGCAACAACCGCCTGAAGCGGCTGATCGAGCTGCGCGCGCCGGGCATCATCGTGCGCAACGAAAAGCGCATGCTGCAGGAAGCCGTCGATGCGCTCTTCGACAACGGCCGCCGCGGCCGCGTCATCACCGGCGCCAACAAGCGTCCGCTGAAGTCRCTGTCCGACATGCTGAAGGGTAAGCAGGGCCGGTTCCGCCAGAACCTGCTCGGCAAGCGCGTCGACTATTCCGGCCGCTCGGTCATCGTGACCGGTCCGGAGCTCAAGCTGCACCAGTGCGGCCTGCCGAAGAAGATGGCGCTGGAGCTGTTCAAGCCCTTCATCTACGCCCGCCTCGACGCCAAGGGCTTCTCCTCGACCGTCAAGYAGGCGAAGAAGCTGGTCGAGAAGGAGCGTCCGGAGGTGTGGGACATCCTCGACGAGGTGATCCSCGAGCATCCGGTGCTGTTGAACCGCGCGCCGACGCTGCACCGCCTCGGCATCCAGGCGTTCGAGCCGATCCTCATCGAAGGCAAGGCGATCCAGCTGCATCCGCTGGTCTGCACGGCCTTCAACGCCGACTTCGACGGCGACCAGATGGCGGTCCACGTGCCGCTGTCGCTGGAGGCGCAGCTCGAAGCCCGCGTGCTGATGATGTCGACCAACAACATCCTGCACCCGGCCTCCGGCGCGCCGATCATCGTGCCGTCGCAGGACATGGTTCTCGGTCTCTACTATCTGTCGATCGTCAACCAGAACGAGCCGGGCGAAGGCATGGTGTTCGCCGATATGGGCGAGCTCCAGCATGCGCTGGAGACCAAGGCCGTGACGCTGCACGCCAAGATCAAGGGCCGCTTCCGCACCGTCGATGCCGAAGGCAAGACGGTGTCGAAGATCTACGACACCACGCCTGGCCGCATGATCATCGGCGAGCTTCTGCCGAAGAACGCCAATGTGCCGTACGACATCGCCAACCAGGAGATGACCAAGAAGAACATCTCCAAGATGATCGACACCGTCTACCGCCACTGCGGCCAGAAGGAGACGGTCATCTTCTGCGACCGCATCATGGCTCTCGGCTTCGCGCACGCCTGCCGCGCCGGCATTTCGTTCGGCAAGGACGACATGGTGATCCCGGACACCAAGCTGAAGCTGGTGTCCGACACCGAGGCTTTGGCCAAGGAGTACGAGCAGCAGTACAATGACGGCCTGATCACGCAGGGCGAGAAGTACAACAAGGTGGTCGACGCCTGGGCCAAGTGCTCGGAAAAGGTCGCCGACGAGATGATGGCCCGCATCAAGGCGGTCGAGTTCGAGGAAAACGGTCGTCAGAAGCCGATGAACTCGATCTACATGATGTCRCATTCGGGTGCGCGCGGTTCGCCCACCCAGATGCGCCAGCTCGCCGGCATGCGCGGCCTGATGGCCAAGCCTTCGGGCGAGATCATCGAGACGCCGATCATCTCGAACTTCAAGGAAGGCCTGACCGTGCTCGAGTACTTCAACTCGACCCACGGCGCCCGCAAGGGTCTGGCCGACACCGCGCTCAAGACGGCGAACTCGGGTTACCTCACCCGCCGTCTGGTCGACGTGGCGCAGGACTGCATCGTCAATTCGCTGGATTGCGGCACCGACAAGGGCCTCACCATGCAGCCGATCGTCGATGCCGGCCAAGTCGTCGCCTCGGTCGGTCAGCGTGTGCTGGGCCGCACGTCTCTCGACGACATCACCCACCCGGCTACCGGCGAAGTGCTGGTCAAGGCCGGCAAGCTGATGGACGAGCGCGATGTGGAGCAGATCGAGAAGGCCGGCGTGCAGTCGGTGCGCATCCGCTCGGCGTTGACCTGCGAAGTCAGGACCGGTGTCTGCGCGGTCTGCTACGGTCGCGATCTGGCCCGCGGCACACCCGTCAACCAGGGCGAAGCCGTCGGCGTCATCGCGGCGCAGTCGATCGGCGAGCCGGGCACCCAGCTCACCATGCGCACCTTCCACATGGGCGGCACCGCGCAGGTTGTGGACTCTTCGTTCCTTGAGGCCTCCTATGAGGGCAAGGTGCAGATCCGCAACCGCAACGTGGTGCGCAACTCCGAAGGCCAGCAGATGGTCATGGGCCGCAACATGGCGGTCCTGATCCTCGACGAGGCCGGCAAGGAACGCGCCACGCACCGCGTCGCCTACGGCTCGCGCATCTTCGTGGACGAYGGCGACAAGGTAAAGCGCGGCCAGCGCATCGCCGAGTGGGATCCTTACACCCGCCCGATCCTCACCGAAATCGAGGGCAAGGTGGCGTTCGAGGATCTGGTGGACGGCATCTCCGTTCAGGAAACGGCCGACGAGTCGACCGGCATCACCAAGCGTGAGGTCATCGACTGGCGTTCGACGCCGCGCGGCAGCGACCTGAAGCCGGCGATCGTCGTTCACGACGCCAAGGGCAAGGTGGGCAAGCTGTCGAAGGGCGGCGATGCACGCTTCCTGCTATCGGTCGAGGCTATCCTCTCGGTCGAGCCGGGCGCACATGTCCGTCCGGGCGACGTGCTGGCGCGTATCCCGATGGAAAGCGCCAAGACCAAGGACATCACCGGTGGTCTGCCGCGCGTGGCCGAACTGTTCGAGGCTCGCCGTCCGAAGGACCACGCCATCATCGCCGAGATCGATGGCACGGTCCGCTTCGGCCGCGACTACAAGAACAAGCGCCGCATCATCATCGAGCCGCATGACTCGACGATCGAGCCGGTGGAGTACCTGATCCCGAAGGGCAAGCCGTTCCATCTCCAGGACGGTGACGTCATCGAGAAGGGCGACTACATCCTCGACGGCAATCCGGCGCCGCACGACATCCTGGCGATCAAGGGCGTGGAGGCGCTTGCGTCCTACCTCGTCAACGAGATCCAGGAGGTCTACCGCCTGCAGGGCGTGTCGATCAACGACAAGCACATCGAGGTGATCGTTCGCCAGATGCTGCAGAAGGTCGAGATCACCGCTCAGGGCGACTCGACCTACATTCCGGGCGACCATGTCGACGTGATCGAGCTGGAAGAGGTCAACGAGCGCCTGATCGAGGACGGCAAGAAGCCGGCCGAAGGCCAGCCGGTGCTGCTCGGCATCACCAAGGCCTCGCTGCAGACGCCGTCCTTCATCTCGGCCGCCTCCTTCCAGGAGACGACCAGGGTGCTGACCGAAGCTGCGGTTGCCGGCAAGACCGACATGCTGCAGGGTCTGAAGGAGAACGTCATCGTCGGCCRCCTGATCCCGGCCGGCACCGGCGGTACGATGAGCCAGATCCGGCGCATCGCCACCTCGCGCGACGAGCTCATCATCGACGAGCGCCGCAAGGCGTCTGGCGTCGAGGTCGCCGAGCCGATGCTGACCAACATGGCCAATGCCGCRCAGTAAGTGCGGCTTGGAATGACGGAAAAGAAAGGGGCCCCAGCGCGGGCCCCTTTTTGCATTCTGGCCACCAATGAGGGCGAACCATGAGCGGCAAGACCTGGACAGCTGTCGACGACTACATTGTTGCTTCTCTTTTCGAGCCGGATCCCGCGCTTGACGCGGTGCTGGCCGCCAACCGCGGGCAGGGGCTGCCGGCAATCGACGTCTCGGCCGCGCAAGGCAAATTGCTGTCGCTATTGGTGCGCATTCGCGGTGCGAAGAAGGTGCTGGAGATCGGGACGCTCGGCGGCTACTCGACCATCTGGATGGCAAGGGGCCTGCCTGCCGACGGCAAGGTCGTGACGCTGGAGCTCGACCCGCACCATGCCAAGGTCGCGCTCTCCAACTTCGAGCGGGCAGGGGTTTCCGACAGGGTGGAACTGCGTCTCGGTCCGGCGCTTCAGTCGCTGTCCGAGTTGGAGCGCGAAAATGCCGGCCCCTTCGACCTGGTTTTCATCGACGCCGACAAGCCGAACAACCCGAATTACCTGACCTGGGTCATGCGGCTTGCGCGCTCGGGAACGGTCATCGTCTGCGACAACGTCATCCGCGACGGCGCCGTGCTCAACAAGGATGGCAGCGATGCCAATGTCGAAGGCGCACGCGCGGCATTTTCCTTCATCGGCGGCGAGAAGCGGCTGACCGGCACAGCCATCCAGACCGTCGGCGCCAAGGGCTATGACGGCTTCGCGATCGCCATTGTGGACTGACTCGGGCGCCGCGCCAGTCCCGCCAACTCAATCGAAGAACGGCTCGACCACGTTGCGCTTGCCGAGCATGAAAGCGTCGGCAACATGCTGCAGCGGCGCGAGGTCGACGTCGCAGACGCCAGCCCTCACGATCTCGGCGAAACGCTTGTAGAGCATCGGATATTCGGCTTCCGGCTCGTCGTGGATGACCTTGCCGTCGACGGCGAGCTTCGCGCCGCCGCCCGAAAGCACCATCTTGCCCTTGTCGGTCTCGGCCAGGATGTCCCAGCTCTGCGGGCCGGTCTGCAACCAGTCGAGTTCCATCGTCACCGGCAGCCCGTTCGAGGTGCGGAAGGCGACATGCGCCGCGACCGGAGAGGCGCGGTTTTCGGGGAAGTCGAGCACGGCCGAGGTGATGAACATCGGCGGCAGGATATGGGTGGCGATCGAAAGCGCGTTGATGCCGGGATCGAACACGCCGAAGCCGCCCGGCGCCCAGATCCATTCCTGGTTCGGGTGCCAGCGGCGCACGTCTTCCTTCCAGTTGATGGCGGCCGAGCTGATCCTGGCCGAAGCCAGGAAGGCGCGCGCGGCCTCGACCGCCGGCGCATAGCGCGAATGCCAGCTGGCGAACAGCGAGACGCCGTTCCTCGCGGCAAGCGCCTTCAGGTCCTCGACCTCGCTGACCGTGGCGCCCGGCGGCTTCTCCATGAAGACATGCTTCCTTGCCTCGAGCGCGGCGCGCGCGGCGTCGTAGCGGAACTGCGGCGGCATGCAGAGCGAGACGGCTTCCAGGCCGGGCTCGGCCTCGAGCATCGCTTCGATCGTCGGATAGTTCGGAATGCCGTCGACCTTGCCGTGGCGGCTGGCTGCGGCGACAAGTTGGTAGCTCTTGTCTTTGGCGAGCGCCGGAAGGTGCTGGTCGCGGACGATCTTTCCCACGCCGACTATGCCGAGTTTGATGGGGCCGAGCCTGGTGGGATTGCTGGTCATGGAAACTCCGGGGATTTGGAAGAGGTGAATGTTTCTAAAGCATGTCTCTCGAAATTGGGAACCGGTTTCGAAGACATGCGCCGCGAATCTGAAAGAGCGCGATCCGCTTTAGGCAGGACAAAGGTGCCCGGCAAGCCAGGACGATATTGCGACTTCGCAATTGCCTTCCAGGGTCAGCTTGGCGCGTCGAAGGTGACGATCGAGACCTCGCCTTCCAGCGCGCCCTGATAGGCCGACAGATGCGGCTCCTCGTCGGGCACGCCGTCCATGTCGCCGATCTGGTCCAGCTCGGCTTCGGCGAATCCTTCGGCCGCGAGCGATTCGAGAGCGCGGCGCACGGCAGAATCATCGTCGGGCGCAACCAGCATCACATGCACGCCTTCCGGCTTGCCGCCTTTCCGCCGCCAAACCCGGCCGGTGATGATGGTGACCGGGCGCTCTTCATTGTCGTWCACGGGCTGATTCCTCTGGAAGAGGGGGCTTTTGCCATTCATGCCGCCCTTTTCGCACGAAGCCGGCTCAGAAGACAGCCGCCAGCCGGTCACTTTCTTCCTCGCGCTTGAAAAAAGGCGCAAGAAAATTACATGCGCTTTCCGCATGGCTGCCAAGCTTCGGATCGGGCGCAATATTTGCCGTTCCGGGGTTGACGGAMAGCAGCCTTGCGAGTAGAAGCCGCCCCGTCAGAACCGATGTGAGGCTTGCCTTTCCGAGGCGACGCGCTTTGGAGTACGCCTCAAACAGGGTTCGTTTTACGAGCGAAAAGACATTTCCGGCGCGCATGAAGCGGTTTCCGCTTCCTCTGCAATTTGTTCGGGCAGGACCGCGAAACGCGGTGTTTTGCCCGAATTTGCGTTTGGAGAGCACGCTTTGAGCGGCCCTGACAGGGCAGACACGGAATTGAGAGACAAGAGGGTTTAATGCCTACCGTCAACCAGCTGATCCGCAAGCCGCGCCTGGCGCCGGTGAAGCGCAACAAGGTCCCGGCCATGCAGCAGAACCCGCAGAAGCGGGGCGTCTGCACGCGCGTCTACACCACGACGCCGAAGAAGCCGAACTCGGCGCTGCGCAAGGTGGCCAAGATCCGCCTGACCAATGGTTTCGAAGTGATCGGCTACATCCCGGGCGAAGGCCATAACCTTCAGGAGCACTCGGTGGTGATGATCCGTGGCGGCCGCGTCAAGGATCTGCCGGGCGTTCGCTATCACATCATCCGCGGCGTGCTCGACACGCAGGGTGTGAAGAACCGCAAGCAGCGCCGTTCGAAATACGGTGCGAAGCGTCCGAAGTAAGGTTTCCGGCTTCGGCGCTTTTTTTGACTGCGCCGTGCCACGAGATTGAGAGACAAAAGCCATGTCCCGTCGTCACAGTGCAGAAAAGCGTGAGATCAACCCGGACCCCAAGTTCGGCGACCTGGTCGTCACCAAGTTCATGAACGCCGTCATGTATGACGGCAAGAAGTCGGTTGCCGAGACCATCGTCTACGGCGCGCTGGACCAGGTCCAGGCCAAGACCAAGCAGGAGCCGGTCGCCGTCTTCCATCAGGCGCTCGACAATGTCGCGCCGCATGTGGAAGTGCGTTCGCGTCGCGTCGGCGGCGCCACCTACCAGGTTCCGGTCGATGTGCGTCCCGAGCGCCGTCAGGCGCTGGCCATTCGCTGGCTGATCTCCGCTGCGCGCAATCGCAACGAGACCACCATGATCGACCGCCTCTCGGGCGAGCTGATGGACGCGGCCAACAACCGCGGCACGGCCGTCAAGAAGCGTGAAGACACCCACAAGATGGCGGAAGCCAACCGCGCCTTCGCGCACTACCGCTGGTAAAGCGCGGACGAGACTGAGAGGCACCTACCATGGCCCGCGAATACAAAATCGAAGACTACCGCAATTTCGGTATCATGGCGCATATCGACGCCGGCAAGACGACGACGACCGAGCGCGTCCTGTACTACACGGGCAAGTCGCACAAGATCGGCGAAGTCCATGACGGCGCTGCCACCATGGACTGGATGGAGCAGGAGCAGGAACGCGGCATCACCATCACCTCGGCCGCGACCACGACCTTCTGGAAGGGTCGTGACGGCAAGATGCGCCGCTTCAACATCATCGACACCCCCGGACACGTCGACTTCACCATCGAGGTCGAGCGTTCGCTGCGCGTGCTCGACGGCGCCATCGCGCTGCTCGATGCCAACGCCGGCGTCGAGCCGCAGACCGAGACCGTGTGGCGCCAGGCCGACAAGTACCACGTGCCGCGCATGATCTTCTGCAACAAGATGGACAAGATCGGCGCCGACTTCTACCGCTCGGTCGACATGATCGGTTCGCGCCTCGGCGCGCAGGCCGTCGTCATGCAGTTGCCGATCGGCGCCGAGACCGAGTTCAAGGGCATCGTCGACCTCATCGAGATGAAGGCGCTTGTCTGGCGCGACGAGACCCTCGGCGCTGCCTGGGACGTCGTCGAGATTCCGGCCGACCTCAAGGAGAAGGCCGAGCAGTATCGCGAGAAGCTGATCGAGGCCGCCGTCGAAATGGACGACGACGCCATGAACGCCTATCTCGAAGGCAACCTGCCCGACAACGACACCATCCGCGCGCTGATCCGCAAGGGCACCATCGCGGTCAAGTTCTTCCCGATGTTCTGCGGCTCGGCCTTCAAGAACAAGGGCGTGCAGCCGTTGCTCGACGCCGTGGTGGACTTCCTGCCGTCGCCGATTGACGTGCCGGCCATCAAGGGCGTGGACGCCAAGACGGATGCCGAGATCGAGCGTCATGCCGACGACAACGAGCCGCTGTCGATGCTGGCGTTCAAGATCATGAACGACCCGTTCGTCGGCTCGCTGACCTTCGCCCGCATCTACTCGGGCAAGCTCACCAAGGGCGCGTCTCTCGACAACACCGTGAAGGGCAAGAAGGAGCGCATCGGCCGCATGCTGCAGATGCATGCGAACTCGCGCGCCGACATCGAGGAAGCCTTTGCCGGCGACATCGTGGCGCTTGCCGGCCTCAAGGACACGACCACCGGCGACACGCTCTGCGACCCGCTGCATCCGGTCATCCTGGAGCGCATGGAGTTCCCCGATCCGGTCATCCAGATCGCCATCGAGCCGAAGACCAAGAACGACCAGGAAAAGATGGGCCTCGCGCTACATCGCCTGGCGGCTGAGGATCCGTCCTTCCGCGTCAAGACCGACGAGGAAAGCGGCCAGACCATCATCGCCGGCATGGGCGAGCTGCATCTCGACATCATCGTCGACCGCATGCGCCGCGAGTTCAAGGTGGAGGCCAATGTCGGCGCGCCRCAGGTGGCCTATCGCGAGACGATCACCCGCACCCACGAGCAGGACTACACGCACAAGAAGCAGACCGGCGGTACCGGCCAGTTCGCCCGCGTCAAGCTGGTGTTCGAGCCGAACACCGAGAGCGAAGAGTTCGTGTTCGAGTCCAAGATCGTCGGCGGCGCGGTGCCGAAGGAGTACATCCCGGGCGTCGAGAAGGGCATCCAGAGCGTCATGGGCTCCGGTCCGTTCGCCGGCTTCCCGATGATCGGCGTCAAGGCGACGCTGATCGACGGCGCCTTCCACGATGTCGACTCCTCGGTGCTGGCGTTCGAAATCGCTTCCCGCGCCTGCTTCAAGGAAGCGGCTCCGAAGCTCGGCGTCCAGCTGCTGGAGCCGATCATGAAGGTCGAGGTCGTGACGCCGGAAGACTATGTCGGCGGCGTCATCGGCGACCTCAACGGCCGCCGTGGCCAGATCCAGGGCCAGGAAGCGCGCGGCGTGGCGGTTGTCATCAACGCCATGGTGCCGCTCGCCAACATGTTCAAGTACGTCGACAATCTGCGCTCGATGTCGCAGGGCCGCGCCCAGTACACGATGCAGTTCGACCACTACGAGCCGGTCCCCACGGCGGTGGCCCAGGAAGTCCAGAAGAAATACGCGTGAGAATGCCTGTGCCACCGGAACCGCGCCTGTTGCGCGTTTCCGGGTCGGCTGGAGCAAACATCAATTTCCCCGAGCGGGATGAGTAAAGACGGAGAACTACAGTGGCAAAAGGTAAATTCGAGCGCACCAAGCCGCATGTGAACATTGGCACGATCGGTCACGTCGATCATGGCAAGACGTCGCTGACGGCGGCGATCACGAAGTATTTTGGCGAATACAAGCGCTATGACCAGATCGACGCGGCGCCGGAAGAGAAGGCGCGCGGCATCACGATCTCGACGGCGCATGTCGAGTATGAGACGGCCAACCGTCACTATGCCCACGTCGACTGCCCCGGCCACGCCGACTATGTGAAGAACATGATCACCGGTGCCGCGCAGATGGACGGCGCGATCCTGGTGGTTTCGGCCGCCGACGGCCCGATGCCGCAGACCCGCGAGCACATCCTTTTGGCCCGTCAGGTCGGCGTGCCCTCGATCGTGGTGTTCTTGAACAAGGTCGACCAGGTCGACGACGCCGAGCTTCTGGAGCTGGTCGAGCTCGAGGTTCGCGAGTTGCTGACCAAGAACGAGTTCCCGGGCGACGAGATCCCGATCGTCAAGGGCTCGGCGCTGGCCGCGCTTGAGGACTCCAACAAGACCATCGGCGAGGACGCCATCCGCGAGCTGATGGCGCAGGTCGACGCCTACATCCCGACGCCGGTGCGTCCGCTGGACAAGCCGTTCCTGATGCCGATCGAGGACGTGTTCTCGATCTCGGGCCGCGGCACGGTGGTGACCGGCCGCGTCGAGCGCGGCGTGGTCAAGGTCGGCGAGGAGCTGGAGATCGTCGGCATCCGTCCGACCGCCAAGACCACCTGCACGGGCGTGGAGATGTTCCGCAAGCTGCTCGACCAGGGCCAGGCCGGCGACAACATCGGCGCGCTCCTGCGCGGCATCGACCGTGACGGCGTCGAGCGCGGCCAGGTTCTGGCCAAGCCGGGCTCGGTGAAGCCGCACAAGAAGTTCACGGCCGAGGCCTACATCCTGACCAAGGACGAGGGTGGCCGTCACACGCCGTTCTTCACCAACTACCGTCCGCAGTTCTACTTCCGCACCACCGACGTGACGGGCATCGTGACGCTGCCGGCCGGCACCGAGATGGTGATGCCTGGCGACAACATCACCGTCGACGTCGAACTGATCGTGCCGATCGCGATGGAAGAGAAGCTGCGCTTCGCCATCCGTGAAGGCGGCCGCACCGTCGGCGCCGGCATCGTCGTCACCATCAAAGAGTAATCGGACTGAAACGGATCTGTCGCGGGCGCGGGGGCTGCCCGCGCCGCGCCAGAACAAGGAATTGACGCATGAACGGACAGAATATCCGCATCCGCCTTAAGGCGTTTGATCACCGGGTGCTCGACGCCTCGACGCGCGAAATCGTGTCGACCGCCAAGCGCACCGGCGCCAACGTCCGCGGCCCCATTCCGCTGCCGACGCGGATCGAAAAGTTCACGGTCAACCGGTCGCCGCACGTCGACAAGAAGAGCCGCGAGCAGTTCGAGATGCGCACCCACAAGCGGCTGCTCGACATCGTCGATCCGACCCCGCAGACGGTCGATGCTCTGATGAAGCTCGATCTGGCCGCCGGCGTCGACGTCGAGATCAAGCTCTAAGGAACAAGAGGGCGGGGCGACCCGGAACTCTGAAGGAACAAGAGGCGTGGAGGGGCGCAAGCCCCGACAGGGAACTCTAAAGGAATTGAACCGATGCGTTCAGGTGTGATTGCAAAGAAGGTGGGAATGACCCGCATCTACAACGATGCCGGGGAACACGTTCCCGTTACCGTTCTCCAGATGGAGAACTGCCAGGTCGTGGCGCAGCGCACGCAGGAGAAGAACGGCTACACCGCCGTCCAGCTCGGCGTTGGCCTCGCCAAGGTGAAGAACACGTCGAAGGCGATGCGCGGCCATTTCGCTGCCGCCTCCGTCGAGCCGAAGGCGAAGCTCGCCGAGTTTCGCGTCTCCGCCGAGAACATGATCGACGTCGGCGCCGAGCTCACGGTCGAGCATTTCGTCGCCGGCCAGAAGGTCGACGTGACCGGCACCTCGACCGGCAAGGGTTTCCAGGGCGTGATCAAGCGGCACAACATGGGTGGTGGCCGCGCCTCGCACGGTAACTCGGTCTCGCACCGCACGCACGGCTCGACCGGCCAGCGCCAGGACCCCGGTAAGGTGTTCAAGGGCAAGAAGATGGCCGGCCACATGGGTGACGTTCGCGTCACCACCCAGAATGTCGAGGTCGTCTCGACCGATGCCGACCGCGGCCTGATCCTGATCCGTGGCGCCGTTCCCGGCGTCAAGGGCGGCTGGATCCTGGTCCGCGACGCGGCGAAGGTCGCGCTGCCGGCCAACGCACCGAAGCCCGCCGCGATCCGTGCGGCCAAGAACGATGCCCCGGCCAAAGAGGGAGCGGAATAATGGACCTCAAGATCACAACGCTCGGCGGCAAGGACGCCGGCAAGGTGAAACTCTCCGAGGAGATTTTCGGCCTTGATCCGCGCGAGGACATCCTGCAGCGCGTCGTGCGCTGGCAGCTCGCCAAGAAGCAGCAGGGCACGCACAAGTCCAAGGGCCGCTCGGAGATCGCCCGCACCGGCGCCAAGATGTACAAGCAGAAGGGTACGGGCCGCGCCCGTCACCATTCGGCTCGCGCCCCGCAGTTCCGCGGCGGCGGCAAGGCGCACGGCCCGGTCGTGCGCAGCCACGAGCACGAGCTGCCGAAGAAAGTGCGCGCGCTGGGCCTCAAGCATGCTCTCTCGGCCAAGGCCAAGAGCGCTTCGCTCATCATCGTCGACGAGCTGAAGCTGGCCGAGGCCAAGACCAAGGCGCTTGCCGCGAGCCTCGCGACGCTGGGGCTCACCAACGCCCTGGTGATCGGCGGCGCCGAGCTCGACCAGAACTTCAAGCTGGCAGCGACCAACATTCCCAACATCGACGTGCTGCCGATCCAGGGCATCAACGTCTACGACATTCTGCGCCGCGGCACGCTGGTCCTTTCCAAGGCCGCCGTCGAGGCTCTCGAGGAGCGCTTCAAATGACCGACCTTCGTCACTACGATGTGATCGTCTCGCCGGCGATCACCGAAAAGTCGACCATGGCTTCCGAGCAGAACCAGGTCGTCTTCAATGTCGCCAAGAAGGCGTCGAAGCCCGAAATCAAGGCCGCCGTTGAGGCTCTCTTCGGCGTCAAGGTGACGGCTGTGAACACGCTCGTCCGCAAGGGCAAGATCAAGCGCTTCCGCGGCACGGTTGGCCGCCAGGGCGACGTCAAGAAGGCGGTTGTGACGCTGGCCGACGGCCAGTCGATCGACGTCGCGACGGGTCTCTGAGYAAGGCCGCGAGGACAGGACAATGGCACTCAAGAAATTCAACCCGGTAACGCCGAGCACCCGCCAGCTGGTCATCGTCGACCGCTCGGGCCTCTACAAGGGCAAGCCCGTCAAGGGCCTGACCGAAGGCCTGACCAAGTCGGGCGGCCGCAACAACTACGGCCGCATCACGGCCCGCTTCATCGGCGGCGGTCACAAGCGTTCGTACCGCATCATCGACTTCAAGCGTAAGAAGTACGACGTCGTCGGCACGGTGGAGCGTATCGAATACGATCCGAACCGCACCGCTTTCATCGCGCTGATCAAGTATGACGACGGCGAGCTGTCCTACATCCTGGCGCCGCAGCGCCTGGCCGCTGGCGACAAGATCGTGGCCGGCGAAGCCGTCGACGTGAAGCCGGGCAACGCGATGCCGCTGGCCTCGATGCCGGTCGGCACGATCGTCCACAACATCGAGCTGAAGCCGGGCAAGGGCGGCCAGGTCGCCCGTTCGGCGGGCGGTTACGCCCAGCTCGTCGGCCGCGACCAGGGCATGGCGATCCTGCGCCTGAACTCGGGTGAGCAGCGCGTCGTGCACGGTTCCTGCATGGCCACCGTCGGCGCCGTGTCGAATCCCGACCACGGCAACATCAACGACGGCAAGGCCGGCCGCACGGTGTGGCGCGGCAAGCGCCCGCACAATCGCGGCGTGGCCATGAACCCGGTCGATCATCCGCACGGCGGTGGTGAAGGCCGCACCTCGGGTGGCCGTCATCCGGTTTCGCCCTGGGGCAAGCCGACCAAGGGCAAGAAGACGCGGTCCAACAAGGCGACCGACAAGTTCATCGTGCGCTCGCGCCATCAGCGCAAGAGCTAAGAAGAGGTAACGCCAAGTGACTCGTTCGATTTGGAAAGGCCCCTTCATCGACGGCTACCTTCTCAAGAAGGTGGACAAGGTTCGTGAAGGCGGTCGCAATGAGGTGATCAAGATGTGGAGCCGTCGCTCCACCATCCTGCCGCAGTTCGTCGGCTTCACCTTCGGTGTCTACAACGGCCAGAAGCATGTCCCGGTCTCCGTGAACGAGGACATGGTCGGTCACAAGTTCGGTGAATTCGCTCCGACCCGGACCTACTACGGTCACGGCGCGGATAAGAAGGCGAAGAGGAAGTAATCATGGGCAAGGCCAAAGCTCCGCGCAGGCTTGCTGACAACGAGGCGCGCGCCGTTCTGCGCACGATCCGTATCAGCCCGCAGAAGCTGAACCTGGTTGCCGCGCTGATCCGCGGCAAGAAGGTCGCGACAGCGCTTTCCGACCTCGAATTCTCGGCCAAGCGGATTTCCGGC
Organism: Mesorhizobium sp. ORS 3428; assembly: GCF_001854785.1. Classification (GTDB taxonomy): domain Bacteria; phylum Pseudomonadota; class Alphaproteobacteria; order Rhizobiales; family Rhizobiaceae; genus Mesorhizobium. Next base: position 314,889 of record NZ_MDFL01000115.1, read on the forward strand.
ACGGTCAAGAAGACGCTGGAGTCGGCGATCGCCAACGCGGAAAACAACCACGACCTCGACGTCGACTCGCTGATCGTGTCGGAAGCCTATGTCGGCAAGTCGATCGTCATGAAGCGGTTCCACGCTCGTGGCCGTGGTCGCGCCAGCCGTATCGAAAAGCCGTTCTCGCACCTCACGATCGTCGTTCGTGAAGTCGAGGAAACAGGGGAGGCCGCATAATGGGCCAGAAAGTCAATCCGATCGGGCTGCGTCTCGGCATCAACCGTACCTGGGATTCGCGTTGGTTCGCGAACACCGGCGAGTACGGCCAGCTGCTGCACGAGGACATCAAGATCCGTAAGTATCTTGAGAAGGAGCTCAAGCAGGCAGCGATCTCCAAGGTCGTGATCGAGCGTCCGCACAAGAAGTGCCGCGTCACCATCCATGCGGCCCGTCCGGGCCTCATCATCGGCAAGAAGGGCGCCGACATCGAGAAGCTTCGCAGGAAGCTGATGGAGATGACGAAGTCCGAGACGCACCTCAACATCGTTGAAGTGCGCAAGCCGGAAATCGACGCCACGCTGATCGCCCAGTCGATCGCGCAGCAGCTCGAGCGCCGCATCGCGTTCCGCCGCGCCATGAAGCGCGCGGTTCAATCGGCCATGCGTCTCGGCGCCGAAGGCATCCGCATCAACTGCTCCGGCCGTCTCGGCGGCGCCGAAATCGCGCGCATGGAGTGGTACCGCGAAGGCCGCGTGCCGCTGCACACGCTGCGCGCCGACGTCGACTACGGCGTTGCCGAGGCCAACACGGCTTACGGCATCTGCGGCGTCAAGGTGTGGGTGTTCAAGGGCGAGATCCTCGAGCACGACCCGATGGCCTCGGAACGTCGCGCCACGGAAGGCGATCATGCAGGTGCCGCCGGCGAGCGCGAGCGCGGTCGTCGTCGCGAGAACGCCTGAGACATTTGAGAATTTGGAGTTAGAACGATGCTGCAGCCGAAGCGCACAAAGTTCCGCAAGCAGTTCAAGGGCCGTATCCACGGTACCGCCAAGGGCGGCACAAACCTGGATTTCGGCGGTTTCGGGCTGAAGGCGCTTGAGCCGAACCGCGTCACCGCGCGCGAGATCGAGGCGGCCCGCCGCGCGATCACCCGCGAGATGAAGCGCGCCGGCCGCGTCTGGATCCGGGTGTTCCCGGATCTGCCGGTCACCTCGAAGCCGACCGAAGTGCGTATGGGTAAGGGCAAGGGCGGCGTCGACTATTGGGCGGCGCGCGTGAAGCCCGGCCGCATCATGTTCGAGATCGACGGCGTCAGCGAGGAGACCGCGCGTGAAGCGCTGCGTCTCGGCGCCGCCAAGCTCTCGGTCAAGACGCGCTTCGTGCAGCGCATCGCAGAATAAGGACGGGCTGAATCATGAAAGCCGAAGACATCCGGACCAAGACCCAGGATCAGCTGGCCGACGACCTGGCCGCCCTCAAGAAGGAGCAGTTCAACCTGCGCTTCCAGAAGGCCACCGGTCAGCTCGAAAAGACCGCACGCGTGAAGCAGGTCCGCAGGGACATCGCGCRCATCAAGACCATCGCCGCGGAAAAAGCCGCGGCCAAGAAGGCTTAAGGACGAGAACCATGCCAAAGCGCATCCTGCAGGGCACCGTCGTCAGCGACAAGAACGAGAAGACGGTCGTCGTCAAGGTCGAGCGGCGCTTCACGCATCCCGTGATGAAGAAGACCGTGCGCCTGACCAAGAAGTACAAGGCGCATGACGAGAACAACGCCCACAAGGTCGGCGACCTGGTGTTCATCCAGGAATCGAAGCCGATCTCCAAGGACAAGCGCTGGGTCGTCATCACCGCGGATCAGGCTTGATCCGGGCGAACGAAACGAATTTTGGACAGACCGGGGAGGGGTGTTGAACCCGTCCCGTTAGAAAAGAAGAAGGCGGCCAGTCATGATTCAGATGCAAACAAACCTCGACGTCGCGGACAATTCCGGCGCCCGTCGTGTCATGTGCATCAAGGTGCTGGGCGGCTCGAAGCGGAAGTATGCCTCCGTCGGCGACATCATCGTTGTGTCGATCAAGGAAGCCATCCCGCGCGGCCGCGTGAAGAAGGGCGATGTGATGAAGGCGGTCGTGGTTCRCACGGCCAAGGACATCCGCCGTCCGGACGGCAGCGTGATCCGTTTCGACAAGAACGCGGCCGTTCTCGTCGACAACAAGAAAGAGCCGATCGGCACGCGTATCTTCGGGCCGGTTCCGCGCGAGCTTCGCGCCAAGAACCACATGAAGATCATCTCGCTCGCGCCTGAAGTGCTGTAAGGAGCCGGACCAATGCAAAAGATCAAAAAARGCGACAAGGTTGTCGTGCTTGCCGGCAAGGACAAGGGCCGTTCGGGCGAAGTCCTGTCGGTGCAGCCGAAGGAAGACACCGCGGTCGTTCGCGGCGTAAACCTCATTCGCCGTCACCAGAAGCAAACCCAGTCCCAAGAGGGCGGGATCATCACCAAGGAAGCGCCGATCCACCTGTCGAACATCGCGCTGGCCGACCCCAAGGACGGTAAGCCGACCCGCGTCGGCTTCGCCATCCAGAAGGACGGCAAGAAGGTGCGCGTCGCCAAGCGTTCGGGAGAAGTCATCAATGGCTAAGGCTGAAACCAAGCAGGCGGCTGCCAAGAATGAGCCGCGCCTCAAGAAGGTCTACAACGAGACCATCCGCAAGGCGCTGCAGGAGCAGTTCGGCTACGAGAACGACATGCAGGTTCCGCGCATCGACAAGATCGTGCTGAACATGGGCGTCGGCGAGGCGACCGCAGACTCCAAGAAGCCCTCGGTCGCGGCCGAGGATCTCGCGCTGATTGCCGGCCAGAAGGCCGTCGTCACCCGCTCGCGCAAGTCGATCGCGGGCTTCAAGGTGCGCGAGAACATGCCGATCGGCGCCAAGGTCACGCTGCGCAAGGAACGCATGTACGAGTTCCTCGACCGCCTCGTGAACATCGCGCTGCCCCGCGTCCGCGACTTCCGCGGGCTGAACCCGAAGAGCTTTGACGGCCGTGGCAACTACGCCATGGGAATCAAGGAACACATCGTGTTCCCGGAGATCAACTACGACAAGGTTGATCAGGTCTGGGGCATGGACGTCATCGTTTGTACGACGGCGAAGACGGACGACGAGGCCAGGGCGCTGCTCAAGGCCTTCAACTTCCCCTTCCGCCAGTAACGGCAGCGAAAAAGGAAAAATCTGAAATGGCAAAGACCAGCTCAGTCGAGAAGAACAACCGGCGCCGTAAGCTTGCCGGCCAGTACGCCGCCAAGCGCAAGGCGCTCAAGGACATCGTCATGGATCAGTCCAAGCCGATGGAAGAGCGTTTCCGCGCCCAGTTGAAGCTTTCGGCGCTGCCGCGCAACTCGGCCAAGATCCGTATCCGCAACCGTTGCGAAGTCACCGGCCGTCCGCGCGCCTACTATCGCAAGCTGAAGCTTTCGCGTATCGCGCTTCGCGATCTGGGCAACAACGGCCAGATCCCGGGCCTGGTCAAGTCGAGCTGGTAAGGAGGGCATTTAGATGTCATTGAGCGATCCTCTCGGCGATATGCTGACCCGCATCCGCAACGCCTATGGCCGCAAGAAGTCGAGCGTCTCGACCCCGGCCTCGCGTCTGCGTGCCCGTGTTCTCGACGTGCTGAAGGCGGAAGGCTATATCCGCGACTACAGCCAGACCGACTTCGGCAACGGCAAGTCGGAAATCGAGATCGAGCTGAAGTATTTCGACGGCGCTCCGGTCGTGCGCGACATCGAGCGCATCTCGAAGCCCGGCCGCCGCGTCTATGTCTCGGCCAAGTCGATCCCGCATGTAGCCAACGGCCTCGGCATCGCGATTCTTTCGACGCCGAAGGGCGTCATGGCCGATCACGAAGCCCGCGAGCAGAACGTCGGCGGCGAGATCCTCTGCCAGATCTTCTGATCCGGCGCGAGATTGATGAATGGGCTTCGGTTCTCGGGATCGCGCCCGGGAACTGGAACCTGAAACGAAAGAAGTGACGAGGACAACAAAATGTCTCGTATCGGAAAGAAACCCGTTTCGCTGCCCCAGGGCGTGACCGCGACCGTCAACGRCCAGACCGTGACGGCGAAGGGCCCGAAGGGCGAGCTGAAATTCGTGGTGAACGACGAAGTGCTGGTCAAGATGGAGAACAACGAGATCTCCGTCCAGCCGCGCGATCAGACCAAGACCGCCCGCGCCAAGTGGGGYATGTCGCGCACCCAGATCGTCAACATCCTGCAGGGCGTCAAGGATGGCTTCGAGAAGAAGCTCGAGATCACCGGCGTCGGCTATCGTGCAGCCATGCAGGGCAAGAATCTGCAGCTGGCGCTCGGCTTCAGCCACGACGTGATCTATGAGACGCCGCAGGGCRTCACGATCGCGGTGCCGAAGCCGACCGAAATCACGGTATCGGGTATCGACAAGCAGCAGGTCGGCCAGGTCGCCGCCGAGATCCGCGAATATCGCGGTCCGGAGCCCTACAAGGGCAAGGGCGTGCGCTACGCCGACGAGCGCATCGTGCGCAAGGAAGGCAAGAAGAAGTAATCGGCTTGGCCCCGAAAAGTTGCAGACTTTTCGGAAAAGGCCACGCCAGAGAAGTGTAACGCCGCGGGGAGCGGCCGCGGGAGGCTTGGCCTACCGCACAGGGTTGCCCCCGTTTTCTGAAGGCAAGGAATTGACATTATGGGCAGCTCGAAAGAATCCATCCAGCGCCGCGCGCAGCGCATCCGCCGCCAGATCAAGAAGGTCGCCGGCGATCGTCCGCGGCTTTCGGTGCACCGCACGTCGAAGAACATTTACGTCCAGGTGATCGACGACGCCAAGGGCCACACGCTGGCCGCGGCATCGACGCTTGAGAAGGATCTCAAGGGCTCGCTCAAGACCGGCGCAGACACCGCTGCGGCCGCCGCCGTCGGCAAGCTGATCGCCGAGCGCGCCGCCAAGGCCGGGGTCAAGGAAGTCGTCTTCGACCGTGGCCCGTACATCTATCACGGCCGCGTCAAGGCGCTGGCCGAGGCTGCCCGCGAGGGTGGGCTCAGCTTCTAATTTTTAACCGCCGGCATCCAATAAGAGGCGCCGGCAATTCAGCAACCGTGCTTCCGGAAAAGAACAAGGACTAGGATATGGCACAGGAACGTAGGGAAGGCGGCCGCGGCCGCGAGCGTGAGCGCGAAGAGCGCGACGACGGCTTCGTGGACAAGCTCGTCCACATCAACCGCGTCGCCAAGGTGGTGAAGGGCGGCCGTCGCTTCGGCTTTGCCGCGCTCGTCGTCGTCGGCGACCAGAAGGGCCGCGTCGGCTTCGGCCACGGCAAGGCCCGCGAAGTGCCGGAGGCGATCCGCAAGGCGACCGAATCGGCCAAGCGCGACATGATCTTCGTGCCGCTGCGTTCGGGCCGCACGCTGCATCACGACGTCGAGGGCCGCTGGGGCGCCGGACGCGTTCTGCTGCGCGCCGCCAAGCAGGGTACCGGCATCATCGCCGGCGGCCCGATGCGCGCCGTCTTCGAGACGCTCGGCATGCATGACGTGGTCGCCAAGTCGATGGGTTCGTCGAACCCCTACAACATGGTTCGCGCCACCTTCGACGCGCTGAAGAGCCAGATGCATCCGAAGGATGTGGCTGCCGCGCGCGRCATCAAGTACTCGACCCTTCAGGCCCGCCGCGGCACCGCCGTTGCGACTGAAGAATAGTCGACGCTGACCAGGGATTTCGACCATGGCCAAGAAAGCTACCAAGACCATCACCGTCGAGCAGATCGGCTCGCCGATCCGCCGGCCGAAGGAGCAGCGCGCGACGCTGGTCGGCCTCGGCCTGAACAAGATGCACAAGCGGCGCACGCTGGAAGACACCCCTTCCGTGCGCGGCATGATCGCTGCTGTCCAGCATCTCGTCCGCGTCGTGGACGAGGCCTGAACGGAAGCGCAGGAGAAGAAACATGAAACTCAACGATCTGCGTGACAAGGACGGCGCCACGCATTCCAAGAAGCGCCTCGGTCGTGGCATCGGCTCCGGCTCCGGCAAGACCGCGGGTCGCGGCGTCAAGGGCCAGAAGGCCCGCTCCGGCGTCGCCATCAACGGCTTCGAGGGCGGCCAGATGCCGCTCTACAGGCGGCTGCCGAAGCGCGGCTTCAACAACCTGTTCGGCAAGAGCTTCACCATCGTGTCGCTYGCCCGCATCCAGGCTGCCGTCGACGCCAAGAAGCTCGACGCCAAGGAGACCGTGACCGCCGAGACCCTGATTGCTGCCGGCGTCATCCGCCGTGCCAAGGACGGCGTGCGCGTGCTCTCCGACGGCGAGCTCAAGGCCAAGCTCACCTTCGAAGTCGCCGGCGCCTCCAAGGCAGCGATCGAGAAGATCGAGAAGGCCGGCGGTTCGGTGAAGCTGCCGGAAGCGGCCGCCGCCGAGTAACGGCGATTTGAAGCGCGCCTAGCGGGAATGACTTCGCTTTTTTCCGCCCATCCGCGCTTTGATCTGATCAATTAGGCGGCCGCGTCAACGCGGCCGCTTGCATGTTGACGGTCCGGAGCTTATCTCGTGAGTTTCGGTGACACGCGCCGCCTGAGCTGCGGGCATCGAGCGTGACCTAGCGGAGAAAATCAGGCATGGCTTCGGCTGCTGAACAACTAGCCTCCAATCTGAATTTTGCGGCCTTCGCCAAGGCCGAGGATCTGAAGAAGCGCATCTGGTTCACCATCGGCGCGCTGCTCGTCTATCGCCTAGGCACCTACATTCCGCTTCCCGGCATCAATCCCGACGCTTTTGCGCATGCCTTCTCCTCGCAGAGCAAGGGCGTGCTCGGCATGTTCAACATGTTTGCCGGCGGCGCCGTGCAGCGCATGGCGATTTTTGCGCTCGGCATCATGCCCTACATCTCCGCCTCCATCATCATGCAGCTGATGACTTCGGTCATTCCGTCGCTGGAATCGCTGAAGAAGGAAGGCGAGCAGGGCCGCAAGATCATCAACCAATACACGCGCTACGGCACCGTGCTGCTCGCCTTGGTGCAGGCCTATGGCATCTCGATCGGCCTCGAGGGCGGCAACGGCATCGTCAACGACCCGGGCATGTTCTTCCGCCTCTCGACGGTCGTCACCCTGGTCGGCGGCACCATGTTCCTGATGTGGCTCGGCGAGCAGATCACCGCGCGCGGCATCGGCAACGGCATCTCGCTGATCATCTTCTCGGGCATCGTCGCGGGCCTGCCGCGCGCCATTTCCGGCACGCTGGAACTCGGCCGCACCGGCGCGCTGTCCACGAGCCTTATTCTCGCGATCATCGTGCTCGCGGTCGTCGTCATCGGCGTCATCGTGTTCTTCGAGCGCGCGCAGCGCCGCCTGCTCATCCAGTATCCGAAGCGGCAGGTCGGCAACCGCATGTTCCAGGGCGATACCTCGCACCTGCCGCTGAAGCTCAACACGTCGGGCGTCATCCCGCCGATCTTCGCCTCCTCGCTGCTGCTTTTGCCGGCAACGGTCGCGGGCTTCTCGCAGACGACCAATCTGCCGGCCTGGGCCAGCACGGTTCTGGCCTCCCTCGGCCACGGCCAGCCGCTCTACATGGCGTTCTACGCCGCGATGATCATCTTCTTCGCCTTCTTCTACACGGCGATCGTCTTCAATCCGAAGGACACGGCTGATCAGCTCAAGAAGCATTCGGGCTTCATCCCCGGCTATCGGCCGGGCGAGCGCACCGCCGATTATATCGACTATGTTCTGACGCGTATCACCGTCATCGGCGCCATCTATCTGGTGCTGGTATGCCTGCTGCCCGAGTTCCTGATTTCAGCGACTGGCGTACCTTTCTACCTCGGTGGCACATCGCTTCTGATCGTGGTCAGTGTCACGCTCGATACGGTGGCGCAGATTCAGGGTCACCTGATCGCGCACCAGTATGAGGGCCTGATCAAGAAGTCGAAGTTGCGCGGGGGTAAGAGGAGCAGATGAGGCTGATATTGCTTGGGCCGCCGGGAGCGGGCAAGGGGACGCAAGCACAGAGACTGGTAGACAAACACGGCATACCCCAGCTTTCGACGGGTGACATGCTGCGTGCCGCTGTCCAGGCTGGAACCGAAGTCGGCAAGCGGGCCAAGGCGGTGATGGACGCCGGCGAACTGGTGTCGGACGCGATCGTCAACGCGATCGTCGCCGAACGGATCGACCAGCCCGATTGCGCCAGGGGCTTCATCCTCGATGGATATCCGCGCACGCTGGTGCAGGCCGACGCCGTCGAAGCCATGCTCGCCGAGCGCAACATTGCGCTGGACAGCGTCATCGAGCTCGTCGTCGACGACAAGGCTCTGGTCGGGCGAATCGTCAAGCGGGCCGAGGACGCCAAGGCGGCGGGACAGCCGGTGCGCAAGGACGACAACCCGGCCGTGTTCGAGGAACGCCTGCGCGAATATTACAAGAAGACGGCGCCGCTGACCGGCTATTATTACGCTAAGGGCAGGCTGAAGACCGTCGACGGCATGGCCAGCATCGACGCGGTGACCGCCGAGATCGAGAGGGTGCTTGGGGCGACGGCGAAGTAGGCCGTTTCGACAAGCAAAGATTGCGCTTGACTGGAAGGGGCCATTGGGGTATGGCGGCCCGTCTTCCTGTCAGGCATGGACTTTGCTTGCCCGCAAGGGCAAGGCAGCTGCATTGAACTGGGAAACTCCCGCAAGGGCCGGCCTCCACCGGACGCGGGGCAACATCAAGCGCCGGCTCGTCCGGCCCAAATGGAGATGAGAAGAACATGGCTCGTATAGCCGGCGTCAACATTCCGACCAACAAGCGCGTCGTCATCGCGCTTCAATACATTCACGGCATCGGCAAGAAGTTTGCCCAGGAGATCGTCGACAAGGTCGGCATCCCGGCAGACCGCCGCGTCAACCAGCTGACCGACGCGGAAGTGCTGCAGATCCGCGAGACGATCGACCGCGACTACCAGGTCGAAGGCGACCTGCGTCGCGAAGTCTCGATGAACATCAAGCGGCTCATGGACCTCGGCTGCTATCGCGGCCTGCGTCACCGCCGCTCGCTGCCGGTTCGCGGCCAGCGCACGCACACCAATGCGCGCACCCGCAAGGGCCCGGCCAAGGCGATCGCCGGCAAGAAGAAGTAATTGAGCGAATAGCGAGTAGCCATTAGCGAGTAGATTTCCATTCGCTATTGGCTACTCACTGCTCGCTTTAACGGTGGAGCCGCTGGCATTACGGCGGTGTAGAGATCAACTGAAAGGACTGTCATGGCCAAGGAAGCCGCTCGTGTTCGCCGCCGCGAACGCAAGAACATCTCGTCGGGCGTTGCCCACGTCAATTCGACCTTCAACAACACGATGATCACCATCACCGACGCGCAGGGCAACTCGATTGCCTGGTCGTCGGCCGGCGCCCAGGGCTTCAAGGGTTCGCGCAAGTCGACCCCGTTTGCCGCCCAGATGGCTGCCGAGGACGTTGCCAAGAAGGCCCAGGAACACGGCATGCGCATGCTCGAGGTCGAGGTCTGCGGACCCGGCTCCGGCCGCGAATCGGCGTTGCGCGCCCTGCAGGCGGCGGGCTTCACCATCACCTCGATCCGTGATGTGACGCCGATCCCGCACAATGGCTGCCGCCCGCGCAAGAAGCGCCGCGTCTAATTAGAACGCCGCGCGCGAGCGCCGAGGCGCACCTGCGCGGCAATTCCAGGCTGCCCGCCACGATTGGATGGTGGCGGGTCAAAGGAAGGAAGACACCATGATCCAGAAAAATTGGCAGGAACTGATCAAGYCGAACAAGATCGAGTTCTCGTCGAAGAAGAAGACACTGACCACGCTGGTGGCCGAGCCGCTCGAACGCGGCTTCGGCCTCACCCTCGGCAACGCGCTGCGGCGCGTGCTTCTGTCTTCGCTGCGCGGCGCGGCCGTCACCGCCGTGCAGATCGACGGCGTGCTGCATGAATTCTCGTCCATCGCCGGCGTGCGCGAGGACGTGACCGACATCGTGCTCAACATCAAGGAAATCGCCATCCGCATGGAAGGCGATGGTCCCAAGCGCATGGTCGTGCGCAAGCAGGGCCCGGGCGCCGTGCTCGCCGGCGACATCCAGACCGTCGGCGACGTCGAGATCCTCAACCCCGACCACGTGATCTGCACGCTGGACGAGGGCGCTGAGATCCGCRTGGAGTTCACCGTCGACACCGGCAAGGGTTATGTGCCGGCCGAGCGCAACCGCGCCGAGGACGCTCCGATCGGCCTGATCCCGGTCGACAGCCTCTACTCGCCGGTCAAGAAGGTCTCCTACAAGGTCGAGAACACCCGCGAGGGCCAGGTTCTCGACTACGACAAGCTGACCATGACCATCGAGACCGACGGTTCGATCTCGGGCGAGGACGCGGTGGCTTTCGCCGCCCGCATCCTGCAGGACCAGCTCAGCCTGTTCGTCAACTTCGACGAGCCGCAGAAGGAAGTCGCCACCGAGGCCGTCACCGAGCTCGCCTTCAATCCGGCTCTGCTCAAGAAGGTCGACGAACTCGAGCTTTCGGTGCGTTCGGCTAACTGCCTGAAGAACGACAACATCGTCTATATCGGCGACCTGATCCAGAAGACCGAAGCCGAGATGCTGCGCACCCCGAACTTCGGCCGCAAGTCGCTGAACGAGATCAAGGAAGTGCTGGCGGCGATGGGTCTGCACCTCGGCATGGAAGTGCCGGATTGGCCGCCGGAAAACATCGAAGACCTCGCCAAGCGTTACGAAGATCAATACTGAGCATGATCCCGGGACGTTCTAAGACTTCCCGGACAGGATCATGCGGCTAACCAACGAGAGGCGTATGCCTCTGAACCCGGAATGAAGGAGAAGAGCCATGCGCCATGGATTTAAAGGCCGCCGGTTCGCCCGCAGCGTAAGCCATCGCAAGTCGATGTTTGCCAATCTCGCCGTGTCGCTGATCGAGCACGAGCAGATCGTCACCACCCTGCCGAAGGCGAAGGACCTGCGTCCGATCGTCGAGAAGCTGGTGACGCTCGGCAAGCGCGGCGACCTGCACGCCCGCCGCCAGGTGATCGCGCAGATCGGCAACGAGGGCGTCGTCAAGCGCCTGTTCGAGACCATCGCCCCGCGCTACGCCACCCGCAACGGCGGCTACCTGCGCATCATGAAGGCGGGCTTCCGCCACGGCGACAACGCCGCGATGGCGGTGATCGAGTTCGTCGACCGCGACACCTCCGCCAAGGGTGCGGCCGACCGCGCCCGCCTCGAGGCCGAAGGCACCAATGAGGAAGCCGCGGCCGCTTGAGGCTCGGTTTTCGGAACCAACTGCGAGGGGCCTGCGGGCCCCTTTTGCATTTTGAATGCGCGGACTCGGGGGTGAGCGGATTTTCTCGCTCAAGCTCGTGCTTTTGCGCGACAAACGCCTGATTTCCGTGCATTAGCCTTTCATTCTGCACAATCGTCGGGACAATGGCGCCTGATCTGGAGGATTCGGAATGCACCTCAAACGTCTGTTTCTCATTGCAGTTTGCGCGCTTGCCGCCTTTGCCGCGGCACCTGGCGTGAGACAGGCGCTGGCCGAGGACGCCGCCAAGCCCGCAGACCCCGGTCTCTCCGACGTGCTGACCGATCTGCTGCACGGCGTCGAAGGCCAGAACTCGACCTCCGGCCCGGACAAGCGCGTACCGTTCGGCCGCGAAGAAGTGCAGCTTTCCTTCGCGCCGCTGGTCAAGCAGACGGCGCCCGCCGTGGTCAACGTCTATGCCTCCCAGACAGCCAAGGTGACTTCGCCCTTCGAGGGCGATCCCTTCTTCGAGGAATTCTTCGGCCGCGCGCAGCCGCGTGCGCAGTCTTCGCTCGGCTCCGGCGTGCTGGTCGATCCGAGTGGCGTCATCGTCACCAACTACCACGTCATCAAGAATGCCGACGAGGTGAAGGTCGCGACCGCCGACGGACGCGAGTTCACCAGCAAGGTGATGCTCAAGGACGAGACGCTCGATCTTGCCGTGCTCAAGATCTCGGCCGACAAGCCGTTCCCGGTGATCGCCATCGGCGATTCCGACGCGCTCGAGGTCGGCGATCTGGTGCTGGCCATCGGCAATCCGTTCGGCGTCGGCCAGACAACCACCAGCGGCATTGTCTCCGCGCTCGCCCGCAGCCATATCGGCGTTTCGGATTCCGGCTACTTCATTCAGACCGACGCTGCCATCAATCCCGGCAATTCCGGCGGCGCGTTGATCAACATGGGCGGCCAGCTGGTCGGCATCAACACCGCGATCTACAGCCGCAGTGGCGGCTCGATCGGCATCGGCTTCGCAATTCCGTCGAATATGGTCAGGGCCTTCGCCGATGCCGCCAAGGCCGGCCTCGACTTCTTCGAGCGGCCCTATATCGGCGCCGAATTCGAGGCGGTGACACCACAAATCGCGGAATCGCTAGGCATGGAAAAGCCGACCGGCGCGCTGGTTTCGTCGGTTGACGCCTCGGGGCCTGCCGGCAAAGTCGGTCTCAAGCCGGGCGACGTCGTGCTTTCGCTCAACAACACGCCGGTCGAAAGCATCGAGGCGCTCGACTACCGCATGGCCACGCTCTCGATCGGTTCCAAGGCGACCTTCGCGGTGCTGAGCAAGGGCAAGCAGGCGACGATGGAGATTGCGCTGGAGCGGCCTCCGGAAGGCGCGAAGGCAACCGAAGTGACGCTGCATGGCCGCAGCCCGTTTGCCGGTGCCAAGGTGGCGGAATTGTCGCCGCGGCTTGCACAGCGGCTCGGCCTGCGCACCGATATGAAGGGCGTCACCGTGGTCGACATCAATCACGATTCGCCCGCCGCCGATTTCGGCTTCCAGCCAGGCGATATCGTGCGAGAAGTGAATGGCACGAGCATTGACACCGCGGCAACGCTGGCCCAGGTCGCCCAGCAGGATACCCGCTGGTGGCGTTTTACCGTCGAACGCGGCGGGCAGACACTGCGCCAGGTGTTGCGTTACTGAGCCCGGCCCTGGAGGCCGCGCTCCAAGCTGAAGACAAAGATGGCCGACCTGTTCAGTGCCGATGAACCGGAGAAAGCGCCGCCCGGCCGGCCGCTTGCCGACCGGCTGCGCCCGAAGAACCTTGGCGAGGTTGTCGGCCAGGAGCATCTGACCGGGCCGGACGGCGCGCTGACGCGCCTGATCAATTCCGGCTCGCTCGGCTCGATGATCTTCTGGGGGCCGCCCGGCACCGGCAAGACGACCGTGGCGCGGCTGCTTGCCGGTGAAACGCATCTGACCTTCGAGCAGATCTCGGCGGTGTTTTCCGGCGTCGCCGACCTGAAGAAAGTGTTCGAGGCGGCGAAGCTGCGCCGGTCCAACGGCCGCCAGACGCTGCTCTTCGTCGACGAGATCCATCGCTTCAATCGCGCCCAGCAGGACGGCTTTTTGCCCGTCATGGAAGACGGCACGGTGGTGCTGGTCGGCGCCACGACGGAGAATCCGTCCTTCGAGCTCAACGCCGCGCTTTTGTCCCGCGCGCGGGTACTGGTGTTCCGTTCGCTTGGCGAGGAGAGCATCGAAAAGCTTCTGGCGCGGGCGGAAGAGACAGAGGGCAGGGCGCTGCCCCTCGACGGTGAGGCGCGCACCATGCTCATCCGCATGAGCGACGGCGACGGCCGGGCCTCGCTGACGCTGGCCGAGGAGATCTGGCGCGCCGCCAAGCCCGGCGAGGTGTTTGGACCGGAGGGGCTGCAGCGCGTCATCCAGCGTCGCGCGCCGATCTACGACAAGGGGCAGGACGGCCATTACAACCTGATCTCGGCGCTGCACAAATCGGTGCGCGGGTCCGATCCTGATGCCGCGCTCTACTATCTTGCCCGCATGTTCGATGCCGGCGAGGATCCGCTTTATCTCGGCCGCCGGCTGGTGCGGATGGCGGTGGAGGATATCGGGCTTGCCGATCCGCAGGCGCTCGTCGTCGCCAACGCCGCCAAGGATGCCTATGACTATCTCGGCTCTCCCGAGGGCGAGCTCGCCTTCGCCGAGGCTGCCGTCTATCTTGCCACCGCGCCGAAATCGAACGCCGTCTACACCGMCTTCAAGGCGGCGACGCAGGCAGCCAAGGAGTTCGGCTCGCTGCTGCCGCCCAAGCACATCCTGAACGCGCCGACCAAGCTGATGAAGGACGAGGACTACGGCGCCGGCTACCGCTACGATCATGACGAGCCCGACGCCTTTTCCGGCCAGGACTATTTCCCGGAGAAGATGGGCCGCAGAACCTTCTACGATCCGCCCGAACGCGGCTTCGAGCGCGAGATCAGGAAGCGGCTGGAATACTGGGCAAAGCTGCGCAAGGAGCGCGGGTAGCCGCTTGCGGGACGGCCGCGCAACGCTGGCGCAATCGTAAGCACCAACCTTGCTGTGACCCAGATTGTGCCGCGCCCCGAAAAATCCTATGAAGCAGCACGGCTGGCGGGGGTCGCCGTGATTTGGCTCATGCGAACAGGATCGCGCTCCCGCGCGAAAGACTATGACAAAGCAAACCGTTAAGACCCTTCGTAAGGCTGCGATTGCAGTCGTGCTGCTTGCGCTCGGCTTCTACTTCATCCCGATCCTGACCGCGATCCTCATCGTTTGCGGCCTGATCGACATCATGCGCAACGACAACAAGAGCTGGAAGCTGTTCGATCGCTATTTCCTCGGCAACGGCCTCTTCACCTGGCTGCTTTCRCCCTTCAACCTGATCGTCGACCTCTTGTGCTACCGGAACCCGGGCGTGTGGAAGCCCGAGCAGTTTCCGGAAGACTACCAGCGCGAGATCAACGAAGTGCTGGGCGTCTTCAAGGCGCGCAAGGACGAGATCATCGCTGACATCGACGCCAATTTCGGTGCCGGCCGGCGCGGCATGTATGTCTACCAGTGGTACGGCAAGCACAAGATCGACAACGTTCCCGAATTCAACAAGGACTTCAAATACATCAAGACGATCGCGGTCTCGGTCTTCAGCGGCCGTGAATCGACCTCCTGGCATTTCGGCCCGCTGAGGCTCAGCCTGCGCATCCTCTACAACCTGATTCCGGTGAAGGCCGAGATCTTCGTCCAGTGCGGCAGCAAGAAGAACTACTGGTACGAAAACCCGCTGTTCATCTTCGACGACACGCTCTTCCACCGATCGGTCAACGAATATGACGGCCGGCGCTACTGCGTCTTCGTCGATATCATCCGGCCTTCTCCGTTTCCGGGCCTGATTGCCGGACTTCTGGCGATCGTGTCGGTCAGCGTCGAGCGCATCAATTCGGTCTTCTACAAGAACTGGAAGATGATCGGTTCGGCCAAGCCGAAGAAGGCCGCCGCCAACTGAAACATCCGGCGCCCCGGTTTGGGGTGTGCGCCCTTGGCGTGATCTTTGCCCGAAGTTTGGGTCTTTGGCTCGCAACCCGGCTGCCTTAAGCATGTCGCGCTGAACGATTCGAGGCGACATGCTTCAAGTCTATGTTTCGAGCGTGCCGTTCTCCCAAAACCGCGCCGCACTTTTGGTCGACACGCTTTTAGTGCTATGGCGCCGCTTTCGAATGGAAAAGCATACCGATGGCAGGTGTTGAACAGATCACTGTGGAGGCCGGCGAGGCGGGCATGCGGCTCGATCGCTGGTTCAAGGCCCACTATCCGGGCCTCGGTTTCGGCCATCTGCAGAAGCTATTGCGCTCCGGCCAGATCCGCGTCGATGGCGGCCGGGTGAAGGCCGACACGCGCGTCGAGCCCGGACAGACCGTCCGCATCCCGCCGCTCGATGTCGACAAGAAGGGTGATGCCCCGCTCACCGGCCATTCGATCCGCAACCAGGGCGACGCCGATGTGCTGGCCAAGATGCTGCTGCATGAGGATCCGAAGGTCTTCGTCTTCAATAAGCCGGCGGGTTTGGCCGTCCAGGGCGGCTCCGGCGTCACCCGCAATGTCGACGACATGCTGGAGGCCTGGCGCAACCAGAAGGGCGAGAAGCCGCGCCTCGTCCACCGCCTCGACCGCGACACCTCGGGCGTGCTGGTCGTTGCCCGCACCCGCCTGGCCGCGATGAAGCTGTCTGAGGCATTCCGCGCGCGCGAGACGAAGAAGACCTATTGGGCGCTGGTCAAGGGCGTGCCGCCGAAGCGCGAGGACAAGATCTCGAGCTGGCTGGTCAAGGAGCAGACGCCCGACGGTGATCGCGTCCGCATTGCCAAGCACGGCGACAAGGGCGCCGACCATGCCGTGTCCTACTACCRCATCGTCGAGCAGGCGGCCCAGTCGCTCTCCTGGCTGGAGATGGAGCCCTATACCGGCCGCACCCATCAGTTGCGCGTCCACGCCGCCCATATCGGCTGTCCGATCATCGGCGATCCCAAATATTTCGAGGCCGACACCAACTGGGAATTTCCGGGTGGCATCCAGAACCGGCTGCATCTTCACGCGCGCCGCATTGTCATCCCCCATCCCGACCAAGGCGTCATCGATGTCGTGGCGCCGATGCCGCCGCATATGCGCCAGAGCTGGAACCTGCTCGGCTTCGACGAGCAGAGCGCGGAGGACGACAATTGAGCGGCGCGGCCGGAACACTCGATCGCCGGGATGCGGTCGATATCACGGCAGCCGCCATCATGGTCGGCCTGACCCTGTCCTGGGGGCTGAACTACGTCGCCGCCAAGCTCTCCTATGCCGGCTACGATCCGGTTTTCGTGTCGATCGCGCGCGCCATCCTCGGCGGGCTGTGCGTGTTCGGCTGGTGCCGGCTGCGCGGCATCAAGCTGTTTGAAGCGGACGGCACGCTGATCGCCGGCATCGTTGCGGGCCTGCTCTTCGGCGCCGAATTCCTGTTCCTCTATATCGGGCTGGAGTACACGACCGTTGCCCGCAACACGCTGCTGGTCAACACCATGCCGTTCTGGGTGCTGGTCGGCGGCCATTTCCTGCTGGGCGAGCGCATCAACGCGCGCAAGCTCGGCGGCCTCGTGCTCGCCTTCTGCGGGCTGGTGGCCGTTTTCTCCGATGGGCTGACCGCCGGCAGGGAAGTGACGCTGACAGGCGATCTGCTGAGCCTTGGCGCCGGCATCCTCTGGGCCTTGACCAGCATCGTCATCAAGCGCTCGAAACTGGCGCATACCCGCGCGGAAAAGCTGTTGCTCTATCAGCTCGCAGGCGCGGCCGTCGTCGGTGTCTTGGCGATGCCTTTCGCCGGGCCGCCGATCCGCGAGGTCGCCGCGTTGCCGACTTTGGCCTTGCTGTTCCAGTCTTTCTATATCGTCGCCTTCACCTATGTTTTGTGGTTCTGGCTGCTGACGCGCTATCCGGCGGCTGGCCTGTCGAGCTTCGCCTTCCTGTCGCCCGTGTTCGGCGTGCTGTGCGGCGCGGTGCTGCTGGGCGAGCCGCTGACGATCCGGATTTTCCTGGCGCTCGGCCTGATCGCCGCCGGGCTCATCATCGTCAACCGGCCGGCGCGCAAGCAGCTTCCAGCGTAAGGAGTTCGACATGCGCGACATCCTCAACGACCTCGATGCTGGAAAGCAGCTTTCCGATCCCGATCCGGTGCGCCGCGCCCAGATCCAGATGAAGACGCCGCTGCCGAAGCGCTTCTACAAGACGGTCTCGGTCGTGCCGGTCGGAGGCGGTTTCGCCGTTCATCTCGACGGCAAGCCGGTCCGCACGCCGGGAAAGGCGCTGCTGGCGCTGCCGACCGAGAGAGCGGCGGCTATGGTGGCTGATGAGTTTTCCGCGCAGGGCGAAGTCATCGACCCCGTGACCATGCCGGCCATGCGTCTTGCCAACACGRCCATCGACGGCGTCGCCAGCGACCCGCAAGCGGTGCTGGAGGATGTGCTGCGCTTCGCTTCGTCGGACCTGCTCTGCTACCGTGCCGACGGCCCGCAGGGACTGGTCGAGCGGCAGAACAGGCTCTGGGACCCCGTCCTCGATTGGGCGAGGGGCCGCCTTGGTGCACGCTTCAATCTTGCCGAGGGCGTCATCCATGTCGAGCAGCCGCGCGAGACGATCGCTGTCCTTGGCGCGCATCTTGCCCAGCGCGCCGAGCCGCTGCGTCTTGCTGCCATCCATGTCATGACCACGCTGACGGGATCGGCACTACTGGCACTTGCCGTCGATTGTGGCGAGCTCGACGGCGAGGAAGCGTGGGCCGCCGGTCATGTCGACGAGGACTGGCAGATCGAGCATTGGGGCCAGGATGCCGAGGCCGCCGCGCGCCGCTCGGCCCGCAAGCGCGATATGATGGCCGCCGTCAGCTTGCTCGAAGCGCTGCAAGCCTAAAGCATGTCTCCAGAAAGTAGGAACCGGTTTCGGGACAAAGACATGCGCAAAGTCAAAAACCTGAAGCGCTTGGAGCGAATCTGAAAGATCGCGACGCGCTTTAGAGCAATACCAGGAAAGGGCGCAGCGGTTTCCCTCCGGAATTGCGTAAAACTGACTTGCCCAAAGATGGGCCACTTCAAGTGTCGCGCTCCACTTTCGCATTGCATCTTATACGAAAGTCATAATCCCATCGTCGCGGTGCCTTTCGCCGGCGCTTTCTGTCATTTTTTCTTCGTTGGCTGCGTTTTTTGAGTCCGCGCTCGGAGGAGTGGGCGGTGGCGCGCAGCCGTCGAAGACAGACGGGACCCACGGGAGGACACATCAATGGCAATGGCTACGACCGCCGGCGGAACCAGCCGCGGCATGACGCGGGAGGAGAAGAAGGTCATCTTCGCCTCTTCGCTCGGCACCGTTTTCGAATGGTACGATTTCTATCTTTACGGCTCGCTGGCCGCCTTCATCGGCGCGACCTTCTTCAGCCCGACCATTCCCGAAGCGACGCGCAACATCTTCGCGCTGCTGGCCTTTGCCGCCGGCTTCCTGGTCCGTCCGTTCGGCGCGCTGGTGTTCGGCCGTATCGGCGACCTCGTCGGCCGCAAATACACCTTCCTCGTCACCATGACGATCATGGGCCTGTCGACTTTCCTGGTCGGCCTGCTGCCCGGCTATGCGAGCCTGGGCATTGCGGCACCCGTGATCCTGATTGGGCTGCGCATGCTGCAGGGCCTGGCGCTCGGCGGTGAGTATGGCGGTGCCGCGACCTATGTCGCCGAGCACGCGCCCGACGATCGCCGCGGCTATTACACCTCCTGGATCCAGACGACCGCGACGCTCGGCCTGTTCCTGTCGCTGATCGTCATCCTGATCGTCCAGGGATCGCTCAGCAAGGAAACCTACGCCTCCTGGGGCTGGCGCATTCCCTTCATCGTCTCCTTCCTGCTGCTCGCCATCTCGATCTGGATCCGGCTGTCGCTCTCGGAATCGCCGACGTTCCAGCGCATGAAGGAGGAGGGCAAGGGCTCCAAGGCGCCTCTGTCTGAAGCCTTCGGCCAGTGGAAGAACGCCAAGATTGCGCTGCTCGCCCTCCTTGGCCTCACCGCCGGCCAAGCCGTCATCTGGTACAATGGCCAGTTCTATGCGCTGTTCTTCCTGCAGAACGTGCTGAAGGTCGACGCGCAATCGGTCAACATCATGATTGCGATCGCGCTTGCGGTCGGCTCTATCTTCTTCGTCGTGTTCGGCTGGCTGTCCGACAAGATCGGCCGCAAGCCGATCATCATGGCCGGGCTTGCGCTTGGCATTGTCTGCACCTTCCCGCTGTTCAAGGCGCTGACCTGGGCCGCCAACCCGRCCCTCGCCACCGCACAGCAAAGCACACGCGCGACGGTGACGGCAGCGCCTGGCGACTGCAAGTTCCAGTTCAACCCGGTCGGCACGGCGAAATTCACGACCTCCTGCGATATCGCGACCTCGTTCCTGACCAAGAACTCGGTGCCCTATGACGTCGTGGCGACCGCCGCGCCTGGAACGGCGGCCACCGTCAAGGTCGGCAACGAGACGGTGCAATCCTACGATGCTGTTGCCGCCGGCGATCAGGCCAAGGCCAAGGAGGCCGCCTTCCAGAAGGCAGTCAACATATCCTTGCAGGATGGCGGCTATCCGCTGAAGCGCGCCGCGATCAAGGTGGCCGACCAGAAGCTCGACGCGTTCATCGCGGCCAATCGGGAGCTGAAGCTCGATGCGGCCGCGATCCGCGGCGGCGAGAAGGCAACCGTTCCGACCGAACAGGCCGTCAAGGACAAGCTGCTGACCACCGAGGAGGCCGCGGGCGCGCCCGAGATCACTGTCTACAACATCCCGGGTGGCGGTCCCTTCGCCATGTTTGCCGATCCGGCTGCCATTAACTGGCCGATGACCATCGGCATCCTCTTCATCCTGGTGGTGTTCGTCACCATGGTCTACGGCCCGATCGCCGCGATCCTGGTGGAAATGTTCCCGACCCGGATCCGCTACACCGGCATGTCGCTGCCCTATCACATCGGCAATGGCTGGTTCGGCGGCCTGCTGCCGGCGACGGTGTTCGCGCTGAGCGCCTATAAGGGCGATATCTATTACGGCCTCTGGTACCCGGTGCTGATTGCCGCGATGTCGCTCATCATCGGCCTGATTTTCGTCAGGGACACGCTCGGCACCAACCTGCAGGCCAAGCAGTAAGACGATTGGATCCTCTGCAAATGAAAAGCCCGGCGCGAGCGATCGCGCCGGGCTTCTTCATTACGAACTGGGAGAAGAGTAAAGCTAGCTCTTGCGCTGCTGGTTTTCTTCCTCGATCGCCGCCTCATGGTACCAGCCGTCGAAATCGGCATGCGTAATTCGCAGCGAGGCAAGCTCTGCCGCGAATTTGGCCTTTGCGCCTAAATTTGAGGCAGGCACTCGGCCCGCAAGCGGGAACATCAGAATCTTTGCCGACGGACGGGACGTGGTGACTTCCATTGGCGGTCTCCCTTCTTCTCCAGGAGCTTTCCGATTCAACTTTCTTTCAAGATAGGTTCTGCGATTCATTTAGGCAATATGCTCACAAAAAGATCAGTATTTGCCGATTATTTGTGCAGAAGCTGCATCTGAATGATTGCCGCGCATTGCTGAGACGGCTCAACAAAATCAACGCTTGGCCATGGCCATTTTGCCGCACCCTGGGCTGGCGGAGTGGCACACGAATTGCATTTTTGATGACCGGCAGGCCGGCTCGGTCCGGCCATGCGTTGATGCCCACCAAGGCGCGGCGTCCAAGCAACGAGAGGCACTGGAATGACCAAATACAAGCTCGAGTATATTTGGCTCGACGGCTACACCCCGACCCCCAATCTGCGCGGCAAGACCCAGATCAAGGAGTTTGCCGAGTTCCCGACCCTTGAGCAGCTGCCGCTGTGGGGCTTTGACGGCTCCTCGACGAACCAGGCCGAAGGCCGCAGTTCCGACTGCGTGCTGAAGCCGGTGGCGGTCTACCCGGATCCGGCCCGCACCAACGGCGTTCTGGTCATGTGCGAAGTCATGATGCCGGACGGCGTCACGCCGCACCCGTCGAACAGCCGCGCGACCATCCTCGACGACGAGGACGCCTGGTTCGGCTTCGAGCAGGAGTATTTCTTCTACAAGGACGGCCGTCCGCTCGGCTTCCCCGAGAGCGGCTATCCGGCGCCGCAGGGCCCGTACTACACCGGCGTCGGCTACAAGAATGTCGGCGACGTCGCGCGCCAGGTTGTCGAGGAGCATCTCGACCTCTGCCTTGCGGCCGGCATCAACCATGAAGGCATCAATGCCGAGGTGGCCAAGGGCCAGTGGGAGTTCCAGATTTTCRGCAAGGGCTCCAAGAAGGCCGCCGACCAGATCTGGATGGCGCGCTACCTGCTGCTGCGCCTGACCGAGAAATACGGCATCGACATCGAGTTCCACTGCAAGCCRCTCGGCGACACCGACTGGAACGGCTCGGGCATGCACTGCAACTTCTCGACCAAGTACATGCGCGAAGTCGGCGGCAAGGCCTATTTCGAGGCGCTGATGGCGCAGTTCGAAAAGAACCTGATGGAGCACATCGCCGTCTACGGTCCGGACAACGACAAGCGCTTGACCGGCAAGCATGAGACCGCGCCGTGGAACAAGTTCTCCTACGGCGTTGCCGACCGCGGCGCCTCGATCCGCGTTCCGCACTCCTTCATCAAGAATGACTACAAGGGCTATCTGGAAGACCGCCGCCCGAATTCGCAGGGCGACCCCTACCAGATCGCCTCGCAGGTCCTGAAGACGATCTCGCAGGTCCCGACCGACGCGAAGGTTTCGGCCGCCGCCTGACCGGATTACGGCGCGGGCTGCGGCCCGTGCCGGATACCGATGATGGCAAGAAAGCCCCGACGTTTTTCCGCCGGGGCTTTTTTGTGCGCGCTGGCGGACCGCCGGAGAGGCCCGTTCGGGCGACGCCAGGCTGACGCTACGCAAATGAAAAACCCTTGGAAGGACAACCTTCCAAGGGCTGAATTTTCTGCTCGATCAGTCGTTTAGACCGAATAGTACATGTCGTACTCGACCGGGTGCGGGGTCATTTCGAAGCGCATGACTTCTGCCATCTTCAGCTCGATATAGCTGTCGATCTGGTCGTCGTCGAAAACGCCGCCGGCCTTCAGGAAGCCGCGGTCCTTGTCGAGGTTCTGCAGCGCTTCGCGCAGCGACCCGGAGACGGTCGGGATCCTCTTCAGTTCCTTCGGCGGCAGGTCGTAGAGATCCTTGTCCATCGGCTGTCCAGGATGGATCTTGTTCTTGATGCCGTCGAGGCCGGCCATCAGCATGGCGGCGAAGCCGAGATAGGGGTTCGCGCCCGGATCGGGGAAGCGGACCTCGACGCGCTTCGACTTCGGCGACGAGCCGAATGGAATGCGGCAGGAAGCCGAGCGGTTGCGCGCCGAATAGGCGAGCAGCACCGGCGCCTCATAACCCGGCACCAGACGCTTATAGGAGTTGGTGAGCGGGTTGGTGAAGGCGTTGATCGCCTTGGCGTGCTTGATGATGCCGCCGATGTAGAACAGGCAGGTCTCCGACAGGCCGGCATATTCGTTGCCTGCGAAGGTCGGCTTGCCGTTCTTCCAGATCGACTGGTGGACATGCATGCCCGAGCCGTTGTCGCCGAACACCGGCTTCGGCATGAAGGTTGCCGTCTTGCCATAGGCGTTGGCGACCTGGTGCACGACATACTTGTAGATCAGCATCTTGTCGGCGTTGCGCACCAGAGTGTCGAACTTGATGCCGAGCTCGTGCTGGGCGGCGGCGACCTCGTGGTGATGCTTCTCGACGCGCACGCCCATCTCGGCGAGCACGGTCAGCATCTCCGAGCGCATGTCCTGGCAGGAATCGACCGGCGGCACAGGGAAATAGCCGCCCTTGATGCGCGGGCGGTGGCCGAGGTTGCCGGTCTCGTAGTCTGTGTCGTCATTGGATGGCAGTTCGGTCGAGTCCAGCCGGAAACCGGTGTTGTACGGATCGGCCTTGTACTTAACGTCGTCGAACACGAAGAATTCGGCTTCCGGGCCGACATAGACCGTGTCGCCGATGCCTTCCGACTTCATGTAGGCCTCGGCCTTCTTGGCGGTGCCGCGCGGGTCGCGGTTGTAGGCCTCGCCCGAGATCGGATCGAGAATGTCGCACAGGATGACCATGGTCGACTGGGCGAAGAACGGATCCATATGGACCGTATCGGTGTCCGGCATCAGCACCATGTCGGACTCGTTGATCGCCTTCCAGCCGGCGATGGAGGAGCCGTCGAACATGACGCCGTCGGCGAACATGTCCTCCTCGACCTCGGCGACATCCATCGTCACATGCTGCAGCTTGCCTCGCGGATCTGTGAAGCGAAGGTCGACGAATTTCACGTCGTTGTCCTTGATCTGCTTCATGATGTCTTTGGCTGTCGTCATGTCATTTCTTCCCTGTGTGAAGACGTCTTGAAAGAGGCTGGAATCTGAAGGTCAGACGGCGTCCAGGCCGGTCTCGCCGGTGCGGATGCGGACGACTTCCTCGATGTTGGAGACGAAGATCTTGCCGTCGCCGATGCGGCCGGTCTGCGCCGCCTTACGGATGGCTTCGATGGCGCCTTCGACGGCATCGTCGCCAAGCACCACTTCGATCTTCACCTTGGGCAGGAAATCGACGACATRTTCGGCGCCGCGATAGAGTTCGGTATGGCCCTTCTGGCGGCCGAAGCCCTTGGCCTCGGTGACGGTGATGCCCTGGAGCCCGGCCTCTTGAAGCGCTTCCTTCACTTCGTCCAGCTTGAATGGCTTGATGATCGCTTCGATCTTTTTCATGTAGAAAGTGGCCTCCACTGCCAAAGAGAGGGGTTGTGTGCCCCGCTTGCGCCTCCATCAAGCACGAAGCGTGYCAGTTCCCGCAGGTTGGAGGCGGYATGGGGCGATTCAGATGCCATGCCGCACCCTGACGCAAATTCGCGCCGTCCGCTGCATTGGATGYGTCATCGACGCCCAAAGCGTATACATCGCTCCTCCATCCGTCTGCCCAAAAGTTGGGCAGAAAGCGCAATCTGCAGGCAGATCCCCTCCAGATGCCACCGCTTTTGGGTGGTATTCGGCCGTCGCCGTTTGCTTCGAACCGCAAATCGGACAATGCTTGATTGCATGAAGATCGGCAATCCCATGCGCAATGAACTTCTTTCCCCGGCCGAGATGGCCGAGGCCGACCGGCTGACGATCGCGGAAGGCCCGCTTGACGATTACGGGCTGATGCGCCGCGCCGGCGAGGCGGCCGCTTCCGTGGTACTGGCGCGTTACCCGACAGTCCGACCGGTGCACGTGTTATGCGGCCCCGGCGACAATGGCGGCGACGGTTATGTCGTGGCACGCCTGCTYGAGGAGAGTGGCGTCGACGTCGCGTTGTGGGTATCGGGCGAGCCGCGTGCGGGCAGCGATGCCGCGCTCGCAGCGGCCGACTGCCCGCTCGAGCGCCGGCCGCTGTCCGCCTTCGCCGCCGAGCCCGGTTCGCTCGTCGTCGACRCACTTTATGGGGCGGGGCTTTCCAAGCCGCTGTCGGGCGACGCGGCCAGGGCGGTCCAGGTCGTGACGGATCTCGTCTTGCCGGTCGTCGCCATAGACCTGCCTTCCGGCGTTTCCGGCGAGAGCGGGGCCATTCTCGGCAGTGCATTTCGCGCGGTCACAACCGTCACCTTCGCGCGAAAGAAGCCGGGGCATCTGCTGCAGCCGGGGCGCGAAATGTGCGGCGAGACAGTGGTGGCAGATATCGGCATCGGCGACGGGATCATCGCGCGGATTGCGCCGCAAACATTCGACAACGGCCCGCCACTTTGGCAGTCGACCTTCCCGGTTCCAGCCGTCGATACGCATAAATACAAGCGTGGCCATGCAAACGTCTTTTCCGGCGGACCTTCGGCGACAGGTGCCGCTCGGCTGGCGGCGCTGGCGGCCGCGAGAAGCGGGGCAGGGGCGGTGACGGTGCTTTCGCCGGCGAACGCAATGCAGGTGAATGCCGCGCATCTGACCTCGATCATGCTGCGCAAGGCCGAGACGGTCGCCGATCTCGGCGCGTTTCTCACCGATCGCCRCCCCTCGTCCTTTGTGCTCGGTCCGGGATTCGGCGTGGGTGAAAAGGCACGCGACTTCGTGCTGGCGCTGCTTGACGGGCAAAGGCAGGACACGGGCACTGAAGGACTGGTGCTCGACGCCGACGGCATCACCTCGTTTCGCGACGAGCCCGATGCGCTTTTCCAGGCTGCCGGCGAGGCGGGTGCGCCGGCATTGGTGATGACGCCGCATGCGGGTGAGTTCGGGCGGCTGTTCCCGGATATCGCGGACGACAAGGCGCTTTCCAAGCCGGCCAAGGCGCGCGCGGCCGCGCAGCGCGCCAATGCCGTGATCGTCTACAAAGGCGCCGATAGCGTGATCGCAGCACCGGATGGCCGGGCCGCGATCAACAGCAACGGCGCCCCCTGGCTTGCCACCGCAGGTTCTGGCGATGTCCTGGCAGGCATCATCGCAGGGCTGCTGGCGCAGGGCATGCCGGCCTTCGACGCGGCCTGCGCTGCTGTCTGGATCCATGCCGAGGCCGGCAGCCGGTTCGGCCCGGGACTGATCGCCGAGGATTTGCCGCTGGCAATGCTGCCGGTGTTGCGCGGCCTGATGGAAAGCCGGATGGCGCTGCCTCAGGCGAAGTGAGGCGCGTACTTTCCGACCGCCGCTGCCAGTGCGTCCAGAACCCTTTCCTCGGAGATTGCTCGGGTGTCTTCCACCCAGCTCGGCTCGGAAATCGGCGGCTCGAGAAACGTCACCTGCTCGTTCACCGGCCCATGCGGATAGGACCGGTTTGATCCGAAAACCAGCACGCAGGGCACGCCAACGGCGGCGGCGGAGTGAGATATGCCGCCGTCGACGCCCAGAAACACCGTCGAAGCCGCGACCTGGCACATGGCCTCGGCGATGTCCGGCGTCGAGGTGAAGTCCACCGCTTCGGGCAGTTGGGCGCGGATCTGGGCTGCGGTGTCGCGTTCGCGCGGTCCGCCGACGAGCCACACCGACCAGCCGCGTCCGACGCGCTCGCGGGCGACCGAGAGGAAGCGATCCACCGGCCACGAACGCGTGTCCGCGACTTCGGAGGTGTAGAGCGCAAGCACCGGCCTCGCCGGATCGACGCCGTGCCGTAGGCGCCAGTTCGCCAGCGCGTCGGCCGAAACCAGCAGGCGCGGCGCCGGCAGCTTCGTGCCCTCGGCCGGTTTCTCGCCTTTAAAGGCGATGGCGCAGACCTGTTCGAAGAGCCGTGTCTTGCGCGGGCCGAAGGCAACCATCTCCCGCCACCAGTGGGCAGGCAAATGGTTGACGATGCCGAACTGCAATTCCCGCGGATAGCCGATGCGTTCGGGAATGCCGGCCAGCCAGGGCACCAGCGCAGCCTTGGTGCTGCTCGTCAGAAGATAGGCTGCCTGGTAGTTCTCCTTGCGGAGTTCTCGCGCCAGACGGACCCGCTCTCCAAGGCGGAGCGTCCAACGCCGCTCCATTATCCAGGCTTTCCGGACATGCGGCATCAGCCCCGCCAGCGGCGCCGCAATCGGCGAGGTGATGACATCGATCGGCTGCCCGGGAAACTTGCCCGCGATGATCTGGATCGCTGAATGGCAGCGGACGAAATCGCCGATTGCGGGCAGGCAGAAGACGAGGATGGGGCGCAACAGGCGATTACCTTTTCGATGCGTGAGCCTCCGCCCTTAGAGCGGGATGTTGTCGTGCTTCTTCCAGGGGTTCTGCATGTCCTTGTTGCGGAGCATGCGCAGTGCCCGTGCCACGCGACGGCGCGTCGAGTGCGGCATGATCACTTCGTCGACATAGCCGCGCTCGGCGGCGACGAAAGGCGACAGGAAGCGATCCTCGTAAGCCTTTGTGTGGGCTGCGATCTTTTCCGCGTTGCCGATGTCCTTGCGATAGATGATCTCGACCGCGCCTCTGGCGCCCATCACCGCTATCTGCGCCGTCGGCCAGGCATAGTTCATGTCGCCGCGCAGGTGTTTCGACGCCATGACGTCATAGGCGCCGCCATAGGCCTTGCGGGTGATCACGGTGATCTTCGGCACGGTCGCCTCGGCATAGGCGAACAGCAGCTTCGCGCCGTGCTTGATCAGCCCGCCATATTCCTGCGCGGTACCGGGCAGGAAGCCCGGAACGTCGACGAAGGTGACGATCGGGATCGAGAAGCAGTCGCAGAAGCGCACGAAACGCGCCGCCTTGCGGCTGGCGTCGGAATCCAGCACGCCGGCCAGCACCATCGGTTGGTTGGCGACGAAGCCGACGGTCCGGCCGTCGACGCGGCCGAAGCCGGTGACGATGTTTTTGGCGAAACTCGCCTGGATTTCGAAGAAGTCGCCTTCATCACAGGTTTTGAGGATCAGTTCCTTGATGTCGTAAGGCTTGTTGGCATTGTCCGGGATCAGCCGGTCGAGCGACATGTCGTGATCCGTCACCGACTGGTAGCATTCGATCTCTGGAATCTCGGCCRTGTTGGAAGCCGGCAGAAGATCGATCAGCCGGCGCATCTGCAGCAGCGCCTCGACGTCGTTGTCATAGGCGCCGTCGGCGATGGAGGATCTGGTCGTGTGCACCGTGGCGCCGCCGAGACTCTCGGCCGTCACCGTCTCGTTGGTCACCGTCTTCACGACGTCGGGGCCGGTAACGAACATGTAGGAGGTGTCACGCACCATGAAGATGAAATCGGTCATGGCGGGCGAATAGACGTCGCCGCCAGCGCAAGGGCCCATGATCAGCGAAATCTGCGGGATGACGCCGGAGGCGAGCACATTGCGCTGGAAGATCTCGGCATAGCCGCCGAGCGCGGCCACGCCTTCCTGGATGCGCGCGCCGCCCGCGTCGTAGAGACCGATAATTGGTGCGCGGTTGCGCAGCGCCATCTCCTGCACCTTGACCACCTTTTCGGCATGCGCCTCCGACAGCGAACCGCCGAAGACGGTGAAATCCTTGGCGAAGAGGTAGACGGGACGGCCGTTGACGGTGCCCCAGCCGGTGACGACGCCGTCGCCGGCGATCTTGGTCTTCTCCATGCCGAAATCGGTCGAGCGGTGCTCGACATACATGTCGAATTCCTCGAACGAACCCTCGTCGAGGAACACCTCGATGCGCTCGCGGGCAGTGAGCTTGCCCTTCTTGTGCTGGGCCTCGATCCGCTCCTTGCCGCCGCCCATGCGGGCGATCTCACGGCGGCGCTCGAGTTCCTTTAGCACGTCCTTCATCACTGTCCCCTAAAAGGAAAAGTGATTTGTGGTAGCCGCGAGGGCAGCCAAGCGCAAGCGGCGGTTTTCGCCGCCGGTTTGTTGCGCTGCAACATAGCTCTTGCATTTCGCGTCGGACTCGGCCATATGCGCCGGCATAGGCGCTTGGGCTGGAACTGTCCGGCTTTCTCCATGCATGAGACGGGTTGCGTCTGTTTTCCCTCTTTACGGCACGTCGGCCCTCCATCCGGCAGTCGACAAGGTGGCGAAAAAGCCCCGGAGCATGAGGCTCGCGGGCACGACAGCGCAGCCGCGCGGACACTTTGTCCGCCGCCTTGTCGTTTCCTGACAATTTTTCGACGGCAGGTTGCGCCCTGCCGCCGTTGCTGTTTGCGGCCTTGGGCCGCGTGAAAGAAGACTATTTTGACCAACGAAAACAAACCGGAACAGAACGGTTTCGCCGCCCTTGGCATCACCGGGGCGCTGCTCAAGGCCGCCAATGCCGCGGGCTTCACCGATCCCAAGCCGATCCAGACCCAGGCGATCCCGCCGCAGCTCGAAGGCCGCGACATTTTCGGCATCGCCCAGACCGGTTCGGGCAAGACGGCGGCTTTCGCCCTGCCGATCCTGTCGAAGATCATCGGGCTTGGCACCAAGCGCCGGCCGAAGACGGCGCGCGCGCTGATCCTGGCGCCGACGCGCGAGCTCGCCGTGCAGATCGAGGACACCATCAAGCTGCTCGCCAAGGGCGCGCATATCTCGACCGCGCTCGTGCTGGGCGGCGTCTCCCGCTACAGCCAGGTGAAGAAGATCGCGCCTGGCGTCGACATTCTGATCGCCACGCCCGGCCGGCTGACCGATCTCGTGCGTGAAGGCGACCTCATCCTTGCCGACACCAAATGGCTGGTGCTCGACGAGGGCGACCGCATGCTCGACATGGGCTTCATCAACGACGTCAAGCGCATTGCCAAGGCAACCGCACCAGACCGCCAGACGGCGCTGTTTTCGGCCACGCTGCCGAACGAGATCGCGGAGCTCGCCAAGGGCCTGCTGAAGGATCCGGTTCGCATCGAGGTCGCGCCGCAGAGCACGACGGCGGCCGAAATCGTGCAAAGCGTCGTGCTCGCCCGCACCAAGCAGAAGCGCCAGGTGCTGTCGAAGATGCTGGCAGACGAGGCGATGCGCTCGGTGATCGTGTTCTCGCGCACCAAACATGGCGCCGACCGCGTCACCAAGGACCTTGCCCGCGACGGCTTCAACGCCGCCGTCATCCACGGCAACAAGTCGCAGAACGCGCGCCAGAAGGCGCTCAATGATTTCCGCGACGGCTCCGTGCGTATCCTTGTGGCGACCGATATCGCAGCTCGTGGCATCGACGTGCCCGGCATCAGCCACGTCGTGAACTTCGACCTGCCGGACGAGGCGGAAAGCTACGTCCATCGCATCGGCCGCACCGGCCGAAACGGCAAGGACGGCATTGCTATCACGCTTTGCGATCCGTCGGAAAACGGCAAGCTGCGCCAGGTCGAGCGCATCATCCGCATGCGGCTTCCGGTGATTGCCGATCACCTCGGCAGTCCCGATCCGCAGCGCGATCCCAGGGAAAAGACCGAGCGTCATTTCGAGCCGGCCAACGACCGCGAGCATCATGGCGGCCGACGCGACGGCCGTCGCCCCGGCAGCGGCAACAACGGCAAGAAGCGCTTCGGCGCGAAGCCGGCAGGCGAGAGCGTGTTTTCCGGCAAGCCCGGCGGCGAACGTCCGGGTGCCGCCAAGCCGAATGGCGAGCGCAAGCCTGACGGCGCCAAGCGCTTCAGGGGCAACAACAAGCGCCGCTTCGGCGGTAAGCGACCGGCGAACCGCGCCGCCTGAGGCGCATCAAGAGCTAGATAAAGGCGGCTGAAGCGATGTGCTTCGGCCGCCTTTTTCTTATTGCGCAGAGTGCGCGCTACTGCATCAGCGCCTTCACCCACACCACGATACGCTGGGCAAGAAAGGCCGTGGTCTGCGGCGACAGCGCGTCGCCGGCAATGACGTGGTTGTCCGGGTCGCCAGTATCGTCGACCGGCACCAGCTCGTGCGGGCCGCCCCAGCGGCCGGCGATCTCGCGCGTGCGGTCCGGCCGCACCACCCTGTCGGCATCCGAGAAGATGAACAGGGCAGGGATCGTCGCCTTCTCGACCGGCGAGCCATAGGCGAGTTCAGTGAGCGCCGCCATCGGCAGGGTCGCTGCCATCGGGTATTTGGTGGTCCAGAATTTTTCGTGCAGCGCGTTGCGCGGCTTGAAGCTGCGCTCCCTGCCGCCCAC
Source organism: Mesorhizobium sp. ORS 3428 (assembly GCF_001854785.1). Taxonomy (GTDB): domain Bacteria; phylum Pseudomonadota; class Alphaproteobacteria; order Rhizobiales; family Rhizobiaceae; genus Mesorhizobium. The sequence continues at coordinate 345,761 of NZ_MDFL01000115.1, forward strand.
GAGTTCGGCGATCTGCTTGCCCCAGGGCATGGTGAGCAATTCGGCGCCCGACGCCTTGACGCCGAAATTCGGCGAGATGAACGCGATGGCCGCCACGCCGTCTGAGGCGCCCGGCTGGGTCGCGGCCCATGCGGCCAGCGAGCCGCCGGTTGAGGTCGCGATCACGACCACCTTGTCGCCGATCGCCCGGCCGATCGCCAGCGCCTCCTCATAGTCGTTGATCCAGGCGTTGACGCTGCCTTCCGCCATCGCGGCGCTATCCTGCCCATGGCCGGTCAGGCGGGTGTAGAAGAGGTTGGCATCCAACGCTTCGGCGACATCGTCCGGCAGCGGGCGGACCTCGCCTTTCGAGGCTGAAAAGCCATGGATATAGACGACCGCCAGCTTCGTCTTGGCGTGAACCATCGGGTTCGCCCAGATGATTTCCTTGTCCAGCCCGTCGCGGATGTTGGGCACGGCCGCTTCTTCGCGTGCCAGATAGGCCTGCGGATCGTCGCCGATCACCGAAGGATCGAAGCGGATAGTCGTGGAGACCGCCACGCGTGGGCCGAGAAAGAAACCTGCGACAAGGATGACGGCGAGAGCCAGTACCGCAAGCACGATCCGTCGCCCCATCGCCGACTCCAAGCAACAATTCTCAACCTATGGCCGCATTCGCCGGCAGGCAATCGCGCTTATGCCGCCTTGTCCGGGGACTCGCTCGTGTCGCCGGGCAGCCTACGGTCGAAATTCAATGGCCGCCCCCACCACTTGGTGGTCAGCCCGATGACCAGGCGACAGACCGGTCGCGGCAGCAGCGCCAGCAGCTTCAGGGGCCAGCTGATGCGATAGGGGAATGTGACTTCGAAGCCGCCCTTGCTGATGCCCCGTGCCATGCGATGCGACGCCCGATGCACTGGCATCAGGCCGGGCATCGGCAGCGTGTTCTTCGCGGTCAGCGGCGTGTCGACGAAGCCCGRATTCATCACCTGGATGCGGATGTTCATCTTGTCGAAGTCGTATTTCAGCGATTCCGCCAGGATATTGATTGCCGCCTTGGTGCCGCCATAGGCCGCGGTTGTCGGCCAGCCGGAATAGGCGGTGACCGATCCGACCAGGACAACGTGGCCGCGCCCCCGGGCGCGCATATATTCGACCACGGGCACCAGGCCGTTGATGATTCCGAAATAGTTGACGGCGAAGGACCGGTGGAAATCGCGTACCACCAGGCGCTCGCCGGGAGTGGCGATATAGTTGCCGGCGTTGAAGACAGCGAGCACGATCGGCCCCATCTCCTTCTCGATCGCCGCAGCCGTCCGCGCCATGCCTTCTTCGTCGGTCACGTCGCATGGGAACGATTTCACATGGCCCGGCATCTGCGCGGTCTCGACCAGCAGCGTGTCGACAAGATCGCTCGGCAGCGCCGTCACGGCGACACTGTAGCCCTGCTTTGCCAGATCCTTGGCCAGCGCACGGCCGATGCCGCTGCTGCCGCCCGTGACCCAGGCGACACCGTCTTTCGGGTTGGCCCGGTAGAGTGTCATTCGAAGCCCTGTGATGTTTCTAGTGCTCTAGCGGCGAAGAAATCGGTTGAAAAGAGCGCTTTTGGGCACATCGTTGAAATGATCGGGAGGATTGCAACGTTTGGAATGCGACTGGACCAGGCAAAATCTTGCCTTGAATCCTAGGCTTCCGGTTTCTAGGGTCTCGCCGCACGCACAAAGGAATCCCCATGCCCCGTAATGTGATCGAAGCGATCGGCAACACTCCCCTGATCCGGCTCAACAAGGCTTCGGACGCGACCGGCTGCGAGATCCTGGGCAAGGCCGAATTCATGAACCCGGGGCAGTCGGTCAAGGACCGTGCCGGCTTGTTTATCATCCGCGACGCCGAGCAGCGTGGGCTTTTGAAACCCGGGGGCGTCATCGTCGAAGGGACCGCCGGCAACACGGGCATCGGCCTGACGCTGGTCGCCAAGGCGCTCGGCTACAGGACCGTGATTGTCATCCCCGACACGCAGAGCCAGGAGAAGAAGGACACGATCAGGATCCTGGGCGCCGAGCTCATCGAAGTGCCGGCCGTGCCCTACAAGAACCCCAACAACTATGTGAAGCTTTCGGGGCGGCTTGCCGAGCAGATGGCGCGCTCGGAGCCGAATGGGGCGATCTGGGCGAACCAGTTCGACAACGTCGCCAACCGCGACGGCCATATCCGCACGACGGCGGAAGAAATCTGGAGCCAGACCGGCGGCAAGGTCGACGGTTTCGTGTCGGCCGTCGGCTCCGGTGGCACGCTCGCCGGCGTCGCGATCGGACTGAAGGGCAAGAGCAAAAACGTCAAGATCGCGCTTGCCGATCCGCTGGGCGCCGCCCTTTTCAGCTTCTACACCAGCGGCGAGCTGAAAGCCGACGGCAGCTCGATCACCGAAGGCATCGGCCAGGGCCGCATCACCGCTAATCTCGACGGCTTCACGCCGGACTTTTCCTTCCAGATCCCGGACGAGGAGGCGTTGCCGATCATCTTCGACCTGATCCAGGAAGAGGGGCTGTGCGTCGGCGGCTCGACCGGCATCAACATCGCCGGCGCCATCCGGCTGGCGCGCGAGCTTGGGCCTGGCCACACCATTGTGACAATCCTCGCGGACTATGGAACACGCTATCAGTCGAAGTTGTTCAATCCTGAGTTCCTGCGCGGCAAGAACCTGCCGGTGCCGGGCTGGATGGAAGAGAAGGCCGACATCTCGGTGCCGTTCGAAAAGGTGGCTTGATGGCGCAGAAGACCGAGGCGTTGTTTCGTGCCGACGCCTATCTTAGGACGGCGGAGGCGCAAGTCGTCGCCATCAATGACCGGGGCGGCATCCTTCTCGACCGCACGATCTTCTATGCAACGTCGGGCGGACAGCCTGGCGACACCGGCGTGTTCGAGCGCGCCGACGGCAGCCGGATTATGATCGCAGCCACCATCACCGGCGAGACCAAGGACGAGATCATCCACGTTCCGGCGCCTGAGCAGGCGCTGCCCGCGGTCGGCGAAAAGTTGAATCTCGCCATAGACTGGCAACGGCGGCATCTTCTGATGCGCATGCACTCCGCCTGCCATCTGCTCACGGTGGTCTGTCCGTTCCCGATCACCGGAGCGTCGGTCGCCGAGGACGACAGCCGCGTCGATTTCGATATTCCCGATGCCGGCTTCACCAAGGAGGAGGTGACCGCCAGGCTGATGGAACTGGTGCGCGCCGACCATCCGATCTTCACGCGGCTGATCACCGACGAGGAATTGGCCGCCAATCCAGGCCTGGTGAAATCGAAGAACGTGCGGCCGCCGCTCGGCACCGGCAAGATCCGCCTGGTCTGCATCGGCGAAAACGCGTGGATCGACAGCCAGCCTTGCGGCGGCACCCATGTGAAGAGCACCGGCGAGGTCGGCGAGATCCACATCGGCAAGATCGAGAAGAAGGGCCGCGAGAACCGGCGCTTCCGCATCCGCTTCGGGCCGATGCCGGCGAATTGACTGGCAAAGACAGGCAGCATCGCGAGAGGCGGAAGGAGCAGGAAAATGGCCGAGGATAGCCCTTTCATCGTCGACGCGGACTGGCTCGAGAAGCGGCTCGGGACGCCAGGGCTCACCGTCATCGACGCCTCCTGGTACCTGCCGGCGCAGAATCGCAACGCGCGCGCCGAATATGACGCCGCCCATATTCCCGGCGCCCACTTCCTCGACCAGGACGGCGTTTCGGACCCGGAGTCCAGGCTGCCGCACACTTTGGCGCCGCCCCAGTACTTCGCTCAATATGTCGGCTCGATGGGCGTTTCGGCCGACGACACTATCGTCGTCTATGACGGTCCGGGCCTGTTTTCGGCGCCGCGCGCCTGGTGGATGTTCCGCGTCATGGGCGCCTCCCAGGTCTATATCCTGAACGGCGGCTTCGACCGCTGGAAGGCGGAAGGGCGGCCGGTGACGGCGGAGCAGACCAGGATAGCGCCTTGCATCTTTTATGACGATTTCGACGCAAGCCGTGTCGTCAGCCTCGACGAGATGCGTCGGATTGTCGAAAGCCGACAAGCCCAGATCGCCGATGCGCGCTCCCCGGGGCGTTTTGCCGGGGCCGATCCGGAACCGCGTCCTGGCGTTCGCTCCGGCCATATGCCGGGCGCTCACAATGTCCCGGTCTCTGCTCTTGCCGAGAACGGAGAGCTTCTGCCCAGGGATCGCTTGCGCAAAGTGATCGAGGATGCCGGCATCGACCTGTCAAAGCCTGTGGTCACGTCCTGCGGATCGGGCATCACCGCGGCGGCGATCACGCTGGCATTGGAGACGCTTGGCCATGCCGACAACAGGCTTTACGACGGTTCTTGGACCGAATGGGGCGGATTGAGCGACACGCCCGTGGTCACGGGCAAGGAATGACGGCAATGGAAAACGGTGTTCCGAAGGATATTGAGGTCACGGTCACATTCCTCGAAATGCATGCGCCGCCGGCGTCCTCGCCGCCGCTGCCCTACAACCGGCAGATCGCGCTGCTGAAGACCAGGGACATTCCGCTGCATTTCTATCGCTACCTGATGGATCGTGTCGGACGCAAATGGCATTGGGTCAATGTGCTGAGGATGAGCGACGAGGAACTTGCCGCCGGCCTGCATCGCGAGGATCGTGACATCAGGGTGCTTTACCTCGACGGTTCTCCCGCAGGCTTCTTCGACCTCAAGCCGCATCTGCCGGATGAAGTGGAACTCGCCTATTTCGGCATGATGGAGCACGCGCACGGCCAGGGCATCGGCCGCTGGTTCCTGGGCGCTGCGATCGATGCCGCATGGTCGCATGGTCCGAAGCGCGTCACGGTGCAGACCTGCACGCTCGACCATCCGGCGGCATTGCCGCTTTACCAGAAACTCGGCTTCACCCCGGTGGCGCAGAAAAAGGAAACCGTCCATCCGATGACCTTCGCCGAGCGCTCGGCGAGCGTGATGAGGCCATAGCTCCTCTGCGGTAACACAGCGCCTGCACGATGATTTGCGAGCCCGGAGTCGGGCTATTTTGCGTACCGAATGCGCGTGAGCCGGTTGGCAGGAATCGGGTGGGAGACGAAATCGCCCGAGCATAATTTCCGGTCGACGACACCGGAGATTTCGCCATGAGCATCCAGTTCAAAGCCTTGCCGACCGAAGCAGTGCGCGCCTTGCAGCGGGGAGGGCCCGATGCCTACGGCCGCACGCCCGAGCGACGGATTTCCGACGGCGACGGCGTGCCGTGCCGGCATTGCTTGAAGAMCGTTGCGGCGGGCAATGCCTATCTCATTCTCGCTTACCGGCCGTTCCCGGAGCTGCAGCCTTACGCCGAGACCGGGCCGATTTTCCTTCATGCCGAGGAATGCGAGCGCGCCGAGGACGCGGATGCGCTGCCCGAGATGCTCGAGAGCAGCGACTACATCGTGCGCGGTTACGGCAAGGACGATCGCATCGTCTATGGCAGCGGCGCCGTTATCGCGACCGGCGACATTRCCACCCGCGCCGCGACATTGTTCGAACGCGACGACATCGCCTACATTCACGTCCGCTCGGCGCGCAACAATTGCTACCAGTGTCGCATCGACCGGGTATGAGAGCGAAAGCATGTCCCCCGAAAGTGGGAACCGGTTTCGGAGACAATAACATGCATAAAATCAAGAGCTAAAGCGGACGGAGCAAATCTGAAAGATCGCGACGCGCTTCAGAAAAAGATGCCCGYCGATGGTCTGGCGGGCAGTTGGGAAAAAGCCTGCGACAGAAGCCGTTGGAGCCAAGCAGGCGCACGTGTCTAGGCTTTTTTCTCGAACGCCGAATGTGAAGCACTTCACACAACGCGCACTGGTGGCAGCCGGCGCTTTTCGAAGCAGCGAACATCGCTGACTGTCGTACTCCCGTCGTATAACCGCGCTAAAAGGGGACCGTTGATCGATTGCCGACCGCGGATGGACCGGCGGCATGTCGCAACAATCGAGGAAGCGGGGCTTTGGCTCCGCTTTTTTGTTGCGGGGCTTCCTTGGGCGGTTCAGCGCTTCGCTTTCCTTGAACTGCACCAGCAAAGAAAAAGCCCGCCGGAACGAGCCGGCGGGCCAGACTGGAGGAAAGCTTGTCGCTGCTGTCAGGCAGCGAGCACCGCCTTCGGCTCGACCATTTCGTAGCCGAGCGCTTCGGCGACGGCGCGGTTGGTGATCTTGCCCTTGTGGACATTGAGGCCATTGCGCAGGTGGTGGTCGTCGACCAGCGCCTTGAAGCCCTTGTCGGCGAGCTGCAGGCCGTGATGCAAGGTGGCATTGTTCAGCGCATGCGCCGAAGTGACCGGCACCGCGCCAGGCATGTTGGCGACGCAGTAATGGATCACGCCGTCGACCTCATAGGTCGGCTCGGCATGGGTCGTGGCATGTGAGGTCTCGAAGCAGCCGCCCTGGTCGATGGCGACGTCGACGAGCACCGAGCCCTTCTTCATGCCGGAGAGCATTTCGCGGGTGACTAGCTTGGGTGCCGCGGCGCCCGGGATCAGCACGGCGCCGACGACGATGTCGGCCGAGAAGCACTCTTCCTCCAACGCCTCGACGGTCGAGTAACGCGTGTGGACGCGGCCGCCAAAAATGTCGTCGAGCTGGCGCAGCCGCGGGATCGAGCGGTCGATGATGGTGACATCGGCGCCGAGCCCCGCGGCCATCTTCGCCGCATGCAGGCCGACGACGCCGCCGCCGAGCACCGTCACCTTGCCGGGAAGCACGCCGGGGACGCCGCCGAGCAGCACGCCCCGGCCGCCATTGGCCTTCTGCAGCGCGGTTGCGCCGGCCTGGATCGACAGGCGGCCGGCGACTTCCGACATCGGCGCAAGTAGCGGCAGGCCGCCGCGATCGTCGGTCACCGTCTCATAGGCGACGGCGGTGACGCCCGAAGCGAGCAGCCCCTTGGTCTGCTCCGGATCCGGAGCGAGGTGGAGATAGGTGTAGAGGATCTGGCCTTCGCGCAGCTGAACCCATTCATTGGGCTGCGGCTCCTTGACCTTGACGATCATGTCCGACTTGGCGAACACGTCCGCGGCCGTCTTGGCGATCGTGGCGCCGGCGGCGCGATAGGCATTGTCGTCGGCGCCGATGCCGRCACCGGCGCCGGTCTCGACCAGCACTTCGTGGCCGTGCGCGACATATTCGCGGACCGAGCCGGGCGTCAGGCCGACGCGGTATTCATGATTCTTGATTTCCTTGGGGCAACCGACACGCATTTTTCTTCTCCTGTCCGCCCTTAAGAGGGCGCTCTCCCTGTCATTTCCGAGCATGTCGCCAGCCCCAAAACCGCCGCGCGGTTCTGGGCGACACGCGTGAGCGGCAGTGAAGCATGAATCGTTCCGTATGTGTTTGCGAWTGCACTTGCGGCGGGGCGCAATCTTCGATAATCGTTGCGCCAATCCCCAAAATGTTCGCAGGAATCACGAAAAATGCCGCTCGACAGGATTGATATCGCCATTCTGGAGACTTTGCAGAAGGATGGCCGGATACCCAATGCGGCGCTTGCCGAGAAGGTCGGGCTGTCGCAGTCGGCCTGTTCGCGCAGGCTCGACAATCTGGAGAAATCTGGAACCATTCGCGGCTACCATGCGCGGCTCTCGAATGCCGCGCTCGGGCATCAGATGACGGCGATCGTGCATATATCGCTGTCAGGGCAATTCGAGAAGACGCTGTCGGACTTCGAGGCGGCGATCAAACGCTGCCCGAACGTGCTCTCCTGCCATCTGATGTCGGGAGAATACGACTATATCTTGCGCATCGCGGCCAAGGACCTCGCCGATTATGAGCGCATCCACAAGGAATGGCTGTCGGCCATGCCGCATGTGACGAAGATCAACTCGTCCTTCGCCCTGCGCGAGATCGTCGATCGTACCGCGGTGGGCCTGAGGCCGGAGATGGCCTAAAGCGCGTCACGATCTTTCAGATTTGYTCGATGCGCTTTAGGTTTTTGATTTTTGCGCATGTCTTTGTCCCGAAACCGGCTCCCGCCTTCGGGAGACATGCTTTAGCCGTCACTTGCCGCCAACGGCCTCGGTCACCACGGTGGTCATGGGGATGTCGTGCGGTTGCGGGTAGATTGTGGGGATACGCTGCAATTCGTAGCCGACGCCGATCACCAGCGGCCGGAACGGCGTGGCGGCCAGCGTTCGGTCGTAGAAGCCCCCGCCATAGCCCAGCCGGTAGTTCCCCGGATCGATGCCAACCATCGGCGAGATCACGATGTCCGGCAGCACTGGGTCGCCTTCGGCCGGGATCGGAATGTTCCAGACACCTTTCTCCAGCCTGTCGCCCGGCGCGTAGGCGCGGAAGACCAGGGGCCGTCCTTTCTCGATGACGACGGGAAGCGCCGTGCGGCCGCCGCGAGCATTGATAGACGCCATCCAGCCGCGCAGGTCCGGCTCGCCGCGGAACGGCCAATAGAGGCTGACCATGCGGCCACCAATGTCGCCGATCAGGGCGTCGAGGCTCTCGGCGATGCGCGCCGACATAGCCGCACGCGCGTCGGCGGAAACCGCAAGCCGGGCGCCGATCAACCTTTCGCGCTCCGCCTTGCGCCAGCGCCTGACATCGGTCCAGTCGGTCAGCGGCATCTGATAGGACGGGTCGAGTTCGTGCATGAAACAAGGCGGCGAGGCGTATTGGGCCGGGCCTTCACCGTCGCGATCGTCAATCATGCTTTGCTCCCGTCATATTTTGTTTCACGCTATACCTGTGCCTGCGCAGCGGCATGTGCATTCACGACACCATACGACGACTCMCGGGCAATAGAGCAAGCTGCGACAGCATTGCTGCAGCGCACAAAAATGCTTACATCATTTGCGGTCAGCTTGCTTGGCGAGGTGGACGAAAGTGGTCGAAGCCAGCCATCATGTCGTTGTTGTCGGCGCAGGGTTCGGCGGCCTCGAACTCACCCGCGCGATGGCCGGCGCTCCGGTGCGCATCACCATGATCGACAAGCGCAATCATCACCTGTTTCAGCCTCTGCTCTATCAGGTAGCGACCACCTCGCTGGCGACTTCGGAGATCGCCTGGCCGATCCGCCATCTGCTTCGCAAGCGCAAGGACGTGACGACCCTTCTCGGCAACGTCACCGGCGTCGACCGTGCCGGCAAACGCGTGCTGCTCGAGGACGGCAGCGCCGTTGCCTATGACACTCTGGTGCTCGCCACTGGCGCGCGCCATGCCTATTTCGGCCATGACGACTGGGAGCCATTTGCGCCTGGGCTGAAAACCCTTGAGGACGCGACCACGATCCGGCGTCGCATCCTGCTTGCCTTCGAGCAGGCCGAACGCGAGACCGATCCCGCCAAGCGTCAGGCGTGGCTGACGCTGGTTATCGTCGGCGGCGGGCCTACAGGCGTCGAGCTTGCCGGCACGATCGTCGAGCTCGCGCGCGACACCTTGCGCGGCGAATTCCGCCACATCGACACGCGGCAGGCGCGCGTGGTGCTGATCGAGGCCGGAAACCGAATCCTCGCCAATTTCGCGCCGGAACTCTCGGCCTACGCGCAGAAGGCGCTGTTGCGGCTGGGCGTCACGGTCGAGCTCGGCCGCGCCGTCACCCATCTGGATGCCGAGGGCGTCGTCTTCGGCGACACGCGCCTGCCGGCAAGGACGGTTCTGTGGGCGGCAGGCGTCGCTGCTTCACCGGCGGCGGAATGGCTGGGTGYGCCGGCCGACCGCGCGGGCAGGGTGCAGGTCGAACCCGACCTCACCGTGCCGGGCAGCCCCGACATCTTCGTCATCGGCGACACGGCGCATCTGTTGCGGCCGGACGGAAAGCCGGTACCGGGAGTGGCGCCCGCCGCCAAGCAGGCCGGCCGACATGTCGCCGCGACCATTAAGGCGCGGCTCGCCGGCGACGAGACACCGCGTCCGTTCCGCTATCGGCATGATGGCGACCTGGCAACGATCGGCAAGCGCGCCGCAGCGATCGACTTCGGCTGGATCAAGCTCACCGGCTGGCTCGCCTGGTGGCTTTGGGGAATTGCGCACATTTATTTCCTGATCGATTTCCGCAACCGGCTCGTCGTCTCGCTTAGCTGGCTATGGATTTATTTCACAGGGCAGCGCAGCGCGCGGCTGATCACCCAGGGCAACGACGAAAAGGGCTGATTGGCTCGCCGCGCCTTTTTCATCGAAGCGTCACCTTGTCGTGATCAACAGGCTTCCAACAGACGTAGACTCAAAATGCCGTGGGCGGCATGTTCCGCACCAGGGGCAGGGCTTGTCGCGTTGTCTAAGAGGAGGAAACTATGTCGCTTTTGCCCGTCTCCCGCCGCGAATTCCTGGCCGGCGCCGCCGCGACCGGGGCACTGATCATGCTGCATCCATTCTCCGCCCGTGCAGCGGCCAATCAGGCGCATCTGCGAATCATGGAGACCACCGACATCCATGTGAACCTGCTGCCCTATGATTATTACGCCGACAAAGCGAACGACACGATGGGCCTGTCGCGCACGGCTTCGCTGATCGACGCGGTGCGCAAGGAAGCCACCAATTCGATGCTGATCGACAACGGCGACCTTTTGCAGGGCAATCCGATGGGCGACTACGTCGCCTATGAGAAGGGCATGAAGGATGGCGACCTGCACCCGATCATGAAGGGGATGAACCTGCTCGGCTATGAATGCGCGACGCTCGGCAATCACGAATTCAACTACGGCCTGTCCTTCATGGACAAGGTGCTGGCCGGTGCCAATTTCCCGTTCGTCTGCGCGAACCTGATACGCGGCACCGCCCTTGCCGCCAACCCGCGTGACGACATGCTCTATCTGAAGCCCTATGTGATCCTCGATAAGAAGATCAAGGATGGCTCGGGCGCCGAACTGCCGATCAGGATCGGCGTCATCGGCTTCGTGCCACCGCAGATCATGGTCTGGGATCTGAAGAACCTCGAAGGCAATGTGAAGACGCGCGACATCGTCGAGGCGGCCAAGGCCTGGGTGCCTCAGATCAAGGAGGAGGGCGCCGACATCGTCATCGCGCTCTCGCATTCCGGCATCGACATCAAGCGGGGCGACTTGATGGAGAACGCCTCCTTCTTCGTCGCGGGCGTCGAAGGCATCGATGCGATCTTCACCGGCCACCAGCATCTCGTCTTCCCCGGCAAGAAGGATTTCCAGGGACTTGAAGGCGTCGACACCGCAAAGGGCACGTTGCAGGGCAAGCCGGCCGTGATGGGCGGCTTCTGGGGCTCGCATATGGGCCTGATCGACCTGTTGCTTGAGCGCRACGGCTCGAAATGGCGGGTCGTATCCGCCACCTCCGAGGCGCGGCCGATCTATGAACGCGTCGACAACAAGAACAAGCCGACGGTCGGCGACGACAAGCGCATCATCGCGGCGCTCGAGCGGGATCACGAGGCGACACTCGCCTATGTCCGCCGCCCCGTGGGCAAGACATCCGCCCCCCTTTATTCCTATTTCGCCCTGGTTGCCGACGATCCCTCGGTGCAGATCGTCAATCAGGCGCAGAGCTGGTACCTGAAGGACATTCTGAAGAGCACGCAATGGAAGGACGTGCCACTGCTTTCGGCGGCAGCGCCTTTCAAGGCCGGCGGCCGCAACGGCGCCGACTACTATACCGATGTCCCGGCAGGCGACATCGCCATCAAGAATGTCGCCGACCTTTATCTTTATCCGAACACGGTGCGCGCGGTCGAAATAACCGGCGCGCAAGTCAAGGAATGGCTGGAGATGTCGGCCGGCATCTTCAACAGGATTGAGCCCGGCAAGGCCGACCAGCCGCTGATCAATACCGACTTCCCGTCTTACAATTTCGACGTCATCGATGGCGTCACCTACAAGATCGACCTGTCGCAGCCGCCGAAATACGATTCGAAGGGCGGCGTGGCCAATGCCGGCTCCCATCGTATCGTCGACCTGCAATTCGACGGCAAACCGATCGACCCAGTGGCGAAATTCGTCGTCGCCACCAACAATTACCGAGCCGGCGGCGGCGGCAACTTCCCCGACATCAATGCCTCGAAGATCATCTACGAGGCACCGGATACCAACCGCGACGTGATCGTGCGCTACGTCATCAGCCAAGGCACGATCAACCCGTCGRCCGACGGCAACTGGTCGTTCGCGCCGCTGCCCGGCACCAGCGTCGTCTTCGAGACCGGCCCCAAGGCGAAGGACTTCATCGATCAGGTGAAGTCGCTGAAGATCGAACCGGCGGGCGAGGGCGATGCTGGATTTGGCAAATACCGCATCGCCCTTTGAGGCCGCGGTTGAGCCAGACAGCAAGGTCTTGCGGTGGAATGGTGATCCGGAACGATTGCCGCGAAGGCTCTTTGGTTCCAGCCGGCGACATGCGATAGTTTTAGCCATGCGCTATGTAATCGTGATCGTCGGCATCGCCTTCTTCCTGATCTGGGACGGCCTGTACAACCATGGCGAGTATCTGGACTCGACCGTGAGGGAGATGTCGCGCATCGTGCGCTACATCACCGGAGCAGCCTGAGCCCTGACGCTGCCGCCTCGACGGCAGGGCGCGACATCGTTGCCGGTTGACGCCACGACCTCGCTCCCACAAAAACGCGCTCATCCGTCGATCAGGGAGGCTGGGTTGATCCGGCACATCGTTTTCTTCAGCGTGCGGCGCAAGGAGGACGTCGAGGCCGTGCGGTCGGGCCTGCAGGAACTGGGCAAGATCCCACATTCGAAACRTTTCGAGGTGACACTCAACACCAAGGTCGACTTGTTCTCCAATGCGATCGATGTCGTCGTCTATGCCGAGTTCGAGGACGAAGCAGCACTCGCTGCGTACAAGTCGCATCCGATCTACGGGGAGACGACCAGCAAGGTGAAGCCGCTGCGCGAGCTGCGCTATTCTGCGGATGTCGTAGCCGCCGCCTGAGCGGCAAATCCGCGTGACTGTCTCAATGCCATGAACGCGGGCCCTTGAACGGGTGTCCGGATTAGGGCACACCGCGCCGGTATGATCAAAACTTCGCCCCGCCCGCTCGACCATCTGGTTCTGCCGACACGGAGCCTCGAGGTAGCAAGGCAACGCCTCGCTTCGCTCGGCTTTGTCGTCGCGCCGACCGGCGTCCATCCTTTCGGAACCGAGAACGCCTGCGTCTTTTTCGCTGACGGCACTTACCTGGAGCCACTGGCTATCGGCGATGTGAGAACGGCCCAGCAGGCAATAGGCGAAGGCAACGTCTTCGTCGCGCGCGACCGGCTTTACCGCGACAGGGTTGGCGACGAAGGATTTTCCGCCGTTGTTCTCGCCACGGCCGATGCCGATGCTGACCATGCGCGCTATGTCGAAACAGGCTTGTCGGCCGGCAATATGCTGAGCTTTTCGCGCGCCTTCACCGACGCGACCGGGAAAAGCGACACAGCATCGTTCAAACTGGCATTCGCCGCCGATAAAGAGGCAACGGACGCATTCCTGTTCGCCTGCCAGCGGATCAACGCGCCGCAGATCGACCGCGCGGCCCTGCAGGTGCATGCGAACGGGGTGAGCGGCATCACCGAGGTCGTCGCGATCAGCGACAGGCCTTCGCGTCAGATCAGGCTGGTGTCGACGGCCGCCGGCAAGAACATGGAAGACGGCGACAAGCTTGAGTTGCCCAATGCGGCCGTGACTGCCATGACGCCCGACGCATTTGCCTCGCGTTTCGGTGTTTCGGCCGGGGCACCCTCGGACCTGCGCTTTGCAGCCATCATTTTTTCGGTCCGCAGCGCTGCCGCCGTCACGCATCTGCTTGCCGCGAATGCGATCGGACACAACATGAGCGGCGGCGATATCGTCGTGCCGCCGGCGTCCGGTCAGGGCGCGACCTTCATTTTTCGGGAGATCCCATGAACAAGTCACTGGCGCCCAATGCATCGGTAACCGTCGGCAACGTCGTCTTCGCCAACAATGCGCCGCTGTCGCTGATCGCCGGCCCCTGCCAGCTTGAATCGCGCCAGCACGCCTTCGACATGGCCGGCGCGCTGAAGGAACTGACGGAGCGGCTGGGCATCGGCCTCGTCTACAAGACAAGCTACGACAAGGCCAACCGCACCTCGCTGACGGCCACGCGTGGCGCCGGGCTCGAAGCGGCGATGCCGATCTTCGACGATTTGCGCAAAACCTTTGCTATTCCCGTGCTGACGGACGTCCACACCGAAGAGCAATGCGCGATCGTCGCTCCGCATGTCGACGTGCTGCAGATCCCGGCCTTCCTTTCGCGGCAGACCGACATGCTGGTCGCCGCGGCGCGAACAGGCAAGGTCGTTAACGTGAAGAAGGGCCAGTTCCTCGCTCCCTGGGACATGAAGAACGTCGTGGCCAAGGTCACGGGTTCCGGCAACCCTAACGTGCTGACCACCGAACGCGGCGCCTCCTTCGGCTACAACACGCTGGTGTCCGACATGCGTGCGCTGCCGATCATGGCCGAGATTGGTGCGCCGGTGATTTTTGACGCCACGCATTCGGTGCAGCAGCCTGGCGGGCAGGGCGGGTCTTCCGGGGGTGAGCGCCGGTTCGTTGCGACGCTTGCCTGCGCGGCTGTCGCCGTCGGCGTTGCCGGCGTCTTCATCGAGACCCACCATGACCCGGACAACTCGACCTCTTCCGACGGTCCGAACATGGTGCCTCTCAAGGACATGCCGGCCTTGCTGGAAAAGCTGATGGCGTTCGACCGCGTCGCGAAGGGGCACTGACTTCGAAGGCCGCGCCTGACCGTTCCTGCGCCGGCCAAAGCTTGTCTCTCGAAAGTGGGAACCGGATTCGGGACAAGGACACGCGCAAAATCAAAACCTAAAGCGCATGGAGCGAATCTGAAAGATCGCGACGCGCTTTAGTGGCTGCACTGAGCCGGCTGTGCGCTCGCCCGGGCCCTCTTGGCACTGAAACTCTCTGCGGAACCAAAAAGGCCCCCGTCGGACGGGGGCCTTTCAGCTAACCGGACATCTACTCAGTCGCGTGAAGGGCCGGCACTTGCACCGAGCCTTGCGGGGGTTTCTGATTGTTGCACGATGTCAGGAATGCCATCGCGATCAGGATCAAACTCACGATACCGCTTAACTGGGACATGGCGAAACCCTCCTTGTGTTTCGCCCCACGCGCCACAATCATAGACCAGAAAGCGGCCCGGCGCGCATGACGTATGATGACAGAAATTTGCGCTTCGTGAATCGCGCCCTCGCCAATATTCGGCGGCGGCCCGATTGCCTTTTGCGGTGCTTTGGCTAAGAGGGGCGCGACGCTTCATTCGATCAATCGGGGACATCGCAAATGACCGCCATCATCGACATTGTCGGGCGTGAAATCCTGGACAGCCGTGGAAATCCGACCGTCGAGGTCGACGTGGTGCTGGAAGACGGCTCGATGGGCCGCGCAGCGGTGCCGTCGGGCGCCTCGACCGGCGCGCATGAAGCGGTTGAGCTGCGCGATGGCGGACCGCGCTATCTTGGCAAAGGTGTCCAGCGCGCCGTCGAGTCCGTGAACGGGGAGCTCTTTGAGGCGATCGGCGGCATGGAAGCCGAGAACCAGATCCATATCGACCAGACGATGATCGAACTCGACGGCACGCCGAATAAGAGCCGGCTCGGCGCCAACGCCATTCTCGGCGTGTCGCTCGCGGTCGCCAAGGCTGCCGCAGAAGCTGCCGGCCTGCCGCTTTACCGCTATGTCGGTGGCACCAAGGCGCATGTCCTGCCGGTGCCGATGATGAACATCATCAATGGCGGCGCCCATGCCGACAATCCGATCGACTTCCAGGAATTCATGATCCTGCCGGTCGGCGCGCCGACGCTGCGCGACGGCGTTCGCTGGGGTTCGGAGATCTTCCACACGCTGCGCAAGAAACTGAAGGACGCCGGCCACAACACCAATGTCGGCGACGAGGGCGGCTTCGCTCCCAACCTGAAGAGCGCGCCGGCCGCGCTCGACTTCATCATGCAGTCGATCGAGAAGGCTGGTTTCAGGCCGGGCGAGGACGTTGCGCTCGGCCTCGACTGCGCGGCGACCGAGTTCTTCAAGGACGGCAACTACGTCTATGAGGGCGAGAAGAAGACCCGCGATCCGAAGGCGCAGGCGAAATACCTCGCCAAGCTGGCTGCCGACTATCCGATCATCACCATCGAGGACGGCCTTGCCGAGGACGACTGGGAGGGCTGGAAGATCCTCACCGACCTGATTGGCAAGAAGGTCCAGCTCGTCGGCGACGATCTGTTCGTCACCAACACGGCGCGGCTGCGCGACGGCATCGGCATGGGCGTCGCCAACTCGATCCTGGTCAAGGTCAACCAGATCGGCTCGCTGACCGAGACGCTCGATGCCGTCGAGACCGCGCACAAGGCGGCCTACACCGCCGTCATGTCGCATCGCTCGGGCGAGACCGAGGATTCGACCATCGCCGACCTCGCGGTCGCCACCAATTGCGGACAGATCAAGACCGGCTCGCTGTCGCGCTCGGACCGCATGGCCAAGTACAATCAGCTCATCCRCATCGAGGAAGAGCTCGGCAAGCAGGCGCGCTATGCCGGCAAGTCGGTGGTCAAAGGCTGATCAGGCCTCTTTTCGAACCATTCAAAAAGGGCGGGTCATTCCCGCCCTTTTCGTTTTGCAGCCCTCTGCTTCGACCGAGCGTAACCCTCCATTAAGCACAATTGGGCGAAAAGAGACTCGAGCCGCCTGCGTTCGCGGCCGCGAGGGTTCGGGTCATGTGGACACGTCAGCACAAGCAGAGAAACACCGGCCGGCTGATCATTCCGTCGCTGTGCGTCCTGTTCCTCGCCTATTTCGGCTTCCATGCCTATCACGGCGAGTTCGGCATCTATTCCAAGTATCGGCTGCAGGCCCAGGCGGCCGAACTGCAGGCCCAGCTTGACGCGGTCAAGGCGCGCCGGATCGATTTAGAACGCCGCGTCCAGCTCATGCATGAAGGCACGCTGGAGAAGGACATGCTTGACGAGCAGGCCCGAAAGGCGCTCAATCTGTCCCAGCCCGACGAAATCACCATCATGCTGCCCACATCGGCGAAATAACCGAATATCGGTTAATCGCCGTTATTTGCAATGATTCTAAACGCTTAGATGCATGCCAGCCATGCATTTTTCAGCATGGCGCAATGCATTTTGGCATGTTAGCCTTCCCCAAATCGGTGGGGAGACGATCGATCTCCCTGAATGTCCGCGAAGAGACGTCAACAGGGAGTGATGCATGGCCACCGCCGCCAAAAAAGCGCCTGCCAAATCCAAATCCGACAAACAGCCGAACCTTTCCGCGCCCAAACCGGCCGAATTCACCAAGGAAGAAGAGCTTTCCGCCTATCGGCAGATGTTGCTCATCCGCCGCTTCGAGGAAAAGGCAGGCCAGCTCTACGGCATGGGCTTCATCGGCGGTTTCTGCCACCTCTATATCGGCCAGGAGGCCGTCGTCACCGGCATGAAGATGGCGCTGGTCGAGGGCGACCAGATGATCACCGCCTATCGCGACCACGGCCATATGCTGGCGATGGAACTGTCGCCGCGCGGCGTCATGGCCGAGCTCACCGGCCGCCGCGGCGGCCTGTCGAAAGGCAAGGGCGGCTCCATGCACATGTTCTCCAAGGAGAAGCATTTCTTTGGCGGCCACGGCATCGTCGGCGCGCAGGTGTCGCTCGGCACCGGCCTTGCCTTCGCCAACCGCTACCGCGACAACAAGAACGTCACGCTCACCTATTTCGGCGACGGCGCGGCCAACCAGGGCCAGGTCTACGAAAGCTTCAACATGGCCTCGCTGTGGAAGCTGCCGGTGATCTACATCATCGAGAACAACCGCTATGCCATGGGCACGTCCGTGTCGCGCTCGTCGGCGGAGACGGATTTCTCGCATCGCGGCGCCTCCTTCAAGATCCCGGGCATCCAGGTGGACGGCATGGACGTCCGCGCCGTGAAGGCGGCCGGCGACATCGCCGCCGAATGGTGCCGCGCCGGCAACGGCCCGCTGATCCTCGAAATGCAGACCTATCGCTATCGCGGCCACTCGATGTCCGATCCGGCGAAGTATCGCTCCAAGGAAGAGGTGCAGAAGATGCGCTCCGAGCGTGACCCGATCGAACAGGTCAGGGTGCGCTTGCTCGACAAGAAGTGGGCGAGCGAGGACGAACTCAAGGCCATCGACAAGGAGGTTCGCGACGTCGTCGCCGACGCCGCCGAATTCGCCCAGAACGATGCCGAGCCGGATCCGTCCGAGCTCTGGACCGACGTGCTGCTTTAAGGAGAGGGCCAGGACATGCCGATCGAAATTCTCATGCCCGCGCTCTCGCCGACGATGGAAGAGGGCAATCTGGCCAAATGGCTGAAGAACGAAGGTGACAAGGTCGTTGCCGGTGACGTGATCGCCGAGATCGAGACCGACAAGGCGACCATGGAAGTCGAAGCCGTCGATGAAGGCACGCTCGGCAAGATCCTGGTCGCCGCCGGCACCGAAGGCGTCAAGGTCAACACGCCGATCGCCGTGCTTTTGCAGGACGGCGAGAGCACCGCCGATGTCGACAAGGCGACCGCTCCGGCCAAGGCGGAGGCTCCGGCAAAGGCCGAGGCGCCCGCCGCGAAGGAAGAGAAGGCGCCGGCTGCGCCCGTCGCTGCCGCGCCCAAGGCAGAGATTGCCGCCGATCCGGACATTCCCGCCGGCACTGAAATGGTCTCGACCACGGTGCGCGAGGCGCTCCGCGACGCCATGGCTGAGGAAATGCGCCGCGACGGCGACGTCTTCGTCATGGGTGAGGAGGTTGCCGAGTACCAGGGCGCCTACAAGATCACGCAAGGCCTGCTGCAGGAATTCGGGCCCCGGCGCGTTGTCGACACGCCGATCACCGAGCATGGCTTTGCCGGCGTCGGTGTCGGCGCGGCGATGGCCGGCCTCAAGCCGATCGTCGAGTTCATGACCTTCAACTTCGCCATGCAGGCGATCGACCAGATCATCAACTCGGCCGCCAAGACCCTCTATATGTCCGGCGGCCAGATGGGCGCGCCGATCGTGTTCCGTGGCCCGAACGGCGCCGCGGCCAGAGTCGCCGCGCAGCATTCGCAGTGCTATGCCGCCTGGTACAGCCATATCCCCGGCCTGAAGGTGGTGATGCCGTATACGGCCGCCGACGCCAAGGGCCTGCTCAAGGCGGCGATCCGCGATCCGAACCCGGTCATCTTCCTCGAGAACGAGATCCTCTACGGCCAGTCCTTCGACGTGCCTAAACTCGACGATTTCGTGCTGCCGATCGGCAAGGCGCGCGTGCATAAGCAGGGCAAGGACGTCACCATCGTCTCCTTCGGCATCGGCATGACCTACGCCGTCAAGGCGGAAGCCGAACTGCGCGGCATGGGCATCGACGCCGAGATCATCGATCTGAGAACCGTCCGGCCGCTCGACTTCGACACCGTCATCACCTCGGTCAAGAAGACCAACCGGCTGGTGGTGGTGGAGGAAGGCTTCCCGCAGAGCTCGGTCGGCGACCACATCGCCAGCCAGGTCTCGCAGCGCGCCYTCGACTTCCTCGATGCGCCGGTCATCACCATCGCCGGCAAGGACGTGCCGATGCCCTATGCGGCAAACCTCGAAAAGCTGGCCCTGCCCAATGTCGGCGAGGTCGTCGAGGCAGTCAAAGCCGTCACCTATCGGTAAGGAATGACGCCGATGCCGTCCTTCTGGGTTTTGGCCGCCGTCATCGCACCGACCGTCGGGCTTGCTTTTCTGGTGCGCTCGCTGACAGGCAAATTCGATGCGATCCTGCTGATGCTCAGCGGTGTCGCTTCGCTTGTTCTGGCAACTGTTGCGACGGGCTCCGCCCAGGTCGACCAGACGGGCGGCATGATGAGCCTGGAAATGAGCAAAAGCAGTTTCCACCTCGGCGTCCTGCCGCCGGTCTTCATCGTCGCCACGCTGACGGTCATGCGCGGCCTGTTCAAATTCATCCAGGAGTGAGCGATGCCAATCAACATCACCATGCCGGCCCTGTCGCCCACGATGGAAGAGGGCAATCTTGCCAAGTGGCTGGTCAAGGAGGGTGATAAGGTTTCGCCCGGCGACGTGATCGCGGAGATCGAGACCGACAAGGCGACGATGGAAGTCGAGGCTGTCGATGAGGGCACGGTCGCCAAGCTCATCGTTCCGGCCGGCACCGAAGGCGTCAAGGTGAACGCGGTGATCGCCATCCTGGCCGGTGAAGGCGAGGATGCCAGTGCCGCCGCGAAAGCCGACGGCGGTGCTGCGCCCAAGACGGAAGCTCCGAAAGCAGACGCTGCGAAAGCCGAGGCGCCTAAGGAAGCGCCGAAGGCGGCACCAGCCGCAGCGCCGGCACCAGCGAAAGCCGAGGCCGCTCCAGTCGCCAACGGCCATGCCGGCGGCGAGCGTGTGTTCGCGTCGCCGCTGGCGCGTCGCATCGCCAAGGATGCCGGAATCGACGTCGCGGCACTGGCCGGTTCCGGCCCGCATGGGCGGGTGGTGAAGGCCGATGTCGAGGCGGCAATCGCTTCCGGCGGCGCCAAGGCGGCACCCGCCGCCAAGGCACCGGCCGAGGCACCGGCAGCCGCTCCGGTCGCGAAGCCGATGTCGGACGACCAGGTGCTGAAGCTGTTCGCGGAAGGCTCCTACGAGCTCGTCCCGCACGACAACATGCGCAAGACCATTGCGCGCCGCCTTGTCGAGGCCAAGAGCACAATCCCGCATTTCTACCTGACGCTCGACTGCGAGCTCGACGCGCTGCTGGCGCTGCGCACGCAGCTCAACGCGGCGGCGCCGACGAAGAAGACCGACAAGGGCGAGGTTCCGGCCTACAAGCTCTCGGTCAACGACATGGTGATCAAGGCGATGGCGATGGCGCTGATGGCGGTGCCGGAAGCCAATGCCTCATGGACCGACAACGCCATGGTCAAGCACAAGCACGCCGATGTCGGCGTCGCGGTGTCGATCCCCGGCGGCCTGATCACGCCGATCATCCGCCGCGCCGACGAGAAGACGCTATCCACCA
The DNA here is from genome assembly GCF_001854785.1 of Mesorhizobium sp. ORS 3428. GTDB lineage: Bacteria > Pseudomonadota > Alphaproteobacteria > Rhizobiales > Rhizobiaceae > Mesorhizobium. Next base: position 366,715 of record NZ_MDFL01000115.1, read on the forward strand.
TCTCCAACGAGATGAAGGACCTGGCGAGCCGCGCCCGCAGCCGCAAGCTGAAGCCCGAGGAATACCAGGGCGGCACCACGGCGGTGTCCAATCTCGGCATGTTCAGCGTCAAGGACTTCGCCGCCGTCATCAACCCTCCGCATGCGACCATCCTTGCGGTCGGCGCGGGCGAAGAGCGCGCGGTGGTGAAGAAGGGCGAGATCAAGATCGCCACCATGATGTCGGTGACGTTGTCCACCGATCACCGTGCCGTCGACGGAGCGCTCGGCGCGGAGTTGCTCGGCGCCTTCAAACGCATCATCGAGAATMCAATGGGCATGCTGGTCTAGGAAGGGAAAAAGGCGGTGCGGACATTCTTCACCAGCCTTTTCGCCTTCGTCATTTCCGGCCCCGCCGGCGCGCTGTTCGCATGCCGGCGTGTCAGGCGCTCGCAGTCAGATTTCGGTGGGGCAGCCGCATGAAGACAATTCTCTGCTACGGCGACTCGCTGACCTGGGGATATGACGCGGCCAGCCTCGGCCGCCATGCGCTGGAAGACCGCTGGCCGAGCGTGCTCAAGGCGGCGCTCGGCGAGGGCGTCGAGGTCATCGCCGAGGGCTTGAACGGCCGCACCACCGCCTTCGACGACCACCTGACCGGGGCCGACCGCAACGGCGCGCGGACGCTGCCGACAATCCTCACGACGCACGCCCCGCTCGACCTGATCATCTTCATGCTCGGCGCCAACGACATGAAGCCGTGGATCCACGGCAATCCGGTCGCCGCCAGGCAGGGAATGGAACGGCTAATCAATATCGTGCGCGGCCATGACTATCCGTTCGACTGGCCGGCGCCGCAGATCCTCATCGTCGCTCCGCCCGCGGTCACGCGCACCGACAATGCCGAATTCAAGGAAATGTTCGCCGGCGGCGACGACGCCTCGAAGCGGTTGCCGCCGCAATATTCGGCGCTGGCTGACGAGGCCGGCTGCGGCTTCTTCGATGCAGGCACCGTGGCGACGACAACGCCGCTCGACGGCGTCCATCTCGATGCCGAAAACACGCGGCGGATCGGCCGGGCGCTGGCCCCGCTCGTGCGCGTGATGTTAGCCACATGATAGTCAGCGCAAGCCTGATCGTTGGCATTTGGTTGGCAGTGCATTGGCAGGGCCGCCGAAGTCGACTTGTTGCCGGCTGCGCGTTGATGGGGCTCTGGATTTCCGATGCACTTTCAACAGTGATGCAAGAGCCAGCTTTCACGCCTTCAATACTGAGATACGAGCCGTATTCGATACCGGACCCTTCTTTCGGTAAAGCCACGCTTCAACAAGGACCGTAAAATGGCTGAATCCTACGACGTCATCATCATCGGCTCAGGCCCCGGCGGCTATGTGACCGCGGTGCGTTCGGCCCAACTCGGCTTCAAGACGGCGATCGTCGAGCGCGAGCATCTTGGCGGCATCTGCCTGAACTGGGGCTGCATCCCGACCAAGGCGCTGCTGCGCTCGGCCGAGATCATGCACTATTCCGACCATCTCAAGGACTATGGGCTGAAGCTGGACGGCAAGGTCAGCCCCGACACGGCCGCCGTTGTCGACCGCTCGCGCAAAGTATCCCTGAGGCTGAATGGCGGCGTCGGCTTCCTGATGAAAAAGAACAAGGTCGACGTCATCTGGGGCGAGGCGAAGCTTTCGAAGGCTCCTTCTGGTGACAAACCGGGAGAGATCGTGGTCTCCAAGACCGCCAAGAAGCCGATGGAACCGCAGCCGCCGGTGCCGAAGGGCGTCAAGGGCGAGGGCACCTACGCCGCCAAGCATATCATCCTCGCCACCGGCGCCAGACCGCGCGCACTGCCCGGCATCGAGCCGGACGGCAAACTGATCTGGACCTATTTCGAAGCGATGGTGCCGAAGGAGATGCCGAAGTCGCTTGTCGTGATGGGGTCGGGCGCGATCGGCATCGAATTCGCTTCCTTCTACCGCACCATGGGCGCCGACGTGACCGTCGTGGAACTGTTGCCGGCGGTGATGCCGATCGAGGACGCCGAGGTCTCGAAATTCGCGCAGAAGCAGTTCGAGAAGCAAGGGATGAAGATCCTGCTCGAGGCCAAGGTGACGAAGGTCGAAAAGGGCGCCAATTCGATCACCGCCCATGTCGAGACGAAGGACGGCAAGGTCGAGAAGATCACCGCCGACCGCATGATCTCGGCCGTCGGCGTCCAAGGCAACATCGAAAACCTCGGCCTCGAGGCGCTCGGCGTGAAGACCGAGCGCGGCTGCGTCGTCGTCGACGGCTACGGCAAGACGAATGTGCCCGGCATTTACGCCATCGGCGATGTGGCCGGACCGCCCATGCTGGCCCACAAGGCCGAGCATGAGGGCGTGGTCTGCGTCGAGAAGATCGCCAATTTCCCCGGCGTGCATGCCATCGACAAGCTGAAAATCCCCGGCTGCACCTATTGCAGCCCGCAGGTCGCCTCGGTCGGCCTGACCGAAGCCAGGGCCAAGGCCGAAGGCAAGGACATCCGCGTCGGYCGCTTCCAGTTCGGCGCCAATGGCAAGGCCATCGCGCTCGGCGAGGACCAAGGCTTCGTCAAGACCATCTTCGACAAGAAGACCGGCCAGCTCCTCGGCGCGCATATGATCGGCGCCGAGGTGACCGAGCTCATCCAGGGCTTCGTGGTGGCGATGAACCTGGAGACCACCGAGGAAGAGCTGATGCACACGATCTTCCCGCATCCGACCCTGTCGGAGATGATGAAGGAAAGCGTGCTCGACGCCTATGGCCGCGCTTTGAACGCGTGATAAATCGCCAATCGGTGATAGATTGGCCTCGCGAGACTCAGACGCGAGCGCCGGAGGGCTCTGACGGCAAGGCAGTTCGTATCCGGATGCATTTTCACCTGATCGAGGAGGAGTTGGCATATGGACGTGAATGGCGTGGGYTGGGTTGCAGCCATCATCATCGGCGGCTTGGCCGGATGGTTCGCCGAGATGGTCATGAAGAGCAACACCGGCATCTTCATGAACATCATCCTGGGCATCGTCGGCGCGATCGTGCTCAACGCGATCCTGCAAGCTCTCCATGTCCAGTCTTTCGGCGTCGGCTGGCTTGCCTATCTGATCACCGGCTTCATCGGCGCCTGCCTGCTGATCTTTGTAGGTCGGCTGGTGCGGCGCTGAGCCCCGACGAGCTCCGCTATGCGAAAATGGCCGTGGCGGCATGCGCCGGCGYGGCCTTTTTCTTTGCTCCGAAAAGTCCTAGATGACGCAGACAGGCGGTCGCGTCGCCAGCGRCCGCGAAGGGTTTGAGATGGTCACTGTTCTCGATACGATCGCCAACGCGCCGCGCCCGCGGCATCCGGAGAAGGCGCACAGGCCGGACCAGGAGGTACTGCGCAAGCCGGACTGGATCCGCGTCAAGGCGCCGGTATCGAAAGGCTATGCCGAGACGCGCGAGATCGTGAAATCGCACAAGCTGGTCACGGTGTGCGAGGAGGCCGGCTGCCCGAACATCGGCGAATGCTRGGACAAGAAGCACGCCACCTTCATGATCATGGGCGAGATCTGCACGCGCGCCTGCGCCTTCTGCAACGTCGCCACCGGCATCCCGACGGCGCTCGATCCGGATGAGCCGGCGCGCGTCGCGCATGCGGTCAAACAGATGGGCCTCAGCCACGTCGTCATCACGTCGGTCGACCGCGACGATCTTGCCGATGGCGGTGCGCARCATTTCGCCGACGTCATCCACGCCATCCGCGCGGCTGCCCCTGCGACGACGATCGAGATCCTGACGCCAGACTTCCTGCGCAAGGACGGCGCGCTTGAGATCGTCGTTGCCGCCAAGCCGGACGTCTTCAACCACAATCTGGAAACCGTGCCGTCGAACTACCTGACGGTCCGGCCGGGCGCCCGCTACTTCCATTCGATCCGACTCTTGCAGCGGGTCAAGGAACTCGACCCGTCGATCTTCACCAAGTCAGGCATCATGGTCGGCCTCGGCGAGGAGCGGAACGAGGTCCTGCAGCTGATGGACGACCTGCGTTCTGCCAATGTCGACTTCATGACCATCGGCCAGTATCTGCAGCCTTCGAAGAAGCATCACCCAGTGATCCGCTTCGTCACGCCGGACGAGTTCAAGTCCTACGAGACGATCGGCAAGACGAAGGGCTTTCTGCTGATGGCATCGAGCCCGCTGACGCGTTCCTCGCACCACGCCGGCGAAGACTTCGCCAGGCTGCGTGCTGCGCGCGAGGCGCAGCTCAAGAAAGCCGGCTGACCGGTTCGATGCCGAAATTCGAAGCCACCCGCCGCGTCGCCTATACGCCGCAACAGATGTTCGCGCTGGTGGCGGATGTCGAGGCCTATCCGCAATTCCTGCCGCTCTGCGAGGCGCTGACTGTGCGCTCGCGCAAGGAGCGCGACGGCCGCACCATTCTCGTCGCCGATATGAGCATCGGCTACAAGGCGATCCGCGAGACCTTTACGACGCAGGTGCTCCTGAAGCCCGACGAGAACGCCATCGACGTCAAATATATCGACGGCCCGTTCAAATATCTCAGCAACGTCTGGCGCTTCGATCCGGCCGACGGCGGCAGCGAGGTGCATTTCTTCATCGACTACGAGTTCAAGAGCCGCATTCTCGGCGCGCTGATGGGCACGATGTTCGACCGTGCCTTCCGCATGTTCTCGGAGGCTTTCGAGAAGCGGGCAAACCTGATCTACGGCGTCAAGACCGCCTGATCTTCACCCCGCGCGGTCTTCACCAAGGGCGCGCAGCCCGAGGTGTAACGCGTGCCGCACCGTCTCGTGGCGGATGAATTCGCGCCCCTTATGACTGAACAGCTGGCGCTCGACGACGATCGGCTGGCCGGCAAGTGCTACCCCGAACCAGACGAGGCCGACCGGCTTTTCCGCCGACCCGCCGCTCGGGCCGGCAATGCCGGTGACTGCCAGGGAAAGGGTCGCGCGCGAATGCGCCAACGCGCCCACGGCCATCTCCTTGGCCGTCTCGCCGGAGACCGAACCATGCGCCTCGAGGGTTGCGGCGGAGACACCGAGCATCTCCATCTTGGCTTCGTTTGAATAGGTGATGAAACCGCGGTCGACCACGGCGGACGAACCGGCAATGTCGGTGAGTGCCGCGATGATCATGCCGCCTGTGCAGCTTTCGGCGGTCGCCAGCATGATGCCGCGCTGCTGGCAGGCCTGAAGCAGGGCATTGGCGAGTTCGGCGTTGCTCATGCCGGCACGTCTCCCGGATAAACGACGCTGGCGGTAGCGATCGCCGCTATGCCTTCGCCACGCCCGACAAAGCCGAGCTTCTCGTTGGTCGTCGCCTTGATCGAAATGCGCTCCGGCGCAATGCCGAGCATCGCCGCCAGCGCCGCCGTCATTGCATCGCGATGCGGCCCGACACGCGGCGCCTCGCAGATCAGCGTGATGTCGGCATTGGCGATGCGGCCACCGCGTTCGCGCACCAGCTTCGCCGCGTGTTCCACAAAGATCTTCGAGGCGACACCTTTCCATTGCGGGTCCGACGGCGGGAAATGCGTGCCGATGTCGCCGGCGCCGCAGGTGGCAAGCAGCGCATCGGTCAGCGCATGAAGCCCGACATCGGCGTCGGAATGGCCGGAGAGCTTTTGGGTGTGCGGAATGGTAACGCCGCACAGCGTGACATGGTCGCCGGCTTCGAAAGCATGCACGTCATAGCCGTTGCCGGTGCGGATGTCCGGAAAGCGCGGCAGCGCGTTGGAGAGCCGCTGGTCGGCCATCGCAATATCCCTTGCCCAGGTAAGCTTCACATTGTCCGGCGAGCCGGTGACGATCTTCACCGGAATATGCGCCCATTCGGCAATCGCCGCATCGTCGGTGAATTCCGTCTTGCCCAGATGATGCGCCTTCTCGTGCGCCGCGAGCAACGGCCAGAACGGARAACCCTGCGGCGTCTGCGCGGCGTGAAGGCCGGCCCGCGACACGGTCTCCTCGATCATGCCGGCAACGGATTCCCGCTTCAGCGTGTCGGCGACGGGCAGAGCGGGCAGCGCTCCCTGGCGCTCGCCGATGKCCTCGACGGTGCGGTCGATCAGCCCGGCATCGACGAACGGGCGCACCGCGTCATGCACCAGCACCTTTGCCGGCGCCTGTTCCCGCAGCGCAAGGAGCCCGAGCCGGACCGAGGCCTGGCGGGAGGCACCGCCGGTGACTGTGACAACGCGCCCCGCATCGGCTCCGGCCGCGCGCTCGAAGAGCTCGCGATCATCGGCATGGATCGCCACGACCACCGGGCCGACCTTCGGGTGCGACAGGAACTTTTCCAGCGTATGAGCGATGACGGCGCGGCCGCCGATGCGCTGATACTGCTTCGGCCCGTCGGCCTGCCCCGCGCGCGCGCCGCGCCCGGCGGCGACGATAACCACGCCGACCTTGTCGTCCCTGGCGCCCGCTAGTTTTGTATCGGAGTCCGTCATGGCGAGAGGCTTAGTCGCGCCTCAAGTGGAAGGCCAGCATTTTCCAAAATGCGCCTCAATGTGGCGTCATTGCGCGTTGCACAATGGCTTGCTTCTGGCCATAGAATGTGCACCAATCAAATATGCTTGGTTTTTGTGCATGCCTGAATTGACCGCTTTGGCTTCGCCTCTGGAAATTGGCCGTGTGAGGATCCGCAACCGCGTATTCCTTGCGCCGATGTCGGGCATCACCGACGAGCCGTTCCGGCAGCGCGCCTATGCGCATGGCGCCGGCCTGGTCGTGTCGGAAATGGTGGCAAGCGGCGAACTGGCCAAGGGCAGGGCCGGCTGCGACCTGCGCATCCGCCATTCCGGCCTGCCCGTCCACATGGTGCAGCTTGCCGGCCGCGAAGCCCAGCACATGGCTGAGGGCGCTCGAATCGCGGCAGGCGAGGGCGCCGACATCATCGACATCAACATGGGCTGCCCGGCAAAGAAGGTGACGGGCGGCTATGCTGGTTCGGCACTGATGCGCGATCTCGACCACGCGCTCTCGCTGATCGATGCGGTGGTCGGCGCCGTTTCCGTGCCGGTAACGGTCAAGATGCGGCTCGGCTGGGACGAAGGCGCGCTCAATGCGCCGATGCTGGCGCGCCGCGCCGAACAGGCGGGCGTGCGCATGGTGACCGTGCATGGCCGCACGCGCTGCCAGTTCTACCAGGGCAAGGCCGACTGGCGCGCCATAGCGCGCGTCAAGCAGGCGGTCTCGATCCCGGTGGTGGCCAATGGCGATGTCGGCTCGCCGGAGGACGCGGCGACAATCCTCGAACAGTCTGGCGCCGACGCGGTGATGGTCGGTCGTGCTCATTACGGCGCGCCGTGGATCGCCGGCAGCATCGCGGCGGCGGCCGCCGCTAGCATATCCGCGTACGGCGTCCCCGAAACCCCGCAAGCACTCGCCGACTATCTCGTTGCCCACTACGAGGACATGCTCTCGCTCTATGGCATCGAAAGCGGGCTGCGCCAGGCGCGCAAGCATCTCGGCTGGTATCTCGAGCGGCATGCGCCCGACGTTTCCGCCGAACAGCGCAAGCTGATCCTCACATCTTTCCAGCCGGCGGAGGTCATCCGTGGACTGCGCGAGGCGCTTACCGATGCGCCGACCGAGCTTCGGAGCGCGGCATGAAGGCGAGCCTCCCACAGTCAGCCGACATGGCGGACGCCGCCAACATCGTGCTCAACACCATCCGCCGCCCGGTCATCATGGTCGACCCCGATGGCTTCATCACTTTCGCCAATGCGGATGCCGAGGACTTCTTCCGCTCCAGCGCGACCATGCTTGCGCGCAACACTCTGTCCAAGCTGGTGCCGTTCGGCAGCCCGCTGCTGACGCTGGTCGACCAGGTGCGCGAGCGCCGCGCGCCGGTCAATGAATACCGCGTCGACGTCTCCTCGCCGCGACTCGGCATCGAAAAGATGGTCGATCTCTATGTCGCGCCGGTGCCGGAGTTTCCTGGCTYGGTCGTGGTGATGTTCCAGGAACGGTCGATGGCCGACAAGATCGACCGCCAGATGACGCATCGCGGCGCTGCGCGTTCGGTCACCGGTTTGGCGGCCATGCTGGCGCATGAGATCAAGAACCCGCTTTCCGGCATCCGCGGCGCGGCGCAATTGCTCGAATTGTCGGCCTCCGACGAGGACCGCGCACTGACGAGGCTGATCACCGACGAGACCGACCGCATCGTCTCGCWAGTCGACCGTATGGAGGTGTTTTCCGACGAGCGGCCGATCGAGCGCTTTCCCGTCAACATCCACGTCGTGCTCGACCATGTGAAGGCGATCGCAAAGAACGGCTTTGCGAAAAAAATCAAGATTTTGGAGGAGTATGATCCATCGCTTCCTCCGGTCTATGCCAACCGCGATCAGCTGATCCAAGTGTTCCTCAATCTGGTCAAGAACGCCGCCGAGGCGATCGGCGCCGACCCGCAAGGCGAGATCGTGCTGTCGACGGCTTTCCGGCCGGGCATTCGCGTTTCCGTGCCGGGAACGCCGGACCGTGTTTCGCTGCCGCTGGAATTCTGCGTGCATGACAACGGCCCCGGCGTTTCCGAAGACATCCTGCCGATTCTCTTCGATCCGTTCATCACCACCAAGCCGAACGGCTCAGGCCTGGGACTGGCGCTGGTGGCCAAGATCGTCGGCGAGCATGGCGGCATCATCGAATGCGATTCGACGCCGCGCGGAACCACCTTCCGCGTCCTGATGCCGGCCTGGAAGGAGACTTCGCCCACCTCAGGCGACGAAGCTGAAGGAGACCGCAAATGACCGCTCGCGGCAATATCCTCGTCGCCGACGACGATGCGGCCATCCGCACCGTGCTGAACCAGGCGCTGTCGCGCGTCGGCCATGACGTGCGCGTCACCTCGAACGCCTCGACGCTGTGGCGCTGGGTGGCGGCCGGTGAGGGGGATCTCGTCATCACCGACGTGGTGATGCCCGACGAGAATGCCTTCGACATGCTGCCACGCATCAAGAAGGCGCGGCCGGAACTGCCGGTCATCGTCATGAGCGCACAGAACACTTTCATGACCGCCATCCGCGCCTCCGAGACCGGCGCCTACGAATACCTGCCGAAGCCTTTCGACCTCACTGAGCTGCTCAACATCGTCAACCGGGCGCTGGCCGAGCCGAAGCGGCCGAAGCTCGATTCGCGTGCGGAGGAACAACCGGAGACGATGCCGCTGGTCGGCCGCTCGGCCGCCATGCAGGACATCTACCGCATGCTGGCGCGCATGATGCAGACCGACCTGACGGTGATGATCAGCGGCGAATCCGGAACCGGCAAGGAACTGGTGGCGCGTGCGCTGCACGAATATGGCCGCCGCCGCGGCGGGCCGTTCGTGGCGATCAACATGGCCGCGATCCCCCGCGACCTGATCGAATCGGAGCTTTTCGGCCATGAGAAGGGCGCCTTCACCGGCGCTCAGAACCGCTCCACCGGCCGTTTCGAGCAGGCCGAAGGCGGCACGCTGTTCCTCGACGAGATCGGCGACATGCCGATGGAGGCGCAGACGCGCCTGCTGCGCGTGCTGCAGCAGGGCGAATACACGACCGTCGGCGGCCGAACGCCGATCAAGACCGATGTTCGCATCGTAGCCGCGACCAACAAGGATCTGAGGACGCTGATCAACCAGGGACTGTTCCGCGAGGACCTGTTCTACCGCCTGAATGTCGTGCCGCTGAGGCTGCCGGCGCTGCGCGAACGGTCGGAAGACGTTCCCGACCTTGTGCGGCACTTCTTCAAGCAGGGCGCCAGCGAAGGCCTGCAGACCAAGCGCATTTCGGCGGGCGGCATCGAGCTGATGAAGCGCTACCCTTGGCCCGGCAATGTGCGCGAGCTGGAAAACCTCGTGCGCCGGCTCGCCGCGCTCTATTCACAGGACGAGATTTCGGCCGAGATCATCGAGGCCGAGCTCAAGACCGGCGAAAGGCCAGTGGTGCCGGGCGTCGGCCCGCTTATCCCCGACGATCTGTCGATCGGCCAGGYGGTCGAGCATTTCCTGCAGCGCTATTTCGCGTCCTTTGCCGGCGAACTGCCGCCATCCGGGCTTTACCAGCGCATACTCGCCGAGGTCGAATATCCGCTGGTGCTGGCCTCGATGACCGCAACGCGCGGCAACCAGATCAAGGCGGCCGAGCTCTTGGGCCTAAACCGTAACACGCTGCGCAAGAAGATCCGCGAGCTCGGCGTCAACGTCTACAAGGCCTCCAGGCAGCCCTGAAACGCGCAGCATCGAACCGATTCGAGCTGCGCGCTTTAACCGCTTGTTTTCATGCATGTCGTTTTCCCAAACCGGTACGCCCTTTTGGCGACATGCATTGGCGCCTTCACGTTTGGGGATTGAGCTGGGGAAAGATTTCCGTCCCGGCCACACTTGTTGCATAATCGCCACAATGCGTTGCATACATCCGACGCAATGACCGACATAAGACGGCGATATGGGCGCTGAGGGTCCGACACTGAACCAACCGCTTTTCAGCCGGGCCGGCGTTCGCGACGGCCGCCGGCTGCTGGCGCTGCCTGGCGTGGTCGCGATCGTGGGCGCGATGATCACGGCCGCGATCTCGTTTGCGATCCTGGTCGGGGCGACGCCCATTGCGCCGAACGCCAATACGACCTGGGCGCTGATCGCGCTCAATGCCGTCTTCGTGCTGTTCCTGATCGCGCTGATTGCCCGTGAGGTGCGGCGAATCGTCATGGCACGCCGTCATGGCCGGGCCGCCTCGCGCCTGCATGTGCGCATCGTTGCCATGTTCGCGCTGGTGGCCGCCATTCCGGCGATCATGGTGGCGATCATCGCCTCGATCACGCTCGATATCGGCCTCGACCGCTGGTTCGAAATCCGCACCAAAACCATCGTCAATTCGTCGCTGTCGATCGCGGACGCCTACGTCCAGGAAAATGCGCGCAACCTGCAGGGCACAACCCTGTCGATGGCCTATGACCTCGACGCTTCGCGCACCCTCTACGGTCTCGACCGCACCGGTTTCCTCGACCTGATGAACAAGGAAGCCGTCGGCCGCGGGCTGGCGCATGCGGCGCTGATCAAGCCCGACGGCTCTTTCGTCATGAGCGCCAAGACGGGTGCGGATTTCGCCATGCCCGAGCCGCCGCCGGGCGCGGTCGAAAGCGCCGCCGACGGYAAGCCGGTGCTGATCGAGCCGCGCACCCGCAACATCATGGGCGCCATCGTCAAGCTGCGCGAGATCGAGGGCCTTTATCTCTTCACGATCCGGCTGGTCGATCCCGAAGTGATCCGGGCGCGCCAGATCGTCAAATCCAACACCGACGAATACCGCAACCTCGAGGACAACCGCCGCACATCCCAGGTGGCCTTTGCGCTGCCCTATCTGTCGCTGACACTGATCATCATCCTGTCGGCGATCTGGACCGGAATCGCGGTCGCAGACCGGCTGGTGCGGCCGATCCGCCAGTTGATCGGCGCGGCCGACGAGGTGGCCACCGGCAATCTCGACGTCRCCGTTCCCGTTCGCCAGTCCGACGGCGACGTGGCCTCGCTGGGCGAGACCTTCAACAACATGATCCTCGAGCTCAAATCGCAGAGGAACGAACTCCTGTCGGCCAAGGACCTGATCGACGAGCGGCGCCGTTTCTCCGAAGCGGTGCTGGAGGGCGTCACCGCCGGCGTCATCGGCGTCGATTCCTTTGGCACCATCACCATCGTCAACCGCTCGGCCGAAACCATGCTCGCGATTTCCGCCAGCGCTGCGCTCGGACAGAATCTCTCGGCCATCCTGCCGCATGTCGGCCGTGTCTTCGAGATCGGGCGCCAGTCCGGCAAGCCGGTCTATCGTGAGCAGGTGACCTTCTTCCGCGCCGGCATGGAGCGGACATTCAACGTCCAGATTACCGTCGAGGCGGATGAGGACGGCTCGGAAGAGAAATCCTATGTCGTCACCGTCGACGACATCACCGACCTCGTGCAGGCGCAGCGCTCGTCGGCCTGGGCGGATGTGGCGCGCCGTATCGCTCATGAGATCAAGAATCCGCTGACGCCGATCCAGCTCTCGGCCGAGCGCATCAGGCGCCGCTACGGCAAGGTCATCACCGAGGATCGCGAAGTCTTCGACCAGTGCACCGACACCATCATCCGCCAGGTCGAGGACATCGGCAGAATGGTCGACGAATTCTCGGCCTTCGCCCGCATGCCGAAACCGGAAATGAAGATCATCGATCTGCGCGAAGCGCTGCGCGAAGCGTCGTTCCTGGTGGAAGTCAGCCGCTCCGACATCGCCTTCGAGCGCAATTTCGGCCCCGAGCCGCTCAAGGRCACGTTCGACAGCCGCCTGATGGCGCAGGCCTTCGGCAACGTCATCAAGAACGCCGCAGAAGCGATTGACGGGCTTGATGCGCAAGACCGCTCCGACGGCACAATCCGGATTCAAGCCGGGCGCCAAGATGGCGCCATAAGAATCGACGTTATCGACAACGGCAAAGGGCTGCCGCGCGAGAATCGGCAGAGGCTGCTCGAGCCCTACATGACGACGCGCGAAAAAGGCACCGGCCTTGGCCTCGCTATCGTCAAGAAGATCGTGGAGGACCATGGCGGCCGGCTCGAACTACACGACGCGCCGCCTGACTTCCACGGCGGCCGGGGGGCGATGATCTCGATCATCCTGCCGCCGGCGGCGGTCGTTGCCGCGCCGCCACGCGGCGAAGGCCGCAACGAAAACCAACGAGAAACTGAAAAGGTCGGTAATGGCGTCTGACATTCTCATCGTCGATGACGAGGAAGACATCCGCGAGCTTATCGCTGGTATCCTGAGCGACGAAGGCCACGAAACCCGCACGGCGCATGATGCCGACAGCGCGCTTGCAGCAATTGCTGATCGTGCGCCGCGGCTGATTTTCCTCGATATTTGGCTGCAGGGCTCTCGCCTCGACGGTCTGGCGCTGCTGGACGAGATCAAGACCATGCATCCGAACATGCCGGTGGTGATGATCTCCGGCCACGGCAACATCGAAACGGCGGTCTCCGCCATCCGCCGTGGCGCCTATGACTTCATCGAGAAGCCGTTCAAGGCCGATCGCCTCATCCTGATCGCCGAGCGCGCGCTGGAGACGTCCAAGCTGAGGCGCGAGGTCTCCGACCTCAAGCTGCGCAGCGGCGAGACTTTCGACCTGATCGGCATGTCGTCGGCGATGAGCCAGTTGCGGCAAACCATCGAGCGCGTCGCGCCGACCAACAGCCGCATCATGATCATCGGTCCGTCCGGCTCCGGCAAGGAACTGACGGCACGCGCCGTCCACGCGCTGTCGGCGCGCAAGAACGGGCCGTTCGTGACGCTGAGTGCCGCCACCATCACGCCCGAGCGCATGGAGATCGAGCTGTTCGGCACCGAATCGAACGGCACCGAGCGCAAGGTCGGCGCGTTGGAGGAGGCCCATCGCGGCATCCTTTACATCGACGAAGTGGCCGACATGCCACGCGAGACGCAGAACAAGATCCTGCGCGTTCTAGTCGAGCAGCAGTTCGAGCGGGTAGGGGGCACCAAGCGGGTCAAGGTCGACGTCCGCATCATCTCGTCCACCTCGCAGAACCTGGAGGCGATGATCGCCGATGGCCGCTTCCGCGAGGATCTCTACCACCGATTGGCGGTGGTTCCGGTCATGGTGCCGGGCCTGGCCGAGCGGCGCGAGGATATTCCTTATCTCGTCGACAATTTCATGAAGCAGATCGCGCGTCAGGCCGGCATCAAGCCGCGCCGCATCGGCGACGACGCGCTTGCCGTGCTGCAGGCGCATAACTGGCCGGGCAATGTCCGCCAGTTGCGCAACAATGTCGAGCGGTTGATGATCCTGGCCCGTGGCGGCGACGTCGATGCGCCGATCACCGCCGACCTTCTGCCCTCCGAGATCGGCGACGTCATGCCGCGCACGCCGAACCAGTCGGATCAGCACATCATGGCGCTGCCGCTGCGCGAGGCGCGCGAGCAGTTCGAGAAGGACTATCTCATCGCCCAGATCAACCGCTTCGGCGGCAACATCTCGAAGACGGCGGAGTTCATCGGGATGGAGCGATCCGCCCTGCACCGCAAGCTGAAGTCGCTGGGTGTCTGAAGCAATTCCAGGAAAAGCACGCAGCGGTTTTCCGTCCGGAATTGCGAAAAAACAAATGCTTGGAGCGCATCGGCGATCCCCTCAAACGCTGAACCGCTTGAGGACCTTTGGCCCACCCGATTGTTCATTACGGCGACGGCGGAATCGCCTAAGTAAGCCGAATTGCCCTGAGGTGTTCCCATGCCGCGCATTGCCTATGTCAACGGGCGCTACGTCGCCCATGCTGAAGCCCGCGTCCATATCGAGGATCGCGGCTACCAGTTCGCCGACGGTGTCTACGAGGTGTGCGAGGTGGCGCGCGGCTGTATCGTCGACATGCCGCGCCATCTGGCCCGGCTGAAGCGCTCGCTGAAGGAACTGTCGATCGCCTGGCCAGTTTCGGAAGGCGTTCTGCCGATGCTGCTGCGCGAGGTGGTGCGCCGCAATCATGTCGTCAACGGCCTTGTCTATCTGCAGGTGACGCGCGGCGTCGCCAGTCGCGAGTTCTTTTTCCCATCAGCCGACGTCAGGCCGTCTTTGGTGATAACGGCCCGGAAGGCCGATCCCGCCGCGGCCGCCAAGCGGGTCGAAACCGGGATCAAGGTGATCACCGTGCCGGAGAATCGCTGGGACCGCGTCGACATCAAGAGCACCGGCCTGCTGCCAAACGTGCTCGCCAAGCAGAAGGCCAAGGAGGCGGGCGCCCACGAGGCCTGGTTCGTCGACCCCGACGGCACCGTCAAGGAAGGTGGCTCGTCCAATGCCTGGATCGTCACGCGGGACGGCGTCCTGGTGACGCGGCCGRCCGAGCATGGCATCCTGCGCGGCATCACGCGCACGACCTTGTTCGATGTCGCCGCCAAGCTCGGTCTGAAGATCGAAGAGCGTGGATTTTCCGTCGCAGAAGCCAAGGCCGCGCGCGAGGCTTTCATCAGTTCCGCGACCACAATCGCCATGCCGGTGGTCGAAATCGACGGTGCACCGATCGCAAATGGCCACCCCGGCTCTATGACACTTTCGTTGCGGCAGGCATTTTTTGACATTGCGGAAAAAAGTCCAGCCTGATAACCGCAAAGGTGGAATGAACCTCAACTATCTCGTTCTGCTTGCCACACTGACGGCAAGAGGGGGTTTGCTCGCTTGACAGTTGCCGCGTAATTTGGCGCACTAGCCTGCAGACCGAAGGGGATCGGCGAAAGACAAAAACAATGGCGGAACGATCGCAAAACCTTCAGGACCTGTTCCTGAATTCAGTTCGCAAGAGCAAAAATCCACTTACC
Organism: Mesorhizobium sp. ORS 3428; assembly: GCF_001854785.1. Lineage (GTDB taxonomy): Bacteria > Pseudomonadota > Alphaproteobacteria > Rhizobiales > Rhizobiaceae > Mesorhizobium. The sequence continues at coordinate 382,042 of NZ_MDFL01000115.1, forward strand.
ATCTTCCTCATCAACGGCGTGAAGCTGACGGGCGTCGTCACTTCGTTCGACAATTTTTGTGTGTTGTTGCGGCGCGACGGGCATTCCCAGCTCGTCTACAAGCACGCCATTTCCACGATCATGCCGAGCCAGCCGGTTCAGATGTTCGATGGTGAGGAAAGCCAGGGCGCCTGATTGGCACGTGAGAAAGACGCGGACCGTAGCGTTCGCGGCAAGCAAGGATATCAGCTCGGGCCGGAAGCCAAGGACCCGACCCGAGCGGTTGTCATTGTGCCGGTGCTTGCGCGCCAGCCGCGCGGCGACGACGATTCGAGCCGTCCGCGCCTGAGCCGCTCGGCGGATGCGCGCCACGACGAGGCAGTCGGGCTTGCCAGCGCCATCGATCTCGACCCGGTCCACACGGCGGTGGTGACGGTTGCAGATCCGCGTCCGGCAACGCTTCTCGGCAGCGGCAAGGTGGCGGAGTTCGCCGACATCGTGAAGGAGCGCAACGCGGAGCTGGTCATCGTCGATCATCCGCTGACGCCGGTGCAGCAGCGCAACCTCGAAAAAGAACTGAACGCCAAGGTGCTCGACCGCACCGGGCTGATCTTGGAGATCTTCGGCGAACGCGCAAGGACCAAGGAAGGTACCCTCCAGGTCGAGCTTGCGCATCTCAACTACCAGAAAGGCCGGCTGGTACGGAGCTGGACCCACCTCGAGCGGCAGCGTGGCGGCGCTGGTTTCCTCGGCGGTCCGGGCGAAACCCAGATCGAGTCCGACCGGCGCATCCTGCAGGACAAGATCACCAAGCTGAAGCATGAGCTGGAAACGGTTCGCCGCACGCGCGACCTGCACCGGGCCAAGCGTAAGAAGGTGCCGTTCCCGGTTGTGGCGATCGTCGGCTACACCAACGCCGGAAAGTCGACGCTGTTCAACCGGCTGACCGGGGCAGGGGTGCTGGCCGAGGACATGCTGTTCGCCACGCTTGACCCGACCTTGCGCCGTGTGCGCCTGCCGCATGGCACGCCGATCATCCTGTCGGACACGGTCGGCTTCATCTCCGACCTGCCGACGCATCTGGTCGCCGCCTTCCGGGCTACGCTGGAGGAGGTCGTCGAGGCCGATCTCGTGCTGCATCTGCGCGATATTTCCGATCCTGACACGGCCGCCCAGGCCGAAGATGTCGAGCGCATTCTCGGCGATCTTGGCGTCGATGCCGCCGACACCAGCCGTGTGATCGAGGTGTGGAACAAGATCGACCTGCWCGACGAAGGCAATCGGGAGCGCCTGCTTGCCGCAAGCGCCGACGGTAAGGCACCGCCGATCGCGATATCGGCTGCGACCGGCGAGGGGATCGACGCGCTGAGGGCACTCATCGAGACCAGAGTATCGGGCGAACTCGAGACCATGACGGTGACCCTGAGTCCCGCCCAACTCGGCCAGGTCGACTGGCTCTATCGCAACGGCGATGTCGTTTCGCGGACCGACAATGAGGACGGCAGCGTCACCATCTCGCTGACGGCGACGCACAACGCAAGGCAGGAAATCGAGAGCAGGCTGAACCGCAAGAGCGCTCGGTAATCCGCTGCTTATTTTGCGCTTTTGGCCTTCTGCCAGAGCGCTTCCATCTCGTCCAGTGTCGCCTTTTCCAGCGAACTGCCCGAAGCCTCCAACGCCCGCTCGACATAATGGAATCGCGAGCGGAATTTCTCGTTGGTGCCGCTGAGCGCGGCTTCCGCGTCGAGTTTCAGGTGACGGCCGAGATTGACGATGGCAAACAGCAGGTCGCCGAACTCGTCCTTGATGGGCGCCGCATCGCCTGTAGCGAGCGCCTCGCGCAATTCGCCGATCTCTTCCTCTATCTTGTCGAGGATAGGCGCTGCCTCGCTCCAGTCGAAGCCGACGCGGGCGGCCTTCTCCTGCAGCTTCAACGCGCGGGTAAGGGCAGGGAGCGCAACCGGCACGCTGTCGAGATAGCCCCTGCCGTGGTCTTCCGGGTCGAGGCCGCGGGCGATGCGGGCATTGCGCTTGTCGGCCTTCTCCGCCGCCTTGATCTTTTCCCACATGCCCTTGGCCATGCCGGCGCTGCGCGCCTCCTCGTCACCGAAGACATGCGGGTGGCGGCGGATCATCTTGGTGGTGATAGCCTCAACGACATCGCCGAACGCGAACTCGCCAATCTCTTGCGCCATCTGCGCGTGGTAGACGACCTGCAGCAGCAGGTCGCCCAGTTCCTCGCGCAAATCGTCGAATTCGCCGCGCGCGATCGCATCCGCGACCTCATAGGCTTCCTCGATCGTGTAGGGCGCAATCGTTGAAAAATTCTGCTCGATGTCCCATGGGCAGCCGGTCTTCGGCGCCCTGAGCGCCGCCATGATCTCGATCAGGCGGGAGATGTCTCGTGAGGGCTTCATGCCGTAAACCCTAGCGCGCGCAGCGGCGGGCGACCAATTTCGCCGGCTGGCAAAGGCCTATTGTCCACAGCTGCTTCGGCTCTCAGTCGAGCACCGAGACGATCGCCTTGGCGAGATCGTCCATGCGGTTCTCGGGCAGGCCGGCCACATTGATGCGGCTGTCGCCCACCATATAGACGGCATGCTCGGTGCGCAGACGTTCGACCTGCGCTTCCGTCAGCCCAAGCCTCGAAAACATGCCGCGATGGCTGGCGACGAAATCGAAGCGATCGGAGTTCGACTGCCGGCGCAACGCCTCGGCGAAGGCGACCCGCAGCCGAAGCATGCGAAGCCGCATCTCTTCGAGTTCCGTCTCCCAATCCTTCCTCAGGTCGGCGTCTTCAAGCACCATGCGCACCGCCGCCGCGCCATGGTCCGGCGGCATCGAATAGAGGGCGCGGGCGGCCGCCAGCATCTGGCTCATCGCCACATCCGCCTGGGTGCCGTCCTTGGCCATGATCATCGCAGCACCCACGCGGTCGCGGTAGACGGCAAAATTCTTCGAGCAGCTGGCGGCGACGACCATTTCCGGCACCTTCTCGGCCARCAGCCGCAGGCCGGCGGCGTCGGCATCGAGGCCTTCGCCAAAGCCCTGATAGGCGATATCGACGAAGGGCAGCAGGCCGCGCTCCAACAGGACGTCGGCCACCTTCGCCCATTGCGCAATGTCGAGATTGGCGCCGGTCGGGTTGTGGCAGCAGCCATGCAGCAGCACGACATCGCCGCTATTGGCGGCCTTCAGCCCCACCAGCATGTCGTCGAAGCGGACGGCGCCGGAAGCGGCGTCGAAATAGGGATAGTCGCGCACCTGCAGACCCGCGGCGCGCATCACCGGCAGGTGGTTCGGCCAGGTCGGGTCTGACAACCAGACCGTCGCGCCGGGGCGGGTGCGCTGCAGAAGCTCGGCCACAAGCCGCAGCGCGCCGGAGCCGCCCGGCGCCTGCGCGGCGCGGATGCGCGAAAGATCGGCCTTCTCGCCAAAGGCAAGCTTGACCATCGCGGTGTTGAAACCGGTATCGCCGGCAAGGCCGAGATAGGTCTTGGTGTCCTGGCTCGCGAGCAGCCGCTTCTCGGCCTCGCGCACGGCGCGCATGACCGGCGTCCTGCCGTCGCGGTCCTTGTAGACGCCGACGCCGAGGTCGACCTTGCCGGGGCGCGTGTCGGCGCGATAGAGGCCGATCAGGGCGAGAATCTTGTCGGCGGGCGCAGGCTGCAGGCTTTCGAACATCGCTGAGGCTCCAATCGCGGCGGATTGATACGCAAATCGGCCGCGCTTCGCCAGCGGTTTCCTCCGTTCCAGGACTGAATACGGCAGTCGGCTGCAGCGAAAGACCTCGACGGCCGGCGCGGTGATCGCTGGTGCCAACAAAAACAGACCTTCTGCCGGGATTAAAGCCTTGCCCTGTTCCGTAAACAGGGCATGAAACGGTCGATGGCACGGTTCGATATCGTTGGGCAGTTGGGATCGCTGCGGCGCTATGCGCGCTCGCTCACGCGCGACAGCGCCGATGCCGAGGACCTGGTCCACGACGCATTGGTGCGCGCCTATGAGCGTCGTGCAACCTTTCGCGCCGGCGGCAACCTTCGGGCCTGGTTGCTCGCGATCGTGCACAACATCTTCATCGACCGCATGCGCTCGCGCCGGTCGGAGGTGGCACGCATTGAGCATGCCTTCCGCCTTGTCGATCAAAGCATGCCGGCGTCCCAGGACCATTCGGTGCGCCTCTCACAGGTGCGCGAAGCCTTCCTGGCGCTGCCGGAAGAACAGCGTTCCGCGCTGCATCTCGTCGCGATCGAAGGGCTGAGCTACGCAGAGGCGGCAGAAGTCAGCGGCGTGCCGCTTGGAACCTTGATGTCGCGCATCGGCCGCGCGCGTGCCGCGCTACGCGAGATGGAGGAGGGCGCTCTGCTGAAAGCCAAAAACCATCTGAGGATCGTGGGAGGTGAGTCATGACCGCTATTGTCGATCCCGTAACCGATGCCGATCTCGACGCCTATGTCGACGACCAACTCGACGCCGGCCGCCGCATCGAGGTCGAGGCATTCCTCTCGGCCCGTCCGGAGGTGGCCGCGCGCGTGATGTCCGATCTCAGAATGCGGGATGAACTGCGCGTCGCACTTGCCGCACCGAGCGGCACGGCGCGCGCGGCAACGTCCGAGGCGGCGCGCCGGCTGGAGAGAGCGCTTGCCAGGGATCGTGTCTTGTCCGTGCTGCAGCGAGCCGCCGCGGCCGCGGTGCTGGTCGCTGCAGGCTGGCTTGCGAACGGCTTCTTCGGCCCGATCGCGGTGACCAAGGTGGTCGCTTCGACGCAGCCGCCCGCCTATGTCGAGGAAGCGATGAGCGCGCACCGGACGACGCTGGTGCGCGAGACGATGCCGTCCCAGCCGGAAGCGCCGGGCTACAATGCCGATGAAATCCGCGCCGCGACGGCAATCGTCATGCCGTCATTGCCCGACGACTGGAAGATCCGCGACGTCCAGATCTATCCGTCGCGGTTCGGACCGAGCGTCGAGATGGCGATTGAGGCGAAAGATCTCGGGCTGGTGTCGCTGTTTGCGATCCGGCCCGGCACGTTCGACGTGGTCAAACCGACCGTCGCGCCTTCGGGTGACATTTCATCCGCCTATTTCCAGATCGGCGAGGTCGCTTACGCCGTCGTCGGACGAGGTGACGCCGGCGATCTCGATCGCGCCGCCGAAAAGCTTGCCCGGACCCTATACTGAAACACCCAATCGAACCGACCCAAGCAAGGAGAACCCAAATGAACAGCCCCAATCTGGGATACCGAATGGGCACCGCCGTCCAGGCCGGAGCGGTCTATGACGAGGGCCTGCGCAAGCATATGCTGCGCGTCTACAACTATATGGGCCTCGGCCTCGTCGTCACCGGACTTGTCGCCCTTGCCGTGGCTTCGACGCCGGCGCTCTACGTGCCGATCTTCTCCAGCCCGCTGAAATGGGTGGTCATGYTGGCGCCGCTCGCCTTCGTCATGATCTTTTCGTTCAAGATGCAGACGATGTCGGCCGCGGGCGCGCAGGCCACGTTCTGGGCCTTCTGCGCCGTGATGGGCCTGTCGCTTGCTTCCGTCTTCCTGGTCTTCACCGGCACCAGCATCGCGCGCACCTTCTTCATCGCCGCCATCATGTTCGGCGCCACCAGCCTCTACGGCTACACGACTAGGCGCGACCTGACGCAGTTCTCGTCCTTCCTGATGATGGGCCTGATCGGCGTGGTGATTGCCAGCCTCGTCAACCTGTTCCTCGGTTCGACCGCGCTGCAATTCGCCATCTCGGTGATCGGTATCGCCGTCTTCATCGGCCTGACGGCCTGGGACACGCAGACGATCAAGGAACAGTATGCCGAAAATTTCGACGCTGAATCGCAGCAGAAGCTCGCCGTCTTCGGCGCCTTCTCGCTCTATCTGAACTTCATCAACATCTTCCAGCTGCTGCTGAATTTCACCGGCGAGCGCGAATAGTCTGGACCGCCAACCGTAGCAGGCAACATGTCGAACCGTGGCCGATGGGAAACCGCCGGCCACGGTTTTCATTTGAGCGTCCTTTCTGGCGTCGTGACGCCGTTTGATCGTTCGGCTGTCTTCGGGCAGGTTTGGGTGCGGCTTGCCCCCCTTGAGTTCACGCGATGCCATTTGCTAGCCTGGCTCGCCGCATCGGTCGCGAGGAAGCATGGAACAGATGACGCTTCAGGGCGAAGGCATCTCGGCGACCATCGTCGGGCAGGGGGCCGAGCTGGTCTCCTTGCGCGACGCCGAGGGTACGGAGCTTCTGTGGCAGGCTGGACCGGCCTGGCGGCGTCATTCGCCGGTTCTGTTTCCGATCGTCGGCCGGCTGAAGGGCGACCAGTTGCGCCATCGTGGCCAGATCTATCCGATGGCGCAGCATGGCTTTGCCCGCGACAGGCGCTTTGCCTGGGCGGAGCAGGGGCCTTCATCTTGCACGCTGGAGTTGACGGACGATGCGGAGACCCGCGCGCGCTACCCGTTCGCCTTTCGGCTGGCGATTACCTATAGCATCGCCGCCCGCCGGCTCGGCGTGACCTTCGAGATCACCAACCCGGGCGACGAGCCGCTCCCGGCATCGATCGGCGCGCATCCGGCATTCAACTGGCCGCTGCTGCCGGAACTGCCCAAGGAAGCTTACCGGCTGACCTTTACCGATGATGAGCCGGCGCCGATCCGCCGCCTGAAGGACGGCCTGCTGCTGCCGGCGCCGCAGCCCCCGCCCATCGAAGGCAAGGTGCTTACACTGTCGGAAAAACTGTTCGACGACGACGCCGTCATTCTCGACCGGCCCGTCAGCACCAGCGTGCGCTACGCCGCCGGGAACGGGCCGGCGATCGAGATGTCGTGGCAGGGATTCAGCGAATTGGGCATCTGGTCCAAGYCGGGCGGCGCGCCGTTCCTGTGCATCGAGCCCTGGCACGGGATTGCAAGCCCGGTCGACTTCGACGGCGAGTTTGCCGACAAGCCGGGCGTGATGCAGATCCCGCCGGGCGCCAAGCGCACGCTGAGCTACTGGATAGCACTGAGCCGGGAGCCGTAATTCTAGAGCTGCAAGCTGCTATCCAGATCGATCTCCTTCAACGGATCGCCACCATCGATGAAGAGCCTGCCATCTGGCTTCAGCGCAGCCTTGATGCGCGACAGCGCGATACGGCCCGCTTCGGGGTGGCGTCCGTCGAGCGCGCCGACCCGCATGGCAAACGCGATGTCAAAGAGCGCATCACTGGAATTCAGCGCAAAGTCCTCGATCGCGGCATGCCTGAAATCGAGGCGACCGGCGGCCATCTCGTTGTGCGATCCCGCGCGCGCCAATCGGATTGCCTTCTCCGAGCGATCGATCGCGAGAATGAAGCCGTCGCCGATACGGCTTGCCACGGCACGAGCGGCAACGCCGGGACCGCATCCGATCTCCAGGACCCGCAGCCCGGGCTTTAAGGGGAGCGCATCGACGAAGGCGGATATCCGCGCAGAGATTCCGATTGCCATGAGGAAACCGGGTTTCAGACCTGCCGGACGATGGTGCCGATCACATTGACGAGAAGCCGTGCCGCGGTGAGCGCCGACAGGCCGTCAATGTCGGCGGGAGGATAGAGCTCGACAAGGTCGAATCCAGCAATACTCGCCCGCCTGCCGAGGCCGGCAATCAGGTCGATTACCTGCGTGTAGGTCATGCATGATGGTCAAGACGTCACCGGCGTCGACGCAGCAGACCGGCTTGCCGTCGAACAGCGGCCCGCCGAGATCGAAATCCCAGTGCTCGACCAGAGCGGCATCGTCCTGGCTCGCAGCGCGGATGGCGTCGGCGGCCGGGACATAGCCGCTRCTGTCCTTGCCGGGATAAGTGCTGCCGTGACCGGCTCCGAAAATCACCGCACTAGGTATGCGGCCTTCGGCGAGGCGATCCGGAAAGCCGAGAAAGGAAGAGGAAGCGGTCATTTCTTGAGTCCCAGCGCGACAGCAGCGTCCGGCAGGCTAGCCGCTTCACCGGCTCGATGCCATCACCGAAATCGAGTGAGCGAGGGCGCGGTGACAGCTGCACGGCGACAGGCGACGACAGAGGGTTTCCGAGCACCTGCTGCCGCAGCCAGAAAAGTCGCATAAGATATATTATGGAACTGACATGCCAGGCGCGGATCTGGAAATCACTGCGGTTTTCGGTCTGTCACGCCCGGCTGCAGCAAAGCGCACGGATCCGCTAATGACCTCAGCCCGCGAATGGTACGCCGCACTGACAGCCGGCACCGCCGTTCAAGTCACGCGTCGATCATCCGCTGCGTTCTCGACACCAGCGCTATCCATGCTGAGYCGCGCGAGAAACGAACAAGCGAAATAAACAAGCGCCGCTATAGCGCTGACTCGTAAGGAATTTCGATCACCATGCCGTCATAAGCCGGCACCACGTGATCCGGCGTCTCGGCCATCACCACGGCGTAATCAAGCGGCACGTGCATGTGCGTTAGCACGGCATTCTTCGGCGCCAGCTTCTTGATCCAGTCCAATGCCTCGCCGAGCGACAGATGGCTGGGATGGGTGTTGTACTGCAGCGCGTCGATCACCAGCATGTCGAGGCCGTGCAACCGTTCCGCCGTGGCGGCCGGAAAGTCGCTGATGTCGGGGCAATAAGCGAGGCCGCCGGCGCGGAAGCCCAGCGAGAAGATGTCGCCATGGATCTGCCGCAGCGGCTCAAGGGTGAGGGGACCCCCCTCGCCTTCGATCGCCACTGGTTTGCCATGGTCGATGATATGGGCCTCGACGATCGGCGGATAGGAGCTGCCCGGCGGCGTCTCGAAGCAATAGCCGAACGCCTGGCGCAGCCGCCCCATCGTCGGCTCGTCGGCATGGATGTCGATGCGGTGCCGCTGCTCGAGCACATAGCCGCGCAGATCGTCGATGCCGTGGATGTGGTCGGCATGCGGATGGGTATAGACGACGGCGTCGATGCGCTTGACCGAAGCGAGCAGCATCTGCTCGCGGAAATCCGGCCCGGTGTCGATGACGACCGTCGTGCGGCCGCCACCGGCTGCAACGCGCTCGATTAGCGCCGCCGTGCGCATCCGCCGATTCTTCGGATTTTTGGGATCGCAATTGCCCCAGTCGCCGGTGATGCGCGGTGTGCCGGGCGATGAGCCGCAGCCGAGGACGGTGAAGCGCAGCCGGTCGCCCATCTCTCAGGCGCCCGCCATCTCGGGGCGCGGCATCTTGGTGAACAGCCGGAAGACATTTTCCGTGGTGATGTCGGCGATCTCGGCCTCGCTGACGCCGATGGTTTCGGCAAGCACCTTTGCCGTGTTCGCTACATAGGCAGGCTCGTTGCGCTTGCCGCGATGCGGGACAGGCGCAAGGTAAGGCGCGTCAGTCTCGACCAGAAGCCGGTCGCGCGGCACGTCGGCGGCGATGGCGCGCAGCTCGGTCGAGTTCTTGAATGTAAGGATGCCCGAGAAAGAGACATAGCCGCCCAACGCCACGCCGACTTCGGCCAACCTGCGCCCGGACGAAAAACAATGCAGGATGAAGGGGAAGGCGCCCTTCCCTGTCTCGTCCTCGAGGATCGCCGCCATGTCGTCATCGGCATCGCGCGAATGGATGACCAGTGGCAGCCCGGTCCGGCGGGCGGCGGCAATATGGATGCGGAACCCCTGCGCCTGCGCATCGCGCGGCGCGTGGTCGTAGAAATAGTCGAGGCCGGCCTCGCCGATCGCCACCACCTTGGGGTGACTGGAAAGCCGTACCAGCTCGTCTGCGGTCACATCGAGCTCTTCCGCGGCATTGTGCGGGTGGGTTCCGATCGAGCAATAGACATCGTTGAAGGTTTCAGCAATTTCAAGGATTTGCTGAAAACGCTTCACGCGCGTTGAGATCGTCACCATGCGGCCGATTCCGGCCGCCAGGGCGCGGGCGACGATGGCCGCCCGCTCCTCGGCGAAATCCGGAAAGTCGAGATGGCAATGGCTGTCGACGAGCATCAGGCTTTGGTGTCCTGCTCGACATAACGCGGAAACACGCCCTCGGGTGCCGGCAATGCCGTGCCGGGAACAAGCGCATGCTCGGCGTGGACATGCGCGAAATTGCGCTTGTCCGCTGGAACAGCCAGCAGGTCGAGCAGCTTCGCAGCCGATCCGGGAATGAAGGGCTGGCAAAGCACCGTCACCCGCCGGACGACTTCGGCCGTCGTCCACAGCACAGTCTCCATGCGCTCCGGATCTGTCTTGCGCAGCGCCCAGGGCTCCTGGGAGGCGAAGTAGCGGTCGGCTTCGGCCACCACGCCGAAGATCGCCGCCAGCGCCAGATGGATGCCCTGCTCCGCCATCGCCTTGCGCGCGACGACAAGCGCCTCCACCGCCTGGTCGAGGATCGCCCGGTCGGCGTCGGTCAGTTCGCCGCGCTTCGGCACCGCGCCGCCGCAGTTCTTGGCGATCATCGACAGCGAGCGCTGCGCCAGATTGCCGAGACCGTTGGCGAGATCGGCATTGGTGCGGTTGACGATCGCTTCATGGCTGTAGTTGCCGTCCTGGCCGAACGGCACCTCGCGCAGGAAGAAATAGCGCACCTGGTCGACGCCGTAGTGCCCAACCATCGCGAACGGATCGATGACGTTGCCGACGGACTTCGACATCTTCTCGCCGCGGTTGAACAGGAAGCCGTGGCCGAAGACGCGCTTCGGCAGCGGGATTCCCGCCGACATCAGGAAGGCAGGCCAGTAGATGGTGTGGAAGCGCACGATGTCCTTGCCGATGATGTGCGCATCGGCCGGCCAGTAACGCCATTTATCAGCGTTTTCATCAGGATAGCCGATGCCGGTGATGTAGTTGGTCAAAGCGTCGACCCACACATACATCACATGTTTCTCGTCGCCCGGCACCGGCACGCCCCAGTCGAAGGTGGTGCGCGAGATGGACAGGTCCTTCAGCCCCGACTTGACGAATCTCATCACCTCGTTGCGGCGCTCGGCCGGGCCGATGAAATCCGGCTGGCTCTCGTAGAGCGCGATCAGCTTGTCCTGATAGGCCGAAAGCCGGAAGAAATAGCTCTCTTCCTCGACCCATTCGACTGGCGTCCCCTGYGGTCCGTAGCGGACGTTGTCGTCGCGGACTTCGGTCTCTTCCTCACCGTAATAGGCTTCGTCGCGCACCGAGTACCAGCCGGCATAGCCGCCCCTGTAGATGTCGCCATTGGCGGCCATTGCCTTCCAGATCGCCWGCGAGGACGCATAGTGCCGCTCTTCCGTGGTGCGGATGAAATCGTCGTTCGAGGCGTTGAGCACGGCCGCCATGCGCTTGAACTCGGCCGCATTGCGGTCGGCGAGCTCGCGCGGCGAAATGCCTTCCTTCCTTGCCGTCTGCAGCATCTTGATGCCGTGCTCATCGGTGCCGGTCAGGAAGTATACGTCCTTGCCATCGAGCCGCTGGAAGCGGGCGAGCGCGTCGGTGGCGATCAGCTCGTACGCGTGCCCGATATGCGGCTTGCCGTTCGGGTAGGAGATCGCGGTCGTGATGTAGAATGTGTCGCGTGACATGAATGAACCGTCATGAATGTCTGAATGGAAGCCGTGGCGGTGGATATCCTATCGGCATGGCGATTGCCATACCGGGGACAATGCATGCCGCCCAAAGTGGCCCCGCGGGGCAGCGGCATGCATCAGCAATACCGTCACATTCGCATCACAGACTTCAGGCGGTCGATCATGGTCAGGGCGTGCTGCTTCTTGTCGAGATTGTAGGTCTCGGCCTCAGATATCGTGTTCAGGGCCTCGTGCCAAGCCTCGGACAGCGTCTTGGCCCTGGCAAGATCGCCGGCAAGCGCCGCTTCGCTGGCGGCCGCCGACAGAAGATCGAGCGCGCGCCGGTTGAAGATATCGAACTGGATCGCCTGGTCACGGCCGGCCACCGCCTCGGCCAGGCGGTGCGCACCGGCAATGTCCGGCTTCGGCGCCGCCACCAGGGCATCGAGGGCACCAGCAATCTCCAGCCCGCCATATTGGGTGAGCAGGATCGCATTGCGGGCGCTGCCCCCTGCCCGCTCGGCGAGTGCCGCGCGCGCCGCCGGATCGTCCGGTGGCGGCGGCTCGATACCTTCGAGCACGGCCATCAGTTCGTCGGCCGCCAGCGGCGTCAGCCGCACCATCTGGCAGCGCGATCGTATCGTCGGCAAAAGGCTGCCCGGCGCATGCACGATGAGGATGAACAGGGTGCGCGCCGGCGGCTCCTCGAGATTCTTGAGCAAAGCATTGGCGGCATTGGTGTTCATGTCGTCGGCCGGGTCGACGATGACGACGCGGTAGCTGCCGTCATGCGAGGTCATCGACAGGAAGCGGCTGACCTTGCGGATCTCGTCGACGGTAAGCACCGTCTTGAAGCTCTTGGTCTTGTCGTTGGCCGGACGCGTGAGATGCAGCACCGAAGGATGCGCGCCGGTGGCGATCTGGCGAAACAGCGACGATGCCGGATCGGGAACCGCGAGCGTTTCGGGCGCGGCCGTGAAGTCCGGATATTTCAGCAGGTGGTGCGCGAGATGGAAGGCAAGCGTTGCCTTGCCGATGCCGAGCGGCCCGGCCAGGATCAGCGCATGCGGCAGCTTGCCGGCGCGGTAGGCGGCGGCAAGCATGCCCGCTGCCTGCGCATGGCCGATGAGCCGCGGCGTTTCCGACGGCTCGGGAACGCCGTCCAGCGTATCGTGCTGTTCGGGGGCAATGCGTTCGAAGATCATGCCGGCGCCGTCTGCTTCCTTTGCACCGGCATCCGCTTTTCCAGCACTGCGAAGACAGCCGCGGTGACGGCATTTTCCACCGTTTCGGGATCGGCCGAGGCATCGATCACAATGCAGCGGTCCGGCTCCGCCTCGGCGATCGCCAGGAAGGCGTCGCGGCGGCGCTGATGGACGGGAAGCGTCTCCTTTTCGAAACGGTCGGCGCTGTCGCCCGCACCGCGCCGCGCTGCCGCGCGTTTGAGGCCTTCGGCAGGATCAATGTCGAAGATCAGCGTCATGTCGGGAACCATGCCGTTGATGGCGGYCGCTTCCAGCACTTCCATGAAATCCGGATCCAGCCCACCGGTGACGCCCTGATAGACGCGCGAGGAATCCATGAAGCGGTCGCAGAGCACGATCGAGCCGCGTTCGACCGCCGGCCGGATCACCTGCTCAACGTGGTCGGATCGTGCGGCGGCGAAGAGGATTGCCTCCATCTTCGGGCCGAAGGGCTCGGCCGCGCCGGACAGAAGCACATGCCTGACTGCCTCGGCCCCGGGCGAGCCGCCAGGCTCGCGGGTGACCAGAACCTCGTACTTCTTGGCGCGCATACGCCGGGCCAGCCGCTCGATCTGCGTCGACTTGCCGGCTCCTTCGCCGCCTTCGAAGGTGATGAAAAATCCGCTCATCAACCGAAATTGCCTTTGCCCGCACTGGCCGCTGTCATAGCTCCCGTCTGACAAAAGGTCCACGAAGCCCAGCCCGATCACAAACGCTTCTGACGCAGCCAGCCGACAGCCAGTTCCTTGGCTGCGTCGAGCGCGCGCTGCGGCAGCGTCCCGATCTTCACCGACTCGGCGGCGAACAGGGGCGTCCGCTGGCTGAGCGTGTCGCCTATCCAAACGCGCAATTCCCCAACCGGTTGCCCCTCCTCCACCGGCGCCGCCAACGGACCGTCATAGACGATCTTGGCGGTCAGCTTGTCGCGGTTGGCTATCGGCAAGAAGATGTCCACCGGCCCCTTGGCTTTCAAGGGCACGCCGGATTTGACGCCGCCGAATACCTCTGCTTCGCCGACTACCTCGTCCTTTGCAAAGATCTCCGTCTTCTGGAAGGAGCGCGATCCCCAGTCGAGCAGCTTGCGCGCCTCCTCGGAGCGCTCGCGATCGTTCGCCAGCCCGCTCATCGCTGCAATCACGCGGATGCCGTTGTGGCTGGCCGTGCCGACAATGCCGAAGCCGGCCGACTCGCTCGCCCCGGCTACGAAGCCGTCGGCATTGATGCCCATGGCCAGAAGCGGATTGCGGTTCCGCTGGGCGATCTTGTTCCAGGTGAAATCCGGCTGGCTGTAATAGTGGAAGAACTCGGGGTAGGCGCGCCAGAGATGCAGCGCCATCATCGTGAGCTCCCGCACCGTCGTCTGCTGCCCGTCCGCCGGCAGGCCGGTCGAGTTGACGAAGGTCGATTTCGGCAAGCCGAGCTCGCGGGCCCGCTCCGTCATCTGCGCGGCGAAATTAGCCTCCGAGCCGGCTATGCCTTCGGCAAGAWCGATGCAGCCGTCATTGGCGGCCTGCACGGTCACGCCCTGGATCAAGTCCTCGACGCGCACCGCCGATTTGAGCTTGGCGAACATGGTCGAGGTTCCGGACGGCGCGCCGCCCGTGCGCCAGGCATTCTCGCTGACGACGAATGTGTCGTCGAGGGTGATCCGCTTCGACTTGATGGCGTTGAAGACCACCTCCATCGTCATCAGCTTGGCCATGGAAGCCGGCGGGATCGGCTTGTCGGCATCCTTGGAAAAGAGCACCGTGCCGGTGTCGGCATCGATCATGAAGGCCTGGGCCGCCTTGGTCTCGAAAAGCTGCGCGCTTGCCGGGCCGGCACAAAGCAGCATCAGCACCAATCCCAGGAATCCGGCGAAAGGCGGAAAAATGCGGAAATGCATGAAATGTCGACCCAACAAGCCGGATTTGCCCGGCCAAGCTATCAGGGTTCGTTCCGCCGGATCAACGGGCCAAGCGAAATAGATCAGTCTCGCACGACGAGCGCGTCCGGCGCCCCGTGCGACCAGGCCGCCTGCAGCAGGTCGTCGATGCTGCCGTGGCCGTTCGGATAGACATTGACCGCATACCAGTCGTTGCCGTCCAGCTCGGTGCGCTGAATCTCGGTCCTGCCGAACGGCTCGAGAGCAGCCGCCACGCGCTTGGCCTCGCTTGCGTCGTCGAAGGAGCCGGCGGCGACATAATCCGAGGCCGGCGGCTGTTCTTGGCGATGCGATTTCTTCCACGACCGCAGGATGTCGGCCGGCGACATGCCACTGCTGTCGAGGGCGGCGAAGACGTCGGCGCGAGTGACGCGCTCATCCGCATAGGACAAGGAGGCCATGGCGAAAGGCGAGTTCGGCGGCAGCCGGAACTCCGGCCGCAACCCAGGTCGCTCCGGCACGATCGGCCCGAAATCGGGCAAAGCGACGTCGCCAACGCTTGGTGCCTGCGCCGACATCGCCGGTTGCTCGGACAAGGCCTGCTGCTCCGACAGGACCGGCTGCGCTGCAAAGGGCCGTCCCGAATTGGTCAGCTGGCCAGGGAACGGCACAGCGGCCGGAGGCGCGTCAACCTGAATGCTGGGTGACGGGCCGTTCATGGCCACCATCACGCCGGTCGGCAGGCCGTCGGACGGATCCGGCCGCCTGTTGCCGGGGTGGTAGGAAGCCATCAGATACTGGTCGTCATTGCCGTCGAGCGGTGCCCGGCCGACATATTCGACCTTCACCCGCGCGGTGCCGACATTGTCATAGTCGAGCATTTGCGCTGCACGTTGCGAGACGTCGATGATGCGGCCCTCATGGTATGGGCCGCGGTCGTTGACGCGCACGATGATCGAGCTGCCGGTGTCGAGATTGGTGACGCGGGCATAGCTCGGAAGCGGCATTGTCGGATGCGCCGCCGTCAGTTGCGACGTGTCATAGACCTCGCCATTGGCGGTCAGCCGGCCGTGGAAGGCGTCGCCATACCAGGAGGCCAGGCCGACCTTGGCATAGTGCTTTTCTTCCTTCGGATAGTACCACTTGCCGCGCACCTGATAGGGTTTGCCGAGCTGATCGCGGCCGCCGCCGCGCCGCATGAAGGCAACGCGCGGGCTCGCCTTCACGCCATATTCGGATTCGGCGAAATATTCCTTGGAGCGCGACCGCTTGTCGACCATCCCTTTCGGTTCGGGCTGCGACGCGCAGGCAGCAAGCATCACCGCCGAAAGGGCGCACAGTGCGAAGGCAGGAGCGCGACGAAGACGCGGGCGCGCCGAGGTCTGCATGTTTTCGATTTTCCCCTCTTGCTGCCATCAGACGGAGCCAAGCGCCCGCGAATGCCAGCAACACCTTGATCCCCAATCCCTTTGTGCGCAGGAATTGTTTATCACGATGTTAACCAATTATGGCAGGAACCGGGCGAGATTATGGCGAAGCAGCCTATGGGGGCGAGCCTTGCATAGATGAGCGCCGGATGGAGATGAGCGCCGGCTGGCGGGCAGCTTTTGGAGGGGACTTCCTGATCCAACCGGCGCTCATGGCGCCGGGGGTTCCTGCGCCGGACAAGAATCTAGCATGAGCCTCAGCAGGTATTTCCTAGATCGAACGGATGACTCGGCTCATCTATATTAGCTATCGATTGATTAGTTCAACCAAGCCGTCCTTCGGCCAATAACAACCAAGGGGCTGCCATCGTATTCTATTTTCAATGATACGGAATTGGCGCTTGGCGGRGGGAGTGGGATTCGAACCCACGGTGAACTTGCGCCCACGCCGGTTTTCAAGACCGGTGCCTTAAACCGCTCGGCCATCCCTCCATCGTGGTATTTCAACCACTTGGGAACATCGCTATCGGTCGATTTTGAGTGGTCGCCACCGAGTTTGGCTCCAGTGGCGTCCGACCGGTTCGCACTTCAATTCCTCTAGTGCGGCAGTTGGGGCTGCGTCAACCGCTACCGCGACGCTGCCCGTGCTTTTGGGCTTTCCATGGCTCCCGTCGGCCGTCCCGGCCAAAATGTCGAGCGTCCCAATTCGGCCCCGCGATTTTCTTGCCATTACAACAGCAAACGCTCATGTTCGGCTGTCTTCGCCAACCTTCGAGGCGGGTGCTTCAATGAAGGAAATTCCGCTGCATTTCTTGCCGCTGCTGATCGCTGCCGTCGTGCGTTTCGCGATCGGAGCGGTGTGGTTCTCACCAATGCTTTTTGGCAAAGCCTTCGCCGCACTGGCGGGCCGTTCGGAACAGGAGATCAGACAGGGGATGGGCAAGGCGATGGTAGCCGACTTCATCGGCAGTCTCGTCCTTTGTTTCGTTCTCGTCCACGCCATCGTCTACGCCGGCGCCACGACATTCGCCCAAGGGGCGGCCGTCGGCTTCTTCAATTGGCTCGGCTTCATCGCCATGCCGATGCTGGCGATGGTGTTTTGGGAACATCAGCCCTGGAAGAAATACGCCATCATAGCCGGCTTCCAGCTTGTGTCCCTGTTGATCATAGGTGCCGGACTGGCCGCCTGGTATCTCTGACCTAGGTGGCTGCCGGGATATCCGAATGCCGCCTGGAAGCTTGGCTTGACCGAGCGGGTCCGGCTCGCAACCCATGCACCCAGGCCGCGGAACTCCATTTCGGCGACCTTTGCTCAGAGGGCGATTTTCAGGCCCAGCTTGCCGCTGATGGTTGTGCTGTCTTCGGACCACTTGCCGCGAATTTCGGGGCTAAGCGTGGTCGAACTCGCCACCTTCAGGTTGAAACCGGAATAGAGCGCCACGGAAAAGTCCGCATCGTCGAACTCGCTCTTCAACCCATCGGCGCCCCGCGCAATAGCAGTCACATTCGCGTCGTCTGACCCCCGAGCCGTTGATTTCTCAGACAAAACATGCTGCTTGTCGCGCCCATGAAAAAGCCCTGCCTGATGGTTCTTGCGTCCCTGACGCTGGTCTGGCCGGCCAAGGCAATGGACAATGCGTTGCGCGCCGGCTTGCTGAAACTCGATCCGCAAACTCGTCTCGAGCAGCGTTGCGACGCCGAAGTGCTCGACCGGATCAGTCACGACGACAACAAATTCAAAGCCGACCGCGTCGTGGCCTATGCCTTCGCCACCCCGCAAATGAGCGCCGATGCTATAAAGAGCCCCGGCGCCGCGTTCCGCAGCAACGGTCAATGGTTCCGGCTGAAGTTCAAGTGCCAGACCGCGCCCGACCACATGCAGGTGCTACAGTTCCGCTACAAGATCGGCGACGAAATTCCCGAAGCCGACTGGGCAAAATACAATCTTTACGACTAATTTTAGCTATAGGCCTTCTCCCTGCCGTCAGCGTTCTTGACGCTGATACACCCGGCCTTTAGGCCCGTCAGGAATTGTCGACGCTCGTTTGAGGCAAGGATTTCTAGTTTATGGAAATATTTTCTGCCGCAGGCCTTTCAGCCCTTCTCCAGGTCGTCGCAATCGATCTCGCGCTCGCGGGTGACAATGCAATCGTGATCGGCCTTGCCGCCGCCGGCCTGCCGGCAGGTCAGCGCAAGCGAGCCATTCTCGTCGGAATTGCGGCGGCCACGGTTCTTCGCATTGTGTTCGCCCTGATCACGCAATGGCTGCTGAGCATCGGGCCGATGCTGCTCATCGCGGGCGGCCTGCTGCTCTTGTGGGTCTGCTGGAAGATGTGGCGCGAGCTGCGCGTCAGCCCCGAAGACGAACGCGACGCGACCGAAGCGCTGTCGAGGGGCGATTACAGCAACGATGGAGCGGTCGCCGGCAAGGGACCGCGCAAGACCTTCTCGCAGGCCGCCTGGCAGATCGTCATCGCCGACGTCTCCATGTCGCTCGACAATGTGCTGGCCGTCGCCGGCGCCGCCATGAAGCACCCGACGGTGCTCGTGATCGGCCTGGCCTTGTCGATCGCGCTGATGGGCTTTGCCGCATCCTTCGTCGCGCGCCTGCTGCACAGATACCGCTGGATTGCCTATCTCGGACTGCTGATCATCCTCTACGTCGCGATCAACATGCTGCTCGAAGGCGCCGTGCAGCAGTTTCCCGATCACTTCGCCTTTCTGGCTCCCTGGTTCGGGCCGGACGGCCACTGACCCTCTACGCCGGGCCGGCCTGGCCCCGCAGCGCATAGCGCGGCCAATTGGCCGGTTTGCTTGGYCCGGGAAGCGTGCTATTGCGCCGCGCGAATTGGCTTGGCCACGCGCGAGAGATCGGTATTTGAAGGCCTTGGCCGAGTTGCGATCTCTCCCTCAATTTCTTGGAAAATTGCTCATGTCCGCCCCACGCGTCAGTTTCGTCAGTCTTGGTTGCCCGAAGGCGCTCGTCGATTCCGAGCGCATCATCACCAGGCTTCGCGCCGAAGGTTACGAGATCGCGCGCAAGCACGACGGCGCCGACCTCGTTGTCGTCAACACCTGCGGCTTCCTCGATTCCGCGCGTGACGAGTCGCTCAACGCCATCGGCTCCGCCCTCTCGGAGAATGGCCGCGTCATCGTCACCGGCTGCCTCGGCGCCGAGCCGGAGGTCATCCGCGAGAAGCACCCCAATGTGCTGGYGATCACCGGTCCGCAGGCCTATGAGAGCGTGATGGCGGCGGTGCATGAGGCGRCTCCCCCCAGCCACGATCCTTACGTCGACCTCCTGCCGCCRCAGGGCGTCAAGCTGACGCCGCGCCACTACGCCTATCTGAAGATTTCGGAAGGCTGCAACAATCGCTGCACCTTCTGCATCATCCCGGCGCTGCGCGGCGATCTCGTCTCGCGACCGGCGGCGGATGTGCTGCGCGAAGCCGAGAAGCTCGCCAAGGCCGGCGTCAAGGAGATCCTCGTCATCTCGCAGGACACGAGCGCCTACGGCGTCGACATAAAGTACCAGACCAGCCTGTTCGGCGATCGCGAGGTGCGAGCGAAATTCCTCGACCTTGCCGAGGAGCTGGGCAAGCTCGGCATCTGGATACGCATGCATTACGTGTACCCCTACCCGCATGTCGCCGACGTCATTCCGCTGATGGCGGAGGGAAAAATCCTTCCTTATCTCGACATCCCGTTCCAGCATGCCTCGCCGCAGGTACTGAAGAACATGCGCCGTCCCGCCCATGGCGAAAAGACGCTGGAGCGCATCCGCGGCTGGCGCGAGATCTGCCCGGATCTTGCCATCCGCTCCACCTTCATCGTCGGCTTCCCCGGCGAGACGGAGGACGATTTCCAGATGCTGCTCGACTGGCTGGACGAAGCAAAGATCGACCGCGCCGGCTGCTTCAAATACGAGCCGGTCAAGGGTGCGYGCTCCAACGACATGGGGCTCGAGCAGGTGCCGCAGGAGATCAAGGAGGCGCGCTGGCACCRCTTCATGCAGCGCCAGCAGAAGATCTCGGCAACGCAGCTCGCCAAGAAGGTCGGCAAACGCCTGCCAGTGCTGATCGACGAAGCGCACGGCACCACCGCCAAGGGCCGCACCAGATACGACGCGCCCGAGATCGATGGGTCGGTGCACATCCAGTCACGGCGGCCGCTGCGCGCCGGCGACATCGTCACCGTCAAGGTCGATCGCGCCCACGCCTACGATCTTTACGGCTCGGCAGTCTGATCACGCTAGACTAGGTTGAGAGCTCATCAGCAGGCAGCCAAATTCGGATTGATGCGAGTTTGGCGAACGCCAGATAGTTGGCTGGAAAGCTTGTCATGTCGGGTCGCGGCAGGCCGATATTGCTTGATCTTGCTGCAAAACCGTTCGGCAAATCAGCAGAGGGAAGCCGTCACCACGAACGATTCTTGGGGGAATGTTAGCTTGTCGTCCGCCAGCATCGAAGCGTCAAGTCGGCAGGCGGCGTCGACGGCAATCGATCCAATCAGGCGCTCGCGCTCTGCYGCATCTTTCTCCTTCAAGAGCGCGGCCATCGGCGTTGCCGTAAGCTGAAAGCGGACATAGTCCAACATTGACGGGAAAGTGATTTGTTTGGCTACGGTGACCACATCGACAACATCGAACCCGGCCTGCTTTACCCACATGCCGACCTCCTCAGCGATGCAGGAAAGATGCTCGGAACGCTTCGTTCGAGAGGACTCCTCTCCCTGATACCTTTCAAGCGCCTGCACGAAGGCGTATGCCGCCGGCGTTCGTTCGATTGCGCTGTAGACGCTCAACCCAGCGCGCCCGCCCGATTTGAGCACGCGCACCATTTCCTGGAGAGCCAACGGACGATTGGGGAAGAACTGCAGCCCTAGCTGGCAGAGCACGACATCAAAACTGTYTGCATCGAACGGCAGGTCCTGCGCGCTACCCTCGACCMATTCGATAGTCGCGGACTTTCGCCGCGCCACCGCGAGCATCGCTGCGTTGAGGTCGATGCCGACTAGCCGCCCGGCGTGCCCGCGCTGCTCTAGCAGCCGCGCCACGACGCCGGTACCGCAGGCAATGTCGAGTACGCTTTCCTCGCGCCTTGGTCCAATTCGGTCGAGCAGATCATTGGCCCATACGGAAGTGATGGCCGGGACGAGATAGCGCTCATAAAGTTCAGGGGCGCTGGCATCCATTTGCCAATGTTCATGGGCCGACATGACTACCCCTGGAATACTCGCAACTGGAAGCCACGCCCCATGCTGGCTGACTTGGCGATAAACTGCAAGGGACGTCCGAAGGCCGGCTTCTGGCCCATCGCGTCGTTCAGCTGTGTTGTGGGCTCAGGCCTAAAAGGAAGGTGCCGCCGGCTGGTGGCGCTGCAAATGAAAAGGGCGCCCGTTGAGGCGCCCTTCCCTTTTGATCTTCCGTTCGCTTATTGCGGCAGCTTGTCGTCGATGCCTTTGACATAAAAATTCATGCCGAGCAGCGTGCCGTCGTCGGCGACCTCGCCGTCCTTCAGCCACGGCGAGCCGTCCTGCTTGGACACCGGACCGGTGAAGGGATTCCAGCCGCCGGCGATCTTCTTCTCGGTCGCCTCGGCCATCGCCTTCACGTCGTCGGGCATGTTGGTGTAGGGGGCCAGCTTGACCGCGCCGTCCTTGATGCCCAGCCAGACATTGTCCGGCTTCCAGGTGCCGTCCAGAGCCGCCTGCACGCGGCTGATGTAGTACGGGCCCCACTCGTCGGTCAGCGAGGTCAGCTGCGCTTTCGGCGCGAACTTGATCATGTCCGACGACTGGCCGAAGCCGTGCAGCTTGCGCTCTTCGGCCACCTGCAGCGCGGCGGTCGAGTCGGTATGCTGGACGATGATGTCGGCGCCCTGGTCGAACAGCGCCTTGGCGGCGTCGGCCTCCTTGCCCGGATCGAACCAGGAATTCACCCACACGATCTTGACCTTGAAGTTGGGATTGATCGACTGCGCGCCAAGCATGAAGGAGTTGATGCCCATCACCACTTCCGGGATCGGGAAGGACACGATGTAGCCGGCGAGGCCCTTCTTCGATTCCTTGGCCGCGATCTGGCCGAGCACATAGCGGCCCTCATAGAAGCGCGCGTTGTAGATGCCGAGATTCTTGCCGGTCTTGTAGCCGGTGGCATGCTCGAACATCACCTTCGGGAACTTCTTGGCGACCTTCACCTCGGCGTCCATGAAGCCAAACGATGTGCCGAAGATGATCTTGCACTTCTCGCGTGCCAGGCGCTCGAAGGCGCGGTCGGCATCGGGGCCTTCCGAGACGTTCTCGAGATAGGCAGTCTCGACCTTGTCGCCCAGCGCCTTCTCCACTTCCAGGCGGCCCTGATCGTGCTGGTAGGAATAGCCGAAGTCGCCGATCGGACCCGTATAGACCCAGYAGGCCTTCAGCTTGTCGGCCGCCTCGGCGGTTGCCGCGAGCGAGAGAGCAGCGGTCGTGGTCATCAGCGCAATAAGCAGTTTCTTCATCGTGTTACCTCTCTGAGTTAAGCCTTGGAGCTTCCCGTCTTTTTGTTGTCGTCAACGATCCGGAACAAATGGCTGCCCCAACGAAGCCGGTGTGTTCATCATCGTCAGCCGCTTGTTGCGCGAGATTAGAACGAGAACCACGATGGTTGCCAGATAGGGGAGCGAAGAAAGAAACTGTGAAGGCACAGGAATGCCAAAAGCCTGTGCATGAAGCTGGCCGATCCACACCGCGCCGAAGATGTAGGCGCCCGCAAGAACCCGCCACGGGCGCCAGGAAGCGAAGACCACCAGCGCCAGCGCGATCCAGCCGCGGCCGGCGCTCATGTTCTCAACCCATTGCGGCGTGTAGACCAGCGACAGATGCCCGCCGGCAAGGCCGGCGCAGGCACCGCCAAAGATCACGGCCAGATAGCGGTAGCGGATGACCTTGATGCCGAGCGCATGCGCCGACGAGTGGCTGTCGCCGATCGAGCGCAGCGTAAGGCCGGTGCGCGTCCTGAACAGGAACCACATCACGGCTGCGGTGAGCGCGATTGAGATGTAGAAGACCGGATCCTGGCCGAAGATCAGCTTGCCGACGACCGGGATCGAGCTCAGGCCGGGGATATAGAGGTTGGGCAGCCTGACACCCGGCTGGCCGACGAAGCTGGTGCCGATCATGCCGGAAAGGCCAAGGCCGAGCAGCGTCAGCGACAGGCCGGTCGCCACCTGGTTGGTGGCCAAGGAGAGCGTCATCACCGCGAAGAGCAGCGAAAACAGCGCGCCGACGATGATCGCGGCCAGCAGGCCGATCCAGGGCGATCCGGTGAGATAGCCCGCCCCGAAGCCGCCGACGGCGCCCATGATCATCATGCCTTCGACGCCGAGGTTGAGCACACCGGAGCGCTCCACGACCAGTTCGCCGATCGCCGCGATCAAGAGCGGCGTCGCCGCGGTCGCAACGGTTAGAAGGATGTTGACGGTGATGTCCATCAGCGGGCCTCCTCAAGCTTCGGCGCGGCCCCGAGTTTCGGCGCGGCAAAGCCGATCAGACGAATGCGGTAGTGGATGAGCGTGTCGCAGCCGAGCACGAAGAACAAAAGCATGCCCTGGAACACCCGCGCCACCTTGTCGGAGATGCCGAGCGCGCTCTGCACCGCCTCGCCGCCGAGATAGGTCAGCGCCAGCACAAGGCCTGCGGCAACGATGCCCAGAGGATTGAGGCGGCCGAGAAAGGCGACGATGATGGCGGTGAAGCCGTAGCCGGGCGAGATCACCGGCTGCAGCTGGCCGATAGCGCCGGAGACTTCCGAGATGCCGGCGAGGCCAGCCAATGCACCGGACAGCAGGAAGGTAAAAAACACCATCCTGTTGAAGCCGAAGCCGGCGAAGCGCCCTGCCCTCGGGCTCGAGCCCAGAACGCGGACCTCGAAACCTTTCAGCATGCGGCTCATCATCAGCCAGATCGCAACGGCCGCGACCAGCGCGAAGACGAAGCCCCAATTGGCGCGCCCGGCATCCGGCATCAGCTCCGGCAGGATGGCCGAATCGCCGAATTGGATCGTCTGCGGGAAGCCGTGGCCTTGCGGATCGCGCCAGGGTCCTCGCACCAGCCAGTCGAGGAAGAGCTGCGCGACATAGACCAGCATCAGGCTGGTCAGGATCTCATTGGTGCTGAAGCGGGTCTTGAGCAGCGCAGGGATCGCGGCATAAAGCGCGCCGCCGACCATGCCGAGCAGGAGCATCAGCGGCAGCACAAACGGACCCTCGAAATCGGGGAACAGCACCGGGACGATCGAGCCGAAGATGCCGCCCAGGATGAACTGGCCCTCGGCGCCGATATTCCAGATATTGGCTTTGTAGCAGACCGACAGGCCGACGGCGATGAGGATCAACGGCGCCGCCTTGATGGCCAGTTCGTGCAACTGCCAGATCTGGCTGATCGGCTCGACGAAATAGATTTCGAAAGCATTGAACGGATTGACACCGAGCAATGCGAACAAAACGGCGCCGGCAATCATCGTCAGCACGAAGGCGATGAAGGGCGAGAGCACCGAAAACAGCGCCGAGCGCTGCGGGCGTTTAACCAGTTCGAGGCGCATCATGCCGTCTCCATGGTGTGTTCGGCGTGGCCTGGCTCGGCGCCGCCCATCAGCAGGCCGATCTTCTCGAAGGTGGCTGCGGCGATGGGCAGCGGCGCGGACAGTTCGCCGTTGTGCATGACCGCGATCGCGTCCGAGAGTTCGAACAATTCGTCGAGGTCCTGGCTGATGACGAGCACCGCCGATCCGCTGCGGGCGAGTTCGATTAGCGCTTGGCGGATATGAGCGGCCGCACCCGCATCCACGCCCCAGGTCGGCTGGTTCACGACCATGACGCTCGGCTTGCGGTCGAGCTCGCGGCCGACGATGAATTTCTGCAGATTGCCGCCGGACAGCGCCGCTGCCTCCGGATCGGCCGCGCTCTTGCGCACATCCATTGCGGCAATGATGCGCTGGGCGGCGCTGTAGACGGAAGAATTCTTGACCATGCCGCCGGAGCCGACGAAGGACCTGCCATCAGTGGCATGGCGCGAAAGCAGCAGATTTTCCGAAAGCTTCATGCGTGGCGCCGCGCCATGGCCGAGGCGCTCTTCCGGCACGAAGGCGGCACCCATAAGCCGCCGGCCGGTGATGGACAGGCCGCCTGCATCCTTGCCGCGGATGCGCACCGAGCCGGGGTCCTGTTGCAGCACCTCGCCGGAGACGGCTTCGAAGAACTCGCCCTGGCCGTTGCCGGCCACACCGGCGATGCCGATCACCTCGCCGGCGCGCACGGAAAGATTGATGTTCTTCAGCGGAATGGCGAAAGGTGTCGCTGGCTTGCGCGTAAGCCCGCGGATCTCCAGCAGCGCGGGCGCGGTCTCGATGCCATCTGYCGGCGCGCGCACCACCGCCTTGACCTCGTTGCCGACCATCATGCGGGCGAGCGACGCGGCCGTCTCCCGGCGCGGATTGCAGTGGCCGACGACTTTGCCGTGGCGCAGCACCGTGGCGCGGTCGCAGATGCGTTTGACCTCTTCCAGCCGGTGCGAGATGTAGAGGATCGACTTGCCTTCGGAGCGCAGCCTTTCCAGCGTTTCGAACAGCTTGTCGGCTTCCTGCGGCGTCAGCACCGAGGTCGGCTCGTCGAGGATGATGAGCTGCGGCGTCTGTAAGAGGCAGYGGATGATCTCGATGCGCTGGCGCTCGCCGACGGAAAGGTCGCCGACCAAGGATTCCGGATCGAGCGRCAGGCCGTAGCTGTAGGAGAGCGCCCTCGCCTTCGCCGCTATGGTGCTGATCGGCGAGCCGTCGTTGAGGGAGAGCGCTATGTTCTCGGCCGCCGTCAGCGCCTCGAACAGCGAGAAGTGCTGGAAGACCATGCCGATGCCGAGCTTCTTGGCGACACCGGGACTGGTGATGATGACGGGCTTGCCGTCCCAGAAGATCTCGCCCGAGTTCGGCTCGAGCGAACCGAACAGCATCTTGACCAGCGTCGACTTGCCGGCGCCGTTCTCGCCGAGCAGCGCGTGGATCTCGCCCTTGGCGATGTTGAGGTCGATGTGATTGCACGCGGTCAGCGTGCCGAAAATCTTCGTAAGGCCACGAACCTCCAGCAGGTTCGCCCTGTCATGATTTGCACTCACAGTGCCTCCCATCCAGTTACCCGGATATGTTCGGTGTTCCCGCTGACATCGTATGCGCGGCAGACTTCGATCGGAAAGCGCCACCCAACTTGAAAGAGCTTCAAGAATTCCAGCGGAAACTCAAGGGGTAAGATACACCTATTGGGAGCTTGCGAAAAACCGGCGGGCCTTTTGGGCAAACCGTGCCCTCATCCACGGCATGGCGCTGAAGAACAAGGCAGCCGGCTTAAAGTGCGTCGCGCTGAAAGCGGACTGAGCGACGCGCTTTAAGCCGRCTGCCTGATGCATGTCGTTCTCCCAAAACCGCTGCGCACTTTTGGGCGACATGCATTAGGGAATGAGGACGGAAGTGCCGGTCGTCTTGCGGCCCTCGAGATCCGATTGCGCCTTTGCCGCATCCTTCAGCGCATAGCGCTGGTTGATCTTGATCTCGACCGCGCCGCTCAGCACCACATCGAAGAGCGCCTGAGCCGACGCCACCAAGTCCTCGCGCCTGGCGTTGTAAACGAAGATCGTCGGTCGGGTTGCGTAGAGCGAGCCTTTCTGCGCGAGAAGCGACATCGAGAAAGGCGGAATCGGCCCTGACGACTGGCCGAAGCTGACGAACATGCCGAGCGGCCTCAGGCAATCGAGCGAGGCGGGAAACGTGTCGTTGCCGACGGAATCGTAGGCGACATCGCATTTCCGGCCAGCGGTGATGGCGGCGACGCCGGCGACGAAATCCTGCTCCCTGTAGTTGATGACATGGTCGAAACCATGCGCCTTGGCGAGCTCGATCTTGTCGGCGGAGCTCGCCGTGCCGATCACGGTCGCGCCGAGATGCTTTGCCCACTGGCCGAGGATGAGACCGACGCCGCCGGCGGCGGCATGGTAGAGGATCGTGTCGCCGGCCTTCACTGGATAAGTGCGGCGCAGCAGATATTCCGCCGTCATGCCCTTCAGCATCATGGCCGCGGCCTGCTCGTCGCTGATGCCGTCCGGCACCTTGACCACGCGGTCGGCGGCGATCACCCGCTGCTCGGAATAAGCGCCCACATTGACGGCATAGGCGATGCGGTCGCCGGGCGTCAGCCAGTCGACGCCGGCGCCGATGGCCAGCACCACGCCGGCCGCCTCGCTGCCCGGGATCAGCGGGAGCCCGCCAGGAGGCGGGTAGAGGCCCGAGCGATGATAGACGTCGATGAAGTTGAGGCCGATCGCGCTGTGGCGGATCAGGATCTGTCCGGCGGCCGGCTCGCCGGGATCGGCATCCTCATAGGTCAAGACTTCGGGGCCGCCATGGGCGTGAATGCGTATTGCCTTGGACATCGCTCAATTCTCCCGGGATGGGGATAGGATTTAGCATGATCCCGAAAAGCAGGAACCGATTTTCGGAAAGGATCATGCTCCAGCAAAAAGTTAGGTCAGGGCTTCTTGGCGCCAAGATTTGGGAACATCTGCATGATGCCCCCGATGCAGGCGAGATAGAGGCCCGTGATGGTGATGCCGATCTTGGTGAAGTTGCTGACCTGTTCACCCAGGACGCCGATCTCGTTGTAAAAGCTGGCCAGTGCGGCCTGCGCCAGCGCCAGCGCACCGAAGGCGCACCACAAAAGGGTCACGCCGAGATTGATCGGTCTCAACCTCACCACCCGCACCGGATGAATGAAGTTGATCGGCAGGAAAGTGAGTATGGCGGCGACCACGACCACGGCGAAAGAGACCCATTGTCCCGGTTCGATGACGAAGAGCGTGAACACCACCATGTTCCAGACGACCGGGAACCCCTTGAAGAAATTCTCCTTCGTCTTCATGCCAGTGTCAGYGTAGTAGATCGCGCTCGACACCACGATGATCGCCGCCGACRGGAAGGAGAGGTTCTCGCCCATGAAGCCGCGCTGGTAGAGCGCGAAGGCCGGTATGAGCACGTAGGTCACGTAGTCGATGATGTTGTCGAGCATTTCGCCCGACCAGGTCGGCAGGATCTCCTTGACCTCCAGCTTCCTGGCGATCGGCCCGTCGATGCCATCGACAAAGAGCGCCAGCCCAAGCCACCAGAACATCGCGGTCCAGCGCTCCTCGCTCGCGGCGACGAGGGACAGGAAAGCCAGAAACGAACCGGACGCGGTGAGCAGGTGCACGGAGAACGCGCGCGCCTGCGGYCACGTCACTTTCTTCTTCGGCCGCGGAATCCGTTGCGCGATCTTCTTGGCCGCTTTTCTGGCTGTTGTGTTCTTGCTCACGGTCCTCGCCAGTCCAGCTTGCAGATCTCAGCCGAGCGGCCGGCGAAATTCCAGTTGCGGCCGAAGGCGCGCATCTTGCTCTTGTCCGACTTCGCCACAATGATTTCCGGCGCGATCCAGTATTCGGAATTGCTGATCACCGTGTCCTTCTCGCGTTCCTTGCCGGCTATGGGCGTCACCGCGCCGTCGATGATCTTCGGTATCTGGAAGACACGCGTCTTGTCGCGCGTCTCATAGGTGATCGGCACCTGCTCGACGCCGAGGAACTTGCCGACCAGGATCGACAGCAGCGACGTGGTGCCGCCGGCCTTGCCGGTGAAGATTTTTGTAAGCGCCTTGACCGCATAGACAGAGGCGCGCTTGTCGATGAACAGGCCGGCAGTCCAGTTGCCGCGGCTCATATAGCCCGGGATCTCCATGATCAGGCCGAGATTGAGGCCGGAGAGATCGACCTCGCCGAAATGGCCGGCATCGATGCGGAAGCCCGCCCAAGTCTGGCAATAGCCCTCGCTCGGCGGGTGACTGCCGAGCGACAGGACGCAAGGGCAAAAAACCGTGCAATTGCAGGAGAGTACCAGCTCTCCCTTCATCGCCCAGCTCTGATCCGTCATCGCATTCTCCCCTCACGCCGAAACTAATAGCAGGGCGGCGGCCCACACAAGCAGTATCGCACCAGCGACCTGGCTTGCCACCCTGCCGGTGGTCTGTTTTTCGATCAGGGTGAACAGGCCGATGAGGGCCATCCAGAAGACGTTCATCGCGCCCACGGCGAACATCACCAGCATAAGCGCCCAGCAGCAGCCGAGGCACCAGACGCCCTGCTCCATCCCCAGGCGAAAGATGYGCCCTGGCCTCGCGCTCCACTTGGCGAACAGGATCGAGAACGGGTTCCGGCATTTCTTCAGGCAGGCCTGCTTCAGGCCGCTGAATTGATAGAGGCCGGCAATCGTCAGCGCGACGGCCCCGGCAAAGCCGACCACAGGATCGAGCACCTGCCCCGAGGCCGCGAACCCATAGACGATAAGCGTCAGCGCGGCGAACGCCACCGAGGCGGCAAGCCAGGTCGTGAGGTATCCCGCGACCAGGACAAGTGGATTGACGACGGGCTCGCCTTTGAACCGGGCCGTGTCGGCAATTTCGCAATACGTGCGGATCATCGGCGACGCCGAAGGCAGCGTCGCCGCCACAGCCGTCAGGAACCACATCAGGACGAGCGCCAGCGCCTGCACGCCCGCCCAGCCTGMCAACGGCGCCGGCGTGAGACAAAGGGCGAAAAACCGGTCGAGGAATTCCGGCAGGGGCAAGTGCGGCAGGCCTTTGAGCAGCACATCGCCCGGGGCGACCCCGGCAAGGCGGCTTTCGGCAGCGCGAATCGCCATGGCGGCAAGGATGAACCATGCAAGAGCAATGCTCGCGCCAACAGTGAGCGTCATCGCTAGGCGCGGGCTGCGCGCAAGTCCTGCCATGGCGCGGCCGGCGCGGTCGAGATTGCTGAAATCATGCTCCTGGCCGGTCATGGCAATCGAATGGGCCGAATCGCAGCGTTGATCAAGCCTGCCGATGTGACCTATATCCACATATGGGCCGATGGGCCGCCCATCACACATATGGAAGCCTGGCGTGGAGCAGAACGACAAAGCCCGGATATTGGTTGCCGGCAGCGGCCCGGCCGGCCTGATCGCGGCACTCGGCTTTGCCGCGGCAGGCTTTGACGTGACGCTCGTTGGCCCGGAGGCCGCCAGCAGCGAYGGCCGCACCACAGCCCTCATGAACCCTTCCCTGAAAGTCCTCGATCGGCTGGGCGTACTGGATGAGCTCCGGCCGCAGGCGGCGCCGTTGAAAGTGATGCGCATCGTCGACGCGACCCGCCGGCTGATCCGCAGCCCGACTGTGACCTTTCGCGCCAGCGAGATCGGCGAGGAGCAGTTCGGGCTCAATCTGCCGAACAATATCCTGATCCCGGTGCTCGCCAAGGCGGTTGCCGCTCACCCCGGTATCGAATGGCGCAAGACGATGGTCGAGACATGGCGGCTGGAGGCCGACCGGGCCTATGCCGGCCTGGCCGATGGCAGCGAGGTCTCCGCGTCACTGGCGGTCGCGGCCGACGGGCGCCTGTCGCCGGCGCGCGAGGCCGCCGGCATCAGGGCCTCCGCGCGTCCCTATCCGCAGTCGGCGCTTGTTCTCAATTTCAGCCATCGCAGCGAACATGGCTTCATCTCGACCGAATTCCACACCGAGACCGGACCGTTCACGCAGGTGCCGCTACCGGGCAAGCGCTCCAGCCTTGTCTGGGTGGTGAAGCCGGAAACGGCGCGGGAACTCGCGGCGTTCGACGATGCCACGCTGTCAGCCCGGGTCGAGGAGCAGATGCAATCCATGCTCGGCCGGATTTCGGTCGAGCCCGGCCGTCAGGTCTATCCACTGTCGGCGGCCTCGCCCGGCCGCTTCGCGCAAAATCGCGTGGCGCTTGTCGGAGAAGCCGCCCATGTCTTCCCGCCGATTGGCGCACAAGGCCTCAACCTCGGCATCAGGGATATCGACGATCTGATCGGAATCGCCAGCGAAAACCGCCGCGATCCAGGCTCGCGATTGAGCCTCGCCGCCTACGACACAAGGCGCCGGCCCGACATACTGGCGCGCAGCAGTGCGGTGAACCTGCTCAACATGTCGCTGCTGTCCGACATGCTCCCTGCCCAACTGGCGCGCAGCGCCGGTCTCAGCCTGCTGGGCAGCTTCGCGCCGCTGCGCGCCTTTTTCATGCGCGAAGGCCTGCGGTCTGGCAGCGGCTTTCGCGCACTCGCAGGCGGCTTCAGGAAACAGGCCACGCGCTGAAACACCACATTTGGACTCTCCGGCCCGAGACCCTTGCGCGCCCCTCGATTCATGGCTTGGCAGCAAGGCGCCGCCGCAGCATTTGAATCGAAACAACGACTACGCCAAGAGGACCAAGCCGAAAGTCGGAGTCGATTTTTGCCTGCCTTATGTGTAGATTCAAGACCTTAGGCGCCCTGCGCGCAAGCCACTGACGGCGCCTCGGACCTAGGTGGTGAATGCGATGAAGACAGCCAAATTCGCGATCGGGCAAGTGGTTCGCCACCGGCTGTTTCCCTTCCGCGGCGTGATCTTCGACGTCGATCCGCAATTCGCCAACACTGAGGAATGGTATGAAGCCATTCCCGCGGATATGCGTCCGAATAAGGACCAGCCCTTCTATCACCTCCTGGCCGAGAATTCCGAGACTGAGTACATCGCCTATGTGTCCGAGCAGAACCTGCTCGAGGACCGGTCGGGCGAGCCGATCAGGCATCCGCAGATCGGCGAGATGTTCGACAAGCTACCCGACGGGCGCTACGAGCCGAAACGCCATTCGAAGCACTGAAGTGCTGAGCTATCGGCAACAAAAAAGCGGGACACTTGCCCCGCTTTTTGTTCTCCGCAGAAACGCTCCGGAAATCAGTTAGAGGTCTTCGCCTTGTCCTGCTCTTCCTTGAGCTTCTTGGCGAAGTCCTGATTGTTCTTGGCGACGAAGTCCTGCAGCTTCTTCTGGCGGTCCTCGATATCCGACTGCTGCAGCGGCGGGCCATCATAGGCGTCGCCGAAGCCCTGCAGCGCGACCTTGATCGGGTTCGGCTGGTTCTGGAAGTTGACTGAGGTGAGCGTGATCTGCTTGCCCTTCTTGAACGAACCGACCAGCTGGTCGGTAAGCGGTACTTCGGCCACGCAACGGTCCGGGAAGCAGATCACATAGTCGAGCTTCTGCGCCTTGCCGGAATCGATCTGCAGGCCGATGCCCGGGGGAACGAGGCGGCCGGTGGGAACCGTCACCTGGAACACCTTGCGGTTCACCTTGCCCTTCAGCTCGATCAGGCTGACGCCGGTGACGAGCTGGCCGTTGCCGGCGGTGACGATGTTCTGCACGTTGCAGATGTCGACGTCTTCCTGCTTGGTGCAGGCTTTGAACCAGCCCTGCGGAATCTGCGGCGGCTGCTGCGCCGAGGCGGTGAAAAGCCCCGCGCCCAGGACGCCGGCCACGCCTGCGGCCAGCACCGAAAGGCGATAAGCGTTGCTCGTCATATGGTGCACTTTCCTCTCAAATGATCCCGGGAGCCGGCTTCTTTGTGCCGTGTGGCCCAGCTACCTGTTGCCCAAATGAGGCAACAGCATGACTTCGGAGCGCGTGTTACACTGCCAGCGCCCCCGAATCCAGCCCGGTTTCCCCGATTTCTTCTGAACTCAATTCCCCATTGGCGCGCCGATTCAATCGGGGGGCGAAATGCTCTAGGGTGCGTGACGAATCACGAAGCTGCTCGGCAAGGAGACGGTCATGGACCGCGTTCTCGTTCGGCTGATCGCCGCGACCTCGTTTCTGGCCCTTTCGCTGCTCCCGGCTTTGTCGGAGCCGAAGCACGGCATCGCCATGCAGGGCGAGCCGGCGCTGCCTCCGGACTATACGCATTTCGACTACGTCAATCCCGACGCGCCGAAGGGCGGCAGCGTCACCTATTGCGTCGTCGGCAGTTTCGACAATCTCAATCCCTTCATCCTGAAGAGCCTGCGCACCACCGCGCGCGGCATGATCGACACCGTCTACGGCAACCTCGTCTTCGAGCCGCTGATGCAGCGCAATTATGATGAGCCCTTCAGCCTCTACGGCCTGCTCGCCGACAGTGCCGACATGGATCCGGACCGCAAGAGCATTGAATTCCACCTCAATCCCAACGCCAAATGGTCCGACGGCCAGCCGGTGACGCCCGAGGATGTGCTGTTCACTTACRATGTCTTCACCGACAAGGGTCGCCCGCCCTACAGCGATCGCATGAGCATGATCGCCAAGCTGGAGAAGACCGGCGACCACAGCGTGAAATTCACCTTCAATGACAAGGCCAATCGCGAATTTCCGCTGATCGTCGCGCTGACCCCGATCATTCCCAAGCACGCCTTCGACAAGGAAACCTTCGACAAGACGACGCTGAAGCCGCTGATCGGCAGCGGCCCCTATACCGTGGATAAGGTGCTGCCCGGCCAGCGCATCGTCTTCAAGCGCAATCCCGATTATTGGGGCAAGGACATTCCTTCCAAGCGCGGCTTCGACAATTTCGACCAGATCACGATCGAATATTTCCTCAACGCCAACGCCAAGACGGAAGCGTTCAAAAAGGGCATCTGCGCCCTCGACGACGAGACCGATCCGGTCAAGCGAGACCGCGATATCGACTTTCCGGCCTTCCACAAGGGTGACGTGACGCAGGAATATTTCGACACCGGCATTCCGCCTGTGGTGATCGGCTTCCTGTTCAACACCAGGCTGCCCAAGTTTTCCAATCCTGTCGTGCGGCGCGCGCTCGGCATGCTCTACGACTTCGAATGGGCGAACAAGAACCTGTTCGGCGGCAAGTTCAACCGCACCATGAGCTTCTGGCAGAACTCGGAGCTGTCCGCGCTCGGCCATCCGGCCGGCGACCGGGAGAAGGCGCTGCTCGCCCCCTACCCCGACCGCGTGCCTCCCGAGGTCATGGACGGGACCTGGCGGCCGCCTGTCACCGACGGTTCCGGCCAGGACCGCAAGGTGCTGAGGGCCGCCTTCGAGCTGTTGAAAGGCGCCGGCTATCACGTCCAGGACGGCCGGATGCTCGATCCTGAGGGAAATCCCTTTGGCTTCGAAATCCTGACGTCGTCGCAGGATGAGGAGCGGCTCGCGGCTCTCTACCAGCGCACGCTGGAGAAGATCGGCATCAGGGTTACCATCCGCAGCTTAGACGGCGACCAGATCCAGTCGCGCAAGCAGCGGTTCGACTTCGAGGTGCTCGTCGGCTCGAGCGGCTTCAACAATTCGCTGTCGCCCGGCAGCGAGCAGGTCGGGCGGTGGGGATCCGGCGCCRCCAGGCAGGAAGGGTCGTTCAACCTTGCCGGCGCCGCCGATCCTGCCATCGATGCGGCGATCAACGCGATGCTGAACGCACGCACCAAGGAAGACTATGTCGCCGCGGTGCGCGTGCTGGACCGGCTGCTGATTTCCGGCAACTACATGGTGCCGATGCAATACAACACCCAGCAGTGGCTCGCCTACTGGAACTATCTGGAACATCCGCAAAAGACCCCCATATTCGGCTATCAGCTGCCTGCCTGGTGGCGGAAGCCCAATTGACCGACCTCTCCGTCCAACCGGCAAGGAGACGACCATGAGCGCCGAGAACTCCATCACCGTCGATGTGGTGTCCGATGTCGTGTGCCCATGGTGCTTCATCGGCCAGAAACGCTTGGACAAGGCGATCGCCGCTGTCGGCGACATCGGCGTGCATGTGCGCTGGCGGCCTTTCCAGCTCGATCCGACCATTCCGCGAGCAGGCGTGGATCGCCGCCAATACATGCTGGGCAAATTCGGCAGCGAGGAGCGCATCCGCCAGATCCATGCGCGCATCGAACCGCTGGGCGAAGCGGAAGGCATCCGCTTCGCTTTCGGCGCYATCAAGGTCGCCCCCAACACGCTGGACGCTCACCGCCTCATCCRTTGGGCGGGCGCCGCCAGCGAGGACGTGCAGAACCGGCTGGTGCGCCGCCTGTTCCAGCTGAATTTCGAGGAAGGCGCCAATCTCGGCGACCATCCGGTGCTGGTCGATGCCGCGCGTGAGGCCGGCATGGATGCTTCGGTGGTCGAGACGCTGCTGCCGACGGACGCCGATGTCGACGCCGTACGCAACGAGATCGCCACCGCCTCGCGCATGGGCATCACCGGCGTGCCCTGCTTCCTGCTCGAAGGCAAATATGCCGTCATGGGCGCGCAGGATGTCGACACGCTTGCCGACGCCATTCGCCAGGTCGCCCAGGCCAAGACACGCGGTGAGCTGGAAACGGCAGGCTAGCCGCCCAGCTGGCGATCGACAAAGAGAACCTCGCCGACAAGAATCATTTCCGGACAGTTCGCAGGCTCTGCAGGTGGCGATTCGGGCAAGCCGGAAGACGTCAAGGACGGCCCATTTCGCCATATTTCGTGACCGCGCGTCAGCGAAACCGGCCGACCGGCACGGTATTTTCGTTCACAAAACTGTGTTTTTAGTTTCCCTAGGGGAAACTCAGCGCTACCGCTAGGCGCTGCCTTCAACGCACTGAAATAACACAGAAAATCGCGCCAGAAGGAGCTTTCTGACGATTCCGTCCTGTTGCCCCCATGCCACTATGGGCAGCCAGATGCACGTTCAGGGGGCAGAAAAATTAACAGAAAATGATCAATTGGTGTTACTCTGTGTAACAAACTAAGAAAGGTTTGGGCGGGATCGTGATTCGGGTCGGCAGACCACGACGTACAGTACCGGCAAAACTAGCTAGCGAGGCGGCAAAGCCCTCGCCCCTGACGCCGGTATCGTCAATGCGCACTTTCTGGGGGCTGATGCGAGCCTACTGGTTCTCCGACCGCTGGAAGGAAGCCTGGACCCTCACCCTGGTCATCGCACTGCTTACAGCACTCTCCAGCAAGGCGGGCGTATGGTTTGCCATGGCCTCGGGTGAGTTGGTGAACTCGATCGCCTTCTTCCACGACGCGGCCAACACCAACCCGCTGCAGTCGCTTCTGACCAATGCCGGCATATTGATGCTGCTGGTCGTGCTCAAGGATGCCGGCTTCACCGGCGTGCGCAATCTGGTCTCCGCGACCTTGCATCGCAAATGGCGCGGATGGCTGAACAGCCAGTTCAACCAGGCGCTGCTCGACGGCAACCATACCCATTTCCATGCCCAGCACGGTTCGGCGGCCGGCGGCATCGTCGCTCCCGACAACATCGACCAGCGGATCCAGGAATCGATCAAGGACATGACCGGCGGCGCCATCGGTCTTGCTATGGGCGTGCTGGGTGTCGCGACCTCGCTCTATTTCGTCGGCGAGAATTTGATCGGGGCCTCGGTCGAGGTCAAAGGGCTGGAGTTTCTCGGCAGCTACGGCAGCGCTGTGCTCGCCTTCCTGGCCGTCGCCACCTATGTGCCCCTCAACACCTGGATCGCGGTCAAGCTCGGTGGCCTGCTCGAACGTCTCAACATACGCATGCAGCAGGCCGAGGGCAGCTATCGCGGCGAACTGACGACGTTCCTGCGCCGCAGCTTCCACGTCGCCGCCTCGCATGGCGAGGATGTGCAGATGGCCATGCACGACCGGCTTTATGTCGACATCGACAAGACCTGGGGGCGACTGAACGTCGTCAACACCAGCTACATGTCGTTCGAGCTGATCTACAATTTCATCGGCGCCCGTATTGTTGCCTACGGACCCGGCCTCGTCCCGTTCATCCACAACGGCTTCGACCTCAAGGGCTACATAACCGGCTCCGAAATGGTCGCCCAGTTGATCAGCCAGTGCTCGTGGTTCATCCATGTGATGCCGGCGATTGCGACGCTGAGGGCCAACAGCCAGCGCGTGACCGAACTCGCCAACGCCATCGAGAACGTCCAGCATCCGCAGGAGTTCTACCGCCAGACCGGCCGTTCGGACTTCAGCTTCGCCACCCAGAACCCAGTGTTCGGCCTGACCATCCAGAAGCTCGAGCTGGCGCATCAGGGCGAGGACGCAACGCCCTTCCTCAGCGCCGCCAATCTGCGCTTCCGGCGCGGCGAGTGGACGTTCCTCAAGGGCGAGTCCGGTTGCGGCAAGACCTCGCTGATCAAGGCGATCAACGGCCTGTGGCCCTATGGCCGCGGCACCATCGTGTTCCCGGAGGGGGTGACGAGCTTCTATGCGGCCCAGGAGGTCAAGCTGCAGCAGGTCTCGCTGAAACAGCTCGTCTGCCTGCCCGGCTCGGAAAGCGATCACGGCGACATGCAGGTGGCGGCGGCCCTGCACAAAGCGGGCCTCGGCGAATTCATCGAGCACCTGGCCGAGGAGAGCCGCGAGGGCAAGATCTGGGATCAGGTCCTGTCCGGCGGCCAGAAGCAGAAGCTGGTGGTCGCCCGCATCATCCTGCAGCAGCCGGGGCTGCTGTTCCTCGACGAAGCGACCGGCGCGCTCGACCCCGAAGGCAAGATCGCCTTCCACGAGGCGATCAAGGCCAACTGCCCCGATGTCACGGTGATCAGCGTGATGCACGAGGCCGTGCCGCCACGGTCCCTTTCCGGCGAGGAATTTTATCACAGCGTCGTCTCAATCACCGACGGCGTCGCGACCAAGAAGCCGCTGGTCCCCACCCTGCCGCGCGAGCTTACGACCATCCTCGCCCAGCCTCGGCCAACGGAGGACAAATGGCTGCGCTTCTCGCGGCGGCTGAAGCAGAAATAGCAGTCTTGCCAGACCTTTGAACGGCCGCCGGGCCGGTGCGACCGATCACAGTCGCGCGATCCGGCGTTTCCTCACCCGATTCCGCGCTCTTCGCGATTGACTCGGCAAAAGGCGCTCCTATGTTGCGCCCGCTCGCGAACTTCAACTCGAACCCGCGAGCAGAAAGGTCAACCCGCCATGCCTGGCGACAGTCACAGTCGAACGCAACCGCCGTCCGCCTTGACGTGACCTGACGGCTCACGTCCTGCCGGACGGCAAGGAGTGAGCCATGAACGAAGTCGCACACGTTTTGGACGACGAAGCCATCGCCGTCGCCCGTGTTCTTGCCAACGACCACGTCGCCGACGTGGTCGAAGCCCTCAACCGCGAATCGCGTGAGACAGCCATCGAGTTGCTCTGCGCGGTGCCGTTCGAACGGCTGGTCGATATCTTCGACCAGCCGGAACTCGAAAGCGCCCCGGAGCTCGCCGAAGCCCTGCCGCGCGACAAGGCAAGCAAGCTGCTGACCGCCATGTCGGTCGACCGCGCGGCAGATATTCTGCGCGAGCTCGACGAGCCGGCGCGTTCCGAGCTGCTCGCCACGCTTGCGCCGCCGCTGCGCGCAACGCTGCTTTCCATCCTCGGCTATCCGGAAGGCAGCGCCGCTTCGATCATGACGACGGAGTTCGTCAGCGTGCCGCCCGACTGGACGGTCGGCCGCACACTCGATTACATCCGCAAGGTCGAGCGGACACGCGAGACGATCTATGCCATCTACATAGTCGATCCGGAAACGCAGCAGCTGCTGCGCTCAACGGGGCTGCGCCGCCTGATCACCGGGGAGCCGGAGGATTCGATTCTGTCGGTGGCGCCGGATCGCATGCCGGTGACGGTCACCCCGCTCACGGATCGCGAAACGCTCGCGCAAATGATCTCCAAATACGATCTTCTTGCCTTGCCGGTTGTGGATCATGGCAGGATCCTCGGCATCGTCACGGTCGACGACATCATCGACACGATGGTCGAGGAAACGACCGAGGACGTGCACCGTTTCGGCGGTATGGAGGCCCTGGACGAGCCCTACATGAAGATGGGCTTCCTCGCCATGATCCAGAAGCGGGCCGGCTGGCTCTGCGCGCTGTTCCTTAGCGAGATGCTGACGGCCAACGCCATGCAGAGCTACGAAGGCGAACTGGAGAAGGCGATCGTGCTCACCCTCTTCATCCCGCTGATCATGAGCTCCGGCGGCAATTCGGGCTCGCAGGCGACCTCGCTGGTCATCCGCGCGCTGGCGTTGCGCGAGATCGGTCTTCGCGACTGGTGGCGGGTAGCGCTGCGCGAGCTTCCGACCGGACTGGCTCTCGGCTCGATCCTCGGCATCGTGGGCATCTGCCGCATTGCGCTCTGGCAGTATCTCGGCCTCTACGACTACGGCCAGCACTGGGTGCTGATCGCGGCAACCGTGGGCGCGGCGCTGATCGGCATCGTCACCTTCGGCTCGCTGTCGGGATCGATGCTGCCTTTCGCGCTGAAGCGCATCGGCTTCGACCCGGCGAGCGCATCGGCGCCGTTCGTGGCGACGCTGGTCGACGTCACAGGGCTGGTGATCTACTTCTCGGTAGCGTTGGTCATCCTCCGCGGCACGCTGCTTTAGCCGCATCGTCATTCACCGTCGCCGGCTCCGCCGGCGGCGGCCTCCACCGTACCGTAAATCGCGTCGCGCTTCGCGTCCGGGAATGCTCCGGCCACGCCGGCGATTGCCGCTTTGGTCAGTGCCACCGTTAGATCTACCGACGGGTCCGCGAATCACGAATGGCCATGGACGCCGCCCCAGCGCCACGTGCCGCAGGCCCGCGCATCAGCACGGTCTACACCGAGGAGTGGGTTTAGATGCGCTCGCCGTTCTTCACACGGTAGGTCGGCTTGTACATGGTGACGAGTTCCTCCGCGGCGGTCGGGTGCACGGCCATCGTGCGGTCGAAGGCGTCCTTGGTGAGCCCGGCTTTCAGCGGAATGCCGAGAAGCTGCGCCATCTCGCCCGCGTCCGGTCCGAGAATATGGGCGCCCAGCACCCTCCGCGATGCACTGTCGACCACAAGTTTCATCAGCATCTTCTCGTCGCGGCCCGACAGCGTATGCCGCATCGGGCGGAAGGAGGCACGGTAGACCTCGATGTCCGGGAAGCGCTTGACCGCCTCATCCTCGGACAGGCCGACAGTGCCGATTTCAGGCTGTGAAAACACGGCTGTCGGAATCGTGTCGTGGTCCACCGCCGTCGGATTGCCCTTGAACGCCGTCTCGACGAAGCACATCGCCTCGTGGATGGCCACCGGCGTCAGTTGCACGCGATGTGTGACGTCGCCGATCGCCCAGATGTTGTCGATGTTGGTGCGGGAATATTCATCGACCACGATCGCGCCCGTCTTGCCGAGTTCCACGCCGACGCCTTCGAGCCCCATATTCTCGGTGTTGGGAATGCGGCCTATCGCCAGCATCACCTGGTCGACCGTCAGCGTCTGGCCGCCGGAAAGCAGAACGTCCAGCCTGCCCTGCGGGTTCTTGCTCACCTTTTCGGAGACCGAGTGGGTGAGGATCCTGATCCCCTTCTTCTCCATGGTCTCGTGCAGCGAGCGGCGAAGGTCCATGTCGAACCGCGACAGAATCTCCCGGCCGCGGTAGACCAGTGTGGTTTCGACGCCGAGCCCATGGAAAATATTGGCGAATTCGACGGCGATGTAACCGCCGCCTTCGATCATCATCGCCTTCGGCAATTCCTTCAGATCGAACGCTTCGTTTGAAAAGATGCAATGCTCGTGGCCGGAAAGCGCCGGATGCGGGGCAGGCCTGCCGCCCGTGGCGATCAGGATCTGGTCGGCGCTGACGGTGCGGTCTTCGGCAACCAGGTAAATGGAATGCCGGTCGACCAGCACGGCGCGCGAATGGAAAGTCTCGCCGCCGGCGCCCGCGACGTTCTTCTTGTAGATCGCCTCCAGCCTGGCGATCTCCTTGTCCTTGTTGGCAACTAGCGTCGGCCAGTCGAAGCTCACCTCCGGCACAGTCCAGCCGTAGCCGGCTGCGTCGGCAAAATGCTCGGGAAACTGCGAAGCATAGACATAGAGTTTTTTCGGCACGCAGCCGCGGATGACGCAGGTGCCACCATAACGATACTCTTCGGCGATGGCGACGCGCTTGCCGAGGGACGCCGCCACACGGGCCGCCCTCACTCCGCCGGAACCGCCGCCGATGACGAAAAGATCATAGTCGTAAGCGGCCATTTGGAAGGCTCCTGCGATAAGATGGGCATCCCGCCAGAGGTAGGCTGCCAAGCGCTAAAAGAAAAGCCCGGGAAACCCGGGCTTTTCTGGTCCAGCGCGCGTCAGCCTGATTGACGCGGATCAGTTCTGCGAATCGTCAGCCGGTGCCGAGTTGTCGGCAGGTGCCTGGTCGTCGGCCGGGGCAGAATTGTCGGAGTTGTCGGGAGCCTTGGCATCCGTCGCAGGAGCCGGCTTCGCCGGAGCAGTGGCCTTGGCCGCGGCGGCGAGCGTCTCGCCGACCTGCTGGGCGAGGTCTCGGGCGACGCCGTTCTGCCAGATGTCGGCAGCCTTCACCAGGTCGCGCGTGACCGCCGGACCGCTGTCCAGCAGCTTCTTGCCGGAATCGGAACTGTAGAACGTGGCGATGTCGTTGAGTTCCTTCTCGGAGAACACCTTGGCGTAGGCAAGAGCGGCCTCCTTCTCGAGGTCGGCGCGGCGTGCCGCCAGGCCCATGGCCTTCTCGGTCACCGTCTTGYCGATCAGCTCCTGCATGTCGGGGTTCTTCTGGATCAGCTGGTTCTCAAGCGCGGCCGCCGCCTGCGGCAGGATATTGTCGAACGGGTCCGTGGCGTGGATCGCCGCCACCGCTGCGCGCGCGGCCTTGAGGTGCGATTCGCTTATATCCTGCGAAAACGCCGGTGAAGATAGGGCAAGGACGACTGAGGCCRCCAGAAGTGTCGAAAGGCGGCGAACCCGTTTATGCAACATCATGGTCGATAGAACTCCCTGGTTTTCGGGCGGCATGGACGGTTTGGATGCCGTCGCCGCCGGCGATGATGGCCGTTGACGCCAGYCCGATGAATAGACCGTGCTCGACAACGCCTGGAATGGCGAAGAGAGCATTCGAAAGCGCTCTTGTATCCGGAATGCGGCCAAAAGATGCATCGAGGATAAAGTGGCCGCCGTCTGTAACAAAAGGCTGGCTCCCCGTCATCCTCAATGTCACCGGGCCGGAAAGGCCGAGGCCTGCCGCGGCCGCGGCGACCGCGATCTCGGTGGCGCGTAGGCCGAACTTGTTGACCTCGATCGGCAGCGGAAACCGGCCCAGCGTGTCGACCATCTTGGATTGGTCGGCAATGACGATCATGCGCTGCGACGCCGCCGCAACGATCTTTTCACGCAGCAGCGCCCCGCCGCCGCCCTTGATCAGGGTCAGCGAAGGGTCGATCTCGTCGGCGCCGTCGATGGTGAGGTCCAGCTCGGGCGTTTCCTCGAGCGTCGACAGCGGCACGCCGAGCTCGCGGCAGAGTGCCGCGGTGCGCTCGGATGTGGGCACGCCGATGACGGTAAGCCCGGTCGCCACCCTTTCAGCGAGAAGCYGGACGAACTCGTCGGCGGTCGTGCCGGTGCCGATGCCGAGCCGCATGCCGTCACTTACGTGGGCAAGGGCCGCGCGTGCGGCCTCGACCTTCAACTGCGTTGCGTCCATGCCGCCATTGCCCCGATTTCGCTGGTTTGGCGCGCCTCCTAGCATTTTTGCCTGTCCCGTCAAAGGCTCTGCCTGTGGACCGATAGAGGCGGCTTGCTTGCCCACCGCGCAGCTTGTATCGGCTGCGGCGTTTCAACCGCTGCAGGACTGGCCATGACCCGACCGATCATCGTGTTCGACCTCGACGGGACAATCATCGATACCGCACCGGATCTGCTGGACAGCCTCAACCACAGCCTGGCGGCCGGCGAGTTGGCGGCGGTCGACGAAGCGGGTTTCAGGCGCTTCGTCGGCCACGGCGGCCGCGTCATGATCGAACGCGCGCATGCTGCACAGAACAGGTCGCTGATGGCCGAAGAGCACGATCGGCTGCTGAAACTCTTCCTCGACCATTACACGCTGAACATTCCCGGAAAGTCGCGCCCCTACCCCGGCGTCATCGCCGCGCTCGACCGCTTTCAGGCGGCCGGCTACCTGATGGCGGTCTGCACCAACAAATACGAGGCCAATTCCGTGGCTCTGATCGGGGCGCTCGGTATGGCCGACTATTTCGCGGCGATCTGCGGCCAGGACACCTTCGCCTTCCGCAAGCCCGACCCGCGCCACCTCACCGAGACGATCAAGCTGGCCGGCGGCGATCCCCACAATGCTTTGATGGTTGGCGATTCGCAGACCGACATCGATACCGCCAAGGCCGCCGGCATTCCGGTGGTTGCGGTCGATTTCGGCTACACGGACCGCCATGTGCGCGAGTTCGAGCCGACACTGGTGATCTCACATTTCGACACGCTGACGCCGGAACTGGCCGAACGGCTGATTGCTGCGGCGCGCTGAGCGGGGTCCAGATCGAACCGGCAAGATGTCGCGAAACCAATCCGCAGGATAACCCCGGYACATTGCCTTGACTTCGCACACCTGCCTCCCTTATATCGCGRCTCGCTTCGGCCTTCGGGCAGCGAGCGGGCGATTAGCTCAGCGGGAGAGCACACCCTTCACACGGGTGGGGTCGCAGGTTCAATCCCTGCATCGCCCACCATCCGACACCATGAGTGTGTTGGATGATCAGGCCGCGGAATTCCCTGTATCTTTTACCAGCAGAGCGGTGGCGCTCGACGCGGCTCTTCAGATCAGCCCTCTGCGCACGCTCAGATGCGTCACCGCCGTCACCAGTATGGCGCCGGTCATGAAATAGAGCGTGGCCAGGATGTTGCCGTGATGGAAATGAACCCCGGCAAGCAGCAGGGCTATTGCCACGGCAAGAAATGCGATGATGCGAACGAGTTCGTCGGGCATGGGGCGATCCACAAATGAAAAGGATGGCCGCCCTCAATCAGCCGAATGCTCAATAGAGCGGTTTTTCGACTTCCGCAATCGATCTGATGCCGGATTGTGATGAGACGCGCCCGTGTCGTGCCGACGTCGATGGGCTGCCAAACCATTCCACTGCGGCGAATAGCGTCAAGCGACGCGCCGCGCACGTTTCCCAACCCTTGTCGGTCGACCAGCTATCGCGCCGGCCGACGCACGCTTCTGTGATCGTCTTCACATACGCCGCGCGAGCTTCGCGCATACGTGTTGCATTGGGGTGGTGCACTGGCTTGTGCTTTGTCGAGCAGGTTCGAAACGGCTTCCAGGCCTGAAAGCCCGGCCGTTCCTCGCAGCAAATTTCGATCACCTAGACATTTTCAGGTTTGCTGTCCGCGCGCGTTGGCCACCTCCCACCCACGTGCGCGGACGGCGTTTCAGATCGAGCGGCGCTCCCGCCACCGGTTCAGTCAAGACAATGCTGGCTAAGTTGCGCGGAACGAAGCTGGTTGCACCCGACCACCGCCGAAAAGCGTGGGTCCCGGTGGCGGCCGTCGCCGATGGAGACGAAGCTTTGATCGAGCATGCACTTGGCCTACAATTTCCGCTCAACGAGAGGCGGAATCGCATCATGTCCACAGTCAGCGCAGACGACAGGAGCGCCCTGCCGCGTCTGGCGCGGATCGATCCGCGTCAGTTCGACCTGCTGTTCGGCGGCTGCAAGGTCGAGCGCTACGCGGCCGGTCAGCATTTGTTCGTCCAGGAGGATGCGTCCGACCGCATTTATGGCGTGATGAGCGGCACTGTCGAAATATCGCTCTATTCGCCGGGCGGCCAGAAGCTGGTGGCCAATATCGAGCTCTCGCGCAGCCTCATCGGAGAGATCGGTGCCTTGGACGGACGCCCTCGCACCGCAACCGCGATCTGTCTCACCGCATGCGAGCTGGTTTCGCTCAACCGAACGCAACTCTTTGATCGCATTGAAAAAAATCCGCCTCTGGCGCGCGCAATGATCGAGCTTCTGTGCGCGCGGCTGCGCTGGGTCAGCGGCGAACTAGGCGACCAGGCCTTCTTCGGCATCGAGGCCCGGCTGGCGAAGCGG
Source organism: Mesorhizobium sp. ORS 3428 (assembly GCF_001854785.1). GTDB lineage: Bacteria > Pseudomonadota > Alphaproteobacteria > Rhizobiales > Rhizobiaceae > Mesorhizobium. The sequence continues at coordinate 426,786 of NZ_MDFL01000115.1, forward strand.
CTAGTGTTCCTCAGCAGCGTCATGGCAGACCCGGCCGGCTGGATTCCGATTTCGCAGTCGGAGCTCGGCGAGTTCCTCGGCGCGACGCGCGAATCGGTCAACAAGACGCTCAACGACTGGCGCAACCGGCAGATGATCGCCATCAAGCGCGGCGGGCTGCGTATCACTAATGCCGCAGCGCTCAACCAGATCGCCGCATCGCAGGATGACGACTGAAGCAATTCCAGGAAAAATGTGAAACGGTTTTCCGTTCGGAATTGCGTCAAAACAAAGGGATAGAGCGGTTCTGCGTTTCCGTGACCCGGTGAACCGCTCTAAGCTATTTTGACCCGAATCAGAGCCGCGAGATCAGGTAGCGCAGCGCGGACCGGCTCGGCATGAAGAAGTAGCCGCCGCCCTTGGTAGTGACGAATTGCGGCATATCCTTAAGCACCGTGACCTTTTCCCATGACGGGATCGAGAACCGGCCGCCGCCGTCGCGCGCGCCGATCGTCGGATCCTTTTCGCCGACAAGGCCCTGGAACGAGTTCGACGAAACCCAGGTCTGCTGGATGAACTCATACTGACGCTCGATGTCGGCGTTGAGGCACATGAAGAGGAGGCCCTTCTCTGCCTTGCCGTCCCGGCCCTTCTTCTCATAGGTGCGGCCGACGCGCAGGATGCGATGGCGCTTGCCGATCCTGATCTGCGTCTCGCGATCTTCGCCAAGCGAATCGCGCGGATTCGAGCGGCGTATGTGCGAGCCGAGCGGACAGCGATGCCCCTGCGGGTCCTCCGCGCCGAGCGCGAAATCATTGTCGGCACCGCGGCCCGGCCGTCCGTCGGGGTTACGCACCAGCGAGCTGCCGTCCTGCCAGCGTCCAAGCATCTTGGCGGCCACCCAGCGGGGCGTGACTGTGTCGTCACCGGTCTCCTGCGCGGCCCGCGCGGCAGCGTGCTTGCAGTAGTCGCTGAACAGTTCGACATGCTGCTCGAACTGGCGCACGACCAGGAAGGAGCCGTTGCGGCCAAAGTCGCGCGGCGGCGGAGGCTGGCCGGGAATCTGCCGGTTCCGCCGCACCTGCGACAGGATGCCGGCGCGGTCCTGCGCTGCCTGGACGGAGGGCGAGGCCGGATAGAAGCCGTGCTCGTCGCGATAGCCGAACAGGAACTCGCCGGGCGCCACCAGATGCATGGAAGCCGCCCCCTTGTTGGCGCGCGACGTGCCCTTGACGATCGGTTGCGAGATACCGTCGGCGAAGCCGAAATGCTCATAGGCACGCTGACGCTCCGACCTGCCGTTTTGCTGGGGTTTCGCGCCGTCCGTCTTCGGCTCGCGGTTCACGACAAGCGGCAACTCGGCGACGATTTTCATCCCGGCGCCAGTCGTCTTCCGCTTCGCGGCCGTGATCTCGGCCTTAAGCACGGCCGGCTTCTCGGCGTAGCAGATGACAACCGCGTCGACCGGCGTCCTGGCGGAGCCCCACTGCCACTTGTCGGGCGCGTCCGGGCCGCTGTCGTCAAGGATGCGGCTGCGCTGCGGATTGCCCATGCCGTGGCGAAAGGCGGCTGGAAACGTGTCCAGCGGATCGTCGTCGACRCCGCCCCTAAGCCCGAGACGGCGAAGGCCGTCGGGACCGAAGGCCACCGTCATGGCCCGTCCGACGGGCACACCGTCGCCAAAGCTCGCCTTCTCGATGACGAAGTCCAGCCACGCTCTCCGCTCGATTGCCGGCAGGTCTTCCGGCACCCGGATCGCCAGCATATGCGCGTGGCCGAGTGCGCCGAACGGACCGAAGAAGATGGACTGGATCTCGCCTGACTCCAGTTCCTCAATAGGCGAAGGGGCAGGCTCGCGGCCGACCGCTTCCTCCGCCCTCGCCTGCGGCCGCGGCAACGAGCCGAACAGGCTCACCCAGTCGCGCGCCTCGTTACCGGTCGCCGAGGCAATGCCGCGCCTTATCCTGGAATTGATGCGGATGCGCGTGGTGTTGAGATGGGGATAGGCCGAATACCAGAACAGCGTCGGCACCTGCTGGCGCCGCGCCCAGCGCTTGAAACGGTCGCCGTCGCGCGCACCGTCGAGGAACAGCCAGCGCGTGCGCGGATAACCTTCCGTGTTGCTCCAAACGCCGGTCAGGCCAGCGGAGGCCTTGGCGATGAAGTCCTCCAGATAGCTTTCCCAGCTGCCGCCGTAATTGGAGAAGAACACGAGCCTGTCGGTGCCCGGCAGCAGCACCCAGCGCGCGAAGTGAATGGTGCTGATGTTGGCTAGGAAGCCCGGCCGGAACACTTTCTGCGCCGATATCGAAATCAGGTAGAAGGAAAATCTCAACGCCAGCCGCCGCAAGATGCCGAACTTCATCGTCGAGATCGCGGTGAGATGATTCTGCGCTGCATGGTCCTCGTTGGCGAGGATCTTGTCCAAGGCACCGATATCGACCGGCGTGCTCTGCGGCCGGTCCTTGTCCTCCAGCCGCCGCAGGGCGAGGAAGCACAAGCCCATAAGCACCAAGGCAGTGGCCAGCAGCCCCAGCACTGCCAGCAGAAGCGCGGTGCCGGCTATGGCGATGTTGGTGAAGGTGATGCCGTGCGGGTTTCCGAACACCAGCACATAGGTCATGCGCCAGCAGGCAAGGACGACGATCGCGACGGTGGCCAGCACTGCYGGCGCAAGCAGCGTCGTCGTCAAGGCCTGCCACCAGCGGCCCGGCGGCCGCTCCAGCAGGCTCTCGGCCGGCTCAAAGGCCCAGCCGAACTGTCCGAGGCATTGCACATGCCGCCGCGCCTCGGTCAGCACCGCAAGCGCATTGCCGGTGCCTGCCCGCGGCGTTTCGACAATCTCGCGCACGCTGTCGGCAAGCTTGGCCTCTGCCAGGATGCGGCGCACGGAATGGCCCGGCGTGCCTGAAAAGACCAGCCCCGCCGTGCTGCCGAAGGACGGCGATATATCGATGTGATGCTTCTTCAGGAAATCATCCAGCGAGCCGCCATCCGCCAGACCGCACGCGTCCCTGAAGATCGGCCTCAGCCGGTGGCCAAGGGCTTGCGTGACGGTGCCAATGACATCGTCGGTGCTGCCGTCGCCGGAAATTTCGAACACCAGCGCCCCGGTCTCGATGCCCGATTTCTCGTCCCTGCCGGTTGCTGCGACGGCAAGGCTCGTGAAGTGAATCGTGCCTGCCTTGTCGAGCGCGCCGGCCACCTCGTGGATCGCCGGATTGCCGAGGGCGCCAACCTTGTCGCGCACGGCATCCAGCGGCACCGAGCGCCTGATCGGACAAACTACGGTGACCATGGACTGGTCGACCGTGCGGCAAAGCGGCGAAGGCTCGAAATCGACCTTGAGGTTCGCCGGATAGGCGCCGACATAGGCCAATTTGCCCGCCCTGCCCCGGGCGCGGTTGAGCTTCGGCTTGCTGAACAGGGCGCGAACGCATTCTCCGATCTGTATGCGGGCGATCTCGGCGCCGATGCAGAGATGAATGCCGTGGCCGAAAACCATGTAGTCGCGGTGGGGCCGAGAAGTATCGAACTCGTTTGGCCGCTGCACGATTTCCGGATCGAACATGGCCGACAGCGTCGCCGGCATCACGACTGTTCCGGCTTTTACCCGACGCTCGCGGCGCGTGCCCTTGCCGATCACCGCATCGCGCGCCGCGTAGCGCCACGGGCCGACCCAGATCGGCTTGAAGCGCATCGCTTCGAGTATCGCCCGGTCGAGCTTTTCGACGCTGTTTTCGGCAAGCGCCGCGTCGACGGCCTGCCGCGCATCGGCGCGCGACAGGATCACCTCCAGACAATTGCCGCCGGCAAGCACATTGGTCGGGACAAAGCCCGCGATCATGCCAAGCATGATGGAATGAATGTCGGGCAGCGACAGCCGTCCCTGATCCATGAGCGCGACGAGGCGCGCCAGCGGCCGCCCGTCCTTCCCTGCCCTGTCCCTGATCCCGGCGATGGAACGATCGATGGTCTTGATCAGGCGATCGCCGCCGACGACGGCGAGCTGGCGCGTGGTGGGGCTGGCGGTCGGATCGGAAAAGAACAGCGCGCTGAGCGCAATCGACCAATCGGCGAACTCGGTTTCATCGTCGATCTCGAGGCCGAAATAGTCGCGGCAGATGCGCACCGGCACGATCTTCATCAGCCCGGCGATGGCGTCGAAGCCGGGGCTGGCGCGGGTCATGATCTCGCGCGAATGGCGCTCGGCGACCGGCCTGACGGCGGCCTCGACTTCGGCTGGGGGAAACGCGCTCAGCACAGCCGACTTCATTTGCCGATAGGCGGCACCATCCTGCATGCCGAGAATGAAGTTCGATCCCCTTGCCAGCTCCGCCATTTCCGGTCCGTAGGGCGTTTCGAATTCGTCGCCGCGCTCCAATATGTCGCGCACGTCGATGCCCTTTGTGACGAGCAGGAAATTGCCGAAGGCAAGGTTTGGCCAGAAGCGGCGCAGCAGCGCCAACAGCCAGCGCGGGTCGCTGAGAAAGAAACCGGCGATGCGCGAAGCAAGGCCCTTGGACCGAAGCCGGTTGATGTCGAACGGCGGCATTTCGATGACCGGACGCTGGGCCCTCTGAGCTGCCCGCACAGCAGAGAAATATTTCAGTTTGAACATGCGCGCTCGAGCCCCCCGGCGGTCCACGTCATTGAGATGCCGGCAACCTCATGGCCTAGGTTCGCCTGGGTCCGGCGTATGTGAATTCCATCACAGTCGTCTGCCCTCGGCGCCGGCGATCATGCAATCGACTTGGCTTGATCGAAATTGGCGATCAGGAAATTATTCTTCGCAGCGTCGACGAACGGTATCCAGCGAATCCTCTGCTCGGAAAAATCCGGATGCCTGGTCGCGAAGATGGCAAGTTCCCGCGCGGCCTCATCCCGGCGGCCGCTCCGCATCAAGGCGCCGATTTTCAGGAACCGGGCATAGAAGTAGCCGGGCGAAAGGTTGAGCGAGCGCTCGGCGACGGCAATGGCCGCCGGCCAGTCCTCGACGAAGCAGTAGGCCGCGGCCAATTCCCCGAGATTGTGGAAGCGGTAGAGGTCGAACGGGCTCAGCCGCTCGGTATCCAGGAAGAACGGAATCGCGCCGGCGGCATCGCCGAGCAGCAGGCGCGCGCTGCCCATCGCAGAGCGGGCGAAGGCAAAGCTCGGATTGATATGGATCGCTTCGGCGAGGTGCTCGGCCGCCGATGCCGGCTGGCCGCGCATGATGTCGGCCACGCCGAGATAGGCGTGCGGGCGCGCGTCTAGGCTATCCATCAGGAGTGCCTTGCGCGCGAATGCCTCGACCTTGTCCAGGTCGTCGCTGTCGCCGAAGCGCAGCCAGGCCCGCCAGAAATACCACCATGCCAGCTCGTTCAGCACGGCGCTGGAATTCGGATCTTCCTGGTAGGCCTTGTCGAAGAATTCGAGCGCGATTTCGGTGTCGCGTCGCGTGCGCCTGTTCATGTGCCAGCGCCCGCGCCGCACCAATTGCCAGGTCTCGAGGCTTTCCCACGGCACCTGGAAGGTCCGCACCTGCTCGGCCCTGTCGACCTCCTTGTCGAGGATCGAGACGATCTCGCTGCCGATCTGGTCGCGCAGGCGGAAAATGTCGACGAGGTCGCGGTCGAAGCGCTGCGACCAGACAAGACGTCCGTTTGACGTATCGGTGAGCGAAGCGTTGAGGCGTATCTGCCCGCTGAAGCGCGCCAGTGTGCCGCTGACGATATAGCGCGCGCCAAGTGCGTTGCCGATGAGCCTTGTTCCGAGGCTGTCGTCGCGGAATTGGAAGCTCGAGCCCTTGGCGATCACCGAAAGCCATCGGGTGTTGGAAAGGCCGTAGATGATGTCCTCGGCGACGCCGTCGGCCATGTAGCCGACATCGGGCTCGCTGCCGGTGCTGTGGAACGGCAGCACCGCGATTGCCGGCGGTCCCTTGGGAGAGGGTTTGTAACTACCGGCAGCTGTGGGGATAGCGGCCAGGGGAGCCGTCACCGCCGTGCCGTTGCTGCCGCGCCCGGCAATCAGGACGCGCACCGGCAGGGCGATGTTCTTCAGCATGAACTCGCCGAGGTCGGTGAAGACCGCCGCCGTCTTGTCCTTCACGTGATGCCAGGTGGTTTCCGAAATGGCGAGACCGTCATGCGGGGCGAATTCCTGGAGCCGCGCGGCAATGTTGACGTCATCGCCATAGAGACGGCCTTCGCGGACGATCACGTCGCCGGTATTGATTCCGGCTCGAAACGGCATCCGCATCTCCTCGGCCACAGACGCATTGAGCTCCATGATCCGATCCTGGAAATCGAATGCCGCGCGCAAGGCTTCGATCGGGTTGCCGAACTCGGCCATGATGCTGTCGCCGGCGACGCCAAAGGTGCGGCCTCCATAGGCGCCACAGCTGTCGGAAATGATGTCGCGCCTTTCCTCGAAGGCCGCGACGGCGAGTTCGTCGTCGATGCCCATCAGCCGCGAAAAGCCCACGGCGTCGATGGAAATGATTGTCGCGAGCTGACGGGTGTAGTTCCGTCCAGCCATGGTAGACCCCCCGGTCCCTGCTTTCGGTCCAGAACTGGCGACTTCCGCTCTCAAAACACTTCGCCGTTTGCCGACCCGGCAGGCCCGGCGCGCCGTTGCCACCCTGTTGGCGGAAGTCTAACAGGGTCTGGTCGAAAGCTCTACCACGAACGGCCAATGGAACGCGCCGCGGGTCCAACCCATGGTTAGCCGTTTGCTACCTGAAGCACCAGGTCGCAGAACCCCCATTACATATTGAAATATCGGGGCTTTGAGTAATTCAGGTTTTGCGAACGGACCCTTGCAAGCACTCTTGCCGCCCGGCTGTGGAGCAGGCGTTATCCGCCCGTGGCGGAACCAACTGGCTGGGATGCGAGTTTTCCGCGCACTCATGCCATCCTACGAGATTGAGGGACAGTCATGCGCGCTGTTGTTTTGGCTAGCGGTATTGCGTTCTTCCTTTTCGGAGGATCGGCTTTCGCGGCGGACGATCAAGCGGTGCCGCCGCAAAATGCCATAAAGCTCTCAGACATCGTCGCCAAGGTCGAGAAACGCAACGACTTCCGCTATGTGAAGGAACTCGACTGGAGCCGCGATGGCTACACCGTCACCTATTACACGATCGACAAGGCAAAGGTCGAAATCACCTACGATCCGGTGACGGGCGAGCCGAAGTAGGCGCGCGGCCAGGCCCATTCCCCGGAAATTGGCGTCAACGCGTGTTTGACGGCTGAGATCGCCAGTGCGCGGCGCCGGCTTCGGCCGGCGCTCATCCGAAGCAACCGCAAGAAAGCGCGAGGCGGTTGCCCGTCCGAAATTGCGTGAAACAGCAGCGGCTCAGCGAGACCATCAAAGCTGAACCGCCATTGCTCAGATTGACGGGGCGCGCACCGCTTCGGTGACGTCGAGCGCCTGCATCAGCTTTGCATCGCGACCATAGACGTCGTCGAAATACTCGACCTTGCCGGACATGTCCGGCCAAGCGGTGAAGTAGGCGACGTAGACCGGGATGACGCGCGTGACATTTTCGGTCGAATGGCCATGCTTCAGCTTCTCCGCGATATCGTCGACGGAGATGCCGAGTACTGCGGCCGCCATGCCGCGCGGATCCTGCAGGCGAATGCAGCCGTGGCTCAGCGCGCGCATGTCGCGCTCGAAGAACGACTTCTGCGGCGTGTCATGCATGTAGATGGCGTGCTTGTTGGGGAAGAGTATCTTCAGTTCGCCAAGCGCATTGGCCTCGCTCGGCTGCTGGCGCACGCTGAAGGGGATTTTGGCGCCGTAGGCGCCCCAGTCGACCTCGGCCGAGGGGATTCGCCTGCCGCTGGAATCCGTCACCTCGTAGCCGGCGCGGTCGAGATAGCCCGGATCGCTGCGCAGCCTCGGCAGCATCTCGTTGACGATGATCGACTGCGGCACGCCCCAATAGGGATGGAAATCAACCTGCTTGATCTGATTGTAGAAGAAGGCGGTCTGGTTGGTGACCTTGCCGATGACCGCGCGTGTCTTCAGCTTTTCTTCGCCATTGTCGATATAGCTCGCGGTGAAAGCCGGCTGGTTGATGAAGACACGCGGGCTGCCGAGGTCGGAGGGAAGCCAGCGCAGCTCTTCAAGCGCGACCTTGACCTTCTCGATCTTGTCGGCCTTCGACGTGCCGGCGAGCGTAGCCACCGTGCGCGGGCCGATGACGCCGTCGCCCTTCATGCCGGCCCGTTTCTGCACCGCCTTGATCACCGGCACAAGTTCGGGATCGTAGACCTCGCTCGTGCCGAGCTTGGCGAGGGTCTCGCCATAGTCGCCGCCCATCTCGTCATCGAGATTGCGAGCGATGAGCGTCAGTAGCTTAGGCAGTTCCGGGCTGCTTTCGCCGGGCTTCAGGAGCAGCTTCGGATCGACGACGATCTCGTTCTCCTCGCTCGCCTGAAGCGATTCCAATTCGACGCGCAACGCCTGGTATTCCGGGTTCTGCGGGTGCCGCGATTCGAGATAGGTGCGCACCTCCTGGGTGTGCGCYAGCGTCTTCAGCACAGCTTGGAGATCGAGCGGCTTGGCCGGGAACTCGTAATAGCCGGTCATGCGGTTCGGGTCGACGCGGCCGCTCTGGGCGTCATGTGCATAGCGCAGCACACGCGCCGAAAGCGCCATCTCGAAGCGGACCAGTTCCTTCTTCCGCTCTTCCGGCGTGGCTGAAGTGGTGGCAGCCGGGACTTCGACGGCGTAGTCCGCCGGCGTCAGACCGTAGCTGGCCGCCTCGCCGAGCACCCGCACGGCATCCTGAGCCCTACCGTTGGGGGCGTCGCCGTCCACCCAGATGAAGTCCGGATTGGCCGAGTAGTAGGCGATCAGCGCCTTGGCGATGTCAGGTTCGGCAAAGAGTTCATAGTCGCTCAGCCCGGCCAGTGCGTCGCGGAAGGCAGTGGCCGTCACGGATGGCACAAAGGCGGCGTCCTGCGCGGTCGCAGGCGGCGGCGCCGGCAGCAGCGACTTGAAGTCGACGCGCACAAGCTTGTCGGGCTTGTAGGTGTAATAGGTCGGGCTGTTGATCCTGGCGCCGCCCTCGCCATCGGCGCCTGGCAACACCTTGCGCAGCCTCGGCGGCGGCGGAAATTCACCTTGGGGATTGTGCCGAATGCCGCCGCCAAACAGCATGTCGAACAAGCTTTGCGCGCTCGCCGGCTGCTGCCCGAAGGCAAGTACCGCCGCAATCGCCATCGGCATGACGRCCTTTTTGTTCCCAAGGATTTTCATGCTTCACCCGYACCGGTTGAACCGGTTCCCGTTCCGCGCCGTTTGACGGTCTCGCCCACCGCATGGCGGATGTAAGGCGCGACTATACCGATTCACACCGATTMCGTTAAGCTTCTATAAATTTCCGCAGCCGTGTTGCAGAACGGTTTCACCTCCTTGCCTGTCGGGAACGGATAAGGGCGTTCGCGGTTCCAACTGCTTGAGAACAATCAAGCATTCGCGCCACCATCGATGTTAAGCGCCGCACCGTGACGAAACAGGCTTGGTGGTTGGCGAGTCGCGACGGAGCCAAGCCGGCTGCCCGTGCGATGATAGCACCAAGGGCCATGGCTGTGTGGGCATTAGCCTGCACCCAAGGCGTGAAACATCAGTCAGTGACAAACATTGGTCTTTGTGATCGAAATTTCAGCGGCCGCAAATCGTGGCCGGGAGGATGTGCCATGAAAAAGGGTTATCGTCAGCTTCTCGATGAGGCTAATGCCGAGATCGAAGTCGTGTCGCCTGAGGAAGCGGCGTCCCTGCTTGAGGATGACGAGACGATCTTTGTCGATCTGCGCGATCCCCGCGAAGTCGAGCGCGACGGCAAGATCCCCGGCGCGAAGCACGTGACGCGCGGCATGCTGGAATTCTGGATCGACCCCGAGAGCCCCTACCACAAGCCTTTCTTCGCCTCGGGAAAGACCTTCGTCTTCTTCTGCGCCGGCGGCTGGCGCTCCGCCCTCGCGACCAAGACGGCGCAGGACATGGGCCTTACGCCAGTAAAGCATATTCTGGGCGGCTACACCGCCTGGAAGGCGGCCGGTCTACCGGTCGAGCCAGGTCAAAAGAAAAAGGCCGACTGACTGAATTTTCGCAGTTCCGGCTCAGTCGCGGGACTACCTGCTCAGTGCAGCGTCGATTCGCGCTCCGTCACGAAGCCCACAGCGTGCGCGACAACATCCTTATCGGAAAGGATGCGGCGGTGGCCAAGCCCTTCCGCCCAGTGCAGGCGAACATGGCTGCCCGCTTCCGCATATCGTTTTGCATGGTCGGCATGGACTTCGCGATCGTCCGGCGCGTGGATGACCAGCGTCGGCAGCAACGCCTCGGCGAGCTGGCGGTCGCCTGTGTATTCGCTGAGCGGCCGACCCGACAGGTGTTTCACCCTGTCGGCCATGGCGACCCGGGAGCGCGGCCCGACATTGAGCCTGCGGCTGAAGTCATCGAAAATCGCCGGCAGCGAGCTCGGCGCCGCGATCAGCACCAGCTTTTCAGCAGCCAGCGGCGGCATGCCTTTCACGGAGCCAGCGACCGCATTGGCGGCGACCGCGCCGCCGAAGGAATGGCCGACCACGGCGGCAAAAGGGCCGAACCACTCGCCGGCGACCCGCGCCGCATCCACGGCGGTCACCATGTTGAGATGCCGGCCGAGCGAATGGCCATGGCCCGGCAGGTCGAGCGAGACGACCTTGTGGCCGGCGCCGCGAAACCCTTCGATCAGCGCACGCATATATTCGGTGCGCGAGCGCCAGCCATGGATGACGAGCACGGTGCCGCGATAGCCCTCGCCCGGCTCCGGCCGGAACTCATGCAGCGCGACGCAATCCGTCCTGGTTTTCAGCCTGTGATGGCGCGCCTCGGCCATGAACGCGGCGGCGCGCTCGACAGCGCGGCGCTCGCCATCGCTCAAGGCCTTGACGTTGGGCGTGCGGCAGAACAATTCGAACGCCGCGCGGCCGCTGAGACGTGGCGCGACATGCTCGGCCRCACCAAATACGCCCCGGATGATCTTCAACCCAAATGATGCCATAGTGGCCGTCCACCAATTCGTTCAAGCATGAACATAATAGTTCAAACATGAACATTACGCAAGAGCTGCCCTGGGACAATCCGCGCTTTCGCAACTGGGTTGCGGTGGCACGCGCCTGCCATGTGCTGGAGCGCACGCTGGCGACGAAGCTGGCGCCGCTCGATCTAAAGCCGGCGCAGCTCGACGTGCTGATGAACCTCTACCGCCACCCCGGCATGTCGCAGCACGACCTGGCCCGCAAGCTGCTGGTCGGCCGCTCCAACGTCACCATGCTGTTGCCGCAGCTCGAGGCGCGTGGCCTGCTGCGACGCGAAGGAGATGAGAAGGACAAGCGGGTGCTGCGGCTCAATCTCACGGAAGCCGGCGAGGCTCTGCTGATGCGGGCGCTGAAGGTGCATATGGCGCTGATCGAGAAGGCGATGAGTCAGTCGACGCCGGAGCAATGCGACATGATCGGCGAGCAGATGCGCAAGATCGCCGAGGTGCTGAAGGAAGCCTGAGCACAGGTTTGCTGCGACTCGGCTTAGGTGTGCTGAGATTTCGGTCAGGCGAGTCGAAAATGGTGGGTTCCGAGAACCGGAGCGGAGCGTACTTAAAGTACGTGAACACCGGAAGCGCAGGAGCCCGCCGTTTGCAGGCCGGCCCACCGGAAAATCGGCCCCTCTACCACATCGTCTTTTTGGCCCGCTCCGGCCATTCCCTGTCGTAAGTCTCGCCGTCGATATTCTTGCGGCTGGCGATCTCGAGGATCCGGCCCGGCGTCGGCAGCGCCTTCGGGTCGACATGCTTTGCCGGATTCCACAGATCCGAGCGCACAATGGCGCGGGCGCACTGGAAATAGACGGTGTCGACGGCGATGACCGTGACCGACCGCGCCGGCTTCCCGTCGACGGTGAAGGACGCGCAAAGTGCCGCATCGGTGGTGATATGGGCGCGGCCATTGACCCGCAGCGTCGTGCCGGAGCCAGGCACCAGGAACAGCAGCCCGACGCGCGGGTCGCGAATGATATTCTTCATCGAATCGGCGCGGTTGTTGCCGCGCCGGTCGGGCATCATCAGCGTCTTTTCATCGACAAGGCGAACGAAGCCGGCGAGATCGCCGCGCGGCGAGCAGTCCAGCCCTTCCGGCCCGCAGGTCGCCAGCGCCACGAAGGGCGAGGCCTCGATGAAGGCGGCATATTCGGGAATGACATCGTCGAGTTCCTTGACCAGCGAGGCCTCGCCGGGCCGCCCGTAGAGCGCCTCGAGCTGTTCGACCGATGTGATGAGCGACATCTTTCGCCTCCCGACATTTTGCCGGCGCTACTCCATGTCCATGACGCCTTGACGACGGCCGGCGGTGAAACGGGCAGGCACAGGCTAGCGATCGCGGCTCAAGCCCTTCTCTGCAAGCTCGGCGAGATAGGCCTTCCAGCGCTCGTCCTTCTCATGGCCGAGCGTGTGAAGATAGTTCCAGGTGAAGATGCCGGTGTCGTGGAAATCGTCGAAGGTGATGCGCACCGCGTAATTGCCGACCGGCTCGATCTTGAGGATCGCGACGTTGCGCTTGCCGGGCACGGTCACCCGCTGGTCCGGCGAATGGCCCTGCACCTCGGCCGAAGGCGATGCAACGCGCAGCAGTTCGGCAGGCAGTTCGAACGGGTCATGCCCCGGAAAGGTCACGGTGAGCAGCTTACGGTCCTTCGAGACCCTCAGTTCCTTCGGCGCCGTCATGTATTCTTCCTGTGAGCGTTCACCCTTCCCTACGCTGCTTCGCGCAATGCGAAAAGGTCATGCAAGGCAGCCGACACGCGATGTCGGTCGGGGAATGTTACCAAAGATCAAGACCTTCTATCTTGAATGCGGCACAGGATCGTATCACATAGCCATATATAACGACGCCGCTGAGGCCACGGGAAGCGCTTGCAAATGGACATGATCGACCCCTTCGGTCGCACGATCAGCTATCTGCGCGTGTCGGTTACCGACCGCTGCGATTTCCGCTGCACCTATTGCATGGCCGAGGACATGACCTTCCTGCCGAAGAAGGACCTGCTGTCGCTCGAGGAACTCGACCGGCTTTGCAGCGTCTTCATCGAAAAAGGCGTGAGGAAGCTCCGGCTGACCGGCGGCGAGCCGCTGGTGCGCAAGAACATCATGCATCTGGTTCGGCAGCTGTCGCGGCATCTGGAGAGCGGCGCGCTGGACGAGCTGACGCTCACCACCAACGGCTCGCAATTGTCGCGCTTTGCCGCCGAGCTCGCCGATTGCGGGGTCAAACGCATCAACGTCTCGCTCGACACGCTCGACGCCGACAAATTCCGCCAGATCACCCGCTGGGGCAATTTCGGCAAGGTCATGGAAGGCATCGACGCCRCACAGGCGGCGGGGCTCAAGGTCAAGCTCAACGCCGTGGCGCTGCGCGACTTCAACGACGCCGAAATCCCAGAGATGCTGCGCTGGGCGCACGGCCGTGGCATGGACCTCACCGTTATCGAGACCATGCCGATGGGCGAGATCGATGCCGACCGCACCGACCAGTACCTGCCGCTGTCGCTGCTGCGTGCTTCGCTCGAGCGCCAGTTCACGCTGACCGACATCCCCTACAAGACTGGCGGCCCTGCCCGTTATGTCCATGTCGCCGAGACCGGCGGCAGGCTCGGCTTCATCACGCCGATGACGCACAATTTCTGCGAAAGCTGCAACCGCGTGCGGCTGACCTGTACCGGCACGCTCTACATGTGCCTCGGCCAGGAGGACGCCGCCGACCTGAGAGCGCCGCTGCGCGCGTCCGAAAGCAACGAGCTGGTAAGCGAGGCCATCGACGAGGCGATCGGGCGCAAGCCCAAGGGCCACGATTTCGTCATCGACCGCCGTACCAGCCGTCCCTCGGTGTCGCGCCATATGAGCGTCACCGGCGGCTGATTTTTTCTGAGCAATGGTGCAAGATCGCCCCGGTCACTGACTTTTGGGGGCATCATGACGCGTCTTCATCTCATCCGGCGCTTGCCTTTGGCGATCGCCTTGTCGTCGTTGCCGGCCGTCGTCACGGCAACGGCGGTTGCAAAGCCATTCACCTACGTCAATGCGCGCTTCGGCACCGCCTGCACCTTTCCCGACGAGATTTTCAGCGACCGCTTGCCGGAGCCTGAGAATGGCGACGGGCAACAATGGCTGAGCACTGATGGCGCCAGCCTGACTTGCTCAGGCATCTACAACATCGACAACGATACGCCGAAGAGCTTCGTCACCGGCGAAAGGGCGAACACCGGGCCAGGCTACAAGGTGACCTACAGCAAGACCGGCAAGAACTGGGCAGTGCTGTCCGGCATCAAGGGCGACAAGGTCTTCTACGACCGGCGGCTTTTCGGGAAGGACGGCGTCATCCGCAGCGTCTGGGTCGAATATCCTGCATCGCTCAAGGCGAAATACGATCCGCTGGCCGGCTCAATCGCCGCCAGCCTGCGCGGCCCTTGAGGCGCGCGGGCGCCGCGCAAAAGAAATCGTCCGCGCGGACTTCGGCCCGATTTACCACCGGTCCGTTCCGGCCTAGCCTTCGCAAGCGTTTTCGCATCCAGGGGGTTCTCATGCGCAAATTCTTGCTTTCGCTTGCAATGCTTGGGGTTGCGTCCGTGCCGGCCGCCGGCCAGTCGATCGGCGGCACTTACACTGTCTCCGGCACCAATTTCGACGGTTCGCAGTATGGCGGAGAGGCGACCATCACACTGACCAGCGACACCACCTGCACAATCCATTGGGAAACCGGCGGCTCGTCCTCCGACGGCATCTGCATGCGCAACGACAATGCCTTTTCCGCCGGCTACGTGATGGGCAAGGAAATCGGCCTCGTCGTCTACAAGGTGGAGAAGGACGGCTCGCTGCACGGGCTATGGACCATCGCCGGCCAGAACGGCAATGGCACCGAGACGCTGACGCCGAAATAGGCGTCCGGCATGGCTTGGGGTCGATATTGTGGGCTGCGGAGAAATCCGTGGCCCATTTCTTTGGCGTTGCTGTCTTGCGTTCGACTGCTAGAGGCTTGAACCGAAATAGACGGAAACGCACTTGCCACTCTCACCCAATCTTCGCGGCGCGCTGTTCATGGTCGTGGCCATGATCGGCTTTACTTTGAACGACGCGATCACCAAGTTCTCTTCCGAAACGATGAACATGGCGCAGGTCATGCTCGTGCGCGGTGTTTTTGCCTCGCTCTTCGTCGGCCTGCTCGCCTGGCACCGCGGCGCGCTTGCCAGCCCCGGCACCATGCTGCAGCCCATGGTGGCGGTGCGCGTCGCCGGCGAGGCCGGCGCCACCGTGTCGTTCCTTATCGCGCTTGCCCATTTGCCGATAGGCAACGTCTCGGCTGTGCTGCAGGCGCTGCCGCTGGCGGTGACGATGGGCGCGGCGCTCGTGTTTGGCGAGGGCGTCGGCTGGCGTCGCTGGCTCGCCATCGCTGTCGGCTTTGCCGGCGTCTTGATCATCGTGCGGCCGGGCTTCGAAGGCTTCAGCGTCTACTCGCTGCTGGCGCTGACAAGCGTCGCCTGCTGCGCGGTGCGCGACCTCGCCACCAAGCGGATCCCGCAAGCGATACCGACCATGCTGGTGTCGACGGCGACCGCGCTGGCCATGACGGTCCTGGGAGCGCTGCTGCTGTCGCCGATGGGCGGCTGGACGCCGATGACGGGAAAGGCAACCGCGCTGCTGGCACTGGCGGCGGTGCTGGTTCTCATCGGCTATCAGTTCATCATCATGGCGATGCGCTCGGGCGACATCTCCTTCATCGCGCCCTTCCGCTACACGGCATTGCTGTGGTCGATCCTGCTCGGTCTCGTCATCTTCGGCGACATCCCCGACCTGCCGATGACCATCGGCGCCGTGATCATCATTGGCTCCGGCCTCTATGCGCTCTACCGCGAACGCGTCGTCGGCCGGCGGCAGCCTGCCGCCGAAAGCGCTGGACCCGACATGGCGCCGGACGGCATATAGGCCGATGGACCAAAGCATTGCAGGCATCATCCTGGCCGGCGGCCAGTCGCGCCGGATGGGCGGCGGCGACAAGCCCCTGCTCCCGCTGGGCAAGGGCAGGCTGATCGAGCATGTCGCCGCGCGTCTCGAACCGCAGGTCGACACGCTGGCGCTCAATGCCAATGGCGACCCCGCGCGGTTTTCGGGCACAAACCTTCCGGTGCTGGCCGACACGGTTCAAGGCTATGCCGGCCCGCTGGCCGGCATCCTCACCGGCCTCGGATGGGCGGCGACGGACACCGCCTGCCGCTCGCTGGTGAGCGCGGCGGGCGACACGCCGTTCTTCCCCCGCGACCTCGTCGAACGATTGGCCGCTGCAGCCAGTGAACGGCCCGGAGCGATCGCTGTTGCCAGTTCCAACGGCAGATGGCATCCGACCTTTGCCCTTTGGCCGCTTGGCCTCGGCGATGCCCTGCGCCATTTCCTTGTCGACGAGGACAACCGCCGGGTTTCGGCCTTCATGGAGCGGCACGGTTTTGTCCAGGTGGAGTTTCCGATGATCGAGGCCGAAGGCCAGCGGATCGACCCGTTCTTCAACATCAACACGCCGGACGATCTTGCAGAGGCCGAACGTCTGTTGCAAAGCCTCAAGCCATGAGACGCATATTCGGTATCACCGGCTGGAAGAATTCCGGCAAGACGACACTGACCGAGAAGCTGGTCGCGGAACTGGTGCGGCGCGGCTGGACGGTGTCGACCGTGAAGCATGCCCATCATGACTTCGACATCGACAAGCCGGGAACGGACTCCTTTCGCCACCGGCAGGCCGGCGCCACGGAAGTCGCGGTCGTGTCCGGCCGGCGCTGGGCGCTGATGCATGAACTTCGCGATGAGGACGAGCCGAAGCTGGATGAAATCCTGTCCCGGCTGGCGCCCTCGGACATCGTGCTGGTCGAAGGCTACAAGCGCGAAGCGCACAAGAAGATCGAGGCGCGGCGGCTGGACGCAAAGGACCGAACCCCGCTTTCGATCAATGACCCGAACATCGTCGCCGTCGCCGCGGATTTCAAAGTCGAAGGCGAAACCCTGCCGGTCTTCGACCTCGACGATACGAAATCGATAGCCGACTTTATCGAGCGCGCGACCGGCCTCGTCGGTCCGGGCAACTAACGCTGCGGCAGACCGCGATTGCCGTTTGCGGTTGTTTTGCAGTTGCTTTTTTCTTGGAAAGAGTGGGAGTATCCGCCGCAGCGGGCGGTCAAGACGGCTCCGCCCCCAAGAGCCGCACGGGACAGCGGCCATGACAATATGAGAGGATTATCATGCGTATTGCACTGCGTATCGCGCTTGCCGCTTCGGCCGCGCTGCTGACACTCGGCGTTGCCCAGGCTCAGGAAAAGACCCTGAGGATCGGCACCGAAGGCGCGTATCCGCCCTTCAACAACCTGACCTCGGACGGCCAGTTGGTTGGCTTCGACATCGACATCGCCAAGGCCCTCTGCGACGAAATGAAGGTGAAGTGCACCTTCGTCGCCCAGGACTGGGACGGCATCATCCCGGCGCTCCAGGCCGGCAAGTTCGACGCCATCGTCGCCTCGATGTCGATCACGCCCGAGCGCGCCCAGAAGGTCGACTTCACGCACAAATATTACAACACGCCTTCGGCCATCGCCGTGCCGAAGGATTCGACGCTCAAGGGCGTGACCAAGGCTGACCTTGCCGGCAAGACCATCGGCGTCGCCACCACGACGACGCATTTCAACTATGCCTCGAAGACCTACACGGACAGCACGATCAAGGGCTATCCGAGCAGCCCCGAGGAGCAGGCCGATCTCGCCAACGGCCGCCTCGACGCGATCGAGGACGACATCGTCGTGCTGCAGCAGTGGCTGGATTCGCCCGACGGCGCCTGCTGCAAGATCCTCGGCCAGCCTTCGCCGCAGCCGGTGGATATCTTCGGGCCCGGCGCCGGCATTGCCGTGCGCAAGGGCGAGACCGATCTGGTCAACAAGCTGAATTCCGCGATCGACGCCATCCGCAAAAACGGAAAGTACAAGGAAATCAACGATAAATACTTCAAGTTCGACGTCTACGGCAGCGAGTCCTGATCCTTCAGGGCGGTGAGGAAACTCACCGCCCTTCCTCCATTCCGGGATCGTCACGGAGACCAGACTAGTCGATGCCAGCCCAAAGCATTTGGACACTTCTGAGTTGGGGACCGGAAGGCTGGAGTGACGACATTGCGTCGGGTGTGCTGGTCACGATTGCGCTGGCGCTCGCCACCTTGCCGATCGGCCTGGTGATCGGCTTCTTCGTCGCTTTTGCCAAGCAGCACGAAGAACCGTCGCTGCGGCTGGCGGCCAACGTTTACACCACGGTCTTTCGCGGTCTRCCCGAACTGGTCACACTGTTCCTGTTCTTCTTCGGCATGCCGCTCATCCTGCAGCACCTCGTGCGCTTCTTTTGGCCCGCGGCCACGGTCGACGTAAACAGTTTCGTCGCCGGCTTGATCGTGCTGTCGCTGATCTTCTCCTCTTATACCAGCGAAGTCTTCCTTTCTGCCTTTCGCGCCATTCCCAAGGGCCAGTATGAGGGCGGTTACGCTATCGGCCTTTCGAAATGGCAGACGATGCGGCTGGTGATCCTGCCGCAGCTGCTGCGCATCGCTTTCCCTGGCCTGGAGAACTGCTGGCTCATCCTGCTCAAGGACACGTCGCTGGTATCGGTGGTCAATCTGGCGGAAACCTTGCGCAATGCTGGTGTGGCCGCCCGCGTCACCAAGCATTCGTTCCTCTTCTACAGCGTCGCGGCGCTGGTCTTCCTTCTGCTGGCCATCCTGTCCTCGGTCGCCACCGGCTATATCCTGCGCTCGCTGGGGCGGAAGGAGGCGCGATGAGCATCAGCCAAGCCATTGCAGTCGAGCGCCCCCCGCCGCAGGCCCGCGGCTGGCCGCGCGCCCGCATTGTGGGCTAYGCGCTGGTCGGCCTCTGGATCCTCTTCGGCCTCGGCATCCTGGCTTATCTGGTCTACGCCTGGAACGGCGAATTCTTTGCCAGATACGCGCCCGCCTATCTGCAGGGATTGGGCACGACGCTGTCGCTCGTGACAGTCTCGATGATTGCCGGCGCAATCCTGTCCTTGCCCGTCACTTACGCCCGCATGTCCAAGAACCGGATCCTGTCCGGGCTGGCCTATTGCTACGTCTATTTCTTCCGCGGCACACCGCTGCTCGTTCAGACCTATCTGGTCTATTACGGCATTGGCTCGTTCCGGCCGCAGCTTGAAATGGTCGGACTGTGGTGGTTCTTCCGCGACGCCTTCTATTGCGGCGTCTTTGCCTTCTCGCTCAACACCTCTGCCTACCAGGCTGAAATCCTGCGCGGCGCCATCGAAAGCGTTCCGAGGGGCCAGTGGGAAGGCGCCGCTTCGCTCGGCCTGCACAAGCTGCAGACGCTGCGCAAGGTGATCCTGCCCCAGGCGATTATCGTAGCATTGCGGCCTTACGGCAACGAACTCGTGCTGATGATCAAGGCTTCCGCGATCGTCGCCATCATCACCGTCTACGACCTGATGGGCAATGCGAAGCTCGCCTACGCCAAGTCCTTCGACATCCAGGCCTATATCTGGGTGGCGATGGTCTATCTGGTGATGGTCGAGATCCTGCGCCACGGCGTCGAATGGATCGAGCGCCGGATCACCATCCACCTCAAGCGATGAACCGTTGCGCATCGGCCTGCACCAGTCGATGCCGCTCTCCGTGCCTTGACGAATCCGCTGCAGGGCATAGAGCTTCCGCAGCTGAAAAATCGTTCTCGGAAGGGCTTCTATGGCATCGGTTGCATTTCTCGGTCTTGGCGTCATGGGCTATCCGATGGCCGGTCACCTCAAGAACAAGGGCGGCCACGACGTCACGGTCTATAACCGCACCGCGGCGAAAGCCGAGCAATGGGTAGCCCAGCATGGCGGCAGTGTGGCGCTGACGCCGGCCGAAGCGGCCGAGGGCAAGGATTTCGTCTTCTCCTGCGTCGGCAATGACGACGACCTGCGCTCGGTGACGACCGGCGCCAAGGGCGCCTTCGCCGCGATGAAGAAGGGCTCAGTCTTCATCGACAACACCACGGCCTCGGCGGAGGTCGCGCGCGAACTGGCCGAGGCCGCTGAAAAGGCCGGCTTTTCCTTCCTGGACGCGCCGGTATCGGGCGGCCAGGCGGGCGCCGAGAACGGCGTGCTGACGGTGATGGCCGGCGGCGAGCAGGCCGCCTTCGACAGGGCCAGGCCCGTCATCGACGCCTATGCCCGCATGGTCGGGCTGATGGGGCCGGCAGGCGCCGGCCAGCTCACCAAGATGATCAACCAGATCGCCATTGCCGGCCTCGTTCAGGGGCTGGCGGAAGGCATCCATTTCGGCAAGAAGGCCGGGCTCGACATCGAGAAGGTCATCGAAGTGATCTCCAAGGGCGCTGCCGGCTCCTGGCAGATGGAAAACCGCCACAAGACGATGAATGCCGGAAAATATGATTTCGGCTTCGCCGTCGACTGGATGCGCAAGGATCTCGGCATCTGCCTGGCCGAGGCCAACCGCAACGGCGCCAAGCTGCCGGTGACGGCGCTAGTCGACCAGTTCTACAAAGAGGTCCAGGAAATGGGCGGCCGGCGCTGGGACACATCCTCGCTGCTGGCCCGCCTGGAAAAATAGACGGCAATGACCCTGCCAGATCCGAGCTGGAGCGCCGACGACATTGTCGCGCATTTGCGCTCGATCGGCAGCAAGGAGAATCTTGCCGGCATGGCCCGGTTCGGCATCAACACCGCGACAGCGCTTGGCGTCGGCAATTCCGACCTGCGGCCGCTGGCGCGCAAGCTGAAGAAGAACCACACCCGGGCGCTGCGTCTCTGGGAGAGCGGCATCCGCGAGGCGCGGCTGATGGYGGCATTCACCGGTGAGCCGAAGAAGCTCGACATCGATCAATGCCGGCGCTGGGCGGCCGATTTCGACAGCTGGGAGATCGTCGACACCGTTGCCGACCTGTTTGCCGCAACATCGTTCTGGCGCGAGCTGATCCAGGAATTCGCCGAGGATGAGCGCGAGTTCGTGCGCCGTACCGCCTTTGCCATGCTGGCCTGGGGCGCGGTGCACCTGAAGAAGGAACCGGACACCACCTTTCTTGCCTGTCTATCGCTGATCGAGAAGCATGCCGGCGACCCACGCAACTTCGTCCGCAAGGCGGTCAATTGGGCGCTGCGGCAGATCGGCAAGCGCTCGATGGCGCTGCATGCCCCTGCCGTGGCGCTTGCCGGGAAGCTCGCGTCATCGCAGGACAAGACGGCTCGCTGGATCGGCAAGGATGCGGTGAGGGAACTTTCCGATGCCAAAACGCTCGAACGGCTCGCGGCCGCAAAAGCCTGACCTCGCCGGCCTTCGCTTCATCGAGGTGACGCCGGAAACGCGCAGCCGTTTCGAAGACCTGTTCGCGCAGCCCGGCGCGCCGAAATATTGCTGGTGCATGGCCTGGCGCCATTCCAGCCGCGAGCACGTCCAGAACGACGAGAAGAAGCGCATGATGATGGCGTTGATCGAAAAAAGCACACCGGTTGGCATCGTCGCCGAGCTCGACGGCAGGATCGTCGGCTGGTGCTCGGTCGCGCCGCGCGAGACCTATCGCCGGCTGTCGAAGCAGCAGGACGACAGCGAAACCGGCGTGTGGTCGATCGTCTGCTTTTACGTGCCGAGAGCATTACGCGGTGGCGGCTTCGCCTCCGCCTTGCTCGACGCCGCCATCGACCATGCCTTCGCCAAAGGCGCTTCTACCATCGAAGCCTATCCGGTAGACGAGGCCGCACCGAGCTATCGCTTCATGGGCTTTCGCGACATGTTCACCGCTCGCGGCTTTCATGAGATCGGCACGGCCGGTACGCGCCGGCACGTGATGCGGCTGAGCCGTTGAGCCAGGATCAGTCACGATGTGCTTTTTATCAATTTTGGAAATGGACTGGCCGAGGATGAAGACCATGAGCAGGCGTTTCAAATCACGCGCGAGGCTGATGGCTGTGCTCATGCTCACGGCGAGTGCTGGCGATGCCGCGGCTGAACCCATGCATATCTTCTGGAAGGATCTGCGCCCTGCCACCCAGGCGGTCGCCGAAGACGCCAACCTGCCGATGATCGCGGCAAAACTGCCGGATCATGGCGAAACGCTGTCGCTCAATCTCCAGGACAAGACCGTTCAGCTGGCCGGCTATGCCTTGCCGGTCGATCGCGAGGGCGACCTCGTCTACCAGTTCCTGCTGGTGCCGTGGAYGGGCGCCTGCAGCCACATGCCGACGCCGCCACCCAACCAGATCGTGCTCGTCACGCCGGCGCATCCTTACAAGATGGCGGAGGCCTATCAGCCGGTTTCGGTAACCGGCGTGCTGAAGCCCGGCATGGAGAAGAGCCAGCTCTTCATCCTCGACGGCGTCTCGATCGTCCAGTCAGGCTACACGGTGCGCAATGCCGACGTGGCGAGCGTCGACRCCGTGCCGGACGCCGTCACCCTGCCGGTCAACTCGCCCTGGAATTTCCTCAACAAAARGAAGAATTAAAGCATGTCTCCCGAAAGTGGGAACCGGTTTCGGGACAAAGACATGCGTAGATCAAAACCTAAAGCGGATGGAGCGAGTCTGAAAGATCGCGACGCGCTTTAGGCCCAGTCACTCACGCCGCGTTCGCACCCGCTTCCTTGTCCAGGATCATGTAGTCAAGCGGGATTTCGGTCGTGTATTTGATCTGCTCCATGGCGAAGGACGACGACACGTCGCGGATCTCGATCTTGGCAATCAGCCGCTTGTAGAAGGCGTCATAAGCCGCAATATCGGGCACCACCACGCGCAGCAGATAATCGACGTCACCGCTCATGCGGTAGAACTCGACCACTTCCGGAAATTCCTGGATGACCTCGGAGAAGCGGCGCAGCCACTCATGGCTGTGCGAATTGGTGCGGATCGACACGAAGACGGTGACGCGCACGTTGACCTTCTCGTGGTCGAGAATGGYCACGCGCCGCTTGATGACGCCCTCTTCCTCGAGCTTCTGGATGCGCCGCCAGCACGGCGTAGTCGACAGGCCGACTTTCTTTGCGACATCGGCGACCGCAAGCGTCGCGTCCTCCTGCAGGAGGCGGAGAATTTTTCGGTCAAGGCGGTCCATCGGGAGACTCCAGGGGAATAGTTTCGCTATATTCCCTTTTATCCGGGCCTTCTACAAGAAAGAAATTCTGCCAAAGGCAGCAAAAGCGAGTGATATCTTGCCGAATGCCTAACCGATGCGATAGCGGATTTCCGACCTGAGGAAAGGCAGCAAATCCATTTCGAACCAAGGATTCTTCTTCAGCCAGCCTGTATTTCGCCATGACGGATGCGGCAGCGGCAGCACCTTCGGGCCAGCCGCCGCGTCCCAGATCGCGCGCCAGTTCCTCACCGTCTCCGTCAGCGACGGCCCGCGGGCCCTGCCCATATGCCAGGACTGCGCATAGCCCCCGATCGTCAGCACGAGATCGATCTGCGGCATCAGCGCCATGAGGTCGGCGCGCCAGGCCGGCGCGCATTCGCGGCGCGGCGGCAGGTCGGCGCCGTTGGCATCCTGCCCCGGGAAGCAGAAGCCCATCGGCACGATCGCGAATTTTTCCGTGTCGTAGAATTCTTCGCCGCTCACCCCGAGCCAGCTCCTGAGGCGATCTCCCGAAGCGTCGGTGAACGGCATGCCCGAGATGTGGACCTTGGTGCCCGGCGCCTGGCCGGCAAGCAGGATGCTGGCCTTCGATGACGGCAGCAGCACCGGACGCGGCTCATGCGGCAGCGGCCGGCCGCGCGGATGCTCGATGCAGATGCGGCAGGCCCGCACCCGTGCCGTGAGACTTTCCAGGTCTTCGCTCATGCAGGGCAATCCGTCCAAGCGCAGGCCAGGCCTCAGGCAGCAGCACTTGGCCGGCTGGAGAGCGCGGCGTGCCAGCGCAGCACGTTCGCGCATTCCTCGGGCACCTTGATGCGCGCCGGCTTCATGAAGTCGACGGCGATCAGGCCGGTGATGTCGGCAACCGAATAGAAATCGCCGGCGGCGAATTCCCTGTTCGCCAGTTCGCGGTCGAGGATATGCAGGAACTCGATCGCCTTTGGCTTGTTGGCTTCGCCCCATTCCGGGATCTGCGGCACCTCCCAGTCCTTCATCGCCGGATGGATGTGCCGGAAGGCGGCGGCCACGCAGCTGAACAGGTTGAACTCCATGCGCCTTTGCCACATCTCGACCATGGCCTTCCCGAGCGCGCCCTTTCCGAACAAGGCCGGCTCCGGATGCAGCTCCTCGAAATAACGGCAGATGGCGATGGATTCGGTGATGATGGTGCCGTCGTCGAGCTCGAGCACCGGCAGCCGGCGCAGCGGATTGCGCGATGCCACCGGTTCTTCGCGATGCTCGAGCGCGCCCATGTCGACGGGCACCAGCGGAATGGTGAGCCCCTTCTCCGCCAGGAAAACCCGAACCCGTCTGGGATTCGGCGCGCGGCCGCCATCGAACAGCTTCATTCCATTCTCCCGATCTCCATCAATCATAGGGCGCGCTTTCGCCGATCACCAGAAGCGGAACAACTCGAGCAGCACATCGCCGAGCGAAGCCAGCATGCCGTGCCTCCTTTCGACCGGCTGATCGTGATGGCTGTCGCGCCAGTCCCGCGGCCGCTCGAATGAGCCGGCCCAGATGCCGACCTTGGCCGCCCGCGCAACTGCCTCCTCGGTCTCGAAGTCGCCAAAGGCGACGGCCCATCCGGCCTGCACCTGAGCGCGGTTGAGATCCGTGTCGCCTGCCCTGCAGTTGCCGAGGAGCCGGCCGTAGCGGTCGCGCTGCCAGCCGCTGCAGGACACCCGCCTGTCGGCGATCAGCCTGACCAGCGACTGCCGCGCGAGCTTGCCGCAGGGATAGTCGACGCCGTCCTTGCGGCATGTCTGCGTGTATTCCGGAGCGTCGATGCCGCGCATGCGGATGCGCTCGGCACCCAGCGTGATCGAATCGCCGTCATTGACGATCGCGGTGCCCTGCTCGTTGCGCGTCTCGAAGCGGTCGAGCCGCGCCGCCACCAGGATGAACAGACCAAGCACGATCGCGGCCAGCGCGTAGTCCAGCAACCTGCGCCCGAGGCTTGGCGGCGGGGCTGGTGCATATCGCCGGCGCGGTCTTCGCGACCAGGAACGGCTCATATGGCAAACAGTCTCTTAATCATTCGAACGTAGCTTAACGAACTGGAAATCGCTGCGCGCGGAAATTGAACTTGCATGCCTTTGCTACGCTCGGACACAGCGGACAAATTCATTGTGGACCGCAGGAAACCGCATCGCAACAGCGATGTGGCGCGCGCGGTGCGCAGGACGCGTGACCGCCTTTCGCAGCGAGCCGGCAGCCTCGACTTCGACCGCGAGCTCCTCAAGCTGCACGCGCGCGCCATGGTGGTCAGCGCGGCGGCGATCCCGCTGCTCGTGCTCGCAGTGGCGGCGGTCGGCCGGCTTGCGGGCCTCGACAAGCAGATTGTGGTCTGGGCGCTGTCCACGCTGCTCTGCTACACCATCGTCACTTTCATGGCGCGGCGCGTCGAGCGCACGGAAGCCGCCGAGCTTGACCCGGTACGGACGCGCCGCGAGTTCCTGATCGGCCATTCGCTTTGCGGCCTCGGCTGGGCCTGGTTCGCGTGGCTAGGCTGCGGCGCATGCCAGGTCGACCAGTTCCACGTCGCCAAGGCGATGGTGCTTCTGGTCGCAATGGCGACGACCGCCGTGATGGCATCTTCGCTCGGAGGCGCCCTGCTCGCGACCTTCGCCGTCCCGGTCGCGGTCTATGTCTATGCCGTCGCACGCCTCTGGATGCCGATCGAAGCGATCATGGCGGTGCTTCTGGTCGCCGCCCTGCCCTTCTTCGGCTATGTCGCGCGCCATCTCAACCAGGCCTCGTGGATGGTGCTCTCCTTCCGCTCCGAGAAGGACGCGCTGATCGCAGAAGTCGAGACGGCGAAATCGATGTCCGACGAGGCCAGGCGCCGCGCCGAGGACGCCAATCTGGCGAAGTCGCGCTTTCTCGCYTCCATGAGCCACGAGCTCAGGACGCCGCTCAACGCCATTCTCGGCTTCTCGGAAGTGATGGCCAATGAAGTTCTCGGGCCGATGAACAACCCGACCTATCGCGATTACGCGCACGATGTTCACGAATCCGGCCAGCATCTGCTCGACCTGATCAACGAGATCCTCGACCTCTCGCGCATCGAGGCGGGCCGCTACCAGCTCAACGAGGAACCGGTTGTGCTGGTGACGATCGTCGAGGATTGCTGCCACATGATGGAGCTCAGGGCCCGCAACAAGGACATCCGCGTCATCCAGGAATTCGAGACGACCCTGCCGCGCCTGTTCGCCGACGAGCGCGCCGTCCGCCAGATCACGCTCAACCTGATGTCCAATGCCATCAAGTTCACCCCGTCGGGCGGCGAGGTTCGCGTCCGCGTCGGCTGGACAGCGGGCGGCGGCCAGTACATCTCGGTCAAGGACAACGGTCCCGGCATACCGGAAGAGGAAATCCCTGTGGTGCTTTCCGCCTTCGGCCAGGGCTCGATCGCCATCAAGAGCGCCGAGCAGGGGACCGGTCTCGGCCTGCCGATCGTGCAAGGCCTGCTCGACATGCATGGCGGCGAGTTCGAGCTCAACTCCAAGCTGCGCGAAGGCACCGAGGCAATCGCCATCTTTCCGCTGAGCCGGGTGATGGAAGAATTGCCGGCACTGCCGACTAAGACCGTCGCCGCGCGGCGGCGCTAGAGCAATTCCAGGAAAAGTGTGAAACGGTTTTCCGTTCGGAATTGCGTCAAAACAAAGAGATAGAGCAAGCCGTTCAGTGCCGAACCGCAGCTGCCATGCCGGAGCTGGTGAGCGCCGCGGCCTTGACGAGACCGGCAGCCAACGCGGCTCCTACCCCTTCGCCGTGGCTGACGCCGAGATCGAGCAGCGGCCGCAAACCGAGTCGCTCGGCGACCTTGGCGTGGCCAGGCTCCGGCGACAGGCCGGCGAGCAGGCAATGGTCGAGCGCGGAGGGATTTGCCCTGTACAGCGCCGCGGCCGCCGCGGTCGCCACGAATCCGTCGAGCAGCACCGGGATCTTTTGCATGCGGGCAGCGAGTATGGCGCCGCATATTGCCGCGAACTCGCGCCCACCGACCCGGCGCAACGCTTCGAGCGGTTCGCCGAGGCCGGCGCCATGGAAAGCCTGCGCCCTGTCGACCACTTCGGCCTTGCGCCTGATCATTGCCGCATCGGCGCCCGATCCGGTCCCGACCCAGTCGGCACCCTTGCCGCCGAACAGCGCCGCACCCAGGGCGGCCGCGATCGTGGAATTGCCGACGCCAAGATCGCCCAGGCAAAGAAGGTCAGCGCCGCCTGCGACCGCCTCCATGCCGAATGCCATGGTGGCGGCGCAGCCGCGCTCGTCTAGCGCGGCTTCCTCGGTGATGTCTCCCGTCGGAATGTCGAGCGCCAGATCGAAGACCTTCAGCCCGAGGTCGTTGGCGATGCAGACCTGGTTGATCGCCGCACCGCCGGCGGCGCAAAGCTCGACCGCGTTGGCGGTCGCCGCCACCGGCCGCGGCGAGATGGCATGCCTCACCGCGCCGTGATTGCCGGCGAAGATCGCCACCAGCGGCCGGTTCACCGCAGGCGGCGCGCGCCCGCTCCAGGCCGCGAGCCAGGCGGCGATGTCCTCGACCCGCCCCAGCGAGGCTTTCGGCTTGTCGGCCTTGGCAAACAGTGTGCGGACGCGAGCTTCGGCGGCTGCGTCCGCCGACGGCAGCGTCGCCAGCAGGTTGCGAAAATCATCGAAAGGTTTTGCTGTCATGTCAGATGCGCTCTTTGTAAGGACGAGGCAGCGCGGCATAGCCGCCTTCGCGGCCCGGCACAACCGCGGCAATGCCGCGAAAGCACTGGTCTGCGGCGCATTGCGGAGGGCTTGCATTGGCTTTGCGGTTGCACCATGTGGAGTGAAGGCAAGAGAACAGCATGACCGCCATCGAGTCTCCCTGCATACTCGTCTGCTCGATCGACATGAAAACCGGCTTCTGCTTCGGCTGCGGCCGCACGCGCGATGAGATCGCAGGCTGGATCGCGATGACGCCGGAGGATCGGCGAGCCATCATGGCCGAGTTGCCGGCCAGGCTCGAGACGGTCGAGCGGCGGCCCCGCCGCGAGACGCGGCGCGCCCGCATGGCGCGCGAGCGCGGCGTGCCGTGAGAAAGAGTTCGTCATGAACCGCCTGTTCTGGATCGTCATGCTGGTGATCGGCGTAGGCTTGATCCTGCTGATGATGAACGATTCCGCCGGCAGCACCTTTGGCATCGAGAACCGCGATTTCAGCCGGCTTATCTGGGTGGGTGTCCTGGTGGCGGTGATCGGCGCCAGCCTCGTTCGCTCGGGCCGGCCGCTTGGTGGCCTGGCGCGCAATCTCGGCATCTGGGCGGCTATCGTGCTGGCGCTCATCGCCGCCTACCAATATCGCTACGAGTTGCAGGACGTTGCCAGCCGCGTCACCGCCGGCCTCGTTCCGGGCAGCCCGCTGGCGCTGGGCGTGGACAATGGCCACGCCACGGTGATGCTCGACAAGGCCGACAACGGTCATTTCGAGGCGCGCATAATGGTCAATGGCAGGCCGGTGCGGGCGGTGG
Organism: Mesorhizobium sp. ORS 3428; assembly: GCF_001854785.1. Taxonomy (GTDB): domain Bacteria; phylum Pseudomonadota; class Alphaproteobacteria; order Rhizobiales; family Rhizobiaceae; genus Mesorhizobium. Next base: position 455,460 of record NZ_MDFL01000115.1, read on the forward strand.
TCGACACTGGCGCGACCAGCACGGTGCTGACGGCAGAGGACGCTCAGGCAGCCGGCTTCAACCCGGCCGCGCTCAACTTCACGGTGGCGGTCGCGACCGCCAACGGCATGGCGCGCGCAGCCACCGTCAGGACCAACGAGGTGGCGATCGGCGGCATCGTGCGCAAGGACATGCCCGTGATGGTGGCCGCGCCCGGCATGCTGGAGCAAAGCCTGCTCGGCATGAACTTCATCGGCTCGCTGTCGGGCTTCGACGTGCGCGGCGACCGCATGACCCTGCGCGACTAGGCCATATCTCCCGAAAGTCGGAACCGGTTTCGGGAGCGAATCTGAAAGATCGCGACGCGCTTTGGTACCAGCCGCTCGCAAAAGCGTCAGGCGGCCTCGGCCTCCGCCGCCGCAAAGTCGACTGCCGCGAATGCTGCCTTGAGAATTTCAGGCCCGGCACCGGGTTTGTTGGCATCGCTGGATAGAATCTGCCGGTAGCGGCGCGCGCCGGGCATTCCATGGAACAGCCCGACCATATGGCGCGTGACATGACCGAGCCGCCCGCCCTTCTCGATATGCCGCGCGGCATATTCGGCCATGGCCTCGATCAGCGCCGCATGGTCGAAGGGCGCGGGCGCGTCGCCATAGAAAGCTGCGTCGACGCCGGTCAGGATGCCCGGCGTGTGGTAGGCCGCACGGCCAAGCATGACGCCGTCGACATGGGCAAGATGCGCCGCTGCCTCCTCAAGCGATTGGATGCCGCCATTGATGCCAATGAATTCCTTCGGCTGCCTGGCTTTCAGCCGGTAGACGCGCGGATAATCGAGCGGCGGGATCTCGCGATTTTCCTTGGGGCTCAGCCCCTCCAGCCACGCCTTGCGCGCGTGCACCCATAGCGCATCAGCGCCGGCCGCGAGCACGCCGTCGGCCAGCGTGTCGAGAGCGGGTTCCGGGTCCTGGTCGTCGACGCCGATGCGGCATTTGACGGTGACGGGGACCTTCACCGCGGCCTTCATCGCCGCGACGCATTCCGCCACCAGCACCGGCGTCTTCATCAGGCAGGCGCCGAACGTCCCCGACTGGACGCGGTCGGACGGGCAGCCGACATTGAGGTTGATTTCGTCATAGCCGAACGCCTCGCCGATCACGGCCGCTTCGGCGAGCTTTCTTGGATCGGAACCGCCGAGCTGCAGCGCAACCGGATGCTCGGCATCGTCGAATCCAAGCAGGCGCTCGCGCACGCCGTGGATGACCGCGTCAGCCACCACCATCTCTGTGTAGAGYAGCGCGCGGCGCGTCAACTGACGGTGGAAGAACCGGCAATGCCGATCTGTCCAGTCCATCATTGGTGCTATGGCAAGCATCGTCTGCATTAGGTTCTGTTCATTCTTTCAGGCGGGTCCCGCAGTCAAATTCGCAGCTACGATCTAGTATATTCTCTTTTAATTTCAAACAGTTCGAATCACGGAGGCAAAAGCCCTCCTCCTGAGGGATCATTTCCCTCTTCACAGATCGGTGAAAACAGCAATAGTGCCATTTGAACTTTCCACAAATAAGCGTAAAATTTCTCTGCTCAAGTTTGTGAGCAGGAGGCGTACAGGCAGTCATGCCTGTTGAAGAGGGGCGGGTTGAGTATGCCCTCATCGTCGATGCTTCGTGCCCGCCTGAGGCGGGTTGCCGATGCGCACAGGACGCATCCGCCGAGCAATGTCTAAGGGGGCATGGAGCGGAGGCGTAGTGGCGGCTCCTCCCAACACCCTCTACCCCCTGAGTTAATTCACCCCCAGTTTCGTCTAACGATGGCGCGCAGCGCTGGCCCTGCCAGTGGATGCGTGCCCGTGCGGCCGGTCGCCAGCGTTGGGGCTGAATTCGCGCCTGTCGCATTGAAACCAGGGAGAGTCACGATGGCGCTCGACATCCTGACCGACATCATTATCGACGAGCCCTCCGGCCTCACGAGCGGTCATGTTGATCCGTCCGTGAGACCGCACAAAGCCAAACACCACGCTGCAATGTCTCCTAAGTCGCGACGGTCCGGGCGGACCGACCGCCTTCCCGGCCGACTTCGTGCAGGCCCCATCCACTCGGATGGCTTCAGTGACCATCGGAAATCGAGACTGCGAAACAGAAACGCCGCGGCGCATTCGCCGCTGAGCAGGGAGATACACCATGTCACTTACCATCACCGGCAACGTTATTGAGGACGAAAACCTCGGACTGACAACCCTTGCAACGGACACCGACGCCACCGATCCCGACGACAATGTCACGCTGTCCACCTTTACGGGAAGCATTCCCACCTCGTCCTCGCTCGGCGCCGAACTCAAGACGCTCGGCATCTATCCCGATACGACGACGAACAGCGCCAACGGCACGACCCAGGCGATTGGCATTTCCAAGGACGCGATCGTCAGCAGCGACCTATCGAATTTGATTTTTAGCAACAGCAGCGGCGGAGCGTTGAACGGCGTCGACACGGGCTTCAAGGCCATCGATGGAAATGAGATCTACCTCTTTTCCGACTCGAGCAATCCCGACATCGTGCTCGGCCGCGAGACAAACAGCACCGGCGCGGTCGCCTTCGCGCTCCTCCTGCAGCCGACGAACACCGGCGCGACGATCTGGGTCGTACAGTACGAGGCGCTCACCAACAAAAACCCGGCCGTGGGGGAGGACRCAAACACCCTCGATCTTTCCAACCTCGTCTACGTCAGCGGATCGTCCACGACGTCGTTCAACATCGGCACCAAGCAACCCGGACAGAACTACTGGCTGCCATTCACCAGCAGCGGTGGAACGTCGACCGTCCTTGTGACTGGGCTCGACACCAGTTCGTCCAACCCCGACACGGTCAATACCAGCTCGGTCGGCGACGGCAGCAATAGCCAGGCAATCGGACCAAGCGCTGCCCTGCGCTTCGATTTCGTGTCGAGCTTCTCCGGCGGCTCCACCAAGGACAAGACCTTCCTCACCGACGGTTCGCTCAAGAACCTCGTCTATAACGAAGGCACGGGCGCCAGCTTCGACATCAGCCAGGTGACCCCGACGGGCAAGAGTGTCAACGTCAAAATCATCGCACAGAACGAGTCGAGCACCACGTTCGACGGCACRCAGACGAACACCTCAACGAACACGGTCGCGCTCGGCGAAATCCAAGTCTTCGACAGCACCGGGACCCTGATCGCCGATTCGGCGCAAACCACCGGCAACCACGGCATTACGTTTGGCGGCACGACGAGCGCCCCCGATGGAACTGTCAACGGCCTCAAAGCGGGCGAGAAGGTACAATTCACCTCCTTGAACGGCGCGCAGTTCGACCAGTTCGTGGCCAAGAACATCATGCCCCCGGGCAACACGCCAGGCTTCGACATTCTCAACGTCACGCAGATTCGGACGAATACCGGCACCGGGGAGGTCGGCTCGCACATCATCTTCGAGGATAGCGTGCCGAGCGCAAGGRCCAATACGCAGACGAAGACGGTCGACGAGGACGCGCTGGTCGGCGAGACGACCGGTGAGACCGGCTTCAGCGGCTCGGCCAGCGGCAATGTGTCGAACCTATTCAATTCAGGCACCGACACGCCGCTCACTTACCGCCTGGCGCCCCTCACGCCTGCGCAATTGGCCGCGGCGCTGYCGGCGCTCACCTCGGGCGGAACCGCAGTGACTTATGCGGTCTCGAGCAGCGCTGGTGTCGACACACTGACCGCCAAGGCGGGAACGACAACCGTGTTCACGCTCGCGCTGACCGAGGCGACGGGGGCCTACACCGTGACGCTATTGGCGCCGATTGATCAGGAAACGCCGCAGACCGGCTCGCCGGAAGGCAAGTTCTCCTTCGACGTCAGCTCACTGATCCAGGCAACTGACAAAGACGGCAATTTCGCCGCCGGCGACACCGCCACGGCGGCGGCCAACGCGCTTAGGCTCACGATCATCGACGACCAGCCGACCGCCACGGCGAGCACCACGTCGGGAACGGTCCAAGAAGACGCGCTTTCGACCAATTCCGCTAACAATCTCGACCCGTCCGGCGCGACCGCGACCGCTTCGGGCAGCGTCACGACGCTCTTCAGCTCAGGTGCGGACGTGCCCCTCTCCTTCACGCTGTCCAGCGTAACGTCCAGCCTGACGAGCCAAAACCTAAAGTCGGGCGGGACAGCGCTCGTCTATAGTGTCTCGAGCGATCACACCACACTGACTGCGACCAAGGGTGCAGGTGGAGCGACCGTCTTTACGCTGACGCTAAACACGAGCGGCAACTGGGCGTTCACGCTCTCGGCACCGATCGATCACGCACCGGGCGCGAGCGACTCGAGCAATACGACGATCGACTTCAGCTCGATCTTGCAGGCAAGTGACTTCGACGGCAGCGCGGTGAACGCCGYCGCCAAGGCGTGGACGGTCAAGGTCGTAGACGATGTGYCGGAGAACTTCACGCCGTCCGCGATYACCAGCGCCGACAACTTCCTGGACAAAGCCGGCCAGAATCCGATCACCAAGGATCTGACCGACAACRCCAGCGATCCCTATCCGACGCTCGCCATCGACCAGCACGCCGGCGCCGACGGCTTCGGTGCGCTGAGCTTCATCGGCACGGACGGCGCGAATCTGACCGGCCAACTCGACGGCGGCCCGACCCAGCACCTGCAAGCGAACGGGAGCGACATCTTCCTGTTCGGGTTCGGCACGGGCACGCTGACGGCGACAACCGATCAGACAGGCGCCGGGCTTCCCGGCGGCGCGAGCGGATCCATCAATACGGCGGACGAGGTGTTCACGATCACCCTCAATCACGCCAGCGATCAGTACACTTTCAACCTGCTCCAGGCGATCGGCAACGGCGCGAGCCTCAACTTCAGCGACTTCGCGGACGTGCCGGCCGGCGACTATGCATGGTTCGCGCTCCCCTTCACTCCTCCGCCCAACAATATCCCTCCGGGACCAGTTCAGAACACACAGTCTGTGGTGTTCACCGGCAAGGTCGCCGGCACGGATACTGTCAACCCGAGTTCGATCGGGGTGGGGACCGACAAGCAGGCGGTTGCTCCGGGTGGGGCCATCCGCATGGACTTCGTCGACCATGTTGGCTCGATCAGCACGAAGACGGCGATGTCGTCGCTCACCAATCTCAGCTTCAAAGATCACTACGAGGTCACCAACGCCGGCTTTACGCTCGCCCAGGTCAACCCGACGGGGAAGACCGTGGACATCCGCTTCGACGCGTTCAACGTCCCGACTGCGGCTTCGACCTTACAGACGACGGACACCAACCAGCAGACAATCAATGAAGTCAAGATCGTGACGGAGGATAGCAGCGGCAAAATCACCAGCACCCTTGCCGACTTCACCGCCGATACGAGCAACTACCAGATCAAATTGAACGGCAGCACCGTTGAGACCGTGTCGGTCGATTTCGCTCCCACTGCCGGCACAAGTGACCCCGGCGGCGTGGACGTAACCGGCCTCCAAAACGTTCCGGGGGTCTATGTTCTCGTCGGCACGTCGAGTGGCTTCGACCGACTGCTGGCGACCAACATCGGCTCGGCTTACAACAACAAGGACACGTTCGACGTGGGCGCGGTGTCCGCCGCGACGTTCGCCGCCGGGTCCGACGTCAACATGGCGTTCAACCTCGCGCTGCAAGATTATGACGCATTCAGCAGCGGCGCGAACGTCGACCAGAGTGGGAACCTGATCGAGGCTTCGACGGGCACGCTCAACGTCAAGCTGACCGCGCCGCAGTCCGTGTAACGGTTGCGGTATTCTTCGGCCGAGCTGGGCTCCCGGCTCGGCCTTTTGGGGGCGGCCGTGGACCAGGCGAACGGCGACATGACCGACGTGGCCGCGGAGGCCGAGCCCCCGCCCAAGCCAGCGCGCGCCCCGACGGAGCCGTTCAAATTCAGGCGCCGAAGCGCGCGCGATGGTTTGGCTGCGCTTCTGCCGATCCGGGAGCCCGCCTTGGCCTTGTGGGCGGCAGTGAACCCGGCGAAGAGCGACATGACAGACGCGTCCGCAGAAGCAGAGCCGCCCAAGGTCGAACATCGGCCAACTGAGCCGCTGAGAGTCGAACCCGCGCCTGCGCTCCCTTCCACGCCGATGGACTCTGGCCTGGCTGGACTGGCGGTGATCGCGGGATACTACCGTATCGCCGCCGACCCGGCGCAGATGCGCCATCAGCTCGCGCTGACTGGGCGCTTCGCCGCGGCCGAGGATATCGTCCGCGGCGCCAATATTCTGGAGCTGCGCTCGCGCATCCTGCGCCGAGTCACGGCCAAGCGACTCGCAGCAATTCCCTATCCCGCGCTGATCGGCCTCAAGGACGGCACCTTCGGCGTGCTGGCGGCCTCACCCACGAAGGGGCTCGCCCGGCTGCTCGATCCGATCGCCCGCATTGCCCGGGAGCTGCCGATCGAGGACATCTCGGCGCTCTCCTCGCGCGAGGTCGTGTTGGTCACGCGCCGCTTGGGTGGGGCGGGCACAAACCCCAGAACTTTCGGATTCCGCTGGTTCCTGCCCTCGATCCTACGTTACCGGCGACCCCTCGCCCAGGTCGCGGTCGCGTCGCTCTTCGTGCAACTATTCGCCCTCATCACGCCGGTATTCTTCCAGCTCATCGTCGACAAGGTTCTGGTGCACAAGGGGGTGTCCACCCTCACCGTGCTGATCGTCGGCCTGGTGACACTGGGACTGTTCGAGTCGGTCCTGCAATTCCTGCGCGCCTATACGCTGAGCCACACCACCAACCGGATGGATGTCGAACTCGGTCGGCGCCTGTTCCATCACCTCTTCCGCCTGCCGCTCGCCTATTTCGAGACGCGCGCGACCGGCCAGACCGTAGCGCGCGTGCGAGAGCTCGAGACGATCCGCAACTTCCTGACCGGACAGGGGCTGACCTCGCTGCTCGACCTCGTCTTCACGCTGGTCTTCTTCGTCGTGATGTTCGTCTATTCGCCCACGCTGACGCTGGTCGTGCTCGGCACTGTTCCCGTCTATCTCCTGATTGCGGTGCTGATCCGCCCGGTTCTTAGCGAGCAGATCAATGAAAAGTTCAACCGCGGCGCGCGGTCGCAGCAGTTTCTCGTCGAGTCGATCGTCGGAGCGCCGACCCTCAAGGCGGCGAGCGTCGAGCCGATGATGCAGGCGCAATGGGAAGAGCGGCTTGCGTCCTACGTCCGCACCTCGTTCGACGCCGGTGTCACCGGCGCGCTTGGCCAGAACCTCATCCAATATGTGAGCAAGGTGACGACCGCGCTGATCCTGCTCTTCGGCGCGCAGGCGGTGATCAACGGCGCGATGACGGTCGGCGAGCTGATCGCGTTCAACATGATCGCCTCCCAGGTCGTTGCGCCGATCCTTCGCCTCTCGCAGCTCTGGCAGGACTTCCAGCAGGTCCAGGTTTCGGTGGCACGGCTCGGCGACATCCTGAACACGCCGCCGGAACCCGTGCCTCAGAACCTGCTGACACTGCCGCCCCCCAGGGGCGCGATCGAACTTCGCGGCGTGTCGCTCCGTTATCGGCCCGACGCGGTCGAAGCTCTGCGCAACGTCACGCTTTCGATCGGCGCAGGCGAAGTCATCGGCTTCGTCGGTGCGTCGGGCTCGGGTAAGTCGACGCTGGTCAAGGTGGTGCAACGGCTCTATTCGCCGCAGGTTGGGCAGGTGATGCTCGACGGCATCGACATCGCCCAGCTCGATCCGGGATGGCTTCGCCGCCAGATCGGAGTCGTGTTGCAGGAGAACATCCTGTTCAACCGATCAATCCACGAAAACATCGCGCTCGGCGATCCCGCGGTGCCGCGGGGTTGGGTGATTCAGGCGGCCAGGCTCGCCGGCGCTGACGAGTTCATCGCGCAGATGCCGCAGGGCTACGACACGATTATCGAGGAGCGCGGCGCCAATCTCTCGGGCGGGCAGCGCCAACGCATCGCCATAGCCCGCGCGCTCGCCACCAATCCGCGCATCCTGATCTTCGACGAAGCGACCTCCGCGCTCGACTACGAGAGCGAACGCATCGTCCAGGAGAATATGCGTGCGATCGTGCACGGCCGCACGGTGCTGATCATCGCCCATCGCCTGGCCGCGGTGCGCCCGTGCACGCGCATCGTCGGAATGGAAAGAGGCGAGATCGTCGAGGTCGGAAGCCACGAGGAACTCCTCGCACGCAAAGGCCTCTACGCTCGGCTCTGGGCGCTGCAATCGGATCAAGCGAGGGTCGGAGCATGAACCAAAGAACCGTGCCGCCTCCCTCTCCGGCGCCGCAACCCGCCAACCGATCTGGTGCGGTCATCTGTGGCCGCGATCGCGAATTCCTGCCGGCAGCGATCGAAATCTTGGAAACGCCGGCGCCGCCGTTGCCCGTCGTCACGATGCTGACGATTTGCGCCTTCTTCGCGGCCGCGTTGGCCTGGTCGTTCTACGGGCGACTCGACGTGCACGCGGTGGCGCCCGGCAAAATCGACACGGCCGGGCACGCCAAGGTGATACAGCCGCTCGATCCCGGCAAGGTCGCCGCAATACATGTCGAGAATGGACAGCGCGTGAAGGCGGGAGACCTGCTCCTGGAGTTGGATCCCGCGGAACCGGCGGCTGAGGAGACCGCGCAACGCGACGCGCTCAATGCCAACCTCGCCGAAATCGCGCGCCGGCGCTTCGCCATCGCGACGGCGCGAGCCGTGCTCGACGGTTCGAAATCGGGCGAGGTGGACGAGCACGAGGTCCTAGTTGCGCGGCTGGCGCAAGCCGCGGCCGACCCCGAACCGCAAATCGTCTGGGAGGCAGAGTTGCCGGAAGCGATGCGCTTGCGGGAGGCTTCAGTGCTGACGGCCGACGTCAACCAGCTCATCGGCTCCTTGCAGAGCCTCGACAAGCAAAGTTTGCAGAAGGAGGCGACGCGTCAGCGCCTCAGGATGAGCATCGCCTACCAGAACAAGTTGATCGAAACGCTCACCCAGCTCGTCGGCACCCGCCAGGAGGCGCTCAATCGGCAAGTCGGCAGCAAGGTCAATCTCTACGACTCCACACAGCAGTTGGAAAAATCGCAATCATCGCTTGCCTCGGACGAAGGTGAACTGATCGAGACCGATGCCGCCCTGAGGGAGCTTAAGAGCGAGAAGGTCATGGCGCTCTCGCACTTCGTCGCCGACAACGAGAACAGGCTCGCCGACGCCGAGCGCAAGGCGGACGAAGCCAAACAGGCGGTCGCCAAGGCAGCCGCACGCCTTGCGCGCACCAAGCTCTATTCGCCGACCGGTGGCATCGCGCAACAAGTCGCCGTGACCACGGTCGGCCAAGTCGTGACAACCGGGCAGCAGCTCCTGGTCGTGGCGCCGACGGAAGGCTCACTCCAGGTTGAGGCGCTCGTCGCCAATCTCGACATCGGCTTTGTCAAACCCGGCCAGAGCGCGGTGATCAAGGTCGACGCCTTTCCCTTCACCCGTTTCGGCGTGCTGCACGGCAAAGTGAGCCGCGTCGCACCCGAAGCGGTCGAGGAGCAGGAGGCCAAGCGTGACCTTGCCAATGCGGCAGCCGCGGCCAATGCGAACGCTGCCGCACCTGCCAGCCAGGCCGGACAGCCCCAGAGCTTCGTCTTCCCGGTCACCATCGCGCTCGATGAACAGGCGATGGACATAAACGGGGAGATGATCCCTTTGACTTCAGGCATGACTGTGAGCGTGGAAATCAAAACTGACAGCCGCCGCGTGATCGACTACCTGCTCTCGCCGATCACCAAGGTAACTTCGGAGGCTTTCAGGGAGAGATGATGCTGGCTATCGCGTGACTACACGCATTCGTGAACCGCAGCGATCGGAGCCGGCGTAACCTGCGCCGCCGCCGCGGCGAACCTCCAGAAGAACCTGCCGCTTCCGGCATCGCCGGTGGAGAGGGTTCGCGCAACAACGCCCATTGGAGGACAAGCATGTCAAACCGCCTGATTTCCGCTGCCGTCGCCAGTGCCTTTGCCGCCGCCATAGGCGCCGCCGCCGTTGGCTCTGCATCCGCCGCCATGAGCGAGGCAGAAATGATGAAGATGCGGGAGATGACCAAAAAGGAGGTCGCTTCCGGCAAGATGGAGAAGTGCTTCGGCGTGGCGCTGAAGGGTCATAAYGACTGCTACGCTGGCGCTGGAACCACCTGCGCCGGCACATCCACCAAGAACTACCAGGGCAACGCCTTCAAGCTGGTGAAGAAGGGAACCTGCACCGCCATGACCACACCCAATGGCCATGGCTCGCTGAAGCCGATCAGCTGACCCCAGGGACTCCGGGCAGGTGGCACGGCCACCTGCCTGTTTCGATTGCCTTCTTGGGAGCTCGATCATGGACATTCCTGCGCGCGCCGGGGTGGGACTTAAGCCGCAGCACTACCGCGAGATACTGGAAACGACGCCGGACATCGGCTTTTTCGAGGTTCACGCCGAAAACTACATGGGAGCCGGCGGTCCTCCGCACCGCTACCTTTCCGCAATCCGCGAGCTCTATCCTCTATCGTTGCACGGGGTCGGACTGTCGATCGGCGCGGCGAGGCCCCTCGACCAGGACCATCTGAGGCGCCTGAGGGAGCTGATCGGCCGTTACCAGCCGGGGCTTTTCTCCGAGCATCTAGCGTGGTCGAGTCATGGCGAGGCGTTCCTCAACGATCTCCTGCCGATGCCCTACACGAAGGAAACGCTCCACCGCATCGTCTCTCATATAGACGAGGTGCAGGAAACGCTTGGCCGGCAGATGCTGCTCGAAAATCCTTCCACCTACGTCGCCTTTGCCGAAAGCACCTATGCCGAGCCTGATTTCATCGCCGAGGTGCAGCGGCGCAGTGGCTGCGGGCTACTGCTCGATGTGAGCAACGTCCATGTCGCCTCGACCAATCAGCAATGGGATCCCTTCGCCTATATCGACGCCTATCCGCTTGGCGCCGTCCGGGAAATACACCTTGCGGGCTTCACGCCGGAGACCGACGAGAAAGAGAGACCGCTGCTGATCGACACCCACAACCGGCCGGTCGACCCGCTGGTTTGGCAGCTCTATGCCTATGTGATCGGCAAACTCGGCCCGACGCCGACACTGATCGAATGGGACGCCGACTTGCCATCCTGGGGCGAGTTGCACGCCGAGGCCCGACGCGCCKAAGCATGCATGAAGTCTCATGCGCCACGACAGGAGACGCGCCTTGCAAGGGCTGGCTGAACGACAGCAGGACTTCGCGACTGCCCTGCTTGATCCGGCTCGCGCCGTGCCGCCGGGCATSGTCGGGCCCGATGGCTTGCCAAGTCCGCGTCGCTTTGCGGTTTATCGCAACAATGTCGTGGCCGGCCTCATCGAGACTCTGAAGGAAAACTACCCCGCCGTTCATCGCATCGTCGGGGACGAATTCTTCCGCACCATGRCAGGGCAATTCGCGACCGCCCACCCACCGCGGTCCCCAATCATGCTGGGCTACGGCGCGGACTTCCCGGAATTCATTGGCGGGTTCGAGCCTGTGGCGACGCTTCCCTATCWGGCCGACGTGGCGAGGGTCGAGCGCGCCTGGATCGAGGCTTATCACGCCGCCGATGCGGAGCCGCTTTCCGCCGACGATTTTCTCGCCATCCATCAGGACCGCCTCGCCGATGTCAGGCTGGCGCTCCATCCTTCGCTGCGTGTCACGCAATCGCAGTTTCCCGCCCTCACCATCTGGCGCATGAACATTGCGGTCGGCGAGCCCGCACCTCTCGATATCGACGCGGGCGGCGAGGATACTCTGATCATCCGCCCGGGCGCAGAAGTCCGTGTTCACCAAATCCCGACAGGCGCCGCGGCTCTTGTCAGGAGCCTAGGCGCCGGCAGGCCAGTGGTGGCCGCGGCTCTCGCCGCGTTTGAGGTCACAGTCCACTTCGATCTTAGCGCGACGTTGGCCGGACTGATCGAAGCCGGTGCTTTCATCGGTTGGAGCCTGGAGCAAGAGGCCGGAGGTGAGCCAGCATGACTTCCGCCCCGGAACTGGTCCGTAYGCTGATAAGGTGGCTGTCCTCGGTCGCCATGGCTGTGGCGCCGCTCTTTCTGCGAGCCGCTCTAGCGGTGCCGTTTTTCCGCTCCGGCCTCACCCGTTGGGATGGCTTCCTGCAGCTCTCGGACAGCACCATCTATCTGTTCGAAGAGGAGTTCAAACTGCACATCTTCGGCGCCGAGTACGGTTTCCCCATGCCAGATGCCGTTGCCTATCTGGTGGCGACGGCCGAACTCACCTTGCCGGCACTGCTGGTTCTCGGCCTCGCCACCCGCTTTGCCGCGTTGGCGATGCTCGTCATGACAGCTATTATTCAGCTTGTGGTGCCCGACGGCTGGGCCGACTTCCATCTGCCCTGGGCCGCCATGGCGATCTCCATCATCGCCCTTGGCGCAGGGCCCGTTTCCGTTGACCGGCTGGTCGCGCAACGATTTGCTACCAAGGCGCATAGCCAATGACCAACACGCCCTTCCTGAAACTTGTGGGAGGAGGAACCGCTCCTTCGCCGCAGGTGCGGGAGCTGGATTGGTCGATCCTTATGGCCAGGGCTCAGGACGGCGATGCCAACGCCTACCGGCGGCTCCTCGAGAGCATCACGCCATACCTTCGCGCCCACGCGGCGCGCTGCCACCGCAATCCCAGCGACGTCGAGGATGYGGTGCAGGATATATTGCTCGCCCTGCACGCCGTGCGCCGAACCTATGATCCGGCGCGGCCGTTCGGTCCCTGGCTCACAGCCATTGCCAGGCGCAGGTTGATCGATCGCCTGCGGCGCCAGGGCCGCCGCCGGGCCTTCGAAACGGAATTTGAGCCCGCGCACGAAACCTTTACCGAGCCGCCCGCGAACCTTGAGGACATGACGAAGACCCATGAGATTGCCGCCGCCATCGACCGCCTTCCCTCCAGGCAGCGTCAAGCCGTGCGGTTGACCAAGATCGAAGGACTGTCGCTGAAGGAGGCCTCGGCGGCGAGCGGCATGAGCGTGGCGGCACTCAAGATCGCCACGCACCGCGCCGTCCAACGCTTGCGGCGTTTCTTCTCTGGCGGGAGTGAAACATGATCCCAACGGACGATCTCATCTCCGCCCTTGCGGCCAACCTGAGACCGGTCAGGCGGCTCCGCCCGCCGCTGTTGCGCGCCACCGGATTCCTGCTTCTGGCCGCATTGATCCTCTCCATGGTCGCTGCCGCGCATGGCTGGCGGCCGGGGCTGCTTGATCGCCTGGCCGAAATCCGCTTCGCCTTGAGCCTCGCGGGGGCTCTCTTTACCGGCGTCCTTGCCGCGGTCGCTGCGTTCCTCATCAGCCTTCCCGGCCGTTCACGTCACTGGCTTTGGCTGCCCCTTCCCGCGCTTGCCTTGTGGCTCTTCTCGATCGGCTATCAGTGCCTGGGTTTCTGGACACCGATGGACCCCGGTGGCGCGTCTCCAGGCGAGACGGTTTCGTGCATCGCCACATTGGTGCTGACGAGCGTGCCATTGGCGCTGGCCCTGGGCCTCATGCTTCGCCATGCCGCCAGCTTCAACCCCGGGCCGGTGATCTTCGCCGCAAGTCTTTCGGTAGCCGGGATCACTGCAGCGGCGCTGACCCTTTTTCATCCAATCGACGCCAGCGTCGAGATCCTGATGTTCAATCTCGGCACCGGATTGCTGATYATGCTGTCCGGCGCCGCCATCAACCTTTTCGTGTCGCACCGCGTGGAGACGCCGGAATGATCGAACGATCGCCAATCAGCAACCCAACAGGGTCGCGCACCGCCCTGTCGCTTGCCCTTGGCGGCCTTTCGGCAGGTCTCCTCGCTTCCGCCTGCTGTATCCTTCCCCTCGCCCTGGCTGTCGCGGGAATCAGCGGCGCGTGGATCGCGCGCCTCACCGCGCTTGCGCCCTATCAGCCATACTTCCTCGCGGTCGCGGCCGTCTCCATCGGTCTCGGGTTCTGGCGCCACCGCCGCAGCGAGGACGCCTGCCTTCCAGACTCGCTTTGCGCCAGTCCCGTCTATCGCCGTTCCACCCGCTGGATCCTGTTGGCAGCGAGCCTCATTGCGGTGTCGGCCGCCGCCGTCAATGTCTTCGGGCGGCTCAATCTGTAGGAGGTCCCCATGCGAATTGCGATTGCGATTGTTGTCCCGCTCCTGGCCGCGGTGCCCGCCGTAGCAGCACAGCGCACCGCCACCTTCTCGGTGCCCGACATGACCTGCTCGCTTTGCCCGGTCACTGTTGAGACCGCAATCAGGCACCTCGACGGCATTGTCTCCGTTTCGACCAATGTCGATGCCAAGACTGCAACAGTCGTCTTCGACGACAGCAAGACGAGCGCGACCGCGATCGCCGATGCTTCCACGAACGCCGGCTACCCCGCGGCATTGGTGAAAGAGCAATGATTGAACTCACCAGCACCATCACCTGCCCGGCCTGCGGTCACCGCAGAACAGAGACAATGCCAACCGATGCCTGCCAGTACTTCTACGAATGCGAAAGCTGCAAGGCTCTCCTCAAACCCCTACCGGGAGATTGCTGCGTGTTCTGCTCTTACGGCGATCATCCCTGCCCACCGAAACAGCGAGAGGGCCGGTCCGGTGCAGCGGGCCAACATTGCTGTTGAAGCAACAACGCCTCTCGCCGCGCCAGTTCTGGCGCAGCGCTCCGATTTTTACCGAACTTCCGACTCGGGCCTATCGCCTCAGGGCGTAGACATTGTCCATGGACGGGCCGCCCAGCGGCAGCGCCATGTCGTCGTCGAGCAGCCGCGTGATGCGGGCAAAACCGACGAAGGCCTTTCTAGCTTCCTCGGCGGACATGGTGCCCGCCATCGCCGCCGCACAGCAATTCACGGCGCACTGATAAACGGGGCCGCGTCGTCCCGTTGGCCACTTCCGCAGGAACACCATTGCTTCGGAGACGCCATCGACTTCCTCCAAGGGGTATCCCTGCCCACGCGCAATCCGCACTGGGGTAAAGAAATGCAAGCGATCCATAGTTTCCTCCCGGTCGACCGCAGAGCGGCCGAACACCATTAAACGCATGTCCGGCGACGTGGTTCCAAACAAATTTGGTTGCCGGTCGAAAAAGTTCGAAACCGGCCGCACGGCGTCCCGACCCGGCAAAAAGGCTGGCGCCGACTCAGCCACGACCCAAGTTCACAGTCGYGATAACTGTGATTCTCATTGAATGTCTTTAAGGCGAAAGCCGGCAAATGGGTTGCTTGCCGGTTCCCCAGCGTCAGGCTTAACCTTGATAGTTAACGCGTGAGGGCGCGTTTTGCAAAAAAGGGGAACATTTGCAATGACCATACAAGGCGCATCACCCGGCCTGTACAACGAAGATCTGGCTCCGGCAAGGGTCAGGAATTGGGGACCGTTTTCGATCTTCAACGTTTGGACGTCCGACGTCCATAGCCTCTGGGGCTATTATCTCGCCGCAAGTTTGTTCCTGTTCTGCGGCGGCTTCGTGAACTTCATCATCGCCATCGGCATCGGCTCACTGATCATCTACGGCCTGATGAACCTCGTCGGCTATGCCGGCCTGAAGACCGGCGTCCCCTACCCCGTGCTCGCCCGTGCCTCCTTCGGCATCTGGGGCGCCAACATCCCTGCGCTGGTGCGCGCCGTCGTCGCCTGCTTCTGGTACGGCGCGCAGACGGCTGCGGCGTCGGGCGCGATCGTCGCGCTGCTGACCCGGCTGCAGTGGTTCGATGAATTCAACAAGAACTCGCACCTTCTCGGCCATTCCACCCTGGAAGTGATCTGCTTCGTCGCCATCTGGGCGCTGCAGCTCCTGATCATCCAGAAGGGCATGGAAACGGTGCGCCGTTTCCAGGACTGGGCGGGCCCGGCCGTGTGGGTGATGATGCTGATCCTGGCGATCTATCTCGGCGTGAAGTCAGGCACCTTCGCCTTCACCAGCGACATCCCGATGGACGTGCTGCTCGACAAGACCAAGGATGCAGGCGTGCCCGGCACGCCGGGATCGTGGACCTCGCTGTTTGCGGTGGCGGCGATCTGGGTGACCTACTTCTCGGCGCTCTACCTCAACTTCTGCGACTTCGCCCGCTACGCGCCCGACAACGCGGCGCTGCGCAAGGGCAATATCTGGGGCCTGCCGGTCAACCTTATCCTGTTCTCGCTGGTTGCCGGCGTCACCACGATCGCCGCCTACGACGTCTATCACGAGGTGCTGCTCCATCCCGACCAGATCTCGGCCAAGTTCGACAGCTGGTTCCTGGCGGCTCTCGCGGCGCTGACCTTCGCGGTGGCGACACTCGGCATCAACGTCGTGGCGAACTTCGTCTCGCCGGCCTTCGACTTCTCCAACGTCTTCCCGCGCCAAATCGACTTCAAGAAGGGCGGCTACATCGCGGCGCTGATCGCGCTGGTGCTCTATCCCTTCGCGCCGTGGGAAGGCAGYGCCGCCTCCTTCGTCAACATCATCGGCGCGACGATGGGACCGATCTTCGGGGTGATGATGGTCGACTATTATCTGATCCGGAAGGGCGAGGTCGACGTCTCGGCGCTCTACCGCGAAGACGGCGAGTTCCGCTTCCAGGGCGGGTGGCACGTCAACGCCTTCATCGCTGCCGGCGTCGGTGCGATCTTCTCCTCGATCCTGCCCAATTTCACCAACTGGCTGCCGTCATGGTGGGGCGTCTACGGCTGGTTCTTCGGTGTGGCCATCGCCGGCGCCGTCTATTACGTGCTGCGCACGATGAGGATAGGCGCCGGAGCCAAAGTGGCGAAGGCCTGAGATAAGGCAGTAGGCAGCAGGGACTAGGCAATAGAGAATGCCACCTACTGCCTACTGCCACTGCCTACCATCTCGGCCAGCCTGCGCACCGTGTTCCAGTTGCGCGATGTGCCGATGCCCATGCGCTTGTGATTGGCGGCCGCAAGCAGCCGCGAGCTTGGCCTGTCGCGGGAAAAGACGAGCCAGATGTCGCCGCCGACCAAGAGCACCTTCTCGTCCTCGGCGGCACGGGCCTGAAGCCCTGATACGGCATCGTCGGCTACAGGTTGCCGCATAACCCGCACCGCAACCTGATCGCCGGCTTGCGCCGATTCGGCCGGGAAAGGATTGCCGGCCGCAAGCTTCAGCCAGTTTTCGGCGCTGCGCACGATGATGTCGACATGGCGGCCGAAAGTCGCTTCGAAGGCCTTTTCCAGCCGCAGTTCGAGATCGGGAACTTTGGTCGTCCGCGCCTCGAAGACCAGATTACCCGTCGCCACCAGCGTGCGGACATTCTTGAAGCCGAGTCCCTCGGCCATCGCCTTCAGGTCCGACATGACAAGGCGCCGCCCGTCGCCGAGGCCGATACTGTAGAGCAGCGCGACGTAAGTCTGCATGGCCGATTGCCAGCCGCCCGCTCACACCAGGCGGCTCTGTTCCACCGCGGCCGAGATGAAGCTTGCGAACAACGGATGCGGTTCGAGCGGCCGGCTCTTCAGTTCCGGGTGATACTGCACGCCGATGAACCAGGGATGGTCGGGATATTCAACCGTCTCGGGCAGCACGCCGTCCGGCGACATGCCGGCAAAGACCAGGCCGCATTCCTCGAGCCGCTGCTTGTAGTCGATATTGACCTCGTAGCGGTGCCGGTGGCGCTCCGAAATCTGCGTGTCGCCGTAGATTTCGGCGATCTTCGAGCCCTTGGCGAGATCGGCCTGGTAGGCGCCGAGCCGCATCGTGCCGCCGAGGTCGCCGCTCGCCTTGCGCTTCTCCAGCATGTTGCCCTTCAGCCATTCGGTCATCAGGCCGACGACCGGCTCGTCGGTCGGACCGAACTCCGTCGAAGAGGCGTGCTCGACACCGGCCAGCGACCGCGCCGCCTCGATGCAGGCCATCTGCATGCCGAAGCAGATGCCGAAGTAAGGCACCTTGCGCTCGCGCRCGAACTTTGCCGCCAGGATCTTGCCCTCCGAACCCCGCTCGCCGAAGCCGCCCGGAACGAGGATGCCGTGCACCTTTTCCAGCCAGGGCGTCGGGTCTTCCTTCTCGAAGATCTCGCTCTCGATCCAGTCGAGCTTGACCTTGACCCGGTTGGCGAGGCCGCCATGTGAAAGCGCCTCGATCAGCGATTTGTAGGCGTCCTTGAGGCCGGTATATTTGCCGACCACGGCAATCGTCACTTCGCCTTCCGGATTGTGGATGCGATTGGAGAGCGCCTGCCAGGGCTCCATACGCGGCTTCGGCGCCGGGTCGATGCCGAAGGCGGCCAGCACCTCCGAATCGAGCCCCTCCTTATGGTAGGCCATCGGCACGTCATAGATGTGCGGTACGTCGAGCGCCTGGATGACGGCGCTTTCGCGCACGTTGCAGAAGAGCGAAAGCTTTCTCCGCTCCTCTTTGGGAATCGGCCGGTCGGCGCGCACCAGGAGAATGTCGGGCGCGATGCCGATGCCGCGCAGTTCCTTGACCGAGTGCTGCGTCGGCTTGGTCTTCAATTCGCCGGCGGTCGGGATGTAGGGCATCAGCGTCAGATGCACATAGACCGCGTTGTTGCGCGGCAGATCGTTGCCGAGCTGGCGAATCGCTTCCAGGAACGGCATCGCCTCGATGTCGCCGACCGTGCCGCCGATCTCGCAAAGCACGAAGTCGTAGTCCTCATTGCCGTCGAGGACGAAATGCTTGATCTCGTCGGTGACGTGCGGGATCACCTGCACGGTGGCGCCGAGATAGTCGCCGCGCCGCTCGCGCTCGATGATGTTCTTGTAGATGCGGCCGGTGGTGATGTTGTCCTGCTGGTTGGCCGAGCGGCCGGTGAAGCGCTCGTAATGGCCGAGATCGAGATCGGTCTCGGCGCCGTCATCCGTAACGAAGACTTCGCCATGCTGGTACGGCGACATCGTCCCGGGGTCGACATTGAGGTAAGGGTCGAGCTTTTTGATCCGCGCGCGATAGCCTCGCGCTTGCAGAAGAGCCCCAAGTGCTGCTGCAGCGATGCCCTTTCCGAGTGAGGAAACCACGCCGCCAGTGATGAATACATATCGCGCCATGGGAGTCATCGCTTAACGCGGCCTGATTGATTCCGCCAGAGAAAAAACCGCCGCGAAGGCTTTTTCTCAAAATGGCGCCAGTGCCCGCGATGGGCATTTTCCTGAAGCATGTCGTCCAAAATGCTAAGTAATTTGGAGCAACGACATGCGTCAAAAACAAAGTTTCAAAGCAAAAGGGCCGGCGGTGCCGGCCCTTTCGGCAGTTTGCTTCAACGCGTCAGATGATGACGACCTTGGTGCCGATCTTGACGCGATTGTAGAGGTCCATGACGTGCTCGTTGATCATGCGGAAGCAGCCGTTGGAGGCGCTGGTTCCGATCGACTGCGGCGCGATGGTGCCGTGGATGCGCAGATGCGTGTCCTTCTTGCCGTCATAGAGGTAGATGGCGCGCGCACCGAGCGGATTTTCGCCGCCGCCGGGCATGCCGTCCTTGTACTGGCCATAGTGCTTCGGCTCGCGCTTCTGCATGTCGAGCGTCGGGATCCAGCGCGGCCATTCCTGCTTGTCGCCGACGGCGACCGTGCCCTTGAACTGCAGGCCTTCGCGGCCGACCGCGATGGCGTAGCGGCGCGCCGTCGAATAGCTCTCGACCAGATAGAGGCGACGGGCGTTGGTGTCGATGACGATGGTGCCCGGATCGTAGCCGGAGAAGGCGACGTCCTGCGGCACGAATTCCGGCTTCACCTTGAACGGCCTCTTGGCGTCCTTCTTGGCGAGCGCGGCGTCGAGCGCCCGGGTCTCGGGCAGATAGCTGATCGAGCTCACCGAGGAGCCGCCGAACAGGCCGGCGAACAGCCCGCCGCTGCTCGTCTGCTTCTGCCCGGGCTGCTCGCTGCGCAGCTCACCATTGTTGCCGGTGGTCGTGATCTCCATCGCCTCGGCCGGAATCGGCTCCTCGGTCTGGACGGAAGCGATCGACGCGACGGGCTCGAGCGGCGCGATGATCTTTGTTGTCTTCATCGGCTTGGCATCAGCCACTTCGGCCGTCACCCCCTTCCTGGCGAGCCATTCCTGGCGCGCGGCGTCCGCCTTGGCCTTGGCTGCCTCGCGCATCGCCATCTTGCGGGCTTCGAGCACCTTCTCCTTGGCCGCTTCCTTGTCGGCCGCGATCTTGGCCTCGAGCTTCTTGATTTGGGCGAGGTCGTCCGGGGTCGGGTTTTTCTTCTTCTTCAGAAGCCTCAGCTGCGATGCGTCGCTCTTGGCGGCGACTTTGATGGCGCCCGTCGTCTCGACCGATGGCGAAGTGGCCAGGTTTGCCGGCGAGGCAAAGGCCGCGGATCCCATGCCGAATACGGCACAGAATCCCAAAAGGATGAAGCTGCGAAGCTGCATGGCGAAGATCCGATTTTCTATGCTAGTTGCCCACGGCGTCGCCCGGCGCCCCCCAAGGACGTCGAAAAGTGCCGCGCGCAATCTATAATCGATTAGCCAGCGCCCTCTCAAGCTGAGCAAAGCGCTACATTTGGTTGAATCTTCGTGATCGAGCGGCATTTGCCGCGACTGTGTTCAAAGAACAACAGATCGCGGCTGCAAAGCTTGGCTGACTACTGGTTCGGAACCTGCGGTGTGACCGGCAAGGTGACGCCGTTCGCAGCCGGCGGCGTGGTCGGATTCGCGGGCGCCGGCGTGGCGGGGGCAGTGGCCGGAGCACTCGTCGAGCCGCCATTCGAAAGCGGCGTCGTGGTCGTCGCGCCGCCTGACGGAGCCGCCGGCGCGGCAGGCTTCGAGCCGCCCACCGGACCGTTTGCGCCCGGCAGCTGGTTGAGCACGCCCTTGCCGGCGGTGTTCGACGACGCCGGTGCGCGGTCGAGGATGTCGATCGGCTTCTCGCCGTAGCGGGCGAGGATGGAAAGAGCCAGYGAGGTCACGAAGAACGCCGCGGCAAGGATTGCGGTCGCGCGGGTCAGCGCATTGGCGGCACCCCGCGCCGTCATGAAACCGGAACCGCCGCCAATGCCGAGACCGCCGCCTTCGGAGCGCTGCAGCAGCACCACGCCGACGAGGGCGAGCACGACCATGAGGTGGATGACGATCAGTACGGTTTCCATAATTTATCCTGGCGAGGCCTTGCGCGGCCGCGCATACGACCGGTGATTTGGAGGCGGCTCCTTACAATGCTTTGTCGGCATTTCCAAGCCCGTGGCCGGGAATATGGGGAGCAATCCCGCCGTTGCAACGATTCGGGCCGCGCGCCTGCCGCCGCGGTCGGGCGCCGGCGGCTGTCAGATCTTCATATAGGCTTCCGCTATCGCGAGGAAGTCGGCCGCCTTGAGGCTGGCGCCGCCGACCAGTGCGCCGTCGACATTCTCGACGCCGAGCAGTTCCTCGGCGTTGGACGGCTTGACCGAACCGCCATAGAGAATGCGCATCTTGGCCGCGGCATCGCCGAGCAGCGCGGTGAGCTTGCCGCGTATATGCGCATGTGCCTCGGCGACGTCGGCAGCGGTCGGAGTAAGGCCGGTGCCGATGGCCCAGACCGGCTCATAGGCGATGATGGTGTTGGCGGCGGTGGCGCTCGGCGGAACGGATCCGGCAAGCTGGCGCGACAGGACATCGAGCGTGCTGCCGGCCTCGCGCTCGGCGCGCGTCTCGCCGATGCAGATGATGGCCACCAGCCCTGCCCGCCAGGCGGCCGACGCCTTGGCATTGACGATCGCGTCGTCATCGCCGCATTGCTCGCGGCGCTCGGAATGGCCGACGATGACGTGGCTCGCGCCGGCATCCTTCAGCATCTCGGCAGAAATCTCTCCCGTATAGGCGCCGCTCTCCTTGGGATGGCAATCCTCGCCGCCCGCGCGAACGGGGGTGCGTGACAGGATTTCGGCAGCCTGATGAAGCAGGGTCGCCGGCACGCAAACCAGAGCTTCCGTCTCCGCATCGAGCCCACTCATGAAGCCGTTGCCGATCATCCTCAACTCGTTGAGCGAGGCGCTGGTGCCGTTCATCTTCCAGTTGCCGGCAACGAGCGGACGGATTCCAGGGGTCATGGGGTCGGGTTCTCCAGGCGACATTAGGCAGCGCCCTCACTACCAAAATCAGGCCACAAAGCAATCGACAGTGGGCCGGAAGGACGCTATTGCGCTTGTTTCAGACTCGGCGCATGCGAAAATGCGCAAAAATCGGAAGTAGGCATGCTTGGTTTTTTGAGAAGCGCGGCAAGCACCTGGGTCGCGAAGGCGTTGCTGTCCTTGCTGGTGGTGAGCTTTGCCGTCTGGGGTATTTCCGGGCGCCTGTCGGGAAGTTTGGCCGGCCATCATTCCGTGATCACTGCCGGCGGTACGACGGTCTCGATCAATGAATATCGCCTCGCCTACGATCGCCAGGTCAACCTGCTCTCGCAGCAATATGGCCAGCGCATCACGCATGAGCAGGCGAAGCTGCTGGGCATAGACAACCAGGTTMTGGCGCAGCTCGTTTCGGGCGCCGTGCTTGACGAGCASRCCCRCAAGCTTGGCCTTGGCCTTTCCAAGGACCGGCTGGCCGAGCTGACGCGCGAGGATCCGGCCTTCAAGGGCCCGAGCGGCCAGTTCGACCGCAGGACCTTCGAATATCTACTTCGCCAGGTGGGTATGYGTCCCGAGGACTATCTCAAGAACCGCTCGCAGGTGGCGGTGCGCCAGCAGATCGTCGAGGCGATTTCCGACGGTCTTAAGGCGCCGCAGACCTTCCTGAAGGCGGTCGCGCTCTATCGCGGCGAGGACCGCACGATCGACTATCTCGTACTGCCGAAGACGCTGGTCCAGCCGATCGAGGCGCCGTCCGACAGCGCGCTGAAAACCTATTTCGAAGCCAACAAGAAGAAATACGCTGCGCCGGAATACCGCAAGTTCTCCTATGTCCGGCTGGAGCCGCAGGACATCATGGATCCGTCCGCGGTGACCGATCAGCAGATCGCCGACGACTACAACAAGAACAAGGCGCGCTACACCACACCTGAAATGCGCACCATCGAGCAACTGGTGTTCAAGACGCCGGACGCTGCCAAGTCGGCATATGATTCCCTGAAGGCCGGCGCCACCTTCGACAAGATCGTCACCGCCGAAGGCAAGACCCAGGCCGACACCGTGCTCGGCACGCTGCCCAAGGACAAGATCGCCGACAAGGCGGTGGCGGACGCGGCCTTCTCGCTCAACGTCAATGAAGTGAGCCCCGTCGTCCAGGGCGCCTTCGGCCCGGTGCTGCTGCGCGTCACCGAGATCAAGCCGCAGGTGGTGAAGCCGCTCTCGGAAGTGTCCGACCAGATCCGCAAGGACCTGGCGCTCGGCGAGGCAAGCCGCGTCCTGCTTGACGTGCACGACAACTACGAGGACACCCGCGCTTCCGGCGCCTCGCTCGCCCAGGCAGCCGACAAGCTGAAGCTCAAGGTCGTCACCGTCGACGCCGTCGACCGGAGCGGCCAGCGGCCGGACGGCACGATCGTCAAGGACCTGCCGCAATCGGCCGACCTCATCAAGGCGGTCTTCGACGCCGAGCCGCACACCGAGAACGAGGGCCTGACCACCGCCGACAACGGCTTCGTATTCTACGAAGTCCAGTCGATCACGCCGGCGCGCGACCGCACGCTGGACGAAGCCCGCCAGAAGGTGGCGGCCGACTGGACGGCTGCCGAGACCGACAAGCGGCTCGACGCGAAGGCGCAGGAGCTCGAAAAGCGCCTGAAGGCCGGCGCGACGCTCGATGTCATCGCCGGCGAGCTGAAGCTCGAGAAGCAGACCAAGCGCGGCCTGAAGCGCGAGGCCGACGACGCCGATTTCGGCAAGGAAGGTGCCGCCGCCATGTTCGGCGTCGGCGAAGGCGGCACGGGTCTGATCCCCTCGCCCACCGGCGACGGCCAGATCCTGTTCAAAGTCGCCGAGGTCTTCGAGCCGGCTGGCGCCGATGGCAGCTCGGTTCCGGAAGACGCGCAGAAATCCTTCGGCGCCGGCATGTCCGACGACCTGCTCGACCAACTGGTGGCACAGCTGCAGTCGCAGTATGACGTTCGCATCGATCCGGCCGCCGTTTCGCAAGCACAGACACGATGAGCGCGCTTAAGACACACATAGCCAAGATCGCCACCGGCACCGCGCTCTCCTTCGAGGAGGCGCGCGAGGCCTTCGACATCATCATGTCGGGCGATGCGACGCCCGGCCAGATCGGCGGGTTCCTGATGGCGCTGCGCGTGCGCGGCGAGGCGGTGAGCGAGATTTCCGGAGCGGTCGCCACGATGCGCGCCAAGATRCTGCGCGTCGAAGCCCCCGAGGGCGCCATCGACATCGTCGGCACCGGCGGCGACAATTCCCACAGCGTCAACATCTCGACCGCTTCGGCCTTCGTCATCGCGGCGGCGGGGGTTCCGGTCGCCAAGCACGGCAATCGCGGCCTGTCCTCGCTGACCGGTTCCGCCGACGTGCTTATGGCGCTCGGCGTCAAGATCGACATTTCACCGGAGGCGATCGGCCGCTGCATCCATGAAGCCGGCGTCGGCTTCATGTTCGCGCCGGCGCATCATCAGGCCATGAAGCATGTCGGCCCGATCCGGGGCGAGCTGGGCACGCGCACCATCTTCAACCTGCTCGGACCGTTGTCGAACCCGGCCGGCGTCAGCCGCCAGATGGTCGGCGTCTTCCTGCCCGAGTGGATCATGCCCGTGGCCGAGACGCTGAAGACGCTCGGCGCAGACCATGCGTGGGTCGTGCACGGCGACGGTTACGACGAGATCACCACCACCGGCGAGACGCAGGTGGCCGAACTCGCCGGCGGCGAGATCCGCAGCTTCACGCTCACCCCTGAGGCGGTGGGGCTGAAGCGACACGGCAAGGAAGAACTGCGCGGCGGCGATGCGGCCTACAACGCCAAGGCATTACGCGATATGCTGAGCGGTGCCGCCGGCGCCTATCGCGATACCGTGCTGATGAATGCCGGCGCCGGACTGGTAGTGGCAGGCAAGGCGACGACGCTCGCCGACGGCATCGAAGCCGCCGCGCAAGCCATCGACAGCGGCCGGGCACTTGCTGTGCTCGACAGGCTCGTCGAGATTTCGAACGGTTAGAACTTTGTCCGATATCCTGCGCAAGATCGAAGCCTACAAGCGCGAAGAGATCGCGGCGGCGAAATTCGGCGTGCCGCTTGCCGAGATCAAGGCCAAGGCGAAGGATGCCGAGCCGCCGCGCGGCTTCCTCGCGGCGCTCCAGACCAAGCGCAAGGCCGGCGGCTTCGCGCTGATTGCCGAGATCAAGAAGGCAAGCCCGTCCAAGGGTCTGATCCGCGCCGACTTCGATCCGCCGGCGCTCGCCAAGGCCTATCAGCAGGGCGGCGCGGCCTGCCTTTCGGTGCTGACCGATGCTCCCTCCTTCCAGGGCGCACCCGCATTTCTGACCGCCGCGCGCGCCGCCGTCAGGCTGCCCGCCCTGCGCAAGGACTTCCTCTTCGACCCATATCAGGTTTACGAGGCGCGAGCCTGGGGCGCGGACGCGATCCTGATCATCATGGCAAGCGTCGACGATGCGCTGGCCGGCGAGCTCGAAGCGACCGCCTTCGAGCTCGGCATGGACGCGTTGGTCGAGGTGCATGATGAGACCGAGATGGAGCGCGCGCTCCAGCTGTCGTCGCGTCTCATCGGCATCAACAACCGCGACTTGCGAACCTTCGAGACCAGCCTCGACGTTTCCGAGCGGCTTGCCGCCATGGTGCCGGCGGACCGGCTGCTGGTCAGCGAGAGCGGCATCTTCACTCATCAGGACTGCCGCCGGCTGGAGAAGAGCCGGATCGGCACCTTCCTCGTCGGCGAGAGCCTGATGCGGCAGGCCGATGTGGCAGCCGCGACTGAACTTCTGCTGACGGGCAAGGCGCCGGCCGAGGCCGTTTGACGATGCCCGGCCTCACCCATCTCGGCGCCAAGGGCGAAGCCAACATGGTCGATGTCGGCGACAAGGCCGAGACGAGCCGCACGGCAATCGCCGAAGGGTTCGTCTCGATGCGGCCGGAAACACTGGACATGATCCTGGCCGGCGACGCCAAGAAAGGCGACGTGCTGGGGACCGCGCGCATCGCCGGCATCATGGCGGCGAAGCGCACGCATGAACTCGTTCCGCTCTGTCATCCGTTGCTTCTGACCAAGGTCGCCGTCGAGATCGAGCCCGACCGCTCGCTCCCCGGCCTCAAGGTGACCGCGCTTGCCCGCGTCAGCGGCAAGACAGGGGTGGAGATGGAAGCGCTGACCGCCGCTTCGGTCGCCTGCCTCACCATCTACGACATGGCCAAGGCCGCGGACCGCGCCATGGTGATTTCCGGCATCAGGCTGGTCGAGAAGACCGGCGGCAAGTCGGGCGACTACAAGGCAGGTTCCTAGATGGCCTTGGTTCCGGTCGCCGAGGCGCTCGAACGCCTGCTGCAAGGCGCTGCCGCGCTGCCCGGCGAAAGCGTTCCGCTGTCGGACGCAGCCGGCCGGGTGCTGGCCGAATCGGTGGTGGCGCTGCGCACCCAGCCGCCCTTCAACGCGTCGGCCATGGACGGCTATGCCGCGCGCTCTGCCGATGTGGCGTCGGCACCGGCCCGGCTTTCCGTGATCGGCATGGCGCCCGCGGGGCGCGGCTTTGCCGGCGCCGTCGGCAAGGGCGAGGCCGTGCGCATCTTCACCGGCGCGCCGCTGCCCGGAGGCGCCGACACCGTCGTGATCCAGGAGAATGTCCGCGACCTTGGCGGCGGCAGCGTCGAAGTGACGGAGCCGACCGCGCAAGGCCGCAACGTCCGGCGCCGCGGGCTCGACTTCGGCGAAGGTGACACGGTCCTCGAAAAAGGCCGTGTGCTCGATCCGGCAGCGCTTTCGCTGGCGGCCTCAGCCAACCATCCGAGCCTCAGTGTCGTGCGGCAGCCGCTGGTCGCCATCATCGCCACCGGCGACGAGTTGCTGCCGCCAGGCAGCACGCTCGGTCCCGACCAGATCATTTCGTCCAACGCCTATGGCGTCGCCGCGGTGGCGCAGTCGGTCGGCGCGCGTGCGCTCGACCTTGGCATCGCCGCCGACCGCCAGGATGCGATCGCGGCCCTCGTCGGCAAGGCGGTCGAGGTTGGCGCCGACGTCATCGTCACGCTCGGCGGCGCTTCGGTCGGAGACCATGACCTGATCCACGACGTGCTGACCGGCCAGGGCATGAAGCTCGACTTCTGGAAGATCGCCATGCGCCCCGGCAAACCGTTGATGTTTGGCCGGCTTGGCGGCATCCGCTGCATCGGCCTGCCCGGCAATCCGGTGGCAAGCCTGGTTTGCTCGCAATTGTTCCTCAAGCCGCTTCTGGCGCGTCTCGGCGGCCGCAGCTTCCGGCAGGACATTCGCGCGGCACGGCTGGGTGTCCCCATGCGCGCCAACGATCTCCGGCAGGACTATGTGCGCGCCGTCGTGCGCGAGGATGCCGGAACGCTGATCGCGACGCCGTTCGGCATCCAGGATTCCTCGATGCTGAGGACGCTGGCCGACGCCAACGGCCTGATCGTGCGYGAGCCTTTTGCACCGGCCGCGGAAGCCGGCGCCGAATGCAGCGTTCTGATGTTACGCTGAACAAAACGTCAACACATTCACTAAACTTTAAACGGTTGCGGAACACAACTGGAACAGATAGTGTTTGTTCTGGGTTTGTTTTTCTGATTCTGATTTCAGAACCCATGGGGGCCGCCATGCTGACGCGCAAACAACATGAACTTTTGATGTTCATCCACGAACGGCTCAAGGAAAGCGGCATTCCGCCGTCCTTCGATGAGATGAAGGAGGCGCTCGACCTTGCGTCGAAGTCGGGCATCCACCGCCTGATCACGGCGCTGGAGGAGCGTGGCTTCATTCGCCGGCTGCCGAACCGGGCGCGCGCTCTCGAAGTGCTGCGCCTGCCCGATTCGATCGCTCCCGGCCTTAACGCGGCGAAGAAGTTTTCGCCGAGCGTCATTCAGGGAAGCCTCGGACAAGGCAATCTCAGCCGGCAGGTCAAGCCTGCGGCGCCCTCGCGCACCCCGGCGCCCAGCAATGACGACGACGCCATCCCGGCAGTGTCCATACCGGTGATGGGCCGTATCGCCGCCGGCGTGCCGATCGACGCCATCCAGCACCAGACGCATTCGATCTCGGTGCCGCCGGACATGATCGCTGGCGGTGAGCACTATGCGCTGGAGGTCAAGGGCGACTCGATGATCGAGGCCGGCATCTTCGATGGCGATACGGTGATCATCCGCAACGCCAATACCGCGAGCCCGGGCGAGATCGTGGTGGCGCTGGTCGATGACGAGGAAGCGACGCTGAAGCGCTTCCGCCGCAAGGGCGCCTCGATCGCGCTGGAAGCTGCCAATCCGGCCTACGAGACCCGCATCTTCGGGCCTGATCGCGTCAAGGTTCAGGGCAAGCTCGTCGGGCTCATTCGCCGCTACTGAGTGACTGCGGCGCCTCTGGCTTTYCGGGCTTCTTGTAGGGCGCCAGCCCCCTCGCCTCTCGCGAATAGCTTCGCTGCTCATGCCAGGGACGGTAAGGCTTTTGGACGGCATACTGGACCGCTGGTCGCGCCGTCGCCGATTGCGCGTCGAAGTAAACGGCCGCGCTGCCGTCACGCGCCAGTTGCCGCTTGGTGATGACGAGGATGCGTGGATCACCGCAAGGATTGTAGGCGGTGGCGTCGTTGATGACGACGAGGTCGGCGAAGCCGCAGGCCGGGCGGGCGCTGTCGTGGTTCTCGGCGAGCGCGACGATGGCGCCGGACGGATGCCGGCCAATGCAGAGGTCGCCCGTACAGTAGAAGGGCGATCCCGGCGGCAGGTCGACAGGGTCGGCGATGTCCAGCGCGCCTTTGGCGAATGTCTCCGGCGGCACGATCGTTTCGGCCTCTAGCGCGCGTTTCCAGTTGTCGGTGGTGAATTCGTTCGAGCGGGCACGGTTGATGGCGAGTTCGCCGCCGCCGATCGGCATCGCCACCAGATGGGCGTCCTCGGAGATCAGCAAGTCCGGTGTGCGCACTTGCGAAATCGTCAGCAGGCCGGCCAGCGCGAAGGGAACGGCCGCCAGCCTCAGCCAGGTGGTGGCCATGGTGGCGATGACCAGCGCGACTGTCGTCAGCAGCACCGACTGGATCGAGATCAGCCCCACGGCATCGACCGGCGAGCGTTCCGAAATCCAGGCCGAGATCGCAATCATCGCCGTCAGACCCTTGCCCATGACATAGAGGAATGGACCATCGAGGCCGAATGGCATCGTCAGCGCGCTCAAGACGGCAAACGGCATGACGATCAGCGAAACTATTGGCATGATCCCCAGATTGGCGAGCAAGCTGAGCGGCGACACCCGCTGGAAATRCCAGATCGCGAAAAGGATCGTTGCGCTGCCAGCGATGATCGACGTCATGGCGGCGCCGCCCATTCCAACCGCCAGTTTTCGCGACAGGAACCGCAGGAACGAACGCTTCGCCGGAGGAGCTCTGCCTTTATCGGCGCGGTAGTCGGCCCAACCGGTATAGGCGCCGACAAGGGCAGCCGTGGCCGCGAACGACATCTGGAAGCTCGGGCCCACCACTTCGTGCGGCGACACCAGGATGACGGCGATGGCCGAGATCGCCAGATTGCGCATCGTCAGCGCCGCGCGGTCGAAGAGCACGGCGACCAGCATGACAGCGAGCATGATGAAGCTTCGCTCGGCGGCCACCACCAGGCCGGAGATAACGAGATAGGCGGCGATCGATACCAGCGCGATTGCTGCGGCGTATTTCTTCACCGGACGGCGTGAAGAAAAATCCGGGAACAGTGCGAAGGCGCCGCGCAGCAAGAACATGATCGTGCCGGCGACCAGTGCCATATGCAGGCCGGAAATCGAGATGATGTGATAGATGCCGGTCCGCCGCATCGCTTCGTTGATGTCTTCGGGAATGCCGGCGCGAACGCCGACGATCAGCGCCGCGGCGATCTCGCCCTCGGGACCGCCGACGGTGCTTCTGATGTGCTCCGCAATGGCCTCGCGAGCATTCTCGATGGCGGAGTTGATGMTCGCCCCCATCGGCGGATCGGCGGGCGCTACGACTTTCGGATCGCCAAGGAAAAAGCCGCTGGCGCCGATGCCGGAAAAATAGCTGTCGAAGGAGAAGTCATAGCTTTCGGGGCGCACCGGCCCGGTCGGCGGCAAGAGCCGGGCATAGCCCGTCACCAACGATCCCGCCTTCATGTCGGGCGGGATCCTGCGTGCCGAGAGCCTGACACGATCCGGTGCGTAGCGCAGCTTCGGGTGCGCGGTCGAGATGAGGTCGACGGTCAGCCGCACGCGGCCATTGGCCATTTCCTCGGCGATGGCGACGCGGCCCGTCAGCCGTGTCTGGATCTCGGAGCCGAGCATCGGCGTGGCGGCGCGCCACGTCTCGACCTTCGCGGCGACAAAACCTACTGCGCAGAACAGCGCCGCCATGAAAAGGAGATGCGTCTTCGGCGATGCGCGGGAAACCGCCGCGCAGGCAGCCAACAGCGCTACCGCCGCCAGCGGCCTGTAAAGATCGGGTTCCGTGCTCAGGGAAAAGTAGACGATGACGCCTGCGGCCAGGAACACCGGCACCAGCAGGAAGCCGATGCCGCGGTCAAGCTCCGTGGTGGCGGCCTCGGTGACGTTCCGGCAAAACGCGGGAAGCGAAAGGCGGCGGAGCTGCCTGCGGACCCGGTCGATTGTTGCCGGCGGAGAAGATGCGCCAGAGGTCCTGCCGCCCCGTTCCAGGATCTCCGTAGCCGGACGCGGCAGCGGAAGCGAAATCGGCGTCGCCTCAGCAGGCGCGGTACCGGCAAACAGCAGGCGCTCGCTGACGCCAGCTGTCGTCCCCTCGCCCTCCTCCGAACCCCGGCCACGTCCAGCCATTGGGTCTGCCCCTTGCGCCCCAGACCTCCTATGCTACATGAACGCCGACCGCGCGAAAGTCCGCGCAACGCGCCCGCTTCAGTGCTTTTTCGAGAGTTTCATGTCCGACAAGGTCGTTACCCGTTTTGCCCCTTCGCCTACCGGCTACCTGCATATCGGCGGGGCGCGCACGGCGCTGTTCAACTGGCTCTACGCCAAGCACACCGGCGGCACGATGCTGCTGCGCATCGAGGATACCGACCGCGAGCGCTCGACCGAGGCCGCGACCGCCGCCATTCTGGACGGGCTGACGTGGCTCGGGCTCTCCTGGGACGGCGAGGCCGTATCGCAGTTCGAGCGCGCGCCGCGCCACCGCGAGGTGGCCGAAGAGCTCGTGCGTCTGGGCAAGGCCTATTACAGCTATGAGACGCCCGCAGAACTCGAGGCGATGCGCGAGGCCGCACGCGCCAAGGGCCTGCCGCCGCGCTACAACGGCCAGTGGCGCGACCGCGACCCGTCCGAGGCACCGCCCGGCGTCAAGGGCGCGATCCGCATCAAGGCGCCGACCGAGGGCGAAACGATCGTGCATGACCGCGTGCAGGGCGAGGTGCGCTTTCCGAACAAGGATCTCGATGACTTCATCATCCTGCGCTCGGACGGCAACCCGACCTACATGCATGCCGTCGTCGTCGACGWCCACGACATGGGCGTCACACATATCATCCGCGGCGACGATCATCTGACCAACGCCGCGCGCCAGACCGTGATCTACAACGCCATGGGCTGGGCCGTGCCGTCGATGTCGCACATCCCGCTGATCCATGGCGCCGACGGCGCCAAGCTGTCGAAGCGTCACGGCGCGCTCGGCGTCGAGGCTTATCGCGCAATGKGTTACCTGCCGGAGGCTCTGCTCAACTATCTGGCCAGGCTGGGCTGGAGCCACGGCGACGACGAGGTGATGTCGATCAAGGACATGATCTCCTGGTTCGACATCGACGACGTCAACAAGGGTGCCGCCCGCTTCGACTTCGCCAAGCTCGAGGCACTGAACGGCGTCCATATGCGCAAGATGGACGACAAATCCCTTCTCGACATCTTCGTCGCCACCTTGCCCTATCTCGAAGGCGGACCGGCGCTCGCGGCAAAGCTCGACGACAGGCGCCAGGCCCAATTGCTTGCCGCCATGCCCGGCCTCAAGGAGCGGGCGAAGACGCTGGTAGAGCTCGTCGAGGGCGCCGCCTTCCTGTTCGCGGAGCGGCCCCTGCAGCTCGATGAGAAGGCCGCGGGCTTGCTCGGCGCTGACGCGCGCGCGATTCTGCGCGGCGCCCATGCCGCGCTCGCGGCGATTCCCGGCGAGTGGAGCGCTAGCGCTGCGGAAGCCGCTATTCGTGACTTTGCGCAGGCCGGAGGCCACAAGCTCGGCGCCGTGGCCCAACCGCTGAGAGCCGCGCTCACCGGCCGGAGCACCTCGCCCGGCGTGTTCGACGTGCTTGCCGTGCTGGGCCGCGACGAAAGTCTGGCGCGCATTGGAGATCAAATCGATTAGGAGCGAACTGGCCCAAGAAGATTGGCATTGAAAGGTGTGTTTCGCAGTGCAACATTAGGCCTTGGCCCAATCTGGCACGCACCCCCTAAAATGCGGTGGTAAGTTCGCGCATTCCGGTGATTTCGACGTGTCGTTTGCAGGAATTGCCTTGCCGGCATGAGGAAACATTAAAGGAGTTTGCAATGAGCGAAGCTGCGACAAAGATGGAAACGGGCAGCAAGACGCGCGAGTCGACCGCCAAGCTCGAGCTCGCCGGCAAGACCCACGAATTCAAGGTGCGAAGCGGTTCGGTCGGGCCCGACGTCATCGATATCGGTTCGCTCTACAGCACCACCGGCGCCTTCACCTACGATCCGGGCTTCACCTCGACGGCAAGCTGCGAGTCGGCGATCACCTTCATCGATGGCGATGCCGGCATCCTTCTGCATCGCGGCTATCCGATCGACCAGCTTGCCGAGCATGGCGACTTCCTCGAGGTCTGCTACCTCCTGCTCTACGGCGAACTGCCGACCAAGGCGCAGAAGGACGACTTCGACTATCGCGTGACGCGCCACACCATGGTGCATGAGCAGATGTCGCGCTTCTTCACCGGCTTCCGCCGCGACGCGCACCCGATGGCCGYCATGTGCGGCGTGGTCGGCGCGCTTTCGGCCTTCTACCACGACTCGACCGACATCTCGGACCCGTACCAGCGCATGGTCGCCTCGATGCGGCTGATCGCCAAGATGCCGACCATCGCCGCGATGGCCTACAAGTACCACATCGGCCAGCCCTTCATTTATCCGAAGAACGACCTCGGCTTCGCGGCCAACTTCCTGCACATGTGCTTTGCCGTGCCGTGCGAGGAGTACAAGATCAATCCGGTGCTGGCGCGCGCCATGGAACGCATCTTCATCCTGCACGCCGACCACGAGCAGAACGCATCGACCTCGACGGTGCGCCTTGCCGGTTCGTCGGGTGCCAATCCATTCGCCTGCATCGCCGCCRGCATCGCCTGTCTTTGGGGTCCGGCGCATGGCGGCGCCAATGAGGCGGCCCTCAACATGCTGGGCGAGATCGGCCATGTCGATCACATCCCCGAATTCATCGCCCGCGCCAAGGACAAGAACGATCCGTTCCGCCTGATGGGCTTCGGCCACCGCGTCTACAAGAACTACGATCCGCGCGCCAAGATCATGCAGAAGACCGCGCATGAGGTCCTGGGCGAACTCGGCATCAAGGACGACCCGCTGCTCGACATCGCGATGGAACTGGAGAAGATCGCGCTGACCGACGAATATTTCATCGCCAAGAAGCTCTATCCGAACGTCGACTTCTATTCGGGCATCACGCTGAAGGCGCTGGRCTTCCCCACCACCATGTTCACCGTGCTGTTCGCTGTCGCGCGCACCGTCGGCTGGATCGCGCAGTGGAAGGAAATGATCGAGGACCCGCATCAGAAGATCGGCCGCCCGCGCCAGCTTTACACCGGCGCCACAGAACGCGACTACGTGCCGATTGCGAAGCGGTGATTTGAGCGAATAGCGAAATAGCGAGTAGCGAATAGGGAAGAAAGCTGCGAAGCGCTGAGYGACCCTACCTCGCTATTCGCTACTCCCTGTTCGCTCTCCTTATGCATCCCAGCACCACCTCGGCAGCGATCTCGCCGGAGGGCTTTCCAGTTGCCATGCGCCTGGCGATCTCGGCAAAGCCGGCCTTCTGCCAGGCGCGCATGCCGGTATCGGCAAACAGGCCTTCGAGCTGGCGCGCCAGGTTTTCCGGCCGGACGTACTGATCGTAAAACTCTGGCACCAGCGTGCGGTCGGCGATCAGGTTGGGCAGCAGCGCCGACCACGTCGTCACGAGATGTTGCAGCAGTTGCCTTGCGATCGGATCGAGCTTGTAGCTGGAGACCATCGGGACACCTGACAGCGCAAGCTCAAGTGAGACGGTTCCCGAGGCGATCAATGCCGCGTCGGCTTTGCCGAAAGCCTGCCATTTGCGCTCCGGATCGGTGATGATCTCGGGCTTCTCGTCCCAGTTCGCGACCGACATCTTCACCAGGTCGGCGACTTGCGGCACCGTCGGCAGCAGCAGCCGCAACCGGTGGCCGCGCTGACGCAGGACCGACATCGTCCTGCCGAATGGGTCGATAAGCCGGCGCACCTCGCTGCGGCGCGAGCCTGGCAGCACAAGCAGCGTCTTGACACGATCCTCCGACAGGTCCCGCGGCAGGCTTTGCGCCTTGGCGGCGCTGAGCACGCCAGGGTCCTGCGTCAGCCGGTGGCCGACATAAGTGCCCGGAGGCCCTCCGAGGCGGGCAAGCGCCTTCGCTTCGAAAGGCAGGATGCACAGTATGTGATCCACATAGGGCTTCATCGCCGCAGCCCTTCCCGGCCGCCATGCCCACACGCTCGGGCAGACGTAGTGGATGATCGGGATAGCGGGCGCGGCGGCGCGGACCTTTTTGGCGACGCGCAGCGAAAAGTCGGGGCTGTCGATGGTGATCAGGCAGTCCGGCCGCTCCGCCGCTATGGTGGCGGCGGTCTGGCTGATGCGACGCATCAGCCGCGGCAGGTCGCGCAAGACGGCGCTGAAGCCGATCAGCGCGATCTCGCTGCCGTCGAAGAGCGGCGTCAGTCCAAGTTCCTTGAGATGCCGACCGCCAATGCCGACGAGCTGGATCCTGCGGCCGGTCGTCTTCTCCAGCGCGCGCACGATGTCGGCGCCCAGCAGGTCGCCCGATTCCTCGCCGGCGACGATGGCGATCTTCAATGGCTTCTCACCGGCCATGAGCCGGCTCCGTTGCCGGGAAACCGACGATGAACAAGCCGAGCGCATTGGCGCGCGACATGGTCGTCGGACCTTCGAGAATGAGCGAGCGGCCGGCCTCGACAGCTATGCCGGCCAGGCCTGCGGCATGCGCGGCCTCGACCGTCTGCGGGCC
This sequence comes from Mesorhizobium sp. ORS 3428, assembly GCF_001854785.1. GTDB lineage: Bacteria > Pseudomonadota > Alphaproteobacteria > Rhizobiales > Rhizobiaceae > Mesorhizobium. The sequence goes on from NZ_MDFL01000115.1 coordinate 490,703, forward strand.
TATCGCGGGCAAGTCGGCGCGCAATTCCTGGCCCGGCTTGGCGCATTTGACAAGAACGCCGCGCGTTCTTCCGGCGAGCCTGCCGTGTTGCCGCAACTCTCTCGTCCGCTCCAGCAGGCCGGCCGTGCCCTCGATGCCTTCCAGCGCGATGACCCGCCCGCCGATCGCAATTGCCGCCTGGCCGATATCCATGGCGCCGATGGCCTTGGCTGCGGCGCGGCCAGCCTCGATATCGCGCCAATCCGCTTTCTGTGGTCCTGCGGCGGTCAACGTGCCCTCGCCGGCGGCGAGGCCCGGAACGACCTCATGCGCGCCGACCACCTTGATGCCCCGCCTCTCTAGGCTCCGCGTCAGCACCTTCAGAAGCCCGTCATCGCCGCGCGCCAGCGCGACGATCACCGATGGCACGATTGCCAGCAGCCCGAAGCTGAGGCGCAGATCGGTCAGCCGCGGCCTGCGCTTGATTTCACCGGCAAGGACCAGATGGGTCACGCCGTGGCTTTTCAGCGTCGCCACCAGGGAGCCGATCTGCTCGAGTGCCATGGTGACGTGTTCGTATCGGCGGAGCTGTGCGCTGTCAGCCTCACCCTCCATCAACAGAATGAAGGGCGCATAACCCTGCGTGGCGAGGCCGTCGGCGACTTCCACTGGAAGGCTGCCGCCCCCGGCGATGATACCGACCCTGGAGCCCGGCGCGAGTGCGAGCGCTGACCCGGCGGGCTCAGCCCTCGTCATCGCCATCGTCATCGCCGCCACCGCCCTTGAGCGGTGGGACGGCATACTGCCGCTTGCCGCGACTGCTGATGAATTCGATCATCTTCATCGCCGTCGGCGAGGAGGCGAATTTCGCCTTGGCAATCTCGACATTCTCACCGACGGTGCGAGAGTGGTCGAAAATCGTCCTGTAAGCCCTGCGCAGCAGGTAGATTTCAGCCCGCGGCAGTCCGGAGCGCTTCAGGCCGATGATGTTGAGCCCGCGCAGCTTGGCACGATTGCCGACGGCTATCGCATAGGGAATGACGTCGCCAACGACCGCCGAGCAGCCGCCGATGAAGGCGTTGTCGCCGATGCGGACAAACTGATGAACGGCGGTCAGGCCGCCGATATAGACGTTGTCGCCGATCTCGCAGTGTCCGCCGAGCGTCGCACCGTTGGCGAAAGTGGCATTCTTGCCGACGACGCAGTCATGGGCGATGTGGGCGTAGGCCAGGAAATTCCCGTTGTTGCCGACGATCGTCTCGCCGCGGCTGGAATCCGTGCCGACATGCATGGTGACGCCTTCACGGATGGTGCAATTTTCGCCGATGACCAGCGTGGTGCGCCCGCCCTTATGCTTGGTGTTCTGCGGCGGCGCTCCCAGCGTTGCCATCGGATAGACCTTGGTCGAGGCGCCGACGGTGGTCGCGCCCATCACCGAGACATGGCTGACCAGCTCGACGCGATCGCCGATGATGGCATCCTGGCCTACATGGCAGAAGGGCCCGATGCGCACGCCTTCGCCGAGCTGCGCACCTTCTTCGACGACCGAGGAAGGATGGATTGATGTCTCAACTTTCATGAGCATTTTCGAACCGTCAGCCGGTGACCATCATGGCCGAAACCTCGGCTTCGGCGGCCTTTGCCCCGTCGACCATGGCCTCGCAGGCGAATTTCAACAGGTTGCCGCGCTTCTTGATCTTCTTGACGTGGATCCTGAGCTGATCGCCCGGCACCACCGGCTTGCGGAACTTCGCGTTGTCGATGGTCATGAAATAGACCAGTGACGGCTTTTCCGTGTTGAGGCTGCGGATGCAGATCGCGCCGGCGGTCTGCGCCATGGCCTCGATGATGAGCACGCCCGGCATCACCGGCTGCTGCGGGAAATGACCCTGAAAATGCGGCTCGTTGATGGTCACGTTCTTGATGCCGACAGCGGAGTCGTCGCCGTCGATGTCGACGATGCGGTCGATCAGCAGGAACGGATAGCGGTGCGGGAGGAGCTTCATAAGCCCCATTATGTCGACCGCTTCGAGTGTCGTCGTAACCATGTCAGCCATTTCCGTCGCCCTGCTTGCGGCTCTTGGCGACCTTGCGCAGCCAGGCGATCTCGCGCAAGGCTTCGGCCATCGGCTGTGCCGGATAACCTGCCCAGATCTCGCCTGCCGGCACGTTGCTCATGAATCCGCTTCTCGCTGCAAGCTTGGCCCCAGGGCCTATGGTCAAATGATCGGCAAGACCGACGCCGCCACCCATTGTGACGTTGTCGCCGACGACGACCGAACCGGAAATACCCGAAAGCCCGGCTATAATGCAATTGCGGCCGATGCGAACGTTGTGGGCGATCTGCACCAGATTGTCGATCTTGGTGCCCTGGCCGATGATCGTGTCGGACATCGCGCCCCGATCGACCGTGCTGTTCGAGCCGATCTCGACATCGTCCTGGATGATGACGCGGCCGATCTGCGGCACGCGCTCGGGCCCCTTGGCGCCGCCAACGAAGCCGAAGCCGTCCTGGCCGATTCTTGCGCCGCCATGGATAATGACGCGGTTGCCGATGAGGGCATATTGGATGCTGGCGCCCGGACCGACGTAACCGTCGCGGCCGATCTTGCACGAGCGGCCAATGACGGCGTTGGGCGCAACGACGGTGCCGCTGCCGATGGACACGCCGGGACCAATCACTGCGCCGGCCTCGACGATGGCGCCGGTTTCCACATGCGCGGACGGGTCGATATGCGCTTGCGGCGAAATGCCGGTTTCGCCCGTCATCGGCCCAGGAGTGGAAGCCTGCGGAAACAGCAGCCGCCCGACCATCGCGAAGGCCTGCTGCGGACGCGGATGCACCAGCACCGCAATCCCCTGCGGCGCTCGGTTGGCAAAGTCGCCGGGGCACAAAACGGCAGCAGCCTTAAGCGACTGCATCAGAGCGAAATTGCGCTTGCCGTCGACGAAAACGAGCGCGCCGTCACCGCCCTCATTGGCAGGTGCCAATGCTTCGATGGCAACATCGGCCTGCGAGGAATCAACGAGATTGGCGCCGGTCAGATTCGCGACCTCGCCGGCCGTATACCGGCGTGAAGGCGCGAAGAATACCGGATCGGTCATTCCAGAAACATATCCAGCTCGGTCGGATCAGCCTATTCCGGGTCGTCAAACGACCCGGAAACATCGCAACCCACGAATTAGAAACGGGTCGCTATGCCGAAGTTGAACTCCTGCACTTTGTCGGTCGGCTCCTTCTTGACCGGAACCGCATAGTCGATGCGGATCGGGCCGAACGGCGAAGCCCACATCAGGCCGACACCGACCGAAGCGCGCCACTGCATGCCAGTTGTCGACGGGTCAACCAGAGCGTCGCCAAGCTTATTGCCATACAACGTCGCTGCATCTGCGAAGACTGCACCACGCAGCCCGAAGCTCTCCGGAATGACCGGCAACGGGAACTGCGCTTCTGCCGAGGCATTGAAATAAGTCGTGCCGCCGAGATGGTCGCCACTGGACCCCACAGCTACGGGACCGATACCACCATACTCGAAGCCGCGTATCATGCGATCATTGCTCTGGAAGTAGTCAAAGATGCGCAGATCGTTGCTACCATAGCCTTCTATGTGGCCAGCGCCACCGGAGACCAGCCCGACCAGGTCAAGCTGCTCGGAAAGAGTCTGGTAAACACTTGCACGCCCGGTCACTTTCACCCACTTGGCATCGCCGCCAAGACCAGCGAACTCTGTCGTGCCGGTGATGTAGAGACCCTCATGCGGGTTCTTCATGTCGTCGATGGTGTTGTAAACCAGACCCAGGCTGACCGAAGACTTCAGCCAAGGGCTTTCCTCAATACCATTTAGAATGGCCTGAGAGATGTCACAGCCGGGGTCAGGAACTCCGTCGCCATTGGCATCGCAGCTGTCGGAAAGCTTATATTTCTCCTGCGCGATGTTATACGCCAGTTGGGTCGAGATGTTGTCGGTAATCGGTAAGCCGAAACGGATGGTCGCGCCGGTGACGTCGCTGTCATAGTGCTTGTATTCGCGGGTCGACTTATAGATATCGAAGCCCGCGGCGATGCGCCGACCGAGGAAATACGGCTCGGTGAAGGAAATGCTGTAGTCGCGCGAATGCCTGYCACCGCCGGCCGCCAGCTTGATGTACTGGCCGCGGCCGAGGAAGTTGCGCTCGGTGATCGAGCCCTCGACGGACGGACCCGGCGTGTCGCCGCCGGTCGAATAGCCGGCGCCGATCGAGAACTCGCCGGTCGACTTCTCGACCACGTCGACCACCAGGACAACCTGATCGGGAGCCGACCCGGGAACAGTCGAGATATCGACTTTCTCAAAATAATCCAGAGCTTCCAGCCGCTTCTTCGCGCGCTGGATGAGGACCTGGTTGAACGCATCGCCTTCGCTGACGTCGAATTCGCGACGGATGACGTAGTCGCGCGTGCGGTCGTTGCCGCGGATCTCGATGCGCTCGATATACGCCTTGGTGCCCTGATCGATGGTGTAGACGATCGAGATCGTGTGGTTTTCGAAATTGCGGTCGCCGCGCGGCGTCACCTGGGCAAAGGGATAGCCGGATCCCGCGACCTTCTCGGTGAGCGCGACGAGCGTGTCCTCGACGTCCTTGGCATTGTAGACGTCGCCCTTGTGGGTTTCGACCACTGATTGCAGCGCCTTCGAGTCGACCTCGGGGATGGTGCTTTCGACGCTGATGTCGCCGAAGGTGTAGCGCTCGCCTTCCTGCACCGTGATCGTGACCGTGTATTTGTTGGTGGCCTCATCCAACTCGCCGACAGCCGAGACGACCTGGAAGTCGGCATAGCCGTGATTGTAGTAGAACCGGCGCAGCAATTCCTGGTCGGCGCGCAGCTTGTCCTCGTCATAGACGTCGTCGCGCAGCACGAAGGAAAGCCAGGACGAACGCTTGGTGTTGATCACGTCCGACAGGCGACGGCTGGAAAAGGCGCTGTTGCCAACGAAGTTGATGGCCGCGATCTGYGTGCGCGCGCCTTCATTGATGTTGAAGACGACGTTCACGCGATTGTCGCCGAGATCCATGATCTGCGTGGTGACGGCGGCGTCGTCGCGGCCGATGCGCTTGTAGGCCGCCTTGATCGCCTCGACGTCGGCATCGAGCGCCTGCTGCGAGAAAGTCGCGCGCGGCTTCAGCTGAATGGCCGCCTGAAGGGCGTTGTCCTTGATCTTCTTGTTGCCCTGGAACAGGACCTGGTTGACGACCTTGTATTCGGAAACCTTGACGACCAGCGTCGAGCCGACCTGGTTGATCTGCACGTCCGAAAACAGCCCGGTGCCGAACAACGCCTTCACTGCTGCGTCGATGTCAGCGCTGGAGAAGGCCTTGCCAGGCTTGATCGAAATGTAATTGCGGATGGTTTCGGCATCGACACGCTGGTTGCCGCGGACCTCGACCCTGCTGACAACCGCTGCTTCAGCTACCGATGTGGCAACGAACTGCACTGCGAGCGCGCCTGGCATAACCAGCGCGGCGGACAAAGCCGCCGCGGACGCGGCGCTCAGAAACTTGGATGCTGCCTTCATCGGGCTTTTGTACCTTTTTCTCGTAGTCCCCACGGCGAGAAAACCGGACGTGCGGTATTTTCCCTTACCGTATTAACCGGATTTTCCCTACACGCAAGGCTCCCGGTTAATTTGTATTTACTTAACCCTGTTGCGTGGCTTTCGCGTCACGCATATCCCCACGCATGGTAAACGGCGTCTCAACAGGGTCGGGGCCGAAGCCAAATTCCTTCATGATTTCAGCACCCAAACAGATCATTCCAAAAAACGAAGCCCATGAAGCCGAGCACCAGGATGAGACCGGTCCGATAGGCCATCTCCATCATCCGCTCCGACACGGGCCGCCTTATGACGGCCTCGACGCCGTAGAACAACAGGTGGCCGCCGTCGAGAGGGGGAATCGGCAGAAGGTTGAGAATCCCTATACCGACTGACAGAAATGCCACAAGCTGCACCAGCCACTCGAAGCCGAGTTTGGCGGCCTGACCCGACATTTTTGYAATCTTGATCGGTCCGCCCAGCTGGCATCTGTCCTCGCGTCCGACGACAAACCGCTTCAGGAACTGGCCGGTGCGCTCAATGACGTGCCCGGTTTCCTCGACGGCCGCCGAAAGCGCACCGGCGGGGGTGTAGGAGATCAGTCTCGGCTGCCCGAGCTCGGCGTTGTTGGCGACGCCGATGATCGCGACCTTGACCTTGTTGCCCAGGGCATCCTGCTGCTCCATCAGCTCTGGCGCCGCCGTGACGGTGATTTCCTTGCCGTCGCGAAGCATGGTGAAAGTGATGGTGTCGCCGGCGCGGCCCGAGACCAGACGCTGAACGTCGGCGAAGGTCTCCACCTTGGCGCCGTCGACTTTGACGAATCGGTCGCCAGGCTGGATGCCTGCCCGCGCCGCCGGACTGCCGGCGGTGACTTCGGCCACCATGGGCTCCATGACCGGACGGCCGTAAAGCGAAAACAGCACCGCGAAGACAGCGATCGTCAGCAGGAAATTGAACAGCGGCCCGGCAACGACCGTCGCCGCGCGCTTCCAGATCGGCTGGGTGTGGAAGGCGACCTCGCGCTCGGCCTCGGTCAATGATTCGATATCTTCGGCGCTCGGCTGGCTCGACGTCGCGTTCATGTCGCCGACGAATTTGACATAGCCGCCAAGCGGAATGGCGCAAAGCTTCCAGCGCGTGCCGCGGCGATCGTTGAAGCCGAAGAGTTCCGGGCCGAAGCCGATGGAGAAGGCCTTCACGCCGATGCCGCACCAGCGGCCGATGAGATAGTGGCCCATCTCGTGCACGAACACCACGGCGGTGAGCACGAACACAAACGGAACGAGCGTGCCAAGGACGAACCCTTGAGTGCTGAAGAGCGTGTGAAGAATATCGTTCAAGTCATGCCCTCAAATTAGCCCAGCGCGACACTCGGACGCGACTGTGGCATCAATCCGGGCGAATCCGCGGTCCGCGTCGTTTTTCGCCCCGCGGCGACGCCATTCAGTTCGGAAACAGCCCCATTGCCGGATGGTCGGCGCCCGCCGCGATCCAACCAATGACGTACAGGGTGAAGGCGGCCGCGACAAGTCCGTCCACCCTATCCATGATTCCGCCATGGCCGGGAATCAGATTGCTCGAATCCTTGCAGCCGTGCCGGCGCTTGACCCAGGATTCGAACAGGTCGCCGATCTGCGAAACGACCGAGAGCGCCAAGGCCACAACACCCAGCATGACGAGATTGCCGGCCCCGGTCACGATTGCCAGCAGCAACCCGGCGACAACGCCGCCGACGGCCCCGCCAAGCGCGCCGCTTTGCGTCTTGCCGGGCGAGATAGACGGCGCGAGCTTCGGACCGCCGACCGCGCGGCCGACGAAATAGGCCGCTATGTCGGTCGCCCAGACCACCGCGAACAGGAAGAGGATAGCGATCAGTCCGGAATGGTTGTCACCGCGCAGGTAGGCGAGCGAAAGGCCGGACAGGGCCGCGTAAACCAGTCCCGACGCCTCCCATTGCGCGGTCCCTTGGATGCTTGTGGCCGTTGCGGCGATCGCGGCTAGTACTGCGATCACAAGCAGCAGCCACAGAGCCGGCAGCCCGGCAATCAACGCGACAACGAAGACCGCGATCAGCGCTTCCGGCAGAAAGCCTGACCTGGCGCCGCTTGCGGAACGGGACATGCGCGTCCATTCGTAGAAGATCAGTGCCGCGATCGCCGCGCAGAACAGGCGGAACGGCAGCCCGCCGAGCCAGGTGAGAACAAGCGTAACGGCCGCCATCACGATGGCCGAGATGACGCGCTGCTGGAGGTTGCTCATCTGCGTCGGCGCTACAAGGCGACGTCTCGGGCGGCGAGCCCGCCGAAGCGGCGTTCGCGACCGGCAAAGTCTCGCAGGGCTTCGGCCAGATGCTCCCGGCTGAAGTCCGGCCAGTAGCAGGGCAGGAAGACGAGCTCGCTATAGGCGGCCTGCCACAACAGGAAGTTCGACAACCTGAGCTCACCGCTGGTGCGGATCACCAGGTCCGGATCGGGAATGCCTTCGGTGTCGAGCGAACCGGCAAAGCTCTCCATCGTGATCGCGTCGCTGTCCATCTCGCCGCGCGCGACGGCTGCGGCGAGCTTGCGCGCGGTGCGCACGATCTCGTCGCGGCCGCCATAGTTGAAGGCGATGACAAGCGTCAGCGCCTCATTGCCCGCAGTCAGCGATTCGGCTTCCTGCAGCAGGCCCCTGATGTCGGGCTGCAGCCCTTCCCTGTCGCCGATCACCCTTACCCGCACGCCGTTCTGGTGCAGCTCGGCGAGGTCGCGACGGATGAAGAGTTTCAACAGACCCATCAGGTCGCTGACTTCCGATTTCGGCCGCGACCAGTTTTCCGACGAGAAGGCGTAGACCGTCAGACAGGAAATGCCGAGCTCGGGCGCGGCGCGCACCGTCTTGCGCAGAGCCTCCACGCCGGCACGGTGGCCGGCAAGCCGCGGCATGCCGCGCGCCTTGGCCCAGCGTCCGTTTCCATCCATGATGATCGCGACATGCGCGGGCGTTGCCATGGTCTCGCTTCCGAGCCGGTAAAAACCGACCCTAAACCTGCATGATCTCAGCTTCCTTATCGGAAAGCAGGTGATCGATGGTGCTGATCATCTCGTCGGTCAGCTTCTGAACCTGGTCGGAGCGCTTGCGATGATCGTCTTCGCTGAGCGTGCCGTCCTTTTCGGCCTTTTTCAGGAAATCCATGCCGTCGCGGCGCACATGGCGCACCGCGACGCGCGCATTCTCGGCATAGCTATGCGAGATCTTGACCAGTTCCTTGCGGCGCTGCTCGTTGAGTTCGGGCAGCGGAATCCTAAGCGTGGTGCCGTCGACGATCGGGTTGAAACCGAGATTGGACTCGCGGATGGCGCGGTCGACGGCGCCGACCATCGACTTGTCCCACACTGAAACCGACAGCATACGCGGCTCCGGTACCGAGATGTTGGCCACCTGGTTGATCGGCATCGCCGTGCCGTAGGCCTGGACCTGGATTGCGTCGAGCAGGTTGCTGGACGCGCGGCCGGTGCGCAGCGAAGCGAGATCGTGCTTGAAGGCCGCGATGGCTCCGTCCATGCGCCGCTTGAGGTCGTCGTACTCGCCACTCATGATCATCTCCTCGACCCGTTCGCCGGGTTCACTGTTTGTGTTCTGGCTTCCCGCGAAACCAGCGCTCGCCTAACGATCCCGGCCTCGGTCAATTGTCRGCGACGATCGTGCAATGGCCGCCGCCTCTCAGAATTTCGCCGAAACCACCTTTTTCGTGGATCGAATAGACGATTATCGGAATGTTGTTTTCGCGCGCAAGTGCAATCGCGGCCGTATCCATGATCGTAAGCCCGCGTTTGATAACCTCGGCATGACTTATGCGGTCGAAACGGATCGCGTTCGGATCCTTCTTAGGGTCGGCCGAATAGACGCCGTCGACCTGGGTGCCCTTGAAGAGCGCGTCGGCGCCGATCTCGGCGGCGCGAAGCGCGGCGGCCGAATCGGTGGTGAAGAACGGATTGYCGGTGCCGCCGGCGAAGATGACCACCTTGCCCTGGTTCATGTAGGCCGTCGCCTGGCGCTGCGAGAAGCTCTCGCAGAGCTCCGGCATGGCGATGGCCGACAGCACGACGGCGTCGACGCCGATCTTGTTGAGCGAGGTGCGCAGCGCCAGCGAGTTGATCACGGTGGCCAACATGCCCATGTGGTCGCCGGTGACGCGGTCGCCGCCCTTGGAGGCGACGGCCACGCCGCGGAAGATGTTGCCGCCGCCGATGACGACGCCGACTTCGATGCCGAGCGCCCTCGCCTCGGCAATGTCGGCGGCGATGCGGTCGACGACCGAAACGTCGATGCCGAAATGCTGTTCTCCCATCAACGCTTCGCCCGAAGCTTTCAGCAAGACACGTCGATAGAGGGGCTTCACCGTCATCTGGTTCCTCGAAAATCTCGGCGCGGGCAAATCTGGAGGCGAAAGCTGCCCCGCTTCGCCTGGCGGCGCTGGCATGATGGTTCGACCCGATACACGAAGGGCGCGGCGATGTCACGCGAGGCGCGCCCATTCCCGGACCTTTCACGCGGCCGCCGTTTACCGATCTCTCCCGGGCCTAACTTTCAATACACGGGCCATTGGCTCTGGGTTCGGTCCCGCTTGACACTATGTCGCGGAGGACAATTCTGCACTTAGACCGACCGGTCGGTCTAAGTGCAAGGGAGGTTAAGTTGCATATCGCAAAGGAAATGATCGACGTGAGGCTGAACGTGCCCGGAGCCGTCGTCCGGCAGCAATTGGGATTTGGCGACGCCACTGGCTACAGCCAGATAAGCGGCGAGTACTTCAGCCTTGCCGCCGGTGTGGATACAGCGCCATTGTTCGAAGGGCTGGACGGCAACATGTGCCAGTGTCCGCATTGGGGCTTTGTCCTACGCGGCCAACTGACGACAACGGACGCGGCAGGGCAATCTGAGACTGTGAAGACCGACGATCTCTTCTATTGGCCGCCGGGCCATAATGTTAAGGTCGACGAGGATGCCGAGATCGTGATGTTCAGCCCACAGCACGAACACAGCCATGTGATCGATCACATGATCGCGCGGACCAAGAAATAGACATCAGCCGGAAGGCAGGCTGGGAGAGAGCAGCGCGTGAGTGCAGTCAAGGAGCGCATGATCGAGGAAGGCCTGCGGATGCTGCTCGAACGGGGCTACAACGGGCTCGGCGTTCAGGCCGTGCTGGAGACAACCAATAGTCCCAAGGGCTCATTCTATCATTATTTCAGAAGCAAGGAGGACTTTGCCCTGAAGGTGATAGACACCTACGTTGCCGGCGTTCACGCGCTGCTCGATCGCTGCATGAGCGATCGAGCGTTGCCGCCGCTGCAGCGGATCAGGCTGTTCTTTGAGACGGTCGCTCGATCCTATCGGGACGAGGGGTATCTGGGTTGCCTGATGGGTGGGCTGGGGCAGGAACTGTCCGGCGTCAGCGAAGTCTTTCGGGAGAAGATCGAATGGTGCTTTTCTTCCATCGCCCAACGCCTGGCGCCGGCCATCGAGGATGGCGCAACTGGCCGGGACTGTGCCGGCAACAACCGATGCGCGTCATCTCGCCGATCTGCTTGTCGACTGTTGGGAGGGCGCCGCTCTGCGCAGCAGGTTGCGACGTGACCCAACGCGCTGATGGCGATGCTGGATTTCTATCTCAACTCTTTGACTGCCGCCGCCGATTGAGCGGGCTCATAGCAAGACGGTGCGGGGCGCCGCGCGATTCGCAACGCCCTGCATAATTACCCGCCAACGCGGCGCAACCTATCAGTTGCTGCTGATGCTCACCGCCTCGCCTTCGACCAGGACCGGCGGCGAATAGCCGGACGGCTTGTCGCCGGTCACGACACCGCCGGTCACCCTGACCTGGATCTCGGGTCCAAAAAAGCAATGCGGGAACGGCGCCGGCGCGCTGCTTGCCGAATCGAGCCGCTTGCGAAGCTCGGGCGGAATCGAAAAGTCGAGAGCCGCGAGATTGTCCTGCAACTGGGCAAGCTTCGTCGCGCCGAGGATGACACTGGCGACACCGGGCTGCGTCGCCGCCCAGTTGAGCGCAACCTGGGCCATGCTGCGCCCGAGTTCGGCGGCCACCTTTTCGAGCTCCGCTACGATGGCCCAGTTGCGGTCGCTGAATTTCTGGAAGCCCGGATGCGTGGTCTTGCGGAAACCGTCGAGCCTTCCGGCATTGCCGGCTTGCGTCGGACGGTATTTGCCGCTGAGCAGGCCGCTGGCCAGCGGGCTCCACACCATGATGCCGGCGCCGTGACGTGTGGCGAAAGGCACGAATTCATGCTCGATCGAGCGTTCGGCCAGCGAATATTCGAGCTGCAGGGCCGAGACCGGCTCATAGCCGCGCAGTTCCGTGATCGCCTGCGCCCGCCCTGCATACCAGGCCGGCACGTCGGAGAGGCCGATATGGCGCACCTTGCCCGCACGCACCAGGTCGTCCAGCGTGCGCAGCACCTCCTCGGCCGGCGTCAGCCTGTCCCACACATGCATGAGATAGAGGTCGATATAGTCGGTACCGAGCCGTTTCAGCGAAGCGTCGACGGCGCGCATGATGTTCTTGCGGCCATTGCCGCCGGCATTCGGATTGCCGGGCTCCTTGTTCATCGTGAATTTGGTGGCGATCACCGCCTTGTCGCGCAAGCCCCGCTCGGCGACGAACTCGCCGAGCCAGGTCTCGGCCGTGCCGCCGGTGTAGAGGTCGGCGGTGTCGAAGAAATTGCCGCCGGCCTCGACATACGCATCGAACATGGCGCGGGCGGTATCCCTGTCCGCGCCCCAGCCCCATTCGGTGCCGAAGGTCATGGTGCCGAGTGCCAGCCGGCTGACGCGCAGGCCGCTGTTGCCGAGCGTGTAGTAGTTCATGGTCATGATGGTCTCCGATCCTGTCTGCTTATTGGCCCGGGGTCATCTTGACCCACGGATTGCCGCGCTCATGCGTCATGCGGAAGATGAAGCCGTCGACCTTCCAGCCGGCGCCGGAGCGGATAAGGTGGTGCTCATAGGTGCCCCAGACTTCCCAGAGCGGGTCGCCATTGCCTTCCATCCGGTTCCAGGCATAGCCGTTGGAACTGACCGTCGCATCGGCTTCGATAACGACATGATGGTTGGTGCGCAGGTGGAGGCTCGTCTTGCTTCCCTTGAGATTCGCCGCCCAGGTGCCGATCAGGTCGTCGGAGGCGATGGTCGCGGGCGGCTGTCCGGAAAGACTGCTGAAGTCGACGGCGACGCGGTCGGCGAAATAGCTGCGGGCCAGCTTCCAGTCCTGCGCATCGACGGCGCGGTCGATGGCGTCTGCAATGCGGATGACGGCGCGCTCATCGGCGAGCGCCTTCCAATCCGCTCGCTYAGCGCCGCCGGCATCGACCGGCGCCAGTGCCAATCCTGCAGCGAAGGTAACGTGCTTCAACGCGTTCATGTCTGTCTCCTGTTTCATCAGCCCCACCGCCGATGTGTTGGAGACAATGTGGAGCAGGACGCCGACATCGATAAGATTGCATTATTTGCAAGGACCATGCGATATCGTTCATGAATGGACCGCGACCTGCTCACCCATCTCCCTGTCATCGTTGCCGTGGCTCGTCGTGGCGGCTTTGCGCTTGCCGCGGCCGAACTCGGCATGAGCCCGTCTGCGGTCAGCCACGCGGTGCGGCTGGTCGAGGAGCGCATCGGCCAGCCGCTGTTTGCGCGCACGACGCGCAGCGTTTCGCTGACCGAAGCCGGGAAGGCATTGGTGGAGACGGCGGCCCCTGCCCTCCAGGACATCATGGAGCGCATGGACCGCATCCGCGGCGTCAAGGGCAGGCCCTCAGGCCTGCTCAGGATCAATGCCTCCAACATCGCGATCCCCCTGGCGGTGACGCCGGTGGTTGCGGCGATGGCCGAGCGCTACCCGGACGTGACGGTCGAGGTTTTCGCCGACCAGGCCCTGGTCGATATCGTCGGAGAGGGGTTTGATGCCGGCATCAGGCTGGGCGAGATGATCGCGCAGGATATGGTCGCCGTGCGGCTCACGTCGCCCTTCAAGGCGGTGATCGTCGCTTCGCCTGGCTATATCGGAAAGCACGGCCGCCCGCGCGACGTGGCCGACCTCGCCAACCACAACTGCATCGGCTACCGGCTCGTCCGCTCGGGCGGGCTCTATCGCTGGGATTTGAACGAAGACGGCAAGGATGTCGTGGTCGAGACGCACGGCACGGCGGTCGTCACAGATTCGTTGGCAGCGATCGATCTTGCGCTTGCAGGGGTCGGACTCGCCTATGTTTTCGAGCCGCTGGTGCGCGCCGATCTTGCCGCCGGTCGCCTCGTCCAAATCCTGCCGAAGACGGCGATAGAGGAGCCTGGCCTCTTCCTCCACTTCCCGCGCCGGGCGTCGATGGCGCCGAAGCTGCGGGCCTTTATCGATACCGCGCAAGAAATCGGCCGGGCATCCATGCGGACACCCGGCCGAGTTGCCTGAGCTCTCTAGCCTTACCTTTGCTTTGGGCTATTTCTTGACCGCGGCCGCGACTTCCGCCGCGAAATCGGTCGTTTCTTTTTCGATGCCTTCGCCGAGCGCGAAGCGCAGGTAGGCGCTGATCTTGGCCGGAGCGCCGATCTCCTTCTCGGCATCCTTCAGAGCCTTCTCGACGGTGATGTCGGGATTGAGCACGAAGGCCTGCTTCAGAAGCACCACTTCCTCATAGAACTTGCGCAGCCGCCCTTCGACCATCTTCTCGATGATCGCCTCCGGCTTGCCGGACTGGCGCGCCTGGTCGGAGAAGATCGCCTTCTCGCGCTCGACCAGCGCCGGGTCGACTTCCTCGGCGGTCAGCGCGACGGGGTTGGTCGCCGCGACATGCATGGCGACCTGGCGGCCGAAAGCATTCGCGGCATGCTCGTTGCCGGTGGTTTCGATCGCGACCAGCACGCCGAGCTTGCCGAGGCCATCGGCGACGGCATTGTGGACATAGGTCGCAACCGCGCCATGCGGCACAGTGAGCTTGGCCGAACGGCGGAAGCCCATGTTCTCGCCGATGGTGCCGACGGCGTCCTTGATGGTGTCGGTGACCGACTTGTCGGAGCCCGGGTAGTTGGCTGCGGCCACCGCCTCGCTCGTGCCGTAGGCGAGCGCAACCTTGGCGACCTTGGCGACGATCTCCTGGAAGGCGGCATTGCGCGCGACGAAGTCGGTCTCGGAATTGACCTCGACGACGGCTGCCTCGCGGACACCGGAATCGACCCCGATCAGGCCCTCCGCCGCTGTGCGGCCGGCCTTCTTGTCGGCCTTGGAGATGCCCTTCTTGCGCAGCCAGTCGACGGCCGCTTCCATGTCGCCGTTGGTTTCGTTCAACGCCGCCTTGCAGTCCATCATGCCCGCGCCGGTCAAGTCGCGGAGTTCTTTGACCTGTGCAGCCGAAATGCTCATTGTCGCCTCTTTGTTTCAAATGCGCCGACGCACCATCGAATCCGATGATGCGCCCGGCAAAAGCGCTTTAGCGCGCCAACTTATTGGAAAGATGAAGGCCGAAACCGGCCTTCGCTTCTCAAGCTTCCGGAGCCTCGGCAGCCGGGGTGTCGAGCGCCGGCTCGACCGGAGCCTCGGCAGCCGCGCCGATATCCATGCCGAGCGCGCCCTGCTGGCGGGCGATACCGTCGATCGCAGCCTTGGCGACAAGATCGCAATAGAGCTGGATGGCGCGGGCCGCGTCGTCATTGCCGGGGATCGGGAAGTCGATCTTGTCCGGGTCGCAGTTCGAATCGATGATGGCGACGACCGGAATGCCGAGGCGCTTGGCCTCGAGGATGGCGATCGCTTCCTTGTTGGTGTCGATGACGAACATCAGGTCCGGCGTCGAGCCCATGTCCTTGATGCCGCCCAGTGCCTTGTTGAGCTTCTCGCGCTCGCGGTCGAGGTTGAGGCGCTCCTTCTTGGTGAGGCCCTGGGCCTCGCCGGCGAGCGTCTCGTCGAGCTTGCGCAGGCGCTGAATCGAGTTCGAGATCGTCTTCCAGTTGGTCAGCATGCCGCCCAGCCAACGCGAGTTGACATAGTATTGGGCCGAACGCTGCGCCGCGTCGGCGACAATGTCCGAGGCCTGGCGCTTGGTACCGACGAACAGCACGCGGCCGCCCTTGGCGACGACGTCGGACACCTGCTTCAGAGCCTGGTGGAGCAACGGCACGGTCTGCGACAGATCGATGATGTGGATGTTGTTGCGAGCGCCGTAGATGTAGGGCGCCATCTTCGGGTTCCAGCGGTGGGTCTGGTGGCCGAAGTGAACACCAGCTTCCAAAAGCTGGCGCATGCTGAAATCAGGCAGAGCCATTCTTAGTTCCTTTCCGGTTGGCCTCCACGGACGCAGGCATTTTCGGACGGATGTCCTCGAACGCCACCGGAGGTTTCAGCCGGATTTCTCCCGGACAGACACCAAAGTCCGTGTGTGGAATGAGCGCGCATATAGAGGGGAAGCGCCCTAAAGGCAAGCCGGCTGCCGGAAAACGCTTCCGCCTGCGGCGATCCGCGCAGTTTCAGCGTTTTAGCTTGCCGTTAGGCACCCGAACGCGGCGGAAGACCGCCACGATCTCCTCGCGGCTGCATTCGACCGCGCCGAGCCGCACGGCGCGGTCGCGCTCGAAGCCGGTAATATCGTAATGCGGCGCCGAAGTCTTCGGCGGCCCCTGATAGGAGGAGCGCTTGATGCCGAGCTCGGCCGCGAAACGGTGCAGTTCTTCGGTGTCGTCGGCGAGCAGATGGCACCAGCGATGGCCGGCCCATTTCCAGATCGCCGCATCGACATAGACAGCCATCGAACTTGCCGCACTCCAACCGACATGGCCAGCCCCGCCCACAATCACCGGGGCAACCTCAAGTCAGCGATGATAGAAGGGATTCGGATAGGAAATGAAGCCGCCGGCGGCTTCGCGCTCGGTGACGATCCTGGTCACGGCTTCCTGCATACGTGAGCGCAGCTCGGCGAGCGCCCCGTCGACCGAACCTTCATAGGCATGCAGCGCCAGCGGCTCGGGCACGCGGATATGAGCGCAGCGCGGCCCCGCGGGTTGCGGGATGAAGCGGTTGATCGTGTCGCGCAACGTGCTTTTGCAATAGTCGTTGCGGATGCGCTTCAGATGCTCGGCGATCTCCTCCTGCGTGATCGTTTGCTTGGCGAAGGCCCAGGGGCCGACGCGCTGGATGCGCTGGATCGTTTCCACCCGTTTTCGCACCCGCTTCTGYGTTTCGCCGTCCGCATTGCCTTCGCGCAGCCAGCGGCGCGAGCGCCGCAGCAGTTCGGGCAGGTCGAGACCGGTCTCGGCTGCGAGGTCTTCGGCAAGCCGCCGGCCAAGCTCGTTGAGCGCGYGTTGCTGGCGAACAGCATAGGACGCGCCCTCCTCCGCCGTCAGGCCGCAGGCCTGCTCGTCCCGGGACAGCAGGGCCRAATAGATGCGGTAGACGCGATCCGGAAGCGAACGATCGCGAGGATCGCCAATCCTCAGGCTTTTTTCCACATAGGCGCATTCCCTGGCGAGCGGCCGTTCGACATTGCCGGTGAAGGCGAGCTTCCAGACAACCGGAGCAACCCAGGCCTTGAAATCCCCGTTCGTTTCGCGGCCGCGCTTCAGCGCCTCGAACCCCATCTCCACCGCACCGGGAAGCAACGGCCCGACATGATTGCTATGCCAGCCGACGCCGCCTTCCGGGTGGAGCAGCACGCCATGCCCCTTGAGCGCCCAGTCCACCGAATGCGCCTTGGCGGCCTCGCTGTTGCCGGGGATCTGCGCGATCAGATTGTTGGCCAGCCAGAATTTCTGCATCAGCCTGCCGAGGCCGTTGACGACGCCATGCGTCGCCCATGAAGCGGCGAGCGGGCTGACGCGCGAGACGACCTCCTTGTCGATCATCCAGTCGGTGAAGAATTCCGGATGGTTGGGCGTGATCAATGTCGCCTGTCCGGCTCCACAGCAGGCCTCCAGCCTTTGCTGGTCGGCGGCAGGAAAATCCAAGTGGCGGACATTGGCAACGCCGCGCAGGCCGGCCAACCGGTTGAACGGCAGCAGGTCGCGGAACCCGGGAACCCCATGCAGCATGACGACGCGGTTAACGACCGTCATCGCCCTGATCAGCRCCGGATTTGGTCGCGGCGCCACGAACACGTCGATCCTGCCCAAGCTGTCTCCCCCGAAACGCCCTTGGGGAAGGTTGGAACCGGATTGCGGCGCCTTCAAGTCAGGCCGTGTGGGCGGGCGGCGTCTTGGTTAACACGTCGCTATTTCTTCGAAGCCGGGCAAGGCTTGGCCTGGTCGAACAGCGACAGGTTCACCAGCTTGCCGGTCATCGAGAAGTCGCCATAGTCCATGACGAGGTCGCGCGTAATGCCGTTCTCATGCAGCTTGAAGCTGATCCGGTATTCCGGCACCTCCTCGCCGCTTTTATCGGTATCGTCGAAATAGGCGATGTCGACCGGCCAGTATTTGTCGGCGGCGAGCTTGGCGAGCGCAGGCGCTTCCGGGTCCGACTTGTCGGCCACGGTCTGCTTGCCGACGACAACGGTGGTCGTCATCACCTTGTTGGCATCCTCTGAGCCGTCGAACAAATTGGTCTGATAGAAGCTCTCGCCCTTTTCGGCCTTGCCGATCAGCTCGACCAGGTGCTGGGTGGGAAACTGCGTGGCGGCAAGTTCCAGCGTGCTCTTCTCAGGCTTGTCGATATCGACCTTGAGGCCCTTCGGCTCCCTCGTCGCCACGCCCTTGACTTCCTTGTCCAGGTTCTGGTCGACAAAGGATTTCGTCACGAAGGAGAAGGTCTTGCCTTCGGCGTCCTCGAATGTCGTCGTCTGCTGGTCTGTCAGTCGGGTGTTGTCGTTGGTGACGATCTGGGTGACGAAGCGGAACTTCACCGTATAGCCCTCGCAGGCCGAGCCATTGAACTCATACACCATCCGGCCGGAAATGCCGGTGATGCCCGAGCGGTCGGAGGCCTTGTTGAGGGTGAGATCGTAGACGGCGCGGTGCGCCTGCAGCGCGGCCACGGCGTAGGCTGGAGCCATCGGGACGGCCGCCGACAGGAGGGCTGCGGAAAGGAAAAGGCGCGTCACGCGCATGAAGTGCTCCGATCGTCGCGACCGATGGCAGGCCGCAGGGAAACATGGTCCAGCTTAAAAAAAGTCGTGGCGGAAGCGAGGCAAAAATAGCAATTTCGGCCCAACCAACGCGGCGTCTTCCAGCAATAAGGAAATCCAATGAGCGAAACAATCGAAAAGCGGCTAAGCGATCTCGGCGTCACCCTTCCGGCTGCCGCCGCCCCCGCCGCCAACTACGTGCCCTACTGCCGCACCGGCAACACGCTGTTCACCGCCGGCCAGTTGCCGCTGAAGGACGGGAAGCTGCAGGCAAGCGGGCTGCTCGGGCGCGACATCGATACGGCCGCCGGCAAGGAGGGCGCGAAGTTCTGCGCCATCAACATCCTGGCGCAGGCCAAGGCGGCGCTCGGCGATCTCGAGAAGATCCGCCGGCTGGTCAAGATTACCGTCTTCGTCGCCTCGGCACCGGACTTCGTCGAGCAGCATCTGGTCGCCAACGGCGCTTCCGATTTCCTGGTCGCCGTGCTCGGCGAACGCGGCAAGCATGCCCGCTCCGCCGTCGGCACCGCCTCGCTGCCGCTCAATGCCGCGGTGGAAATCGAAGCGATCTTCGAAGTCGAGTAGACGAGCCTGACATGACCGATCTTTCCTGGCTGATTGCCCGCCCGGTCGCGCACCGCGGCTTTCACGACATGAACAAGACGCGCTGGGAGAACACGCTGTCGGCCTTCGCGGCGGCGGCCGAGCGCGGCTACGCGATCGAATGCGACGTCCATATTTCGTCGGACGGGGTCCCGATCATCATTCATGACGGCGACCTGAAACGGCTGACCGGCTCGGACGGCTTTGTCTGGCAGCGCACTGCGGCCGAACTCACGGCACTCAAGGTGGGCGGCACCAAGGACCATGTGCCGACGCTGCAGGAAGCGCTCGACCTGATCGACGGCCGGGTGCCGCTGGTGGTCGAGTTGAAGGGCGTTCCTGGCCATGATGAAGGGCTGGTGGCAAGCGTCGGCAGACTGCTCAGGCGTTACCACGGCAAGGTCGCGATCATGTCGTTCGACCACTGGCTGATCCGCGATTTCGCCAAGGATGCGCCAGGGATCCCGAGCGGGCTGACCGCCTATGGCAAGGACAATCAGCTGATCGAAGCGCATTTCGCCATGCTGGCGCACGGCATCGCCTTCACGTCCTACGCAGCCGGCGATCTGCCCAACCCGTTCGTCAGCTTTGTGCGCGAAAAGCTCAGGATGCCCGTCATCACCTGGACGGTGCACGATCAGCCGGCGATCGACCTCACCTTCAAATATGCCGACCAGATGACGTTCGAGGGTTTTGAGCCCGATCTGGTCAAGGTCGCCTGAGGCGGTGTCCGAAACGTGACTTGCGACGGCCCTGCCTGCRCTTAAATAAGCCCCCATGGATCAGGGTGAAAACGACGATGGACGGGAAACGAACGCGGCGTATGCGATCCGCGTCGCGGCGGGCATAGGCGCGTTCACCTGCGATGAATGGAACGGCTTCGCCGGAACCACGCGTGATGATAAGGAAAGCGGCTACAACCCGCTCGTTTCATTCGCTTTTCTGAGCGCGCTGGAGGACTCCGGCTGCGCTGTCCGGCGCACCGGCTGGCAGGGCCATCACCTGAGGCTCGAGACGGCGCAGGGCAGGCTGCTGGGTGCGGTGCCCTGCTATCTCAAGTCACACAGCCAGGGCGAATATGTCTTCGATCACGGCTGGTCGGATGCGTTCGAGCGCGCCGGCGGGCGCTATTACCCCAAGCTGCAATGTTCGGTGCCGTTCACACCGGTCACCGGCCCTCGCCTGCTGGTCGGCAGGGGCGAGGRCACCGCCTCCGTCAAAGCCGGCCTAGCCGCCGGCCTGAAGATGGTGACCGACAAGCTCGGCGTGTCTTCCGCGCATGTCACCTTCGCGGCTGAGCCGGACATTGCAACGCTRGAAGCGGCCGGTTTCCTGCATCGCACGGACCAGCAGTTCCATTTCTTCAACGAAGGCTATTCCAGCTATGACGATTTCCTCGCCACGCTTGCCTCGCGCAAGCGCAAGGCGATGAAGAAGGAGCGGCGCGAGGCGCTGGCGGACGGCATCAGCATCGACTGGCTGACCGGCAGGGATATCACGGAAAGCGCCTGGGACGACTTCTTCGCCTTCTACATGGATACCGGCGGCCGCAAATGGGGCCGGCCATACCTCAACYGCCAGTTCTTCTCGCTGATCGGCGAGCGCATGGCCGATGACATCCTGCTGGTGATGGCCAGGCGCAACGGCCGCTACATTGCGGGTGCGATCAACTTCATCGGCTCGGACGCGCTCTACGGCCGCAACTGGGGCTGCATCGAGGATCATCCTTTCCTGCATTTCGAGGTTTGCTACCACCAGGCCATCGACTTCGCGATCGAGCGCAAGCTGAAGGTGGTGGAAGCAGGCGCGCAAGGCGAGCACAAGCTGGCGCGCGGCTATCAGCCGGTGACCATGCATTCGGCGCATTACATCGCCCATCCCGGCCTGCGCAACGCGGTGGCCGACTATCTGCGCCGCGAGCGGCGCGAGGTGGAGCGGATGGGCGAATATCTCGAAGAGCACACGCCGTTCCGCAGGGACCTCAAGGAATAGGCCGCAGCGCGCTAGCTTGCGATCATTGCGGCTTTCGAGCCGCGATCGGGACAAGGAACGAAAAGCATGCGACCAGGAAGAAGATGCCGCCTGCAAGCGTCAGCAGATCGCCCGCGCGCCATGCCGCGGCGATGAAGAACAGCGCCGACACGATGAACAAAAGCCAACCTGCTATGAT
Source organism: Mesorhizobium sp. ORS 3428 (assembly GCF_001854785.1). Classification (GTDB taxonomy): domain Bacteria; phylum Pseudomonadota; class Alphaproteobacteria; order Rhizobiales; family Rhizobiaceae; genus Mesorhizobium. The sequence continues at coordinate 512,128 of NZ_MDFL01000115.1, forward strand.
CCACTTCATGGGCGCTCCATCTTGACGCTGCCCCCTCCGGCGACAAAACATCGTCGATCATAAAACAGCGAGGGACCATGACCGTCTACGACACGAACAACATTTTCGCAAAAATCCTGCGCGGCGAAATCCCCTCGCATCGCGTCTATGAAGACGATGCGGTCGTTGCCTTCATGGATGCGATGCCGCAGGGCGTCGGCCACACGCTGGTGGTGCCGAAGGCACCGTCGCGCAATATCCTCGACGCCGATCCGGCAACCTTCGGTCCGCTGTTTGCGGTGGCACAGAAAGTGGCGGTGGCTGTTAAGAAGGCCTTCAACGCCGACGGCGTCACCCTGATGCAGTTCAACGAGCCGGCCTCCGGGCAGAGCGTCTACCACCTCCACGTCCATGTCATCCCACGTTTCGACGGCGTGCCGCTCAAGCCGCATTCCGGTCAGATGGAGAAGCCGGAAGTGCTGGCCGAAAACGCCGACAAGATCCGGGCGGCGCTGGGAAATTGAAACCCGCAAGTCCGTCGACCGTACCAGGCGGATCGAAAGCCTCGAACTGACAAGCCCGATTCAGTTTACCGCGAGAACCTTCGCGCAGCCTGATGTCTTTTCGAGCCCCGGCGGTTGCGTTGCCGCGCCGGGTGCGATCGTTTGCACTCGAATTGTCTGGTTAGGAAATATCAAACCATCTCGCACTAAAAATGCGGCGGCGAGCGATCGGGGTTTCAAAAAAACCATGGAAAATTCGGTTGTGAAGTCGCCCCTGGCGAGGACGGCTGTCGGACGCGTCTTTCTGATTGCCCTGGCGAATGCCTTTCGACGGCACAGGCTGCTGCACGCAATGGCCGCAACTGCGCTGCTTCTGGCTACAGCGGTCGGCATGCATACCGGARACATGCCGGATTTCGGCGTATTGGACGAATACACTGAGTATCTATTTATTGCTTTCTGGATCTGCGGCAGCGTCTTTGCGCTTGGCGTCTTTCTCCACCTGGCACTCGTCAAGCGGGATCCCGAACCGCTCGGCACCTTCCTGAAATCGCTCGGCGACTTCTTCGGCGACGCCGAACGCATTGCCAACGGCCTGAACGGCCTGGCCGCGAGCATCGTCTTCACATCTGCCTTCGGCGTGCTGAAAGGAGCCATCGCAATCCTCTCCCCATTCGCATGGGACGAGGCGCTGGCTGACGCGGATCGCATCCTGCATTTCGGCCGCGCGCCTGACGAATGGCTATGGTTCATCGTCCAGTCGCCAGTTGCCTTGAGAATGCTTAATCTCGCGTACAATTTCTGGTTCGTCGTGCTCATCGCCACGGTTTTCACTGCCTGCATCACTCGCAACGATACGAAGCTGCGTCACCAGTTCCTGATGAGCTTCATGCTGGTGTGGACTCTTGGCGGCTTTTTCCTGGCGATGGGGCTGTCGTCGGCCGGGCCGTGCTTCTTTGAGCGGCTGGGACTCGGCGATGACTTTCGCCCGCTTATGCAATCACTTGCCGCCGCCGATCGCATCTATCCGATCTGGGCACTCAGCACGCAAGACATGCTGTGGAACGGCTATACCGGTGCGACCAGCGGCAGCATAGGAATATCCGCCTTCCCTTCCATGCACGTAGCGATCGCGGTGCTTTTTGCCCTTTACGCGAGGCGCCGCTCCTGGCTGGTCGGTATGCTGATGTGGGTATTCGCTGGCATAATTATGGTCGGCTCGGTCGTGCTCGGCTGGCACTATGCCCTGGACGGCTACGCGGGCGCGCTCTTGTCGATCGTGATCTGGAAGGCATGCGGCCATTTCCTGATCCGCTTCGGGCCCGAGGACCTGGCTTGAGCTCCGCAACCGGCAAGTCATGAAAAAAGCCCCGTTGCCGGGGCTTTTTTGGACTTCCAGGCCGATCAGCCTTTGCGGGGCAGTTGCGGCACCAGGCTGCGCTTGCCGCCGTCCTTGCCCTTCGGCTCCGGCTTCCGCCCCACCGCCTTCTTGGCGGCCGGCTTTTTCGCCGCCTTCCGCGRCCTCGGCGCATCCTCCGGCTCTTCCTTCTTCGGCTTCACCGGGGCTTCGTCGGCGAGCGACTCGAGCTTCAGGCCGGTCTCGCCGGTTTCCTTCTTCTCGACGGTGACGCGCACCGTGCCGCCCTTCTTCAGCTTGCCGAACAGCACCTCGTCAGCCAGCGGCTTCTTGATGTGCTCCTGGATGACGCGGCCGAGCGGACGTGCGCCCATGCGCTCGTCATAGCCCTTGTCGGCCAGCCAGGCGATCGCCTCGGGTGCGAGGTCGAAGGTGACGCCACGCTCGGAGAGCTGGGCCTCCAGCTGCATGACGAACTTCTGCACCACCTGATGGATGACTGGCACCGGCAGCGAGCTGAACGGGATGATCGCATCGAGACGGTTGCGGAACTCCGGCGTGAACAGCCGGTTGATCGCCTCGACGTCGTCGCCCTCGCGCTTGGTCGAGCCGAAGCCGATCGCCGCGCGCTGAGCGTCASACGCGCCCGCATTGGTCGTCATGATCAGGATGACATTGCGGAAGTCGATCTGCTTGCCGTTATGGTCGGTCAGCTTGCCGTGGTCCATCACCTGCAACAGGATGTTGAACAGGTCCGGATGCGCCTTCTCGACCTCGTCGAGCAGCAGCACGCAATGCGGATGCTGGTCGACACCGTCGGTCAACAGGCCGCCCTGGTCGAAGCCGACATAGCCGGGAGGCGCACCGATCAGCCGCGATACGGTATGGCGTTCCATGTATTCCGACATGTCGAAGCGGATCAGCTCGACGCCGAGCGAGGCCGCGAGTTGCTTGGCGACTTCGGTCTTGCCGACGCCGGTCGGGCCCGAGAACAGGTAGGAGCCGATCGGCTTCTCCGGCTCGCGCAGGCCGGCCCGCGCCAGCTTGATCGCCGATGTCRGCGCGGTGATGGCGGTGTCCTGGCCGTAGACGACGCGCTTCAGCTCGACATCGAGGCCCTGCAGCACCTTCTCGTCGTCGGCCGAAACCGTCTTCGGCGGGATGCGCGCCATCGTGGCGATAGTCGCCTCGATCTCTTTGATGCCGATCGTCTTCTTGCGCTTGCTCTCCGGCACCAGCATCTGCGAGGCGCCGGTCTCGTCGATCACGTCGATCGCCTTGTCAGGCAGCTTGCGGTCGCTGATGTAGCGGGCCGAGAGCTCGACCGAAGCCTTGATCGCTTCGCTCGTATAGCGGACCTTGTGGAACTCCTCGAAATAGGGCTTCAGGCCCTTCATGATCTCGATGGCGTCCTCGACGGTCGGCTCGTTGACGTCGATCTTCTGGAAGCGCCGCACCAGCGCGCGGTCCTTCTCGAAGAACTGGCGGAACTCCTTGTAGGTGGTCGAGCCGATGCAGCGGATCGCACCCGACGACAGCGCCGGCTTCAAGAGGTTCGACGCATCCATGGCGCCGCCGGAAGTCGCCCCTGCCCCAATCACGGTATGGATCTCGTCGATGAACAGCACCGCGCCGGGATAGTCCTCGAGTTCCTTGACCACCTGCTTCAGCCGCTCCTCGAAGTCGCCGCGGTAGCGGGTGCCGGCCAACAGCGTGCCCATGTCGAGCGCGAAGATGGTGGCATCCTGCAGCACCTCGGGAACGTCGCCTTCGACGATGYGCTTGGCGAGGCCCTCGGCGATCGCCGTCTTGCCGACGCCGGGGTCACCAACATAGAGCGGGTTGTTCTTGGAGCGGCGGCACAGCACCTGGATGGTGCGGTTGATCTCGCTCTCACGGCCGATCAGCGGATCGATCTTGCCGGACCGCGCTTTGTTGTTGAGGTTGATGCAGTAGGCCGACAGCGCGTCCTGCGGCTTCTTCTTGCCGCCGTCCTCCTGCGGCTCGGCGCCGTTCTGACCGCCCTGCTCGTCTTCGGCGCCGCGCGGCGTGCGCGTCTCCGAAGCACCGGGGCGCTTGGCAATGCCGTGCGAGATGTAGTTGACCGCGTCGTAGCGGGTCATCTGCTGTTCCTGCAGGAAATAGGCGGCGTGACTCTCGYGCTCGGCGAAGATGGCGACGAGCACATTTGCACCCGACACTTCCTCGCGGCCGGATGACTGCACATGGATGACGGCGCGCTGGATGACGCGCTGGAATCCGGCGGTCGGCTTGGAATCCTCGTCGTAGCCGGTGACGAGGTTGTCAAGCTCGGTGTCAATATAGGTCAGAACGGTGTGCTTGAGCTCGTCGAGATCGACATTGCAGGCGCGCATGACGGCGGCCGCCTCGGTGTCGTCGATCAGCGCGAGCAGCAGGTGCTCGAGCGTTGCATATTCATGATGTCGTTCATTGGCGAATGTCAGCGCCTGATGTAGCGCCTTTTCCAGGCCTTGGGAGAAAGCCGGCATGTTACCTCACTTCTTCTCCATCACGCATTGCAGCGGATGCTGATTCTGTCGGGCGAAATCCATGAYCTGAGACACTTTGGTCTCGGYCACCTCGAATGTGTACACCCCGCACTCGCCCACTCCATGATTGTGAACATGCAGCATGATGCGTGTGGCGGCCTCGCGGTCCTTCTGGAAAAAGCGCTCCAGGACGTGAACCACGAACTCCATTGGAGTGTAGTCGTCGTTGAGAATGAGGACCCTGTAGAGGCTGGGTTTCTTGGTCTTGGTTTTGGTGCGCGTAATGACGGCTGTGCCGCGACCGGAGTCGTTTCGGTCACCGTCACCTTGCATTCGCACCACGCCTGCCGTGGCAGTCAAACCGATCGTCACGTGTCCTGCCTTTTCGAATCCTCATGCGAGTTCAACATGTAGGTCTTCGATGAACGATTTTAAGCCCTTCTGTTTAGCTGACAATATGGCTAGGTGGCCAAACTTCAGCGTTTTTCTCAATCGTGAATGCGGCAAGGCCCGGGCGGTTGCGGCCGCGCATGAAAAAACCCGGCCGCGCTTCCGCGACCGGGTCCTTTCTGTAAGCCGGCTGGCCGTGCCGGGCGTGCCCGGACGAAATTACTTCGCCTTGGCGACGACCGATTCGAACGGCTTGTAGGCTTCCTTGGCGAGCTCGGCATAGAGGTTGCCGATCTTGCTGGCCTCGGCCACGAAGCTCTCGTAGCTCTGCTTGGCGTAGTCGGTCTGGATCTCGATGGCCTTCTCGATCGACTTGGYGGAGAACAGCTTCTCGAAGGCGGCGCTGCCGGCCTCGAAGCTCTTCTTGGTGTATTCGCCGGCCTCGGTGGCGATCGCCTGCGCGCCCTTGGTGAGCGAGGCGAAGCTCTTCAGCCCGCTGTCGGCAAACTCCTTGCCGTATTTCGTGAAGTCCTCATAGGTCTGGGTCATTTCATACTTCCCTTGGTTTGAAACGCCCATTAGCCCCGGGCGCCCTTGTGCAATGCACCTCAATATATTGTGCATTGCACAAAAGTCAAGATTCCCTTGCACGGCAAGGGGTCTCGAAAGCGCTGCGACGGTTCAAATTCGAATAAACAGAAGCTCAAATCGCYGGAAATTGGTGAACGCCGCGGTTACCATAAACGGATTGGTAACGCTGACCGCGATAGCTTGGCCGGACGCGGGGCAGGCACTCCTCGGCCGCCTCCGGGGCAACAAGAATTCAGGGTAAATTGCGGTGCGTCAGGCGTTGTCGGGCTTCGTCTCCAAATCTTCATTCTCCTTCAAGGCAGTCATGATCGCCGCGCTCGCGGTGACGATTGTCGCCGCTGACGTCGCCACGGCTCTTGCCGCCAAGTCCGCGGCCATCGTCGTCGACGCCAAGACCGGCAAGGTGCTCTATTCGGCCGACGCCAACGGCAGGCGCTACCCCGCCTCGCTCACCAAGATGATGACGCTCTACCTCACCTTCGAGGCGCTGGCGAAAGGCAGGATCAGCAAGAACACGCCGGTGCCGTTTTCGGCCCATGCGGCGGCAGAGCCGCCRACCAAGCTCGGCGTGCGCGCCGGCGGTTCGGTGCCGGTCGAGACCGCGATCCTGTCGATGGTGACGAAGTCGGCCAACGACTCAGCGACCGCGCTGGGCGAACTGCTCGGCGGCAGCGAAGACAATTTCGCCCGCATGATGACGGCCAAGGCGCGCCAGCTCGGCATGAACGGCACCGTCTTCCGCAACGCCAACGGCCTGCCCGATCCCGGCCAGTTCACCACGGCACATGACATGGCCATGCTTGGCATCGCGCTCAGGGAGCATTTCCCGCAATACTACGGCTATTTCTCGCAGCGCTCATTCCTTTATGGCCGCCAACGCATCAACGGCCACAATCGCCTGCTCGGCCGAATCAGGGGTGTCGACGGCATCAAGACCGGCTACACGCGCGCCTCCGGTTACAACCTGGTTTCCTCCGTCGCCGACGGCGACCGCCGCCTTGTCGCCGTGGTGATGGGCGGCGCTTCCGGCCGCAGCCGCGACAACCAGATGGCCTCGCTGATCAACACCTATCTGCCGCGCGCCTCGACCCGCGGCGGCGGCAACCTGATCGCCAAGGCCGGCGGCGACGGTCCGGTCAAGACCTTGGCGAAGGTCTTCTTGCCGAAGCAAGACGCGCCGACCCCGGACGAGAAGCCGGCCGTCGATGACACCGCCGTCGCGTCGGCCGACGACAGCGCCCCTGTCGCCGAGGAGACCAAGCCGGTGATCCAGGTCAGGAAGGTGAAGACGCTTGCGGTCGCCGCCATGGCTCCGGCGCCTGCTCCGCAAGAAACCGCATCACAGACCGAAACCACATCCCAGACGGTTGCCGCCTATGCCGAACAGACTCCCGCGGCTGCGCCGACCGTCGATCCGGTCAAGACGGCGTCGGTGCCGTCGGGATGGGCTGTGCAGGTCGCCTCCTCGCCCACGCAGTCGGGGGCCAAGGCTCTACTCGACAAGACGAGCAAGCAGGCGCCGAAGATCCTCGCCGATGCCGAGGGCTTCACGGTCGCGTTCGACAAGGGAGGCGTCACCTACTACCGCGCCCGCTTCGGCGGCTTCGGCTCGAAGGACGCGGCCTGGAAGGCCTGCGATGCCCTGAAGCGAAAGAAGATCTCGTGCTACGCCGTCCAGCAATAGGCGGCTTTTGAAATCTCCCCGGAAGGTTCTGCGTCGAAGGAGACTAGTCGTGATTGGAGAGCAAGACGTCCTTGGCTTCATTGATTCGCGCCGCCAGGACAGACGTCCCGCCGACATCGGCGTTCAGGCGCTGCATCAGGCGGCGGTGCGCCTTGCGGATATCCGCCGCGGCAGCCCCCGCTTCAAGACCAAGGATCTTGTAGGCCTCCTCCTTAGTCATGGCGCCCGCACCTGGCGCAACACCCAGCCCTTCGCCACTGTCAGGCTGCGTGTCCTCGCGCCAGACGGGAAAACGGCCGTCAAGATACGTCTCTAAGAGCTGGCGGCTCTCCGGATCGGGGCGCAGCTCGGCATAAAGTTGCTGCAGGTCCGCGATGCCCATGGTGCCCAGCATTTTACCCTCATAGCGGYCGGCCAGAACCAGCCCATCGAGCTTGCCGCTGTCGTGGTCGAGGTCAATTTCGAGAGCCGCAGTACGCACGGTCGAGCGCATGGCCGAGATCGCTTTCGCCGGCGGCCGTCCGGCCCGCATCCAGGCATACCAGCCTGCCGCTGCGACCATGAGCAGGCCGCCGAAGCTGCTGCGGCCAACCACGAGCATCGTCGCACCGATCAGGCCCAGCAGTGCAGGTCCAAGGGTTCTGAGATTGTCCGCCATCCTGGCGGCGTCGGCGCGTACGAAGATCGTCGCGGCGCCGAAAAGCACCAGCAGCAGGGCCGCCAACGCGATGATCACGCCCATCGGTTTGCATCATCCGGATGATTGCGCCTGTAGATMAGGATGGGGTTTGGACTCGATGCTTGCAAGCCCCATATCGCATGAGCCGAAGGACCAGCRCAAAATGACAGCGCAGTGCTGGGTTAGAGCAGGCCGAGTTCGGCAAGCTCCATTCGCAGTTTCGGCGGCATCTCGGCCAGTGCAGCCTTGCCCTTGCCGAGATCGGCCGGGGCATCGGAAGGCTTGAGATAGCGCCAGCCCTGGAAGGCGCGGCGCGGCTGCCAATCGGTGCGCACAACTTCGGGATCAAGGACGAGGTGGCAGCGGCCGATGCCGTCGTCATCGACGAAGGGCCGGATCTCGGTGATCAGTTGCCGACACTGGACATTGCCCTTGATCACCCAGTAGAGCGAGCCACCTTCGGTGATTTCGGCGCCCCGCGTCGGCACCATGCGGGTGGTGTGCCAGTGCTCGGCCGGCTCCCCGGCGCGGCGCCGCTCGTCGAGACGGAAGGCAATCCACTCTTCCAGATCCTCGACGCTGTCGCAGCCGACGCACAGTTTGATGAGATTGAGCATTCTTGCAATCTAGCGACCGCAAGGTGGGGGTTCAACGCCCCGAGTGGTTTTGCACAGGCAAGGTACCGCTGACTCAAGACGCCTGAGTTGCTGTCTCGATAGCCTCGGCGACCCATTCGTTGAGGCTCTTGTTTTCGGCTGCCGCTGCTGTGACGGCGGCTTCATGCACTCGGGGGTCAAGACGGACGTTGAATCGACCGGAAAACTCTCGAAACGGTTTGATGCCCTTTTCTCTGCATATGGCGAGGAAAACCTCTAGGGATTTCGCCCCTTCCCTATAGAGCTGCTCGACGTTCTGGGCATAGAAATCTGCGCCTCCCGCAAGTCCCAAAAACTCACCCCTGAGCATTCCGATCTCCGGATCGAAAGCGACGGATGCCTTGTGACCGTCGATCTCAATGATGTTCTTCATGGTCTCACTCCATGGCTATCCAGCCATTTCCTGATGCTGGTAACCGCCCCCTTGTCCGTATCCGGTGTCGGATGTGGTCGATGAAAGAMCCGCACCTCCCCGAACAAGAAAACTCCCACACGCGATCCTTMGCGCTCACTCACCTCAGCACCCAACGCAACAAGCAAGGCCTCAATATCCGACCATCGAATCGTGCCGCTTACCGGCCGCGCGAAAATCTGTTCCAGCGTCGCAAGGTGTTTGCGCTTCATGCGCTGTAGTACCATAAAATGGTATCAGCGAACAAGAAATCAACTGCCAGATTAGAAAAACGGGCTCAGCACTCGACCACGTTTACGGCCAGTCCGCCGAGGCTGGTTTCCTTGTACTTCTCGTTCATGTCGAGTCCGGTCTGGCGCATGGTCTCGATCGCCGCGTCGAGCGGCACGAAATGCGTGCCGTCGCCCTTGATGGYGAGCGAGGCAGCCGTAACAGCCTTCACAGCGCCCAGCGCGTTGCGCTCGATACAGGGCACCTGCACGAGGCCGCCCACGGGATCGCATGTCATGCCGAGATGATGCTCGAGCGCGATCTCGGCGGCGTTCTCGACCTGCTCCGGAGTGCCGCCCATGACGGCGCACAGCCCCGCCGCCGCCATTGCGGAGGCCGAACCTACTTCGCCCTGGCAACCGACCTCGGCGCCGGAAATCGAGGCGTTGGACTTGATGATGCCGCCGACGGCCGCAGCCGTCAGCAGGAAGTCGCGGATGCTCGGCTGGTCGGCTTCGGGATGGAAATGCAGCCAGTAGCGCAGAACCGCCGGCAGCGTTCCGGCCGCACCGTTGGTCGGCGCGGTCACCACGCGCCCGCCGGCCGCGTTCTCCTCGTTGACCGCCATGGCGTAGATCGACAGCCAGTCATTGGCGAGCAAAGGGTTGGGCCGGTTCTGCTGCCACTGTTCCTGCAGCTTGTCGTGCAGTTGGCGCGCGCGGCGGCGCACCTTGAGCCCGCCCGGCATGATGCCGTCCTGCGAAAGGCCGCGGTCGATGCAGCCCTTCATCGCGCTCCAGATCGCATCGAGACCAGCGTCGAGTTCCTCGCGCGACATCTGCGTCTCCTCGTTGACGCGCTTCATCTCGGCGATGGAGAGCCCGCTCTTTGCCGCCATCTTCAGCATCTCGATGGCGTTCTTGAAGGGGTACGGTACCTTCTTGCCTTCCGTCGTCGCCGAGCCCTTGGCCTTCATGCGCTGCAATTCTTCCTCGGAAACGACGAAGCCGCCGCCGATCGAATAATAGATGCGCTTCAGCAGCAGCCGGTCGGATGCGTCGTAGGCGTAGAACGCCATGCCGTTGGCGTGGCCGGTCAGCGGTGTCTTGCGGTCGAGCACAAGGTCCTTGGCGGGGTCGAAGCGATAGGTCGGATGTCCAGGCGGCGAAATCCGCTTCTCCGCCCCGATGCGGGCAACGATGCCATCCGCCTCGTCAGGATCGACGGTTTGCGGCAGCTCGCCCGCCAGGCCGAGGATGACGGCGCGGTCCGAGCCATGGCCGATGCCGGTATAGGCAAGCGAGYCGTGCAGGCTGGCACCGATGCGATCGACCTTTACGCCGGCCGGGCGCGGCCAGTCGCCGGCGAGGACCTCGTCCAGGAACCGGCGCGCGGCCGTCATCGGCCCCATCGTGTGCGAGCTCGACGGTCCGATGCCGATCTTGAACAGGTCGAAAACCGAAAGGAACACGGGTCTGTCGTCTCCTGAGGCCGTGGTGAAAATCTACATATAGGAATTCCTATGACGTTTCCGCTGTTTTGCGTGTCGCGTCGCTGCGTCAGCCGACCTTGTTTGCTCCGCCAGCGACATCGCCAAGCGCTTGCCTGGGCCGTCGAAGAGCCTACGGGCCCTGTGGTAAAAGGCGTGCATGGGCGATTCCATCCATCTTTCAGCCGCCGATCTGGCGGCGCTGGCTTTCTTCCTGGTCGTCTGGGTGCTGCACACGCTCGCCTCGGACGGCAAGCTCGTCAGCCGCGTGTCGCTAACCACCRCGATGAACGCCCAGCGCGAAGCCTGGATGCGCAACATGGCCGAGCGCGAGGTGCGCATCGTCGACGCCGCCATCATGAACGGCCTGCAGCAAGGCACCGCCTTCTTCGCGTCGAGCTCGCTGATCGCGCTCGGCGGGTGCTTCGCCCTGCTTGGYGCATCCGACCGCGTCCTCCAGGTTCTGGCCGACCTGCCGTTCGGCGCGGCCTCGTCGCGCGAAGCCTTCCAGACCAAGGTTTTCGGCCTGGTGCTGATCCTCGCCTTCGCCTTCTTCAAGTTCGGCTGGGCCTACCGCCTGTTCAACTACTGCTCGATCCTCATCGGCGCCGTGCCGATCCCGCATGGCACGGCCGCGCGCAATCCCGTCAGCGAGACGGCGGTGTGGCGCGCGACGCGCATGAACGTGCTTGCCGGCAAGCATTTCAATTCCGGCTTGCGCGCCGTCTTCTTCTCGATCGGCTATCTCGGCTGGTTCGTCGATCCGACGGTGTTCGTGCTGTCGACGCTCGTGCTGCTTGCCGTGCTGGTGCGGCGCCAGTTCTTCTCGGCCGCACGCCAAGCAGTGCTCGGTCAGCCGCCCGGCGCTGGGAAAGGCTGATCGATGCGGCCTGAAAGCCAGTAGGCGAACAGCCCGATCCATTCACGGATCGCCACCGTGGTCGCCTGCAGCGAATCTGCCGGATTGTCGCGGAACAGACCGATGCCTTCCCTGCCCGAGGTACGATAGTCGACTGGCCAGGGAATAGTCGGAAACCCCGCCTTGTCGAACAGCGCCTTGGCGCGCGGCATGTGGAATGCGGAGGTGACCAGCAGCCAGGTTTCTCCCGCTTCGGTTGCACCAGCCTGCGCGAGAAGACGGCATTCTCATATGTGTTGCGCGACTTGTTCTCGAGGATCAGGCGATCGGCCGAGACGCCAAGAGCGGTCAACAGGCGCGGCGCGGTGTCGGCATCGCCCTCGCCGTCCAAGAAAAGCTCGCCATTGCCGCCGGTGACGACCACTTTCGCTTGCGGGAAGCGCCGCGCGAGGATCGCCGTCTCCACCATGCGGTCGCCGCCGCTGTTCAGCTCATAGCCGCCGCGCGCAAGGTTGATGGCGCCCTCGAAGCCGCCGCCGAGCACGACGATGCCGTCGACCTTTTCCGGCAGCGGCGGCTTGGGAAAACGCTCCTCCAGCGGGGTGAGCATCATCGCGCCAAGCGAGGTCCAGGCCGAAAGGACGAGGATCAGGAAGGCAAGCACGCTGCCGGTAGCTGCAAGCCTCCTCCGGCCGAAAAGCGCCGCCAGCAGTCCGGCAAGCAGCAGGAAGATCGCCAGGTTGAGCGGTTGGATGAAGAACCAGAGTATCTTGGAAAGATAGTAGAACATTCCCTCACCCCATTACAGCGCCGCGCGTCATTTTGGACGCGCAAAGGACGCTGTAACACTTAATGAACTAGATGAGGGATGATCCTACCACCACTTGTCCGGCTGGAACCTGCCCGCCGCCTGCTCGATGACATGCGCGGTCTGGAACAGCGTTTCCTCGTCGAACGGCCGGCCGATGAGCTGCAGGCCAAGCGGCAGGCCCTTGCCGTCGAGGCCGGCAGGCACCGAGATGCCGGGCAGTCCGGCCATGTTCACCGTGACGGTGAAAATGTCGTTGAGATACATTTTCACCGGATCGGAGTTCATGTCCTCGTCGGCGACGCCGAAAGCGGCGGACGGCGTTGCCGGCGTCAGGATGACGTCGACGCCGGCGGCAAAGACATTTTCGAAGTCGCGCTTGATCAGCGTGCGCACCTTCTGCGCCTGCAGATAGTAGGCATCGTAGTAGCCCGCCGAGAGCACATAGGTGCCGATCATGATGCGGCGCTTGACCTCGCGGCCGAAACCGGCGGCGCGGGTCTTCTCATACATCTCGACAATGTCCTTGCCGGGCACGCGCAACCCGTAGCGCACGCCGTCGTAGCGGGCGAGGTTGGACGAGGCTTCGGCGGGCGCAACGATGTAATAGGCCGGCAGCGCGTATTTGGTGTGCGGCAGCGAGATGTCGACGATCTCCGCGCCGGCTTCCTTCAGCCAGGCAATGCCCTTCTGCCACAGCGCCTCGATATCCTCCGGCATACCCTCGACGCGGTATTCCTTCGGAATGCCGACCTTCATGCCCTTGATCGGCCTGCCGATCACGGCTTCGTAATCCGGCACCGGCCGGTCGACCGAGGTCGTGTCCTTCGGATCGGAGGAAGCCATCGACTTCAACAGGATAGCGGCGTCGCGCACGTCGCGCGCGATCGGCCCAGCCTGGTCGAGCGACGAAGCGAAGGCGACCACGCCCCAGCGCGAGCAGCGGCCGTAGGTCGGCTTGATGCCGACCGTGCCAGTGAAGGCCGCGGGCTGGCGGATCGAGCCGCCGGTGTCGGTCGCGGTGGCGCCGGCGCAGAGGAAGGCGGCGACGGCCGAAGCCGACCCGCCGGAGGAGCCGCCCGGCACCAACTGGGCGTTGTCCAGGGTGCGCGCGGTCTTCGCGCCACCGGCCGACACAAAGCCGCCGTCGCCGTGATGCGTCGTCGGCATCACTACCGTGTCGAGGCGCGAGCGCCGCCACGGATTGATGACGGGGCCGTAGTAGGACGTCTCGTTGGACGAGCCCATGGCGAACTCGTCCATGTTGAGCTTGCCGAGCATGACGGCGCCATCGGCCCAGAGATTGGACGTGACGGTCGATTCGTAGTGCGGCTTGAAGCCGTCCAGCACATGGCTGCAGGCCTGGGTGTGAATTCCTTCGGTCGCGAACAGATCCTTGATGCCGAGCGGAATGCCTTCGAGTGCTCCGCCTTCGCCCCGGGCGAGCTTGGCGTCGGAGGCCTTGGCCATCTCGCGCGCCTTGTCGGCGGTCACCGCGACATAGGCGTTCAGCACCGGATTGGCGCGCTCGATCGCCGAAAGATAGGCTTCCGTGATCTCGGCCGCGGTGATCTCCTTGCCGCGCAGCTTGGCGCGGGCCTCGGAAATGGTGAGATGTGTGAGGTCGCTCATCAGGCAAGGCTCTTTTCGTAAAACACCGACCACTCGGAGTCGGGATAATCCAGCACCGGGCCGCAACGCGAAAACCCGGCGCGTTCATAGACGGTCCAGGCGGCGGGATGGCGGTCGCCGGTCTCGAGAACCAGGCGTTTCAACCCTTCCTCCCGCGCCAGCGCTTCGACCCGCGCGACGATCTGCGCGCCGATTTTCTGGCCGCGATGGGAGGGCCGCGTGTACATGCGCTTGACCTCGCCGATCGCGCCGTCGTGGCGCTTCAGCGCGCCGCAGCCGACGGCAAGACCACCGTCGCGGGCGATGAACACGGTCGTGTCCTTGCCGGCCATCTGCTCGACGGTCAGGTGATAGCAATGTTCCGGCGGCGTCAGTTCGAGCAGCGCGGCGTTCAGTTCCGCGACCAGCGCGCGCACGTCGTCCTGCAGAGGCGTCTCGACGGCGATCTCGACGGCCATCGTGCCCTACTCCACCACCTTCGGGACGAGGAAGAAGTTCTCGTCGGTGGCCGGCGCGTTGGCGACGATGTCGGCCGCCTTGTCGCCGTCGGTGACGACGTCCTGCCGCTTCTTCATCTCCATCGGCGTGACCGAAGTCATCGGCTCGACGCCGGATACGTCGACCTCGTTCAACTGCTCGACGAAGCCCAGGATGGCGTTCAATTCGCCGGTCATGCGTTCGGCGTCCTCCTCGCTCACCGCAATGCGGGCAAGGTGCGCGACGCGCTTCACGGTCTGAAGATCAACGGACATATCTATCGCCTCGGGAAAACCAGTGCGGGCTATAGCGGCGCGACGCTTGCGACGCAACATCGATCCATGCCGGACGGAACGGCATGCCGATGTTTCCGGCGCCGCGTAAAGCAGCGCAACCCCGTCGCCGCGTGGCGGAACGCCTTAGATCGTGATCGGCTTGCCGATTTCCGGGAGCGCCACCTGGACGCCGGACCCTTCCATGCCGGCCACGAATTTGTCGGCGGTCTGGTCGATGATCGGGAAGGTGCCGAAATGGCAGGGAATGACCGTATCGAAGTTGAAAAAGCGCCGGCAGGCAAGGGCTGCCACTGCGCCGCCCATGGTGAAGCGGTCGCCGACGGGCACGATGCCGATCTTCGGCTCATGCAGTTCGTTGATCAGTCCCATGTCGGAGAAGATGTCGRTGTCGCCCATGTGGTAAAGCGTCTTGTCCTGCGGGAAATGCAGCACGAGCCCGCCCGGATTGCCGAGATAGGTGTTGGYGCCGCCTTGCCCGCCGAACGAGGAGGAGTGCAGCGCCTGGACAAAGGTTGTGGTGAAGGGACCGCAATCGACCGTGCCGCCGATATTACCGGGGTTGATCTTTTGGTCGCTGACGCCCTGGYCGACGAGATACATGCAGATCTCGAAATTGGCGACCAGCATGGCGCCGCTCTTCTTCAGCACCTCGACCGAACCGCTGACATGGTCGTTGTGGCCATGGGTGAGCAGAACATGCGTCACACCTTCCGCCGGCCCTTCCCAGCCGCCCGTCCAAGACGGATTGCCGACCAGATACGGGTCGATGAGGATGGTTGCGTCCTTTGTTTCGATGCGAAATGCCGAATGGCCGTACCAGGTCAGTTTCATGAACGCGTTCCTCGATTTTCCTGTCGTCAAAGGATAGAACGCCGACGGCAAATTGAAAGTCCCGCGGCTCGTCAAAAAGTCGCATAGAGAAAGAGCGGATAGAGCTGTTGAGCATTATCAGCATTGATGAATTGCCGGCGCGGCTTGCGGGCGGTCGCACGCTCGCCGGCCTCGATCTGGGCGACAAGAYGATCGGGGTCGCGGTGTCGGACCGTGGGCTTTCCTTCGCCCATCCGCGCCCGGTCATCCTGCGCAAGAAATTCTCAATCGACGCCGCCCAGTTGCTTGCGCAGCTTGAGAAGGACAATGTCGGCGCGGTCGTGCTCGGTCTTCCTGTCAACATGGACGGATCGGAAGGGCCGCGCGCCCAGAAATCGCGCGCCTTCGCGCGCAACATGGCCGGCTTGTCCGACCTGCCCTTCGTACTGTGGGACGAGAGACTGTCGACGGTCGCCGCCGAAAGGACGCTGATCGAGATGGATTTCTCGCGCAAGAAGCGCGCCGGCAAGATCGATTCGGCGGCGGCTGCCTTTATTCTGCAGGGAGCGTTGGACCGGCTTCAGTCGCTCGGCCGAGCCCCTCAGGACTGACCGGACCTTCCCGGCGCTGCCTGATCCATTCGGCGATCTGGCGCCGGCGGCGGAAAGCTACCAGTCCGAGCAACAGAAAACTGTCGAACACGCAGGCCCGTGCGACCATTCCCGGGATGATCGCCGGATCGATGCCGAGCATCTGGCCGTAGAGCTGGAAGACAAGGTCGTGCAGTTGGCGGCTCAGCATGACGTAGCCGAAATTCATGTCGTTGAGCGACAGGAAGAACCAGCCCCAGAACAGGACCAGCGGAGCCGCCCAGAATGCGAACAGGGCGCGCATCAGCGGCGGCCTCCCGGCCTCGTTTCCGGATGGCCGGAGATGCGGGAAAGCAGCGAACTGTGCGCGGCGCCCGTCGCCATTCGGTAGGCAGCCAGTCGCGCTTCGCTCTCATGCAGAGCCGTTGCGGCGAGTGAGGAGCGTCGCTCGGCGAGCACCGCGACGTAAGATGCGAGCAGCGCCGTCATCTGGATGGCTACCACCATGAACAGCCCGTTGATCCCTTGCGCGGCACCGCCCACGAGGATGATCGAAAGCAGGAAAGAGGCGGAGATGAAGGCGATGCGCACCACCGCATCGCCAGCATCCGGCCTTGTCGCGATGTTGAGCAGCGTTTCGAGGAAGGCCCAGCAGAACAGCAACGCGACAATCAGCAGAGCGATCACAAGCGGCGCCACGACGACGGCGTGTTCCAGACCCTGGAAACGGCTGCTTTGCACCGATACGCCAAGCACGCCGAGCGCCGACGCGATGCCGCGATTGCCATCCATGCAGATGTAGGCCAGCAGGGCGAAGACGACCGCCCAGTGCAAGGCCAGAAATGATGTCAACACGTGTCGCATGCGCTTCCTGCCTGGTAGAGCACGGGAGGCTCATGGTTAACCCTTCCCTACTCCAGCAGGCAGAGAGTGGGCCCTGCACACACTCCCCGCAATGGAAACCAATTGTTAAGGTTAACGGTGATCCACAGGCGGTCGATACGACCGTGTTTCAGGCAGGCTCAGGTCAGGGGCGGATAGAGAGTGTCGATGATCATGCGCGCGTCATGGCGCGAATCGAGCATGCCGTAGGTGGTACGCCACTGGCCACCGAGGCGCGTCTCCACGAAGGCGTCGGCAATCCGCCCTGCTCCGAGCCGGCGCAGTTCTGCCGCTGCCGCCGACAGCGCCAGTTGTTCGGTGAGCAGCCTCGCCGACCCCTGGTCGGTCGAAGCCACCTGCATCGCCGCCTTGAGCACGCCGATGGTGCCGCGGCCGCCGGCGCCGAGGTCGCGGTCGATGCCGGCCAGCACCTCGTCGAACAGGGCCGGCGCGCGGCCAAGCACGCGCAGCACGTCGAGCGCCATGACATTGCCCGAGCCTTCCCAGATCGCGTTGACCGGAGCCTCTCTATAATAGCGGGCGAGCGGTGCTTCCTCGACATAGCCATTGCCGCCGAGGCACTCCATGGCCTCGTAAAGCAGTGCCGGCGCGATCTTGCAGACCCAGTATTTGACCACCGGCGTCATGGCACGGGCAAAGGCAGCCTCGCCGCGATCGCTCGCCGCCTCATCGAAGGAGCGCGCCAGCCGGAACGACAGCGCCGTCGCGGCGGCAACGTCGAGCGCCATGTCGGCCAGCACGCGCTGCATCAGCGGCTGGTCGACCAGATTGTTGCCGAACACCTGCCGATGGCGGCTGTGGTGGATAGCCTCGGCGAGCCCCGCCCGCATGATCGCCGACGAGGCGACCGCGCAGTCGAGCCTGGTCAGGGTGACCATATCCATGATCGTCTTGATACCGGCGCCGGGCTCGCCGACCATCTCGCCGATCGCGTTGACGAATTCCACTTCCGACGAGGCATTGGAGCGGTTGCCGAGCTTATCCTTGAGCCGCTGGAAGCGGAAGCCGTTGCCGGAGCCGTCACCCAGGATGCGCGGAACAAGGAAGCAGGACAGACCTTCCGACACCTGGGCCAGCACCAGGAAGGCATCGGACATCGGCGCCGACATGAACCATTTGTGCCCGGTGAGCCGATAGAAGCCGTTTCCCGCGCGCTCGGCTCTTGTAATGTTGGCGCGCACGTCGGTGCCACCCTGTTTTTCGGTCATGCCCATGCCGAGCGTCAGGCCGGTCTTCTGCACCGGCGGCTTCTGGGTCTGGTCGTATTTGCGTGTCGTCACGCGCGGCGCCCACTCACGGAACAGTTTTGGGCTCGCCATCAGCGCCGCCAGCGAGGCGCTGGTCATAGTGATCGGGCAGAGATGCCCTGTCTCGAGTTCGGCGGTCAGGTAGAAGCGCGCCGCCCTCACCTGATGGCGGCGACCGATTTCGGCGTCGCCATTTTCCCAGACCGAGGAGTGCAGCCCGTTGGCAACCGAGCGCCGCATCAGCGCATGGTAGGCGGGATGGAACTCGACGAAATCGATGCGCCGGCCCTGGCGGTCATGCGTTCTGAGCTTCGGCGTATCGGTGTTGGCGAGGCGGGCAAGCTCCTGCGCCTCCTGCGTCATGACGAACCGGCCGAGCCCGTCGAGGTCCTTGCGCACCGGATCGGAAAAGCGCTCGCCAAGCTGGATGAGCAACGGATCGCCGCGCCATGCATTGCCGCCCGTCAATGGCGGCGGCTGGTTGATCACGTCGTCGTTCACGCCCAATCCTTCAGTCGGCAGAGAGGTCCTTACCATCTCAAGGCCGCGGTCGCGAATCCGAAGCCACCGGGCCTTATAGCCCAAGCAACACAAGGCGCGCGACGAAAATACCGGGGAGAAAGCGCGCAATCCAAAGCTGGCGCTTGCGGCAGGCAGGAGCGCACCCTATAGCAGCGCCTTGAGATGACCGACGCTTCGTCCCTGCCGCTCTTTCCCCACCGCCATCTTCTGGGCATCCGCGACCTTTCCCCGGCCGATATCGAGCTGCTGCTCGACCGCGCCGATCAGGCCGTGTCGATCTCGCGCCAGCCGCAGAAGAAGACCTCGACGCTGCGCGGCCGCACCCAGATCAACCTCTTCTACGAGGCCTCGACGCGCACGCAGTCGTCCTTCGAGCTGGCGGGAAAACGCCTCGGCGCCGATGTCATGAACATGTCGGTGGCAAGCTCCTCGGTAAAGAAGGGCGAGACGCTGATCGACACCGCCATGACGCTTAACGCGATGCGGCCGGACATCCTGATCATCCRCCATCAATCGGCCGGCGCGGCTGCGCTTCTGGCGCAGAAGGTCGGCTGCTCGGTGGTCAATGCTGGCGACGGCGCGCATGAGCATCCCACGCAGGCGCTGCTTGACGCGCTGACCATCCGCCGCGCCAAGGGGCCGCTGTCGAAGCTGATCGTTGCGATCTGCGGCGACATCCTGCATTCGCGCGTCGCCCGCTCCAACATCATGCTGCTCAACGCGCTCGGCGCGCAGGTGCGGGTCGTGGCCCCCTCGACGCTGCTGCCGTCCGGCATAGACAGGATGGGCGTGATCGTCGCGCGCTCGATGGCCGAGGGGCTGAAGGATGCCGACGTGGTGATGATGCTGCGCCTGCAGCGCGAGCGCATGGAAGGCGCCTTCGTGCCTTCGGTCCGCGAATATTTCCGCTATTTCGGCCTCGACGCCGAAAAGCTGAAAGCGGCGAAGGACGATGCGCTGGTCATGCATCCGGGACCGATGAACCGCGGCGTGGAGATCGCCTCGGAGATCGCCGACGGGCCGCAGAGCGTCATCCAGGAACAGGTGGAGATGGGCGTAGCCGTGCGCATGGCGGTGATGGAAGCGCTGCTCGACCCTCGCCGCAATTCTGAGGGCCGCAACCATGAGGGACGCGGCGCATGAGCGTGACGGTCTTCAGCAAGGCGCACATCGTCGATCCCTCGCGCGGCGTCGACGAGATCGGCAGCGTCATCGTCGACGGCCGCAAGATCGCCGCTGCCGGCAAGGCGGCGCTCAACCAGGGCGTGCCGGAAGGCGCCGCCGTCATCGACTGCGCCGGCAAGACGATCATTCCAGGCCTGATCGACGCGCGCGTCTTCATCGGCGAACCCGGCGGCGAGCATCGCGAGACGATTGCCTCGGCAAGCGTAGCAGCGGCGACCGGCGGCGTCACCTCCATCGTCATGATGCCCGACACCAACCCGGTGATCGACAATGTCGCGCTGGTCGAGTTCGTGCTGCGCACCGCAAGAGACACTGCGAGCGTCAACATCTTCCCGGCGGCAGCGATCACCAAGGGCCTCGACGGCCGCGAGATGACCGAGTTCGGGCTGCTGCGCGAGGCCGGCGCCGTCGCCTTCACCGATGGCCGGCACACGATCGCCAGTGCGCTGGTGATGCGCCGGGCGCTGACCTATGCGAGCGATTTCGGCGGCGTCATCGCGCATGAGACCCAGGATGCGGACCTCGCCTCGGCCGGCGTGATGAACGAGGGTCTTTATGCGAGCTGGCTTGGCCTGTCCGGCATTCCGCGCGAAGCCGAGCTCATTCCGCTGGAGCGTGATCTGGCGCTGGCGCGGCTGACAGGCGGCGCCTATCACGCCGCCAAGATCTCGACGGCGATGGCGGCTGGAGCCGTGAGCCGGGCCAAGGCTGACGGCGCCAATGTCACGGCCGGCGTCGCCATCCACAACCTGTCGCTCAACGAGAACGATGTCGGCGAATACCGCACCTTCTTCCGGCTGACGCCGCCCTTGCGCGCCGAGGATGACCGGCTGGCGATGATCGAAGCGATCAAGGACGGAACCGTCGACATCATCGTCTCCTCGCACGACCCGCAGGATGTCGACACCAAGCGCCTGCCCTTCGCCGACGCCGCCGCAGGCGCGATTGGGCTCGAAACGCTCCTTGGCGCGGCACTTCGGCTCTACCACAATGGCGACGTGCCGCTGCTCAGGCTCGTCGAAACGCTCTCCACTGCGCCGGCAAGACTGTTCGGCCTTCCGGGCGGCACGCTGAAACCGGGCGCGCTGGCCGACCTCGCCGTGGTCGACCTCGACGAGCCCTGGATCGTCAGCGAGAGCGGGCTGCGCTCGCGTTCCAAGAACACCTGCTTCGAAGGCGCGCGCCTGCAGGGCAAGGTCTTGCAAACGATGGTGGCGGGCCGCACAGTGTTTTCGGCCTAGGATGCATCGGGTTCAGGTGAAGGCGGCCTGACCTGAAGCATTACACGTTCGTCGATGATCGCTTGGGGATTTTGTGGGGGAAACAATGGGTTACGTTCTCGCGCTCATCTTCGGCTACCTGCTCGGCTCGATCCCTTTCGGCCTGCTGATCACCCGTGCGGCCGGCCTCGGCGATGTACGCAACATCGGCTCCGGCAATATCGGCGCGACCAATGTGCTGCGCACAGGCAACAAGGGCCTCGCCGCCGCGACGCTGCTGCTTGACGCGCTGAAGGGCACCGCCGCCGTGCTGATTGCTGGTCGTTTCGCGCCCGAGTTCGCGCTGACCGCCGGCTTCGGCGCGTTCCTCGGCCATCTTTTCCCGGTCTGGCTCGGCTTGAAGGGCGGCAAGGGTGTCRCCACCTATCTCGGTGTGCTGCTCGGCCTTTCCTGGCAAGGCATGCTGGTCTTCGCCGTTGTCTGGCTCGCCATGGCCTTCCTGTTCCGCTACTCCTCGCTGGCAGCCCTGACGGCGGCTGTTGTCGTGCCGATCGCGCTTTATTTCATCAGCGCGCCTCAGATCGCCGGACTGTTCGCGCTGATGAGCCTGATCGTCTTCGTCAAGCATCGCGCCAACATCTCGCGGCTGCTCGCCGGCAACGAGAGCAAGATCGGGGCGCACGGGTGAGCGGGCCTACCGCCGGCCCGCGCCTCAGCGACCGGCAGCGGCTTGCCTGGCTTCGCCTCATCCGCACGCCGAATGTCGGCCCGGCCTCGTTTCGCGAGCTGATCAATCGCTTCGGCTCGGCCGAAGCCGCGCTCGAAATGCTGCCCGAACTGATGATTTCGGGCGGCGCCAGCCGCATCGTGCGCATTCCGCCGGTGGCTGAAGCCGAAGCGGAGTTGGAAAGGGCCGGCCGCGCCGGCGCCCGCTTCGTAGGTATCGGCGAGGCCGACTATCCGTCCATGCTGAAGACCACGGACAACCCGCCGCCGCTGCTGGCGGTGAAGGGCGAAGGCGCGGTGTTCCGCCTGCCGGCGGTGGCGATCGTCGGCGCCCGCAACGCCTCGCTCGCTGGTATCAAGATGGCGCGCATGCTGGCGGCAGATCTCGGTCGCGACGGCTACGCAATCGTGTCTGGCGTGGCGCGCGGCATCGACACTGCGGCGCATCAGGGCAGTCTTTCCACGGGCACCATCGGCGTGCTGGCCGGCGGTCTCGATGTCCCCTACCCGCCGGAGAACGCCGGCCTGTGCGAGGACATCGCCGAGCGCGGCGGCGCCATCGTTTCGGAAATGCCTTTCGGTTGGCAGCCGCGGGCGCAGGATTTTCCGCGCCGCAACCGGCTTGTTGCCGGCATGGCGCTCGGACTGGTTGTGGTCGAAGCCGCACAGCGCTCCGGCTCGCTGATCAGCGCCCGTCTTGGCAACGAGATGGGCCGGCTGGTCTTCGCCGTGCCGGGCTCGCCGCTCGACCCGCGCGCCGCGGGCTCCAACGCCCTGCTCAAGGACGGCGCCACGCTCGTCACCGAAGCCGCCGACGTCCTGGCCGCGCTGGCACCACTCGCCGGCGTTCGCGTTTCCCGCCACGCGCCGCTCGCCGAGGCGCCCGACCTGTCGGCAATGCCGCCGCCGGGCGACAATGAGCGCGCCGACGTGCTGGAAGCGCTTGGGCCCACGCCTGTCGCCGTCGACGAGATCATCCGCCACACCGGCCTGAGCGCCGCGCAGATTGCGATGGTGCTGCTGGAACTCGACCTCGCCGGACGGCTCGAGCGCCACGCCGGCGGGAATGTCTCGCTGGTTTTCGGGCACTCATGAAATCGCTCTAGCGGAACAAATAACGCGAGACCTCCGGGTTGCCGCGCCGCCACATCACGTTATCCAGGAAATAGTGGTGCACGTTGATGAAGATCAGCACGATGAAGAAGAACAGCGAGGATCCGAGGACTTGCCTGTCGTAGGGGATCAAAGCTGTCATCGCCATCGGGATTAGCCAGAAACCGAGATATCCTAGCGCCCCGCCCCCGACGATAAATCCCAGCACCCGCAGCCTGTAGAGCGGTCCAAGAAAGGACAGTATCCTTGGTTCCGGCTCTCCTGCGGCATCCGGAACGTCGCGCTCGACATTGGTCTGATATCGCCAGACCACCGCCAGATATTGCAGCGAGTGAAGCGTGGGTATCACGAGCAGCCAGAGCGGATTTATTCTCGCAATCAGGATCCACAGATAGAGCGACGCCACGTAGGCCACGATGCCGTTATACGGCAGGGCACGGCCATTTCTTCGCCAGCGATTGACCAACATCAGAACCGTGGCTGCCGTCGATGYGACGGCCGCCAGCAGGGCAATGCCAGCGATCCAGGAAGGAGCCGCGAATGTGTAATAATCCAGGCCGTAATATTTCCCCTGGGTGACTGCCGTGTTCGTCTGCAGCCATGCCAGGATCCACACGGCGTAGCTGTTGACCAGCAGCACCTTCTTGTCCCGGTCGTTAAAGAATTTGCGCTTCAGGACGGCGTCCACCATCAGCATGCCGTAGCCCTGCTTGACGTAGTGCCAGCCCACGAAAAAGAACATGGCATTGGCCGCATAGCCCAGCAGGCGTGCGTTCGCCGTCGCCGCGCCATAGGCAAAGAAGGAAGTCATTACCAGGGGAACAACGATGCCCGCGAAAATGTAGCGAAACTGCAGGCCTCGATCGTACCCGTCCCCGCTCACCTTCCGTCCGAAATTGCGATAGAAAATCTGGTATGAGTGGGCGAAGTGGGGATAGTTGATCAGATACGCCACGACCACCATTGTTGCGGCGACGACAGCTTCATATTCGAGCGGCACCAACAACAGAATTGGCAGGATCACAAACGCACTGCCGCCGAGCATGAGGAAGTCGACGACCGGGCCGAAGAGATACTTGCCGGGCGTCGCCGCCTTTGGGGCAGACGCATCTACCGAAAGGTGAAGTGCCATTATGGAGCCTCCCTCGGGAGGCCGACTTTAACCACCGCCCCGCCTGGCCACAAGCTTGGCGCCGCTGCTCTGCGCTGATGCTGAAATGAATGCCCTGCTAGATAGGCAGCTGTGTCCGCTTCGGCGACTGCAGTTCGCGCCCCATCTTCGCCGCCTGAAAAATCGTCATCAAGATCAGGATCGGCTCGCCTTCGGTCGGGTTGATCGTCACCGCCACACGGCCAAGCTCGTCGCTCATGACGCAGGTCCAGTCTTTGACTGCGATCACCTTCTTCTCGGCCAATTTCGCCCCCCCCTTAAGCCTGTCCGCAACGGGACGCTACGCGAGTCATCCAGATGGATAAGACTGGACACGGGAACGCAATCGGCCGCAGACACTGATCGATCCTTCTTGCATGGCGGCCACGGTGCCCGCCCCGATTCAACTTCCGTCCTCGCCGAAGCGATCGGCATTTCGGGTAAGCCTTCAGCGGCATTGGTCTCGCGTCAGCATTAGTGCCTCCCTCACCCACGCCAACGTTATATTAGCACTTGCTTGCATTCAATTCCGGCTAGGAGCATAATAATCAACGAGCGTACGAGGAGCTTTGAGGGAGGTTCCGATGCGACCGATCCTTCTGATCGCCGCCGCCGTCGCTGCGTTCTTTGTCTGGGATGGCTTGGCAAATAAGAGCGCATATCGCATTGCGCTGATGAAGAGCGTTGACCAAGCAGAGAACTTCCAAGGGCTCGTTCGGATCTCCTGGAATTAGGACTGCAAGAAGGGAAACGGGTCGACAGCCAAGCACCCTTCGGCGCTGCGCTTCAGCGTGTATGATTGAGCAGCCTGGTGGCGGTGGCTTCACGACCGTGTTCGGAATTGGCGCGATCGATCCCTTCCACGGTGATCGCCAGCATCCCGTTTTCGATCCTGCATATCCAGCCTTTTGCTTTCAGATACCAGAGATGAAACTCCAGATGTTCGCGCGGGCAGCCCGACAAGCGTTCGAGTTCCGAGTCGCCGATGCCGGGATGATTGACGTCTTGCCGGCGTTTTACATAAAGAAGTGAGAGAAGTTTCGCTTGAATGACGGAATCCCGTTCGACGCTTTTGGGATCGGCCGCCTCCTCGGTCAGCTCGCGACGGAGAATCAATTGGTCCCTATACCGAACGTCGTACTGCGCGCGCTTGACCGGGTCTTTGAGCGTATTATGGGCCTCCACGATTTCGCTGAAGCGTGATTCATTGCCGGTTTCCCGATTGTCGGGATGGTAGCGCATTGCAAAATAACGGAATATCCGCTCGATCGTTTCCGAGTTTGCGTTCGGGCTGATTTCCAGAACTTCGTAATAGTCAACAAACATAGTGGTGTGYTTTCCACGGAATCGACATTACGAACACCACTCCCCGCAAGCAGCATTGCGCAACCGCTCCGCCCATGCAAGCCGGCTGCCCGTGCCGGTGGACAATTCCGGCGGATGACTGCCAAGCCAATTGGCAACCGCAGCACTCCACGAATTTTCCGGAAATCTTGGTGAGCGCGATGGGATTCGAACCCATGACCTACTGATTAAAAGTCAGTTGCTCTACCGGCTGAGCTACGCGCTCCCGCGGGCTGGAAACGCCGCCCTCGAAATTGCGCGGGAACATAGGGAGAGTGCATCGGCCGGTCAACCGGAAAAAGAGCGTCCGCAAGGCTTGCTTTTCGCGACATCAGGGCCCTCCCCGAACCTTGCCTCCGGCAAGCTCGGCGGAGAGACGCATCCCTCGGGCATGTCGTCTTGATCGGATTCGCGCATAAGAGATTAAGTTATTGTTTTAATTAATGTTCTTGTTCCGAGCCGGCTGCCTGTGTCGACGGCCGTGGCTCATTGAACGCGGTGTGGCGATTAACGGAACAATTGCACTGCCGGTCCCGTTTGCCTCCTGCAAGGGACGGCAACAATCCACGAGGAGAAAACCATGACCAAGATTTCATCGGGTCTGCTGGCGACCGCTCTATCGGTTTCTTTCGCCGCGGCGGAGATCGTGCCAGTCAATGCGCAGCCGAATTATGTGCCACAAGGCCCGGACCTGTCGAATGTCCAGACAGTACAGTACCAGGACTGGAGGAAGCGCCGTAGTTTCAATCGGAGCGGCATTTATGAACGCAATGGTGCCGTGTACTGGAACGGCCATCGCGGCTATCGCGAATATCACCGCGGCTACCGCCGTCACGGCGATTTCTGGTTCCCGCTGGCCGCGTTCGCCACCGGCGCGCTGATCACCGGCGCCATCGTCAACAGCGAGAACAACCGTATCTACCGCGGCGACGCACATGTGCAGTGGTGCTACGACCACTACAGAACCTATCGCGCCTCGGACAACACCTACATTTCCAGCGGCGGCGTAAGGCGTGAGTGCCGATCCCCTTACTGAGGGCATTCAGTACCCCCGGGGACCGTTGACCGAGCCCGCGCCGCGGCGCGGGCTCTCTCTTTGACGAGCCTTACCGCGCACTCAGCGTCCTGCGAACAGCATCGCGCCATCCCGCGAGTTTCGCCGAGCGCGTAGCTGAATCCATCTCCGGCTTGAAGCGCCGGTCGAGCGCCCAGGTCTTCGCAAAGTCCTTCGCCTTTGGCCACACGCCGGCTTTCGATCCGGCTAGCCAGGCCGCGCCCAGCGCGGTCGTCTCCAGGATCGTCGGCCGGTCGACCGGCGCGTCGAGAATGTCGGCCAGCCGCTGCATGGTCCAGTCGGAGGCCACCATGCCGCCGTCGACGCGAAGCACGGTCTTGGCAGAGGCGCTCTTCCAGTCCTTGCGCATGGCGTCGAGCAGGTCGCGCGTCTGGAAAGCGACGGATTCGAGCGCGGCGCGCGCGAACTCCGCCGGCCCCGTATTGCGTGTCAGCCCAAAGATTGCGCCGCGCGCGTCCGCGTCCCAGTGCGGCGCGGCGAGCCCGACGAAAGCCGGCACCAGATAGACCTGCTGCGCGGGATCGGCGGCGGCCGCCAGCGCACCGCTCTGTTCGGCCTTACCGATCACCTTGATGCCGTCACGCAGCCACTGCACGGCGGCGCCCGCGATGAAGATCGAGCCTTCCAGAGCATAGGTCGTCTTGCCGTCCAGCCGGTAGGCGATGGTGGTCAGCAAACGGTTCTTCGAGCGCACCAGATCGGCGCCAGTGTTGAGCAGCGCAAAGCAGCCGGTGCCGTAGGTAGATTTCAGCATGCCTGGCTCGAAACAGGCCTGGCCGATGGTCGCCGCATGCTGGTCGCCGGCGACACCCAGTATCCTCATCTCGGCGCCGAAGAGGCTCTCTTCGGTGACGCCGAAATCGTCGGCGCAATCCTTCACCTGCGGCAGGAGCGCGGCCGGTATGTTCAGGATGGCCAGCAGTTCGTCGTCCCAGACATTCTTCTCGATGTTGTACACCAGCGTGCGCGAGGCATTGGTCGCGTCGGTGGCGTGCACCTTGCCGCCGGTGAGCCGCCAGATCAGGAAACTGTCGATCGTGCCGGCGAGCAGTTCGCCCTTCTCGGCGCGCTTCCTTGCGCCCTTCACCTTGTCCAGCATCCAGGCGATCTTGGTGCCTGAGAAATAGGGGTCGAGCAGCAGCCCGGTCTTGCGGGTGAATTTCTTCTCCAGCCCCTGTTTCCTGAGCTTCTGGCAGAGCGGCGCGGTGCGACGGTCCTGCCACACGATGGCATTGTGGATCGGCTTGCCGGTCGCCTTGTCCCAGATGACGACGGTCTCGCGCTGGTTGGTGATGCCGATTGCCGCCACATCGGAAGCCGTGCGGCCGGCCGCCTTCAGCGCCGCCTTCACCGTCGCGACCACGCTTCCCCAGATGTCTTCCGGGTCATGCTCGACCCAGCCGGAAGCCGGATAATGCTGCGTGAATTCCTGCTGGCCGACGCCTGCCACCTTCATCCTGTCGTCGAACAGGATCGCTCGCGTCGATGTCGTTCCCTGGTCGATAGCCAGCACAAAACCGCTCATTCCGTCCCTCCGCTTCTCATGCAACAGGGGAGACGGCAAAGCCGCCTCCCCCGCATTTCCTGGATGGGCGAGCACGCCCAAGCCATGCAGTTACTTCTGCCAGCTCTTGACCAGCTCGTCATAGTTGACGGTGATCGGCTTGTCCTTCTCGTTCTCGACCTTGAGCTGCGGCGCAAGGTTGCCCTTCGAGACGGCTTCCTTGTTCCAGTAGTCGAGGTCGTGCTCCTCGGCCATCTTCGGGCCGATGTCGCCCTGGACGCCCGACTTCTCGAGACGCTCCAGCACTTTCTCCTGGTCGGCGCAGAGCGCATCCATCGCTTCCTGTGCGCTCTTGGCGCCCGAAGAGGCGTCGCCGATATTCTGCCACCAGAGCTGCGCCAGCTTCGGATAGTCCGGAACGTTGGTGCCGGTYGGGGTCCACTGCACGCGTGCCGGCGAGCGGTAGAACTCGATCAGACCACCGAGTTTCGGAGCCCGTTCGGTGAAGCTCTTGTCGTGGATGGTGGAGTCGCGGATGAAGGTGAGACCGACATGGCTCTTCTTCACGTCGACCGTCTTCGACACCACGAACTGTGCATAGAGCCAGGCGGCCTTGGCGCGGTCGGTCGGCGTCGACTTCAGCAGCGTCCACGAACCGGCGTCCTGGTAGCCGAGCTTCATGCCGTCCTTCCAGTAGACGCCGTGCGGCGACGGTGCGACGCGCCATTTCGGCGTGCCGTCGTCGTTCACGACAGGCAGGCCAGGCTTGGCCATGTCAGCGGTGAAGGCCGTGTACCAGAAGATCTGCTGGGCGACCGCGCCCTGCGAGGGCACCGGACCCGATTCGGAGAAGGTCATGCCCTGCGCTTCCGGCGGCGCATAGGCCTTCAGCCAGTCGAGGTACTTCTGGATGGCGTAGACCGAAGCCGGGCCGTTGGTGTCGCCGCCTCGGGCGACGCAGGAGCCGACGGGGCGCGAGTTCTCGTCGACCTTGATGCCCCACTCGTCGACCGGCTTGCCGTTCGGGATGCCCTTGTCGCCATTGCCGGCCATGGAGAGCCATGCGTCGGTGAAGCGCCAGCCGAGCGAGGGGTCCTTCTTGCCGTAGTCCATGTGGCCGAAGACCTTCTTGCCGTCGATCTCGCGGCCGGTGAAGAATTCGGCGATGTCCTCATAAGCCGACCAGTTGACCGGAACGCCGAGGTCGTAGCCGTATTTGGCCTTGAAGTCGGCCTTGTTCTTCTCATCGTTGAACCAGTCGTAGCGGAACCAGTAGAGGTTGGCGAACTGCTGGTCGGGCAGCTGGTAGAGCTTGCTGTCCGGCGCCGTGGTGAACGACTTGCCGATGAAATCGTCGACGTCGAGCATCGGATCGGTGACGTCCTTGCCTTCGCCCGCCATCCAGTCCGTCAGGTTGCGCACCTGCTGGTAGCGCCAGTGCGTGCCAATAAGGTCGGAGTCGTTAACCCAGCCGTCATAGAGGTTCTGGCCGGTCTGCATCTGGGTCTGGATCTTCTCGACGACGTCGCCTTCCTGGATGGTGTCGTGCGTCACCTTGATGCCGGTGATGGCGGAAAAGGCCGGCGCGAGCACCTGCGATTCATAGGAATGGGTGGCGATGGTTTCCGACACGACCTTGATTTCCATGCCGGCAAACGGCTTGGCCGCGTCGATAAACCACTGCATCTCCTTTTCCTGGTCGGCGCGCGAAAGCGTCGAAAGGTCGCCTATCTCCTTGTCCAGAAAGGATTTTGCCTCGTCCATCCCGGCATAGGCATTCCCGGCCCCGAGCAATAGTACGAGCGCCGTCGTTGATGTTAAAATTTGCCGTCGCATGTGTCTCCTCCAGTCTTAGGTTGCAAGTGCGATCTGGGGCGGCCGCCGGCACGCGGCCGCTCCAACATTTCCCCCTCTATACGTATCGGAATACGCCAATCGCGTAGACCACGGAGAGAGCGAGAGCCCACCACAGGTTGGGCCCAATCAGACCCAGCCAAGCGAGATGGATGAAGGCGCTGCCGAGCAGCGAAACGAAAAGGCGGTCGCCGCGCGTCGTCTCGAAGCGCAGCACGCCGACGCGCGGATTGCCGCCGGGCGAGACATATTCCCACACGCCCATGCCGCAGAGCATCAACGCGATGACGATGAAGAAGGCGGCCGTAGGCCAAGTCCACGCCATCCAGGAGAAGTCGAGGTTCATGGATCAGATCCTCCCCGGGACGAGGCCATCGGTGACGGCATTGCGGACGAATTCCTGCGTTCGTCTCATCACACCCTCCCCAGGGCGAAGCCCTTGGCGATGTAATTGCGGACAAACCAGATGACGAGCGCGCCGGGGATCAGCGTCAGCACCCCGGCGGCGGCGAGCAGGCCCCAGTCCATTCCGGCGGCCGAGACGGTGCGGGTCATGGTCGCGGCGATCGGCTTGGCGTCGGTCGTGGTCAGCGTGCGCGCGATCAGGAGTTCCACCCACGAGAACATGAAACAGAAGAAGCAGGCCACCCCGATGCCGCTCGCGATCAGGGGCATGAAGATCTTCAGAAAGAAGCGCGGGAAGGAATAGCCGTCGATATAGGCGGTCTCGTCGATCTCCTTCGGCACGCCGGACATGAAGCCTTCGAGGATCCACACCGCCAGCGGCACATTGAACAGGCAGTGCGCCAGCGCCACCGCGATATGCGTGTCGATGAGCCCGAAGGCCGAGTAGAGCTGGAAGAACGGCAGCGCGAACACCGCCGGCGGCGCCATGCGGTTGGTGAGCAGCCAGAAGAACAGGTGCTTGTCGCCGAGGAAGCGGTAGCGCGAGAAGGCATAAGCCGCCRGCAGCGCCACCGCCACCGAGATCACCATGTTCATCACCACATAGGTGATCGAATTGATGTAGCCGGAATACCAGGACCTGTCGGTGAAGATGATCGTGTAATTGCGCAGCGTCGGCTCGTGCGGAAAGAGCGTCAGCGAGGATACGATCTCCTGGTTGGTCTTGAAGCTCATGTTGATGAGCCAGTAGATCGGTAGCAAAAGCACGATGATGTAGATCGTCGGCACGATCCACCACCAGCGCGATTCCTCGCCGCGACGCCGCATCAGCCGGRAGACTTCGTCCTGCGACAGCTTGCTGCCCACTTCGGTGATGGCGGTTTCGCCCACGCTGGTCGCTCTCTCGTTCGCGCCCGCCATATCAGCRCTCCGCGTCGTAGTTGGTCATCACGGTGTAGAACACCCATGACAACAGCAGGATGATGAGGAAGTAGACGAGCGACATTGCCGCCGCCGGACCGAGGTCGAACTGGCCGAGCGCCATCTTGACGAGGTCGATCGACAGGAAAGTCGTCGAATTGCCGGGACCGCCACCGGTAACGACGAAGGGCTCGGTGTAGATCATGAAGCTATCCATGAAGCGCAGCAGCACGGCGATCAGAAGCACGCGCTGCATCTTCGGCAGCTGGATGTAGCGGAACACCGCCCAGCGCGACGCGCCGTCGATCTTGGCCGCCTGATAGAAGGCGTCCGGGATCGAGACCAGGCCGGCATAGCAGAGCAGCACGACCAGGCTCGTCCAGTGCCAGATGTCCATGATGATGACGGTGACCCAGGCGTCGAACGGATCCTGGACGTAGTTGTAGTTGAAGCCGAGCGCGTTGACGTAATAGCCGAGCAGGCCGATGTCGTTGCGACCGAACACCTGCCAGATCGTTCCGACCACATTCCATGGAATGAGCAGCGGCAGCGCCATCGCCACCAGGCAGACCGGCACGCCCCAGCCCTTCTTCGGCATGTTGAGAGCGATGAAGATGCCGAGCGGCACTTCGATCGCCAGGATGATGAAGGAGAAGACAAGGTTCCGCGCCATCGCTTCCCAGAAGCGCTTGGAGTGCAGCAGATCCTCGAACCACTCCGTGCCGGCCCAGAAGAAGACGTTGTTGCCGAAAGTGTCCTGCACCGAATAGTTGACGACGGTCATCAGCGGGATGACGGCCGAGAACGCCACCAGCACCAGCACCGGCAGGACAAGGAACCAGGCCCTGTTGTTCCAGGTCTTTTCCATCTATGCCCCCATCTCGACGCGCCATGAACCGGCATAGATGTTGATGCCGGCCGGGTCGAAACGGACCCTGGGTTCGGCCGGCACCTCGTCGTCCTCGCCGATCACGGCGGCGATCTCCTTGCCCTCGAGAGTGGCGCGAACCACCTTGTGGCGGCCGACGTCTTCGACCTTGCTGACCGACACGGCCATCCCATCACGGCCGAGTCGCACATATTCGGGGCGGATCCCGAGCTCGACGGCGCCGGCTTCGGCATTCGGCACGCCCGGCAGTTCGATGCGCTGCGAGCCGAGCATCGCCACCTTGCCCTCGAGGGCGACCGGCAGGACGTTCATGCCCGGCGAGCCGATGAAATAGCCGACGAATGTATGGCGCGGGCGCTCGAACAGTTCGGCCGGCGTGCCGATCTGCACGATCTCGCCGTCATACATGACCACGACGCGGTCGGCGAAGGTCAGCGCCTCGGTCTGGTCGTGCGTGACGTAGACCATGGTGTAGCCGAAGCGGCGGTGCAGTTGCTTGAGCTGCGAGCGAAGCACCCACTTCATGTGCGGGTCGATGACCGTGAGCGGCTCGTCGAACAGGATGGCGTTGACGTCCGAGCGCACCAGGCCGCGGCCGAGCGAAATCTTCTGCTTCTGGTCCGCGGTCAGCCGGCGCGCCTTCCTGTTGGCCATCGAGGCGAGATCGATCATTTCGAGCGTCTCGCGCACCTTGCGGTCGACATCGGCCTCCGGCACGCGGCGATTGCGCAGCGGAAAGGCCAGATTATCGTACAGGGTCATGGTGTCGTAGATGACCGGGAACTGGAACACCTGGGCGATATTGCGCTCCTGCGTCGAAAGCCTGGTCACATCCCGACCGTTGAACAGYAGCCGGCCATGCGACGGGTGGAGCAGCCCCGAGATGATGTTGAGCAGGGTGGTCTTGCCGCAGCCCGACGGCCCGAGCAGCGCATAGGCGCCGCCATCCTCGAAAGTGTGGTGGACTTCCTTCAGCGCAAAGTCCGAATCCTTGCGCGGGTTGGGCAGATAGGAGTGGCGGATGTGGTKGACCTCGATGCGCGCCATCGCTTCCTCCTCAGGCCGCCAGCTTCGAGGCCGTCACGGCGCGGCCGTTCTGGTCGAAAACCATGATGTGGCGCGGGTCGATGAACACCTCGACCTCGTCGTCGGTCTCGAAATCGAGGACGCCGTGCGCCAGCATCACCCAGCGCGCGTCGGCGAAGTCGAGATGCACGAAACTCTCCGAGCCGGTGATCTCGGTGACGGTCACCTTGGCCCGCACCGGCACGGCGCTGGCATTGGGACGTTCGAGCGACAGGTGGTGCGGTTGGAAGCCGATCGTATAGCCGGCGTCCGGGATGCCGAGCAGTTCCGGCGGCACCGGCAGCTTGACGCCGCCATCAAGCAGGAAATCCGATCCCCTTTTGGCAAGCACGATGGTGTTGAGCGGCGGATCGGCAAAGGTCCGCGCCGTCACCAGGTCGACCGGCTTGCGGAACACTTCGACGGTCGGACCGAATTGCGTGACGCGGCCTTCCGACAGCGTTGCCGTGTTGCCGCCGAGCAAAAGCGCCTCATGCGGCTCGGTGGTCGCGTAGACGAAGATGGTGCCGGCGGCGGCAAAGATCTTCGGCAGCTCGGCCCGCAATTCCTCGCGCAGCTTGTAGTCGAGATTGGCGAGCGGCTCGTCGAGCAGAACTAGGCTCGCGTTCTTGACGATGGCGCGGGCGAGCGCCGTGCGCTGCTGCTGGCCGCCAGACAGGCTGAGCGGCGTGCGGTCGAGATAGGGCGTGAGCTTGAGCAGCGCCGCGGCGCTGCGCACTTCCTTGTCGATCCTGGCCTGCTCGACGCCGGCGACCCGCAGCGGCGAGGCGATGTTCTCGTAGACCGTCATCGCCGGATAGTTGATGAACTGCTGGTAGACCATGGCGACGTTGCGCTTCTGCACCGGCTGCCCGGTGACATCTTTGCCGTCGAACCAGACGGAGCCGGATGTCGGCGCGTCGAGGCCCGCCATCAGCCGCATCAGGCTGGTCTTGCCGGAAAGCGTCGGGCCGAGCAGGACGTTCAGCGAGCCGTGCTGAAGGGTCAGCGACACGTCGCGGATATGCTCCTGCGCGCCGACCGTCTTCGTCACGTTCCTCAACTCCAGCATCACGCCTCCTCCCAGGCCCAGCGCATTATCGGGCGGTCGTCACTCGGCCGCCGCGACGTGGCGCCGGTTTAGTCCATGCATGAATTCTTCGAGCGCCGCTGTCTGCTCGCGGCTGAAATGCAGGCCGCGCTTTGTCCTGCGCCACAGCACATCCTCGGCGGTGACCGCCCATTCGTTCTGGGCGAGGTAGCGCACCTCGGCCTCGTAAAGGTCGGCGCCGAAATTGCGGCCGAGATCGGCAGCCGACTTGGCAAGGCCGAGCAGTTTCTCGGCGCGCGTGCCGTAGAGCCGGGTGAGACGGCGCGCCAGCCGCTGGTCGAGGAACGGATAGGCGTTCTTCAGCCTGGCAACCTGCGCATCGAACTCGGTCGCGGGGAAATCGCCGCCGGGCAGCGGTGCATTGGCGGTCCATGGCTTGCCGCGCTTGCCGAGAAACCCTTCGATCTTCTCCAGCATCGATTCCGCCAGCCGGCGGAACGTCGTGATCTTGCCGCCGAAGGCGTTGAGCAAGGGGGCCGCGCCCTCCCCGCCTTCGGCCTTCAGCACATAGTCGCGCGTCGCCTCCTGCGCCTTCGAGGCGCCGTCGTCATAGAGCGGGCGCACGGCCGAATAGGTCCAGACGATGTCCGACCGTTTGACGGGTTGCGCGAAATATTCGCTCGCCGCGGCGCACAAATAGTCGATCTCGGCGTCGCTGATCTTCACGTCATGCGGATCGCCCGGATAGTCGCGATCGGTCGTGCCGATCAGCGTGAACTCTTCCTCATAGGGAATGGCGAAGATGATGCGCCCGTCCTTGTTCTGGAAGAAGTAGGCGCGCGGGTCGTCGAACTTCTTGCCGACGACGATGTGGCTGCCCTGCACCAGGCGGACATTGTGCACGTCGTTCTGGCCGACTGCTTTTGCCAGCACCTGATCGACCCACGGCCCGGCCGCGTTGACGAGGAGGCGCGCGCGGACTTCCTCGCTCTCACCGGTCAGCGCATTCTGGATCTTGATCGTCCACAGCGGACCGTCGCGGCGCGCGCTGGTGACTTTGGTGCGGGTGCGGATGACGGCGCCACGGTCGGCCGCGTCGCGGGCATTGAGCGCCACCAGGCGGGCATCATTGACCCAGCCGTCGGAATATTCGAACGCCTTGCGGAACAGCGGCTTCAACGGCTTGCCGGCCGGATCGGTGGCCATGTCCAGCGTCTTGGTCGCCGGCAGCAGCTTGCGCCCGCCGATATGGTCGTAGAGGAACAGGCCGAGCCTGATCAGCCAGGCCGGGCGCAGGCCCTTGGCATAGGGCAGCACGAAGCGCATCGGCCAGATGATGTGCGGCGCGTTCTTCCACAGCACCTCGCGCTCCATCAGCGCTTCGCGCACCAGTCGGAACTCGTAAAATTCGAGATAGCGCAGGCCGCCATGGATCAGCTTGGTCGAGCCGGAGGACGTCCCGCTGGCGAGATCGTTCATCTCGGCCAGGAAAACCGAAAATCCGCGGCCAACGGCGTCGCGGGCGATGCCGCAGCCATTGATGCCGCCACCTATGACGAAAATGTCATGGATCGGGGATGCGTTCACAGGGTTCCTCCACGATTTCGCATTGCACCATTTTCGTGTTTCGCGAAACCGTGGCGGAATTATTTCGAACTAAGAACGAATGTCAAACGAAATATCACAGGCGTGTGAGCTGCTTGTGAAAACGCGTTATCCGAGCGCCGTCTCGATCAAACGAACCTCCGTTTCCTCACAGATCCTGCGCACCGAAGGGATGTCGCAACGGTCGGTGATGAAGGTGTTGACCTGCGACAGATGGCCGATGCGAACCGGCGCCGTGCGCTCGAATTTGGTCTGGTCGGAGACGAGTATCACGTGACGCGCATTGGCGATGATGGCTTGCGCCACCTTAACCTCGCGAAAATCGAAGTCGAGCAGCGCGCCGTCATGGTCGATGGCCGAGGCGCCGATGACGGCGTAGTCGACCTTGAACTGCCGGATGAAATCGACGGCGGCCTCGCCGACGACACCGCCGTCGGAGCCGCGCACCACGCCGCCGGCGATCACCACCTCTATCGAAGGATAGATGCGCATCCTGTTGGCAACATTGATATTATTGGTGATGACCATAAGCCCGTTATGGTCGAGTAGCGCCTTGCTGACGGCTTCCGTCGTGGTGCCGATGTTGATGAACAGCGAGGCGTTGTCGGGGATCAGCCTGGCGGCGGCGCGACCGATCGCCTCCTTCTCCTCGGCGGCGATCTTGCGCCGCGCCTCGTATTCCATGTTCTCGATGCCGGACGGGAACAGCGCCCCGCCATGGATGCGCGTCAGCAGGCGCTGATCGCATAGATCATTGAGGTCCTTGCGGATCGTCTGCGGCGTCACGTTGAAATGGGTCGCAAGATCTTCGACCAGCACCCGGCCATGGTCCTTCGCCATCTGAATGATCTCGGCATGGCGTGGCGAAAGAAACATCCGGCAATCCTCCCATTTTCGTTTTTCACGTCTATATCGGAAAACGAAAGCGATGAAAAGGTTTAAGCCGGCTAATGAACTTCATGTGATTGCAAAGGCAAACCTGTCCGCAACCGGCGAGCGTCCTCATGGCGCGGATGCTGCAAATGCGTAATCAGCTGAACACGATCTTCGCTTCGAAACCGCCGAAGATTTTCGATCGGCTCGGCGGTCTAAGGTGGAGAGGCCTCGATACTCCGGAATTTTCTCGCCTGGTGCGATTGYCGGCCGCACGCCTCGACCAGTTGCGGAAATTCTTCGTTGTTCATGCAGCCCGCCGAATGGGCGGCACATCGGGCCGCTTCAGCTTTCAGTCATGTTGAGGCAACGGGGCCGCGTGYGTTGCAGCGCCCTACCCCGGAAAGTCCGGCAGACTGGCGAAGRCCGTCTTGAGCGCGCTCGACCAGCCCTCGGAAATGGCGCGGTAATACTGGTCGTCCARGCCGATCCGCTTGTTGAGGGCGACCGTGAAGACGTCCTTCTCCAGGAAGAGCAAGTCGAGCGGCAGGCCGACCGACAGGTTCGATTTCAGCGTCRAGTCGAAGGAAACCAGGAGCAGCTTGACCGTCTCGGCAAGGCTCATCGCGCGGTCATAGGCGCGGATGATGATCGGCTTGCCGTACTTCGTCTCGCCGATCTGGAAGAACGGTGTGTCGTCGGTCGCCTCGATGAAATTGCCCTCTGGATAGATCATGAACAGCCGCGGCGGACTACCCTTGATCTGGCCGCCGAGGATGAAGGAGGCGTTGAAATAGGAATCGGCCTTGTCGCCGTTCGGCGACGAATGCGCGATCACCTCCTTCACCGTTTCGCCGACCAGCCGCACCGCCTGGTACATCGATGGTGTCTCGAGCAGCTTCTCATGGCGATCCGTGACCGCCTTGTTGCGCTCGTCCAGCAGGCTGACGACGGCTTGGGTGGTGGCAAGGTTGCCCGCCGACATCAACACGATGACACGTTCGCCGGGTTCTTCCCAGACATGCATCTTCTTGAAGGTCGAGATCGAATCCATGCCGGCATTGGTGCGCGTGTCCGACATGAACACGAGCCCGCGATCGATCTTGAGGCCAACGCAATAGGTCATGGTCGCTCTTTCACCAGCGAATCGTGCCGCGATTACTGCTCGACCGTGACAGTGACGGCAAGCTTCTCTTGCGCCTGTCCGAGCAATATTCCCGACACCGGCGAGGCATCGCGATAGTCGCGGCCCGTTGCCACCCTCACATAGCGTTCGTCGGGGGAGATGYCGTTGGCKGGGTCGAAGGCGACCCAACCGAGGCCCGCTACATGCGCCTCGGCCCAGGCATGGCTCGCCGCCTGCTCGACGGACGCGTCCATCATCAGATAGCCGCTGACATAGCGGGCGGGAAAACCCATGACGCGCGCCGCGGCGGTGAAGATATGGYTGTGGTCCTGGCAGACGCCGCTCTTCAACACCAGGGCCTCTTCCGCCGGCGTCACAACGCTGGTCGCGCCGGGCTTGTAGGCGACGCGCTCGCGAATGCTGCTCATCAGCCTGTGAAGCCGCTCGATATCAGGCCCCTCACCCACCTCTCGAGCGAGCTYGCGGATGCCATCGCCGGCGGCGGTGAGTTGCGTTTCCTGGCCGAAAAGCCAGAGCGGCGCCAATCCACGGTGCGGGCCTGACACGCCGGTCGTGTCGCGCGTCATCACTTCGCCAGCTGCCTCGACAGTGATGGTGTTGTGGCCGCCATCGGCGCTCACGAGTCGCGTGTCGTTGCCGAAATGGTCGTTGAAACGCACCTCCTCGCGCGCGCCGTCGATCTTGATTGCCCAGGAAGACACGGTCTGCGTATGCCCGTTCATCGGCAGCAGGCGAAGCCGCTGCAGCAGATACTGCACCGGCGCGTCGTAGCGATACTCGGTCCGGTGGGTGATCTTGAGCCGCATGATGCCCGCCCCTTCGGCGCTCAGTAGAACCGGTAGTCCTGGGCGATCTCATCGCCCAGCCTGGTGTTGTCGCGAATGAACTCGGCCAGGAACTCGTGCAGGCCGTGGTCGAATATGTCCTTGATCGAGCCCTTCTTCAGCATCGCCTGGATCTTCTCGGCGGTTGCATGGCACGCGTGGCGCTCGCCATAGTCGTCRGCGAGGAACCTCAGGTGCTCGCCGAGGAAGCGGTAGCAGAAGGTCAGCGAGCGGGGCATGCGCACGTTGAGGATCAGATAGTCGGCAATGTTGGTCGGCTTGTAGTCGGCGTCATAGACCCAGCGATAGGAGCGGTGCGCCGACACCGAACGAAGGATCGACTCCCATTGATAGTTGTCGAGCGTCGAGCCCACCCAGGAGATCGACGGCAGCAGCACATAATATTTCACATCGAGGATGCGGGCCGTGTTGTCGGCGCGCTCGACATAGGTGCCGAGCTGCGAGAAGTCGAAGATCTCGTTGCGCAGCATGGTGCCGTAGAAGGATCCGCGGATCAGCGCCGTCTCGCGCTTGATGGCGTCGAGCACGGTCGGCAGGTCGCGCTCGTCGATCGGCCTTGCCAGCATGCGCTTCAGCGACATCCAGGCTTCGTTGATGCTCTCCCAGGTCTCGCGGGTCAGCGCGGTGCGCACCATGCGCGCATTGTTGCGCGCCGTCTCGATCGACGCCATCGTGCTGGACGGGTTTGACGTATCGCGCAGCAGGAAATCGGAGACGTTGGCAGCCGTATAGTCCTTATATTTCAGCGAAAAGGCATGGTCGGAGCCGGCGCTGAGCAGCACCGAATTCCATTCCTCRGACGCGTCTTGTGTCCGCGTCAGCGCCATGCGCAGGYCCGCATCGACCAGGCGCGCCATGTTTTCGGCCCGCTCGATATAGCGGTTCATCCAGTAGAGACCGTTGGCGGTGCGRCCGAGTAGCATGTCAGGTTGCCCTAATGCTGAGCGAATAGCCAATAGGGAATAGCGAATAGAGAAAATTCACATTCATGATTTCTGCTGCAAACTCCTGATCACCGATCGGAGCATTTTGCCAACTTCTTCAGCCTGGTTGAGCAAGCGGACCAACTCTTTCTCGACCAACAAACCAACCTTTTCCGACAAGATCACGTGCGTTTCCAACTCCTTGAGGGAGCCTTGCGCCATTCGAAGAAATTGGATGAAGGATCCGGTATTCTCTCGGCCATGACTTTCCGCGACGTTTGCGGCAATAGAGGCAGCCGAGCGTCGTGTTTGGGAAGTCATTCCATACGCCTCGCTGTTCGGAAAGCCTTTCGTCGCCGAGTAGCAATCTACCGCCAAGTCCAAGGCCGCCTTCCAAACAATCAGATCTCTGTAGGAATTGATCGCCGTCTTATCCCCCTCTTTCGCTATTCGCTATTCCCTACTGCCTATTCCCTTGTCTCAATCATCCAGCACCCACGTATCCTTCGTCCCGCCGCCCTGCGAGGAATTGACGACCAGCGAGCCTTCCTTGAGCGCAACCCGCGTCAGGCCGCCGGGCACGATCTGGATGCGGTCCGAGACCAGCACGTAAGGCCTGAGATCCACATGCCGCGGCGACAGCCCCTTCTCGGTCAGGATCGGGCAGGTCGACAGCGCCAGCGTCGGCTGGGCGATGTAATTCGCCGGCTTCGCCTGCAGCTTCTTGGCGAACGCCTCACATTCCTTCCTGGTCGCCGCCGGGCCCACCAGCATGCCGTAACCGCCGGAGCCGTGCACTTCCTTGATGACCAACTCGCCGATGTGCTCCAGCACATATTTCAGGCTGTCCGGCTCCGAACAGCGCCAGGTCGGGATGTTGCCGAGGATCGCCTTGCGGCCGGTGTAGAACTCGACGATTTCAGGCATGTAGGAATAGATCGCCTTGTCGTCGGCGATACCGGTTCCCGGCGCGTTGGCGATGGTGATGTTGCCGGCGCGGTAGACGTCCATGATGCCGGGAACGCCCAGCGCGGAATCCGGCCTAAACGTCAGCGGATCGAGGAAGGCGTCGTCGACGCGCCGGTAGAGCACGTCGATCTGCTTGTAACCTTCGGTCGTGCGCATGGTGACATGGCCGTCGACGACGCGCAGATCCTGCCCCTCGACCAGTTGCACGCCCATCTGGTCGGCAAGGAAGGCGTGCTCGAAATAGGCGGAGTTGTAGCTGCCCGGCGTCAGCACGGCGATGGTGGGCGCGCCCTTGGCACTCTGCGGCCGCACCGCGGCAAGCGACTGGCGCAGCAGCTGCGGGTAGTTCTCGACCGGCCGCACTTTGATCTGCTGGAACAGCTCCGGGAAGAGCTGCATCATCGTCTCGCGGTTCTCCAGCATGTAGGAGACGCCCGACGGCGTGCGGGCATTGTCCTCCAGGACGTAGAATTCGTTCTCGCTGATGCGGACGATGTCGACGCCGATGATGTGGGTATAGACGCCGGCCGGCGGCTTCACCCCGATCATCTCTGGCAGGAACGCATCGTTCTTCGCCACGAGTTCTCTCGGAACGCGTCCGGCGCGCAGAATTTCCTGGCGGTGATAGATGTCGTCGAGGAAGGCATTGAGCGCCTGCACGCGCTGCTCGATGCCCTGCGTCAGCCGGCGCCATTCCTGGCCGGAAATGATGCGCGGAACGATGTCGAAGGGGATCAGCCGCTCCGAGGCTTCCTGTTCGCCATAGACGGCGAAGGTGATGCCGGTCTTGCGGAAGACCCGCTCGGCATCCTGCATTTTCTGGGTAAGCCTGGCCGGGTCCTGTTGCTTCAGCCAGCGATCGTAAGCCTGATATGGTCTTCTCAGTCCGGAGGTTTCCGGAAGCATTTCATCGAACGCTGCCAATCGCGTGCTCCCCTCTGGAAGCCATTTCACTGGCCTCGCCGAAGAAAATCAAGCGCAATCGGTGATTTGGACGGCGGCGGCAGCCGCTCTATGCAAATTGCCTAAGATTAGGGCAGGACAAACCACTTCAGGTCAGGCTCTGCCTCGCAGCAGAGCAATGCCAGCCGGTCAGAAGGCCCGGAAGGTGACGATGGTGAACGTGTCCTTGATGCCGGGAAGAATCTGCACCTTCTCGTTGACGAAGTGGCCGATGTCCTCCTCGTCCTCGAGATAGAATTTGGCGAGCAGATCGTAATTGCCGGCGGTCGAGTAGATTTCGGAGGCGATCTCGGCATCGGCAAGCGCGCTGGCAACCTCATAGGCCTTGCCCAGATCGCACTTTATCTGCACGAAAAATGCCTTCATTGCCCGGTCCTGCCAGCTTCTACGCGAATAAGCGGCCCTTGTGGCAGACTGCCGTCCGGCTTTCAAGCATCGGACAGCACGCGCCTTGGCGACCGCTTGCCGCAATTTCGCGGCCATAGATCATCGCACCGGCAAGAATCTTCCGACGGCGATGAAACCGCGGCGCCCGGGCCGGCGTATGTTAGACTGCACGCTCGCAACGCGAATTCCGGGAAACAGGCCATGCGCCGCGCTTTGTTAGCATTCGCTCTCGTTCCGATCTTGGCAACCATGGCCTATGCCGGCGATGCCGAAATCAAGGCGGCGCAAACGGTCATCGAGAGCCAGCTCAAAGCTTTCCTCGCCGACGACGGCGCCACCGCCTACAGTTTCGCGGCGCCGAACATCAAGCGGATATTCCCGACCGTCGACACCTTCATGAACATGGTGACCAACGGCTACGCGCCGGTGCGCAAGCCGCAAAGCTATTCCTTCGGCAAGGTGGAGCAGACCGGGCCGGCCTCGATCATCCAGCAGGTGCYGATCGTCGGACCCGACGGCAAGKACTACGAAGCGGTCTATACGCTGGAGCAGCAGCCGGACGGCACCTTCAAGATCACCGGCTGCAGCCTGCGGGCGGCGAACTCGGTAAGCACTTGAGCCTTTACAACGCCGGAATATCGCCCCTCGCCCAGCCTTCCGAAATCTCCCCGGCGCGCGCTTCGAAGGCCTGAGCCTCGATGGCAGCACGGAGGTCCTGCATCAGCTTCTGGTAATAATACAAATTGTTCCAGGTGAGCAGCATCGCACCAAGCGATTCCTGCGACCGCACGAGGTGATGCAGATAGGCGCGCGAGTAATCGCGCGCGGCCGGGCAATCGCTTTCCTCGTCCAGCGGACGCGGATCGTCGGCATGGCGGGCGTTGCGCAGGTTGATCTTGCCCCGGCGTGTATAGGCCAGGCCATGGCGGCCGGCGCGCGTCGGCATCACGCAATCGAACATGTCGATGCCACGCGCTACCGACTTCACGATATCCTCCGGCGTGCCGACGCCCATCAGATAGCGCGGCCGGTCGGCCGGCAGTTCCGGACAGGTGATGTCGAGCATCTCCAGCATGACCGCCTGCGGCTCGCCGACCGCGAGCCCGCCGATGGCATAGCCTTTGAGATCCATCGCCGTCAGCGCCTGCGCCGAGCGCAGGCGCATCGCTGCGCTGTCGCCGCCCTGAACGATGCCGAACATCGCCTTGCCCGGCTGGTTGCCGAACGCCGTCTTGCAGCGCTCGGCCCAGCGCAAAGACAATTCCATCGCGCGCTCGATTTCCCTGGGCTTGGCCGGCAGCGCCGTGCATTCGTCGAGTTGCATCTGGATGTCGGCATCGAGCAGCCCCTGGATCTCGATCGACCGCYCGGGCGACATCTCGTAGCGCGCGCCGTCGATATGCGAGCGGAAGGTGACGCCCTTCTCGCTGAGCTTTCTCAGCTTCGCCAGCGACATTACCTGGAACCCGCCGCTGTCGGTCAGGATCGGGTATGGCCAGCGGGTGAATGCATGCAGGCCGCCAAGCTTCGCCACGCGTTCGGCGCCTGGCCTGAGCATCAGGTGATAGGTGTTGCCGAGTATGATGTCGGCGCCGACGCCGCGCACCTGTTCCATATACATGGCTTTGACGGTGCCGCCGGTGCCGACGGGCATGAAGGCCGGCGTGCGGATCTCGCCGCGCGGCATGCTGATCACGCCGCGCCGCGCCTTGCCGTCGGTGGCGAGCACCTTGAAGGAGAAGGTGTCAGTCATTGCGTTCCTTTTCGGGCGTCTCGGCTCGGAAAAGCAGGCAGGAATCGCCGTAGGAGTAGAACCTGTAGCGGCTCTCGATGGCATGCGCATAGGCCGAACGCATCGTCTCCAGCCCACTGAAGGCCGAGACAAGCATGAAGAGCGTCGAGCGCGGCAGGTGGAAATTGGTCATCAGCATGTCGGCGGTGCGGAAACGGTAGCCTGGCGTGATGAAGATATCGGTCGGTCCCGACCAGGGGTCGATCCTGCCGTCTTCGCGCGCTGCGCTTTCCAAGAGACGCAGCGACGTCGTGCCGACGGATATGATCCGCCCTCCCCGCGCCTTTGCCGCATTGAGCGCGTCCGCCGTCTCGGCGCTCACCGAGCCGGTTTCGGCATGCATCTTGTGATCGGCGGTATCGTCGGCCTTCACCGGCAGGAAGGTGCCGGCGCCGACATGCAGCGTGACGAAGCGGCGCTCGACCCCCCTGGCGTCGAGCGCGGCAAACAGCTCCGGCGTGAAATGCAAGCCAGCGGTGGGGGC
This sequence comes from Mesorhizobium sp. ORS 3428, assembly GCF_001854785.1. Classification (GTDB taxonomy): domain Bacteria; phylum Pseudomonadota; class Alphaproteobacteria; order Rhizobiales; family Rhizobiaceae; genus Mesorhizobium. Next base: position 556,222 of record NZ_MDFL01000115.1, read on the forward strand.
GGCGACTGCGCCCTCCTCCTTGGCATAGATGGTCTGGTAGTCGCTGCGGTCGCGCTCGTCGTCGTCGCGTTTCGAGGCGATGTAGGGCGGCAGCGGAATGTGGCCGACGGCCTGGAGCGCCTCGTCGAGGAACGGACCGGAGAGATCGAAGCCGAGCAGCGCCTCGCCCGCCTCGCCCTTCTCGATCACTGTGGCGTCGAGTTGGCCGAGGAAGCAGGAATTCTGGTCATGGCCGAAATGGATGCGGTCGCCGACGGCAACGCGCTTGCCCGGCCGCATGAACGCCCGCCAGCGGTCCGGCGCCACGCGCATATGCAGCGTGGCCTCGACCTGCGCCATAGCCTCGCCGCGCTTGCGGATGCCTTTCAGTTGCGCCGGGATGACCCGGGTGTCGTTGAACACCAGCACGTCGCCCGGCTTGAGCAGCGACGGCAGCTCGCGCACGATCCGGTCTTCCACGCCTTGACCCGGCCTGACGACCAGCTGCCTGGCGCTGTCGCGCGGCTCGGCCGGGCGCAGCGCGATGCGCTCCTCCGGCAGATCGAAGTCGAACAGGTCGACGCGCATCAGAACAACCGGATGAGCAGCGCTCCGGCCAGCAGCAACACGGCGCCGGCAACGCGGCCAAGCGAGATTTCGCGGACGGTAACGCCGAGGAAGCCGGCGCGGTCGACGAGCATGCCGGCAATCAGCTGGCCGGCGACCAGGAAGGCCATCAGCGCCGCCGCGCCGATACGTGGCGTGAGGATGGTGGAGAGCGTGACATAGAAGCCGCCGAGCACACCGCCGGCGACGAACAGCCACGGCTCCGGCGCCTTCCAATCGAGCGAGATGCCCTGCAGCTTCACCACCGAGACGGAGATGATGCCGAGCACGATGGCGCCGGACAGGAAGGAAAAGGCCGCGGCCGCCACCGGAAGGCCGAGGCCGCGCGCCAATTGCGAATTGATCGGCGCCTGGATGGCGATGAAGGCGCCGGACAGGATGCCAAGCAGGGACCAGACTGCGCCCATCATCATTCTCAAGCCTTACTGGACGTCGGCCGCAACCTTCAGCGACACGATCTTGTCGGGATCCTGCACCGGCTCGCCGCGCTTGATCTTGTCGACATTCTCCATGCCTTCGATGACCTGGCCCCACACCGTGTATTGGCGATTGAGGAAGGAAGCGTCGTCGAAGCAGATGAAGAACTGTGAATTCGCCGAATTCGGGTTCTGCGCGCGCGCCATCGAGCAGGTGCCGCGGCCATGATTGGCATTGGAGAATTCGGCCTTGAGGTCCGGCTTGTCGGAGCCGCCCATGCCTGCGCGAGACGGCGCGTAGGTGGGTTTCGAGGAATTGCCGAACTTGACGTCGCCGGTCTGCGCCATGAAGCCGTCGATGACGCGGTGGAAGACCACGCCGTCATAAGCACCTTCACGCACCAGTTCCTTGATGCGGGCGACGTGGCCGGGCGCAAGGTCCGGATACATTTCGATCACGACGTTGCCCTTGGTCGTTTCCATGATGAGCGCGTTCTCGCGGTCCTTGATCTCAGCCATGTCAGAAAATCCTTTTAAAATTGAGTGGGTTACTTGCTGTCGGCAGCGATCCGGACCTTGATCATGCGATCGGGGTCCGTGACCGTGCCATTGTCCGCCTCATCGCCCTTCTTGATCTTGTCCACCAGTTCCATGCCGCTGACGACCTTGCCGACAATGGTGTACTGGCCGTCGAGGTTCGGCGCCGGYGCGAACATGATGAAGAACTGGGAATTGGCCGAATTCGGATCCTGCGAGCGGGCCATGCCGACGACGCCGCGCGTGAACTGCTCGGTCTTCGAGAACTCGGCCGGCAGGTCGGGAAGATCGGAACCGCCCGTGCCGACAGCCTCGGGGTTGAAACCCTTCTTCATGTTGCCGAACTTGACGTCGCCGGTCTGGGCCATGAAGCCGTCGATCACGCGATGGAAGGCGACGTTGTCGTAGGCGCCCTCGCGCACCAGCTTCTTGATCTGGGCGACATGCTTGGGCGCGAGATCGGGACGCAGCGCAATCGTCACGTCGCCGTCCTTCAGCGTGATGATCATGGTGTTTTCCTTGTCGGCGGCAAAAGCCGGGAACGATGCCGCCAAAAGGCCGGCAAGCACGACAACAAACGAAGCGAGCTTCTTCAGCTGCATGAACTCTTCTCCGAGGTCTTTGTTGCATGCATGCCGTTGCCCCAAAACCGGGATCCACTTTTGGGCGACATGCACTTATTTCGCGAATTTGGCAGTGAGCGCGCCGGCGACGGCGGCCGGCACGAACGGGCGGATGTCGCCGCCCATCGAGGCAATCTGGCGGACAAGTGTGGCGGTAATGGTGCGCACCGAGGGGCTGGCCGGCAGGAATAGCGTCTGCAGTTCCGGCGCCATCGTCTCGTTCATGCCGGCCATCTGCATCTCGTAGTCGAGATCGGTGCCGTCGCGCAGGCCACGGATGATGATCGAGGCGCCGTGCCTCCTGGCGGCGTCGATGACCAGGCCATCGAACGATACGACCTTGATGCGGTCACCATCGCGACCGAACTCCGCCTTGGTCGCGGCCTCGATCAGCTTCACGCGTTCCTCGAAGGAAAACAGCGGCGTCTTGCCCGGATGGATGCCGATCGCTGCGTACACGGTGTCGGCCACCGCCAGCGAAGCCTTCAAGACGTCGAGATGGCCGTTGGTCAGCGGGTCGAAGGAGCCGGCGTAAAGGGCGATGCGTTCGGTCATGGCAGGCTTCTAGAGCAATTCCAGGAAAAGTGTGAGCGGTTTTCCGTCCGGAATTGCGCAAAACAAAAAGATAAAGCGGTTCGCCGTTTCCTTGAAACGGTGAGACGCTTTGAAACGGTGAGACGCTTTAGCGAGCCTCTCCAACAAAGGCAAATCCCATCGATGCGCCCGGCCGTGAACCTTTCACGGAGATGAACGACGGATGAAGGCGACAATCACGAATGCTTCACGCTGCGTTCACTAGGTTGCCGCTTCAGGAGATGAAACCAAAGCACCACCTTATCGTTAGCACGGTAGGAGAACACGCAAATGCTGATCTACATGCTTGCTACTGCAATGACCATCGTGATGCTGATCGCAACCGCATTCGGGCTGCATCAGGAAGCGGCGCGGGTGCGCGTCAAGGCCAACGCCAAGCGGCTCGAAGGGCTCGCCGGCCGCAAGGCTGATCGTCACTTTTGATCTCACGCACCGGCCCAAAGGCCGGTGATGACAGAGCAATTCCAGGGGAAAGCATCTAGCGGTCTTCCGTTGGGGATTGCGCGAAGACAGATGGTTAGACGCCTATTCGGGACTTCCTTGGCCCGTATCCTCGGTGCCCGCCTCGCCTGACACCTCTTCGGCTTCCTCTTCGGCCTGCGGTTCCGAAATCCGCTCCACCGACACCACTTTCTCGCCTTCGGCCGTGTTGAAGATGGTCACGCCCTTGGTGGCACGGCTGGCGAAGCGTATGCCGTTGACCGGCACGCGGATGACGGTGCCACCGTCCGACACCAGCATGATCTGATCGTCATTGCCGACCGGGAAGGTCGCGACGAGGCGTCCGATCTCGGCCGTCCTCGACACGTCGGTGGCGCGGATACCCTTGCCGCCGCGGCCCGTCAGGCGGAAATCGTAGGACGACGAGCGCTTGCCGTAGCCGTACTCGGTCACCGTCAGCACGAACCGCTCGTGCGCCTTGAGGAACTCGTAACGCTCGTCGGAAAGCTCGGCTTCCTCGCCGACCTCCTCATTGGTGAGCGCAATCTCTTCCTCCTCGCCGGCCGTGCCGGGAGCAAATCGCCGCTCGGCCGCTGCACGCCTCAGATAAGCGGCGCGTTCGGCGGGCGAAGCATCGACATGCTCGATGATGGACATCGAGATCACGCGGTCCRTCTCGGCCATGGCGATGCCGCGCACGCCGACGGAGTTGCGACTCTGAAAGACGCGCACGTCACTGACCGAGAAGCGGATGCACTGGCCGGAATTCGCGGTCAACAGCACGTCGTCATTGTCGGTGCAGGTCTCCACCCCGAGGATCTCGTCGCCCTCTTCGTCCAGCTTCATGGCGATCTTGCCGTTGCGGTTGACCTGGACGAAGTCGGACAGCTTGTTGCGGCGCACCGTGCCGCGCGTGGTGGCGAATATCACGTCGAGCTCGCCCCAGCTCGTCTCGTCCTCGGGAAGCGGCATGATGGTGGTGATGCGCTCRCCCTGCTCAAGCGGCAGCATGTTGATCAGCGCCTTGCCACGCGACTGTGGATTGCCAACCGGCAGGCGCCACACCTTTTCCTTGTATACGATGCCTCGCGAGGAAAAGAACAGCACCGGCGTGTGCGTGTTGGCGACGAACAGGCGGGTGACGAAATCCTCGTCCTTGGTCGACATGCCGGAGCGGCCCTTGCCGCCGCGGCGCTGCGCCCGATAGAGCGACAACGGCACGCGCTTGATGTAGCCGGAATGGCTGACGGTGACGACCATGTCCTCGCGCTGGATCAGGTCCTCGTCTTCCATGTCCGCCCCGCCCTCGGAGAGCTCGGTGCGGCGTGGCGTGCCGAACTCATCGCGGACGGCGATCAGCTCGTCCTTGACGATCTGYTGGATGCGTGCGCGGGAAGACAAAATGTCAAGGTAATCAACAATTTCGGCGCCGATCTTGTTCAACTCGTCGGCGATCTCGTCGCGGCCAAGCGCGGTCAGGCGCTGCAGGCGCAGATCCAGGATGGCGCGCGCCTGCTCCTCGGAAAGATTGTAGGTGCCGTCCTCATTGATGCGATGGCGCGGATCGTCGATCAGCTGGATCAGCGGAGCGACGTCATGGGAGGGCCAGCGCCGTTCCATCAACTGCTCGCGCGCCGTCTGCGGATCGGGCGCCGTGCGGATCAGCTTGATCACCTCGTCGATATTGGCGACCGCGATCGCAAGACCGACCAACACATGGGCGCGCTCGCGCGCCTTGCGCAAGAGATACTTCGTGCGGCGGCTGATCACCTCCTCGCGGAAGCCGACAAAGGCCTTCAGCATGTCGATCAGCGTCAGCACTTCCGGCTTGCCGCCATTCAGCGCCACCATGTTGGCGCCGAAGGAGGTCTGCAGCGGCGTGAAGCGATAGAGCTGGTTGAGAATGACGTCGGCGACGGCCTCGCGCCTCAATTCGATGACGACGCGGTAGCCCTGGCGGTCGCTCTCGTCGCGAATGTCGGTGATGCCCTCGATGCGCTTCTCGCGCACCAGTTCGGCCATCTTCTCGATCATCGCCGCCTTGTTCACCTGATAGGGAATCTCGGTGATGACGATCGATTCACGGTCGTTGCCGCGCGCTTCTATGCTGACGCGGCCGCGCATGACGATCGAGYCGCGGCCCGTCGAATAGGCGTTGTAGATGCCGGAACGGCCAAGGATGATGCCGCCGGTCGGGAAATCCGGGCCGGGCACGATCTCCATCAGTGACGCTAGGTCGATGGCTGGGTTGTCGATGACGGCGATGGCGCCGTTGCATACCTCGGCCAGATTGTGCGGCGGAATGTTGGTGGCCATGCCGACGGCGATGCCCCCCGAGCCGTTGACCAGCAGATTCGGGAAGCGTGCCGGCAGCACCCGCGGCTCGGTGGCGGAGGCGTCGTAAGTGTCCTGGAAATCGACGGTTTCCTTGTCGATGTCTYCCAGCAGCTCATGCGCAACCTTGGTCAGCCTGGACTCGGTGTAACGCATCGCCGCCGGCGGATCGCCGTCGATGGAGCCGAAATTGCCCTGCCCGTCGATCAGCGGCACGCGCATGGACCAGTTCTGCGCCATGCGCACCAGCGCGTCGTAGATCGAGGCGTCGCCATGCGGATGGTATTTACCCATCACGTCGGCGACGGGGCGCGCCGACTTCACATATTTGCGGTTCCAGTGGTAGCCGCTTTCATGCGAGGCATAGAGGATGCGGCGGTGAACGGGCTTCAAACCATCGCGCACGTCGGGYAGCGCGCGGCTGACGATCACGCTCATGGCGTAATCGAGATAGGAGCGCTGCATCTCCTCGATGATCGAAATCGGCTCGATGCCGTTGKGGCCGCCCTCCGGCCCGCGCGGTGTATTCTGGTCGGTCAAATCAGGTCACAATCCAGTCGGGAATCACTGACCGGTTATATAGGAAGCCCGGCCAAAACTCCAATATCGGCGCGACTTTTCCAGAGACAATTTTGGTGGTAATTTCAAATGGATACCGCTGATTGCGACGATATGGCCAAGGTCGGTTTCGCCGCCGCGCGGCGAGGTCGGCGATGGATCGAGCGAAAACCGAAAGCGCAATGAACCGGGCCTCATGGTTGCCTCTGCGAGCGCTCAGCGGCTGGACAGCAAAGGACCTTAACCGCGATCTGGCGGCCGGCATCAGGTGCCGATCGAGCTGGCGCAGGTCCGGGTACTTCGGTCTGGTGGCCGCCGAGCGGCTCCGCCGCCGGCGAGCAGCACCCCGGCGTGCTGGTCGCGGCATTCCAGGCGCCGCTTTCCTTCGTCAACGCCGACCGTTTCAAGCGCGGCCTGCTCGACCTGATCGATGCAAAGGGCGAAAGCGTCAAGCTCATGGTCCTGGAGGCCAGCAACATCGTCGAGATCGACTATACCGCCGCGCAGACGCTGATCGACACCATCCGCCATTGTCGCGACAAAGGCGCAGTGTTCGCTATAGCGCGCATGGAGTCGCTGCGCGCGCAGCAGGCGCTGGCAAAATTCGGCATCGCCGATCTGGTCGGTCCGCAGCGGATATTCCACAGCGTCGACGACGCCATCAAGGCGCTCGGCCCAGGACAGACCCAACAGCAGGACGATGTGCAATGACCAGCCAACGCGAACCCATCCTTACTCCCGTGGCCGTCAAGGAACTGCGGCCGACGCAGATCACAGTCGGCATGCGCGAGGTGGAGTTGAAACGCCAGATGATCCGCGCGCAAAGCGGCAAGGAAACCGGCACTTTCCTCGGCCGTCACATGGTGCCCGTGGTGYTCGGCCCCAAGAAGCGCAACTATGTTGTCGACCATCACCACATGGCGCGGGCCCTGCTCGAGGAAGGCATCAAGGACGTGCTGGTGACGGTAACCAGCGATCTGTCGAAGCTCGACAAGGACGCCTTCCTCATCGTGCTCGATAATCGCGGCTGGATGCACCCGTTCGACGAGAACGGCAAGCGGCGCGACTATGATGCGCTGCCCAAGAGCATGGCCGATCTAGTCGATGACCCCTACCGCAGCCTCGCCGGCGAGTTGCGGCGGCAAGGCGGCTTCGCCAAGGACACGACGCCGTTCAGCGAGTTCCTGTGGGCGGATTTCCTGCGCCGGCGCATCGACCGGAATGCGGTCGCGAAGAATTTCGACAAGGCGATGAACAAGGCCCTGGCGCTCGCCAAGAGCAAGGAAGCGGACTATCTGCCGGGCTGGTGCGGTCCGATAGCGGACTGACTGCAGCGGCGTAGAGCACATCGCAGTCTTCACGCGGGCTCAAGGATCCCGGAAAACCGCTTCATCGTGGGCCTTAGCTCCGGCTTGAAACGAGAATAAGCCGCTCCAATTCCCTCCAGCAGGCTCTGCTTGCATATGAGGGCGGCCATGGACGTCTTTTCTGCCAAGACCGGATTGCACTCCGCTGGAATTCGGTTTCTCGCTTTCGCTTCGGTTGTGACGGTCGCCTTCGGTTTGGACCTCGGCCCGACGCAGGCCGCGCTGCTTGCCCGCRTTCCTGCCGCGCGCGAAATGGCGGTCTGCGGCGACACGTTGTTCGTCGGCACCAAAGGCTCCTCGGTCTATTCCTTGCCTGTGTCGGGCGGCCGCGCCCGAGTGGCCGCCTCCGGATTCTCGGCTGCGAACGGCGTCGCATGCTCCGGCAGTCGACTGTTCGTAGCCTCGCGAAACAGCGTGACCGCTTTCGAGATCGGGCCGGGCGGCGCTCTGAGCGGCCGGCGTGACATTCGCCGAGGGCTCGCGAATTCCGGCGTCCACAGCTTGCGCTATATCGGCGACGGGCCGGATTCCAGGCTCTACGTCTCGTTGGGGTCGCCCTGCAACATCTGCTTGCCGCATGGACTGCAAGGCACGATCGTCAGCATGAAGCAGGACGGGTCCGACTTTCGGCGCGTCGCCTGGGGCGTGCGCAATTCGGTCGGCTTCGACTGGCAAGGCGGCACCATGTTCTTCACCGACAATGGCGCCGACCGCATGGGCGACAACATCCCGCCTGACGAACTGAACGCGCTCCGGCCTGGCGGCTTCTACGGCTTCCCCTATTTCGGCGGACGAATCCGGCTCAAGGGATTCGAGGACGCGCGGCCGCCCGCGCAGCAGATTTCACCCGTCTTCGACTTCCAGGCGCATGTCGCAACGCTGGGAATCCATTTCTTCCGCAGCCTCGGCGGCGACGCCCTGGTCGCCGAGCACGGAAGCTGGAACAGGTCGGTTCCGGTCGGCCGGCAGGTCGTGCGCGTGCGCTTCCGCGGTGGGCGGCCGGTGTCGGCGACGACTTTCCTCCGAGGCGTCGGCCGGCCCGTGGATGTCAAGGAAGCGCCGAACGGTTCCGTCCTCGTATCCGACGACAGCGGGGGCGCGATTTACGTCTTCAGGCAATGACACGCGGCAACCTTCCCAGCTTCTGACTGGAGAACCGGAGGCGTCCCCCGGTCACGGCGAAGTTGCAAGTCCAATCAACAAGTCCAATCAAAAAGCGTCCGGCTCTATCACATGCCGGATCCTGACGCGATAGGCGCCGGGCGCCTCCCCCATCTCGCGCCGGAACCGGCGGTTGAAGGTCGAAAGATCGTTGAAGCCGACGTCGAAGGCGATCGTCGAGATCGCCTCGTTCGACATGCGCAGCCGCACGGCTGCCCGGTGCAGCCTGGTCCTCAGCAGGAACTGGTAGGGCGTCATGCCGGCCACGTACCGGAAGGTGCGCAGGAAATGATACGGACTGGTGGCCGTGCCGTTGGCCAATTCCGTGAGCGACAGTGGCCGTTCGGCATTGAGCTCGATCAGCCGGACCGCTTCGGCGACGCGTTTCTGGTCGCGACGGCTGGGCGTCCGGACAGCCTTGGCGGAGCCGGGCGCATTCGCGACCACCGCGCCGGCAATGCGCAGGCCGAGCTCCTCGAATGCGTCGCCATCCCCCGTTTCCCGCGCGGCCTCCGCTTCCGCCAGCAACGATGCCAGCGCCGGCAACGGCGGCAGGCGCGGAGCGGTGAAATCGAGATGCTTCACTCCGGGCACATCGGCGACGACGCGCTCCATATAGGCGGGAGAAAAATGGAAGGAGAGGCAGCGGTCGCCGGCACCATGCTCATGCCCGCATTCGTAGCAGGCGCCGGGATTTCCGAGCAGGATGRCACCGGGAGCAAGCACCGCCGTGCCCTGGCGCGTCCGGTAGCGGAACGTGCCTCGCGTTACCGCGGCGACGCAAAAGCTGCGGTGCTCCTCCTCGAACGGCCTGTCGCCGGCGCGGGCCGTGCAGACTACGTCGGACACCTGCCAGCCATGCCCGGAGCCAAGTTTTTCCTCAGTCGTCGTCATGGGCAAAAAAGGTAGCAATTTTTCCCAAGCGCAGAACCCGACCATGGGCCTATTGCTCACCCTCTCCTGACAAACGAGGCAGCAGCCATGACCGACCCCTTTGCCGAAGCCCTGCACAGCGACGAGCCTGATCCGGATCTCGCCGAAAAGCTCAAGCTCTACGGCCGCTTCATCGGCGCTTGGACATTTGACGCCACGCGTACTTTGGAGGACGGCACCCGGCTTACCGGTCGCGGCGAAGTGCATTTCGGCTGGGTTCTGGAAGGCAAGGCCGTTCAGGACGTCTGGATCCTGCCGGCGCGGGACGCCGGCCCCTCGCCGTCGCTCGGGCCATGGACCTTCTATGGCACGACCTTGCGCGTCTACGATCCCGGCCTCGACGCCTGGCACATCTTCTGGAGCGATCCGCGAAGCCGCTATTTCAGCCGCCAGCTCGGCCGCGCCGAAGGCGACACGATCGTCCAGCAGGGCGTCGACGACACCGGCTCCTCGGTGCGCTGGAGCTTCTCGCGCATCACCGAGAACTCGTTCCGCTGGCTGGGCGAACGCTCTCATGACGGCGGCGCGACCTGGCGCATCGAGGTCGAGTTTCTGGCCCGGCGCTTGGGTGAAAGTTGATGCCTGTCCAAGGTCGCAGCGGCGTGAAATGAGGGCCTTGGCGATCCTTCGCGCCGGCTTTCGCCCTTCGCACATCATTTCGGTTGTCCCTGTTTCCAGCGCCCCGGCTTTGCTCTACCAATTGCAAAGCTTGGGCTTCGCCCCGGCGGGAGGGGACCAGCGATGCCGAGCTTCGACAGCCTGTTCAACGCCTTCGTCACCATATTGGTGACCATCGACCCGCCGGGGCTGGCGCCGCTCTTCCTCGCCATCACGCGCGGCATGAACCGCGAGGAGCGTCACCAGGTTTCCGTCCGCGCTTCGGTGATCGGCTTTCTGGTGATGGCATTGTTCGCCGTTGCCGGCGCGGCGATTCTGTCGGTGTTCGGCATCACGCTGCYGGCCTTCCGTGTCGCCGGCGGTTTCCTGCTCWTCTTCATCGCCTTCGAAATGGTGTTCGAGCGCCGTCAGGACCGCAAGGAGAAGATCGGCGACGTCGCCATCACCAAGGACATGATCCACAACATCGCCGCCTTCCCGCTGGCGATCCCGCTGATCGCCGGCCCCGGCGCGATTTCTGCAACCGTGCTGCTGTCGGGACACTTCGAGGGTTTTGCCGCGCAAGCAGCCCTGGTCGRCATCATTGCGATCTGCCTTGTGCTCACCTTTCTGGTGTTCGTGCTGGCCGAGCGCATTGACCGCATCCTCGGCCAGACCGGCCGCTCGATCCTGACCAGGCTGCTCGGCGTCATCCTGGCGGCGCTTGCCGTGCAATTCGTCGCCGACGGCGTCAGGGCACTCATGGCTGCTTGAGCAGCATCCCTACTGCCTACATACCGACGGCCTACTTCACCGCCGTATCGACAACCTCGAAGTCATGCGTCACGGTCGCCGTCTTGGCCATCATGGCGGTGGCGGAACAGTATTTCTCGATCGAGAGGTCGATTGCCCGTTTGACCTTGTCGCGTGAGAGCGACCGACCCTTGACGATGAAATGCATATGGATGCGGGTAAACACCCGGGGTTCGGTCTCGGCCCGGTCGGCATCGAGCTCGACCACGCAGTCCTCGACCGCTTCGCGGCCTTTTTCGAGGATATGGACGACGTCATAGGCCGAGCAGCTGCCGGTGCCGATCAGCACCAGTTCCATCGGGCTTGGCCCCGGCGTCCTGCCTTCAGGCCCGTGCGCCGTGCCCAGCACGACCTTGTGACCGCTGCCGGACTCGCCGACGAAGGTGCGTTCCTCGACCCATTTGACGCGTGCTTTCACGATAATCTTCCTTGCGAGCTTGCTTCGCGGCGGACGAGTGGCCCGCTGCAAATGTTTGTTTTGACGCAATTCCGGACGCAAAACCGCTGCGCACTTTTCCTGGAATTGCCCTTTGTTTATACGCAATTCCGGACGGAAAACCGCTGCGCACTTTTCCTGGAATTGCTCACTGGCCGAACACGACCGCGTGCATGATCCGGCCGGGCAGCAGCGTGAAGATGCCGGCGCCGATCAGTGCGAACAGATAGAGCTTTATCATGGCGCTGCGATGCGCCGCCACCTTATGGGTGTGTGCATACCAGACCGCCAGCGGCGCCGTGACCAGAACGAGGATCGACAGGAGATGGATCGGGCTGAACGGCCCGAACAATCGAATCTGCTGGATCCAGAAGCTGCTGAGCGCGACAACCAGCATCAGTCCTGCCCAGAGATACCCCAACGCGCGGTGACGCGGCGTGCCTTTCGGCAATGCCAGTTGCGCTCCGCCTATAGCCAGCGCGGCAAAAGCGRCAAATGCGTGCCAGGGAATGGGAGGCGGCGCCGATAGGAGCGGTCCGAGCGACATCGCGCCTCCCTCAAATGGTCATCGCGATTTTGATGCTCAGAACGGAATCTYGTCGTCAAGCTCGCGCGAGCCGCCACCGCCGCCGCCCCTGGAGCCGCCACCGCCACCGCGGCTGAAGCCTTCGTTCGGGCCGGACTGGCCGAAATCAGAGCCACGGCCGCCGCCGGAATAGCTGCCGACCTGGCCGCCACCCTCGCCGCGCGCGTCGAGCATCTGCAATTCGCCGCGGAATTTCTGCAGCACGACCTCTGTCGTGTAGCGGTCATTGCCGGTCTGGTCCTGCCATTTGCGCGTCTGCAACTGGCCCTCGACATAGACCTTCATGCCCTTCTTCAGATACTGCTCGGCCACTTTTGCGAGCTGGTCATTGAAGATGACGACATTGTGCCACTCGGTCTTGTCCTTGCGCTCGCCAGTGTTCTTGTCACGCCAGCTTTCCGACGTGGCGATGCGGAAGTTGACGACCGGGTCACCCGAATTCAGGCGGCGGATTTCAGGGTCCGCCCCGAGGTTGCCCACCAGAATGACCTTGTTGACGCTACCCGCCATCGCACTTCTCCGCGCTCATCCGAAACAAAATTTACGTCGCCGCACCTTACAGCCTGCGGGTCGCTGCCGCCCGCTAAGGCTGGCTTTTCCCACAAGGTTTTTGTTCTCTTTTCGTTCTAGCCGCGACCAGCAGTCCTGTCAAGGAATGTCGGCAAAGACGTGGTCGGACCGGCACATCCTGATATGGCGATTAAATAGCAGCTTGCCAAACCAATAAGTATCGACTTATGCTTTGGCAATGATCGAAACAGAGATTTTCAGGGCCTTGGCCGATCCAACGCGCCGCGCCGTTTATGAGCGGCTGGCGGCCGGCGAGATGACTGTCTCCGAGCTGCGCGCCGGCATGAGCGTGTCGCAGCCTGCGGTCTCTCAGCACCTTGCCGTGCTGCGCGGCGCCGGCCTCGTGGCCGAGCGGCGCGCCGGTCGCAACGCCTATTACCGCGCCGAGCCGCAAGGCCTCGATCCGCTGCTCGGCTGGATCGAGCGCTACCGTGCCTTCTGGCCGGAGCGCATCGAGAAGTTGAAGACCGTTCTGAAGGAAATGGACCAATGACGGCAACAAAGCACCCGACAGCGACCGACGCGCCGCTCTGCTTCGAATGCGAGCTTGCCGAGCCGCCGGAGAAGGTCTGGCGAGCGCTGACGGAACCCGAACTGCTCGCCGCCTGGATGATGCCGAACGACATGAAGCCGGAGGCAGGCGGGCGCTTCGCCTTCGCCGGACCCGACACGCTGATCGACTGCGAAGTGCTCGACGCCGAACCGGGCAGGCTGCTGCGCTATTCCTGGTGCGCGCGGCCCCGCGCCGACACAGCCGACCGGCCGCCGGCATTCGACAGCCCCGCCTTCGACAGCCCCTCTTTTGACAGCATCGTCACCTTCACACTCGAGCGCACGGTCTCCGGYGGCACGCATCTTCGCATCGTTCATGACAGCTTCGTGTCGGCGGCGAAGCCAGTCGTTGCCGTGGCCGGCGCCGGCTGCGGTTTGTCGCTCAACGCCCGCAAGAATCCCACGGCCGCCAACGCCCCCCGCATGATGCTGCGCGCGGCCTGACCAAAGACAAATCGAGGAGATTAGGCCATGAGCGCCCTTGCCAACCTGGTGCCGATGGTGATCGAGCAGTCGAGCCGCGGCGAACGCGCCTTCGACATCTTCTCGCGGCTTTTGCGCGAGCGCATCGTCTTCATCAACGGCGAGATCAATGACGGCGTGTCGGCACTGGTCTGCGCACAGCTCTTGTCGCTGGAATCGGACAATCCCGACAAGGAGATATCGATCTACATCAACTCGCCGGGCGGCGTGGTGACCAGCGGCTTCGCCATCTACGACACGATGCAATACATCTCCTGCCCGGTGTCGACGGTGTGCATGGGTTTCGCGGCGTCGATGGGCTCCTTCCTTTTGATGGCCGGCTCGCCGGGGCGGCGCATCGCGCTGCCCAACACCAGGATCGTGCTRCATCAGCCGCTGGGCGGTTTCCAGGGCCAGGCCTCCGACATCCAGCGCCACGCCGAGGACATCCTGCGCACCAAGCGCCACATGACGGAGCTCTACGCCAAGCATTGCGGCCGAACTTACGAAGAGGTCGAGCGAACGCTCGACCGCGACTATTTCATGACCGCCGAGGAAGCCAAGGCCTGGGGTCTCGTCGATCACGTCTACGACACCCGCAAGAAGGCGGCCTGATGTGGACGGACGACGCGCGGCAAATTGATCGCCGCGCGACTGGCCTCGCCTTCGGCGCGCCTCTATAGTCGGTGGATGATCCGAGATCGATCCCTGAAGAATCTGGGCGTTGCCGTTGCCGCGCTCGCCGGTGCGACGATGGTTGGCACGGCAGCCTTTGCGGATGATAATTCAACGCAAAAACTGCCCGGTGTCAGCGGCGACTACCGCATCGTCAAGCCGGCTCCGCAGCCTGAGCCGGACGACGCACAGCCCGCCAGCGGCAACGGCCAGTTCAAGATCGGCGATACCGATGTCAGGATTTCCGGCAGCATAACCGTCGATATGGGAGCGGGCGGTATCAGACTTCCCAATCACTGATCGCGCGGCACGCCGCAGAAATACTCTGCCTGCAAAATGTAAGCCCCGCCGCTGCTTCCGCAGGTGGACGGGGCTTTCATGGATCTGAAAATCCAACTTTAGCCGGGAGTGGACTGCCGGCGTTCTGTTTCGGATGCAACGCGGCTTTCAGCCGACGATCCGACTATAGTCTCTGATTGTAAGCAATCGGYAGGTCACGGTTTATCGGGCTGGCGCTTACGCCTGCCCTTGGCCCTTAGGCCCGCCGCGGCTCCATCACTGTGTGGAGCCTCAAGGGACTGTCCGGTGGCGTCATGCTCCGCTCCTTCTGTCCATTGCGACCATTGTCCTGCGAAGCTCTAATCGCTAACGCCTGCGGCGTCTCGCAGGCCACCTTAAGGTGGCGAGGCCATCGAAAGACGGCCGGCTTCGCTGACACCCCGACACTGCCCCCGCGGCTCGCCGGCGTCAACAGTTCAATAGCCGGTTACCGAAAAATGTGATCGCCCGGAGGTTACGTGTGGGTAAGCCGACTGTGGATCAATGTTACGGACATGGGGAGCGGGTGTTTCCACAGCGGTTTGTCAGGAGCATGTTCGACCTTTGTTCTTTCCGCTTGCCCGCTCGCGCGAAAGGCGGTTAAACGCTTGATGCGTTACCCCGAAAAACGGCACCGTTTTTCGGAAAGGATCGAGAGTGTGGCGTCACTCGACGCGGCGGCGAGACTACCTACATAGGGGATGGCCGGGACAAACCCGCCAATCCAGCAAATTCCAGACCTGAGGCGGCGACCGGCAATGGCCGACCAAAAATACCTTTCCATTCGCGGGGCGCGCGAACACAATCTCAAGAACGTCGATCTCGACCTGCCGCGCGACAGCCTGATCGTCATGACCGGTCTGTCAGGGTCCGGCAAGTCGTCGCTCGCCTTCGACACCATCTATGCCGAGGGCCAGCGCCGCTATGTCGAAAGCCTGTCGGCCTATGCCCGCCAGTTCCTGGAGATGATGCAGAAGCCGGATGTCGACCAGATCGACGGCCTCTCGCCCGCCATCTCGATCGAGCAGAAGACGACCTCGCGCAATCCGCGCTCGACGGTCGGCACCGTCACCGAAATCTACGATTACATGCGCCTGCTGTTCGCACGCGTCGGCATCCCCTATTCGCCGGCCACCGGCCTGCCGATCGAGAGCCAGACGGTCAGCCAGATGGTAGACCGCGTACTGGCGCTGGACGAAGGCACACGCCTCTATCTGCTGGCGCCGATCGTGCGCGGCCGCAAGGGCGAGTACCGCAAGGAACTGCTGGAGCTGCAGAAGAAGGGTTTCCAGCGCGTCAAAGTCGACGGCGTCTTCTACGAGATCGCCGACGTGCCGGCGCTGGACAAGAAATACAAGCACGACATCGACGTGGTCGTCGACCGTATCGTCGTGCGCGGCGATCTGGCGACACGGCTGGCGGACTCGATGGAAACCGCACTCAAGCTCGCCGACGGGCTGGCGGTAGCCGAATTCGCCGACAGGCCGCTCGATGCCAGCCAGACCGGCGAGGACTCGGTCAACAAGTCGAAGAACGAGACGAATGAACGCATCATGTTCTCGGAAAAATTTGCCTGCCCGGTCTCCGGCTTCACCATTCCCGAGATCGAGCCCAGGCTGTTCTCCTTCAACAACCCGTTCGGCGCCTGCCCGACCTGCGACGGCCTCGGCAGCCAGCGCGCCATCGACGCCAAACTCGTCGTGCCGGACGAGAATGTGTCGCTGCGCGACGGCGCCATCAGCCCCTGGGCGAAATCGACTTCGCCCTATTACGCGCAGACGCTGGAGGCGCTCGGCAAGGCCTATGGCTTCAAGCTCGGCGACAAGTTCAAGGATCTCAGCGTTGAGGCGCAGCAGGCCGTGCTGCACGGCACCGGCGAGCGCGAAATCACCTTCCAGTATGACGACGGCCTGCGCTCCTACAAGACAACCAAGACCTTCGAGGGCGTCATTCCCAATCTCGAGCGGCGCTGGAAGGAGACCGAGTCGGCGTGGATGCGCGAGGAGATCGAGCCCTTCATGTCGGCCACCCCCTGCCCGGCCTGCAACGGCTACCRCCTAAAGCCGGAAGCGCTGGCGGTGAAGATCGCCGGAAAGCATATCGGCGAGGTCACGGAGCTGTCGATCCGCAAGGCGGACATTTGGTTCAACGAATTGCCGGCGCAGCTCAATGAGAAGCAGAACGAGATCGCGGTCAGGGTGCTCAAGGAAATCCGCGAGCGGCTGCGCTTCCTCAACGATGTCGGCCTCGACTATCTGACCCTGTCGCGCAATTCCGGCACGCTGTCGGGCGGCGAGAGCCAGCGCATCCGCCTGGCCTCGCAGATCGGCTCCGGTCTCACCGGCGTGCTCTATGTGCTGGACGAACCGTCGATCGGCCTGCACCAGCGCGACAATGCGCGCCTGCTCGATACGCTGAAGCACCTGCGCGACATCGGCAACACGGTGATCGTCGTCGAGCATGACGAGGACGCCATCCTCCATGCCGACTATGTCGTCGACATCGGTCCGGCCGCCGGCATCCATGGCGGCCAGATCATCGCGCAAGGCACACCGCAGCAGATCACGGCCACCCCCGCCTCGATCACCGGCAAATATTTGTCTGGCGAGCTCGAAGTGGCGACGCCGGAGCTGCGCCGCGAGGCGAAGAAGAACCGGCGGATCAAGGTCGTCGGCGCGCGCGGCAACAATCTGAAGAACGTGACGGCCGAGATCCCGCTCGGCACGTTCAGCTGCGTGACCGGCGTGTCCGGCGGCGGCAAGTCGACCTTCCTCATCGAGACGCTGTTCAAGGCGGCGTCGCGCCGCATCATGGGCTCGCGCGAGCATCCGGCCGAGCATGACCGTATCGAGGGGCTGGAGTTCCTCGACAAGGTCATCGACATCGACCAGTCGCCGATCGGCCGCACTCCTCGCTCCAACCCGGCCACCTATACCGGCGCCTTCACGCCGATCCGCGACTGGTTCGCCGGCCTGCCCGAGGCCAAGGCGCGCGGCTACCAGCCCGGCCRCTTCTCCTTCAACGTCAAGGGCGGCCGCTGCGAGGCCTGCCAGGGCGACGGCGTCATAAAGATCGAGATGCACTTCCTGCCCGACGTCTACGTCACCTGCGACGTCTGCCACGGCAAGCGCTACAACCGCGAGACGCTGGACGTCTTGTTCAAGGGCAAGTCGATCGCCGACGTGCTCGACATGACGGTCGAGGAAGGCGTCGAGTTCTTCGCGGCGGTGCCGGCCGTGCGCGACAAGCTGGAGACGCTGAAGCAGGTCGGCCTCGGCTATATCCACATCGGCCAGCAGGCGACGACGCTGTCCGGCGGCGAGGCGCAGCGCATCAAGCTCGCCAAGGAATTGTCGCGCAAGGCGACCGGCAAGACCCTCTACATCCTCGACGAGCCGACCACCGGCCTGCATTTCCACGACGTCGCCAAGCTGCTCGAAGTGCTGCACGAGCTGGTCGACCAGGGCAACACGGTTGTGGTGATCGAGCACAATCTCGAAGTCATCAAGACCGCGGACTGGGTGCTCGACCTCGGTCCCGAGGGCGGCGACGGCGGCGGCGAGTTGGTCGCCTCCGGGCCGCCGGAAGCGATCGTGCGCGAGAAGCGCAGCTATACCGGCCAGTTCCTGAAGGAGCTTCTGGAGCGGCGGCCCGGAGGCAAGCGCGAAGCGGCTGAGTGAGCACGCAAATCGTTGGTGCCTGGAGAGCGTTTGAATGACCCTTAGAAGAGCGCTTGCCGGCGATCTCCAGGCAGTAGTCTCCCTGACCACCGAAGCCTACGCCCCCTACACCGCCCTGTTTGGCGCGCCGCCGATCCCGGTGACGGAAGACTATGCGCCGCGCATCGAGCGCGGCGAGATCTGGCTGCTGGAAGAAGGCCCCGAACTGGCCGGGCTGATCGTCCTCGAACGGCATCCTGACCACGCCATGATTTTCAGCGTCGCGGTGACGCCGGCCTTCCAGGGCAAGGGCCTCGGCATCAGGCTGCTCAACTTCGCCGACGAGCAGGCGCGGTCATGGCACGTACCGGAGGTGCGGCTCTACACCAATTCGCGGATGGAGCGGAACATCGCGCTCTACAGCGCCTACGGCTATCGCGAAACGGGTCGCCGGCCCAATCCGTACCGGCCGGGATGGGCCGTCGTCGACATGGCCAAACCGGTCGGCAAAGCCGCCTGATCGCAAACTGGGAGGAAGACGATGACCAGCCTAGGAAAGATCCGCTCAGGCATGGGCGGCTGGACCTTCGAGCCCTGGGACACCTCCTTCTATCCGGACAAGCTCRCCAAAGCCAAGCAGTTGCACTACGCAAGCCGCCAGGTGCCGACCATCGAGGTCAACGGCACGTTTTATTCCAGCTTCAAGGAACCGACCTTCGTGAAATGGGCCGGCGACGCGCCCGACGGTTTCGTCTTTTCGCTCAAGGGCAACCGCTTCGTCACCAATCRCCGCGTGCTCGGCGAGGCCGGGGAATCGATGATGCGCTTCCTCGGCTCCGGCGTCGCCGCGCTCGGCGAGAAGCTCGGACCGATCCTGTGGCAGTTCGCGCCGACAAAGAAGTTCGATGCCGATGATTTCGAGGCCTTCCTGAAGCTGCTGCCGGAAAAACAGGACGGCGTGGCGCTACGCCACGCGCTCGAAGTCCGGCACGACAGCTTCATCGTCCCGGAATTTGTGGGCCTGGCGCGCAAGTACAATGCCGCGATCGTCTATGCCGACCATGCCAAATATCCGGCGATCGCCGACGTCACGAGCGATTTCGTCTATGCACGGCTGCAGACCGGCAGCGACGACAATCCCGACTGCTACACGCCGAAGGGGCTCGACGAATGGGCCGCGCGGACAAAGACCTGGGCGCAAGGCAAGCAGCCGGCCGACCTGCCGCGTGTCGATCCCAAGACCGATGTGCCGGTCAAGCCGCGTGACGTGTTCGTCTACTTCATCACTGAGGGCAAGGTGCGCGCCCCCTTCGGCGCCATGGCGCTGATGAAACGGGTGACGGCGTAGCGAAGCGGAAAACTGCGCAGCGAAATTTCTCGCAACTCGCCGGTTCGTAACGTAATCGATACTTCTTGCTCCACTAATGCACCTACGCCAGGTTGCAGAAGCCCGGCGCGGCAAGGACGGGTGCATGCTGCTCGACTACAACTCATTGCTGCTGGCCGTCGGCTTCTCCGCGGCCTGCCTCAGCCTCACGCTGTTCGGATCCTGGCTGACCGCCCGCTCCGACAGGTTCCTGCTGACATGGGCAAATCAGTGTGCTTGTGGTTGTGGTCGAGGTCTTTGGCTATGACGCCTATATCGAAGCGCCCGGAACGGCACTCGGGGTGCTGACTGTGGCACTGCTCCTGCTCGGCTTCTCGGTGATGCTGGGCGCCGCCCACCAGTTCCGTACCGGCCGCTCGCCGCTGCCGCGCATCGCGCTTGGCACCGGCATCTCCTTTGCACTGGCGTTGCCGCCTATGGCGCTCGGCTATGACGGGCTGGGCTTCATGCTGGAGAATTTCCTCGCCGCGCTGCTCCTGTTCGCCACCGCACATGAATATTGGAAGGGCCGCGAGGAGGCGCCGGCGCAGCTCGTCGGCGTGGCGCTGCTCTACTCGCTGGTTGCAGCTTCCTTCGTATTGTGCGGGGCGGTACTGGCATGGGACGGCAAGCTGACCCTCGGCCACGCGCCGAGCAACTGGGCGGAGGACCTGAGCCTGATCATTGTCATCGCCTCGATGACCGGTATCGGCGCGCTGTCGCTGGCGCTCAACCAGGGGCGGCTCGCGCGCCACCACAAGCGCGAGGCCGAGACCGATGCGTTGACCGGGCTGCTTAACCGCCGCGCGCTGTTCGATCTGCACGGCAATGCGCCCGTCGGTGCTTTCATGGCCGTGGTGGTGTTCGATCTCGACGGTTTCAAGGCGATCAACGACCGGTTCGGCCACGCCGCCGGCGACGAGGTGTTGAAGGTCTTCGCCGCAGAACTGTCCTGCAACCTGCGCCCGAACGACATCGCCGCCCGCATGGGTGGCGAGGAATTCGCCTTGGTGCTGAAACGCGCCTCGCCCGAGATGGTCGAAGRCACGGCCGAACGGATCAGGGCTTCGTTCGCGGCCCGGACGATAGAAACCGAGACGGGCCGTCTCAAATGTACCGTGAGCGCCGGCATCGCCTTCGGCAGCGGCGAAGGCATGAGTTTCGACAGGGTGYTCAGCGCCGCCGACAAGGCGCTTTATGCAGCAAAGCGCGGCGGCCGCAACCGTGTGCTCGACATCCGCCGCTGCGCCTGAAGCTTCGAGCAATTCCAGGAAAAGTGCGAAGCGGTCTCCCCTCCGGAATTGCGTCAAAGCAAATAGGACGGGTCCGTGCTTCTTTGCGCCGTCAGTGCTGCCCAATCACTTCATTGAAGGCGTCGAGGTCCACGTAAAAGACCTTGGTCATTTCTCCAAGCAGTTCGTCCTCGTCATAGCCTTGCGACATGAGGATGTTGATCGCGGTCATGATGTCGACGCGTTCGGTGAGGCGTCGCTTCTGATAGTCTTCGGCAAAACGTTCCATCGCCTTCCCCTGGCAAGGTCTTGTTGGACGCATCGACCGACAATCACTGCGGAGAAGCTAGGCGGGATTGCTTGCGTGGAACTTGCCGGCGAGCCCGCGCCTTGCCCCCATTCGCGACTGGTACGGAAAGCGGCCGACTCACCAAGGCCAAGGAAAGACTAGCACGCGGCCTTCAGCGCGCCAGGGTTGTCTATCGTAGTATGGACGAAAGAATAGGCGAGGTGCAGCGAGCGCCGTGACTTCCTCTTCCTTRGGCCTATTCTGCTCCCCTGCACTTTTCGGCCGATCTCATGCGGCACGAATACGATGCCCGACCGGGCGCAGTCATACGCCGCGCTCCGGCCGGGCGCCTTCCCCTCGAAGGCTATGCTGTCGCTCGTCAGCCTTCGGTGGCTGGCGAATGATCTCGTCGGCGCCTCCAGGCCGCCGCACAACATGCTTTGCAATCGACATGCCAGATCGAAGGGTTCTATCGCAAGCTGAAGATAATATAGTCTTTTCAATGTGTTACAGTTCAAGGCGCTTACCCGCCGACGCAATGCGCGTTGCGGGCATTTGAGAAAACTTTGCGCAGCACTGCCTAGATTTCGCCCAGACGCTTGAGGCGCCTGGATTTTTGACCTCAACCGCAAATCAGCCAGTTCCGAACTGTTGCGAGGCGACCGCGAAATGGGGCAAGGTCGCCGCCGAAATGAGCGAACCGCATGGCTTTTCCAAATCGCATTGTTCTGAGCTTCCTGCTTCTCGTGTCCGCCGCGAGCGGCGCCCGGGCCGAATTCTCGGAAGGCAAGCTGCCGGACGGCATCTATCGCTGCGAGGTCTACCTGCTCGGCATGTTCCTCAACCTCGGCGACATCACCATCAAGGGCAGCCTCTACAGCGGCCCGGTGACTTTCGGCAGCGCGCCGCAAGCCTACAACTACCAGATGGACGCCAATGGCGAGATCAGCTGGCTCGGCCCGCTTGGCGGCTACACCAGCGGCGGGAATTCGATCTCCTTGACGCAGGCGACATTGGACGGCCCGGGCGCGCCCGCCTTCGACATCATCATGAAACAGCCCGACGGTGCCTTCACCGCATCCACCTGCACCAGGAATTGACCTGACAAAAAGGGCGCGGAACCCTGTCGGGTCCCGCGCCAGCAGGCAGTCGGGAGGTAGTACTAGATGTCTTTGGCCGATATCTGGGCGGCGATGTAGTCGGCCTGGCGGATGGCCAGCGACACGATGGTCAGAGTCGGATTTTCGGCGCCGCCGGTGGTGAACTGGCTGCCGTCCGAGACGAACAGGTTCTTGATGTCGTGCGTCTGGCCATGCTTGTTGACGACGCCGTCGGCAGGCTTCTCGCTCATCCGGTTGGTGCCGAGATTGTGGGTCGAGGGATAGGGCGGCGTCGGGAAGGTCCTTGTCGCCCCGACCGCGGCGTAGAGCGCCTGCCCCTGCTTGTAGGCGTGGTCGCGCATTGCCGTGTCGTTGGGGTGATCGTCGAAATGGACGTCGGCAATCGGCATGCCGTGTTCGTCCTTTTCGTCGGCATGCAGCGTGATGCGGTTCTCCTCGCGCGGCATGTCCTCGCCGACGATCCACAGGCCGGCCATGTGGTCATAATGGTCGAGCGCCGTGGTAAAGGAGCGACCCCAGCCGCCCGGATTGAGGAAGGCCGCCATGAACGGCAGACCGAGCGACAGCGTCTCCATCTCGTAGCCCCCGACGAAGCCGCGCGAGGGATCGTGCCGCGCCTCGTCGCGGATGATGCCGGCCATCGTGGTGCCGCGATACATGTGCACCGGCTTGTCGAAGACGGCATAGACCGAGCCCGTGGTGTGGCGCATGTAATTCCTGCCAACCTGCCCCGACGAATTGGCGAGACCGTGCGGGAATTTGCTCGATTCGGAGTTGAGCAGCAGCCGCGGGCTCTCGATGGAGTTGCCGGCGACTGCAACGACGCGGGCCTTCTGCTCCTRCAGCTTGCCGTCCTTGTCGGCATAGACGACGCCCGTCACCTTGCCGCTGGCGTCATGGTTGATCTTGATCGCCATGGAGTTCGGCCGCACCTCGAGATGGCCGGTCGCCTCGCCCTTCGGGATCTCCGTATAGAGCGTCGACCATTTGGCGCCCCATTTGCAGCCCTGGAAGCAGAAGCCGGTCTGCTGGCAGGAATTGCGGTCGTCGCGCTGCACCGAATTGATGGCCATGTTGCCGGTATGGCATTCCTTGTAGCCGAGCTTGTCGGCGCCGGCCTTGAGCACTTTGAAATTGTTGTTGCCGGGCAGCCTTGGCCAGTTGTTGGTGCCGGTCACGCCCATCTTGGCCTCGGCTTTGGTATAATAGGGCTCCATTTCGGCGAGCGTCACCGGCCAGTCGAGAAGGTTCGCGCCCTTCACCTTGCCGTAGGTCGAAAGCGTCTTGAATTCATGCTCTTGGAAGCGCAGCGAAGCTCCCGCCCAGTGTGTGGTAGAGCCGCCGACGGACTTGACGATCCAGGCCGGCAGGTTCGGGAAATCCTTCGCCACGCGCCAGTCGCCCGAGGTGGTGCGCTTGTCCTTCCAGGCGAGTTGGGTGAAGGAATCCCACTCGTCATTGATGAAGTCGTCATACTCGTGACGGGCGCCCGCCTCGAGTATGACGACGTCTATGCCTTTCTGCGCAAGCTCGTTGCCGAGGGTGCCGCCGCCGGCGCCCGAGCCGATGATAACGACCACGCCGTCGTTCTTGAGATCAAATTGTGCTGCCATGGTTTCCTCCCATGAAATCGGTCAAAAGYGGTTCATCCGGTCGGAGCGGTTCAGCGACAGAGCGGCTCAGAGCCACTCGATGTCGTTGAAGCCGCGCGCGATGTAGCCGCCCTTGGAATAGGACTCGCCCTCGTAGCCGAAGATCGGCCACACTTCCTTCTGGTTGTAGAGGCTGACGACGAGGCCGCTGCGCACCGTCTGGAAGAACGGCGTCTTCTCGACCTCCTTCAGCAAGGCCACCCGCTGTTCTTCCCAGCCGAGCCCGCGATAGCCGCCCTTGCCGGCCTTCTTGTCGAGCTCGGCTATGCCCTTCTCGATCAGCTCCTTGTGGGCCGGATCCTTGGCTGCCGTTTCGTCATGGCCCTTGACGGCGATGGCGTAGTATTTGTCCGGCACCTGATCGTGCGGATAGATGTCGCGCGCCACCTGGATCAGTGTCGCCATCGTCTCGGGCTTCAAGGCCGAGGTCTCGAGGCCCCAGGCATGTTCGGGGCTGATGACGGCGCTGCCCGAAATGATCAGCAGCGCGCCTGCGCCGCCGCGTTTGAGAAGCTCGCGCCGCGAAAGGCCAGGCTTCCTCTCATGCGGCTGCCCTTCATAGATCGTGACCATGATTTTCCTCCCTGCTTGTTGGTCGCACTCAAAAGAGTGCCGTTGCTGGCGCCGCGCCGGCCCGCGCGGCCCGTTGTCCCCTATAGGAAGCGCCCTCCCCGTTGCAGGACCTCGATCTTGTAGCCGTCGGGGTCTTCGATGAAGAAAAAGCGGGCGATGAGCGCCCCGTCGCGGTTGAACTCGACGATCTTCTTCGGATTGAAGCCGAGCGCGCCGAGCCGGTCGTGCTCGCTGTCGAGATCGGCGACCGAGACCGCAAGATGGCCGTAGCCGTCGCCCAGCGCATAGGGCTCGGTGCGCCCCTTGTTGACGGTCAGCTCTACTTCGAACGAAGTGTCGGCATTGCTGAGATAGATCAGCGTGAATGTCTCGAAATCGAGCCGCTGCGCGACATCGAGGCCGAAGGCCTTGTTGTAGAAATCGACGGACCGGGCCTCGTCGAGAACCCGGATCATGGTGTGGATCGCCTTCGCCAAATCGGACTCCGCAGCTTTCATGCTCTCGAAGGCGATTATGCGCGCCGGCGAAAAAAAGTGGTGGCAGCCGATTACCACGCGTGCGCCCGCAAAATGGGTAATGTCGCCCCCGTTCCTAAGGACGAAAGTCCGATTGCCGTTGCCGGCCGTCAGGCCGAAGATGGCAATTGCAGGCAGTATTCAAGAGAGGCGCCAACCGGTTCAATCGGCGCCCAAGACCGACAAGAACGGGAGGTAACGATGTGCAGAGTCTTTGCCGGGCAGGATCCGGAAGGCTACCGGCAGATCAACCGGTCGATCCGCATAGACGGCCATTCGACGAGCATTCAGCTCGAGGCGACATTCTGGGCGCTGCTCGACGAGATCGCCGAGAGCCAGGGATTGACGACGCCCAAATTCATCTCGACCCTCTATGACGAGGCGATCGAGATCAACGGCCAGATCCCCAACTTCGCCTCGATGCTGCGCACCACCTGCGCGCTCTATCTGCGCGGTCACCGGCCGACAGCAGGGGAACGGGCAGCGCTGAAGCAGGTGGCTGCCTAATCCATGTCGCCCAAAGTGCGCAGCGGTTTTGGCGGAACGGCATGCATCAAACGAGACTTGAAGCGCATCGCCTGAATCCGTTGCAACGCGACGCGCTCAACTTGCCGTCGCGATTTCGAGCGCCAGCCGCGTCATGTCTCTGAACAGCGCCTGGCGTTCTGCGTAATCGGTCTGCTCGTCCGTGGCGACATGGTCGACCACGGTCAGCAGCGACAGCGCACGCGCGCCGAACTGCGCCGCGATGCGGTAGAGCGCGCTGGTTTCCATATCGACCGCCAGCGCGCCGGCCGCCCTCGGCCCGTCAAACCGTGCGCGGCCGTCTGGATGATGGAATATGTCGCTGCACACTGTCAGCCCGGCGCGGCAGGCTATGCCGAGATCGGCGGCTAGCTGCAGTGCCAGTGCGTGGAGCGCCGGATCCGGTCCCGCCGGCTGGTATAGTCCGAACACCTGTCCGCTCATGGCGCCCTCGGCGCTCACGGCACTGGAAATGACCAGGCCGCGCAGCGGCACATCCTCGGACAGGGCGCCGCATGTGCCGGTGCGGATCAGCGTTTTGGCGCCGTGGAAGTCGAGGAGTTCATAGGCATAGATCAGGAAGGACGAAACGCCGATGCCAGTTGCCTGGATGCTGACCGGCTTGCCGCGGAAGCGGCCTGTGAAGCCGAGGGCGCCGCGACGGCGATTGACGCAGCGCGGCGACTTCAGAAAGGTCTTCGCCATCCATTGAGCGCGCTCGGGATCGCCCGGCAGCAAGATCGTCTCGGCATAGTCGCCCCTGTGCGCCTCGATGTGCGGCGTCATGCATGACCCCCATCACGCAGCCATCCCATGTCATCATGGCAGGGTCGCCCAGATGCGCAAGCATCTTGTCAGGATTCCAGAACGTCCTTGACGATGGTGGCCAGTTGCTTGAGCGAGAAGGGCTTGGGCAGGAAACCGAAATGCGCGTCGGCCGGCAGGTTTTTGGCGAAGGCGTCCTCGGCATAGCCGGAGACGAAGACGAACTTGACGTCCGGCTGCCGCTTGCGCAGTTCGCCGAGCAGCGTCGGACCGTCCATCTCCGGCATCACCACGTCGGAGACGACGATGTCGACCTTGCCGCCGAGGGCTTCGAAGACCTCCAGCGCCTCGACGCCGGAAGACGCTTCATGGACGGTGTAGCCGCGCGAAGTCAGCGCCCGCACGCCGCCCATGCGAACGGCGTCCTCGTCCTCGACCAGCAGCACCGTCGCCGAACCTGAGAGATCCTTCACGGTGTCGGCCGGCTTGGGCGGCGCCGACGCCGCCGCGGCCGGCGCCTCACTTTGCTCGATGACCTTCTTCACCTCGGCGACGTGGCGTGGCAGGAAGATGCGGAACACCGTTCCTTTGCCCACTTCGGAATCGCAATAGATGAAGCCGCCGGTCTGCTTGATGATGCCGTAGACCATGGACAAGCCAAGGCCAGTTCCCTTGCCGACCTCCTTGGTGGTGAAGAACGGCTCGAAGATCTTCTTCAGCACATCCGGCGCGATGCCGCTGCCGGTGTCCTCGACCTCGACGAGGACATAGTCGGCCGCGGTAAGCTCGCGATAGCCGAAGGACTTGCACTCATCGGCCGCGACGTTGCGGGTGCGCACCGTAAGATCGCCGCCGGCAGGCATAGCGTCGCGCGCGTTGACGGCAAGATTGACCACCACCTGCTCGAATTGGCCGATATCGACCCTGACCGGCCACAGGTCGCGGCCATGGTCGATCTTGAGGCGGATGTCGTTGCCGACCAGGCGGGCAAGCAGCATCCGTAGGTCGGCGAGCACGTCGGTGAGGTTGAGCACTTCCGGCCGCAGCGTCTGCTTGCGCGAGAAGGCGAGCAATTGCCTCACCAGGGACGCCGCGCGGTTGGCGTTCTGCTTGATGTTCATGATGTCGGGGAAGGACGGGTCCGACGGCCGGTGGTTGGTGAGCAGAAGGTCCGACGCCATGATGATGGCGGTGAGCACGTTGTTGAAGTCGTGCGCGATGCCGCCGGCGAGCTGGYCGACCGCCTGCATCTTCTGGCTTTGCGCCATCTGGCCCTCGAGCGCCTTCTGCTCGGTGGTCTCGACCGCGTAGACGATGGCCGACTCCTCCGCACCTCCGCCGCCGGCGCCGTCGACGACGGCGTTAACGTAGAAGCGGATGTGGCGCTCCTCATTGCCGGGCAGCAGCGAGTCGATCGGCTCGATATTGGCCTGGCGCTGCCGCGCCTTTTCGAAGGCGGCGGCAAAGCTGGGCCGATCGCGCTCATGCACCACGGTCTCGAAGCGCACGCGGCGGTCGACCGCGTCGCGGTCGACGACGGATGAAAACAGCGACAGGAACGGCGCGTTGGTGCGCAGGATGCGCCCGCTGGCATCGACACCGGCAATCGCCATCGGGGTCGAATTGAAGAAGCGGGTGAAACGGACCTCCGAGGCACGCAGGTCGGCGGAAGCGTCCTCGCCTTGGGTGCGGTTGAGAACGATGGTGCGGGTCGGCCCGTTCACTCCCTCGCGGCTCGCCGAAACGCGGTGCATGAAGCGGACCGGCAGGGCCTGGCCGCTCATTGTGGTGAGGTCGAGATCGATCACCGCGTTGCGCGTGGCGCCGGGGTCCGCCTTGACCGAGCGAACAAGCGCCATGCCGTCGCCGGCCACGATTTCCGGCAGCGTGACGGCGCCGGGAGTGAAGCTGGCAAGGTCGATGCCCAGCCATTCGGCAAGCGTCGCGTTGATATAGGTTACGCGGCCTTCCTGGTCGGCGGAGAAGAAGCCGGCCGGCGCATGGTCGAGATGGTCTATCGCCTTTTGCAGGTCGAGGAAAAAGCGCTCCTGCTCGGCCCGCTCCTGCGAGATATCGGCGATCTGCCAGGCGAGCATCGGCAGCCGCTGGCCGGGCACGTTGAAGGCACGGGCGCGGGCGCGATACCAGCGCGCGCCAGGCTCGGCCCCGGGCTTGATCGACTGCGCCAGGCGGAATTCACCGTCGCCGGCCTGGCCGTCGCGCAGGCCGGAGGCCAGCCGGTAGATGGTCGTCGAGGCCTCGGGAACATCCGAAAGCAGCCCCTCGACCGTCTTGAGGTCGGCCGCCGATGCGGCGCCTGTCATGTCGGCATAGGCCCGGTTGGCATAGATGACGCGCCCCTTGGTGTCGGTGACCAGGAGGCCCTGCGACATCGAATCGACGAAAGCCTTCGACAACTCGTCGCCGGTCGAGCGCGGAGCGATCTGCACGAAGCCGATCGCGGTCGCAAACAGGAAGCCGACGCCGATCATGGCGAGCACGCCCAGCATGCCGAGCAGGAAAGGATCGCCAAGGCGCTCGCGGAAGAGCCCGAAGACGATTGCGGCGCCGGTCAGAACAACGATGAAGACGATCAGCCTGGTGACGGCGCCCGGACGCGTGTTCTGGTCGATGATTGGTACCGGATAGAAATCGCCGCGCGTTTCCTTGGCCATGTGCCCCCTGCTCGTGATTCCCATGCCCCGACACACCCGCGAACGGCAGCTTGAATCACATTCTCCTGTCTCGGAAAAGGCCCCGGGGGCRAATGTCCGATAAAATCAACGATTCATGTTTCAAACTGTTCACGATGCTTGATGCGAACTTGCGGCGGGCCGCCGCAACGGTCTAGTGTCGCGTCACCTCACAAATGGCGATTGGGTGTACCGATGCTACAGTGGCTGGATAGCGTAGCGGGTCCGGGTTATGTCGCTGCAATCCTGTGGACGTTTGCGGCCCTCATCCTGCTGGTCGTGGTCCTCCTCGTCATCAAGGTGGTCCGCAACCTGACCTTCGGCACCTTCGTTGCCGGCGGCAGGAACCGCAAGACGCGGCTCGCCGTCATGGACGCCACCGCCATCGACAGCCACCGCCGGTTGGTGCTGGTGCGGCGAGACGATATCGAGCACCTGATCCTGATCGGCGGTCCGACGGACGTCGTGGTCGAACGCGACATCAGGCTGGCAGCACCTCGCCGCCCGGCGCTGACCGGCGACAGCGGCCAGCAGCAGCCTGCCGCACCGCGCCCGCGCGCGCCCCAACCCGCGCCAGCGCCGGCGAGACAGCCGCCGGCACCTGCGCCGGCTCCGGCCAGCGAGCCCGCGGCGCGTCCGCGCTCGACCACGTCCGCGCCCAAGCCGATGGCACCGAGCCAGTCGACCACCGCAAAGGTCATGCCGCTGCCGGCCTATGGCTCGGCGAACAACAGCATGCGGCATCCCCCGCCGCCGCCCTCCAACGATTCGGTCGACGATACGCTGATGCACGAGCTCGAGGCATCGCTGGACGAGTCGCACCCCAAGCCGGCAAGCAGCAAGCCGGCGACCAAGCCCTCGCTCGACGACGAGATGACCAAGCTTCTCGGCGAGCTCGCCAGCCACAAACGCTGACGTGTCGGCGCGCGGCCGTGGTTGGCCGGCGGCTTATCGACCTGGAAGCGTTCGAGGCAGGTCGAACCATGGCAGCACAGTGTTTTCGAACCTGGTCATGGCGCAGATCCTATTCCCGGACAGCGTCAACACGATGAGGCCGATCCCGTGGCTGATTCCGTCGGTCCCGCGCAGATAGGCGCCGAAGGCCGGTTGGCCGTTGGCCCTGGTCGCCACAAGGTCGAACCTGCGCCCCGCGCCGAATATGCCGGCGCAGAAACGAACCACGAGATCCCGCCCCTGGTATTCGAGCGGCATTGGCGGCATCGAGATGAAGACGTCGTCGGTGAGCAGCGTTACCAGCGTGTCGAGATCGGCGGCTTCATAGGCTCCGACGAACTTCGCCACGATCGCCTTTTCCTGTGCTGAATGGGCGGCAGGCGCCGGCTCGCGGCTGGCTGATGGCAGCGTCCGACGCTGCATGCCGGCGCGCGCCCGCTTGAGGGCGCTGTTGGCCGATTCCACCGTCGAATCCAGCATCTCGGCAACCTCTTTGGCCTCGAACCCGAGAACATCGCGAAGGATGAGGATGGCGAGTTGGCGGGGCGGCAGCACCTGCATGGCGGTGACGAAGGCCAGTGAAATGGACTGCGTCCGCTCGTAGAGCGCATCCGGGCCAAGCGGCGCATCGAAGGCCCCTTCAAGCAGGCTGTCGGGAAACGGCTCCAGCCAAACGACCTCACCGAGCCCGGTCGGTTCGGGCGGTTCGACGCCGGGAATGTCCCAGGCCTTGGCGGGCCGCCGGCTGGCGGCGCGCCGTGCGTTGAGGCAGCGGTTGGTGGCAATCCGGTAGAGCCATGTGCGCAGCGAGGCGAGACCTTCGAAGCTGTTGAAACCCTGCCAAGCCGACAGCAGCGTGTCCTGGAGAGCGTCCTCGGCATCCTGGAAGGACCCCAGCATGCGGTAGCAATGCAGCTGTAGTTCGCGCCGGTGCGGCGCAATCAGGTTCCGGAACGCGTCGCCATCCCCTGCCCGGGCCTTGTCGATCAGGTCGGCCATGCTCGTCATCGCGCTTCCCCGCGTCTCCTTTCGCCTCATCCCGTTAGACACCGGCCGACGTTCGAAATGGGCGGCGCCCAGTTTTGCGAGGCGGCGGTGTCTCTATCGGCGGACGGCTCCAACGCGCGGACGCGTTCGAGCGGCCAGGAACCAAAAACGAAAGGAACAGGACATGTTGCTGAAGGGCAAGATAGCGGTGATCTACGGCGCAGCCGGAGCGATCGGCGGCGCCGTCGCACGTGCATTTGCAAGCGAGGGTGCCAGGGTCTTTTTGACGGGGCACATCCAGGCGCCTGTCGAGGCTGTCGTAAAGGACGTGGTATGGGCCGGCGGCGCCGCCGAGGCGGCGGCCGTTGACGCACTCGACGAGCAGTCCGTGGAGACACACCTGCAATCGGTGGTCGACAAGGCCGGCCGCATCGACATCTCGTTCAATGCTATCGGCATGGCGGCACCCGCGATATTGGGCGTGCCGCTGGCCAAGATGGACGTCGCACAGTTCTCCCTGGCAATCGCGACCTACACGAGGTCCTATTTCCTGACGGCGCGCACGGCAGCGAGGCACATGATCCCGCAGAAATCCGGGGTGATCATGACAGTTACCGCATTGCCGGCGCGGATCGGCACCCCGCTCAACGGCGGCTACGGGCCGGCCCAGGCGGCCAAGGAAGCGCTCACYCGGGACCTGTCCTACGAGCTTGCGCCGCAGGGCATTCGCGTTGTCGGCTTGCGGYCGCACGGCCTTCCCGAAACCGGCACGATGCGCGATGTCTTCGAAGTTAAGGCAGAGGCCTCGGGCATGAACTGGGACCAGTTCCAGGCCTATCTCGCCGGCACAACGCATCCCAAGCGAGTCATGGCGCTCGACGAGGTTGCCAACATGGCGGCCTTCATGGCCTCGGACAGGGCAAGCGGGATGACCGGAACCACCGTCAACCTGACCATGGGGGCTTTGAACGAGTAGCCGCCGTCGGGGGGATTGCCCATGCTGTAGCCTTGCGGAGGTAGCCCAAAGAAAAATGGCCGGGGAAAATCCCGGCCATTTTGCAATTCCATGCCTGTCCGCTCAGTCGTCGCGGTAGACCTTCTCGCGGCGCTCGTGGCGCTCCTGCGCCTCGATCGACAGCGTCGCGATCGGGCGAGCGTCGAGCCGCTTCAGCGCGATCGGCTCGCCCGTTTCCTCGCAATAGCCATAGGTGCCTTCATCGATGCGCTGCAGCGCGGAATCGATTTTCGAGATCAGCTTGCGCTGGCGATCGCGGGCGCGAAGTTCGATGGCTCGGTCGGTTTCGGAGGAGGCTCGGTCGGCTAGGTCGGGGTGGTTTGCGTTTTCTTGCTGGAGGATTTCGAGGGTTTCACGCGCTTCGCGAAGGATGTCATTCTTCCAAGTGATCAGCTTCTGTCGGAAGTATGATTTCTGCCGTTCGTTCATGAACGGCTCGTCTTCGGAGGGTACGTAATCGGCGGTTACGATATCGTTCATTCGACTCACCCAACAACCCCAAATTTGGCGCCTATATATTCGCGGACAAGGGGCTGCACAAGCACAAACGTTAACAGTTTCACGCATTTGTTAGCCTCGCAGAGGCAAGCATCCGCGATGGCCTTTTTTTGAAAGCGGAGGTCGAATTCCTCCATGAGTCGGCGTCGTTGCGTGTCGCCGCCCATTGTGYACGACGCCGTTCTGGTGACTAATCGCCAAAACGCTCAGCGCATTCAGCATAATGGGGGAACCGGTTGAGCAGACTTTATCTGTTGAGGCATGCCAAGGCCGGATGGGCGCTGCCAGGCGTTCGTGATTTCGATCGACCGCTCGACGAAGCGGGCATGGCCGACGCCGAGGCGATGGGCGATGCCATGCGGGCGCGCAACTACGTGCCCGACACCACGCTTTGCTCCAACGCCAAGCGCGCCCGGCAGACGCTGGAAGGTCTCGCGGGCCGCACCGACACCGGCCGGGTGCTGTTCTTCGACACGCTCTACAGCGAGGATGCCGCCGGCTATCTCGAGATTATCCGCCAGAATGGCGGGGCCGGCTCGCTTCTGGTGATCGGCCACAACCCGATGACGGAGGATCTTGCCATGGCGCTGTCTGGCGACGGCGACGAGGCGGCGCGCGGCCTGCTCAACCATGGCTTTCCCACCTCCGGCCTCGCTGTCGTGCGTTTTCCCGGCAATCTCGGTGAGGCAGCTCCGGGCAATGGCTATCTCGAGGCCTTTCTCACCCTTGCCAATCTTTGACACCGTTTCAAACGGCGGCGTCAGCGCCTATATCGGAGCCAACCAGCGCCCGGGGATCTGTCTTGGCTTCATCGCTGACCACATTTGCCGACGAGGCGAGGATTGCCCTGGACACGCTGTCGGGCCGAGCCGCCGGGCTCTTCTCTCCAACGCTGCGCCTGGGCGTCACCGGCCTTTCCCGTGCCGGCAAAACCGTCTTCATTTCCGCCCTCGTGCATAACCTCATCCATGGCGGGCGGCTGCCGCTGTTCGAAGCGCAAAAGTCGGGCCGCATCGCCCGCGCCTTCCTTGAAGAACAGCCGGACGATGCCGTTCCGCGCTTCCAGTACGAGGACCATGTTGCTGCCCTGGTCAACGACCGCACCTGGCCGGATTCGACGCGTGCCATTTCCGAGTTGCGGCTCACCATCGAATATGAGTCGGCCTCCGGCTGGAACCGCCTGTTCTCGGCCGGAAAACTGTCACTCGACATCGTCGACTATCCCGGCGAATGGCTGCTCGATCTGCCGCTGCTCGGCAAATCCTTCGCCGATTTTTCGCGCGAGGCGGTGGAACTCGCGGCCCTGCCCGTGCGCTCGGACCTTTCGCAGGCCTGGCGCGAGCTGGCCTCCGCAATCGATCCGAACGCCGATGCCGACGAAATGACGGCGCGCCGCCTCGCCGAAAGCTTCGCCGCCTACCTCAGGGCCTGCAAGTTCGACGAACGCGCGCTGTCGACGCTGCCGCCAGGTCGGTTCCTGATGCCGGGCGATCTCGAAGGCTCRCCGGCGCTGACCTTTGCGCCGCTGATGAAGCTTTCCGAGGGACGACCCCGTTCCGGCTCGCTGCAAGCGATGATGGAGCGGCGTTTTGAGGCCTACAAGACCCATGTCGTAAAGCCGTTCTTTCGCGAGCACATCACCCGGCTCGACCGGCAAATCGTGCTGATCGACGCCATGCAGGCGCTCAATGCCGGCCCTGCCGCCATGGCCGATCTCGAACGGGCCGTCACGGAAATCCTCTCCTGTTTTCGGCCCGGCCGGGGCAATTTCGTCACCGACCTTTTTTCGAGGCGCATCGATCGCATCCTGGTGGCGGCGACCAAGGCCGACCAGCTGCACCATGAAAGCCATGACCGCCTGCAGGCGATCGTGCGCCGGCTGGCGGACCGGGCGGTGGCGCGGGCGAATTTCAGCGGCGCCGACGTCGACGTGGTCGCCATGGCGGCGGTGCGTTCGACCCGCGAGGGCACGGTCAAGCAAGGCCGCGAGACATTGCCGGTCATCATCGGCGCGCCGCTGAAAGGCGAGAGGATCGACGGCGAGACATTCGACGGCAAAACCGAAACCGCCATTTTCCCCGGCGATTTGCCGGAAAAGGTCGACGCGGTGTTCGACCTTTCCGGAAAGCCGGAAGACAATGAGCCGTCGATCCGCTTCGTCCGCTTCCGCCCGCCGAAGCTCGAGCGCACGGCTGAAGGCGTCACGCTCTCGCTGCCGCATATCCGGCTCGACCGCGCGCTGCAGTTCCTGATCGGAGATCATCTGGCATGACCCCGCCCCGCAAACCGGCGGCCTTCCGCATCGAGCCCGAGGCGCCGCCCAGGCAGGAGGGCACGCAGAAGCATCGCACCGAGGAACCCCACGCGCGCAAACCGCACGCCGCCAGGGCTGATGCCGCGGTCGTCATCCCTTCGGAAATCGACGTCTTCGACGAACCGGACCTCGAGCAGGCCGCGCCGCCGCCGGCAACCGCTCCAAGGAGACGGTCGCTGCTGGCGCGCCTGTTTTTCGGCGCCTTCGGCGTGCTCGTCTCGCTCGCGGTCGGCCTGTGGACGGACCAGCTCATTCGCGACCTCTTCGCGCGCGCCGAATGGCTGGGCTGGCTGGCGGCCGGCATGGCGGCGATCGCGCTTTTGTCGCTGCTTATCATACTGATCCGAGAGTTCCTGGCGATCGCGCGCCTTGCCGAAGTGGAAAAGCTGCAGCGTCGCGCCCTGGATGCGGTGGCGCGCGACGATCCCAAAGCGGYGCGCGCCCTGGTCGACGAGCTTTCCGCCTTTGTCGCGGCAAAACCCGAGACCGCTGCCGGGAGGCGCTCGCTCGCCGAATTGCGCGGCGAGATCATCGACGGCGGCAATCTGGTTCGGCTCGCCGAGACCGAGATACTGTCGCCCCTCGATGCCCGCGCCAGGACGATGATCCTGGAGGCCGCCAAGCGCGTCTCGCTGGTGACGGCGGTCAGCCCGCGCGCGCTCGTCGATGTCGCCTATGTCGTGTTCGAAGCCGGGCGACTGATCCGACGCCTCTCGGAACTCTATGGCGGGCGCCCGGGCACGCTGGGCTTCTTCCGGCTGGCCAGGAGTGTGCTCGCCCATCTTGCGGTTACCGGATCGATCGCCGTCGGCGACAGTTTCGTGCAGCAGATCGTCGGCCATGGCCTGGCCGCGAAACTCTCCGCAAAGCTTGGCGAAGGCGTAGTCAACGGCATGATGACGGCGCGCATCGGCATTGCGGCGATGGAAACAGCACGCCCCCTGCCGTTCATTGCGGCAAGGCGTCCGGGACTTGGCGACTTCCTCTCGGCGCTCACCTCGTTCGCGGCACGCAAGGATGACCAAAGCGAGCAACGCCGAGCAACAAGGTAAACGGAGAAACGGCCGTCAGTGACGAAGCATTAACCAATCTTCTTCATGGTCGCTTCTGTTCCAAGAACAGACTCTGTTGTGCCGGGTGTTGTCCATGAAAAGCGTGATCTTGTCCTGCGTCCTGCCTGTGACGGTTGCGGTTGCCGCACCGCTCGGCCTCGTCGAAAAGGCCTTAGGAGCAGAGCCTGACAAGCAGTTTTTCCACTCGGTCGAAGGCAAATGGGTCGGCCCTGGCGAAATCATCGCCGGCAAGTACAAGGGCACCAAATTCACCTGCAATTTCAATGGCTCTACGCCTGACGGCAAGGTCGGCATGACGCTCGACGGCGACTGCCGGGTCGGCATGTTCACCCAGAAGATGTCGGCATCCGTCGAACGCAAAGGCCGCGACGGCTACAAGGGCAATTTCATGGGCGGCGCGGCGGGCGACGGGCTCGACATCATCGGCGGCAATGTCGTCGATCCGCAGAAAGTGGTCTTCACCATCAACCGCAATCAGTTGAACGGCGTCATGCAGGCCCGTATCCCCGACGACAACTCGATGACCGTGACGGTCGCCGTGCGCGTCAACAAGCAGCTGGTGCCGGTGATCGGCATGAGCCTGAAGCGGGTCGACACGGTTGAGGTCGGTTCCATCGCCAAGAACTGATCGCGGCTCACCTTTTCCAGGAATAGTGCCGTGCAGCTTTGCGTCCGCGGCCATCCAAATGGCCTGCGGTTTTCGAAGCGCCGGTCGGCTCAGCTCAGTGTCGGGAAGTGGCAGGCAACCTTACGGCCGGCCTGACGCTCCTTCAGTTCCGGCCGCTCCGTCCGGCACCGTTCCACCGCGATCGGGCACCTGGGATGGAAGCGGCAGCCGCTCGGAGGCTTGAGCGGGCTCGGAACGTCGCCGTTGAGGATGATGCGCTTGCGCGCTCCGCCGGGCGTCGCCTCCACGACAGGAACCGCCGAGATCAGCGCCTGGCTGTAGGGATGCGCCGGGGCTGTGAACACCTCTTCCGCCGGGCCTTCCTCGACGATCGAGCCGAGATACATGACGGCGATCCGAGTCGAAACCTGACGCACCACGGAGAGATCGTGGGCGATGAAGATGTAGGTGAGTTGCAGCTTTTCCTGGAGGTCGGCAAGCAGGTTGACGATCTGGGCCTGCACCGACACGTCGAGCGCGGAGACGGGTTCGTCCAGCACGACCAGATCGGGATTCAACGCAATCGCCCGCGCTATGCCGACGCGCTGGCGCTGGCCACCGGAGAATTCGTGCGGATAGCGCATCACATGGTCGGGCAGCAATCCGACCAGATCGAACAATTCGGCGACGCGCCCGGCGATCGCCCGGGATGAAAGCTTGCTGTGGATGCGCAGCGGCTCGGCCACGAGATCGCCGACACGGCGGCGCGGATTGAGCGAGGCCGACGGATCCTGGAAGACCATTTGCAGGCGCCGCCGCAGCGGCCTGAGCTCGGATAGCGACTTCGAGGCGATATCTTCTCCCTCGAACAGGAGCTCGCCGTCGGTGATGTCGTAGAGCCTCACTAGGCAGCGCGCCAGGGTGGACTTGCCGCATCCGGATTCTCCGACCAGCCCCACGGTTTCGCCTCGCCGCACCGCGAGCGAAACATTGTCGACGGCATGGACGGCCCGCCTGCCCTCAGCGGAAAAGCGGCTGCCGATCGAGAATCGCTTGCCCAGCGATCGCGTCTCGAGGATTGGCCGGTCGTTGTCGCTCATCGATCCACCCATGACTAGGCCACCCGGAAGCATGCCGCGGCATGAACGTTGGTCCCGAGGTCCGGTTTTCCGGTCGCGCATGGCTCATAACGGACAGGACAGCGCGGCCCGAAGGCACAGCCTTGCGGCAGCCGCAGCAGCGACGGCGGAGACCCCGGAATGGCCGGGAGCCGGCGCGGCTTTTCGCCGGTCAATGGTGGGATCGAACCAAGCAAGGCCTGCGTGTAGGGGTGGAGCGGGACGGAGAACAGGTCCGCCCGGTCGCCTCGTTCCACGACGCGTCCCGCATACATGACCATGACCTTGTCGGCGAGCTCCGAGACCACGCCCATGTCATGCGTGATGAAAACCACGGCGGAATTATGCGTCGCCCGCAGCTTGCGGACGAGATCGAGGATGCCGGCCTGCACCGTGACGTCGAGCGCCGTGGTCGGCTCGTCCGCCACCAGCAGCGCCGGATCGCAGGAGAGCGCCATGGCGATAACCGCGCGCTGCCGCATGCCTCCGGAGAGCTGGTGCGGATAGCGCGACATGGCCTCATGCGGATTGGGGAAATTCACCTCGGCCAGCAATTGCTCTGCGCGCTCCAGCGCCTTGGCCTTGCTGACGCTGCGATGAGCACGGATCTGTTCCGCGATCTGCCAGCCGATCGTGTATACCGGCGTCAGCGCCGTCATCGGGTCCTGGAAGATCATCGCGATCTCGTTGCCGCGCAGGCGTCTCAATTCGCGCGCCGGCAGTCCGACAAGCTCGCGGCCTTTGTAGCTGATAGAGCCTTCGATCGTGGCGTTGGGATCGGTGATGAGGCCCATGACGGCCAGCAGCGAGACGGTCTTGCCTGATCCGGATTCGCCGACGACGCCGAGAATCTCGCCCTCTTCGAGATCGAACGAAACGCCGTCGATGGCGCGCACCGGACCATCCTCGGTCCGGAAGGAAACCCTGAGGTCGCGCACGGAAAGTATCATGACGTCCTCAGGCGCGGATCGAGAAGAATGTAGACGAAGTCGACCACCGCGTTGGCGACGACCACGAACATGGAAGCGTACATCACCGTCGCCATGATCATCGGCAGATCGAGATTCTGCAGCGCGTCATAGGTGAGCTTACCGATGCCGTGCAGGCCGAACACGACTTCGGTCAGCAGAGCCGAGCCGCCCACCAACGCGCCGAAGTCGAGGCCGAACAGCGTGACGAAAGCGATGAGCGATGTGCGCAGCGCATGGCGAAACAGGATCCGGGTCTCCGACAGGCCCTTAGCGCGCGCAGTGCGGATATAGTCTTCCTGCATGGATTCGATGATGGCCGCGCGCAGCACACGCCCGTAGATGCCGATATAGAGAACGGCAAGCGTGATCCATGGGATGATCAGCGTCAGGAACCAGCCCTTGGGATCGTCGGAAAAGTTCTTGTAGCCGAGCGGCGGCACCCAGGAGAACGCCCAGCTGTCGTGATACCGGCTCTGGGTGACCAGGTTCATCACCTCACCCAACCAATAGACCGGCATGGAAATGCCGAGCAGGCCCAGCGCCATCAGGAGCTTGTCCAGCCAGCTGTCACGGGTGGCCGCGGCGACGATGCCGATGATGATAGAGACGACCACCCACAGGA
This sequence comes from Mesorhizobium sp. ORS 3428, assembly GCF_001854785.1. Classification (GTDB taxonomy): domain Bacteria; phylum Pseudomonadota; class Alphaproteobacteria; order Rhizobiales; family Rhizobiaceae; genus Mesorhizobium. The sequence continues at coordinate 595,350 of NZ_MDFL01000115.1, forward strand.
TCGCCGCGCCGAAGACCAGCGAGAGAGTGACGGGGATCGAATCCATCACGGCCGGCACGACCTTCCAGCCGCGATTGACGAAGGAGGTCAGATCGCCGGTAACGAAGATCTTCTCCATCATCCGCGCATATTGCACGTAGAGCGGCTGGTCGAAGCCGAAGCTGTGGCGCACCGCCGCCAGCACCTCCGGAGAAGCGTTGCGGCCGGCAATGCGCGCGGCAGGATCGGCGCCGGGCGTGGCGAAGAAGATCAGGAACACGATGACCGAGATGCCGAACATCACGAACAGCATCTGACCGAAACGGCGCAGGATGGCATAAAGCATCAGTCGCGCCCCAGCCGGACCTTGGAGCGCGGGTCGAGCGCATCGCGCAGGCCGTCGCCGAAGACATTGAGCGCCATGACGGAAATGGCGATCGCGAGCCCCGGCACCAGCGCCACCAGCGGCCGGGTGTAGAGCAAGGCCTGCCCATCCTGGATGATGGTGCCCCAGCTTGCGGCCGGTGGCTGCACGCCGATCGACAGGAAGGAAAGCGCCGATTCCGTCAGCATGTTCAGCGCCATCATCAGCGGCACGAAGACGATGAGCGTGGTGGTGATATTGGGCAGGATATCGCGCAACAGGATGCGCCAGCCCGGCACGCCCAGATTGATCGCGGCAAGCACGAACTCGCTGTGGCTCAGCGCAAGGACCTGCCCGCGTATCGGGCGTGCGACATAGGGTATATAGACGATGCCTATGATGATGATCGGCAGCCACAGGCTGCCCGATTGAATTTCGATCGGTCCGATCGAGATGCCCTGCGCGATGGTGACGATGGAAAGCGAAATCGCCAGCAGATAGATCGGAAATGCCCACAGCACGTCCAGGAAACGCGACAGCACCGTGTCGGTGATGCCGCCGAAATAGCCGGCGATCAATCCCGCCAGCGTGCCGAAAATGAGCGTGAAGATGGTGGCCGCGCCGGAAATCGCCAGCGAGTTCAGGCCGCCATAGAGCAGCCTTGCCATGACATCACGCCCCTGRCTGTCGGCGCCGAGGAAATAGTTGCCGAGCCGCCAGGTCGGACCGATCGGCGTGTAGCCAAGCCCCAGTCCCTCGGTCGACTGTTCCATCACCGGAACGTCGGCGCCGTCGATCTGGATAACGGCGTCGAGCGTCGAGGCGAACGGGTCCTTGCCTGCCCACTTGGCGTAGAGCGGCGCGCTGAAACAAGCGAGAACGATGATCAGGAACACGGCCAGGGAAGCCATGGCGGCCCTGTCCGTTGCCAGCTTCGCAAACGCGACGGCCCACGGCCCTCGCGTCTTGCGCGGCATGGCGGCGACTTGGCTGGACACGATATGTGCCTTCCGCGGTTCGTTACTGCACCCAGGACTGGGTGATAATCCAGTTGAACTGCGGGTTGAACTTGAAATTGCCGACGCGCTTGCTGACGAAATCAAGCCGCTTCGGCGTGAACAGGCCGACCGCGGGCGCCTTGTCCGTGACCTGCTTGTCGATCGCGGCCCACAGCTTGTCGGCCGCCTTCTGGTCGGTCACGCCCACGTCCAGCGCCTTCTGCATCTGTGCGTCGATATCCTTGTCGCAGAAGCCGGAAATGTTGATCGAGGCGTCCGAGCCTTCGCGATAGGAGGCGCAGCTGAACAGGATGTTCAGGAAGTCCGAAGCCGCGGGATAGTCCTTGTACCACTGGGTGACGGACATCTGCACTTTGTTGTTGGTGTTCTGGATATAGGTGAACTGGAGGTTGGACGAGATCGGCTTGACGTCGGCGACGTAGCCGATGTTGGTCAACACGCTCTGCAGATAGACGCCGATGGACCGTGAGATGGCGGTGTCCTCGACGATGATGGTCACCTTCTGGCCCTTCGTGCCCGATTCCTCGACCTGCTGCTTGGCCTTTTCGACATCCGGAGCCGACCATTTGGCGCCCGGGTTCTTGGTGAAGGGGCAATAATCCTCATGGCCGGGGAAATCCGGAGGCAGAACCTGGCAGACCGGCGAAGCCAGCACCTTGCCGCCGAACAGCTTGACCAGCGTGTTGCGGTCGACTGCGTAAGCCACGGCCTGGCGGGCCTTTTCATTGTCGAACGGAGCCATACGGGTGTTCAGCGGCGCATACCACCAGGCCGAAAGCGGCGAGATGTGGAGCTGGTCCATGGACTTGCTGCCGAGTTCGCCAAGACGGTCGCTGGGCAGCGCGTCGAACATCCAGTCCGCTTCGCCGTTCTGGATCGCCGTCACGGCCGCTTCCTCCGACAGGCCGAAATCATACTGCACGACATCCGGGTAGCCGTCCGGCTGGGCTTCCTCGCTCCACTGCTTGAAGTTGGGATTGCGGGAAACCGTCATGCCCTTGTTGGGATCGAAGGCCGAGATCATGTACGGGCCGGTGCTGGGGATCGGCTTGGAGCCCATGTCCTCCGCCGGCGTGTCCGCCGGCAGGATCACGGCATGCGGCAAGGCAAGCTTGTAGAGGATCTCGGCGTCCGGCTTGGTGAGGTTGAGGGTGATCGTACCGGCCGCCTCGTCGGCGACGACGCCACCTTCCAGCGTGCAGCTCTTGGTGTCGGCCAGGCATTTGTCGGCGCCGACGATGCCGGCATAGAAGGTGCCCGATGTCGGCCCGGAAACCTTGAAGATGCGCCGGAAAGAGGCGACGACGTCCTTCACCCCGAGATCCTGTCCGTTGGAGAACTTGATGCCCTTGCGCAGCTTGAAGGTGAAGGTCTTGCCGTCATTGCTCACCTGCGGCAGCGACTCGGCGAGGTCGGGAACAACGGTAAAGCCGTCGACGCCCTCGGCCTTGCGGAAGGCGACGAGGCCGTCATAGATCGGCTGGTACATCTGCCAGCCTTGGTCCGTGTAGTTGATGTGCGGATCGAGCGTCCCCGCAGCGGAGCGCGCCAGCAGGCGGATCGTGCCGCCCCGGTGTTCCTTGAGATATTCGGCCTGCGCCGGGGCGAGCCACGAGCCGGCCAGCAATGCCGCGGCGGACGCCGCCAAAAGCAGTTTCTTCATGTCGCTATTCCCCTTTTCTCAGTTGTCGTTGTCGTCCAGGAAGTCTCCGACCACCCGCATGCAGGCGTCCTGCTCCTCGACATGCGGCATGTGGCTGGAATGCTCGAATATCTCCCACCGCGAGCCCTTGATGCCGTCCCTATAGGGCTGYACGGTCGCTGGCGTGGCTTCGTCGTGGCGTCCGGAGATGATCAGCGTGGGAACGTCGATGGCCGGCAGGCGGTCGATGATGCTCCAGCTCTTCAGCGTTCCGATCACATGGAACTCGTTCGGCCCGTTCATCACGTTGTAGACGGTCGGATTGCGCACGATTTGGGCGAAAGTCTCCGTCACCTCGGGCGGGAACGGCACGACCCGGCAGACATGCCGCTCATAGAACCGCATCGTCGCTTCCTGGTAGGCCGGATCGTCCGTCGTGCCGGCCTGTTCGTGACGGGTCAGTGTCTCCTGCACATCCCGGGGCAGATCGGCGCGCAGCCGGCCGGCTTCCTCGACCCAGAGCTTCATAGAGGCCGGAGAGTTGGCGATGGTCAGCGACTTCAGGCCTTTCGGCCGCATCACACCATATTCGGCGCCCAGCATGCCGCCCCAGCTCTGCCCGAGCACGTGGAAGCCGCCGCGTATGCCGAGATGATCCACGAGGTTTTCAAGCTCGTCGATGAAGAGCCTGGGAGTCCAGAAATCGGCGCCCTTTTGGAGCAAGAGGGTGGAATTGCCGCAGCCCAATTGGTCGTAATGGACGACGRCGCGGCCGCCCCAGGCAAGAAGCTTGTAGGCGTCGACGTAATTATGGGCGGCGCCCGGCCCGCCGTGCAGGATCACGACCGGAGCCTTGCCGGCATCGAGGTCGCCGCTGATCCGATACCAGGTTTCATAGGCACCGAAGCCGGCACGCCCTTCCCTGCTGACGATCTCGGACGGCATTGCGGCTCCCTGCGTGACTGAAGACATGCTGCTGTCGCCTAATTCGCCGCCCGGCCGGACTGCACCCACTCTTCCAGCATCTGCACGCCGAATGCCGTGGCGCCTTCCCGACCCAGCGGCCGATCCTTGTCGGCCATTTCCTTGCCGGCAATGTCGAGATGCACCCAGGGACGGTCTTCGGTGAAATTCCGCAGGAAGGCCGCGGCATAGGGCGCGTCGCCGTCTTCCATGTTCTTGGCGTGGTGCCGGATATCGGCGAAGGGCGATTGCAGCCCCTCGTCATAGGCCCGGTCGAGCGGCAGCTGCCAGAACCGCTCGCCGACCTTTTCCCCGGCCGCAATCATCCGCGACGCGATGGTATCGTCGGTGCTGAAAAGTCCGGCAAATACAGATCCCAGGCCCCGCATCACCGAATAGGTCAGCGTGGCCAGATCGACGATCACCGAGGGATTGAAGCGCGAGGCGGCATAATAGAGGCAGTCGGCCAGGATGAGGCGCCCTTCCGCATCCGTATCGAACACCTCGACCGTCTGCCCGGATGCCGTGGTGATGATGTCGCGCGGCTTGAGCGCGGTGCCGGACGGCATATTCTCGGCAATGCCGAGCACGCCGACGGCATGCACTGGGCTCTCTTGCCGGGCCAGCGCGATCAACAGGCCTACCACCGCGGCCGCGCCGCCCATATCGGCCTTCATGTCGAACATCTGCTCGCCGCGCTTTATGCACAGGCCGCCGGAATCGAAGCACACGCCCTTGCCGACGAACGCCAATGGCTGCGCGGGAGCGCCTTTACCGCGATAGCGCAGGACCGCGACGCGCGGCGCTCGTGCCGAACCTGAGCCGACGGCCAGGATCGCGTTCATGCCGAGTTCCTTCAGCCGCGCCGCATCCAGGATCTCGACATCGATGCCGGCCTCGCGCAGCGGCTCCAGGTGATCATGGAAATTGTCGGGGTGCAGATGGTTCGGCGGCAGGTTGACCAGCGTGCGCGCATATTCGACGCCGTCCGCGATGGCGTTGACCCGCGCCAGAGCCGAGCTCAGCTCCGGACCGGCCGCCCCGATCAGCCGCACCCGCAAGGTGCGGTCGGCGCCTGCCCCTTGCCGCCGGTTGCGCATGTCGAAGCGATAGCGCCGCAGCCGCATGCCGAGCGCGACCCGCGCCAGGATTTCCGCCGCGGGCAGCTCGACGCCGGCGAGCGGATCCAGCACCAGGGTGGCCGCGCATTCGCCCTTACCTTCCAGATGCGCGGCAAGCAGACCGCCGGCGCGCGCCAGGGAAAGCGTGGTCACGGCCTCGGCCTTGCCCAACGCCAGCACCACCACGCGCCGGGCCGATACGGTCCTGGGGGCGATGACATCGACGCAGGTCCCGAATTCCGAAAACGCAGCCGGATGGGCGCAGGCGCGGGACAATATCCCGTTCATTTCAGTATCGAGCGCCGCCGCCCGGGGGCCAAAACCGTTTTGAGCGGTTTGCAGGATCACGACGACCGAAGTTTCCGCGGAAATCTCGTCCGCCGTTTCAAAGACCGCCGCCGGCGACTGAGGCATGAAAGCTCGTTCTCCCATTCCAGGGCACTCCCGCCAAGGCTTGGCCTGCGTCACGCACAAAGCTTCGCCGGCCACCGGTGGAAACCGGTCATGCCGGTCTCCGCCGCTGGTGGAACGGCATCGGAGTGCCCAAATAATCGTTTTCGGATGGCGACTTGGTCGCTCTTGCCTTTGCGTATCTCCGAACCGGCCAGGCGATCAAACGCCAATTTTACCCAAGTCGATTGACAAAAACTCAACTGACAATTCATGATCGGGCAATGGCCCTGCCGTCACTCAATGGCATGCGCGCTTTCGAGGCCGCCGCGCGCCTCGGCAGCATCAAGGATGCAGCGGAGGAGCTGCATCTGACGCCTTCGGCCGTCAGCCGTCACATCCGTGCGCTTGAGCGCAACCTCGGCCAGGACCTGTTCGTGCGCGGCTTTCGCCAGATCACCCCGACCATCAGAGGCTCATATTATGCGCGCTCCCTGTCCGAGGCATTCGAGGCCATCTGGCGCGCCACCGACGATGTCAGCTTCGTCGATGGGCCGGGACACGGCAGGACCCAGCGTGTCAGGGTGCTCTGTGTACCGGCGGTCCTGAACCTCTGGCTGGCGGATCGGTTGCCGAATTTCCGCAAGCTGCACCCGTCCGTGGACCTGGAGATCTCGACGTCAGGCAAGCGCGCCAATTTCGATTTGGCCATAGTCGACGAGTTCGTCTACAAGGCCGGCCCGGCCTTGACGCTGCTGATCCCTTTGGTTCTGACGCCGGTCTGCGCGCCCTCGCTGCTGGAAGGGCCGGTGCCGCTCAGAACGCCCGCCGATCTGGTCAATCATCACCTTATCCACGAATGCGAGAGCATGCGATGGAAACGATGGCTGGAACAGGAAGGCGTTTTGGATACCACGCCGAAATCCAGCACGACCCTTGATGATTGCACTCTGATCATGCGCGAGGCGATGAACGGCACGGGAATAGCTTTGGCCGACACCATGATGGCGCAGGATCTTCYGCAGCAAGGCAAGCTTGTCGCCCCGTTCAGCGCCCGCCATACCTATCCTGCCGGAATCTACCTGCATCAGCGCCGTAGCATCGGAAACAAGCCTGGTACCGGCCTGTTCCAGGATTGGCTGCTCGCCGAGATCGCCGACCATAAGCGGGTAATGGCTATCGCGTAGTGCGCCGCAATCAAAAAGGCGGCGGCCGCCTGGCCACCGCCTCCACATTCGTCGACGACTTCGCTCAACCCTTGATGGCGGCGGTCACCTCGTCATAGGCCTTGCAGGCTTCGTCGAGCGTCGTGGCGTTCTGGTATTTGGTCGTCACCGCCTGCACCTTGGCGGTCAGATCGGCCGCCTTGCTCGGATCCTTGGTGATCGCTTCCTGAAGCGCGGCGGCCATCTCCTGCGCCTTCTTGGCGGCGGTCTCCTGCGTGCATTCCGGTCCCTTCGAGCAGGCCGAAACGGCCAACGCCGCAACACCAACGGCAACGAGCAAAAACTTCTTCATGTCAATCCTCTCCTCAAAAAAGGCTGCGGCCCATCGCCGCTGCCTCCCAATGGCCGAAGCCGAGCGTGGCTTAACCTCTGATTGTGGCGGCACGCAACGACCGGTCCGCATAAACTTGTGCAATGCGCCTGCAACAGGAGTTTGGCGGGCAGGCGCGCCCTTGTTTCCGGCCAAGGCCCCTGCCCGTCCTGCCAGGCTCCCCGCCCTTGCCACTCGCTCCCCCTGCATGCAAGGAGTGCTTTGAGATGAAAGGACGACAGGCATGGCGGCTGAGGCATCGAGCGGCGATCTCGTACAGGTAGTGGCGCTGCTTGCTGCCGGCGTCGTCGCCGTGCCGATCTTCAAGCGCATGGGGCTGGGCTCCATCCTCGGCTACCTCGCGGCAGGCGTGGTCATYGGGCCGTTCGGCCTTCGCGTCTTTTCCGAATCGGGGGCCATCCTTCACGTCGCCGAACTCGGCGTCGTCATGTTCCTGTTCATCATCGGGCTCGAAATGCAGCCGTCGCGGCTCTGGAGCCTGCGCCGCGAGATCTTCGGTCTCGGCGCGCTGCAGGTCGGCGTCTGCGCCCTGCTTTTGACCGGCGTCGGATTGGCCGGAGGCTTTCCGATTGCGCAGTCCTTCGTTGCCGGTGCCGGCTTCGTGCTGACCTCGACCGCCATCGTCATGCAACTGCTCGAGGAACGCGGCGAGATCGCCACGCCCAAGGGCCAGCGCATCGTTTCCGTCCTGCTGCTGGAAGACCTGATGATCGTGCCGCTCTTGGCGCTGGTGGCGTTCCTTGCGCCCGGCGGCACCAACACCACGCTGTCCGAACGGTTCGCCGAGGTCGGCATCGGCGTCGCGGCCATTGTCGGGCTGGTGGTGGCCGGGCGCTATCTGCTCAATCCGCTCTTCCGCATCCTGGCGGATGCCCGCGCCCGCGAGGTGATGACGGCCGCTGCCCTGCTGGTGGTGCTCGGGTCGGCGCTTGCCATGCAACTGTCCGGCCTGTCGATGGCGATGGGCGCTTTCCTCGCCGGCGTGCTGCTCTCCGAATCGACTTTCCGACACCAGCTCGAAGCCGACATCGAGCCGTTCCGCGGCATCCTGCTCGGCCTGTTCTTCCTTGCAGTCGGCATGTCGCTCGACCTCGGCGTCGTCGCCCAGAACTGGCGCCTCGTCGCCATCTACGTCGTCGCCTACATGATCATGAAGGCACTCGGCATCTACATCGTCGCGCGCATGTTGAGGGCCGGTCACCGCGAAGCGCTCGAGCGCGCGGTCTTCATGGCGCAGGGCGGCGAATTCGCCTTCGTGCTCTATTCCTCGGCGGCAGCCGTCGGCATCATCGACGCCCAGGCGAATGCGACGCTGACAGCCATTATCATCATCTCGATGGTGTTGACGCCCTTGGCGATCGTCGCGCTGCGCTACCTCACGCCGCGCGACGAGCAGTCGCTGGAAGGCGTCGATATCGCTGACGGCCTTACCGGCAGCGTGCTGATCATCGGCTTCGGCCGCTTCGGCCAGATCGCCAGCCAGCCGCTGCTTTTGCGCGGCCTCGACGTTTCGATCATCGATAACGAGGTCGAGATGATCCAGGCGGCGGCCGATTTCGGCTTCAAGGTCTATTACGGCGACGGCACCCGGCTCGACATCCTGCACGCGGCCGGCGCCGGCCGGGCGCGCGCGGTGCTGATCTGCGTCGACAAGCCAGACGCGGCAGTGCGCATCGCGCAGCTGATCAAGGCGGAATTCCCGCTGGTCACCATACTGGCGCGCGCCTTCGACCGCGGTACCGCGCTGCAGCTTGTCCGCGTCGGCGTCGACTATCAGTTACGCGAGACCTTCGAATCCGCGCTGGTCTTCGGCGGCTCGGCACTGGAGGCGCTGGGCGTCGATCCGCAAGAGGTCGCCGAGGTGATCGAGGATGTCCGCCGCCGCGACGAGGCGCGTTTTGAGACGCAACTGGCCGAGGGCGTGCGCGCCGGCCAGCGCTTCCTCAAGGGCAATATCGGCACGCCGATCCCGACGCCGCTGACGCAGCCGCGCCGCGCCGGCCGAGCACTCAACGAAGAAACGGCCGGCGTGTTGAACAAGGCAGAGACCAAGAGCTGAGGAGTAACGCATGGCAGAACTCGACGCGCGAGCGCTTTCCGTCACCAAATTCTGGCGCGATGCCGGCGAGGACGCCTGGTTCGAAAAGAACGACGCCTTCGACACGGATTTCCGCAACTGCTTCCTCGAGTTGCACTATGCCGCTGCGCGCCGCGAATGCGACGACTGGAACGCGCATGCCGAAGGATCGCTGGCGCTGATGATCCTGCTCGACCAATTTCCGCGCAATTGCTTCCGCGGCACCGGACATATGTATGCGACCGACCCGCTAGCCAGGCATTTCGCCGACCGGGCGATCGCCGCCGGCCAGGATATGGCCCTCGAAGAGTCCCTCCGGGTCTTCCTCTACCTGCCCTTCGAGCACTCGGAATCGCTCGCCGATCAGCAGCGTTCGGTGGAACTCACTGCCGCGCGGGCGCCGGACTACCTCAAATTCGCCAAAGAGCACATGGAGATTATCCAGCGCTTCGGCCGCTTCCCGCATCGAAACAAAATGCTGGGCCGCGAGACGACGCCGGAGGAAAAGGCATTTCTCGACGGCGGCGGATTTTCCGGCTGATATTTCAGCCCAGCCACCACTCCCGGCCGGAAGGCAGCCGCTCGATCCCCGAGGTGTCGACGGCTTCAAGCCGTTCCGACACGCTTTTTCCGCCGACCGCGAGTTCGGGTGCGATCTCGGCCAGCGGCGCCAGCACGAAGGCCCGCTCCAGCATGCGAGGATGYGGCACTTCGAGGCCGGTCTCGTGGATCACTAGGTCGCCGAACACCAGGATGTCGATGTCGATCAGGCGCGGCCCCCAGCGCTCCTCGCGCACCCGCTTCAACCGCCTTTCGACGTCGAGGCATAGTTCGAGCAAATCGCGCGGCGACAGCGCGGTTTCGATCGCCGCCGCAGCGTTGAGGAAATCCGGCTGGTCGAGCTTGCCCCAGGGCGGCGTGYGGTAGAGCGAGGAGACGGCGGTGACGCGCGTCCTGTCGTCGCCATCCAGCATGCGCAGTGCCGCGGCCATGGACTTTGCCGGGTCGCCGAGGTTGCCGCCGAGACTGAGATAGACGGCGCTATTGTGGCCAGACAACGCTCACCTCGACATGATCGAGCACGCCCGGCACCGGGGCGTTCGGCTTGCGCACCGTGACCTCGGCTCTCCTGATCTGCGGAAAGCGCGCCGCCAGCGCCTTCGCCACTTCCAGCGCCAGCGCCTCGATCAGGAAACGGCGCTGCCCGGTGACGATCTTCTCGATGACCGCGAAGGCAACGCCGTAATTGACGGTGTCCTCGATGGAGTCTGCCTCCAGCGGGCGGCTGGGTTCTACGGTCAGTTCGGCATCGACATAGAAACGCTGGCCAAGCGTCTCCTCTTCGTCCAGCACGCCATGCCGGGCAAAGAAGGCGCAGTTCTTCATGCGGATGACATACATGTTCAGCGTCTCGGAGAGGGGTCGTTTTCGCGTGCCAGCATAGCATCGGCCACCGCAAGCGCGTCCACGTTGATTGCGACATCGTGGACGCGAAAAAGATCGGCGCCCTTGAGCCGTAGGATGACGCTGGTGGCCGCCGTGCCCACCGCTCGCTCGGCCGGCTCGCGCCCCGTGACGCCGCCGATGAACCGCTTTCGCGACGTCCCCGCCATCATCGGAAAGCCGAGCGCCCGAAGCTCGGAAAACCGCGCCATCAGGTCGAGGTTTTCCTCCGTCGTCTCCTTGGCGAAGCCGAAGCCGGCGTCGAGCACGATCTGGCCGTCTCCAACGCCGCTGTCGCGCGCTATCTCCAGTGATTTGCGCAGGAACAGGAGCTGATCCTCGATCACGTCCGGCAGCTTCTCCCGCTCGCGTCCTGTATGCATGATGATGAGGCCGGCGCCCGTCTCGGCGGCGATGCGCGCGATGCCAGGCTCGCGCTGCAGGCCCCAGACATCGTTGACGATATGCGCGCCGGCGGCGACGGCGCGCCGCGCGGTGTCCTCGCGATAGGTGTCGACTGAAATCAGCGCCTCACCCGACGATGCCAGCGCCTCGATGACCGGCAGCACCCGCGCCTGCTCTTCCTCGGCGGTGATCGGTGCAAAACCCGGCCGCGTCGATTCCCCGCCGACGTCGATGATGGCGGCCCCCTCTTCCACCATGCGGTGCGCCTGGGCGATCGCCTTCTCTGGCGCTATGAATAGCCCGCCGTCGGAAAAACTGTCCGGCGTGACGTTGAGGATGCCGACGACGACCGCTTTGGGGCCGAGGTCGAGATGGCGTCCATGCGCGAGTTGCCATCGCCTTGTCGTCATTGTCCATCAACCATGTGTGATCCGCGCGAAATCAATTCCGTTGCGCCCGCATCGGCCGTAAAGCAAGGTGCATAAAGAGGCAACATGATGAACCGTCCCCTGCTCTGCGCCTTGATGCTTTCGCTCGCCGTCATGCCGGCCGGCGCGGCCAATCTGGTGAAGACCTACAGCTATTTCAGCGTCAGCGGCCGCACGCTGGACGACATCGCGGCCCAGCTGTCGAAATACGGGCCCGAGGTAAAGAGCACGGGCTCCAGGCATCCAGGCGCCACGCAGATGGCCTTCACCACCCGCGTCAGCTACGCGCAGACCCCGAGTTCCTGCCGGATTGCGAACGCCCAGGTGACCGTGAAGGTCAAGGTGATCCTTCCTGAATGGCGGCGTCCGCGCAAGGCCGATCCCGGAGTGAGACTTTTCTGGGATACGCTCTCGGCGGACATCAAGCGCCACGAGGAGCGCCATGTCGAGATCGCCAAGAACCACGCGAGCGAGCTCGAGGACGCGCTGAAGGCGACTTATCCGCAAAAAACCTGCGAGGCGGCGAAAGCCAAGGCTGCCGAGATCTCGACCGCCATCCTGGCCAAGCACGACCGCGCCCAGATGCAATTCGACCGCGTCGAAGGCGTCAACTTCGAGAGCCGGATCGTCCGGCTTCTGCGCTACCGGATGGAGCGCATTCAAAGCGGCCAGTTGCCGCCGGGCTGACCGTGGAGCGCGGCGGCCTCCGCGAAGGCCAATCTCACGGAAACGTAGTGCCAGATTCCAAAAAACTTTCGAGCGGCGGTCGAAAACGGCCTATATCGAACGACATATAGTACGAGGTTCGCCCTAGGCGGACCCAGAAACGAGACACGAACGACAGGCGGAAGACGCCACCCGGGGACCGGCCGCTTCTTGCGGACCGTGCACCAGCCGTTGAAAGAATGCCCATGGACCAGACCGTCGACAATCGCACGACGATGGGAACAACAAGCTCGGCGCCGATCAGCGAAAGCGAGAAGAACACCATCATCGGTGGCGTGCTGCTGGCGATGCTTCTGGCAGCCCTTGACCAGACCATCGTCGCTCCCGCCCTGCCGACGATCGCGCGCGCACTCGGCCATGCCGAATACCTGCCCTGGATCGTCACCGGATATCTTTTGACGGCGACCGCGATGGCGCCGCTCTACGGCAAGATTTCCGATGTCTACGGCCGCCGACTGGTGATCCACGCCGCCGTGCTGATCTTTCTGCTTGGATCGCTGGTCAGCGCCTTGGCTCCCAACATGCTGGTGCTGGTCATCGGTCGGGCGATCCAGGGTGCGGGTGGCGGCGGCCTGTTCGCGCTCGCCCAAACGGTTATCGGCGACTTGGTGCCGCCGCGCGAGCGCGCCCGCTATGCCGCGTGGATATCGGGCACTTGGGCGGTCGCCAGTGTTGCCGGGCCGTTGCTCGGCGGCACCTTCGCCGAACATCTGCACTGGTCGCTGATCTTCTGGATCAACCTGCCGCTCGGCTTCCTGGCGATGGCCATCATCAACAATCCGCTGAAGAAGCTGCCGATCGCGGCAAAGCATCATCGCATCGACGGGCTGGGTGCCGTGCTTTTGGTGATCGCGACGGCGCTGCTGCTGCTGGCGCTCAACTGGGGCGGCAGCGCCTATCCCTGGTTCTCTCCGGAAATCCTTGGGCTGGTGGGCAGCTCGGCCGTGTTCTGGGCGCTGTTCGCGCTGAGGCTGCTCAGGGCCTCCGAGCCGCTGATCTCGCTCGAAGTGCTCGGCAACCCGATCGTGCTCGCCGGCACGCTGTCGATGTTCCTGCTGCAGGCTGCAAACATTGGCGCCTCGGTCTACCTGCCGGTCTACCTGCAGTCCGTCGTCGGGCTCTCGGTCAGCGAATCCGGCACGGCCATGCTGGGTCTTCTGCTCGGCACAGTTGCCGGCGCCACTTTCAGCGGCCGCATGATCCCGCGCTTCGTCCACTATAAGCGCATCGCCATGGTCGGTGTCACTTTGGCAATCATCTGCATCGGCGTGCTCAGCGCGATAGCCGGGCATGCCTCGCTGCTCGAAGTGGAGATCCTGACCACGCTGATCGGCCTCGGCAGCGGAACGACGTTCCCGGTCAGCACCGTCTCGGTGCAGAATGYTGTCGACCGCGCGCATCTCGGTGTCGCGACCGGAGTGCTGACCTTCTTGCGTTCGCTGGGCGGCGCGCTCGGTGTTGCCCTGCTTGGCGCGGTTGCGCTGGGCTACGGCTTGCCGCTTGCCTCAGAGGGCTCCCTCGCGCATGTCGAGGTCACCTCGGCGACGCCCTTCGTGATGATCTTCCTCACCGCCGGCATCACACTGGTTCTGACGCTCCTCGCGCTGGCGCTCATGCCCGAAAAGCCGCTGCGCGGCCATGCCGAGCACCCGCCGGCGATGGCGGAATAATAGGGCGGCCGCTCATCCGGGGGAGCTACTCGTGGACGCCGAGCTTCTTCTGCAGGCTTGTCGACGAGGTCGTGTACTGGAAGACGATGCGCTCGCCTGGGCTGACGATGCGCTTGGCCGCCTGCGCCATCAGGGCGACCTCATGGAAGCCTGACAGGATCAGCTTCAGCTTGCCGGGATACCAGTTGATGTCACCGACGGCGAAGATGCCGGGGATCGATGTCTGGAATTTCTCGGTGTYAACCGGGATCAGGTTCTCGTGCAGGTTCAGCCCCCATTCGGCGATCGGCCCGAGCTTCATGGTGAGGCCGAAGAACGGCAGCATGCGGGTGCAAGGCACCTCGACGTCGCCGTCCGGGYCGCCCTTGATGGTTGCGGATGAGAGCTGTCCGCCGGCGCCGGTGAGCCCGCTCACCTGGCCAACCAGAAATTCGAGCTGCTTCATCTCCTGCATGGCGTACATCTTGTTGACGCTGTCCGGCGCCGCCCGGAATTCCGGACGCCGGTGAACGAGCGTCACACTTTTGGCGATCGGCTGCAGGTTCAGTGTCCAGTCGAGCGCCGAGTCGCCGCCGCCGACGATGACGAGATCCTGGCCGCGGAAATCCTCAATGCGCCGGACGGAATAGAAGACGCTCTTGCCTTCATAGTCCTCGATGCCCGGGATCGGCGGGCGCTTGGGCTGAAACGAGCCGCCGCCGGCGGCGATGACCACCACCTTGGCCTCGAACACCTCACCCTCGTCGGTGGTGACGCGGAAGGTGCCGTCCTCGAGCTTCTCGAGGCTGGAGACCATGCGGTTGAAGGTGAAGTCCGRCTTGAACGGGTGGATCTGCTCGAGCAGCTTATCGACCAAGCCCTGCGCCGTGATGATAGGCCAGCCGGGAATGTCGTAGATCGGCTTTTCCGGATAGAGCTCGGCGCACTGCCCGCCCGGACGGTCGAGGATATCTATGAGATGGCACTTCATGTCGAAGAGGCCGAGCTCGAATACGGCGAACAGGCCGATCGGCCCTGCCCCGACAATAAGTACGTCCGTCTTGATCGTGTCCGTCATCAGCTCCGCCCCGTTTGCGCATGGCCCCCGAAAATCGGAATCGATTTCGGAAATATCATGCACCAATCAAAGCTACAGCGTCCTTGGCGCGTCCCAGAGGGCGCGCGGCGCTGTAGTGAAAACGGGTGCGACACTGCATGAGCATTTGCCCGCTGCCAAGCAGTCAAGGGCAAAATTGGAAAATGGAAAGTTGGTTCAGCCTTGGCGTTCGGGCACGCGCACGACGAGGCCGTCAAGCGCGTCGCGCACCTTGATCTGGCAGGACAGGCGCGAGTTCGGCCGGACGTCGTAGGCGAAGTCCAGCATATCCTCCTCCATCGCCTCCGGCTCGCCGACCTCCGCCGTCCACGCCTCGTCGACATAGACATGGCAGGTCGCGCAGGCGCAGGCGCCGCCGCATTCGGCCTCGATGCCCGGCACCGCGTTGCGGATCGCGTTTTCCATGACGGTCGAGCCGTTCTCGGCATCCACGTCGAATTGAGTGCCGTCATTGGCGATGTAAGTCAGCTTGGTCATTGGTCACCTGAGAGTCGCAGCGGAGATAATCACTCCGCCGGACAAGTCAACTGCGGCGCGAAAGCGCCACCGCATGACGCTTTTCAGAAGGTGGCCATTTGCAGGCTTTAAGAGAGGTCTCCTGGAAGTGGGAACCGGTTCGGGACAAAGACATGCGCAATATCAAAAACCTAAGGCGCTGAAGCGAATCAGGAAGGATCGCGACGCGCTTTAGCGGCTGATGGAGGCGATGAAGTCCCGCACTTCGTCGATCAGCGCGCCGAGCTTCTTCAAGGCGCGCGCATCYTCGGGCTGCTGTTCGATCGCTTCGGCGCATTCGGCGACGGCAAATGCGCCGATGCCGCGCGCCGAGCCTTTCAGGGCGTGCGCCAGAAGCACCCGTTCCCTGGCATCCGCGTCGAGGATCTCGTCGCGCACCGAAAGCGCCTGCTGCACGAACAGCGCCAGCACCTCCTGTTCAAGCGCGCGATCATCCATCGTGTGCCGCGCCAAATGGGCCATATCCACAGGTCGCGACCCTGCCCTTCCCGACACGTCTCCGCCGGGCATCGAAAACGCGATTCCACTTTCGCCACGCATTCGCACTGCAACTCCGAAAARGGCGGGCTGGCGGCCAAAAAAATAGGCGATCCGCGTCGCCATCGGGTTAATGGGGTAGCGGGAAAAAATGTTGTCACGGAGGCAGCCAAATCACGCTTCCGTTAACCTTATATTTAAAGTTTTACGTATCACCCGGAATGCATGTTTTCTTTACCCCGGTGTGTCATTACGATACGAGGTTCCATTTTCAGCCTCTAGCGCGGGACAAGACAAGCCGGATTCAGGCCAAAATCATAAGTCCCGCGGCAGCTAGTACAGGGTAGCGAAGGCATGGCTAAGAAACCAACGACGACGAAGTCTCTCGAGAGCGACGTGGCTGCGGAGCTGGAAAAGGCGCTTGACCTCGACCTCAGCGGCGACGAGGGCGGCCTCGACATGGCGGCGTCGATGGAAGACCTGGAGGCCCAGATATCGGCTGCCGCGGACGAATTGGCGCGCGAGGGTCGCAGCCAGCGAATCGAACCGGCGAACCAGCCTCAGGCCGCCGCGAATGCGGCGCCTCAGCCAAAGCCGGCAGAGCTGCGCCCGGTCGAGCCGCGCGGTTCGCAAGCGGCGGGTTTCACGCCGGCTAACGACGACCGCCAGAAGGATTACCGGACGCTTTYGCACGGCCTCAACCGGCGCGCGTCGAGCACCGTCTACTGGGTGGTCGCTTTCATTTCGCTTGCCTGGATCGGGGGCGCGGTCGGGCTCGCCAACCTCCTGTTCGGCCCGGGCATCTGGAAGATCGGCGCCTTCAACCAATTCTTCGCTCGCCCTGAGCTGATCGGCCTGGCGGTCGCGGCGATCATTCCGGTCATTCTGTTCTGGGCCTTCGCCGCCATGATCCGGCGCGCGCAGGAAATGCGCATCGCCGCGCAATCGATGACCGAAGTGGCCTTCCGCCTCGCCGAGCCGGAAAACATCGCCCAGGACCGAGTCATGATGATCGGCCAGGCCGTTCGCCGCGAAGTGGCGGCAATGGGCGAAGGCATCGAACGCACCCTGGCGCGCGCCGTGGAGCTCGAAACGCTGGTCCACAGCGAAGTCAGCCAGATCGAGCGCTCCTATTCCGAGAACGAAGCCCGCATCCGGTCGCTGGTCGATGGTCTCGGCAGCGAGCGCGAAGCGGTTGTCTCCCATGCCGAGCGCGTGCGCGCCTCGATTGCGAGCGCCCATGAGACGCTGCGCGACGAGATCGGCTCGGCCAGCGACATCATCCGTGATTCCATCCTCAACGCATCGACCAAGCTGTCGATGACGATCAACAATTCCGGCGACACCCTGATCGATCGCATCAACGAAAGCTCGATGTCGATCTTCGATTCGGTGGAAAACCGGCTCGATTCGATCACCGACCGCCTATCGACCTCGGGCGAGGCCTTCGCCAGCCTGCTGGACACCCGCATCGCCAAGCTGACCGACACCACGGACGGCCTCACCCGCTCGCTGACCGACCTGCTCGACGACCGCACCAACGGCATGGTCTCGCTGCTCGGTGGTGCCGCGCGCACGCTGAGCTCGGAGTTCGAATCGAGCCTCAGCGGCATCGAGCGGACGCTGGCCGAACGCGGCCAGGCGCTGATCAGCGAGTTCCAGACCCGCGCCGAGGCGCTCGATACCGGCACGCAAAAGCTCAATGCCGCGCTCGAAGCCCGTGCCCGCCAGATCAACGAGACTCTGGTCGAACGCGCGCGCGAGATCGCCAACACTTTCGCCGAAAGCAAGGACACGCTGTCGGCGATGATCGACCAGGGCAAGACGCAGATCGGCGCCGACATGGCCGACATCATCTCGTCGACATCGTCCATGCTCGAGGCCCGCGCCACCGATTTCGCCGGGCGCATGGAGGCCGCGCGCCACGTCGTGTCGCGTTCCTTCGACGCCGACATCCAGCGGCTGTCCGATGCCCGTGTYGGTATCGACGAAGCCGTCGAGAACCWCAGCCGGATGCTTTCCGAAAGCCGCGAACGCATGGCCGCCGCCATGCAGGAGGATCTGGCGAAATTCGCGGAAGGGCGCGCCGAGATCGATGCCGCCGTCACCAACCAGGTGCAGAAGCTGGCGGAAGGCCGCGGCCTGATCTCGCGCGCGCTGGAGGAGGATCTGCGCAAGGTCAACGAGTCGCGCGCCGCCATCGATGCATCGCTGGGCAGCCATCTCGAACAGCTGGAAGAGGGTCGCAACCGCCTCGCCCAGGCGTTGAACGAAGACTCCGGCAGACTCGTGGAAGCCCGCACGATGATTGACGAAATGGTCTCTGGCCATGTCGGCAAGCTGGCCGAGGGGCGCAACATTCTGGCGCGTGCGCTGGAAGCCGATCTCGGTAAGCTGGCAGACAGCCGCGCCTCGATAGAAGGCCTGGTCGCAGGCCAGGTCGAGAAGATCGCCGAGGGCCGCGCCGTGCTCGCCAAGGCGCTCGAGACCGACATGCTCGGCATCAGGAACCTGCTCGAAACCCACTCTGCGAAGCTCGCCGAGGACCGCGGCGAACTCAGCCGCGCGCTGGAGAGCGACCTCGGCAGCATCCGCGGCCTGATCGACAGCCACGCCGACAAGCTCGCGGAGGACCGCAGCCTGCTGTCGCAGACGCTGGAAGCCGACCTCGCCAAGCTCGCCGAAAGCCGCGCCAGCATCGACGGCCTCGTCGCCGGCCAGGTCGAGAAGCTCGCCGAAGGCCGCGATATCCTGAAGCGCGCGCTGGAAGCAGACATCAACAGCATCAGGGGTGCCATCGCGGGACACTCCGGAAAGGTAGAGGAGGAACGCGCGCAACTGTCCAAGGCCCTGGAGGCCGACCTGCAGGCGATCAGCGGCGCAATCTCCGATCACCAGGACAGGCTTGTGCAGGACCGCGCGGGGCTGTCGAAGTCGCTCGAGGACGATCTGGCCAAACTCGCCGACAGCCGCTCCAGCATCGACGGCCTGGTCGCCGGCCAGGTCGAGAAGCTGGCCGAAGGCCGCGATATCCTCAAGCGCGCCCTGGAAGCCGATCTCAACACCATCCAGGGCGCGATCGTCGATCATTCGCAGAAGATCGCCGACCAGCGCGCCGAACTCTCGCGCGCCCTCGATACCGACATGGCCAATGCCAGCGGCCTGATGCAGACCCATGCCGACAGGCTGGCGCAGGACCGCGCGACGCTGTCCAGGGCCCTGGAGGACGATCTCGCCAAGCTGGCCGAAAGCCGTGCCAGCATCGACGGACTGGTCGCCGGCCAGGTCGAGAAGCTCGCCGAAGGCCGCGACATCCTCACGCGTGCCCTGGAAGCAGACCTCGCCAAGCTCGCCGAAAGCCGCGCCAGCATCGACGGGCTTGTTGCCGGCCAGGTCGAGAAGCTCGCCGAAGGCCGCGACATCCTCACGCGTGCCCTCGAGGCCGATCTCGCAAAGCTTGCCGAGAGCCGCGCGGGTATCGACGGGCTGGTCTCCGGCCAGGTGGAAAAGCTCGCCGAGGGTCGCGACATCCTCAAGCGCGCCCTCGAAACCGATCTGCAGAAGCTGGCGGAAAGCCGCTCGGAGATCGACAACGTCATCGCCGGCCATGTCGGCAAGCTGTCCGAGGGCCGCGACATGCTGGCCCGCGCCCTGGAGGACGATCTCGCCAAGCTCGCCGAGGCACGCGAGGACATCGACCGTTCGGTGTCCGGCCATATCGACCAGATCGCGGCCAAGAGCGGCGACATCTCGGCAGCGATCGCCGCCGATGTCGAGAAGATCGAGCAGGCCTTCAGCCGGCAGACCAGCATCATCGAAGAACGCGCCGGCACCATGGAGCGTGCGCTCTCGACCGGTGTCGACAATGTCCGCGGCGTTCTCGAAAAGACCGCCGTCTTCGTCGCCGGCGCGTTGCGCGACAAGGTCATGGAAGTGACCAGCGCGCTGCATGAGCAGGCCGGAGCAGYCTTCAGCGACGCGGATCGCAAGATCGCCGAACGCGCCGAGCAGACCTCGGCCGCGCTGCTTGCCAGGGCCGAAGACATCGCCAACGCTTTCGAGGCGGCGGACCGGCGCCTGCACGAGCGCGCCCAGGACACTTCCAGCATGTTGATGGCGCGCGCCGACGACGCGTCCAATTCGCTGATGGCCCGGGCCGAGGAAACCGCCGACAAGCTGGCCGCCCGCGCCAGCGAGATCGCCGGCACCTTCGACGCCGCCGACCAGAAGCTGGTCGCCCGCGCGGTCGAGACGGCGCAGTCGTTGGCGGAGCGCGCCGGCGACATCCTGCGCAACTTCGAGGGCGCCGACGAGCGGCTGAGCCAGCGCATCACCGAATCGGCCGAGGCTCTGGCCGCGCGTGCCTCCGATCTCGGCCGCATCTTCGATGCCGCCGACCAGCATCTTGGCTCGCGCATCGCCGAGGGCTCGGAGGCGCTGTCGTCGCGGGCGTCCGAAATCGCCCGCATTTTCGACGAGGCCGACAATCGGCTGGTGTCGCGCATCGCCAGCAGCACCTCGACGATCGGCGAGCATGCCGACACCATTGTCGGCGCTTTTGCCGCCACCGAGCAGCGCGTCGCCGACCGTGCCCAGCAGACCGGCCAGGAACTCGCTGCCCATGCCCGCGAGTTCGAACAGGCGCTTGCCGGTGCCGACGAGCGGCTGGCATCGAGCGCGGCCGCTGCCGCGGCCCGCGTCGAGGAGCAGCTGGCGAGCGTCGAAAACCGGCTCTCCTCCAGTGCCGAAACGATGGGCCAGAAGCTCAACGACCAGGTCTCCAGCGCCGAGGCCCAGCTCATCTCGCGCGCCAACGTCATCGCCGAGACCTTCACGGCGGTCGGCCAGCATATCGGCCAGAGCACCAACGATGCGGCAAAGACCATCGGTGCCAACACCCGTGAGCTCAACACCATGCTTGCGGCGCGCTCCGCCGAAATGTCGAGGATCCTCGACGAGACGGCGCGTCCTCTGGTCGAGCGCTTCGCCCAGGGCGGTTCCGAGCTGCAAAGGAGCATGGAAGAGGTCACCGAGCGGGCGACCGAGAGGCTGCGCAGCGAAAACGCCGCCCTCGTCAACGCGCTTGCCAACCGCACGGCCGAGACGCTTTCGGCCGTTGAGGGCGCGCGCTCGACGCTGGCCRACAGCGTTGCCGACCTTATCGGCCGCATGACGACCTCAAGCCAGCAGCTCGGCCAATTGATCGAGCAGGCGGCCGTCAACCTCGGCCAGGTCGAGGATCGCCTCGCCGGCAGCACACAGAGCTTCGCCGCGACCACCGAAAAGGCAGCCCAGACCTTCGCCAGCTCGGCGCGTCTGGTCGATTCCAACACAACGCGGCTGACCGATCTCTCTTCGGCGACGCTGCGCGAAGTTGCCTCGATCGCCACCAAGTTCGACGAGCACAGCCGCCTTTTGTCGAGCGCCTCCGATCTGCTCGGCTCGGCGCAGAGCAATCTCGAGCACACGCTTGAGCGGCAGTCCTCGCTGGAGGATCTCGCCGTCGGCCTGGTCAAGAAGTCGGAAGACCTCGAAAAGGTCATGCGCTCCTTCGAGAACTTGGTCGGCCAGACGATGCAGAACGCCGAGGGCCGGACGATGGAATCGGCGGAGAAGATCCGCACGGCCATCGCCGAGGTCGTCGATTCGGCGACGCGGCGCTTCGCCGACGCGACCGAGGAGATGCGGCGCACCGCGGGCTCCATCAAGAGCGAGCTGGACCTGACCCGCGCCGAGCTCAAGAAGGGCGTCATCGAGATGCCGGAGGAGGCCAAGGAATCGACCTCAGCCATCCGCCGCGCCGTCGCGGAGCAGATCAACGCGCTCAAGGAACTCTCTGACATCGTTGCGAAATCGGGCCGCAGCGGCAGCAGCGAGACCGGCGAGCCGCGCGGCTTGCGCCCTGCACCGCAGGCGCCTGCCCGCCCGGTCGAGCAGTCGCTGCGCCGTCCCGCGCCGCAGCAGCCTCAGCCGGAGCCTCGGGCGCCGCAGGCGCCGCTGGCTGAGACGACGTTGCGCGGCACGCTCGACATCGAGCGTCCCGCGGAAGCCCCGCGGCGCGAGCCCAACGGCCGCTCGCCGCAAGGCGGCGGCTGGGTGCGCGATCTGCTGACCAACGCGTCACGCGACGAGGACCTGAAGCCGGCGGCCCCGGCGGAAGCGCCGCGTGCGGCGCCTGCCCAGCGCTCGCCCCTGCATGTCATGGAGTCGCTCAACTCGCTCTCCGTCGACATCGCGCGCGCCATCGACCACGACGCCTCGATCGAGCTGTGGAACCGCTATCGCCGCGGCGAGCGCGACGTGTTCACGCGCCGCCTGTACACGCTAAAGGGCCAGCAGACCTTCGACGATATCCGCCGCAAGTACCAGGCCGAAGCCGAGTTCCGCGCCGCCGTCGACCGCTATTGCGACGATTTCGAGAAGCTGCTCAAGGACGTGTCGCGCAACGACCGCGACAACATCATGGCGCAGACCTATCTCACGTCGGACACCGGCAAGGTCTACACCATGCTGGCCCACGCCAGCGGCCGCCTGCGCTGAGCCGGGTTTGAACGAACAACAAAAAGGCGGGACCTGCTCCCGCCTTTTTGTTTGTCCGAGCGGATGCTTGTGACGTAGACAGCGATAGATATCATCTGTCGGCGCCGCCCCTCATCCGCCTGCCGGCACCTTCTCCCCGTTTAGTGACCAGGGGAATCGCATATGGCTTTTTGGGACTTGAAGTTGGCCTGAGAAAGGATTCTTTGGGYAGGCAGTCGAGYGAGGRAGAGACTGCCATTTCCAGCCTTGAGAGCTATTTCGGCGCGGTGCCTGATCCGCGTGCTGGCAACGCCACGCATCGGCTTGGCGACCTGATCGTGATGATGATCGC
>NZ_MDFL01000116.1 GCF_001854785.1 Mesorhizobium sp. ORS 3428
ATGTCTTCGCACACCTGTTCGCGATGTCCCCAGTCCATACACCCCCTTGTGGGGGAGATGTCCGGCAGGACAGAGGGGGGCGCCATAGAGCGCCAATGCTGCAAGACAGCTGCCCCGACGTCCTCTTCACTCCATTGCCCGCGAGCATGATCTTCTCCCGAAGACCGCCGCCTCGCCTATTTGCCCGGCACCAGCGCCAGCGCGCGGATCGGGCTGCCGGTGCCATGCTCGATCTTGAGCGGCGCGGCGATCAGGATGGCGCCTTTCGGCGGCAGCTGGTCGAGATTGCAAAGGCTGGCCAGGCCATAGCGGTTGGCCTTGTGCATCAGCGTGTGCGCCGGGAACGGCGGCTCCATGCCGCCGGCCTTGCCGGCATCGGTGCCGATCGTCTCCGAGCCCCAGCCCTTGATGTTCTTGCTGATCAGGAACTGGATGGCTTCCGCCGTCGGGCCGGGCGTGTGCGGGCCTGTCTCGTTGGCGTTGAGGAACTCGGCTTCCGAGCCGTTGCGCTTGTACCAATCGGTGCGCATCACCACCCATTCGCCGGGATTGATCGCGCCATGCTTGGCTTCCCAGGCCTTGATGTGATCGACGGTGAGCAGGAAATCGTGATCGGCTGCGGCTTCCTCCGAGCAGTCGATGACATTGACCGGGCCGACGAAGTTCTGCACCGGAATGGTGTCGGTGGCACCGTCCGGATAGTCCTTGCCGGTGATCCAGTGCTGCGGCGCGTCGAAATGCGTGCCCGAATGCTCGCCAAGCTTCAGCCAGTTCCAGGCCCACCACGGACCGTTCTTGTCATATTTGGAGATCTCATGGATCTCGACCTTCGGCGTGTCGACAGCGAGCTCCGGCGGCAGCTTGATCAGCGGCGTGTTCGGCCCGAGCGGCGCCGACAGGTCAACCACCCTGATGGAGCCCGAAAGCAGCTGGCCGGCGACCTCGCCAAGGAGTTGTTGCGTGTCCATGGTTCTGTTCCCTCTTGTTCGTGATGATCAAGGCTCGTTGTGGCCCTTAATATCCTACTAGACGAAAACATATGCATCTGCAATTATCTTTAAGCATAAAGCATTTTGGGGCGGGGCGTGAGCGAGTTCGACRCCATTTTTGTCGGAGCGGGCCACAACAGTCTGGCCTGCGCCGCGCATTTGTCGCTCAAAGGCTGGAAAACCGCGCTTTTTGAGCGCAGCGACACGATCGGCGGCGCCATCCGCACGGGCGAATACACGCTTCCCGGTTTCCGGCACGATTTCGGCGCGATGAATCTGAGCCTGTTCGCCGGCTCGGCCTTCCACAGGAAATATGCAAATGAATTGAAAAGCCACGGGCTGGAATTCGCGCCCGTCGCCGACTGCTTCGCCAGCGCCTTCCCGGACGGCAAATGGTTCGGCGTAAGCAGCGATCTCGAAAAGACCGCGTCGCGGCTCGCCGCCTTGTCCGCCGCCGACGCCGCCACATGGCGCCGRCTGGTCGGCGCCTTTGCGGGCGAAGCGGAGCATCTGTTCCGCCTGCTGGGGTCGCCGATGAGCGCCCGCGCGCTCGCCGGCACGGCCTGGAATCTCTGGCGCAAGAAGGGCCTTGYCGGCGCGCTCGACACCGGCCGGCTGCTTCTCTCGTCGCCGCGCGCTTGGCTGGAGGAGAATTTCGAGACGCCGCATGTCCGGACGACGCTTGCCGCCTGGGGCATGCATCTCGACTTCGCGCCCGACATCGCCGGCGGCGCCGTGTTCCCTTATCTCGAATCGATGGCCAACCAGAGCTTCGGCATGGTGCTCGGCAAGGGCGGCGCCGACACCATCATCCGCGCGCTTGCCGGCATGGTCAAAGCGGCCGGCGGCAAGATCGCGACCGGCGCGGACGTGAAGGAGATCACGGTCGCCGGTGGCCGCGCGACGGGCGTGCGGCTGGCGTCCGGTGAAACCCATGTCGCGAGCAAGGCGGTGATCGCCGGTGTCGCACCGAAAGCGCTTGCGGGCAAGCTGCTGCCCCACGGATCCGGGGATGCGGCCTTCGATGCGGCCATGAAGAATTTCCGCCATGCGCCGGGCACGATGATGATCCATCTGGCGCTGGACGACCTGCCCAACTGGAGCGCCGGCGCAGAGCTTCGGCAGTTCGCCTATGTGCATCTGGCGCCTTCGCTCGACGCCATGTCGCGCACCTACCAGCAGGCAATCGCCGGCATGCTGCCCGACCAGCCGGTTCTCGTAGTCGGCCAGCCGACGGCCGTCGATCCCTCGCGGGCGCCGGAAGGCAAGCAAGTGCTGTGGGTGCAGGTGCGCATGCTACCGGCCGAAATCCTCGGAGACGCAGCCGGCAAGATCGCGCCCGGCGCCTGGGATGCGGTCAAGGAAGCCTATGCCGAACGCGTGCTCGACATCATCGAGAGCTATGCGCCTGGTTTGCGCAAGAAGATCCTCGGCCGCGCGATTTTCTCGCCACTCGACCTCGAGCGCGAGAACCCGAACCTCGTTGGCGGCGACCAGATCTGCGGCAGCCACCACCTGGCGCAGAATTTTCTCTTCCGCCCGACGCGGTCCTTCGCGCGCTGGAACACACCGGTCGCCAATCTCTACCTCACCGGAGCCGCGACATGGCCCGGCGCCGGGACAGGTGCCGGATCGGGCTTTATGCTCGCRCAACAGCTGGGAGGAAACTGAGCCGAATTCCAGGACGGACAAGGCGCGGTTGCCCACGATCCTGATCCTACCGACTGAACACGCCGCGCGACAAGATAACCACAAGGGGAACGACCATGACCATCAACAGACGCGATTTGCTCGGATATGGCGCGGCAGCACTGGGTGCCGCCACGCTCGGCCTTCCAAGGGCGGCAAAGGCGGYCGGCGAACTCACCATCGCCTACAATGTCAACCTGCCTTCCTGGGACCCGACGACCGGACCTTCGGCGGTGAACCCGACCATCCAGGGTCTCTACCAGTCGGTGTTCGACCAGTTCATCCCGCAGAAGCCTGACCTCTCCTTCACGCCCGGCCTGCTCACCGAGTGGGGCTGGAACGATGACCGCACCAAGGTGATGATGACGGTGCGCGAGGGCGTGAAATGGCATGACGGCTCGCCCTTCACGCCGGAAGACGTGGTGTGGTCGCTTCAGCGGGCGGGCGACGAGAAGACCGGCAATCCGATCCAGTTCGTCTGGAAGAACGTCAACAACTTCAAGATCGACRGCAACAAGATCACCGGCGATGTCGTGCAGTTCGATCCGGTCTATTTCAAGTGGATGTCGTTCCTGACCGGCTACATCATGCCCAAGGCTTACTACCAGAAGGTCGGCGCTGAAGGCTTCGAGAAGGCGCCGATCGGCACCGGGCCCTACATGGTCGACAAGTTCGAGCGCAACGCCTTCCTGCGGCTCAAAGCCAATCCGCACTACTGGGGCAACAAGCCGGCCTTCGAGAATGTGACGATCAAGTTCGTGACCGACGCGGCGAGCCGTGTCGCCGAGATCGAGTCGGGCTCCTCGCAGGTGACGCTGGAGATTCCTTACGAGGAATATGACCGGCTGATCGCCAAGGACGGGCTTGYCGGCTCCTGCAAGAACGTCTCCGACATCGGCATGATCTTCTTCAACAACAAGGACGCGATGCTCGACAAGAATGTCCGCCAGGCGGCCGTGATGGCGGTGGACAAGGAGCTTCTCGTCAAGYGGCTGCTGCGCGGCTACGGCCAGCCGATCGCGACGCTGGAGACGCCGGAATACGCGGCGTTCGATCCGTCTATCAAGGTCRAGCACAATCCGCAAAAGGCAAAGGAACTGCTCGCCGCGTCCGGCTATTCGCCGAAGAAGYCGGCCAAGTTCACCATACAGACGACCAAGGGCTTCAAGCCCAAGGACTACGAGATGGTGCAGGCCATCGTCGGCATGTGGCGCAAAGTGGGCATCGAGGCCGAGATCGAGGTCTACGAGATCGCCAAGCACTATGAGCTGCGCGCCGCGCACAAGCTGGCGCCGGCGGCCTTCTACAACTGGGGCAACGCCATCGGCGATCCGACCACCTCGACCGGCTTCGCCATGTTCGGGCCCTCGCCGCATTCGTCCTGGAAGACGGACGATCTCGACGCCAAGATCGGCCCGCTGTGGGGCGAGAAGGACGAGGCCAAGCGCATCGCCGGCTGGAAGGCGGTCGACGAATACATYGCCGAGCAAGCCTATGTGCTGCCGCTGATCCAGTACGCGCAGCCGATCGTTCACTCGAAGAAGGTCAATGTCGTGCAGCACGTATCYGGTGCGCTGCTGCCGGCGCTGATGACGCCGGCCTGATGATTGCTGAGGGGACACTGGCGTGTCCCCTGCAACGACGCAGGCCCCCTCATCCGGCCGCTTCGCGGCCACCTTCTCCCCGAGGGGAGAAGAGACTGGCGCAAGCGCCGGCAAGCTCCTCTCCCCTCGGGGAGAGGTCGGCCGAGCGAAGCGGAGGCCGGGTGAGGGGCCGAGTGCATTGGGCTTCAACGAGCATGCTGCTGCAGAGATTCCTCGTTCGTCTTTTGACGATGCTGGTGACGCTGTTCGGCGTCGCCATCGTCGTCTTCGTCGTTATCCGTGTGGCGCCCGGCGACCCGATCGCCATGATGCTGCCGCCCGGCGCGAGCGACGAGGACATCGCGCGGCTGCGCGCGCTCTACGGGCTGGACAAGACGCTGGTGCAGCAGTTCTTCATCTGGCTCGGCGGCGTGCTGCACGGCAATTTCGGCACCTCGATCTCGCTGCGCCAGGACGTTCTCGGCCTGGTCTTCAACCGGCTGCCGGCGACGCTGGAGCTGGCGACGGTGGCGCTACTGATGGCGGTGGCGATCGGCGTCACCGCGGCGATCCTCGGCGCGCGCTCACGCGGCACGGCGGTCGAGGCCGGCATCGATATCGCGAGCGGCGCGACGCTTTYCATCCCGGACTTCCTCTGGGGCCTGGTGCTTATCCTCCTGTTCGGCGTGCTTTTGCCTGTCTTCGACATTTCCGGTCGGGTGTCGCCGCAGCTCGACCTGCCTTTTGTCACCCAGTTCTATCTTGCCGAGAGCATTTTGAGGCTGCGTTTCGATCTCACCTGGGACCTGCTGAAGCACATGCTGATGCCGGCCGTGGCCCTGGCACTGCCGCTGGCGGYGATCATCGCGCAGCTTTTGAAACAATCGCTGAAGGAAGTGCTCGATCTCGACTATGTCGTGCTGGCCAGGGTCAAGGGCTTTTCGGAAACGCAGGTCATCCTGCGCGAGGCGCTGAAGAACGCAGCATTGCCAACGCTGACGCTGGTCGGCGTGCAGTTCACCTTCCTGATCGGCGGCACCGTCATCGTCGAGCGGCTGTTTTCCTATGAGGGCCTCGGCAACATGGCAATCGATGCCGTCATCAACCGCGACCTGCCGCTAATTCAGGGCATCGTGCTGGTCTTCGCGCTGCTCTTCGTGCTGATCAACCTTGCCGTCGACATGATGTATGCGCTGCTCAATCCGAGGCTGCGCCATGGATGAAGCCCGCATATCGAGACGCGGCGCAGGCCCAAGGCTGTGGCTGGCCGGCGGCTGGCTGCTGATTGCACTGCTGGCGGCCATCTTCGCGCCGCTGATCGCGCCGCAGGACCCGCTGGCGCAGGACCTTATGCTGGAGCGCCTGCCGCCCTTCTGGCTGGACGGGGCCGAGCCCGGCTATTGGCTGGGCACCGACAGCCTCGGCCGGGATCTGCTGTCGCGGCTGATCTTTGGCGGACGCATCGCCTTCATCGTCGCCTTCGCTGCGGCATCAGCGGCCTGCCTTGTCGGCTCGGCGCTTGGACTCATAGCCGGCTATTTCGGCGGCTGGGCCGACCGCATCATCTCGCGCATCGTCGATGTCTGGATGGCGTTCCCGCCGGTGCTGTTCGCCATCCTCCTGGTCGCCGTGCTGGGCACGGGCCTCAGCTCCGTCATCATCGCGATCGCGGTCATCGACTGGACGCGCTTCTGCCGGGTGATCCGCGCCGAGGCAATGAGCCAGGCCCGCATGGACTATGTCGAAAGCGCGCGCATTGCCGGCTATGGCCGCATCGGCATCATGCTGCGCGAGGTGCTGCCGAATGTGGTGCCGTCGGTGGTGGCGCTGCTGTCGCTCGAAATGGGCATCGCCGTCATCGTCGAGGCGATCCTTTCCTTCGTCAACCTGTCGATCTCGACCGACGATCCGACCTGGGGCAGCATCATCGCCGAGGGCAGGCTGTCGATCCATCAGGCCTGGTGGGTGCTGGTGTTTCCGCTGATCACGCTGATCCTCACCGTGCTTTCGTTCAGCCAATTCGGCGAGGGATTGAAGGCGCGCTTCGATCCGGTGCTGCGATGAGCGCCGTCGCAAAACTCTGCCTCGAAATCCGCGCCTTGAGCGCCGTGCTGCCCAACGGCCAGCGCGTGCTGCGCTCGGTCTCGCTCACGGTCCAGTCCGGCGAGGTGCGGGCACTGGTCGGCGAGAGCGGCGCCGGCAAGACGATGATCGGCAAGGCGGTGCTCGGCGTGCTGCCGAAAAGCGTGCGCATCGTCGAAGGCGAGATGCTGATCGAAGGCGAGGATCTCGGCCGGCTCGACGCAAAGGCGCGGCGGACGCTGATCGGTGCGCGCACGGCRCTGATCCCGCAGGACCCGCTCACCGCGCTCAACCCGTCGCGCCGCATCGGCCCGCAGATGACCGACCGGCTTGTGCGCATCCTCGGCTGGAGCGGCGAGAGGGCCGACAAGCGCATCCGCCAGTTGCTGGACGAGGTGCAGATCCGCGATCCCGAGCGCGTGCTCAGAAGCTATCCGCATGAGCTGTCCGGCGGCATACGCCAGCGCGTGCTGATCGCTGCCGCCTTCGCGGCGGAGCCAAGGTTGATCGTTGCCGACGAGCCGACGACGGCGCTGGACGTGACGGTGCAGAAGCAGATTCTGCGGCTGATCGCGCAATTGCAGCGCGATCACGGCACGGCTATCCTGTTCGTCACCCACGACCTCGGTGTGGTCGCCAAGATCAGCCAGAAAGTGTCGGTGCTCTATGCCGGCAAGGTGGTGGAGGAAGCCGAGACCGCTCAGCTCTTCGCCGCGCCGCAGCACCCCTACACGCGGGCGCTGATGGCGGCGACGCCGCGCTACACTGATCCATACGCTTCGCTGAAGCCGGTGGACGAGGCCGTGCTTGCCGGGCTGACGGCGGAGATCGCCGCCGCCGACAAGGCCTGGAGGCCAAGCCATGGCTGAGCCGCTGTTTTCCGTGCGCGGGCTGAAGGTGGCGCTGCCCGACATGACGCGCAAACCACTGATCGGCCGCGCGCCGCTCGTCGAGATCCTGAAAGGGCTGGATCTCGACCTGCCGAAAGGATCGGTCACAGGCATCGTCGGCGAGTCCGGCTCGGGCAAGTCGACGCTCGGCCGCGCCCTGGTGCGCCTGATCGAGCCGAGCGCCGGCTCAATCAACTTCGGGGGGCGCGACATCAGCCGTCTGTCGGATACCGAGCTCCGGCCGCTGCGCCGCGACCTGCAGATGATCTTCCAGGACCCGATGTCCTCGCTCAATCCGCGGCACACGATCTTCAACATCATCGCCGCGCCGCTGAGGCAAAACGGGCTTGGCGACAGGCTGAAGGAGCGCGTCGCTGAGGCCTTGCATCGCGTTGGCCTGCCGCAGAATTTCGCCAACCGCTACCGTCACGAGCTGTCGGGCGGCCAGCGGCAGCGCGTCGGCATTGCGCGCGCGCTGGCGCTGTCGCCGAAATTTGTGCTGGCTGACGAGATCGTCTCCGGCCTCGACGTCTCGACGCAGGCGCAGATCCTGACCCTGCTGGAAAAGCTCGCGGCCGAGATGGGGCTTACGGTCGCCTTCATCAGCCATGACCTGTCGGTGATCCGGCGGCTCTGCCAGCAGGTGATCGTCATGCGCGAAGGCAGGATCGTCGAAGCCAGCGCCACCGACGCGCTGTTCGGCAACCCGAAGGAGGCCTACACGCGCGACCTGCTCGCCGCCATTCCGCTGCCCGAGATCGACGCGGACTGGCTGCAGCCGCCGCCCAAGGCGCCTGCATAGGTCGCTGTTCATCCCGCACGCCGAACAGYGGGCCTCGGACGTGCAAGGTGGCGAAGTCAGCCCGCGAACGGAGGGTGACATGAACTACGCGACCCGCGGCATGATGCTTGCCGCAATCGTGCTCGGCTCAATGGGAGCTGCCTCGGCGGATTCGATCCCAGGCATGCGCGGGCACGACCACACCGGCATCACCGTGCCCGACATGAAAGAGGCCGTCGATTTCTTCACCGATGTCGTCGGCTGCAAGAAGGCGATGTCCTTCGGCCCGTTTTCCGGCGACAAAGGCACCTTCATGCAGGACCTGCTCGGCGTCGATCCGAAAGCGGTGATCGAGGAGATCACCATGGTCCGCTGCGGCTCGGGATCGAACATCGAATTGTTCAAATACACAGCACCCGACCAGAAGGACCTGCAGGCGAAGAACAGCGACATCGGCGGCTTCCACATCGCCTTCTATGTCGACGACGTCGCGGCCGCGAAAGCCTATCTCGACGCCAAGGGCGTGAAGACCAGGATGGGACCGCTGCCAGTCAAGGAAGGRCCGGCCGCCGGCCAGACCATCCTCTATTTCCAGGCACCCTGGGGCCTGCAGTTGGAAGCGAWCAGTTACCCGCAAGGCATGGCCTACGAGAAGGGCGCCGAGACGGTGCTGTGGAGCCCCAAGGATCCGGCCAAGTAAGCTGGTCCCCTACGCGTGCATGCAATTGTTCAATCATGAAACTTCAAGCTTGAAATAATTGTCGGCCGGCGCGATACTGATGATCGGAACCGCGGGCCCTAGTCGGCGGTTCCGGATGCGAAGAGGAGATCGCAAGACATGAAGGTTGCGGTTCTCGGCGGCGGCCCGGCCGGACTCTACTTTGCCATCTCGCTGAAGCTGCGCGACGCCGCGCATGAGGTGACGGTCTACGAGCGCAACCGGCCGGACGACACGTTCGGCTGGG
The DNA here is from genome assembly GCF_001854785.1 of Mesorhizobium sp. ORS 3428. Lineage (GTDB taxonomy): Bacteria > Pseudomonadota > Alphaproteobacteria > Rhizobiales > Rhizobiaceae > Mesorhizobium. The sequence continues at coordinate 8,980 of NZ_MDFL01000116.1, forward strand.
GCGTGGTTCTGTCGGCCGAAACGCTGGAGAACCTGACCAGGAACGACCCGGTCAGCGCCGTCTGGATCAAGAAGCATTTCGCCTATTGGGACGACATCGCCGTCATCCATGACGGCGTGCGCACGGTTTCGACCGGCCACGGCTTCTGCGGCATCGGCCGCAAGCGGCTGCTGATCCTGCTGCAGCGGCGGGCGCGCGAGCTCGGGATCAAGATGATGTTCGAGACCGAGATTTCGGACCCCAGGCCTTTCATGGAAACGCATGACCTGGTGGTCGCGTCCGACGGGCTGAACTCGAAATCCCGCGCCACTTTCGCCGATGTCTTCAAGCCCGATATCGACACCCGCAAATGCAAGTTCGTGTGGCTCGGCACCACGCAGAAATTCGACGACGCCTTCACCTTCATCTTCGAGAAGACGGAGCATGGCTGGGTGTGGGCGCATRCCTACCAGTTCGACAGYGAGACCGCGACCTTCATCGTCGAATGCAGCCAAGAGACCTGGGAGCGCTTCGGCTTCGGCCAGATCACGCAGCAGGAATCCATCGCGGTCTGCGAGCGCATCTTCGAAAAGCATCTCAGCGGCCATCCGCTGATGACCAACGCCAACCACATTCGCGGATCGGCCTGGATCAATTTCCCGCGCGTTTTGTGCGAGCGCTGGTCGTACAAGAATCTGGCGCTGATGGGCGATGCCGCGGCATCAGCGCATTTCTCGATCGGCTCCGGCACCAAGCTCGCGCTGGAAAGTGCCGTGGCCCTCGCCGACTATGTCGAAACCGAGCCGAACCTGGAAGCGGCCTTCCGCAAATATGAGGATGCGCGGCGCACCGAGGTGCTGAAGCTGCAGTCGGCGGCGCGCAACTCGCTCGAATGGTTCGAGGAGGTYGAGCGCTATCTCGGCCTCAATCCGGTGCAGTTCAACTATTCGCTGCTCACCCGCTCGCAGCGCATCAGCCACGAGAACCTCAGACTGCGCGATGCCGAATGGCTGGCGGGCGCCGAGGAATGGTTCCAGCGCAAGGCCGGCGCCGGCGGCAACATGCTGCGCCGCGCGCCGATGTTCGCACCGTTCAGGCTGCGCGACATGGCGCTCGCCAACCGCATCGTCGTCTCGCCGATGGCGCAGTACAAGGCGGTCGACGGCTGTCCGACCGACTGGCACTTCGCGCATTATGCCGAGCGCGCCAAGGGCGGCGCGGGGCTGGTCTATATCGAGATGACCTGCGTCAGCCCCGAGGGGCGCATCACGCCCGGCTGCACCGGCTTCTATAAGCCCGAGCATGAAGTCGCCTGGAAGCGGCTGGTCGATTTCGTGCATGCTGAGACCGAGGCCAAGATCTGCGCCCAGATCGGCCATTCCGGCCCCAAGGGCTCGACCCGCCTCGGCTGGGAAGGCACCGACGAGCCGCTGCTCACCGGCAACTGGCAGGTGATGGCGCCGTCCGCTGTCCCGTGGTCGCCGCAGAACCAGGTGCCGAAGGCGATGGATCGCGCCGACATGGACATGGTGCTCGACCAGTTCGTCGCCTCAGCCGAGATGGCCGAACGCTGCGGCTTCGACATGCTGGAGATTCATGCCGCGCACGGCTATCTGCTCTCCTCCTTCATCACGCCGCTGACCAACAGGCGCACCGACGAGTATGGCGGCTCGCTGGAAAACCGCATGCGCTATCCTCTGGAGATCTTCCGCGCGGTGCGCGCCGTGTGGCCGGCTGGGAAGCCGATCTCGATGCGCATCTCGGCCAATGACTGGGTGGGCATCGAAGGTGTTACGCCGGCCGACGCTGTCGAGATCGCGAGGTTGCTGCATCAGGCCGGCGTCGACCTCTGCGACGTCTCGGCCGGCCAGACCACCATCGCCGCCAAGCCGGTCTACGGCCGCATGTTCCAGACGCCGTTCTCCGACCGCATCCGCAACGAGGTCGGCATGGCGACGATGGCGGTCGGCAACATCTACGAGCCGGACCATGCCAACTCGATCCTGATGGCCGGGCGTGCCGATCTGGTGGCGCTGGCGCGGCCGCATCTCACCGACCCCTATTGGACGCTGCATGCGGCGGTGGCGCTCGGCGACCGCGGCGTCAAATGGCCGGATCCCTATCTGCGTGGACGCGACCAGATCTACCGCCTGGCCGAACGCGAAGCAGCGGCGGGGCTGAAGGTATGAGGGCTTTTATGTTTTCACGTCGGCGCCGCCCCTCATCCGCCTGCCGGCACCTTCTCCCCGTGGAGGACGGGGAGAAGGGGTGCGCTCTAGCGCTGGTGATCCCCTCTCCTCGTTCTTCACGGGGAGAGGGTAAGGGTGAGGGGCAACGCCAAGACTCGAGGATTAAGTCATGATCGCCGGCCGACACGCCCTGGTCACYGGCGGCGGCTCCGGCGTCGGCCGCGCGATCGCGCTGGCGCTGGCGGAAGCTGGCGTCGCCGTCACCATATGCGGGAGGCGCGAGACCGCCCTTGCCGAGGTCGCGAAAGGGAATGACCGCATCTTCGCGATCGCCGCCGATGTGACCGACGAGGCCGAAATGGCGACCCTCTACGAGAAAGCGGGGGCAGCGCGCGGACCGTTCGACATCGTTGTCGTCAATGCCGGCATGGCCGGCAGCGCGCCGGCACACAAGACCGYGCTGGCCGACTGGCAGCGCACGCTCGATGTCAACCTGACCGGGGCGTTCCTGACGGTGCAGCCGGCGCTGGCAGGCATACTCGAGCGGAAAGCCGGCCGCATCGTCTTCGTCGCCTCGACCGCCGGCCTGAAAGGCTATGCCTATGTCGCGCCCTATGTGGCGGCCAAGCATGGTGTGATCGGGCTGATGCGGGCTTTGGCCGCCGAAACCGCAAAGTCAGGCATCACCGTCAACGCCGTCTGCCCAGGCTTCGTGGAGACCGACATGCTGGAAGAATCCATCCAACGCATCGTCGAGAAGACAGGCCGCTCCGCCGATGACGCACGCGCCAGCCTTGCGGCAACGAACCCGCAGGGGCGCTTCATCCAGCCTGACGAGGTCGCAGCAGCGGTGCTCTGGCTCTGCGGCGATGCCGCGCGATCGATCACCGGGCAGGCGATCTCGGTGTCGGGAGGCGAGACATGGTAGCCGGTCCCCTGCCCGCGCGCTCCGGCCCCGGCAAGGACAGGCTGCGCCTCTGGATCAGGCTGTTGCGCGCCTCGCGCACCATCGAGGCCGAGCTCCGCGAACGGCTGAAGAGCGAATTCAACACCACGCTGCCGCGCTTCGATGTGATGGCGGCGCTCTACCGGTCGCCGGAAGGCATGCTRATGAGCGACCTGTCGAGCTTCCTTCTGGTGTCGAACGGCAATGTGACGGGGATCGTCGACCGACTGGTTTCCGAAGGCCTGGTGACGCGTGCGCRCCGCAACGGCGACCGCCGAACCTCGATGGTGCGGCTGACCGAGGAAGGCACGAAGGCCTTCGCGGTGATGGCTGCGGCGCATGAGGCCTGGATCGGCGAGTTGCTCGGCAATGTCAGCGAGGACGAGGCGCGGAGTCTGACCGGCATGCTGAAGTCGTTCCGCAGCAATTGGGAGGGACGCGAATGAGCGCCATGGCCAATTTCAAGCCGAAGCACTTTCTGTGGGATGTCGAAGGCAAGGTCGCGAAAATCTGGCTCGACCGGCCCGAGCGGAAGAATCCGCTGACCTTTGACAGCTATGCCGAGCTTCGCGACACGTTTCGCGCGCTCGTCTATGCGGACGATATCGATGCCGTGGTGTTCCTGCCCAATGGCGGCAATTTCTGCTCGGGCGGCGATGTCCACGACATCATAGGGCCGCTGGTCAAGATGGACATGAAGGCGCTGCTCGCCTTCACGCGCATGACCGGCGATTTCGTGAAGGCGATGCTGAACTGCGGCAAGCCGATCATCGCCGCGGTCGACGGTGTTGCCGTCGGCRCCGGCGCCATCATCGCCATGGCTTCCGACATCCGCATCGCAACGCCGGAGGCAAAGACCGCCTTCCTGTTCACCCGCGTCGGCCTCGCCGGCTGCGACATGGGGGCCTGCGCGATCCTGYCGCGCATCATCGGCCAGGGCCGCGCTGCCGAGCTGCTTTACACTGGCCGCACCATGAGCGCCGCCGAAGGCGAGCGCTGGGGTTTCTACAATCGCCTTGTCGAGCCCGCTGCGCTCGAGGCCGACGCGCTCGATCTTGCAGCGCGCATCGTCTCCGGCCCGACCTTCGCGCATAGCATCACCAAAACGCAGCTCAACCAGGAATGGTCGATGGGTCTCGACCAGGCGATCGAGGCGGAAGCGCAGGCACAGGCGATCTGCATGCAGACCGGCGATTTCGAACGGGCGTACAAGGCGTTCGTGGCGAAGGAAAAGCCGGTGTTTGAGGGGAACTAGCATGACCGGTTTTCGCCCAGGCACCCCCCTCTGGCCTGCCGGCCATCYCCCCCGCAAGGGGGGAGATCAGCTGATTGCAGCGCTTTCGCCTATCACCAGCGTCAAAGGGTGGGCGGGGAGATCGAAGCTGCCAATCTCCCCCCTTGCGGGGGAGATGTCCGGCAGGACAGAGGGGGGTGTGAAGGAACGGGGCGCAGGAGGGGATCTGAATGCCTGACCGCTCCTTCCTCAACTGGCCCTTCTTCGAAGACCGCCACCGCGAACTCGCTGAACAGCTGGACGCCTGGTGCGCGAAGAACCTGCCGATCGATCATCACGACGTCGACGCCGCCTGCCGCGAGCTGGTGGCGATGCTCGGCCGTGACGGCTGGCTGAAGCCAACGGCGATCGATACCGAGACTCCCGTGCCGCTCGATGTGCGCACGCTCTGCATCACCCGCGAAACACTGGCCCGCCATGACGGGCTCGCCGACTTCGCGTTTGCCATGCAGGGATTGGGCACCGGGGCGGTTTCGCTGTTCGGCACACCTGACCAGCAGCGGTGGCTGGCAAAGACGCGGGCCGGCCAGGCGATTTCCGCTTTCGCGCTCTCGGAGCCGCGCTCAGGCTCGGACGTCGCCAATATGGAGATGTCGGCGGTCCGCGATGGCGACGACTACGTGCTCTCCGGTGAAAAGACCTGGATCTCCAATGGCGGCATTGCCGACCTCTACACCGTCTTCGCCCGCACCGGCGATGCGCCGGGCGCCAAAGGGATTTCCGCCTTTATCGTGCCGGCCGATGCGAAAGGCCTGGGCATTGCCGAACGGCTGGAAGTGATCGCTCCGCATCCGCTGGYGCGGCTGTCGTTCGACAATGTGCGCGTTCCGGCTTCTGCCCTGATCGGCAAGCCCGGCGACGGTTTTCGGATCGCGATGTCGGTGCTCGACGTCTTCCGTTCGACGGTCGGCGCGGCGGCGCTTGGCTTCGCTCGAAGAGCGTTGGATGAAAGCATCAAGCGGGCGGCCGAGCGCAAGCTGTTCGGCGCGCCGATGGCGGAGCTGCAGATGGTGCAGGGCCATATCGCCGACATGGCGCTCGATGTCGACGCCGCGGCCCTGCTCATCTATCGCGCCGCCTGGACCAAGGACATGGGCGCCGCGCGGGTGACGCGGGAAGCGGCAATGGCAAAGCTCTTCGCCACCGACCGCGCGCAAGAGGTGATCGACAAGGCGGTGCAACTGCATGGCGGCGACGGCGTGCGCAAGGGCCACATCATCGAGAGCCTCTATCGCGAGATCCGGGCGCTGCGCATCTATGAAGGCGCCTCCGACGTGCAGAAGGTGGTGATCGCCAGGCAGGTCATGGGAGCGGCGTAAGACTTGCGAATCGCATTCGAGTTCGGGGGAGGCTAGACATGCACACGATCCTGCAGCCTGAAGGCTGGGCCAAACCGATCGGCTACGCCAATGGCGTGGCGGCGYGTGGGCGGCTTGTCTTTATCGGCGGCCAGGTCGGCTGGAACGCCGAATGCAAATTCGAGACCGACGACTTCGTCGGCCAGGTTCGRCAGACTCTCGCCAACATCGTCGCGGTGCTGGCCGAAGCGGGCGGCGAGCCGCAGCACATCACCTCGATGACCTGGTATTTCACCGACAAGGCTGAATATCTGGCCAACCTCAAGGGGATCGGCGAGGCCTACCGCGCCGTCATCGGCCGGCATTTTCCGGCGATGGCCGCCATGCAGGTGGTGGCGCTGGTCGAGGACCGCGCCAAGGTGGAGATCCAGGCCATGGCGGTTATCCCGGAGTGAGACGAGCTACGGAGCTTTGGTCCCATCGATAGGGATCCGAATGCTCTCAACTTAGGCGGCAAATTTTCGATGCTGGCGCCGCCCCTCACCTGCCTGCCGGCATCCTCTCCCCGTATAGTGACGGGG
>NZ_MDFL01000117.1 GCF_001854785.1 Mesorhizobium sp. ORS 3428
CAGACTCTCGCCAACATCGTCGCGGTGCTGGCCGAAGCGGGCGGCGAGCCGCAGCACATCACCTCGATGACCTGGTATTTCACCGACAAGGCTGAATATCTGGCCAACCTCAAGGGGATCGGCGAGGCCTACCGCGCCGTCATCGGCCGGCATTTTCCGGCGATGGCCGCCATGCAGGTGGTGGCGCTGGTCGAGGACCGCGCCAAGGTGGAGATCCAGGCCATGGCGGTTATCCCGGAGTGAGACGAGCTACGGAGCTTTGGTCCCATCGATAGGGATCCGAATGCTCTCAACTTAGGCGGCAAATTTTCGATGCTGGCGCCGCCCCTCACCTGCCTGCCGGCATCCTCTCCCCGTATAGTGACGGGGAGAGCGGCGCTCTCATTGCCGATTTCGCCAATCGCCAGCATTGCAGGAAGGACGCAGAGGCTGCGGCCAGCCACCTTCTCCCCCGTCACTATACGGGGAGAAGGTGCCGGCAGGCCGATGAGGGGCGGCGCCAACGTTTCAAAGGATGACGCGGTTCTCCTCAGACGATTCCCAACTTGCAAGCGCCTTGGCTCTTCGCCCATTCTGTGATCAGATGATCACGCCCGCTTCGGTGGGCAGGTTTCGCATTTCTTCGCACATAGGCCTTGTCGRCATCCAAGGAAAGCAAAAGCGTGGCTCTGGGCTTCGAACCGGTATCGGGACGCATCACCGTCCAGGATGGCGTCTACCAGCAGCTTCGCCATGCCTTGATGGTCGGCAGTTTCGATCCTGGGCAAGTGCTGACCATCGCTTCGCTCGCCGAGGCTTTCGGCACGTCGAACATGCCGGTGCGCGAGGCGCTGCGGCGGCTGGCGGCGGAGAACGCGCTGGAAATCTCGCCGAACGGCTCGGCCTGCGTGCCGGTGGTGACGCGCGCCCGGCTCGACGACCTCTGCCGGGCCCGGCTCGCCGTCGAAGGGCTGGCCGCCGAGCTCGGCGCGCCGCGCCTGACCGCGACCGAGATCGCCTCCTTGCAAAGGGTCACTGACGACCAGCAGGCGATCGGCCGCGACGGCAGCATCTACGAGCTGATCGCCAAGAACCAGCAGTTCCACTTCACCATCTATCGCGCCTCCGGCTCCGACGTGCTGTTCCAGCTGATCGAGACGCTGTGGCTGCGCTTCGGCCCCTATATGCGGCTGCTCTCCAACCATGTCGCGCCGCTGATGCGTTCCGGCACCATGGAGCCCTCGGGTAGGCATGTCGCGATTATCGCGGCGCTGAAGGACAGGGATTACGTGCGCGCCCGCGACGAAGTGCTGGCCGACATCACCGCGACTCAAGCGACCCTGCGCACGATCTGCCCGGACGTGCCCGAGCCCAAGCCGGTCGACTTCGCCGCCTTCGGCCGGACACCCTGACGACCAGTCCCGATAAGGCGTTCCGGCAGGTCGCAACATGTCGTCCGCCGAGGTTTCACGGCTTGTCTCGCTCAGCCATCGCAGCGCCTCGGAATTGGCTGAAGCCTCCACAACGTCGAGAGGCGCTTCGGCCAATCCCCACAGTGTGCGATGCAGCGGCTTCCTGGACCAAAAAGAACCGCCGGATTTTAACGCGCCGTTCCGCATTTCCTTCGGCTGCAACGATTGATCCATGCCCGGTTTTGTGATCACATGATCACAATGGAGCGAGACAGCCTATGTCCGGCTATTTTCTCTATCATTCGATCGGCACTTTCCCCGGCAAGGCCGAGCGGATGGCCGCCGCGCTGGCGGAGTTCTCGGGCATCTGGTCGGCGGAAGATGACGGCCAGTGGCCGGCGGCGCTTGCCGCACGACAACGCTTCATCGATGCCTGGACACGGCTGATCGAGGCRCCGCAAGGCACGCTGACCACGGCCGAGAATGTCACCTCAGCGCTCTACAGCCTGATCGGCGCGCTGYCGGCCGAGCGCCTGGCGGGAAAGCGCCTGCTGGTGGCTGCCGACTGTTTTCCGAGCCTGCATTTCCTGCTCGCGGGGCTGGCCGAGCGTTTCGGCTTCACGCTCGACACCGTGCCGCTGCGACCCGGCGGAAGCTGGGTGCGCGACGACGATTTTATTTCCCGCTGGCAGGCGGATGTCGGGCTTGCGCTCATCACCTTCGTCACCTCGACGGCATCGCATCGCTGTGACGTGGAACGGCTCGCCGCGCATGGGCGCGCCATGGGCAGCATTGTCGGCGTCGACATCACGCAGGGTGTCGGCGTTGCACCGTTCTCGGTTGCCGCGACGCCGGTCGACTTTGTCGTCTCGACCTCGCTCAAATGGCTGTGCGGTTCCTCTGGCGCCGGCATATTGCAAGTAGCACCCGACGTTCTGGCGACCTGCCGGCCGGAGCTGCGCGGCTGGTTCAGCCAACCGAACCCGTTCTCCTGGGATCTCGATGCATTCACCTACGCCGACGATGCGCGGCGCTTCGACCACGGCACGCCGGCGATCCTGGCAAGCGTCGCCTCGCTACCCGGACTGGAGTGGGTGGAAGCGACCGGCATCGACGCCATCCGCGCGCAGAATGCGGCGCTCGTCGAGCGCATCACCGGCGCCGCATTGGAGAACGGCTGGCAGGTCCGTTCGCCGCTCGATTCCGGGGAGCGCGGCGGCAGCGTCATGCTCGGCCTGCCGCAAGGCGTCGAGGCCGCGAAGGTCGTCGCGGCGCTGCGCAACGAGCGGCTTTACTGCGATGCGCGCGGCACGACGCTGAGGCTGTCGCCGGGCATGGTCACCACCGAGACGGCGGTCGATGCGCTCATCGCGCGGCTCAAAGCACATATCGGTTCGCGGCATCGCCGCGCATCCTGATTGCAGGCACCGCCTCGCCTGCGGCGCCTGGGAGTTGGGCGCCGAAAGGGGCGGAAGAGGAGAATGCGTCACATTCGATGTGGCCGAACCAGAGGGAAGCACAATGCTGAAACGTCTAGGATTGATTGGGATGGTCATCGCCGCGGGTGTCGCCTTCGCGGCGCCTGCCTTTGCCGACAAGATCATGGTGGGCGCCTATCCGGCCAATCCGCCATGGGAATACAAGACCGATTCCGGCGGCTTCGAAGGTTTTGAGATCGACGTCGCCAACGATGTCGCCAAGCGCATCGGCGCCGATGTCGAATTCCAGGATCTCGGCTTCCAGGCGCTGTTCGCGGCGACCGCTTCGGGCCGCATCGACTTTGCCGTCTCCTCGATCTCGGTCACCAAGGAGCGTCTGCAGAACCAGGGCTTCACGCAGGCCTATTACGACAGCGACGGCACCATTGTCGGCAAGGCGGACTCCGCCATCAAGTCGCTCGACGACCTGAAGGGCAAGACCATCGGCGTCATCGCCGGCTCGACCGGCGAGGCCTACATGAAGGAAAACGCCGCCAAGCTCGGCGTTGCCGAAACCAAGAGCTACAACGCCCAGCAGGACCTGCTGCTCGATGTGCAGAACGGCCGCATAGACGGCGGCGCCGGCGAGCTCGCCGGCTTCCTCTTCGCCATCAAGCAGATGCCGGCGCTGAAGATCCTGGTGCGCATCCCGACCGGCGAGCGCTTCGCGATGATGACCAAGAAAGGCCATCCGCTGCTCGAAAAGGTCAACGACGYCATCACCGCCATGAAGAAGGACGGCACCATGGCCGCGATCCACAAGAAGTGGTTCGGCGTCGATCCGGAAACCGGCACCAGCACAKTGACGCCCGGCCCGATCCCGCAATAAGCCGGCAAATGATGATCATCGACGGGAGCGCCGGCGACAAGCTGGCGCTCCCGCTTCTCGGGTCCGCGCCGACGAGGCGGGCCTCGTCTCACGGTGAGCGCCGATGGAACTGATCGACACCTTCTTCAACTGGGGCATCCTGGTCCGATCCTTTCCGATCCTCATTCGGGGGCTCGGCAACACCATCCTGCTCGGCTGCGCCGCGATCATCTTCGGCACCATCGCCGGGCTGGCGGTCTGCCTGGTGCGGCTCTACGCGCCGAAGCCGCTGAGGCGGCTGGCGACGCTTTACATCGACATGTTCCGTGCGCTGCCGATCCTGGTGGTGCTGATCCTGATTTATTACGCCCTGCCCTTTATCGGCATCCGGCTCTCGTCCTTCGCATCCGCAGCGTTAGCGCTGTCGCTGGTGCTCGCCGCCTTCACCGCGGAAGTCTGCCGCGCCGGCATCCAGAACATCCCGAAGGGCCAGTTCGAGGCGGCCTCCGCACTCGGCCTGCCCTTTTGGGTCGCCATGCGCAAAGTGATCCTGCCGCAGGCGATCCGGGTCGTCATCCCGCCGCTCACCAGCAATTGCGTCTCGGTGTTCAAGGACACCGCGCTCGCCTCCGTCGTGGCGATGYCCGACCTTCTGAAGCAGGCGACCGACGCGCAGGCGCTGATGGCCAATCCGACGCCCTTGATCGGCGCCGCGATCATCTATCTCGCCTTCCTTTGGCCGCTGGTGCGGCTGGTCGGCTACCTCGAAGAGCGCGGCAAGGCCCAGTCCGGCGCGCACTAACCCTCCCCAGCACAGCATTCAGGAATTGAAGGAGACGCCCGTGAACCAGCACCATGTTTCGAAAGCGCAAGACAGCGCCGCTTCGTTCCCGGTCGAAAAAATCCGCGCCATGTTTCCGGCGCTCAAGCAGGCAGGCGAGTTCATCTTCATGGACAACGCCGCCGGCGCGCAGATCCCGCAAAGCGTGCTCGACGCGGTGACCAACCATTTGGTCGGGCACAACGTGCAGCGCGGCGGCCGCTATGGCCGCAGCGTCACCGTCGACCAGTCGGTCGCCGAAGCGCGCGAAAGCGTGGCGCTGCTGATCAACGCCTACAGCCCGTCCGAGATCTGCTTCGGCATGAACGCCACCTCGTTCATCCGCCTTGTCAGCCTCGGCATCGGCCAGATGCTTTCGGAACGCGACGAGATCGTCATCACCGACATGGACCATGACGCCAACATCGCCACATGGCTGGCGCTGGAGCAGGCCGGCGCCAAGTTCAAATGGTGGCGCATGCGCGAGGACGGCAACCTGCATGTCGATGACCTCAAGCCGCTGGTCTCGGACCRCACCCGGCTCGTCGCCTGCACGGTGACGGCGCATTCGATCGGCTCGATCGTCGATGTCGCCGCGGTCGCCAAGATCGCGCATGCGGCCGGCGCCGAAGTCTTCCTCGACTGCGTGCACTACGGCCCGCACGGGCTGATCGACGTGCAGRCCTGGAACTGCGACTACCTCGTCTGCTCCGGCTACAAGAATTTCTCGCCGCATATGGGCTTCCTGTGGGGCCGCTTCGAAACGCTGAAGCGGCTGCCGACCTTCCGCGAGGATTTCATTCCGGACGAGCCGCCCTACAAGGTCGAGGCCGGCACCTTCATCTACGAGAACGTCTCCGRCATGGACGCAGCGGTCCGCTATCTGGAATCGGTCGGCCGCAATTTCTTGGCCCAGAACAACYGCTCGCGCCGCGACAACATCGTGGCAGGCATGAACGCTATCCGCGATTACGAGCTGATGCTGGCGCGCGAGATGCTGAAGGTGCTGAAAGACTGTGGGGCGACGATCTACGGCGTTGCCGACGAGGCACGCATCCATGAACGCGTGCCGACCTTCTGCTTCAACATCGGCAAGCTCTCGCCGCAACGAATCGTCGAGGAGATGGCCGCCCTGCAGATCGGCATCCGCGACGGCCACATGTACGCGCCACGCCTGATGAAGCGGCTCAACCTCTCGATGGACAGCGGCGCCATCCGCGCCTCGCTGGTGCATTACAACACGGTGGCTGAGGTGCGCCGGTTTGGTGAGGCGCTGCGGGCGATTATCGCCAAGCTGTCGTGATCTGAGCGCTTACCCCCACCCCGGACCTTCGGTCCGACCTCCCCACAAGGGGAGGTAGGGGCGCGGCTGCTTCAGCATCAGGCCGCCTTCTTCGCCAGCCTCGCCTTAATGCTGTCGATGTCGGCGCGCGGCGTCGCGGCGAAGAGCGTCTTGGTGTAGCTGTGCTTGGGGGCCGAGAAGACCTCGTCGCGCGAGCCGTATTCGACCGCCTCGCCGAAATACATCACCATCACGTCGTCGGCGATGTAGCGCACCACCGAGAGGTCGTGGCTGATGAAGACATAGGTCAGCTGGAACTCGTCCTGAAGGTCGGCKAGCAGGTTGAGCACCTGCGCCTGCACGGAAAGGTCGAGCGCCGAGACCGGCTCGTCCAGCACCAGCAGGCTCGGGTTCAGCATCAGCGCGCGGGCRATGGYGATGCGCTGGCRCTGGCCGCCCRAGAACATGTGCGGATAGCGGTTGTAGTGTTCCGGTCCGAGGCCGACCTTCTTCARCATCTTCATCGCAAGGTCGCGCCGTTCCTCGGCCGTCTTGTCGGTGTTGATGAGCAGCGGCTCGCCGAGAACATCGCCGATCTTCTGACGCGGGTTGAGCGACCCGTAAGGATTCTGGAAGACGATCTGCACCTTGCGGCGCATCTCCTTGGTCAACCCGTCCTTGGCGATGTCGACCCTGTTGCCGTCGATGAACAACTCGCCTGACGTCGCCGGATCGATCAGCGTGATGATGCGGGCGAGCGTGGACTTGCCGCAGCCGCTTTCGCCGACGATCGCCAGCGTCTTGCCCTTCTCTACACTGAAGGAGACGCCCTTGACCGCATGGACTGTGCGCGAAGGGCGGAACAGGCCGCCGCCTACATGGTAGTCGCGTTTGACATTCTTGCCTTCGACAACCTTGGTCATGCGCCAGCCCCAGTCATGCACCAGATTCCGAGGGCGCCGGCTCGAACAGCATGTCAGAGACCGTCGGCAGCCGGTCGCCGACGGCGTTCTCCGGCAGCGCCGACAGCAGCGCGCGTGTGTAGTTGCTCTTCGGGCTCTCGAACAGCGACAAGACGTCGGCCTCTTCCATCTTGCGGCCCTTATACTGGACGATGACGCGGTCAGCGGTCTCGGCGACCACGCCCATATTGTGGGTGATCATGATCAGGCCCATGCCGTACTTGGCCTGCAGCGAGACCAGGAGATCGAGGATCTGCTTCTGGATGGTGACGTCCAGCGCCGTCGTCGGCTCGTCAGYGATCAGGAGCTTCGGGTTGCAGGCGATCGCCATCGCGATCATGACGCGCTGGCACTGGCCGCCCGACATCTGATGTGGGAAGGAGTTGAGCCGCTCCGCCGGTTCCGGAATGCCGACCTGCTTGAAGAGCTCGATGGCCCGCGCCCGGCGCTGGGCCTTGTCCATGCCCATGTGGAAGCGCAGAACTTCCTCGATCTGGAAGCCGACGGTGAAGCACGGATTGAGGCTGGCTATCGGCTCCTGGAAGATCATGGCAATGTCCTTGCCGATGATCTTGCGGCGCTCGGCCGCGCTGATCTTCAGGAGATCGCGGCCGTTGAAGGTCATCCGGTCGGCAGTGACGGTGGCCGTCCAGGGCAGCAGGCCCATCACCGCCAGCATCGACACCGACTTGCCGGAGCCGGACTCGCCGACGATGGCGAGCACCTCGCGCTCGTCGACACGGRGCGAAACGCCGTCGACGGCGCGGAACGGACCCGACGCGGTCTGGAATTCTACGACGAGGTTCTGGATGTCGAGCAATGCCATCACGACCTCCTGAGCTTCGGATCGAGCGCGTCGCGCAGGCCATCGCCGATCAGGTTGATGGCGAGCACGGTGATAAGTATCGCAAGGCCCGGGAAAGTCACCACCCACCAGGCGCGCAGGATGAACTCGCGCGCCGAGGCGAGCATGGTGCCCCATTCCGGCGTCGGCGGCTGCGCGCCAAGCCCGAGGAAGCCGAGCGCCGCCGCCTCCAGGATGGCGTTGGAGAAGGACAGCGTGCCCTGGACGATCAGCGGCGCCAGGCAGTTTGGCAGGATGGTGGCGAGCATCAGCCTCAGATGTCCCGCACCGGCGACCTTCGCCGCCACGACGTATTCGCGGCTTTTCTCGGCCATGACCGCGGCGCGTACCAGACGGGCGAAATGCGGCTGCAGCACCAGCGCGATCGCCAGCATGGCATTGAACAGGCCGGGACCGAGGATGGTGACCAGAACCAGCGCCAGCAGCAGCGACGGGAAGGCGAGGATCAGGTCCATGATGCGCATGATCACGACATCGACCCAGCCGCGGAAATAGCCGGCGAGCAGGCCGAGCGTGATGCCGCCGACAAGCGCCAGCGAGACGACGACGGCACCGATCAGCAGCGAGAAGCGCGCGCCGTAGAGCAGGCGCGAGAGGATGTCGCGGCCGACCGGGTCGGTGCCGAGGATGTACTCGGAGCTGCCGCCCGTCTGCCAGGCCGGCGGCCTGAGGAACGCGGCCTTGTCCTGCACGTCCGGTGCGTAGGGTGCGAGCAACGGCGCAAAGAGCGCCGCCAGCACCAGCAGGATGAAGATCGCAAGGCCGATGACGGCGCCGCGGTTCACCGCGAAATAGTGCCAGAAGGTCTTGAAGCCGATCAGCCGGTCCGGGCTGCCGGCGGCCATGGGGGCGATTTCGGTCGACTGGCTCATCACGCGGCCCTGATGCGCGGGTTGATGACGGCATAAAACACGTCGACGATGAGGTTCACGGCCATGACGATAAGCGCGATCAATAGCAGACCTGACTGCACGACGACGTAGTCGCGCTTGAAAATGGAATCGACCATCCACTTGCCGATGCCCGRCCAGGCGAAGATGGTTTCGGTGAGGATGGCGCCGGCAAGCAGCGTGYCRACCTRCAGGCCGATGGTGGTGACGACCGGGATCAGCGCGTTGCGCAGCGCATGCACGCCGATGACGCGGGCGGCAGAAAGGCCCTTGGCGCGGGCGGTGCGGACATAGTCCTCGCCCAGCACTTCGAGCATGGCCGAACGCGTCTGGCGCGCGATTACCGCCAGTGGAATGGTGCCAAGCACGATCGAGGGCAGGATGAGATGGCTGAGCGCCGAGCGCAGCGCGTCCCACTTGCCGTAAAGGACGCTGTCGATGGTCATGAAGCCGGTGATCGGCTTCAGGAAGAACTGCAGGCCCATGCGGCCCGAAACCGGGGTCCAGCCGAGATAGCCGGAAAAGAAGATGATGAGCAGCAGGCCCCACCAGAAGATCGGCATGGAGTAGCCGACAAGGGCCGTGCCCATCAGCGACTGGTCGAACCACGAGCCGCGCTTCACGGCAGCGAATATGCCGGCCGGGATGCCGATCACCATGGCGACGATCATGGCGAAGAAGGAAAGCTCCAGCGTCGCCGGGAAGAGCGTCTTGAACTCCTCGAGAACCGGGCGCTTGGACGAAATCGAGACGCCGAAGTCGCCGGTGGCGACCTCACCGACATAGCGCACATACTGCTCCCAGATCGGCAGGTTGTAGCCGAACTGCTCCTTGAGTTCCTCGTATCGGGCGGGAGTGACGCCATGCTCGCCGGCCATGGCCAGGATCGGATCGCCGGGCAGCAGCCGAACGAAGGCGAAGGCGCAGATGGTGATGCCGACGAGGGTCGGGATCAGAAGTGCGATCTTGTTGAGGWGATATCTGATCATCGTGAAGTGGAGCGGCRCACAATTGCGCCGCCCCGTTCGCAAATATTATTCGGACTTGTCAACACCGTCGAAGCGATGAATGCCGAGCGGGTCCATCTTGTAGCCGGTCACATTGTTGCGAACGACTGCATAGACCTGGCTGTGAGCCAGCAGGAAGGCCGGCGCCTGCTTGRCGAAGATCTCCTGCGCCTGCTCATAGAGCTTGGTGCGCTCGCCCTGGTCGCTGGTCTTCTTGGCCTTCTGGATCAGGTCCTCGAAGTCCTTGTCGCACCAGCTGGAGTAGTTCGAGACGCCGATGGCCGAGCAGGCGAAGAGGGTGGCGAAGAAGTTGTCCGGATCGCCATTGTCGCCGGTCCAGCCGATCTGGAAGGCGCCGGGACGGTCCTTCTTCTTGCCTTCCTCGCGGTACTTCGTCCACTCGTAGTTGACGATGTTCGCCTTGACGCCGACCTTGGCCCAGTCGGCCTGGATCAGCTCGGCCGCGCGCTGGAAGTTCGGGTTGTAAGGACGAACGCGGTCGGCCGCCCAGAGCTGGATTTCCTTCAGACCGGCATCGGCCAGCACTTTCTTGGCCGCTTCCGGATTGTAGCTGTCGGTCTTCACGTTCTTGTTCCACGACCACATGGTCGGCGGGATCAGGTTCTCGGCCGGCGTGGCGCCGGCATCCTGGAACAGCGCCTTGATCAGAGCTTGCCGGTCGATCGCCTGGTTGAGCGCATGACGGACCTCAGGCTTGTCGAGCGGCGGGATCGTGGTGTTGTAGCTCATGTAGCCGATGTTGAGGCCGGCCTGGTCGAGCAGGGTGACGTCCTTGTTGGCCTTGATGGTGGCGATGTCGGCCGGGTTCGGATAGGGCGCGACGTCGCATTCGCCGGCCAGCACCTTCTGGATGCGGGCAGTCGCGTCGGGCGTGATGGCGAAGACGAGATCATCAATCTTCTCCTTGCCCTTGTAGTAGTCGGGGTTGRCCGCGTAGCGGATCACCGAATCCAGCTGGTAGTCGACGAACTGGAACGGGCCGGTGCCGATCGGCTTGGTCGAGAAGTCGGCCATCTTGCCTTCCTTCTCGAGCTGGTCGGCATATTCCTTCGAGACGATCGAGGCGAAGTCCATGCCGAGATTGGCCAGCATCGGCGCGTTCGGCTCGGTCAGTGTCAGCTTGACGGTGAGGTCGTCGACCTTCTCCCACTTGGCGACATATTTCGGCATGTCCATGCCGGTGTAGTAGTCCCAGGTCAGGTTCGGCAGATACTTCTCGCCGTTCCACGGGTTCTTCTTGTCGAACTGGCGGTCGAAGGAGAAGACCACGTCATCCGCATTGAGGTCGCGGGTCGGCTTGAAGTAGTCGGTGGTCTGGAACTTCACGCCCTTGCGCAGGTGGAAAGTATAGACCAGGCCGTCGTCCGAGATTTCCCATTTTTCGGCAAGGCCGGGCTCGATCTCGGTGCCGCCATGCTTGAACTCGACCAGACGCGAATAGACCGTGCGCGACGAGGCGTCGAAGTCGTTACCGCCCGTCGTCGTACCTGGATCGAAGTTGGCCGGCGACGCTTCCGAACAATAGACAAGCGWCTTTGCATTGGCCATGCCACCCAGGACGCTTGCAGCCAGCAACGCGGCTGCAAAAGTCATTGTCTTTTTCATTGAGCACTCCCTGATGTTCTCCCAAGCCCCCTCTATCAGGCTCGCGAAGCGCGCATATAAGCACCGTTTCTCGGGCTTTGGAACACCTCGTTTGCGTACCCCACGGGAAGCAGGAAAAGAATCCGGATTTTGCGCGAATGGCAGAAAAATTGAGCAGAATTTTTCGCTCACGACATTGTTAACGACCGCATTTTTTTATTGRTTTCTCCGATCCCGAAATGACGAAGTGCTGCCCGACCTCCGCTTCCATGAAGCTCCGTCGGCCTCGCTCAGCAAGGCTACCGCCTGGGCGGCCTTGCAGAAATCATCGGTGATCGGACCCCTGCTAGCGAGCGCGCGATAGAACGGATCTGAGGTCGAGTTGCCGGCCGCCGTCTTCCGTTGCCAGCACGAGCTATCCGGCACGGTGCGACGCAAGAATTCCGGCAAGGTCGCCGACAGAATCTGTTTTCTTCAGTCTGGGACGGTCTATGTACTGGGCCGCGCGGGGAAATCTTCGGCAATCGAAGGCAAGCACAGAGGCTCTTCTGGGCGGCCAATAGAAGGCCGGGCGCAGTAGAGCGGTGAAGAGGAAAGGCTCCGGACATGCCGCCAGCACGCGATCTTGGCCTGGGTGCCGGTCTTCTGCCACCAGGGCCGCTCAACGCCATAACCGATGTCGGCGGAGTGACCGTCGGCCATCATACGCTGCACGGCAAGGAGCTTGCCACCGGCGTCACGGCCATTCTCCCGCATCAGGGCGATCTTTTCCGCCGAAAGGTTCGGGCCGGCATCGAGGTGATCAACGGCTTCGGCAAGTCCGTAGGCCTCATGCAGGTCGCCGAACTGGGAACCGTCGAAACGCCGATCCTGCTGACCAACACCTTCTCCGTCGCCGCCTGCGCCGAAACGCTGATCCGCCGGGCGATAGCCGCAAATCCGGATATCGGGCGCAAGACTTCCACCGTTAATCCGCTGGTCTTCGAGTGCAATGACGGCGCGATCAACGATATTCAGGCGATGTCTGTGACGGCGGCTGACGCCGAAGCGGCGCTCGCCGACGCCAGGAGCGGCGAGGTGCGGCAAGGCGCCGTCGGTGCTGGGACCGGCATGACCGCCTTCGGCTTCAAGGCCGGAATCGGCTCGGCYTCGCGCCTGATGCGGATCGAGAAGCACGACTATGTGCTAGGCGCCCTGGTGCTGGCGAATTTCGGGCGGGCCGGCGACCTCGTGCTGCCGGACGGCCGGCGTCCAAACCCGCGGGAAGCGGCGGAACCGGAAAAGGGCTCGGTCATCGTCATCCTCTCCACYGACCTGCCGCTCGGGGACCGGCAGCTTCGCCGCGTGGCACGACGGGCGGGCGCCGGACTGGCGCGTCTTGGCGCGTTCTGGGGCAACGGCAGCGGCGATATCGCATTGTGCTTCACAACGGCCGATCCGGTGGCACATGAGCCGGGAGCTGCCTTTCAGCCTGTGCGACAGCTGGCAGAAGATCGGATCGACATGCCGTTTCGTGCCGCCGCCGAGGCGACCGAGGAGGCCGTTCTCAATGCGCTGTGTGCCGCGCCCGCCATGACCGGTCGCACTGGTCGGCAATTTCCCGCGCTTGCCGCATGGTTGATGGAACACCCGTTGCCATGAAAGTGTTGGGGACGAGGCCAATCGCGACCAGCGCGCCTGTCTTTTCCGGCCGCATTCTGTCGAATGGTCGAGCGACAATCTTTCCCCGGTCCTGCCGCAGGGGCAAGACTTGCAGCCCCGCCGATAGAGGCAATACATAGGTGGCAGGCCGGATTTTCTTGGGAAAGCCGCAGCGGGCGCGGAGGTTGCTTCTCAGGCAAGCGAGCGCGACGCGTGACAACAAGATCAAGCAGGGAGGGACAGGTGGCAAAAGCAGCAAAGACGACGCCTCCGGCRAAAGCGAGGGCCAAGGCCGCAGCCGCCGGTGCGGCCAAGGCCCCACCTGCCACGACAGCCGCCAAACCGGAAGCAGCCGCCGAACCTGCAAATGCCAAGTCCGCCGCCAAGAACTCCGCAAAGGCCGGCAAGGCCGCCGCCGGCAAAGCACCTGCCGCCAAGCTCACGGCGCCTGCTGCCRCAACGGCCGCGCCGGCGGCGAGCGCCGCCAAGCCGGCCTCCGGTCCGGCCAAGGAGTTGCCGAAGGCGATTACCGAGCTCACCGCCGGGCTGCCGGAAAAGCCGTGGTTGACAAACTATCCGAACAACATGCCGGCCGAGATCGGTCCGCTGCCTTACAACTCGATCGGCGACTTCCTCGTCGGCGCCTGCAGGCAGTTCGGCAGCCGGCCGGCGTTCGTGTGCATCGGCAAGTCGATCTCCTACGCCGAGCTCGAGCGGCTTTCGGCAGCCTTCGGCGCCTATCTGCAGGCGAAGGGACTGGAGAAGGGCGCGCGCGTGGCGCTGATGATGCCGAACGTGCTGCAATATCCGGTAGCRATGATGGCGGTGCTTCGCGCCGGCTTCACGGTGGTGAACATCAATCCGCTCTACACGCCGCGCGAGTTGGAGCATCAACTGAGAGATTCCGGCGCGCAGGCCATCGTCATTCTCGAAAACTTCGCCACCACGCTGCAGGCAGTCATCGCGCGGACGGCCGTCAGGCATGTCGTGGTCGCGGCGATGGGCGACATGCTGGGCGGCCTCAAGGRCACGATCGTCAACCTCGTCGTCCGGCGAGTGAAGAAGATGGTGYCCGCTTGGTCGCTGCCCGGCCATGTCAGATTCAACGCCGCGCTGAAGGCCGGCTTAGCGAGCGCCTTCAAGCCTGCGGYGGTTTCGGGCGACGATATCGCCTYCCTGCAATATACAGGCGGCACGACCGGCGTCTCGAAGGGGGCGACGCTGCTGCACCGGAACGTGCTGTCCAATGTGGCGCAGAATTCGCTCTGGGTGGAGGACGCCTATACGGTCAAGYCGAAACCGGCGCATCTCAACTTCGTCTGCGCACTGCCGCTCTACCATATCTTCGCGCTGACGGTGAACGCGCTGATGGGCATGCAGCAAGGCGCCCAGAACGTACTCATTCCGAACCCGCGCGACATTCCGGGCTTCGTCAAGGAGTTGCAGAAATATCCGATCCACATCTTCCCCGGCCTCAACACGCTGTTCAACGCGCTGCTCAACAATGAGGATTTCCGCAAGCTCGACTTCAAGCCGCTTATCCTGACGCTCGGCGGCGGCATGGCGGTGCAGAGGGGCGTGGCCGAGCGCTGGAAGGCGCTGACCGGCTGCCCGGTGAGCGAAGGCTACGGGCTGTCCGAAACCTCGCCGGTGGCGACCGCCAACAAGTTCAGCTCCAGYGAGTTCACCGRCACAATCGGCCTGCCGYTGCCTTCGACCGAGATCRCCATCCGCGATGACGACGGCAGTAATGTGCCGCTTGGCGAAGTCGGCGAGATCTGCATCCGCGGGCCGCAGGTGATGGCCGGCTACTGGAACCGGCCGGACGAGACCGCCAAGGTCATGACCAAGGACGGCTTCTTCAAGTCGGGCGACATGGGCTTCATGGACGAGCGCGGCTACACCAAGATCGTCGACCGCAAGAAGGACATGATCCTGGTCTCGGGCTTCAACGTCTATCCGAACGAGCTGGAAGAGGTGGTGGCGCAACACCCAGGCGTGCTCGAGGTGGCGGCGATCGGCGTGCCTGACGAGCATTCCGGGGAAGTGCCGAAGCTGTTCGTGGTCAGGAAGGACCCGGCCCTCACCGTCGAGGTTCTTACGGTCTTTTGCCGTGAAAACCTCACCGGCTACAAGCGCCCGAGATACATCGAATTCCGCACGGAATTGCCGAAGACACCCGTCGGCAAGATCCTGCGGCGGGCATTGCGGGAGCAGACTTGAGCGACCATGCGGCCGGCGCAACGCGCGAACTAAAGAAAAGGCCCGATCCCGCCGCATTCATCCAGGCGAACACGCGCTTATCGCCGGTACCGTCGCTGCCCGAAATCCGCCTCTACACCGCCCATCCCGGCAGCGGGCTGAGGCGGCTCCTCGAGCCGGACGACGATGAGCACGCAGCCGAGCCGCAACCGCCCTATTGGGCCTATGCCTGGGCGGGCGGGGCGGTGCTGGCACGCTATGTCCTCGACCGGCCTTCGACTGTCGCGGGCCGCCGCGTGCTCGACCTCGGCGCCGGCTCCGGCGTTGTCGGCATCGCCGCGGCGAAGTCCGGGGCAAGCGAGGTGATCGCGGCCGAAATCGACCGCAACGGCATCGTCGCGCTTGGCCTCAACGCTGCGGCCAACGGCGTCGCCGTCACCATGATCGGCACGGACATCACCGCCGGCCCGCCGCCGGCCGTCGACCTGGTGCTCGCCGGCGACGTCTTCTACGGGGAGGCGGTCGCCCGGCGGGTGACCCCATTCCTCGACCGCTGCCTTGCCGCCGCGATTGAGGTGCTGGTCGGCGATCCGGGCCGCGCCTGGCTRCCCAGGCCGCGGCTTCGCTTGCTCGGCGAATATCTGGTGCCGGATGTCGGCGGGAACGGCGGCGGCGAGCCGAAGCCGAGCGGTGTATTCGCCTTCGTGGCAGAGGGCGCTGATTAGCCGACTGGGACGCTCACCCGCGCCGACAGAAAGTCCGGCAGGTCGGCGACCGAATCCAGGATGACATCGGCGATCGGCGAGAGCGAGTCGCGCGTGCCGGTGCCGGACAGAACGCCAATCGCCAGTCCGCAGCCGCCGGCGCGCGCCATTTCGAGATCATGCCGGTTGTCGCCGACCATGGCGACCTCGCCCGGCCTCAGCCCCGTCAGATCGCAGAAAGCCATGACCGTATCGGGCGCGGGCTTTGGGTTCGCCACGGCGTCGTAGCCGAAGGCGGCGTCGAAGAGCTGTGCGACGCCGAGCGTGGACAGCGTCTTTTCGGCGCCGCTGGTGGAATCGTTGGTGGCGACGCCCATCCGGTAGGATCGCGCATGCAGCGTCCTTAGCGAATCGACGATGCCGGGAAGCGCGACCGCCATCGCCGAGCCCTGCACGGAAGTGATCTCGTTGAAGCGGGAAACGGCCAGCAACTGGTCCTCGTCGGACAGGCGCGGGAACCATAGTTCGACGACATCCATGTTCGAGCCGGAAGCGAAGATCSAATCGGGCTTGAAGCGCTTGGTGACGAAATCGAAGCCGGYCGCGGCGAGCAGCCTGTCGGCCTTCCAGCGGTCGCCCTCGGCGGCGTCCATGGCCATGAAATCCGCTATGCCGAGCCAGGTTGCGTTGAAGTCGACAAGCGTGCCGTCCTTGTCGAAGAGAATTCCCTTGATATCCGCCAATCCTTTTACTCCGCGCCGCGCAATTGGTGGATATGAGCCACCAGTCCGGCAGTCGAGGCGTCGCGATTTGCGRCAGTCTCCTTGCCTTCCACGACAGGCAGCAGGCCCGTCGCCAGTTCCTTGCCCAACTCGACGCCCCACTGGTCGAACGAGTTGATGTTGAACAGTGTGCCCTCGACGAAGACGCGGTGTTCGTAAAGCGCGATCAGCCGGCCGAGCGTGCGCGGATCGAGCTTGCGATAGAGGATGGTGAGCGAGGGACGGTCCCCCGAAAAGACCCGGTGCGGCGCAATGCGGTCGACATCGGCGGGCTTCATGCCTTTCGCCAGCATCTGTGCGCGCGCCTCCTCCAGCGTGCGACCCTTCATGAAGGCCTCCGACTGGGCCAGGCAATTGGCGAGCAGCAGATCGTGGTGGTTCTTCAGCTCGGRCTCGTGGCTGACGGCGGCCGCGAGGAACTCCACCGGGATCAAGTCGGTGCCCTGATGCAGGAGCTGGAAGAAGGCATGCTGGCCGTTGGTGCCGGGCTCGCCCCAGACCAGCGGGCCGGTCGGGGTGGTCACCGCGCCGCCATCAAGCGTCACGCTCTTGCCGTTCGATTCCATGTCGAGCTGCTGCAGATAGGCGGGCAGGCGTGAGAGGCGCTGATCGTAAGGGATGACGGCGCGGGCCGGATATTTGCAGACGACCCGGTGCCACCAGCCGATGAGGCCAAGCAAAGCCGGCAGGTTCTTTTGCAGCGGGGTGGCACGGAAGTGCTCGTCCATGTCATGCGCGCCGTCGAGGAAGGCGCGGAAGTGGCGCGGACCGATGGCGATCATCACCGGAAGGCCGATGGCACTCCAGACCGAGTAGCGCCCGCCGACCCAATCCCAGAAGCCGAAGACGCGGTCCGAGGCGATGCCGAACTTGGCCACGAGGTCGAGCGCCGTCGAGACGGCGGCGAAATGCTTGCCGATCGCCTCCGCGCCCAGCGCCTTTTCCACCCATTTGCGCGCCGTCTCGGCGTTGGTCATCGTCTCGACCGTGGTGAAGGTCTTGGAAGCGACGATGAACAGCGTCGTTTCGGGCGAAAGGCCTTTCAGCGTGTCGTGGATATGGGCGCCGTCGACATTGGAGACATAATGGGCGCGCGGCCCGTCATGATAGGGCGCCAGCGCCAGCGTCACCATCGCCGGTCCAAGATCCGAGCCGCCGATGCCGATATTGACGATGTCGGTGATCTTCTTGCCGGTGGCGCCGGCCGCCTCGCCCGAGCGGATGGCATCGGCAAAGGCGCCCATGGCGTCGAGCACACCAATCACATCGGCCTTCACGTCCTGGCCGTCGAGCATGATGCCCTTGCCGGTCAGGTTGCGCAGCGCCGTGTGCAGCACGGCGCGGCCTTCGGTGATGTTGATCTTCCTGCCTTCGAACATGGCGGCGCGGCGGCCCTCGATATCGGCAGCGCTGGCGAGCTTCTCCAGCATAGCCATCGTGTCGGCGTCGATCGCGCATTTCGACCAGTCGATCAGCAGGTCGCCATCGGTGGCGGAAAACTTCTCGAAGCGCTTGGGATCGGCGGCGAAGGCCTCGCGCATGGTGCCTGCTGCCGCCGCGCGCTGATCACGCAACGCGGCAAGTTGCTTGTCGAAGGCTGGCTGATCCACTGGCGGGCTCCTGGCGGGTTTTTGGACCTATCTTAACAGGCCGGATGTTTCCGGCGCGTGTCGGCGCGTCATTCTATTGAACCGATTTCCATTTGGTTCAAGCGCGGCGGCGATGACGCAACGCGTCACGCCTCGATGACGCCAGGCGTCACGCCTCGATGACGCAAGGCGTCACGCTTCGATGACGCAAGGCGTCACGCCTCTATGACCTAGGGTGTCAAGCCTAGATGAGGCAAGGCGTTAGGACCTCGAGACCGCATTGCATCACGCTCTTATGATGCACCGCAACAGCGTTTCGCGGTCAATGGATCACTGGCATAAATCCCAGCGATCAGAAAAATTGATTGGCGCAACCCCTTATGCCAACCATACACTCTACTGGTCCAGCCAAGTAAAAACCGCTGGTCATCCGAGGAAGATCTCCCATGCCACAGCGCAATGACACGGCCATATGGTCCGGCCTGTTCCGGATTTCGGCCGAATCCGGACAAACCCTCCAGGCTCAGATCCGCCAGGCGATCGTCGCAGCCATCCTCGACCGCCAAATCGCTGCTTCGATGCCGCTGCCGTCCTGCCGAATTCTGGCGGAAAAGCTCGGGGTTGCCCGCGGCACGGTGGTGCTCGCCTTCCAGCAATTGGTCGACCAGGGCTTCCTGGTGGCGCGCGAGCGGCGCGGCCATTTCGTCAACCCCGACGTGCTGGCCACCCCCGCCAAGCCGCACCAGAAGGCGCCGGACCAGCAGAACGAGATCGACTGGAAGGCGCGCCGGCAGATCGCGGCCAGCGACATGCCGCCTCCGGCCAAGCATGACAACTGGATCAAGTCCTCCTACCCCTTCGTCTACGGCCAGTTCGACCCGGCGCTGTTTCCGACCGCCGAATGGCGCGAATGCAACCGCATGGCGTTGGCGGTGCTGGAGATCCGCAACTGGGCGTCCGACATGGTGGACCGAGACGATCCGCTGCTGATCGAGCAGATCCAGGCCCGGCTTTTGCCGCGGCGCGGCATCTTCGCCAATCCGGATGAGATCATCGTGACGCTGGGCGCACAGAACGCGCTCTACATGCTCGCCTCGCTGCTGATGACCAAGGGCTCCAAGGTGGCGATGGAAGACCCCGGCTATCCGGACGCCCGCTCGATCTTCCGGCTGGCGGGCGCCGACATCCAGCCGGTTCCGGTCGACCACTCGGGCATCGCGACCTCAGCGATCCCCAGCGATTCCGGCTTCGTGTTCGTCACCCCCAGTCACCATTGCCCGACGATGGTGCCGCTGTCGCCGGAGCGGCGGCAGGATCTGCTGGCTAGGGCCAACCGCAACAACCAGATCATCATCGAGGACGGCTATGACAGCCAGCTTCTCGATGAGGCGCCGCAGCAGGCGCTGAAGAGCCTCGACCGCTCGGGCCGCGTCATCTATGTCGGCTCGATGTCGAAGACGCTGGCTCCGGGCCTGAGGCTTGGCTACATCGTCGCCTCGGCCGGGTTGATCRCCGAGCTTCGCGCGCTGCGCCGCTTCATGCTCAGGCACCCGCCGGCGAACAACCAGCGTGCCGTTGCGCTGTTCCTGTCGCTCGGCCATCACGAGGCGCTGGTGCGCAGGCTCTCGGCCGCTTTCGACGAGCGGCGCAAGCGTCTGGTCCATGYGATTTCCGCTTTCCTGCCAGAGTGGCGTTCGACCGACTCGGCGGGCGGCACATCGCTCTGGCTGGAAGGGCCGCGCGGCACCGATTCACGCGGCCTCGCCGAAGCGGCCGCCTCGCGCAGCGTCATCATCGAGCCCGGCGACCGGTTCTTCGACCGCAGCGAAAAGCCCACGCGTTTCATGCGCTTGGRCATTTCCTCGATCTCGCTGCAGCATATCGAGCCCGGTATCCGGGAACTCGCCACGGCCGCCGGACGCCGGCCCGCCGCGGCCTGAATCACGGCCTGATTTTTGAAAGGGGAGCCGGCGTGCGCCGGCTCCCTTTTCTTTGGGCCCTTCCCTGCTTTAGCATCGTGGCATACTCGACGGGACAGGCTGGCTCATAGGCTGTGCCAATGCCAGCGGCATAGTCGAGGCCGATAGGGGACGAGGCAGGCCGATGGTGGACCAACCGCCACGCACCCTGCCTCTGAAAAACTAAAGGTGGAGTGCTTTCCATGTCAGTTGCTCTTGAGAAGCAGGAAGCGTCGCCGGACCAGCGTTCGCGACGATCCGGCGGGCGCGAAGCGCGCCGCGCGATGCGAGCGGCACCGCTCGCGGACGACATCCGTCCCGTGCGGCCAGGCCTGGAAGGCGGCAGCTACGGGCCATTGAGCCAGAACGATTGCGAGCGCATCCACGAGGCGGTGCTGACGCTTTTGGAGACGGTGGGCTTCGCCAACGCCATCCCCTCCTGCATCGAGGCGCTGACCAGGGTGGGCGCGACCTATGGCGATGACGGGCGCCTGCGCCTGCCGCGCGCGCTGGTCCTCGACACAATCAAGAAGGCTGCGCGCCACTTCACGCTTTACGGCCAGGACCCCAAGCACGACATGGTGATCCAGGGCAAACGCGTGCATTACGGCACGGCCGGCGCCGCGGTGCATCTCGTCGATGTCGAGAAGCGCGAATATCGCGAATCACAGCTGCAGGACATCTATGACGCCGCCCGCCTCGTCGACGGGCTCGACAACATCCATTTCTTCCAGCGCACGATGGTGCCGCGCGACATCCCCGATCCGCTCGAGATGGACWTCAACACGCTCTATGCCTGCGTGATGGGGACCTCCAAGCATGTCGGCACCTCCTTCACGGTGCGCGAGAACGTCAAGCCGGCGCTGGAAATGCTCTATGCCATCGCCGGCGGCGAGGAGAATTTCCGGGCGCGGCCGTTCGTGTCCAATTCGAACTGCTTCGTGGTGCCGCCGATGAAGTTCGCCGAGGACGCCTGCGGCGTGCTCGAAGCCTGCGTCGAAGGCGGCATTCCGATCCTGCTGCTCTCGGYCGGCCAGGCCGGGGCGACGGCCCCCGCTGCCATTGCCGGCGCCGTCGTGCAGGCGGTGGCGGAAGTGCTGATGGGCCTTGTCTACGTCAACGCCATCAAGCCAGGCCATCCGGCGATCTTCGGCACCTGGCCGTTCGTCTCCGACCTCCGGACCGGCGCCATGTCCGGCGGCTCGGCCGAGCAGTCGGTGCTGACTTCCGCCTGCGCGCAGATGGCGCAATATTACGATCTTCCGGGCGGCTCAGCCGCCGGCATGACGGACTCGAAGCTGCCCGACATCCAGTCCGGCTACGAGAAGGGCATCACCAATGTGATGGCGGGRCTCTCCGGCCTCAACCTCGTCTATGAATCGGCCGGGATGYACGCCTCGCTGCTCGGCTTCTGCCTCGAAAGCCTAATCATAGACAACGACATGCTCGGCCACTGCCTGCGCTGCGTGCGCGGCATCGAGGTGACCGACGAGGCGCTGTCCATCGACACCATCGCCGATGTCTGCCTGCAGGGTCCCGGCCACTATCTCGGCAACGAGCAGACGCTGAAGCTGATGCAGACGGAGTATTTCTATCCATCCGTCGGCGACCGCTTCTCGCCCAAGGAATGGAACGAGAAAGGCCGGCCGGACATCCTGCAGCGGGCGATCGCCGAGAAGAAGCGCGTGCTGGCCGAGCGTTTTCCGCGCCACGTGTCGAGGTTGGTCGACGACAAGCTGCGCGCCCGCTTCGGCGAGATGATCAAGCTGCCGCGCAACAAGATGGGCGGCTGATCTCTCCGCTCTCGCAGTTCACTCTGCGCTGAGCCCGTAGCGGTCGACGACTTCGGCGTTGATCAGCTTCGCGTGCAGCGTCATCAGCACGATCTGCGCGTCGAAGCTGTCGCCGGCTTCAAGCGCCGCCTCGATGCGGCGCTCGGCTTCCAGCGTCAGCTCCCTGCCATTGGCCTCCTCGAATGGCCCCGGGCCGGCAACGCAATAGCTGCAAAGTTGCGCCACCGATTGATAGGCCTGGGCCGGCGGCTCCTGCGGCCAGCGATCGTTCATCAGATTGACGATGGTGAGCTTTACGCCCTCCGGCACCAGGGCAGGATGCAGATCGGCTTGGCGCAAGGCGTCGTCGAGCTGGCGCAGGTCGCCCGAGCGGCCGAACATGCCGAGGAAGCCGAGGGAAGAGCGCCGTTTGGTCATGATGGCCCGGATCCGGTCGAGATGACGCCTATCTGGATGTCCAAGACGGCCGAAACAAGGGCATAGAAAAGGGCGGCCCGCGCTTCGCAAGCCGCCCTTGATTTCCCAGGCGAGGAACTCAGTGGTTGTCGCGCGGCACGCCCCTGGTATGCGCGACGTCCTGGTACTTCACCGCCGGCTTCAGCACCATGCCGGCCGAGAACTGGTCGACCATGCCGCGTTGGATCTCCTGCCACGGCGTCTGGTGCTTGGGATAGTGATAGCCGCCGTTGCTTTCGAGCTCGGCCCGCCGCCTGGCGATTTCCTCGTCGCTGACGAGGATGTTGGCCGTGCCCTTCTTCAGGTCGATGCGGACGCGGTCGCCGGTCTTGAGCAGCGCCAGACCGCCGCCGATGGCCGCTTCCGGCGAGGCATTGAGGATCGACGGCGAGCCGGACGTACCGGACTGGCGGCCGTCGCCGATGCAGGCCAGCGAATGGATGCCCTTCTTGATGAGGTAGTCCGGCGGCTGCATGTTGACCACCTCGGCGCCGCCCGGATAGCCGACAGGRCCGGCACCGCGCATGAACAGGATCGTGTGCTCGTCGATGCCCTGCGCCGGATCGTCGATGCGGGCGTGGTAGTCTTCCGGGCCGTCGAAGACCATGGCGTTGCCCTCGAAAGCCTCCGGGTCGTTCGGGTTGGACAGATAGCGCTCGCGGAATTCAGGCGAGATGCCGCTGGTCTTCATGATCGCGGAATCGAACAGATTGCCCTTGAGGTTGATGAAGCCGGCATTGGCCTTGAGCGGCTTGGCGACGCTGCTGATCACGTCCGGGTTCTCGTTGACGGCATCCCTGCAATTGTCGCCGATCGACTTGCCGTTGGCGGTGACCGCGTCGGGATGCGGCAACAGGCCGCCCTTCATCAGCTCAGCCACCACGGCCGGCACGCCGCCGGCATGGTGATAGTCCTCGCCGAGATACTCGCCCGTCGGCTGCAGGTTGACGATGAGCGGAATGTTGAGCCCGATCTTCTGCCAATCGTCATTGTCGAGYGGCACGCCGAGATGGCGGGCAATCGCATTGAGGTGGATCGGCGCGTTGGTCGAACCGCCGATGGCCGAGTTGACGACGATGGYGTTCTCGAACGCCTCGCGGGTCATGATGTCGGACGGCTTCAGGTCCTGATGCACCATCTCGACGATGCGCTTGCCGGTCTCGTAGGCGATCTGGCCGCGCTCACGATAGGGCGCGGGGATGGCGGCCGAGCCCGGCAGTTGCATGCCGAGCGCCTCGGCCAGCGAGTTCATGGTGGTGGCGGTGCCCATGGTGTTGCAATAGCCGGTCGACGGCGCCGAGGAGGCGACGATGTCCATGAACTCGTCATAGTTGATCTCGCCGGCCGACAGCCGCTGGCGCGATTCCCAGACGATGGTGCCGGAACCGGTACGCTTGCCGTGGTGCCAGCCGTTGAGCATCGGGCCGACCGAAAGYGCGATCGCCGGAATGTTGACGGTGGCGGCCGCCATCAGTAGCGCGGGCGTGGTCTTGTYGCAGCCGATGGTGAGCACCACACCGTCGAGCGGATAGCCGTAGAGCACTTCGACGAGGCCGAGATAGGCAAGGTTGCGGTCAAGCGACGCGGTCGGACGCTTGCCGGTTTCCTGGATCGGATGGCACGGGAACTCGAAGGGAATGCCGCCCATCGACACGATGCCTTCGCGCACGCGCTTGGCGAGTTCGAGGTGGTGCCGGTTGYAGGGCGAAAGGTCGGAACCGGWCTGCGCGATGCCGATCAGCGGCCTGCCCGACATCAGCTCGGCGCGCGTCAGCCCGTAATTGAGGTACCGCTCGAGATAGAGCGCCGTCWTGCCCGGATTGTCGGGATTGTCGAACCACTCCTGCGAGCGAAATTTCTTCTTGTCGGTTGKGGCGCCGGCCATCATGGTCTCCGTATTTGTATGACAAATCGATATGACAACGCGCGGATGCAGGCAAGAGGCACGCGTGGCGCGGACCCGCACTTTGGTGCGGCAGACCCGCACTTTGGTGCGGCAGACCCGCACTTTGGTGCGATAGACAGATAAAGGACCGCGCGCTAGGACCAATCGGCATCAGCAATCCGGGAGGTCTTGATGGCTTTGGTGATCGAAGGCGAGGAGCGGATCGCCGCACCCGTTGCGAAAGTGTGGGAAGCCCTCAACGATCCGGACATTCTCAAGGAGGCGATCCCCGGCTGCCAGTCCCTCGAGAAGAAATCGGACACCGAGATGGCCGCGACCGTGGTGGTGAAGATCGGGCCGATCAAGGCGACATTCAACGGCGGGGTCACCTTGAAGAACCTCAAGCCGCCGCATTCCTACACGATTCAGGGCGAAGGAAAGGGCGGCATCGCCGGCTTCGCCAAGGGCGGCGCGGACGTGACGCTGAGCGCCGACGGCGCGGACACGACCATCCTGAAATATGCCGCCAAGGCCGAAGTCGGCGGCAAGATCGCCCAGCTCGGCAGCCGGCTGATCGAATCGACGTCGAAGAAGCTCGCCGGGCAGTTCTTCTCGACGTTTGGCGAGAAAGTGGGCGGCTAGTGCCGCGCGGTCACTCGAAAACGATGCTCGGCACCGCCGCTTCCGCCGCGCCGCGTTCCTGCTGGACCCTGTCCCAGACTTTCGAGGCGATGTCGCGATAGATCTTGGCCTCGGCGCCGTCCGGCTTCGCCACCACCACCGGAGCGCCGGCGTCCGAGCTCTTGCGAATGCCCATCTCGAGCGGCACCTCGCCAAGGAAGGTGACGCCGAGCCGCTCGGCCTCGCGGCGCGCACCGCCATGGCCGAAAATGTCGTAGCGCTTGCCGGTGTCGGGCGCGAGGAAGTAGCTCATGTTCTCGACGATGCCGAGCACCGGCACATCGACCTTCCTGAACATGTTGAGGCCCTTGCGCGCATCGATCAGCGCGAGGTCCTGCGGCGTCGAGACGATGACGGCGCCGGCAAGCGGCACCTGCTGGGCCATGGTGAGCTGGGCGTCGCCAGTGCCGGGCGGCATGTCGACGACCAGCACGTCGAGCGGCCCCCAATCGACCTCGCGCAGCATCTGGGTCAGCGCCGACATCACCATGGGGCCGCGCCAGATCATCGGCGTCTCCTCATCGACGAGGAAGCCTATCGACATCACCCTGAGGCCGTAATTCTGCATCGGCTTCAGGACCCTGCCGTCGACCGTCTGCGGCCGGCCATGGATGTTGAGCAACCGGGGCATGGACGGCCCGTAGATGTCGGCATCGAGCAGGCCGACGCTCAGTCCATTGGCGGCCAGGCCGAGCGCCAGGTTGACGGCGGTGGTGGATTTGCCGACGCCGCCCTTGCCGGAGGCGACGGCGATGATCGCGTCGATGCCGGGCACGCCGCGCTTGCCGTGGCCGTGCGAGGCGGGCGCCTGCGGCGCCGGACGCTGCGGAGCCGCCTGCGGGGCGGGCCGCGGCGGCGCTGCCTGCGTAGCCGGGCGCGGCCGGACCGGCGCTTCCATGCCGGCGCCCTTCTTTTCCGCCGTCAGCGCGACGACGGCGTTGGCGACACCGGGGATGGCCTTGACCACACGCTCGGCGGCGGCCCGCAACGGCTCCATCTCCTGGGCGCGGGCAGHAGGAACGGTGATCGAGAAGAACACCTTGGAATCGGCGATGAAAATCTCCGAGACCAGACCGAGGTCGACTATGTTGCCGGTGAAATCCGGGCCATTGACCGTCTTCAGGCGCTCGATGACGGATTCCTTGGTAAYGGTCATGATCTTTTCCCAGGCGTTTGCCGGTTCAGATAGTGCAGTTCTCGGAGAGAACCAAGCTTCAGAACGACAGTGCGGCGACATGGCTTCAAAAACTTGTGCTCGCATGTCGGGTTTTGCGGGCTTCTTTCGTCTTCCAGAAAGATGCATCCCGATCTCGCCGGCGCGGTCGCCGGAAGGCACAGCAACGCTATTTTCCGGCTTCTGGTGCGGCAGCCAATGGGAGTGCCCAACAAGGAAAGGAGACCGCCATGCTCGAAAACAGCAATGCAACGGCCAATCTCGCGGTGAAGGACCTGGAGAAGGCAAAGGCCTTCTATGAGGGAACGCTCGGCCTCAAGCAGGTCGACGACATGGACGGCGAGCTGATCGTCTACAAAAGCGGCGACACGTTCATCAACGTCTATCGTTCGCAATTCGCCGGCACCAACAAGGCGACGGCGGCAACCTGGGCGGTTGGCGACCAGATCGAGCCGATCGTCAAGTCGCTGCGGTCGAAGGGCGTCACCTTCGAGCACTACGACATGCCCGGCCTGACGCTCGAGGGCGATATCCACGTCGGTCAAGGCATGAAGGTCGCCTGGTTCAAGGATCCGGACGGCAACATCCTGAACGTCGTGGGCAAATAGACCGGGCTCGATTTCCGGATGATCGGCGAGATTGTGCAACGGTCACGCCGATCCCATCTGGCGCAGTCTTGCCGGGCTGGGTAGCTTGCGCCGATGATCGACAAGTTGGAATTCTTCATCGCTCTCGCCAAGGAGGAGCATTTCGGGCGTGCCGCCGAAGTGTGCGGCGTCACACAGCCGACGCTGTCGGCCGGCATCAAGCAGCTTGAGGAGCAGCTCGGCGTCATGCTGGTGCTGCGCGGCTCGCGCTTCCAGGGCCTGACGCCGGAAGGCAAGCAGGTACTGGTGTGGGCGCGCCGCATCGTCGGCGACTCAAGGACCATGCGCGAGGAAATGCGGGCGGCGCGCCACGGCCTGTCGGGCCGCATCCGCATCGCCGCCATTCCGACGGCGCTCGCCATGGTGGCGCGGCTGACGACGCCGTTCCGTGAAAAGCATCCCGGCGTCACCTTCTCGGTCCTGTCGCGGACCTCGATCGAGGTGCTGACGCTGCTYGGCAATTTCGATGTCGACRCCGGAATCACCTATCTCGACAACGAGCCGCTGGGGCGGGTGACCAGCGTGCCGCTCTATGACGAGCGCTACCAACTGATCACGGCGGCCGGGAACCCCTATTCCGACCGCGACAAAGTGACATGGGCCGAGATCAGCCAGTTGCCGCTCTGCCTGCTCACACCGGACATGCAGAACCGCCGCATCATCGACCAGCATCTGGCCGAAGCCAACGTCCAGGTGCGGCCGACGCTGGAATCCAACTCGATGATCGTCTTGTTCTCACATATCCGGACCGGCAAATGGTCGTCGATCATGCCGCTCAACCTCGCGGAAACATTCGGTTTTTCCGAACCGATCCGAGCCATTCCGATCGTCGAGCCGGATGCCAGCCACACGGTCGGGCTGGTGGCGGCGCCGCGTGAGCCGCACACGCCGCTGGTACAGGCGCTGCTGGACGAGGCGATGGCGCTGGCAGACGATTTCCGCGCCCACCGCTAGGTTAGACAATGCAGGTCGATCGAAATTGATAGAAAATTTCTATCAACCAACGGGAGAGCTTTATTGATCTCGGGGGTTTCCTCTGATTTCGTAAGGACTTAGCGATTTTGCGAACCAGGCATGTCGTTGCTCCAAAACAGCTTCACGCTTTTGGGCGACATGGTTCTGGATCGCCAGACCAGGGAGGGCCGCTGCGTGCCGATGCAGCCTGCAAGTACCGAGATCGCGTCGCGCACGGCGGCGATCGTCAACGAGTTGAAGGGCCTCGAAGGTCCGTTGCTGCCGATCCTCCACGAACTCCAGGAAGAGTTCGGCCATGTGCCGCAGGCCGCGCTCCCCGTCATTGCCGACGGGCTGAACCTCTCCAGGGCCGAAGTGCACGGGGTCGTCACCTTCTATCACGATTTCCGCGCCCAGCCCGCCGGCCGGCATGTGTTGAAGCTCTGCCAGRCTGAAGCCTGCCAGTCGATGGGCTCGGAAGCCGTCGCCGCCAAGGTCAAGCAATTGCTCGGCATCGATTTCCAYGAGACCGCCCGCGACGGATCGGTTACACTGGAGCCGGTCTACTGCCTCGGGCTTTGCGCCTGCTCGCCGTCGGCGATGCTGGACGGCGAAGTGATCGGCCGGCTCGATGACGAGAAGATCGAAGAGATTGTCGCGGAGGTGCGTTCATGATCCCGCGCATCTACATCCCCGCGGATTCCGGCGCACTGGCGCTCGGCGCCGAAAAGGTCGCCAGGGCGATCGAGAAGGAGCTCAAGGAGCGCGGCGTCGAGGCCAAGATCGTGCGCAACGGCTCGCGCGGCGCCTATTTCCTGGAACCGATGGTCGAAGTAGCGACGGCCGAGGGCCGCGTCGCCTACGGACCGGTGAAGCCGTCGGACGTCAAGAGCCTGTTCGACAGCGGCTTCCTCAAGGGCGGCCATCACAAGCGCTGGCTCGGYGCGCCCGACAAGATCCCCTTCCTCGCCAAGCAGACGCGGCTGACCTTCGCGCGCTGCGGCGTCATCGATCCGCTATCGCTGGACAACTACAAGGCGCATGGCGGTCTCAAGGGCCTGCAGAATGCCGTCGCGATGGCGCYGGCCGACATCGTCAAGCAAGTCACCGAATCCGGCCTGCGCGGCCGCGGCGGCGCAGGCTTCCCGACCGGCATCAAGTGGAAGACGGTGCTGGATACCAAATCCGACCAAAAATACATCGTCTGCAACGCCGACGAGGGCGACAGCGCCACTTTCGCCGACCGCATGATCATGGAAGGCGATCCCTTCGTGCTGATCGAAGGCATGACGATCGCCGGCATCGCCACCGGCGCGACCAAGGGCTTCGTCTACATCCGCTCGGAATATCCGCATGCGGTGGCGACAATGAACAAGGCTGTCGCGATCGCCCGCAAGGCCGGCGTGCTCGGCACCAATGTCCTGGGTTCGCCCAACGCCTTCGACATGGAGATCCGCGTCGGGGCCRGCGCCTATGTCTGCGGCGAGGAAACCTCGCTCCTGAACAGTCTCGAAGGCAAGCGTGGCGTAGTGCGCGCCAAGCCGCCGCTGCCGGCGATCCAGGGCTTGTTCGGCAAGCCGACGGTGATCAACAACGTGATCTCGCTGGCTTCCGTGCCGATCATCATGGACAAGGGCGCCGCCTTCTACAAGGACTTCGGCATGGGCCGCTCGCGCGGCACGATCCCGATCCAGATCGCCGGCAACGTCAAGCATGGCGGCCTGTTCGAGACGGCCTTCGGCCTGACGCTGGGCGAGATCGTCGACGAGATCGGCGGCGGCACAGCTTCGGGACGCCCGGTGAAGGCCGTGCAGGTCGGCGGCCCGCTCGGCGCCTATTTCCCGCGCGCCTTGTTCGATACGCCGTTCGACTATGAAGCCTTCGCCGCCAAGGACGGGCTGATCGGCCATGCCGGCATCACCGTGTTCGACGACAGCGCCGACATGAWGAAGCAGGCGCGCTTCGCGATGGAGTTCTGCGCCATCGAGAGCTGCGGCAAGTGCACGCCCTGCCGCCTCGGCTCGACGCGCGGCATGGAGGTGCTCGACAAGGTCGCCGCAGGAATAGAGGCGGAGAAGAACCTCGCCCTGGTCACCGACCTCTGCAACACGATGAAGTTCGGATCGCTCTGCGCGCTGGGCGGCTTCACGCCCTACCCGGTGATGAGCTCGATCACGCATTTCCCCGAGGATTTCAAGCCGGCGCCGAAGCGCGTGGCTGCTGAATAGGAGCTGGCAGATGAACATCAAGGCCGACTTCCCGACGCTCATCGAAGAGCTCGACTACGGCACTCCGGAATCGAAGGCCGACAAGCAGGTCACGCTGACCGTCGACGGCCGTAGCATCACCGTGCCGGAAGGCACTTCGATCATGCGCGCGGCGATGGAAGGCGGGGTCGAGATCCCGAAACTCTGCGCCACCGATATGCTGGACTCCTTCGGCTCCTGCCGCGTCTGCCTGGTCGAGATCGAAGGCCGCGCCGGCACGCCGGCCTCCTGCACGACGCCTGTTGCCGAAGGCATCGTGGTGCGCACGCAGTCGGACCGGCTCGACGCCATCCGCCGCGGCGTCATGGAGMTCTACGTCTCCGACCATCCGACCGGCTGGAACRAGAAGGYCGGAACCGGCGCCAGCGAGTTCGACGCGGTGGCGAAGGCGGTCGGCCTGACCGAGAACCGCTACGGCGTCGAGGGTCGCAATCACGTCAAGGAAGAGAATGGCGTAGCGCCCGGTCACGGCTCGCTGGCCGTCGACTACATCGCCCGCGACGAATCGAACCCCTATTTCACCTACGACCCGGCGCAATGCATTGTCTGCTCGCGCTGCGTGCGCGCCTGCGAGGAGGTGCAGGGCACCTTCGCGCTGACCATCGAGGGCCGCGGCTTCGAGTCCCGGATGGTCGCCGGYATGCATGAGGATTTCATCGCTTCCGAATGCGTGTCCTGCGGCGCCTGCGTGCAGGCCTGCCCGACCGACGCACTGCGCGAGAAGACGGTGCTCGAGAAAGGCATGCCGGAGCGCTCGGCGGTCACCACCTGCGCCTATTGCGGCGTCGGCTGCTCGTTCAAGGCCGAAGTGAAGGGTGACGAGGTCATCCGCATGATGCCCTACAAGGACGGCAAGGCGAACCACGGCCATTCCTGCGTCAAGGGCCGCTTCGCCTATGGCTATGCCACCCACAAGGACCGCATCCTGAAGCCGATGGTGCGCGAAAAGATCACCGATCCCTGGCGCGAAGTGAGCTGGGAAGAGGCGATCGCCCATACGGCGAAGGAATTCCGGCGGATCCAGTATCAGTATGGACGCAGCGCCATCGGCGGCATCACCTCCTCGCGCTGCACGAATGAGGAGACCTATCTCGTCCAGAAGCTGGTGCGGCAAGGCTTCCGCAACAACAATGTCGATACCTGTGCGCGCGTCTGCCACTCGCCGACCGGCTACGGGCTCGGCCAGACCTATGGCACGTCGGCCGGCACGCAGGATTTCGATTCTGTCGAATATACCGACGTCGCCGTCATCATCGGCGCCAATCCGGCTTCCGCCCATCCGGTGTTCGCTTCRCGGCTGAAGAAACGGCTGCGCCAGGGCGCCAAGCTGATCGTGCTCGATCCGCGCCGCACCGAAATGGTCAAGTCGGCGCATGTCGAGGCGGACTACCACCTGCCGCTGAAGCCCGGTACCAATGTCGCAGTGCTGACGGCGCTGGCGCATGTCATCGTCACCGAGGGCCTCTACAACGAAGCCTTCGTCCGCGAGCGCTGCGACTGGGCGGAGTTCCAGGACTGGGCGTCCTTCGTCGCCCTGCCGGAAAACAGCCCGGAGACCGTCGGCAAGCTCTCCGGCGTCGATCCRGAGGCCATCCGCGGCGCCGCGCGTCTCTATGCCACCGGCGGCAACGGCGCGATCTATTACGGGCTCGGCGTGACCGARCACAGCCAGGGCTCGACCACGGTGATGGCGATCGCCAACCTCGCCATGGCCACTGGCAATATCGGCCGTCCGGGCGTCGGCGTGAATCCGCTGCGCGGCCAGAACAATGTGCAGGGCTCCTGCGACATGGGCTCCTTCCCGCATGAGCTGCCGGGCTATCGCCACATCTCCGGCGAAGCCGTGCGCGACATCTATGAAAGCCTGTGGGGCGTGAAGCTGGACGAGGAGCCGGGCCTGCGCATCCCCAACATGCTGGATGCCGCCGTCGACGGCTCGTTCAAGGGCATCTACATCCAGGGCGAGGACATCCTGCAGTCCGACCCCGACACCAAGCATGTCGCCGCCGGCCTTGCCGCGATGGAATGCGTCGTCGTGCACGACCTCTTCCTCAACGAGACGGCGAACTACGCGCATGTCTTCCTGCCGGGCTCGACCTTCCTCGAGAAGGACGGCACCTTCACCAATGCCGAGCGCCGCATCAACATGGTGCGCAAGGTGCTGGAGCCGAAGGCGCGCTACGCCGATTGGGAGGCGACGCAGGAGCTTGCCCGTGCCATCGGGCTCGACTGGAACTACACGCATCCCTCCGAGATCATGGACGAGATCGCCCAGACGACGCCGAGCTTCGCCGGCGTCTCCTTCGAGCTGCTCGACCGTGTCGGATCGGTGCAGTGGCCCTGCAACGAGAAGGCGCCGCTCGGYACGCCGATCATGCATGTCGAYGGCTTCGTGCGCGGCAAGGGCAAGTTCATCCGCACCGAGTATGTTGCGACGGACGAGAGGACCGGGCCGCGCTATCCGCTCCTGCTCACCACCGGCCGCATTCTCTCGCAATACAATGTCGGCGCGCAGACCAGGCGCACCGAGAACGTTGCGTGGCATGCCGAGGACCGGCTGGAGATCCATCCGCATGACGCCGAGAACCGCGGCATACGCGACGGCGACTGGGTGCGGCTGGCGAGCCGATCGGGYGAAACGACGCTGCGCGCGCTGATCACCGACCGCGTGTCRCCCGGCGTCGTCTACACGACCTTCCACCACCCGGACACGCAGGCCAACGTGATCACCACCGACTTCTCGGACTGGGCGACCAACTGTCCGGAATACAAGGTCACCGCCGTGCAGGTGGCGCCGTCCAACGGCCCGACCGAGTGGCAGAGGGACTATAACGAGCAGGCCCGCCAGAGCCGCCGCATCGCCCCGCTGGAAGCGGCGGAGTAGCCTTGGCTGCGCGCCGCAAAGCTACGACGCAAATCTCGCGGCTGGCGCACCGCGCCAGCGGCACTGYGGCCGCGAACCGCATGGTGCCGGAGGAGACGCYGGTGGCGTTCTCCTATGCGGGCACCACCCATGCCGTGATGATGGCGAGCCCTGCCGATTTCGAGGACTTCGCGCTGGGCTTCTCGCTGACCGAAGGCATCGTCGGCGACAAGGAAGAGATCGAGGCGATCGAGGTCGAGGATCTCGGCGCCGGCATCGACATCCAGATCAAGCTGAAGGACCAGGCCAACACGCGCTTCCAGGCGCGCCGGCGCAGGCTTGCCGGGCCGGTCGGCTGCGGCCTGTGCGGCATCGAATCCATCGAGGAGGCGATGCGCTCGGTCGACGCTGTCGGCTCATCGAAGCTTACGCTTGATGCCGATGACGTCACCCGTTCAGTGAAGCTTCTGTCGAAGCTGCAGCCGCTGCATACGGAGACCGGCGCGGTGCATGCCGCAGGCTTTTATGTGCCCGGCAAGGGCATCGTGATGGCGCGCGARGATGTCGGCCGCCACAACGCGCTGGACAAGCTCGCCGGCGCGCTGGCGAAAGCCGGCATCGACGGCTCGACCGGYGCCGTCGTGGTGACGTCGCGCGTGTCGGTGGAGATGGTGCAGAAAACCGCCGCCATCGGCGCGCCGATCATCATGGCCGTCTCTGCGCCCACGGCGCTGGCCATCCGCACCGCCGAGGCCGCCGGCATGACGCTGGTGGCGCTGGTGCGCGGTGACGATTTCGATATTTTCACCCACCCCGACCGGGTGGCTTCCGGAGTTRCCAAGCATGTCGCATGACGAAGACCACATCGCCAGCACCAGGGAAAAGCTGGTACGTATGGCCAACCAGATCGCCTCGTTCTTCCATTCGAAGCCCCGC
Organism: Mesorhizobium sp. ORS 3428; assembly: GCF_001854785.1. Classification (GTDB taxonomy): domain Bacteria; phylum Pseudomonadota; class Alphaproteobacteria; order Rhizobiales; family Rhizobiaceae; genus Mesorhizobium. The sequence goes on from NZ_MDFL01000117.1 coordinate 33,641, forward strand.
GAGGAAGGCATCGCCGGCGTTGCCGAGCACATCAACAAGTTCTGGGAGCCACGGATGCGGCGGCAGTTCTTCGAAATGCTGGACAGCGGCAGCGAGCATTTCGACGATCTGGTGATCGCCRCCTCGGCCAAGATCAAGCGTCCGCTGACGCCGGAACAGGCCGACAAGAACCTCGGCTACACCAGACCTTCGGAAGCGCAGAGCGCTGTTTCCCGGAAATAGCGCGGCACCCCTCACCCGCTCGTTGAGCGGCCTCATATTCACGCACGCTAAAGTTCTTCTGCCCGCAGCGGCCTAGTTCTGCTATGGTCGGCGCCAGGAGATCGTCTGGCCGGACGGGGCAGTTGCGTGAGGCCGATCGAGACCAGATACGCGCGTAGCGGGGATGTGCGAATTGCCTACCAGGTGGTCGGCCAAGGCTCGTTCGATCTCGTCTTCGTTCCGGGCTTCATCTCCAATCTCGACCTGCAGTGGGAGGACGAAGGCTAYAGCCGCCTGCTGAAACGGCTTTCCGTCTTCTCGCGGCTGATCCTGTTCGACAAACGCGGCACCGGCCTATCGGACCGTGTCGACACTCGTCGCCTGCCCAGCCTGGAGAMCCGCATGGACGACGTGCGCGCGGTGATGGACGCCGCCGGCAGCGGCCGCGCGGCGATCCTCGGCGCCTCGGAGGGTGCCCCGATGGCGATGCTGTTTGCCGCCACTTATCCGGAGCGGACGCGGGCGCTGGTGCTCTATGGCGGCTATGCGCATTTCCACAAATGGGTGATGCCGCCGGAGAGGCTGGAGGCCTTCATCGAAACGGCGGAGACGTCGTGGGGCACCGGCGCGACCTTGCCCAATTTCGCGCCGGGCCGGGTCGACGACGCGCATTTTGCCCAGTGGTGGGCACGGTTCGAGCGCCTGTCGGCCAGCCCGACCGCCGCGGCGGCCCTTGCCCGCATGAATGCCGGCATCGATGTGCGCGGCATCCTCTCCGCAATCACCGCGCCGGCGCTGCTCATCCACCGCCGCAACGACGCGCGCGTCGATCCGGAAGCCAGCCGCTTCCTCGCCAGAAAGATCCACGGCGCCCGGTTGGTCGAGATTCCCGGGCGCGACCATCCGATCTGGACCGGGGACGTCGACCGGGTGGCCGACCTGATCGAGGAGTTTCTGACCGGCCAGCCTGCAGTGGCCGACACYGAGCGCGTGCTTGCCGCGCTGCTGGTGACACGCATCTACGACACGGCCAAGCTCGGCGACCGCATGTGGAGCGAGCGGAGCCAACGCTTCCTGGAAACATGGCGGCTGCTGGTCGGCCGCCATGGCGGGCGCGTCGCCGGCACGCATGGCGAGCTGATGATCTCGCGCTTCGACGGGCCGGCGCGCGCCATACGCTGCGCGGCGGCGCTGCGCGACGCGGCGCAGCAGATCGGCGTGGCAAGCGCACAGGGCGCGCATGTCGGCGAGATCGAAATGCGCGGCGCGCCGGTCGGGCTGACGGCGAGGGTGACCATGCAACTCGCCGTTCATGCCGGACGCGGCGACATCCTCGCTTCGCGGCTGGTCGCCGAGCTTGCGGTAGGGTCCGGCCTGCATTTCGTCGATGCCGGCCGCATTAGCCTCGACGAGCTGGGCGAGCCGCTGCCGGTGGTGCAAGCCACATCGGAACAGCATCTGGAGCCCGCCTGCCGCCCCAAGCCGAAACCGATGGAGCCGGCGGCCCTGACGGCGCGAGAAAGCGAGGTGGTGAGCCTGATTGCAGACGGCAAGAGCAATGCGGCGATCGCTGCCGAGCTGAAGCTCAGCGAGCATACGGTCAAGCGGCATGTCGCCAACATACTGCTCAAGCTCGACCTGCCGTCGCGGGCGGCAGCGGCGGCCTTTTCGGCCAGGAACACTGGCCCGGATGGGCCATGAGAGCCATGGCGCTTTCGAGCGAAGCGGCGAAGGCGCCTTGGGGGTTACGAATTCTTCGCATGCAGGCCGGGCGATGTCGCCGTGACGGCACTGCGAATGGAGGATGAAATGCTGAAACTGAATCGCAAGATCGGATTGCTGGCATTTGCCGCAGGCGCATTGCTGGCCGTCACCTCGGCGCGGGCCGAAGACGCTTCCGCCACCGCTGCCTACAAAGACATCCAGGCCACGCTCGGCACGGTGCCCGATATGTTCAAGACGCTGCCGGACGTCGCGGTGGCCGGCGCCTGGGCCGAAATCAAGGGCGTGCAACTCAACCCGAACACCGCGCTCAACGGCAAAACCAAAGAGCTGATGGGCCTGGCGGTCGCCTCGCAGATCCCCTGCCAGTACTGCATCTATTTCCACACGCTGGCGGCCAAGGCCAACGGCGCCAGCGACGAGGAAATCAAGGAGGCCGTGGCTATGGCGGCGATCGTGCGCCACTGGTCGACCATGCTCAACGGCAGCCAGGTGGACCTCGCCACCTTCAAGAAGCAGACCGACGACCTGTTCGCCGCCGTCAAGGCGAAGTCGCAGTGAACGCGAGCTGCCCGGCTTGTGCCGGGCAGCGCCTCAGTCGAACGCCCTGTCAGACGGGCCATGGAGACCAAAATGCTGACCAAGACGCAAATTGTGGACGGCGCGGCGATCAAGAAGGCGATCGAAGGGCGTGACGGCAAGATGCTGTCAAGCTTCTACACCGACGATGCGCTGGTGCGGGTGATCGACCGCAACAACCCGCCGAGCAAGCCGCGCGAAATCCGCGGCCGCGCGGCAATCAGCACCTTCTGGGACGACATCTGCAGCCGGGCGATGACCCACAAGGTCGACACCACCATCGCCGAGGGCGACAGCCTCGCCTTCACGCAGGCCTGCGCCTATCCGGACGGTACGAAAGTGTTCTGCGCGGCGATGCTGGAGCTGAAGAACGGCCGCATCGCACGGCAGACGGTCGTGCAGGCCTGGGACGAGTAATCAACCGCGGGCTCAACCCGCAAAATACGGAGGAGAACCACCATGTTCAGCGCCAGATGGCAGATCGACGCCAAGTTCGGGCACAAGCAGACCGTGCTCGACATGATGCGCCGATGGGAGCGCGAGATCGGCTCGCAGGTCGGCATCRCCGACTTCAAATTCCAGATCATGACCGGATCGATCGGCGYGCGCGAAGCGACCGTCGAATCGCACATGCAGGTCGAGAGCCTCGCTCAACTGGAGGAGTTCTTCGCCAAGATCGCCAAGATCGAGGCTCACGCCAAATGGGGCAAGGAGATGGAGCCCTATGTCGTGTCCGGGACCAACTTCTGGCAGATCTTGCGGATCGTCGAGTAGCGGCCTGCGTTCTTCTCCCCGCAAAGCGGGGAGAAGATACCGGCAGGCAGATGAGGGGCGGAGCCAACTTCTGCATGGATTGCGCTGCCCCTCATCCGGCCCTTCGGGCCACCTTCTCCCGTGAACGGGAGAAGGAAAGGTCGCCTCACATCAGGCCGAGCTGCTTGTAGAAGCCGAGCGCGTCGTAATAGTCGCTCTGGGTCGCGATCTTGCCGTCCTTGATGGAGAACATCGAAGCGCCGGTGAATGAGAACTTCTTGCCGGTGGCGGCCGTGCCGTCGCCCCAGGCACCGGTGTTGGTGCCGGCGAACTCCCATTCGAAGGAGACGCGGTCGCCGTCGACGACCGGCTTGCCTTTCATCGTCCAGACCGCGTCGGGAACGGCCTTCAGGAAATTGTCGATGACGCCGGTCTTGGCGGCATCCCTGCCCGTGACGGGCTTGCCGACGGACGCATCGTAATAGGTCACGTCATCGGCGAAGTAGCCGGCGGCCTTGGCCGAATCATGCGCGTTCCACGCCGCGACATAGGCCTCGACCACCGACTGGGCGGTGTCGCCGGCGAAGGRCGGCGTCACGGCAAAGAGCGTGGCCGCGATGGCTGCGGAAGTCAGAAACTGGCGGCGTTGCATTGTTGTTTTCCTCCCTGGTTGAATGCTTGCCTTCCTTCCTGTTTCAGCCGTGCGCCACCATGATGTGGCGAACGGCGGTGTAGTCCTCCAATGCGTAGAGCGACATGTCCTTGCCGTAGCCGGACTGTTTCAGTCCGCCATGCGGCATCTCGTTGGTCAGCATGAAGTGGGTGTTGATCCAGGTGCAGCCATATTGCAGGCGCGCGGCCGTCGCCATGGCGCGCGTGACGTCCCTGGTCCAAACAGACGAGGCAAGTCCGTAGTCGCTGTCGTTCGCCCAGTTCACCGCCTCGTCGACGTCCGAGAAGCGGGTGACGGAGACGACCGGTCCGAAGACTTCGCGGCGCACGATCTCGTCCTCCTGCATCGCCCCGGCAACCACCGTCGGCTGGTAGTAGAAGCCGGACCCCTCGCCCGGCTTGCCGCCCGTGGTGATCTCGATGTGCTTCAGCTCCGAGGCGCGCTCGACGAAGCTCGACACGCGGTCGCGCTGACGGCGCGAGATCAGCGGCCCGATCTCGTTCTCGGTGTCGTCGGCGAGGTTGTATTTGATGGTCCAGACCGCCGAGGAAAGGTCGGCGACGAGCTTGTCGTAGATCTTCTTGCCGGCATAGATGCGGCAGGCGGCGGTGCAGTCCTGGCCGGCATTGTAATAGCCGAAGGCGCGCAGGCCGTTGACCACGGCGCCGAGGTCGGCGTCGTCGAAGACGATGACCGGCGCCTTGCCGCCGAGCTCCAGAWGCGTGCGCTTGACCGACTTGGCGGCGGCCTGCAGCACCTTCTTGCCAGTGGCGACATCACCAGTGATCGAGATCATGTTGACCTTGGCATGGTTGATCAGCGTGTTGCCGACACTGTCGCCACGGCCGAGCACGACGTTGACGACGCCCTCGGRCAGGATCTCGGAGAGGATCTTCGCCAGCTTCAGCGCCGTCAGCGGTGTCTGCTCCGACGGTTTGAAGACCACCGTGTTGCCGCCGCCGATCGCCGGCGCCAGCTTCCAGGCCATCATCATCAGCGGATAGTTCCAGGGCGCGATGGAGGCGACGATGCCGATCGGGTCGCGCCTGACCATCGAAGTGTGGCCGGGAAGATATTCGCCCGCCACCTGGCCGGGCATGGAGCGGACCGCACCGGCGAAGAAGCGGTAGCAGTCGACGATCGCCGGGATCTCGTCATTGAGCACGGCATTGATCGGCTTGCCGCAGTTCAGCGCMTCGAGCGCCGCGAACTCCTTGGCTTCGGCCTCGATGCGGTCGGCAATCTTCAGGAGATAGCCGGAGCGCTGCGCCGGCGTGGTGCGCGACCAGGTGGCGAAGGCCTTTTCCGCCGCCGCCACCGCGGCATCGATCTGCGCCGGACTCGCTTCCGGCAGATTGAGGATGGTCGCCCCGGTCTTCGGATTGAGGATCGGCTCCTCGGTTTCGGTGCCCTTCTCGAATTTCGGGCCGATCAGCATTTGAGTGTCCATGGGGGTTTCTCCCTTCGCAGGAGCGAGTAGCGAGTAGCGAATAGCGAGTAGGGGCCTGGCGATCGATTTTCCCTATTCGCTATTGGCTATTCCCTATTCGCAGTTTTTCATTTGCYCGAGCCGGCGATCTGGTCGCCGTCGCGGRTCAGGTAATAGGCAAGCAATATCGGCAGCAGCGTCACCAGCACGACCACCATGGCCACGACGTTGGTGACCGGGCGCTGACGCGGGCGGATCAGTTCCTCCAGCATCCAGATCGGCACGGTCTGTTGCTGGCCGGCGGTGAAGGTGGTGACGATGACCTCGTCGAAAGACAGCGCGAAGGCCAGCATGCCGCCGGCCAGCAGCGCCGTGGCGATGTTGGGCAGCACGACATGCCGGAAGGTCTGGAAGCCGTCGGCGCCGAGATCCATCGAGGCCTCGATCATCGAGCCGGAGGTGCGACGGAAGCGGGCGACCGCGTTGTTGTAGACGACGACAACGCAGAAGGTGGCGTGGCCGAGCACGATGGTCCAGAACGAGAACGGGATGTYGGCGAGCGCGAAGGCCGAGCGCAGYGCGATGCCGGTGATGATGCCGGGCAGCGCGATCGGCAGGATGACCAGCAGCGAGATGGTCTCGCGGCCGAAGAATCGCGTCTGCGAGACGGCCGCGGCGCAGAGCGTGCCCAGCACCAGTGCGATCGCCGTCGAGATGGCGGCGACGCGGAGCGACAGCGACAAAGCCTCCCACACATCCGGCCGGTTCCAGGTGACGGCGAACCATTGCGTGGTGAGCCCCGGCGGCGGCCACACAAAGCTCTTCTCCTCCGTCGTGAAGGCATAGACGAAGATCAGCAGGATCGGCAGGTGCAGGAAGAGCAGCCCGCAGGCAGCTGCGATCTTCAGGCCGAGGGGAGCGGACTGGCCGCGTTCAGAGCGCATCGAAAGCCCCCATGCGCTTGGCGCCCCAGAGGTAGAATCCCATGATGACGATGGGCACGACGGTGAAGGCGGCGGCGAGCGGGATGTTGCCGGCGGTGCCCTGTTGCGAATAGACGGCCTGGCCGATGAACAGGCGCGAGGTGCCGATGATCTGCGGAATGATGTAGTCGCCGAGCGTCAGCGAGAAGGTGAAGATCGACCCCGCAACGATGCCGGGCAGCGCCAGCGGAAACAGCACGTTGCGGAAGGTCTGACCCGGCGAGGCGCCGAGATCGGACGAGGCCTCGACCAGATTGCCGGGCACACGCTCGAGCGCCGCCTGCACAGGCAGTATCATGAATGGCAGCCAGACATAGACGAAGACGATGAACGTGCCGGTGAAGGACACCGACAGCGAGTTGCCGCCGACGATCGGCAGCGACAGCCAGCCGTCGAGCAGCCAGAGCAGGTCGAGCTTGTCGAACAGCCAGGTGAGGATGCCTTCCTTGGCGAGGATCAGCTTCCAGGCGTAGATCTTGACCAGATAGCTCGACCAGAGCGGCAGCATGACCCCGAGATAGAACAGCGCCTTCCAGCGTCCGCGCGCATAGCGCGCCGCATAATAGGCGATGGGGAAGGCGATGACGGCGGAGGCGAGAGTCACCAGCGCCGCCATTGTCACCGTGCGCAGGATGATGTCGAGATTGGCGGCCTGGAACAGGTCGCCATAGGTCTTCAGGGTGAACTCGCGGTTGATGAGGCCGGAGAACTCGTCGATTGAGAAAAAACTCTGCAAGAGCAGCGCGATCAGCGAGCCGATATAGACGATGCCCAGCCACRGAAGCGGCGGCAGAAGCATCAGGAACAGCAACAGTGTTGGCCGACGCCAGAAGAGGTCGGAGAACGCGCCGCGCATACCGCCGCTGCCGGGCAGGATAGCGGGCGGAGGGTTGGATTGAACAGCAGCGACGGTCATGGCACGCCTACCGTCTTGACTGGATCAATGGCGGAAAGGCCGCGTTCCTTCACACCCCCCTCTGTCCTGCCGGACATCTCCCCCGCAAGGGGGGAGATCAGCAGCTTGTCTGCCCCGCCAGTTCTGCAACGTCGAAAATTGGCGAAGCCGGTGGCGACAGCCAATCTCCCTCCTTGCGGGGGAGATGTCCGGCAGGACAGAGGGGGGTGCTTCGCGCAAACCTCAATCATGCCTGTTCGTCCATCAGATGCAGGTGCTCGCGATTGAAAGTGAGCATTACGGCCTCGCCCTCTGCCGGCAGCGCGGTGCCCGCCGGCACCATGGCATGCAGACGAAGGCCATCGGCATCGAGCGCCAGCCTGGTCGTGGCGCCGAGATAGTTGGTTCCGACGAGCCGCGCTGCAACGCCGTCGCCGCTCGTCGCGCGGGACACGCGGATGGATTCGGGCCGAAGGCTGCCCCAACGGAGCTGGCCCGAATAGCGCTGGACGAAATCCGGCGGCAGTACGTTTGACGAGCCGACAAAGTCGGCGACGAAACGGGTCTTCGGCCGCTGGTAGATATCCTCCGGCGTGCCRACCTGCATGATCCTGCCGTCGTTGAAGACCGCGACGCGATCGGCCATCGAAAGCGCCTCGCCCTGGTCATGGGTGACGAAGACGAAGGTGATGCCGAGCACCTTCTGCAGCGACTTCAGCTCTTCCTGCATGTTCTCGCGCAGCTTGAGGTCGAGCGCGCCGAGCGGCTCGTCGAGCAGCAGCACCTTGGGCTGGTTGACCAGCGCACGGGCAAGCGCGACGCGCTGGCGCTGGCCGCCGGAAAGCTGGCCGGGACGGCGCGCACCGTAGTCCGGCAGCCGCACCAGAGACAGCGCCTCTTCCGCCGCCTTCAGCCGCTCGGCCTTGCCGACGCCCTTGACCATCAGCCCGTAGGCGACGTTGTCCAGCACATTCAAATGCGGGAACAGCGCATAGTCCTGGAAGACGGTGTTGACGTTGCGGCGATAGGGCGGAACGCCTTCGGCGCGCTCGCCGAAGATGGAGATGGAGCCTGATGTCGGCTGCTCGAAGCCGGCGATCAGCCTGAGGCAAGTCGTTTTGCCGGAGCCGGACGGCCCAAGCATGGCGAAGAACTCGCCCGGCGCGATCTCTAGATCGACCGCGTCGACGGCGCGCACGCTGCCGAAATGGCGCGAGACTTGTTTGAAGGAAACGGCGGAGGTCATGGGCTGTCCTGAAGCTTCAGGCTCTCAAATTCGGATGTCGGCGCTGCCCCTCATCGGCCTGCCGGCACCTTCTCCCCGTGAAGGACGGGGAGAAGGGACAAACTCCAGCGCTGGCGACCCCCTCTCCCCGTTCTTCGCGGGGAGAGGGTGAGGGTGAGGGGCAGCGTCAACTTTTAAAGGCTGGGCGAACTTACCGTCCGCCAATGACGCCGATATAGTCCGACACCCAGCGGTAGTAGGGCACGCACTGGTCGTTCTGGCTGGCGCATTTCGACACCGGCGTCTTCCAGAACTTGATCTTGTCGAAATTGTCGTAACCGTTGGTCTTGCAACCTTCCACGCCGAGCAACTCATTGCCCTTGCAGGCGGCCGGCACCACCGGCAGCGAGCCGAACCAGGCCGAGACATCGCCCTGGACCTTGGCCGACAGCGAGTGCTCGAGCCACATATAGGCGCAGTTCGGATGGGCGGCGTCGGCTTCCATCATGGTGGTGTCGGCCCAGCCGGTGWCACCTTCCTCCGGCACGGTCGAAGCGACCGGCTTCTTGGYGGCGACCAGCGTGTTCACCTGATAGGGCCAGGAGCCGGAGGCAACCACGCCTTCGTTCTGGAAGTCGTCGACCTGGATCGCGGCGTCATGCCAGTAGCGGYCGACCAGCGTGCGCTGCTTGCGCAGCAGGTCGAGCGCGGCCTTGTACTGGTCCTCGTTGAGCTCGTAGGGATCCTTGATGCCGAGTTCCGGCTTGTGGAACATCAGATAGTTGGCGGCATCCGCAATGTGGATCGGGCCGTCATAGGCCTGTACGCGCCCCTTGTTCGACTTGCCGTCGGGCAGCTTCATTTCCTCGAAGACGACGCTCCAGCTCTTGGGCGCTTCCTTGAAGACGTCGGTGTTGTACATCAGGATGTTCGGACCCCATTGGTAGGGAACGCCGTAATGCACCTTGTCTACGGTGAACCAGGGAGCGTCCTTGAGCCGGTCGTCCACCGTCTTCCAGCTCTTGATGAGGTCGGTGTTGATCGGCTGCACACGCTTGCCCGCGACGAGGCGCAGCGAGGCATCACCTGAAGCCGTCACGAGGTCGAAGCCGCCTTCGTTCATCAGCGAGACCATCTCGTCCGACGYGTTGGCGGTCTTGACGTTGACCTTGCAGCCGGTCTCCTTCTCGAAGGCGGTGACCCAGTCATAGTTCTTGTCGGTCTCGCCGCGCTCGATATAGCCCGGCCAGGCGACGATATTGAGCTCGCCCTCGCCTTTGCCGAGCTCCTTCACCTGGGCGATCGCCTGACCCGAGAAGGTCAGCGCAACCGTCAATGCCGTGCATGACTTCAGGAATGCATTCATCATCGATCTCCCATTTTGGCGCACGACCCCGAAACCGGTTTCGGTTTTCGGAAAGGATCATGCGCAAACTTGAACGTCGAAGCTTGCGTGCCCCGACAGCCGCTCCCGGGCGGCTTTGTTCCCTGTGCGAAAGGTGCTGTGAAAAATCCGGTTTCGCAAATTCATTTATCAGAAAGACGATATCGGATTTTCCGATATCGCTCAGGCCCGCTGGCGCATCGTGCGCTGCGACTGGGCAAGCCCGATGAAATCGCGGGCGGCCTGCGGTAGGCCGGAACCGCGACGCCAGACCATGCCGACCTGGACGACCGGGAGGGAGCCGGAAATATCGCGGGATTCGATGCGGTCGCCTTCCAGCGACCAGGGGCGATAGACGAGGTCGGGCAGGAGCGCCACGCCGGCCCCAGTGGCGACGAGGCTGCGCACGGCCTCGACCGAGCGGGTACGGAAGGCGACATGCGGCCTGGCGCCGATGGCGGCCAGAAGCTTGCCGGTGTTCTCCTCGATCTCGTCGACGGTGAGCATGATCAGCGGCTCGGAGGCGATATCGCCGATGCCGATAATGTCGGCGCTGGCGAGYTTGTGGCTGAGCGGCAGCCATAGCCGATAGGCGGAGACCTCGAGGATTTCGGACTGCAGCGCGGTGCGGTCGCGCAAATTCGACGTCACCATGACGGCGATGTCGAGCTTGCCGCCGACCAAAAGGTGCTCGAGATAGTCGCCATTGTCCTCGATGGCCGAGACCTCGACGCTCGGATAGGCGCGGCGGTAGCGGGCAAGCAGGTCGGAGAGCACATAGCCGGCGACCAGCGAGGTGACGCCGAGCTGCAGGCGACCCCCGGCCGTCAGCTGATCGCCGAGGAAGGYGCGACGCGCGTCGGAAACATCGGCCAGGATCTTCTTGGCGTGGCGCAGGAACTGATGGCCCTTGTGGGTGATGTTCAAGCCGCGCGGATGGCGCTCGAACAGTTCGACGCCAAGATCGCTCTCCAGTTCCTTGATCGCCTCGGTGACCGAGGATTGCGAGATGGATAGGTTCTGCGCGGCGCCCGATACCGTGCCCTGCTCGGCGACGGCGACGAAGAACTGGAGCTGGCGGATGGTGAAAGCCATGGCCGGACTAAACACCGGCGCGGCCAGGAAGGAAAGTCGGCGGCGGCTCTTTCCACGCGGTCTCGCGCTAGGCCGCCGCGATGCTGAGCCGCGCTCCAGCGTCGTTGAGCGCGGCGGCGATATCCTGCGGCGGCGGCCGGTCGGTGGCGAGCTCCGAAAAGCCGTCGAAGCCGCAGACCTGGACCAGCCCCTGGCGGCCGAACTTGGTATGGTCGGTGACGACCAGCGAACGCTGGCCGCGCGACAGCACCATGCGGGCGAATTCCGCTTCTTCCAGCTCGTAGTCGGTAAGGCCGGCGACGACATCGACCGCGCCGATGGAGATGACCGCGTGGCTGACCRAGAAGCGGCTGACGAATTCGATCGCCGTGGCGCCCAGGGCCGCGCCTGAATCGCTGCGCAATTCGCCGCCGGCCATGTAAACCTTGTTGCCGTTCACGGTTGCCAGCGTGCGGGCGATGTCGGACGAGTTGGTGACCACCGTCAGCCGGTGATGGCCGAGCAGTTCACGCGCCAGGAAGGAGGTGGTGGTGCCGGTGTCGAGCATGATCGACTCGCCGTCGCGAATGGTGGCCGCAACCATGCGGGCGATCAGCCGCTTGGCTTCGGCATTCTCGCGCATGCGGCGCTCGAACGGCGCTTCGCCTGCCATCGACGGCAGGCTGACCGCGCCATGCATCTTGCGGATCGATCCCTCGTTTGTGAGCGGCCTGACATCGCGCCGCACCGTCTCCAGCGAAACGCCAAGCCGCTCGGCCAGGCTGGCGATGGTAATCGTGCCCTCCTCGTTGAGCAGCCGCAGGATCTCCCCATGCCGTTTCGAGTGGTTCATATGGATGTCCGGGATTTTGACCGATTCTAAGGCATTCCTAGCGCTTTTAAAGGAATTGCTTATATTTTCGGGCAAAACACCCAAAAAAGGTCACAGCTTTTGATTGACAGGCACGCGGCACTGGCGTGAGATCGATGTCGTGACAGGCTCGGAACTGCCACAGGAGGATGATGRCAGAGCCGAAATCGACCGACCAGATCGTCTGGAACGTGCCTGACGCGAGCTTTTTTCGAATCCGCGGGGGCGGATGCCGGGATCCTAAACCTGGCCAAGGGGCTCGTCGGTGCGGTGAGGGATGCCCATCCCGGCGTTCCGCACCGACGAGGCTTTTCTGTTTTCTCTCACCATCGCCTTGTCGAAAGCCGGTTGCAGCAGGAACAAACCCGTGAGTGCCCCCGTAGTTGCCGAAGACCGCATCCGCGCCCTGCCCTGCTGGGCCGGCCGCATCGAGATCGAACCGCTGCCGGGCGGCCTCAGCAACGCGAACTATGTGGTCAAGGACGCCGCCGGGCGGCATGTCGTGCGCTTCGGCCAGGACTTCCCGTTCCATCATGTCTTTCGCGAGCGCGAGGTGATGACTGCGCGGGCGGCGCACGCGGCAGGCTTCGCGCCGGCCGTGCGCTATGCCGAGCCGGGAATTCTGGTGACGGAATTTCTCGGCGCCCGGACCTTTGTCGCCGAGGACGTGCGTGCCGACCTTGGCCGCGTGGCAGCGCTGCTGCGCAGCTTCCACCGCGAGATGCCTGCCCATGTCTCCGGCGCCGGCTTCATGTTCTGGGTGTTCCACGTCATCCGCGACTATGCGCGAACGCTTGAGGAAGGCGGCAGCCGCAAGAGGGGTGAGTTGCCGCGCTACCTGGCACTCRCCGACGAGCTCGAACGGGCGCAGAAGCTTTTGCCGATCGTCTTCGGCCACAACGATCTTTTGCCGGCCAACATCCTCGACGACGGCAAGAAGCTCTGGCTGATCGATTTCGAATATGCCGGCTTCAACACGGCCATGTTCGATCTCGCCGGGGCGGCCTCCAATGCCGGCATGAATGACGAGGAGTCCTTTGCCTTCCTGACCGCCTATTTCATGAAGGAGCCGGACAGCGAGATCCGCCGGTCGCATGCGGCCATGCAATGCGCCTCGCTGCTGCGCGAGGCGATGTGGAGCATGGTCTCCGAACTCTACCTCGACGCGCCCGGCATCGACTACGTCGCGTATACCGAGGAGAACCTCACGCGGCTCGATGCGGCGCTGGAAAACTACCGGACAAAATACGGGACTAGATCATGACCCTGCCCAGCCACGCCGGGATCGTCGTCATCGGCGGCGGCATCATCGGCTGTTCGACCGCCTATCATCTGGCACGCGACCACAAGGCCGATGTGGTGCTGCTGGAACAGGGCAAGCTGACCTCGGGCTCCACCTGGCACGCGGCAGGCCTGGTCGGGCAGCTGCGATCGTCGGCCTCGATCACCCGCGTGCTCAAATACTCGGTCGAGCTCTATAAGGGGCTTGAAGCCGAGACGGGACTCGCGACCGGCTGGAAGATGACCGGCTGTTTGCGGCTCGCCACCAACGCCGACCGCTGGACCGAGTTCAAGCGGCTGGCGACGACCGCCAAAAGCTTCGGCATGGACATGCAGTTGCTGTCGCCGGCCGAGGTGAAGCGCATGTGGCCGCTGATGGAAACGGGCGACCTCGTCGGCGCTTCCTGGCTGCCGACCGACGGACAGGCGAGCCCCTCCGACATTACGCAATCGCTCGCCAAGGGCGCTCGAATGCACGGCGCCAGATTGTTCGAGGACGTGCGCGTCACCGGCTTCGAAATGAAGAACGGCCGCATCATCGCAGTGAAGACCGAGAAGGGCGACATTGGCTGCGACAAGGTGGTGAACTGTGCGGGGCAGTGGGMACGCCAGGTCGGCGCCATGGCCGGCATCAACGTGCCGCTGCAGCCGGTCAAGCACCAGTATGTCATCACCGAGAAGATCGAGGGGTTGGCCAACGACGCGCCGACGATCCGCGACCCCGACCGCCGCACCTATTTCAAGGAGGAGGTCGGCGGACTGGTGATGGGGGGCTACGAGCCGAATCCGCAGGCCTGGACGACGGGTGACGTTCCCAACGACTGGGGGTTCCGCCTGTTCGACGACGATTACGATCACTTCGAACAGCATATGACCCAGGCGATCGAGCGCGTGCCGGCGCTCGCCCATGCCGGCGTCAAGCAGATGATCAACGGCCCCGAAAGCTTCACGCCGGACGGCAACTTCATCCTCGGCGTCGCTCCCGAATGCGCCAACATGTTCGTCGGCGCCGGCTTCAACGCCTTCGGCATTGCCTCGGGCGGCGGCGCCGGCTGGGTGCTGGCGCAGTGGGTGGTCGACGGCGAGGCGCCGCTCGACCTCTGGGTGGTCGACATCAGGCGTTTTTCCAACCTGCAYCGCGACCGCGACTGGGTCCGCGACCGCACGCTGGAAGCCTATGGCAAGCACTACACGATCGGCTTCCCGCATGAGGAATATCTTTCCGGCCGGCCGCGCATCGTCTCGCCGCTCTATCAGCGGCTGAAGACACATCGCGCGGTGTTCGGCTCCAAGCTCGGCTGGGAGCGGCCGAACTGGTTCGCCCCGGAAAGGGTCGAGCCGCAAGACATCTATTCGATGGGCCGGCAGAACTGGTTTTCCTCGGTCGGCGACGAGCACCGGCACGTGCGCGAGAAGGTCGGCATCTTCGACCAATCCTCCTTCGCCAAATATGAGATGACCGGCACCGATGCGCTGAAGGCGCTCGACTGGATCTGCGCCAACGACATCGAAAAGCCGGTCGGCCGGCTGACCTACACGCAGCTTCTCAACACGCGCGGCGGCATCGAGGCGGACCTCACAGTGGCGAGGCTTGGCGAGGACAGGTTCTACATCGTCACTGGCACCGGCTTCCGCACGCATGATCTCTCATGGATCGGCGACCATATCGGCCAAGGTCTCGACGCCAGGCTGAAGGACGTCACCGAGGATTTCGGAACGCTGTCGCTGATGGGGCCGCGGGCCCGCGACGTGCTGTCGGCGGTGACAGGCGCCGACGTCGCCAACGCCGCCTTCCCCTTCGGCCACGCGCRCGAAATCGACATCGCCGGCCACACGGTGCGGGCGCTGCGCGTGACCTATGTCGGCGAGCTTGGCTGGGAACTGCATGTGCCGATCGCCGCCACAGGCGAAATCTTCGACGCGCTGATGGCGGCGGTAAAGCAGCACGGCATCCGGCCGGTCGGCTACCGGGCGCTGGAATCGCTCAGGCTGGAAAAAGGCTACCGCGCCTGGGGCTCGGACATCACGCCCAACGACACGCCGCTGGAAGCAGGCCTCGGCTGGGCGGTGAAGCTCAGGAAGAACACCGACTTCGTGGGGCGGCGCGCGCTGGAGAAGGCGGCCGGCAAGCCGCTGACAAAACGCTTTGCCGGCTTCACGGTCGACGATCCGGAGATCGTGCTGGTCGGGCGCGAGACGATCCTGCGCAACAGCGAGCCGGTCGGTTATCTCACTAGCGGCGGCTATGGCTACACGGTGGGCAAGAACATCGGCTACGGCTATGTGCGCAACGCCGACGGCGTCAGCGACGATTTCCTCGCCTCAGGCGATTACGAGCTGGTGGTGGCGATGGAGCGGACGCCGGCAAAGATCCATCTCGAGCCGATGTATGATCCGGCCGGGGAGAGGATAAAGGCGTAGGTTGGGCGCCGCATGCGGCGCGCTCCTGGCGCCGGTCTCATCCTGCAGCTTTGGCGATTGGCGAAACCGCCAACACAGCGCCCCTCTCCCCGTCACAATACGGGGAGAGGGTGHCGGCAGGCAGGTGAGGGGCGGCGCCAGCGCTGGCCAGGCAAAATCGGGCATCGGGCCTCGACTTGAAGCTGGACGCGTTAATCGTCGAAATGAGCGCTGCCCCTCATCGCCCGGCCAGCCCCTTCTCCCCGTATAGTGACGGGGAGAAGGGGCTGGCCGCAGCGCCGGCGCTCTTCTTGCAACGTCGAAACGGTCGATGGCAGCGCTCTTAAATGACGCGCAGGACCAGGCCCCGGCTCGGCACCGCGTCGCCCTCGCCGGGCATCGAGGCGTAGGGCCGTGTCTCCTCGACACGGGTTATGGTGCCCTGCGCTTCGAGCGCGGCGATGCGTTCARCAAATCCGGCCTGCCACAGCGTGTTCTTGACCGTCAGCACGATGATGCCGCCCGGTCGGCAGATGCGGATCAGTTCGTCCAGGCCTTCGATCCCGACATGGCCCGAGGTGAAGACGCCGGCCGAGACGATGCAGGCATAGGCGCCGTCGGCGAAGGGCAAGGGTCCGCCCAGCGCCAGGCGATGCAGGGCCGCGTACACGCCCTTGGCGGCCGCCTTGTCCAGCATGYCCTGCGAGATGTCGAGGGCCTCGACTTTCGGATAGCCGGTGATGGCGAGCCACTCGCCGATCAGGCCGGTGCCGGCGCCGGCGTCGAGCAACGGGGCGGCGCCGCGGGGCAGATGGCGCGCGAGCAGCGCCAGGCAGATCGTCGGATGGCGATAGCCGGCGGCCGACATGTCGGCATCATAGGTCTCCGCCCAGCTGTCATAGACGGCGGCGACTTCGTCCGGTCGGGTCGCCGCGTAAGCCGCGCTTAGTGCGCTGTTGTGCTTGCCGTCCGTCATAGCCRCTCTCGCCGATTCGCGTCCGACCATGGTAGCCAAGCGGCAAAAACTGTGGAACCGTTCCGCCATGAAGCTGGCGTGATGGTAAACGGGGGATGACGATGGAGAAGGCGCGCGCGGCGCTGGCCGCCATTCCGGCGCTTGCCGGGTACGAGGGTMCGCTGGAGCAGCTGGGCGGGCTGACCAATCTGGTCTACAGGGCCGGCGAGGTCTGCCTGCGCATTCCCGGCAAGGGCACGGAGGAATATATCAACCGCGCCAACGAGGCGGTGGCGGCGCGCGAGGCGGCGAAGGCCGGCGTCAGCCCCGAAGTGCTCTTCGTCGATCCCGCGTCCGGCCTGCTGGCGACGCGCTTTATAGCCGCCGAGACGATGTCGCCGGAGAAGTTCAAGACAAGGCCGGGCAGCCCGGCACGCGCGGGCGAGGCCTTCCACAAGCTGCATTCGTCGGGCGCAGTCTTTCCCTTCCGCTTCGAATTGTTTGCGATGATCGACGACTATCTGAAGGTGCTGTCGACCAAGGATGTCGCGCTGCCTCAGGGCTACCACGACGTGGTGAGCGAGGCAGAAGTGGTGCGCGAGGCGCTCGCCGCCCACCCCATCCAGCTCGCCGCCTGCCACTGCGATCCGCTCTGCGAGAACTTCCTCGATACGGGCGAGAGGATGTGGATCGTCGACTGGGAGTATTCCGGCATGAACGATCCGCTGTGGGACCTCGGCGACCTCTCGGTCGAGGGCAGGTTCGACGCTGCCCAGGACGAAGAACTGATGCGCGCCTATTTCGGCGACGAGGCGAGGCCGGCGGAGCGCGGCCGCGTCGTCATTTACAAGGCGATGTGCGACCTGCTCTGGACGCTATGGGGCCTTATCCAGCTTGCCAACGACAATCCCGTCGACGACTTCCGTGCCTATGCCGACGGCCGCTTCGCCCRCTGYRAGGCGCTGATGGAGATGGCCGAGTTTTCGCGGCACCTTGCGGCGGTGCGCCAGGGCTGAACAGGCGATACGAAGACTGCGCGGAAAACCGTCTTACGGTTCGCGGAAACCGCTCAGTTCACGCCCTTCGGCACGTTTTCCGGCGGCACCACCGTTTCCACCACCTTCTGGCGGTGGAAGATGAATAGACCGGCGAGCACGACAATCGCCGAGCCGGCCAGGATGCGCGGGCTCGGCACGTCGCCGAAGAAGGCCAGACCGAAGACGACTGCCCAGAGCAGCAGGCTGTAGTGCAGCGGCGCCAGGGTCGAAGCCGGCGCCAGCTTCAGCGCCCGGGTGATCATCAGATGGGCGGCGCACGAGACGACGCCGAGTAGAAGCATGGCGCCGAAATCGAGGGCCGTCGGCGCGCGCCAGATGCCGATGGCGAACGCGCCGCCGACGATCAGCGTGCCGATGGTCTGCCAAGTAACCAAAGTGGTGTCGCTCGTTCCGCGTAAACGCCGGTTGAGGATGATGGCGAAAGCGAAGGCTATGCTGCCGATCAGGGCAAAGGCCGACGACAGCGAGAACGCCGCCGATGAGGGTTTCAAGATGATCAGCACGCCGCAGAAGCCGACCAGGATCGCGAGCCAGCGMCGCCAGCCGACCTTTTCGCCAAGCAGGAGATGCGAGAGCGCGGCGACATAGATCGGGCCGGCCATGTAGAAGCTCATCACATCGGCGAGCGGCAGGTAGACGACGGCGGCGTAGAACAGCCCGGTGTCGAGCGTGGTCGCCACCACGCGCAGGAGCTGCAGCAGCGGCCTTTCCATCTGGAACAGTTTGGCCGTGCCCTGGTTGGCGATCATCGGGCCAAGCACGATGAAGGCACCAAAGGAGCGGATAAGCACCACCTGGCCGACGGAGAAAGAGGCGACCAGCCATTTGCCCATCGCGTCGTTCAGCGCGAACATGAAATCGCCGGCCAGCATCAGGAGGATGCCGGCTAGCAGGACGTTCCTGATGGTGAAATTGCGCACAAGGGACTCGGCCATTCCGGCTCCCTAGCCGCACGCGGCCGGTTTGACGAGGAAAAATCGACCAATCCGTAAGACCAGCGACGGAAATCGGGTGGTCTACGCGGTCGTGTGCCTTCGGTTGACCCTCTCTGGCCGGCCGGCGATCGACAGCCTGGTCTCCTGCCTGGTCCGCTCGGCCACCACCTTGCCCCTGGCGATGACGCAGAGGCGTTCCGGGCGCAGGCGCACGGCCTCGATCGGGTTGCCGGCATCGAGCACGACAAGGCTCGCCCGCTTGCCGACGGCCAGACCCAGATGATCGAGGCCCATGATGGCGGCGTTGACGTTGGTGACCATATCGAAGCAGCGCGCCATGTCCGCCGGGCTCGACATCTGGGCGACATGCAAGCCCATGAAGGCGACGTCGAGCATGTCGGCGGTGCCCAGCGAATACCAGGGATCGAGCACGCAGTCCTGGCCCCAGCCGACGCGGATGCCGAGCGCCAGCATCTCCTTCACGCGGGTCAGGCCGCGCCGCTTCGGGAAAGTATCGTGACGTCCCTGCAGCATGATGTTGATCAGCRGATTGGGAATCGCCGAGACGCCGGCTTCGGCGATCAGCRGYAGGAGCTTCGAGACGTAGTAATTGTCCATGGAATGCATGGAGGTGAGATGCGAGCCGGCCACCCTGCCCTGCAGGCGGAGGCGCCGCGTCTCATAGGCGAGCTGTTCGATATGGCGCGACAGCGGGTCGTCGGTTTCGTCGCAATGCATGTCCACCATAAGACCGCGCTCGGCGGCGATCTCGCAAAGCTCCGTGACGGAGCGCGTGCCGTCGGCCATGGTGCGCTCGWAATGCGGGATGCCGCCGACGATGTCGACACCCATATCCAGCGCGCGGATGGTGTTTTCTCGCGCTGTCGGCGAGCGGTAGAGCCCGTCCTGCGGAAAGGCGACCAGCTGCAGGTCGATATAGGGCGCGACCGTCTTCTTCACGTCGAGCAGGGCTTCCACCGCAAGCAGCCGATCGTCGCAGACATCGACATGGGTGCGGATGGCAAGCAGGCCCATCGACACCGCCCAGTCGCAATAGGCAAGCGCGYGGTCGCGCACGGCCTCATGCGTCAACAGCGGCTTCAATTCGCCCCAAAGTGCAATGCCTTCGAGCAGCGTGCCGGACGCGTTTATGCGCGGAATGCCGTAGGAGAGCGTGGCGTCCATATGGAAGTGCGGATCGACGAAGGGCGGCGAGACGAGATTGCCGCCGGCGTCGATTTCGGTCCGCVCCGAGCCCTGCAGTTCCGGCTCGATCGCCCGAATGGTCTCGCCGGCAATGYCGATGTCGGCAACCCTGCCGTCCGGCAACGTGCCGCCGCGCACGATGAGGTCGAAATCCATCTGTCGTCATCCCCTTCTAGAAATCAGCAATTGTCGCGGCCGGAAAGACCGTCTGCCGCAGCCGCTTCTTCCCGACGGCGAAAGGTTTCCTCCGGCGGCAACTCGCTCTATAAGCCGCCTCTCGCCCTCGTGGCGAATCCGAAATTCGTGCAGCCGGYATGGGATCAGTCGTTTGTTTCGCTTCTTCCGCTCGACGGAGAACCAGYGCCTAGTCGCGAGGCTGGTGAAGGAATCCTTCCAGGAGCACATGGTCGGCTACGCCCTCGCCATATTGTCGATGCTGGTGGTGGCCGGCACGACGGCAGCCAGCGCTTATATGCTGCGCGAAATCACCAACGAATTCGTGGTTTACAAGAGAATCGGCCACGTCAACTTGATCGCCGCGGCAACCGCGGCGATCTTCGTTCTCAAGGGCATGGCGAATTTCGTCCAGGCC
The DNA here is from genome assembly GCF_001854785.1 of Mesorhizobium sp. ORS 3428. Taxonomy (GTDB): domain Bacteria; phylum Pseudomonadota; class Alphaproteobacteria; order Rhizobiales; family Rhizobiaceae; genus Mesorhizobium. Next base: position 53,857 of record NZ_MDFL01000117.1, read on the forward strand.
TATTTCATGAGCCGCGTCGGCAACGCCATCATCGCGGACCGGCAGCGCAAGATCTATGACCGCATCCTCGCGCAAGGCATCGAGTTCTATCATTCGACCTCGTCATCCGACCTGATCACGCGCATGACGAACAATGCGCAGGCGGCGCGCAGCGTGCTCGACCTCGTCGTAACCTCCTATGTGCGCGACCTGGTGACCTTGATTTCCCTCGTGGCGCTGATGGTCTGGCAGCAGCCGGCGCTGTCCCTGATCTGTTTCGTCATCGGGCCCGTCGCCATTTACGGCGTCAACCGCATCCTGAAGCGCGTCCGCAAGATTTCCCAGATGGAATTCCGCTCACTCGGCCAGATCGTGCATGTGATGCAGGAAACGGCAATCGGCGTGCGCGTCGTCAAATCCTTCAACCTCGAGGGCGCGATGCGCAAGCGCATGTACACGGCCGTATCCGACGTGCAGAACCGCGCCAACAACATCGCCACGCTCGAGGCAGCCACCAGTCCGGTGATGGAAACGCTCGCCGGCCTGGCGATTGCCGGCGCCGTCTTTGTCAGCGGCTTCCTGGTACTGGAGGGCGGCCAGATGCCGGGCGACATCATGGCCTTCATCGGAGCGCTTCTGCTCGCCTATGAGCCGGCAAAGCGTCTGGCGCGCGTGCGCATCGCGCTGGAAACCGGGATCGTCGGCGTGCGCATGATGTTCCAGCTTGCCGACCGGCCGTTGACGCTTGCCGAAAAGCCCGACGCCAAGCCGTTGCGGCCGGGCCCCGGCGAAATCCGTTTCGACAATGTCAGCTTCGCCTATCCGGAAAGCCCGCCGGTGTTTCAAGGTTTCAACCTGACATTCGCGGCCGGCAAGATGACGGCGCTGGTCGGGCCTTCCGGCAGCGGCAAGTCGACGATCCTCAACCTGATCATGCGCATGTACGACCCGCAGAGCGGCAGGGTGATGTTCGACGGCCAGGACATCTCCTTCGCGACGCTAGCCTCGCTCAGGGAAAAGATCGCCTATGTCAGCCAGGAAACGTTCCTGTTTGCCGGCACGATCATGCACAATATCCGCCTCGGCCGCGAGGATGCGACGGATGAGGAGGTGATCGCCGCCGCCAAGGCCGCCAATGCGCATGACTTCATCAGCGCCATGGCCAAGGGCTATGAGACGGAGGTGGGCGAGAATGGCTCGCTGCTTTCCGGCGGCCAGCGCCAGCGCATCTCGATCGCGCGCGCGATGCTGCGCAATGCCGAGATTCTGCTGCTCGACGAAGCGACCAGCGCGCTCGACGCCGAGTCGGAGGCGCTGTTCCGCGACGCGCTGCAGCAGCTCACCGTCGGGCGTACGACGATCGTGATCGCGCACCGGCTGTCGACCGTGCACCAGGCCGACACGATCGTGGTGCTGGAAAACGGCAAGGTGCAGGAAAGCGGCCCGCACAAGACCTTGCTCAAGCAGGGCGGGCTCTATCAAAAGCTCTATGAATATCAGCTGATGCCGTGAGCCACCCTCCCCCTTGTGGGGAGGGTCGCTGCGAAGCAGCGGAGTGGGGGTGCGGCGCCCCCCCAACCCGGACCTTCGGTCCGACCTCCCCAGAAGGGGGAGGTAGGGGGCACAGCCTAACTCACTCCGGCACTTTCCTGACGGCACCCTTATCGGCGCTGGTGGCGRAAGCGGCGTAGGCGCGCAGCGCCGTCGTCACCCGGCGCTTGCGCTTTTCCGCCGGCTTCCATGCATCGGCGCCCTTCGCCGCCATCGCGGCGCGGCGAGCTTCAAGYTCGGCCTCGCTGACGGCGAGATGGATCTTGCGGTTCGGGATGTYGATCTCGATCGTATCGCCTTCCTGCACCAGGCCGATCAGCCCGCCTTCGGCGGCCTCGGGCGAGACGTGGCCGATCGACAGGCCCGACGTGCCGCCGGAGAAGCGGCCGTCGGTGATCAGCGCGCAGGCTTTGCCGAGGCCCTTCGACTTCAGATAGCTGGTCGGGTAGAGCATCTCCTGCATGCCTGGGCCGCCGCGCGGCCCCTCATAGCGGACGACGACGATGTCGCCGGGCTTGATCTCGTTGCCGAGGATCGCCTTGACGCTCGCGTCCTGGCTCTCGAAGACGCGGGCCGGCCCGGTGAATTTAAGGATCGACTCGTCAACGCCGGCGGTCTTCACGATGCAGCCGTCGAGCGCCAGGTTGCCCTTGAGCACGGCAAGGCCGCCGTCCTGCGAGAACGGCGTCTTTGCGGAGCGGATGACGCCCTTCTCCCGGTCGAGGTCGAGCTCGTCCCAGCGGCGGTCCTGGCTGAAGGCGACCTGTGTCGGCACGCCGCCGGGCGCGGCGCGGAAGAAGGAGTGCACATTCTCGGCCGAGGTGCGGGCGATGTCCCAACGGTCGAGCGCTTCGCCAAGGGATGCGGTGTGGACGGTAGGCAGATCGCGATTGACCAGGCCGGCCCGGTCGAGTTCTCCGAGGATGGCCATGATCCCGCCGGCGCGGTGGACATCCTCCATGTGCACGTCGGCCTTGGCCGGCGCCACCTTGCAAAGCACCGGCACCTTGCGCGACAGCCGGTCGATGTCTTCCATGGTGAAGTCGACCTCGCCCTCATGCGCGGCGGCTAGAATGTGCAGCACCGTGTTGGTCGACCCGCCCATGGCGATGTCGAGCGCCATCGCATTCTCGAACGCGCCCTTGGAGGCGATGCTGCGCGGCAGCGCACTTTCGTCGTTTTGCTCATAGTAGCGCTGGGCGAGATCGACGATCAGGTGGCCGGCCTCGACGAACAGGCGCTTGCGGTCGGCGTGCGTGGCCAAAGTCGAACCATTGCCCGGCAGAGAGAGGCCGAGCGCCTCGGTCAGGCAGTTCATCGAATTCGCCGTGAACATGCCGGAGCAGGAGCCGCAGGTCGGGCAGGCCGAGCGCTCGATGACCTTGACGTCCTCGTCGGAGACCCGGTCGTCGGCGGCGGCAACCATGGCGTCGACAAGGTCAAGCGCCTGYGCCTTGCCGGCCAGCACCACCTTGCCCGCCTCCATCGGCCCGCCGGACACGAAGACGGACGGGATGTTGAGGCGCAAGCTGGCCATCAGCATGCCGGGGGTGATCTTGTCGCAGTTGGAGATGCAGACCATGGCGTCGGCGCAATGCGCGTTGACCATGTATTCGACGGAGTCGGCGATCAGCTCGCGCGACGGCAGCGAATAGAGCATGCCGTCATGGCCCATCGCGATGYCGTCATCGACGGCGATGGTGTTGAACTCCTTGGCGACGCCGCCGGCCTTCTCGATCTCGCGAGCGACGAGCTGGCCAAGGTCCTTCAGATGCACATGGCCGGGCACGAACTGGGTGAAGGAATTGACCACAGCGATGATCGGCTTGCCGAAATCGCTGTCCTTCATGCCGGTGGCGCGCCACAGACCGCGGGCGCCGGCCATGTTGCGGCCGTGGGTGGTGGTGCGGGAACGATAGGCAGGCATCGTATTGTCCTTGCTGGCTGGCCGCGCCAAGCAAAGGCGCGGCGGCGCTGAATTCAGTCGCCAGGGGTTATAGCGGCCATGGCCCCACCTTGCCACATTTTTGCGCTGCRCCACAAATCGTCGGGAAATTTTGAAGGCGCTGTCGGGTCGCGTCCAACCGACGCGTCCTTGGGGCAGACGGCCGCAAGACGGCATGAAATCGCCGGCGCGCCGTTTGAAGATGGACACCCTGAGAGCACGTTCGAGGAGCAGACATGCAAAAGATCACCACCTTCCTATGGTTCGACGGCCAGGCCGAGGAGGCCATGAACCACTACATTTCCATCTTCAAGAATTCGAAAGTGTTGAGCATCACGCGCTGGCCCAAGGGCCATCCGCAGGCAGGCCAGGTGCTGGTCGCCTCGTTCGAGCTCGACGGCGTGACTTTCCAGGCGCTGAACGGCGGCCCGCAATACAAGTTCACCGAGGCGATCTCGCTGTCGATCGACTGCGAGACGCAGGAAGAGGTCGATCATTTCTGGAGCAGGCTCACCGAAGGCGGCGGTCAGCCCGGGCCGTGCGGCTGGCTGAAGGACAAGTTCGGCGTTTCCTGGCAGGTCGTGCCCGAACAGCTGCCGCGCCTGCTTCAGGACCCCGACCAGGCCAAGGCCAGCCGCGTCATGCAGGCCATGATGCAGATGGGCAAGATCGAGATCGCCAAGATCGAAGCGGCGGCGAAGGGGTGAGCGAAGACGAGGCCCTGTTGTTGAAATAGAGCCGAAGCCGGCGCTGCCCCTCATCCGGCTGCCRCCACCTTCTCCCGTGAAGAACGGGGAGAAGGGACAAGCTCCGGCACTGGCGACCCCTCTCCCCGTTCTTCACGGGTAGAGGGTAAGGGTGAGGGGCAGCGCCAGCGTCAAAAGAAAACGCACCTCACGAGAAAACGCACCTCACGCCGCCTTGTCGCGGACCTGATAGTCCTTGACGGCGGCGAAGCGGATCGCCTTCCAGCGCTCGGCTTCGTAGTTGAGCGAAAAGGCGTGCTGGGCGAGGAACACCGGATCGTTGTCGAGGTCGCGGGCGATGTCGCCGCGATGCGCCTCGATGAAGCGCTGCACGTCCGCCTTGTCGTCGGCCGAGATCCAGCGACAGACGGAAAAGCGCGACATCTCGAAATCCACCGGCAGYGAATATTCGATGTTCAGCCGCTCCTTCAGCACGTCGAGCTGCAGCGCACCGACAACGCCGACGATGGCCGGCGAGCCGTCTTCGGGCGAGAAGAGCTGCACGACGCCTTCCTCGGCCATCTGGTGCAGCGCCTCCTTCAGCTTCTTGGCCTTCATGGCGTCGCCCAGGCGAACGCGGCGCAGGATTTCCGGCGCGAAGTTCGGCACGCCGCGGAACAGGATCTCCTCGCCCTCGGTGAGCGTGTCGCCGATGCGCAGCGTACCGTGATTGGGGATGCCGACGACGTCGCCCGCGAAGGCCTCGTCGGCCGTGACGCGGGTGCGGGCGAAGAAGAACTGCGGCGCCGACAGGCTCATCGGCTTGCCGGTGCGCACGAGCTTGGCCTTCATGCCGCGCTCGAGCTTGCCCGAGCATACGCGGACGAAGGCGATGCGGTCGCGGTGGTTGGGGTCCATGTTGGCCTGGATCTTGAAGACGAAGGAAGTCATCTTCGCCTCGGTCGCCTCCACCGTTCGCTCATCGGCCTCCTGAGCGCGCGGCGGCGGCCCATAGGCGCCGAGCGCCTCGATGAGGTCGCGCACGCCGTAATTGCGCAGCGCCGAGCCGAAATAGACCGGCGTCAGGTGACCCTCTCGGAAGGCGTCGATATCGAGCGGCCGGCAGGCCTCGCGCGCCAGCTCCAGTTCCTCGATGAAGTCGTTGCGCTCGTTTTCCGGCAGCAACCCGGCGACGCGGTTGGAATCCGGGCCGTGGACCGGCGTGCGCTYCTTCTCGTCGTCGCTGCGGCGCACGGCGTTCTGTGCCAGGTGGTAGGTGCCGCAAAACGTCTTGCCGCGGCCGATCGGCCAGGTGACGGGTGCCGTGTCCAGCGCCAGCTTCTGCTCGATCTCGTCGAGGATCTCGAATGGATCGCGGCTCTCGCGGTCCATCTTGTTGACGAAGGTGATGATCGGGATGTCGCGCAGCCGGCAGACCTCGAAAAGCTTCAGCGTGCGCGGCTCGATGCCCTTGGCGGCGTCGATKACCATGACGGCCGAGTCGACCGCCGAGAGCGTGCGGTAGGTATCGTCGGCGAAATCCTCGTGGCCGGGCGTGTCGAGCAGGTTGAAGACGTTGTCGTCATACTCGAAGGTCATCACCGAGGTGACGACCGAGATACCGCGCTCGCGCTCGATTTTCATCCAGTCTGACCGGGTCTGGATGCGGTCCTTCTTGGCCTTGACCTCGCCGGCAAGCTGGATGGCGCCGCCGAACAGAAGCAGCTTTTCGGTGAGCGTGGTCTTGCCGGCGTCGGGGTGGGCGATGATCGCGAATGTGCGGCGGCGCGATACCTCTTCGGGAATGGTCTCGGGCATTTCTTCCAGGCGTTCCGTGTGACAGGCGGCGCTTCTACCAGCGCCGCGGCGGCCTGTCGACATGGATGGGAAATACCTCGGGCCCGCCGCCTCGGCTCAGGCCAGTTCGGCCATGCTTTTCGCTCTCGCGATCTCCGGCAGCCAGCCGGCAAGGGCGCTGCCGATCGCGTCAGCGTGATCTTCCTGCAGACAGTGGGCACCCGGCCCCAGATTGATGAACCGGCAGTTCTTCAGCCCGGCCGCAAATTCCTGTGYCGCCTGCGGCGAGATCAGAGCACCGGGATCGCCCGCGAAAAGCAGTTTCGGATAGGACGAGAGCCGAAGTGCCCGATGATCATACTCGCTGATGGCGGCAACGTCTGCGGGTTGGCCTTCGATCGGCAGTTCTCTCGGCAGGCGCAGCACCGGCTTGCGCGATTGCGGTGTTTGGAAAGGCGCCCGGTAGGCGGCCATCTCCTCGTCGCTCAACGTTCGCAACACTGAGGCTGGCAGCACTTTCTCGATGAAGACATTGTCTTCAAGAACCAGCTTCTCGCCAACGTTCGGCGTGCGCAGCGCCTTGAACAACTCGCGCGCCTGCGGACGCTGGTGAAAATCCGCCCAGCGCTCGAAGGGCCGGATGAATTCCATAAAGGCAAGGCCCAAAACGCGTTGCGGGCGTCGCGCGGCGAGATGGAACGCAAGCGCAGTGCCCCAGTCCTGGGCGACGATCACCAATTCCTTGATATCGAGCGCATCGAGAAAGKCATCGAGGTAGCGGACATGATCGAAGAAGCGATAATCGATGTCGGGCTTGCCCGACTGGCCATAGCCGATGAGGTCCGGCGCAACGCAACGGCCTACCGGCGCGACATGCGGAATGATGTTGCGCCAAATGTAGGAGGAGGTCGGGTTGCCGTGCAGGAACAGCACGGTCGGACCGGACRCACCGGCCTCCAGCCAGGACATGGTGGAATCAAGCACGGCCACTTGTGAGCGCCGCAGTTCGGCGATGCCGGCCTGTTGTCCATCGGTGTTCGAATTCATCGCGCCTCCTCCTTCCCGAATACGGTGCTGAAGATGATTTTCTTGAACCGCTCGAGCGGTTCCGGACTGCGCTCGACCTTCATGCGCAGCATGGCGCCCTGCCAGGACGAGAGCAGGAAATCGGCGAGGTCGTCGGCGTCGAAAGCCCTGGTAATTTCGCCAGCCGCCTGACCTTCGGCGATGCAGGCGGCGAATGGCTGGCGCCAGCGTTCGAAAATGTCGACAAGCCGCAGCCTGAGCGGCTCGCTGTGAACCGCCGTCTCAAGGCTGAGGTTGCCGATCATGCAACCGCGCGCCCAGTCATGCGCCTCAAGCTTCGACGTGATGACATCGAGATAGCGGCGCAGCCTGCCAGCGGCAGGCGTGCCATCGTTTGCCAGCGCATTTTCGACCAGCCCGCTGACATAGGCGAAGTAGCGTTCCAGCACCTCGCCGGCAAACTCCTCCTTGGAGGCAAAGTGGTTGGTGAAGGAGCCCGGGCGGGCTCCGGCCGCAGCGACGATGTCGCGCACGCCGGCTGCGGCATAGCCGGAATTCCAGATGGTCCGGAAACCGGCATCGAGAAGGTTTTCGCGAAGTGATTGTCTAGCCATACGCATATAATACGTACGTACGTATTATTGTCAAGCGCATAAATTTGTGGCGGTATCATCGCCCCAAATTGCCAGGGCGAGGAAACTCCGCCCTCTCATTCACGCACTTCGCTCCCCGCGCCCGCGCCGGGTGATCGAGCGAATTTCGGAGCGCGCGATGCCGATGTCGCGCAGCAAATAGTCAGGCAGTTCGTCCAGCGTGGCGCGGTCCCTGTGGATGCGGACAATGCGCGCGAAGAAACCTGAGCCAGAACGGCAGATTTCGAGGACGGCGACGAAGAAGCGCTGGAATCCCGAGCGGTTTGCTGCGAGTTCCTGTCCAAAGATGGTCATGGCCGTATTTTCCTTCCGATTGAACGATGGGAGGGCCGGCAATCGCCCTCCCAAGGGCGTCGCCGATAAGCGATCAGGTGGCGGCGTATCCGGTCGTCGGATCGAACAGGCGCTTGACTTGCGTGATCTTGGTCGCCGGGAAGCCGCTCATCTTGGCATGGCGCTGGATGATCGCCTCGTCCTTCGCGAGGTAGACGCAGAAGGTCTTGTCGTCCGCCACGAAGGATTCCACCCACTGGATGTCGGGACCGAGCTCGGCCAGGACGGCGTTCGAGGCCTTGGAGGCGTCGCGAAGCTGCTCGCGCTCGAAGGTGCCGACCTTGGGGATCTCCCGTTCGATGATGTATTTCTGYATGTTACAATCTCCTTGATCTGGGGTTCAAATGCCTTCGGGCACCCGACCAGGTCGGTGCCGGTGACATCCCTGGTTCTGCTGAGCTAAATTGCAGCTTGGCTCGCCAGGCAGACGCAGAATTACGGGAGGGGCGGCCGACAGTCCTTACGCCGGCCTTATCTTCTTCTGATCATTCGCCAATTGTCGTTACAGGGATTGCTGCCGATGGGAATTTATTGCTTCGGCGACTTCGAGCTTAACGAGGAATCCCGTGCTCTTCGCCTCGACGGAAACGAGGTCGAGGTGCAGCCCCTGGTCTTCGATTTCCTGGCGACGCTGCTGCGGCATCAGCACCGCGCCCTGAGCAAGGATGAGTTGCTCGAAACGCTGTGGCCCGGCGTGACGGTGACCGAAGCTTCGTTGCAGCGCGTGGCGAGCCTGGCCCGCAGCGTTCTTCGCCAGGGCGGCATGGAGACCACGCTGCGCAACCTGCCTCGCTTCGGCTACCGGATTTGCCTTGATCAGCCGGCCGCTTCGGACGCGAGACCGGCTTCGGGCGGCTCGGGCAGCAAGCCTTCCAGCCCAGATTCACCGATCCTGTCCGCTCGCGCGGCGGCGGCAGCGAGGAAATGGCATCAGGCGGCCGCCTCCTTTGCCGAGGCGGACGCCGCCGGCGAGCTGCTGACAGCCGATCTCGAGGAATGGGCATTGGCGCTGGAATGCATGGGGCGTCCGGCTGAAGCCATTCCGCTCCTGGCGCGTGCGGTGACCGCCAATGGCATGGCCGGCGAGCGCCTGCGCGCGGCTTCACCGGCGATCACCCTTGCCAAGATCCATCTGGAGAGGGGAGATCTTGCTGTCGCCAAGGGCTGGCACAAGCGTGCCGCGCAACTGATCGATACCGCCACCGACAGCAGGGAGCATGGCCTGTGGTGCTGGATGGGGGCGCGCATCATGGGAGCGGAAGCCGAGCCCGAGCAGGCGCTTGCGCTCGCCGAGAAGGCCTTCGAGGTCGGCAAGCATCTCGAAGATCCTGTCGTGGAGTCGCTCGGCCTGATCTATCGCGGCTTCTTCAAACTCTGCCTCGGAGAGACCAAGTCCGGACAGGAAGACCAGGACTTCGCGGCGGCGCTTGGCCTTTCCAGCGACCTGGACCCGATCGTCGGCGGAATTCTCTACTGCAACCTGCTTTGGGCCTGCCGGAATTTTGGCGACTGGTCGAGAGCCAATCAATGGACGCTCGGCTACGAAGACTGGTGCAGGGGACACGGGCTTGAGGATCTTTCGGGCTCGTGCCGGCTGCATCGCGCCGAGGTGCTTGGCGTCCACGGCACGCTGAAGGAGGCCGAGGCGCTGGTGCGCGCCGCGCTCGACCAGCTCGCGCTTGATGCACCCTGGGCGACGGGCGATGCCATGCGCGTTCTGGGCGACATCCATCTCGCSGCCGGCGACTTCGCCGAAGCCGAAACGGCCTATCGCGCTTCCCATGCCGCGGGCTGGGATCCGCAGCCCGGACTTGCATTGCTCCAGATCGAACGGGGAGAGGCGGAGGCTGCCTTCAGCGCGCTCGAGCGTTCCCTGATCGGAAACGGCTGGCCGACCCTGCAGCGACGCGGGCTCGTCCTCGCCACCCTGGCAAAGGCAGCAGCACGGATCGGCCGGCTGGAGCGGGCGAATGAGGTTATCGCCGAGCTGGAAACCCAGCCACAGCGCTGGCCGATGGCATCCATCCGAGCGCTCACCGCTGAGGCCAAGGCTGAACTGTTCACGCAGCAAAACCGCCTGGCCGAAGCTGTGAGAGAGCTGCAGATTGCTTGTTCGCRCTGGAACGAAATCGGCTCGCCGATCAACGTCGCCGATACCAGGCTTTCGCTCGCGGCGCTGCTCATTCAGCTCGGCGATCGTACCGGCGCGGAGCTGGAGCTCGGCACCGCGTTGGCGATCGCAAAGAAAGTCGATTCTTCGCGCCTCATGCGGCGCTGCCAGGGGCTGGAAGGCTTGCTCGGCGGCGCGCAGAAGCTGGTGGTGGGCAGCGCGCAGACTGTTCTCCCTTGAGGTCAAGCCAGCGCGATGGCATGACTGGAGAAAATCCCGCCAAGGCCTGAGGCATGAGCAGCGCAAAACAAGTCATCGTCATCGGTGCCGGCATCATCGGCGCGTCGATCGCCTGGCATCTGACAAAGGCCGGCGCTGGGGTCACGGTCGTGTCCGAGAGCGGCGCCGGCGGTGTCGCAACGCCGAATTCCTTCGCCTGGATCAACGCCAGCTGGGGCAACCCCGAAACTTATTTCCGGCTGCGCATCCGCGCCATGGCGGAGTGGAAAAGACTGGCGCACGACTTGCCCGGCCTGCCGCTCGCCTGGTGCGGCGGCCTGTGCTGGGACCTGCGGGCGGACCGGCTTGAAGCCTATGCGGCCGAACATTCGTCCTGGGGCTATGGTATCGAGCGTGTCGGCCGCGAGCAGTCGGCGAGGATCGAGCCCAATCTTGCAGAGTTGCCCGACTTCGCTCTTTACGTTGCCGAGGAAGGCGTAGCCGAACCGGTTGCCACTGCCAAGGCGCTGCTTGCCGACGCCGAACGGCGCGGCGCGCGGATCGTCGCGGGAACGGTCGATGGCCTGACGCTTTCCGACGGCAAGGTCACAGGCGTCGGCGTTTCCGGCGTAGCCATCGCCGCCGACGAAGTGGTGATCGCCGCCGGTGCCGGCGCCGCGGCAATCGCCTCGACCGCCGGCGTCAAGCTGCCGATCGAGACGCCGCCCGGCCTCATCGTGCATTCGCGGCCCTACAGGAAGCTGCTCAACGGGCTGGTGCTGGCCGAGAAGCTGCATATGCGCCAGACGGCGGAAGGCCGCATCATCGCCGGCTCGGATTTCGGCGGCGGCGATCCGGGCGAGAATCCGGAGGCCACCGCGCGCGAGCTGTTCGCGGCGATGAAGGCGGTGCTGCGCGGCGCCGATGGGCTGGAGTTCGATTTCCACACCGTCGGCTACCGCCCGACGCCGGTCGATGGTTTTCCAATCGTCAGCCGCGCCGACGGCGTTGGCGGCCTCTATCTCGCGGTCACCCATTCCGGCATCACGCTGGCCCCGGCTATCGGCTTGTTTGCCACGCGTGAGATCCTCGACGGCGAGCGCGACGCGCTTTTGGTACCGTACGCGCTGTCGCGCTTCGCTCAGTAGCCGGACGGCCGGCGGAAACCGCCGGTGAGCGCCGCGACCGCCGCCGCGATGCCGAGCAGCCGCGACTCCGACCAGTGCCGGCCGACAAGCTGCAGCCCGATCGGCAAGCCATCGCCGTCCTGTCCGCAAGGTATCGCGACTGCCGGATGGCCGGAATAGTTGAACACCGCGCCGTGAGCAGGCAGCAACCAATAGCTCTCGTCCTTGCCATTGACGCTCAGTGGACTGCCCGGCTCGCAGTGCGGAAAGGCCGTGGTCATCGCAACGGGGCAGAGCAAGGCGTCGCAGCTTTCGAAGAAGCGCTCCCAGGCAAGGATCGACCGGTCGCGGCGGGCGAGCGCCGCGAACCAGCGCGATACCGGCGTCGACTGCTGCGGGGGCTCCGGCTGCGCGGCCTCCAGCATCATGCCGATCAGCCTGCCGCCTTCGGCGAGATCGTCATGCAGATCGAGTTTTGGCAATCTCGCTTCCTCGACACTCGCGCCGGCGGATGCCAGCTGCGCAGCGAGGCCTTCGACGGCGGTGCCGATCTCGGCCGCTACCGGAAAGCCGGGGAAGGCGCTGGCAAAGGCGATGCGCTGCGATTTCAAATCGAGCTTCGGCACTGGCTCGATGGGAACCGGCGCCAGATCGGTGTCCGCTCCGTCCGGCCCGGCAATGATCCGATAGACGAGCGCCAGATCCTCGACATCACGCGCCAGCGGGCCAACGCATGACATCAGGCGCACGCTGCGTGGTGCGCCACCCGGATCGGGGAAAGCGCCGGCCAGCGAGACGCGATGCTCCGTCGGCTTCAGGCCATAGACGCCGCAGAAGGCGGCAGGCAGGCGGATGGAATCCTGCATGTCGGTGCCGACCTCGAACGAAGTCATGCCTGCTGCAACCGCCGCCGCCGCGCCGCCGCTGGAGCCGCCCGCCGTGCGCGACAAATCCCAGGGGTTGCTCGTGCGGCCGAAGAGCGGATTGTCCGACTGCCAGTCGCCCAACATGGTGGCGACATTGGTCTTGCCGACCAGCACGGCGCCGGCTGCCTTCAGCCGAGAGACGACGGCGCTGTCTCTCCTCGGTACATAGTCGGCAAAAGGTGGGAAGCCGACGGTGGTTTTCATGCCAGCCGTCTCGTGCGCGTCCTTCAGGGTGAAGGGCACGCCGTGCAGCGGACCGACCGTGTCGCCGCGGGCCAGCGCCGCGTCGGCTTGTCTGGCGCGCTCGCGCGCGCCCTCCTGGTCGAGSATGACGACGGCGTTCACCGCCTCGTCATGCCGGTCGATCTGCGCCAGATGCGCGTCGAGCGCCTCGACAGCCGAGATCTTTCGCATGGCAATGGCGGCCGCGAGGTCGGCGGTGGACGAGAAGGCGAGGTTCATGACGAGGCTCCGTCTGCTGCGCCGCCATCAACATGGTTGATTTCGATGCGGCTTCAAGCCGAACTCAGCACCCTGCGGACTATGGTGCTTGATCGAAATTGCGCCGACCGATGTTCAGCTTGGCGCGCCGCGGCGGCCCTTTGGTCCTGTCGCTCTTTTTCCAACTACACAGCCAGTGCCAACCGGGCGGCGGCCGGTTCAAACGGACGAATGCCGGTGCCATCCCTGGTCATGGTGACGAAGCTCCCCTGCGGGATCTCGTGCCACGTGCGGCCATCGCGATCGAACGGTTCGGAGACGAGGCAGCGGCCCACACGCTTGGTGAAGGCGGCGGTGTAGAGCGTCGGGGCACAATCGTCGGTAGCGTAGCGCACGGCGTAAAGCGCTCGCCCATCGCTGAAGGCCGCAGTCAGCTTGATCGACGGCTCGATGYCTGCGCGCTGGCACGCTTCGACTACGCGAGCGGTGACGCGCGAAACCGCGCCATACGGATCGCCGGAGAGCCCCTCGCCGATCATCAACCGAAAGAACAGTTCGGAATCTGTTGTGCCTTCGAGTTGATCGAACGACGTATCGGAGAGAGAGTTCTCGAGCGTACGACGGATTTTCTCGAAGCCGCCGATCTGGCCATTGTGCATGAACGACCACCGGCCGGAAACGAAGGGATGGCAGTTCATGCGGCTGGTGGCGCCGCCGATCGCGGCGCGGACGTGCGCGAGAAACAATCCGGATTTGATCTGCCGCCCCAGGCTCTTCAGATTGGGGTCTGACCAGGCCGGCAGGATGTCGCGATAAAGGCCAGGTTCCGGCCGGTCGCCATACCAGGCCACGCCGAAACCGTCGGCATTGGTCGGCGATTTCGCCTCTCGAGCGCGATGGCTCTGAACAATCAGCGAATGGGAGGGTGCGGCGATGACATCCTCCAGGAAAATCGTGTCGCCAAGATAGGCAGCCCACCTGCACATTGTGCCGTCATCCTCTGTCGGGTGCTTCGAACTCGCGAAACAATCCCGTTTCGCCGCTCGTCGGGCGCCACAGATGACAGGGCGACGTGTCGGCGTCCTTACGCCGCGCTTATGTTTCGCTGATCCCTTGCCTGAAGCAGCTTATCGAGTGGCGATCTGGCCGATCCGTCCAGCGCGTGCTGCCCGACCCGTCRGTCATTGACCTTTCGGAAGGTTGAACGTTCAGCCCGCCAACGCCAACCGGGCGGCAGCCGGTTCAAACGGGCGACTGCTGGTGCCGTGCCTGGTCATCGTGACGAAGCTCGACGGTGGGATCGCCTGCCAGTCGCCGCCGTCAYGGTCAAAGGGTTCCGAGACGATGCAGCGGCCGGCGCCCCTGGCGAAGGCGCCGGTATAGAGTGTAGGCGCATGGCCGTCCGTGGCGAAGCGCACGGCGTAGAGCGCCTCGCCGTCGGAAAAGGCCGCTGTCAATTTCAGCGACGGCTCGATGCCGACGCGGCGCGAAGCTTCGATGACGCGGCTGGTGGCGCGGGACACTGCGCCTTGCGGGTCGGCGGACAGGCCTTCGTCGAGCATCAGCAGGAAAAAGAGCTCGGAATCTGTGGTGCCTTCGCGCTGGTCGAAGACCGCGTCAGAGAGCGAGTTTTCCAGCGCTCGGCGGATTTTCTCGAAGCCGCCGATCTGGCCATTGTGCATGAACGACCACCGGCCGGAAACGAAGGGATGGCAGTTCATGCGGCTGGTGGCGCCGCCGGTCGAGGCGCGCACATGGGCAAGGAACAGGCCGGACTTGATCTGCCGGCAGAGGCTTTTCAGATTGGGATCCGACCAAGCCGGCAGGATGTCGCGATAAAGGCCAGGCTCAGGCCGGTCGCCATACCAGGCAAGCCCAAAACCGTCGCCATTGGTCGGCGACTTGGCCTCCTGGGCGCAATGGCTCTGGGCGATCAGCGAATGGCAGGGCGCGGTGATGATGTCTTCGAGGAAGACCGCTTCACCAAAGTAGGCCGCCCACCGGCACATCGCATTCCACCATCTTCAGGCGCGGTCCATGAGAGCCGCCGGCTCTTTCACCGCGTGTGAGCCTCTGTTGTGCGTGCGCTCATAGAGCTCGCGAACGATTCGGCTGGCCGTAGTCTCGAACAGAAACGGCAAGAAAGCGTGAACGAGCGCTGCACCTGCGGCCATCGACAGGCGCGAACAGAACCAGGCGGCAAACGCCATATGGCCGAAATAGGTCTCGCCGACCTTAGCCGGATGAGACGTGAAGAGCGCTGTGAGTCGTGTCGTCATGGTAATCCCTCCTGCCGGGATGAGCCCCGATGTTGAGTATCCTGGCATGTGCCGACGGTTCATCGGTCCCAATTTGTCCTTGTATTAGAGCAAGTTTTGGGACATTCATCCCAATATGGGCTTGCAACTTGATGAAATCGATCGAAGATTGCTGGCGGAGCTGCAGCGCGACGGCACGCTTTCCGTCGACCAGCTGTCGGAGCGSGTAGCGCTTTCGCGCAACGCCTGCTGGCGGCGCGTGAAGCGGCTGGAGGATGACGGCGTCATCACCGGGCGCGTGGCGCTGGTCGATGCCGACAAGCTCGGGCTCGGCCTTTCGGTATTCATCCTGATCCGCACGTCGAACCATGACCCGGACTGGCTGCAGAAATTCCGGGCGGCGGTGACCGGCTTTGCCGAGATCACCGGCGTTTACCGCATGTCCGGCGACCTCGACTATGTGCTGAGGGCCCGCGTCGCCGACGTCAAAGCCTATGATCGGCTCTACCAGCGGCTGATCGCCAAGGTGYCGCTGTCGGACGTCTCGGCCTCCTTCGTGATGGAGGAGATCAAGGAGACGACCGTCGTTCCGGTCGAGCTGCGCTGAGAACCGGCGGAACCTTGCCTCAAAGAAAGCCGTTGATAGGCTCGCCTCGGAGTTGACCGAATCGGCATTAGCGCCGATAGGAATGGGCTCATGCGCATGGCTGTCTCTCCTTCCTCCGTCATCGGTCCGACTGTCGRCTTCGTCAGGTTGCCGCATGGTGAGGGATTGCCGCTGCCGGCCTATGAGAGCGCGGGCGCCTCCGGCATGGATTTGCGGGCCGCGGTACCGGAAGACCGGCCGCTGCTGATCCTGYCGGGAAAACGCGCCCTGGTGCCGACCGGGCTGATCCTGGAAATCCCGGAAGGCATGGAGGGCCAGGTGCGGCCGCGCTCCGGCCTTGCCTTCAAGCATGGCCTCACCGTCCTCAACACGCCTGGCACCATCGACAGTGACTATCGCGGCGAAGTGAAGGTGCTGCTCATCAATCTGGGGGACGAGGATTTCGCGGTGACGCGCGGCATGCGGATTGCGCAGATCGTCTTTGCCGCGGTGACGCAGGTAACGAGCGAGGAGCGCGCGCTCGCCGGCGGCACGATGCGTGGCGCTGGCGGATTCGGGTCGACCGRCACCGCCTGATGCAAATTCCGAAGCTGGTCATTTTCGACTGCGACGGGGTTCTGGTCGATACCGAGAATCTTGCCAACAAACGTCTCGCCGAATGGCTGAGCGCCGCCGGTTTCGCCACCACCTTCGAATATTGCCGCAAGCATTTTTCCGGCCGCAGCATGGTCTCGGTGCAGAAGGAGATCGAAGCGGAGACGGAAGTCAGGCTCGGCGCCGACTTCGTCGAGCGCTGGAATGCCGGGCTGCCCGACCTGTTCGCGCATGGCGTCGAGGCAATCCCTCATGTGCGCGACTTTATCGAGAAGGTTCGCGCCGCCGGTATCGCCTATTGCGTCGCCTCCTCGGCGCGGGTGTCGAAGATGCATATCACGCTCGGCCAGACCGGGCTTTTGCCGCTGTTCGAGCATGCCATGTTTTCCTCCACCATGGTCAGTCGCGGTAAGCCGTTCCCGGACCTCTTCCTTCATGCGGCAAAGACGATGGGCTTCGCGCCGGCCGACTGCATCGTGATCGAAGACAGCGTGGCCGGAACGCAGGCCGGCATTGCCGCCGGCATGCGCGTGTTCTCCTATCACGCCGATCCGTTCTCCGACCGCGACGGCCTGGCGGACGCCGGCGGCATCCTGTTCGACGACATGCGCGAGCTCGCCGGCCTGGTGCCGATACACTGATTTCGTCCCGGCTGCGCGCCGCATCACATGCTCCTCTCGGGATGGCTATGTGAGCACGATGCTCATCCTGGTCCGCGGCGACCGGTCGAGCCGATCGATCAGATCAATCGACGAGAATGTCTGCGCCTTCAGGCGCACGCAGGACCTGTCCTTTCCAGACGCCCGGCGACGAAAAAGCCTATGCAGCGATCAAGGTGACGGTGACCGACGCCACGGCGCCGAGCGGCGAAAGCTGCGGGGAGCCGGCGCCCGAAGCTGTCTCGCACGACATTTCGGTCACCTATCATTGGGACAAGGCCAAGTCGCGTTATGCGAAGGATTCCGACACCTTCGAGAAATTGTCAGCAGAGAACGCCAAACGCTTCTGAGCCAACCGCATTCGTTTGCCCGGTCCGCGCGGCCGCGATAAATTCCCCTCATAATCCCTTTCACAATTGAGGACTCGCCATGGACAAGGGCAAGATTTTTCGCGATCTGCATGCCTCCACCTTCGTCATGCCCAACCCTTGGGATGTCGGCACGACAAAGCTTCTGGCCTCCTTCGGCTTCAAGGCCCTGGCCACGACCAGCGCTGGCTTTGCCTTCTCGCGCGGCCTGCCCGACGGCGCCGTGACGTTCGAGGCGATGATCCACCATTGCCGCGAGGTAACCGCTGCAACCGACCTGCCGGTTTCGGCCGATCTCGAACGCGGCAAGGGCGACAGCGCCGAGCAGGCGGCCGAAACCATCTTCGCGGCCGAAGCCGCCGGCCTTGCCGGCTGCTCGATCGAGGACTACACGGGCGACCCCGACAATCCGATCTATGATTTCTCGCACGCGGTCGACCGCGTCGCCGCGGCCGCGGAGGCGGCGGGGGCGCTCAAGCATGATTTCGTCTTCACCGCGCGCGCCGAGAACTTTCTGCATGGCAGGCCGGACATTGACGACACGATCAAGCGGCTGCAGGCCTTCGAGAAGGCCGGCGCAGACGTGCTCTACGCGCCGGGCCTGAGCGACGTCGACACGGTGCGCACGGTCTGCTCGGCGGTGAGCAAGCCCGTCAACGTCATGGCGCGGCCCGGCTTCACCATCGCCGACCTTGCCATGGCGGGCGTCAAGCGCATCTCGCTCGGGCCGTGGCTGACGAATTTCGCCTATGGCATGCTTGAGGCCGCGGCCCGCGAGATCCAGCAGGACGGCACCTTCGGCTTCGCCCGCACGGCCATGCCGTTCGGCAAGCTGCAGGCGCTGTTCGGCGAGGCCGACGCATGACACTGACCGTCGTCGACATGCATACCGGCGGCGAGCCGGTCAGGATCGTCACCGGCGGTTATCCTGATATCCCGAAGGGGACCATCCTGGAGAAGCGGGCCTATGTGCGCGACAATCTCGATCATCTGCGCAAGCTGCTGATCTTCGAGCCGCGCGGCCATTACGACATGTRTGGCGCGCTGCTGGTCGAGCCGGACCTTCCGGGTGCCGACCTTGCGGTGCTGTTCATGCACAATGAGGGCTATTCGACGATGTGCGGCCACGCCGTCATCGCGCTCGGCCGCTATGCCGTCGACGAGGGGCTGGTCGAGAA
Source organism: Mesorhizobium sp. ORS 3428 (assembly GCF_001854785.1). Classification (GTDB taxonomy): domain Bacteria; phylum Pseudomonadota; class Alphaproteobacteria; order Rhizobiales; family Rhizobiaceae; genus Mesorhizobium. The sequence goes on from NZ_MDFL01000117.1 coordinate 72,314, forward strand.
ACAGGAGCCGGTGACGACGGTGAAGATCGAGGCGCCGTGCGGACTGGTGGTCGCCTCCGTCGAGGTCAAGGGCGGCAAAGCCGGCGCCGTTTCGTTCGAGAGCGTGCCGGCCTTCCTGTTTGCCCGCGACCAGCGGATCGACTTGCATGGTTTTGGCTCGATCGGCTTCGACGTCGCCTATGGCGGCGCATTCTACGCGYTGGCCGATTGCGGACAGTTTGGGCTGGAGTTCGGCCGCAACCGGGTGCGCGATTTCGTCGATGCAGCGACGGCGTTGACCGAGAGGCTGAAGGCCGACTTCCGCCTGACGCACCCCGACCATCCGGACCTCGCCTTTCTCTACGGCACCATCCTGACCGACGGGAAGGATGCCTTCTCTGGCGAGCCGACGAAGAACATCTGCGTGTTCGCGGAGTCCGAGGTCGACCGCTCGCCGACCGGGTCCGGCGTTACCGCGAGGCTGGCGGCCATGCATGCCAAGGGCGAGATCGCCATTGGCCAGACCAGAACCTTCGAAAGCATCGCCGGATCGCGCTTTTCAGGCGCGGTGGCCCGGACGACGCAGGCCGGCCCGCATGAGGCGATCATCGCCCGCGTCGGCGGCCGCGCCTATTACTGCGGGCGCGCCGAATTCATCGTCGAGCCGGACGATGAGTTGGGGCGCGGCTTCCTCCTGCGCTGAGACGATTAGAGCGCCCGTCCAATCTCCCGCAACGAAACCGCCTTGTGCAGATGCACCATCATGGCGGCGGCAAAGAGCGGCGTCAGGAGGTTGAGCAGCGGTATGGCGAGGAAGACGGCGATGACCAGCCCGGCCATGAAAACAGTGCCGGCATGTTTGCGACGCAGCGCCTTGGCTTCGGCCTCAGGGCGAAAACGCATGGCGGCGAATTCGAAGAATTCTCTTCCGAGCAGGTAGCCGTTCACGACGAAAAAGGCGGCGACATTGATGCCCGGCACCAGGAGCAGCAGCAGGGCTGCTATGTTGCCGAGGATGACGACGCCGAAGAATTTGATCGCCAGCACAAGTGAATGCAGCGCCGGSACGGCGCGGCCCGGCGGATCGTTGGGATAGTCGGTGCGCTCGACCACCTCGGCGACGTCGTCGAGGAACAGGCCGGCAACGATCGCCGTCGCGGGCGCGACGAGCAGCGCCATCCCCATCGCCAGGACGATGCCGGCGATGATGCCCCCCAACCATCCCGCCCAGGAGGGCAGCCCGGGAAAAAGCGTGTGCAGCCACGGCCAGGCCAGCCATTCCAGCAGGCTCTCGAGGCCGAACCACAGCGCCACCAAGGCCAGCAGCGTCAAGCCCAGGGTCTTCAGGAAGACAGAGCGGAATTCGGGCGAGAACAGCCGGCTTGCGGCGGCGCGGGCAGCGTCAAGGATCACGGGAATTCCAAGCCCTCATCGAGAAAGACGCTCTCGAGATAGGCGGGCTTAGCGAGCAGTGCAACCAAAGCGCGTCGCATCGGATTCAGGCGACGCGCTTTGAGTCTTTGTCTCGATGCATGTCGTTCTCCCAAAACCGCCTCGCACTTTTGGGCGACATGCTTTTTTGCGATGCATGTCGTTTCCCGCAAAACCGCTGCGCACTTTTGGGCGACATGCATTTTTCCGATGCATGTCGTTCTCCCAAAACCGCCCGCACTTTTGGACGACATGCATTATTGCGCAAGCTTCCTCTGACGAGCCGGAATGGTCATGGCGGCGACGCCGACGACGACAAAGGCCATGCCGAGCCACGCAGTCGGGCCGAGGCTCTCGCCGAGGAAGGCGGCGCCGATGCCGACGCCGATCGGCACGCGCAGATAGGCCTGCGAGGTCGTGCCGACGGAACCCAGTGTGTGGATGAGCCGAAAGAAGATCGAGAAGGCGAGCGCGGTGGAGAAGACCGAAAGCCCGAGGAGCGCCAGCACAGAGGCGGTCGACGGCGTCAACGTCCAGGGCCGGTCGAAGACAAGGCTTAAGGGGATCAGGATCGCGGCGCCGCAGATCATCGAGCCGGCCGCCGGCACCATCGGGTCGAGCCCCCTGAAATTGCGCCCGAAGATAGCCGCGCCTGCATAGCTGACCGTAGYCGCGATGACGGCAAGCTGCGCCCAGAGCTGACGGCCGAGACCGCCGAGCGCCTCGGTGCCGACGATCAGGCAAATGCCGGCGATGCCGGCGCCGACGCCGACCAGCTTGCGTAGCGTCACCGGTTCGTGGCGCGTGATGAGAGCCGTCAGCAGGAAGGTGAAGATCGGCGAGGTCGCGTTGAGGATGGTGGCGAGGCCGGCATCGATCGAGCGCTCGGCCGCGGCGATCAGCGTGAACGGGATGACGCTGTTCAGGCAGGCCTGGAACATGAAACGGCGCCAGTTCACCACGTCCCGGGGCATGGCGAGGCCGCGCCAGCGGATGAGGCCAAGCAGAATGGCGCCGGCAATCAAGGTGCGGCCCGCGATGAAGGTCACCGGCGGGATCGTCTCGACGCCGATCTTGATGAAGGTATAGGAGGCACCCCACAAGACTGCCAGAAGGCCAAGCAGCGCGAGTTCGGTGGTCATCTCGGTCTTTGCGGGCATCGCCTGTCAACGCTTTCCGTTATCGGATCGAAACCGCTTCTAACCCGGGCCGATGTCGAAATGCTTCGATCGCGATCCAACCGTAGCCGCATATCACTGCCGCGCGCATGGTCCAGTTCGATTTGACGGCTAGGCAAAGCGGCCGCAACTGGCTAGACCCGCGCCCGGCCGGCATGCCAGAAAGTCGGCAGTCGTTGGAGAAATACATGCCGGAATATGACGTGCTTTGCATCGGCAATGCCATTGTCGACATCATCGCCCAGTGCGACGAGGCCTTCCTCGAGACCAACGGCATCATCAAGGGAGCGATGAATCTCATCGACACCAAGCGCGCCGAACTGCTCTACAGCCGCATGGGGCCGGCTATCGAAGCTTCGGGCGGCAGTGCCGGCAATACGGCGGCGGGCGTGGCGAGCTTCGGCGGCCGCGCTGCCTTCTTCGGCAAGGTCTCGAACGACGCGCTCGGCGATATCTACGTGCACGATATCCGCGCCCACGGCGTGGCCTTCGACACCAAGCCGCTCAAGGGCGAGCCGCCGACGGCACGCTCGATGATCTTCGTCACGCCGGACGGCGAGCGCTCGATGAACACCTATCTCGGCGCCTGTGTCGAACTCGGCCCGGAAGATGTCGAAGCCGACAAGGCCGCCGGCGCCAAGGTCACCTATTTCGAAGGCTATCTTTGGGATCCGCCGCGCGCCAAGGAGGCTATCCGGCAGACCGCGCGGCTTGCGCATGCCGCCGGCCGCGAAGTGTCGATGACGCTGTCGGATTCTTTCTGCGTCGACCGCTACCGCGACGAGTTCCTCGAGCTGATGCGCTCCGGCACGGTCGATATCGTTTTCGCCAACGGCCACGAGATCAAGTCGCTCTACCAGACCTCCTCGTTCGAGGACGCGCTGGCGGCGATACGCAAGGACTGCAAGATCGCTGCCGTCACCCGCTCGGAGAAGGGCTCGGTGATCGTGCGCGGCGACGAGACCGTCACCATCAACGCGACGGCGATCAAGGAACTGGTCGACACGACCGGTGCCGGCGACCTCTATGCAGCCGGCTTCCTCTACGGCTACACGACAGGGCRCAGCCTCAAGGATTGCGGCGATCTCGGCTCGCTCGCAGCCGGGCTGGTGATCCAGCAGATCGGTCCGCGGCCGAGGCAGAATCTGCGCCATGAGGCCGAGCAAGYCGGGCTTCTGTAACGCCTCTTACCTCYCCCCCTTGGGAGACGTCGGATTGCCCGGAATTGCTCTTCGCAATTCGGCTGGCAATCCGGGTGAGGGGTAAATGGTGCCAAACTGGAACTCCCCTCATCCGTCTCGGCGCTGCGCGCCGACCTACCSCCGGCCGGGTCCCCGCTGCTTCGCAGCGTCCCGGCGTTCGCTGGCCTTTCATCGTGCCAACTGGCACGATGAATTCGCTTCGCGAACTGGCTGCTCACCCCACAAGGGGAGAAGGAATGAACGGCGTTTGTCGCGCGCCTGTCACAGAGCGACCCTACACGCAGTCTGGGCCTTCCCGCGACTGACATTTCGGGATGCCCGTAACAGTTGGGGTGTTAAATGCAAGACAGCAGCCTTTACGGTCGCTGCGTCCGTTGCGATTGCCGCTTTCCGTTGTAGCCGTTCAGAAACCRCTGCGGCTGAGGAGGTGAGCGCGGCGCGCAAGGCAGATGCATGACCAGATTTCAGAACCCGCCTGAAGGAATTTCGCAGGAAGCGCTGGCCGGCCTGGTGGCCGAGGCGGTGCAGCCGGCATTGATGCAGCATGGCGTCCTGCTGGATGCAGAGGCCCTAGTTTCCACCAGCGCGGTGGCCGGCGCTATTGCCGCCGCCCTTCCCTTCCTGCCGCATGCGCAGCGGCTTGCAGTCACCTCCTTCAAAGGCGGCTGGTCCGCGCTCGCGTCCGAGTTCTTCTCCACAATGGCGGAGAAGCTTGCGCGTGCCGACTCAAGGGACACCAAGAGCCCGGACGAAAGCCCAGCAATCGGGGCCGCTAGGCCCGTTTCCCGGCCTATCGCCGAGCAGGCTTCCGAGCTGCAGTCGATGCTTATCGAAGACTGGGCCGGCGAGGTCGCCGGGTCGACCTATCTGGAAGAGAAATTCCGCATCCCACGCTCGACGCTGCATCGCTGGCAAAGGCGGGGCGAGGTCGTCGCGCTGCGCAAGGGCGGCCGCAAGCATGTCTTCCCGCTTGCACAGTTCGTCGACGGCAGGCCGGCAACAGGCATGAGCGAAGTGCTGGCGGCGATTCCCAATGCGAGGCTGGCCTGGTTCTGGCTGACCCGCCCCTCCGCCGAGTTGGACGGTCGCATTCCCCTCGACATGCTGCGCCACGACATGATCGAGGACGTGGTTCGCGTGGCGCGCACCCTGTCCTGATCCCTGATTTCCAACGCAGCTTCGTGCTTTTTAGACGCGCCGCTACCGAAATATTACTCAGTTATATTTCTGTCATAAAACGGTAATAAATGGCACATTCGGTACATTTTATAACCCTATTTTCGTTCATAACGTATACGTTGTGCAAAATGTGCCATTCTTACAAATATATGACGTGATATTTGCGCAACAAGACTTTTCTAAGAGGTCAAAAAGCCGCTTTCCCGCCATAATCTCTGTTGTGCRCTGCCATCGATTAGGTCATGTCGAGGGCGAAGAAGCGGCGCCGGTGCGCGGCTTTTTCAACGATGGGGACGGGGGTGGCAAAGCCGGGTGGCATGTCAGGCCTGTCTTGAACCTTTGACTGGAGATTCAAGAAAATGAACATCAAGAGCCTTCTTCTCGGCTCCGCTGCGGCCCTGGTCGCAGTTTCCGGTGCTCGCGCGGCCGACGCGGTCACCGTCGCCGAGCCGGAACCGGCCGAATACGTCAAGATCTGCGACGTCTACGGGGCCGGCTACTTCTACATCCCCGGCACCGAAACCTGCCTGCGCATCGGCGGCTATGTCCGTTACGACATCGGCCTCGGCGATGTCGGCTCGTTTGATGGCGCGAAGTCCTTCGACCACCGCGACGGTGACCAGCAGGGCACCTGGAAGAAGAACGCCCGCTTCACCTTCAAGACCTGGACCGGCCAGGAAACCGAGCTCGGCACGTTGAAGACCTACACCGAAATGCGCTTCAACTTCGGCAACAGCAACGGCTATGGTAGCCTCCTTGCCGGCAATCCCGCTGTCGACAAGGGCGTCTCTGTGAAGTTCGCCTGGATCCAGCTCGGCGGCCTTCGCGTCGGTAAGGACGAATCGGCCTTCGACACCTTCGTCGGCTATGCCGGCAACGTCATCCAGGACACGATCGTTCCCTACGGCAACTTCGACACCAATGTCGTCCAGTACTATTTCGACGCCGGCAACGGTCTCTCGGCCGTGGTCTCGCTCGAAGAAGGCTCGGGCGTTGTCGGCACGATCGACAGCTACGTCCCGCATGTTGTCGGCGGCGTGAAGTACAAGCAGGATTGGGGTGCGATCACGGGCGTGGCCGCCTACGACAGCAACTATGACGAGTTCGCCGGCAAGGTCCGCGTCGACTTCAACGTCACCAAGGAGCTGTCGCTGTTCGGCATGTTCGGCTACGGCACCGACAAGCACCTCGTGGACGACGCGGGGAACRTCATCGACGCCCATGGCCGCGGCTTCTACAAGCAGTGGGCTGGCAAGTGGGCATTCTGGGCCGGCGGCACCTACAAGTTCAACGAGAAGACCGCTTTCAACCTTCAGGTGTCGGGCGACCAGCAGAAGAACTACGGCGTCGCGGCTAACRTCGCCTATACCATGGTTCCCGGCTTCACCGTCACGGCTGAAGTTGACTACGACCACTATGGTGAGTTCGACAACCCCAGCATCTTCGGCGACTTCACCAACGCCAGGAAGAAGAACAGCGTCGGCGGCATCCTCCGCTTCCAGCGCTCGTTCTGATCGATCCCTGCGATCTCACAAAGAAAAAGGGCCCGCGGCGTCGCCGCGGGCCTTTTTTGTTTGATCCCAAGCTGTGCCGTTGACGTGCCGGCAGCCCGTCAATTCCCCGCCGAATAGGCCGCGATCGCCGCCATGTTGACGATGTCGGAGTCCTTGGCGTTGAGCGAGACGATCTGGACCGGCTTGTTCAAACCGACAAGCAGCGGGCCGATGACAGTCGAGCCGCCGAGCTCCTGCAGCATCTTGGTCGAGATCGAGGCCGAGTGGAACGCCGGCATGACCAGCACATTGGCCGGGCCGGTCAGCCGGATGAACGGATATTGCGCCATGGCGCGGGGATTCAGCGCCACGTCGGCCGCCATTTCGYCGTCATATTCGAAATCGACGCGGCGCTTGTCGAGGATGCGCACGGCCTCCTGCACACGTTCGGAGCGCTCGCCCTGCGGATGGCCAAAGGTCGAGTAGGCCAACATCGCAATCCTCGGCTCGTAGCCCATTCGGCGGGCAAAACCAGCCRCCTCCTCGGCGATGTCAGCGATCTGCTCGGCATTCGGCATGTCGTGCACGGCCGTGTCTGCGACAAGGACCGTCCTGCCGCGCGCAAGCRCGATCGAGACGCCGATGACGCGGTGRCCAGGCTTGGCGTCGATGACGCGGCGCACATCGTCGAGCGCGGTGGAATAGTTGCGGGTCACGCCGGTGACGATGCCGTCGGCGTCGCCCAGCGCCACCATGCAGGCGGCGAAATGGTTGCGGTCGTTGTTGATCAGGCGCTGGCAGTCGCGGAACAGGTAGCCCTTCCGCTGCATGCGCTCGTAGAGATAGTCGGTGTAGATGCCGTTGCGGCGCGACAGCCTGGCATTGATGATCTCGAGCCCCTGCTTGTTGAGGTCGACGCCGGCGTTGCGGGCATTCTCCTTGATGACGTCGTCGCGGCCGAGCAGAATCGCGGTGCCGAGCTTCTGGTTCACATAGGAGACGGCGGCGCGCATCACCTGCTCTTCCTCGCCCTCGGCGAAGACGATGCGCTTGGGCTGGCGACGGACGCGGTCGTAGATGCGCTGCAAGGTCGAGGCGATCGGGTCGCGGCGGGCGGAGAGTTCCTGCRCATAGCGGTCGAGATCGAGGATCGGCTTGCGGGCGACGCCTGAGTCCATCGCGGCCTTTGCCACCGCGAGCGGGATCGCCGAGATCAGGCGCGGGTCGAACGGTACGGGAATGATGTAGTTGGGGCCGAATTTCGGCCGGTTGCCCTGATAGGYCGCCGCGACGTCGTCCGGCACATCCTGACGGGCCAGCTCGGCCAGCGCACGGGCCGCGGCGATCTTCATCTCGTCATTGATGGTGGTGGCCCGGACATCCAGCGCGCCGCGGAAGATGTAAGGGAAGCCGAGCACATTGTTGACCTGGTTCGGATAGTCGGAGCGCCCCGTAGCCATGATGGCATCGGTGCGGATCTCGCCAACTTCCTCCGGCGTGATCTCAGGATCGGGATTGGCCATGGCGAAGATGATCGGGTTCTTCGCCATCGACTGCACCATGGCGGGGGTCAGCATGCCCTTGGCGGAGAGGCCGAGGAAGACGTCGGCGCCGTCCAGCGCCTCGGCAAGGCTGCGCAACTCGGTCTTGACCGCATGCGCCGACTTCCACTGGTTCATGCCTTCGGTGCGACCCTGGAAGACCACGCCCTTGGTGTCGCACAGAATGATGTTTTCCGGCGGGAAGCCCATCGCCTTCATCAGCTCGATGCAGGCGATGCCGGYGGCGCCCGCGCCGTTGCAGACCATCCTGGTGGTCTTCATGTCGCGGCCGGTGATCTCCAGCGCGTTGATCAGCCCGGCGGCCGAGATGATGGCGGTGCCGTGCTGGTCGTCGTGGAAGACAGGGATGTCCATCAGCTCGCGCAGGCGCTGCTCGATGATGAAGCATTCCGGCGCCTTGATGTCCTCGAGATTGATGCCGCCGAAGGAAGGTCCGAGGAAGCGCACGCAGTTGATGAACTCGTCGGCATCCTCGGTCGCCACTTCGAGATCGATGGAATCGACATCGGCGAAGCGCTTGAACAGCACCGACTTGCCTTCCATGACCGGCTTCGAGGCAAGCGCGCCGAGATTGCCGAGCCCGAGAATGGCGGTGCCGTTGGAGATGACGGCGACCATGTTGCCGCGCGTCGTGTAGTCGAAAGCACGGCTTGGATCCTCCGCAATGGCGCGCAYGGGCACGGCGACGCCCGGCGAATAGGCGAGGCTGAGATCACGCTGGGTGGCCATCGGCTTGGTGGCGACGATCTCCAGCTTGCCCGGCCGCCCCATGGCGTGGAATTCCAGCGCCTCCTGCGCGCTGACGGAGGGCCCGCTGCTTTCGGTTTTCCTGGCCATGATGCTTTTGATTTCCTCGCCCATAGCGCGCCCTTGAGGCGGACGCATTCTTTTAACCTATCGGCTTAAGGCCACGCGCCGCCGCTGTAAACCGCCAAGGCGGGCAAAGCTGCTCCAACCGGAAGGCGACGGCTGAGTTGGCGCATGGCTCGCGGTTTCCCCTGCTTTTCGAGCGGCCGGCATTAAACCGCACTGCCACTTCTGCTAGCGTCGCGGCATGAATATGCACATGCCGACCGATACCGACGCCCAGGAAACGACGACACCGGCGCCCGCCACCGGCGGCGTCACGCCGATGATGGAGCAGTATATCGAGATCAAGGCGGCGAACCCGGATTCGCTGCTTTTCTATCGCATGGGCGATTTCTACGAGCTGTTCTTCGACGACGCCGAAAAGGCGAGCCAGGCGCTCGGCATCGTGCTCACCCGGCGCGGCAAGCACCAGGGGCATGACATTCCAATGTGCGGCGTGCCGGTGCACGCGGCGGACGACTATCTGCAGAAGCTGATCGCGCAAGGCTTTCGCGTCGCCGTCTGCGAACAGACCGAGGACCCCGCGGAAGCCAAGAAGCGCGGCTCGAAATCGGTGGTGCGCCGCGACGTGGTGCGCCTGGTCACGCCCGGCACCATCACCGAGGACAAGCTGCTCGCGCCTTCGGAGTCGAGCTTCCTGATGGCGCTGGGGCGGGTGAAGGGCAACGGTGCCGCGGGCAATCCGGGCAGCTTCGCGCTGGCCTGGATCGATATCTCGACCGGGGCATTCCGCGTCGCCGAGACCACTGCCGAGCGGCTGCTTGCCGACATCTTCCGYGTCGACCCGCGGGAGCTGATCGTTGCCGAGCCGGTGTTCCACGACCCGGAATTGCGGCCGGTGTTCGACGTGCTTGGCCGCGTCGCCAACCCGCAGCCGCCGTCGCTGTTCGATTCGGCCTCGGCCACGGGCCGCATAGCCCGCTTCTTCGAGGTGGCGACACCCGACAGTTTCGGCACGTTCTCGCGCGCCGAATTGTCGGCGATCTCGGGCGCCATCGCCTATGTCGAGAAGACGCAGAAGGCAGAGCGCCCGCCGCTGTCGCGCCCGGAGCGCGAGGAGAGCGGCTCGACGCTGTTCATCGACCCGGCGACGCGCGCCAATCTGGAGCTCTTGCGCACGCTTTCCGGCAGCCGTGAGGGCTCGCTGTTCAAGGCGGTCGACCGCACCGTCACCGGCGGCGGCGCCAGATTGCTTGCCGACCGGCTGATGGCGCCGCTAACCGATCCGGCGGCGATCGCGGCAAGGCTGGATTCGGTGTCTTTCTTCCGCGCCGAGGCGCGACTCTGCCAGGGGCTGCGCACAAGCCTCAAAAGCGTTGCAGACATGCCAAGGGCGCTGTCCCGGCTGGCCCTCAACCGCGGCGGCCCGCGCGACCTCGGCGCGCTGCGAGCCGGCTTCGAGGCGGCAGGCGCGATCGCCGAGCTATTCGGGACGACCGCCCTGCCTGCGGAGCTTGCCGCAGCGCTCGCGGCAATCAAGGCCTTGCCCGAGGCCTTGGCCCGCCACCTCAGCGAGGCGCTCGACGACGAGTTGCCGCTCATCAAGCGCGACGGCGGCTTCGTGCGGTCTGGCTACAATGCCGAACTCGACGAGATGCGGGCGCTGCGCGACGAATCGCGCAAGGTGATCGCCGGGCTGGAGCGCTCGCTGATCGAGGAGACCGGCATCCGCTCGCTGAAGATCCGGCACAACAATGTGCTCGGCTACTATATCGAGGTCACCGCCAACCATCATGGCGTGATGACCGGCAGCGATGCCGCCAAGGCGCGCTTCATCCATCGCCAGACCATGGCCAACGCCATGCGCTTCACGACGACGGAACTGGCGGAGCTGGAATCGAAGATCGCCAACGCCGCCGACAGGGCGCTCAGCATCGAGCTCACCGCCTTCGACAGGCTGACGGCGGAGGTGGTCGGCGAGGCCGACAGCATCCGCGCCGGGGCCGAGGCGCTCGCCGTGCTCGACGTGTCGTCGGCGCTGGCGCTGCTTTCCGAGAGCGAGGGCTGGTGCCGGCCGACGGTGGACTCCAGCCTCGCCTTCGAGATTGCCGGCGGACGGCATCCGGTCGTCGAACAGGCGCTCAGGCGTTCCGGCGAGGGACCGTTCGTCGCCAACGATTGCAATCTCTCGCCGGACGGCGGCGCCAGGGCCGGCGCCATCTGGCTGCTCACCGGTCCGAACATGGGCGGCAAGTCGACGTTCCTGCGGCAGAACGCGCTGATCGCGATTCTCGCGCAGACCGGGTCCTTCGTGCCGGCGCAAAGCGCCCATATCGGCATCGTCGACCGGCTGTTCTCGCGCGTCGGCGCTTCGGATGATCTCGCGCGCGGCCGTTCGACCTTCATGGTCGAGATGGTCGAGACGGCGGCGATCCTCAACCAGGCCGGCGAGCGGGCGCTGGTCATCCTCGACGAGATCGGCCGCGGCACCGCGACCTTCGACGGCCTCTCGATCGCCTGGGCGGCGGTCGAATATCTGCATGAGAAGAACCGCTGCCGGGCGATCTTCGCAACCCATTTCCACGAGATGACGGCGCTGGCCGGCAAATTGCCCCGGCTTCACAACGTCACCATGCGGGTCAAGGAATGGGAAGGCGACGTCGTCTTCCTGCATGAGGTCGGCAAAGGTGCGGCTGACCGCTCCTACGGCGTGCAGGTGGCGCGGCTCGCAGGCCTGCCGGAAGCGGTGGTTGCCCGCGCTAGGCAAGTGCTGCATCAGCTCGAAGAAGGCGAGGTTTCGGGCAAGGCCAACCGGCTGGTCGATGACCTGCCGCTGTTTTCAGTGGCTGTGAAGCGCGAGGCGCCGAAGCCGGCCAAAAACGACGCGCTCAACGAAGCGCTCGGCGCCATCAATCCCGACGAGATGACGCCGCGCGAGGCGCTGGAGGCGCTGTATAGGCTGAAGGGTCTAGCGACGAAACAATAGTGCCCTTTATTGACTCATTGTACCGATTGGTACAATTCTCTGTCTTCGTCAATCGAAACGAGGACAGGAGGTCCAAATGAGCCGTCCGCCATTGCCGCCTTTCACGGCGGAAACAGCAGCGCAGAAGGCACGGCTCGCGGAAGATGCCTGGAACAGCCGGGACCCGGAGCGGGTCTCGCTCGCCTACACAGAGGATAGCGTCTGGCGAAATCGGGCTGAATTCATTTCGGGTCGCGCCGAGATCGTGGCCTTCCTCAGGCGTAAATGGGCGCGCGAGCTCGACTATCGCCTCATCAAGGAGGTCTGGACCTGGAATGACAATCGCATCGCGGTGCGCTTCGCCTACGAATGGCACGACGACAGCGGTCACTGGTTCCGCTCCTATGGCAACGAGAACTGGGAATTCGACGCCGCTGGACTGATGCGCCGCCGCGTTGCGAGCATCAACGACCTGCCGATCGCCGAAAGCGAACGAAAGTACCATTGGCCGCWCGGGCGCCGACCGGACGACCATCCCGGCCTTTCGGAACTCGGACTGTAGAGCATGATCCCGAAAAGTGTGCAGCGGTTTTCGGAGAAGATCATGCTCAAACAAGAAGATTAAGCCGGCATGCGGCGCATCGCACCCGACCGCGCCCAACTGCTCGGGATTGTGGCCGAGGTTTTTCGCGAGCATGGTTATGAAGGTGCCAGCCTTTCGTTCATCGGTGAGGCTACGGGGCTGGGCAAGGGAAGCCTCTATCACTTCTTTCCCGGCGGGAAGGAAGAGATGGCGAGAGCCGTCATCGACAACATCGATGGCTGGTTCGAGGAAAACGTCTTTACGCCCTTGCGCGACAGCTCCGATCCAAGGGCAGGTATCGAGCAGATGCTCGAGGCAACCGACAGCTACTTCCGCTCGGGCCGGCGGATTTGCCTCATCGGCGCCTTCGCGCTGGATGAATCCCGCGATCTCTTTGCCGGCCAGATCGGCGATTATTTCAGCCGGTGGGTCACGCTGCTTTCCGACGCGCTGACGCGAACTGGCCACGAACGAGCGGAGGCAACCGAGCTTGCCGAAGAAACCGTCGCCGCCATCCAGGGCGCACTCACGCTTGCCCGCGCGTCCGATGACGCCAATGTGTTCTCCCGCGCGCTGCGGAGGGCTCGCAGGCGGCTGGGGATCCCAGCGAGCGGTTAGATCATCTCCAACCCGCGCTTGCGGGTCGGCGGCGGGAAGGCGCGGTCGAGCTCGGCAAAGTCTTCCGCCGTCAGCTTGATGTCGAGCGCGGCGGCATTCTGGCGGACATGCTCCTGCCGGCCGGCCTTCGGGATGGCGATGACGCCTTCTCGACCCATCACCCAGGCGAGGGCGATCTGCGCGGCTGTGGCGTTGTGGCGGGCGGCCACGGCGTCGAGCCTGGCGTTGCGCGCCAGCGCGCCCTGCTCCACCGGYGAATAGGCCATCAGCGGGATGCCGCGCTTCAGGCTCCAGGGCGCGAGGTCGAATTCGGGGCCGCGCCGCGAGAGATTGTAGAGGATCTGATTGGTCTGGACGTTGCCGCCGGAGGGCAGGCCGACCAGTTCCTCCATTTCGTCGGTGTCGAAATTGCTGACGCCCCAGTGGCGGATCTTGCCGGCCGCCTTCAGGGCCTCGAAGGCCATGACGGTTTCGGCCAAAGGCACGGTGCCCGGCCAATGCAGCAGATAGAGATCGATGCGGTCGGTGGACAGCCGCCTCAAACTGTTCTCGCAGGCGCGCATCACACCTGCATGCGAGGCATTGGTCGGYAGCACCTTGGACACCAGAAAGGTCTCGTCGCGACGCCCGGCGATGGCTTCCGCCACCAGCTCCTCGGCGACRCCGCCGGCATACATTTCCGCCGTGTCGATCAGCGTGATGCCGAGGTCCAGGCCAAGCTTCAATGCCGCGACCTCATCGGCGCGGCGCCGGCGATCCTCGCCCATCTTCCAGGTGCCTTGTCCCAGCACCGGAACGRCTTCGCCGGACGGCAGAGTGGTGGTTCTGATTTTGGAAGACATGGCCTGCTCCGCGTGATGCCGGATCGCAGCACAGTCGCGGCCGGAAATCCAGACTGACGTCTGAACTTCCGGCCGCGGAGCTTACTGTGCCGGATGGGCGGCGAGCCAATCCTGCATTTCTTTGATCTCGGCTTCCTGCGCCTTGACGACGCCTTCGGCGAGCTTGCGGATTTCCGGATCCTTGCCGTTGGYGATCACCACCTTGGCCATGTCGATCGCACCCTGGTGATGCGGGATCATGCCGCGGACGAAATCGACATCGGCGTTGCCGGTGTACTCGATCATCATGTCGGCGTGCATCTTGTCCATCGCCGCCTTGTAGCCGTCGGTCGACGGGCTTGCGGCGCCCATCGCCATCCCGGACATGTCGTGCTTCATCTCCTCCGTCTGCGCCGGAACGCTTTCGAGGAACACCGCGAGCAGCATTCCGGCCGCCATCAACAGCAGCACGATCTTCTTGGCCAGGTCATACAGGGTCTCCTTTTTGGTTGGATTTCGTATCTGGAGGTTTGGCTCAAAGTTTCAACGTTCTCAGCCGCAGCGCATTGCTGATGACTGAAACCGAGGACAGGCTCATCGCCGCCGCAGCAATCATCGGCGACAAAAGGGTGCCGGTGAGCGGATAGAGCACGCCGGCTGCGACCGGCACGCCGAGCACGTTGTAAAGGAAGGCGAAGAACAGGTTCTGGCGGATGTTGCGGATCGTCGCCTGCGCCAGCGTGCGGGCCCTGACAATGCCATTGAGATCGCCCTTGACCAGCGTGATGCCGGCGCTTTCGACCGCGACATCGGCGCCGGTGCCCATGGCGATGCCGACATCGGCGCCGGCTAGCGCCGGCGCATCGTTGACGCCGTCGCCGGCCATCRCAACGCCCCCACCCCTGGCGCGCAGTTCCTCGACCAGCGCGCCCTTCTCGTCCGGCAGCAGGCCGGCGCGCACCTCGTCGATGCCGAGCCTGCCGGCAATCGCCTTTGCCGTGCGCTCGTTGTCGCCGGTCGCCATGATGATCCTCAGGCCCTTATCGTGCAGCGCCTTGATCGCTTCGGCCGTGGTTGCCTTGACCGGATCGGCGACGGCGACGATGCCGGCAAACTTGCCGTCGGCGGCAACGAACATCGCCGTCTTGCCCTCGGCCTGCAACGCCTCCGCCTGGGCGGAAACAGGCGCGGTGTCGATGCCAAGATCTGCCATCATCGCCGCATTGCCGAGCGCCACCTTTCTGCCGGAGACAGTTCCGGCAACGCCCTTGCCGGTGGCTGCCTCGAAGTCTTCGGCATCGGCAAGCTTAACGCCACGTTCGGCGGCACCCTCGACGATCGCTTCGGCGAGCGGGTGTTCCGAACCTTTTTCAAGGGCAGCGGCGAGCGCAAGAAGGTCATTCCCATCGATGCCCTCGGCAGCAACGACGTCGGTCAGCCGCGGCTTGCCTTCGGTCAGCGTACCGGTCTTGTCGACGATCAGCGTATCGACGGAGGCGAAGCGCTCGAGCGCTTCCGCATCCTTGATCAGCACGCCGGCATGCGCGCCACGGCCGGTCGCCGTCATGATCGACATCGGCGTGGCCAAGCCCAGCGCGCATGGGCAGGCGATGATCAGCACCGACACGGCCGATACGATGGCGAAGATCAGGCTGGGCTCGGGTCCGAAGAACGACCAAGCAATGAAGGCAATGACAGCAACCAGCACGACGGCAGGGACGAAATAGAAGGACACGCGGTCGGCCAGCCCCTGGATCGGAGCGCGCGAACGCTGCGCCTTCGCGACCATTTCGACGATGCGCGAGAGCGTGGTTTCGGTGCCGACCTTTTCGGCGCGCATGATCAGTGAGCCGTTCTTGTTCAGCGTGCCGCCGGTAAGGGGCTCGCCTTCCGTCTTCTCGACCGGCAGGGGCTCGCCGGTGATCATCGATTCGTCGATTGACGAGCGACCTTCCAGCACGATGCCATCGACCGGGACGGCGTCGCCCGGCCGGATGCGCAACCGGTCTCCGGTCTTGACGCTGTCCAGCGGCACATCCTTCTCGGAACCRTCGGCGCCGATCAGGCGCGCCGTCTTCGGCGCAAGGTCGAGCAGGGCGCGGATGRCCGAGCCTGTGCGTTCGCGGGCGCGCAATTCCAGCACTTGGCCAAGGAACACCAGCGCGACGATGACCGCGGCCGCCTCGAAATAGACCGGCACGGTGCCGTCATGGCCACGGAACTGATGCGGGAAGACATTCGGGAACAGTGCCGCTACAAGGCTGAAGAGATAGGCGGCGCCGACGCCGAGCGAGATCAGCGTCCACATATTCGGACTGCGGTTCAGGATCGATTCCCAGCCGCGATGGAAGAAGGGAAAGGCGGCCCACAACACCACCGGGCTTGCCAGCGCCAGTTCCACCCATGTCTTCGTCCGGCCGTCGATGAAACTCTCGAAGCTCAGGCCCAGCATCGGCGCCATGGCAATGACGAGCAGCGGCAGCGAGAGCACCGCGCTCACCCAGAACCGGCGCGTGAAATCGACGAGCTCCGGGTTCGGGCCTTCGTCGCCGGAAGGTACGCCCATCGGTTCCAGCGCCATGCCGCAGATCGGRCAGGACCCGGGCTTGTCGCGGATGATTTCGGGATGCATCGGGCAGGTGTATTGCGTGCCCTTCGGCATCGGCTGCGGCTCAGGCCGGCCAGCCGGGTATTTTGCCGGCTCCGCCTCGAACTTGCCCTTGCAGCCGCCAGAGCAGAAATAGAAGCCCTGCCCCTCATGGCGGACGAAATGCTTCGCGCTCGCACGGTCGACCTTCATGCCGCAGACGGGGTCCGTCGCCGTCAGATATGTTTCCGGCTCGGTCAGGAATTTCGTGCGGCAGCGTTCGCTGCAGAAATGAAATGTCCGGCCATCATGCTCGGCCGTCGGCTTTCCGGCGGCCGGATCGACCGTCATGCCGCAGACCGGATCGCGAATCACGGCTTGCCCGGAAGGCGCGGCATCCATTGCGGAGCAGCAGGATGCGCCATGCCGGTGGTGGTGATGGTGGTCGGCCATGATTCAATGCCTCTCAGAGTTCGAATGTGAGGCGGAGGTAGTCCTTCCAGTAACTGGAAGGTCAAGGGCCAGTTCCGATTTTTGGAGATTTTGGTCGCCCCTCCTTGCGTTGCATCAATCGCACGCCATTGGAGACGCGTTCGCCGCCCCATACACAGCGCCGCGAAAACACGCTATAGACGCCGCCGAATGGCCAAGATCTCCCTGAAACTCGACGAAATCATCGATGGCGACGCTTTGCGCCGGGACCTGACGGCGCTGACGGCGGAGAACGCCGGCGACGGCTCCGGCAAGACAACGCRCACAGCCGTTCTCCACCTGCTCAAGGGCAGGCTCGCGGAAGGGCGAAAGATCGCCGAGACCATGCTGAAGGAGGATGGCGGCGGCAATGCCTGCGCCGTGCGGCTTTCGCATCTGATGGATGAACTGATCCGGGCGCTTTACGATTTCGCGGCCACCCATGTCTACCGGGTCAAGAACCGCTCGGCCGCCGAACGCAYGGCGGTCGTGGCGGTTGGYGGCTACGGGCGCGGCACGCTGGCGCCGGGCTCCGACATCGACCTGTTGTTCCTGCTGCCCTACAAGCAGACGCCGTGGGGCGAGCAGATCGTCGAATATATGCTCTACATGCTGTGGGACATGGGGCTGAAAGTCGGCCACGCCACCCGCAACATCGAGGAATGCGTGAGGCTGTCGCGCACCGACATCACCATCCGCACCTCGATYCTGGAGGCGCGCTTCCTGTGGGGCGAGCGCAAGCTCTATGACGAACTGCTCACCCGCTTCGACCACGAGGTGGTGCGCACGACGGGGCCGGAATATGTGCAGGCCAAGCTCGCCGAGCGCGACGAGCGCCACGCCAAGGCGGGCGAAAGCCGCTATCTGGTCGAGCCCAACGTCAAGGACGGCAAGGGCGGCTTGCGCGACCTGCAGACGCTGTTCTGGATCGGCAAATATTTTTATCGCGTGCGCACCGGCGAGGAACTTGTCGAGAAGGGCGTCTTCACCGAGGCCGAGTATCGCGAATTCCAGAAGGCCGAGGATTTCCTGTGGGCGGTGYGCTGCCACATGCACTTCCTGACCGGCAAGGCGGAGGAGCGGCTGCATTTCGACATCCAGCGCGAGATCGCCGAGCGGCTGGGCTACACCACGCATCCCGGCCTGTCGGCGGTCGAGCGGTTCATGAAGCACTACTTCCTCGTCGCCAAGGATGTCGGCGACCTCACCCGCATCTTCTGYGCCGCTCTGGAGGAAGAGCAGGCCAAGCACGTACCCGGCTTCAACCGCATCTTCCTCACCTTCTCGCGGCGCAAGCGCAAGCTTGCCGGCACGTCCGACTTCATCGTCGACAACCACCGCATCAACATCGCCGACGACATGGTGTTCGAGCGCGATCCGGTCAATCTGCTGAGACTGTTCTGGTTCGCCGACAAGCATGGGCTGGAGTTCCATCCCGATGCGCTGARGCTGCTCACCCGCTCGCTCGGCCTAGTCAACAAGTCGCTGAGGCGCGACGAGGAAGCCAACCGGCTGTTCCTCGACATCCTGACCTCGGACCGCAATGCCGAGCTCAATCTCAGGCGCATGAACGAGGCGGGGCTGCTCAGCAAGCTGATCCCCGACTTCGGCAAGATCGTCGCCATGATGCAGTTCTCGATGTACCACCACTATACGGTCGACGAGCACCTGATTCGCTGCATCGGCGTGCTGGCCGAGATCGAGCGCGGCGACGGCGCGAAAGTGCATCCGCTGTCACACTCGCTGATGCCGGGATTGAAGAAGAGCCGCGAGGCGCTCTACGTCGCGGTGCTGCTGCACGACATCGCCAAGGGCCGGCCGGAGGACCATTCGGAAGCCGGCGCCAGGATAGCGCGGCGAATTTGCCCGCATATGGGGCTGTCGGCCGCCGACACCGAGACCGTCGCCTGGCTGGTCGAGAACCACCTCGTCATGTCGATGACAGCGCAGACGCGCGATCTCAACGACCGTAAGACGATCGAGGATTTTGCTTCCATCGTGCAGTCGGTGGAGCGGCTGAAGCTGCTTCTGATCCTCACCGTCTGCGACATCAGGGGCGTCGGGCCGGGCGTGTGGAACGGCTGGAAGGGACAGCTGCTGCGCACGCTCTACTTCGAGACCGAGCTGCTGCTCACCGGCGGCTTCTCCGAAGTCTCGCGCGCCGAGCGCACGGCTGCAGCACGCGAGCAACTGGCCGAGGCGCTGGCCGCCTGGCCGGCGAAGGAGCGCAAGCGCTATGTCGCCCAGCATTACGAAAACTATCTGCTGACCGTCGACCTGCCTGACCAGTTGCGCCATGCCGAATTCATCCGCGAGGCGGATGCCGCCGGCAAGAAGCTCGCGACGATCGTGAAGACGCACGAATTCGAGGCGGTGACAGAGATCACCGTGCTCGCGCAGGACCATCCGCGCCTACTGTCGGTGATTGCCGGCGCGTGCGCTGCGGCCGGCGGCAACATCGTCGACGCGCAGATCTTCACCACTTCAGACGGGCGCGCGCTGGACACGATCCTGATCTCCAGGGAGTTCGACCGCGACGAGGACGAGCGCCGCCGCGCCGAGCGCGTCGGCAAGCTGATCGAGGACGTGCTGTCCGGCAAGAGCTGGCTGCCCGAGATGATCGAGAAGCGCGCCAAGCCGAAGCGCGGCGCCAAGGCCTTCCGCATCCCGCCGCGCGCCGAGATCCGCAACACGCTGTCGAACCGTTTCTCGGTGATCGAGATCGAAGGGCTGGATCGTCCGGGCCTGCTTTCCGAGATCACCGGCGCGCTGTCGAACCTGTCGCTCGATATCGCATCGGCGCATATCACGACCTTCGGCGAAAAGGTGATAGATACCTTCTACGTGACGGACCTCACAGGCCAGAAGATCGATAGCCCGACGCGCATCGCCACCATCCACAGGCGGCTGATCGACACGCTGGAAGGCAACGAGCCCCAACGCAACGGCAAGGCCAAGGAGGCGGCCGAGTGACATCCATTTGACGTAATTGCGCAGGCAGTCATTCCAAGCATGAGCCTTGTCAAGAAATTCRCCACCGTCGCTTCCGGCACGCTGATGAGCCGCGCGCTGGGTTTCGGCCGCGAGATGCTGATGGCGGCGGCCCTCGGCACAGGGCCCGTCGCCGACGCCTTCAACGCCGCCTTCCAGTTTCCCAACACCTTCCGCCGCCTTTTCGCCGAGGGCGCCTTCAACGCCGCGTTCGTGCCGCTCTTCGCCAAGGAGATCGAGACGCACGGCACCGATGGCGCCAAGCGCTTCTCGGAGGAAGTGTTCGGCGTGCTGTTCTCGGCGCTCCTGGCGCTCACCATCGCCATGGAACTGGCGATGCCGCTGATCGTCCGCTACTTGGTGGCGCCGGGCTTTGCCGACATCCCGRGCAAGTTCGAGACGACCGTCACGCTTGCGACGATCATGTTCCCCTATCTGATCTGCATGTCGCTCGGCGCCATGATGGCGGGCATGCTGAACTCGCTGCGCCGCTATTTCGCGGCGGCGATCGCGCCCGCCTTCCTCAACATCATCCTGATCAGCGTGCTCGCCTATGCGTGGTACCATGGTCTGGATGCGCATGATGTCGGCTTCGGGCTTTCCTGGGGCGTGCTGGCGGCGGGCATCGTGCAGCTCGCCATCGTCTGGGTGGCGGTGCGCCATGCCGGCATCTCGATCGGCTTCCGTCGGCCGAAGATGACGCCGAACGTGAAGCGGCTCCTGATCCTGGCGCTGCCGGCGGCGATCACCGGCGGCATCACCCAGATCAACCAGTTGATCGGCACGGCGATCGCCTCGGGGCAGAACAGCGCCGTGTCGTCGCTGGCCTATKCCGACCGCATCTACCAGCTGCCGCTTGGTGTCGTCGGCGTGGCGGTAGCGATCGTGCTGTTGCCGGAACTGTCGCGGGCGCTGAAATCGGGCAATCTGATCGAGGCCGCCAATCTGCAGAACCGCTCCGTCGAGTTCACGCTGTTCATGACCTTGCCGGCGGCGGCCGCGCTCTGGGTGATGTCGGAACCGATCGTGCGACTGGTCTACGAGCGCGGCGCCTTCGCGGCCAACCACTCGACGCCGGTCGTCGCCTCGATCCTGGCCATCTTCGGCCTTGGCCTGCCGGCCTTCGTGCTGATCAAGGCCTTCACGCCCGGCTATTTCGCGCGCGAGGACACACGCACGCCGATGGGTTTCGCCGCCATCTCGGTCGGCGTGAACGTCGCCACCGCGCTGACGCTTTTTCCCTCGATGGGCGCGCCGGGCATCGCGGTCGCCTCGGCCGTCGCCGGCTGGGTGAACGCTGCGATGCTGCTCGGCATGCTGATCCGGCGCGGCCACTGGGGCCGCGACATACCGCTGTTGAGGCGCATTCCCCGGCTGGTGCTGTCGGCTGTGGTGATGGCTGTCGCGCTTTACTTCGCCGAGCACTATTTCGCCACGAAGCTAGGACCCGGCTCGCCGCTGGTGGTGAAGGCGACGACGCTGTTCGCGCTCGTCGGCGGCGGCGCTGCGCTCTACTTCGTCACTGCCTTTGGCACCGGCGGCGCCGATTTCGGCATGATCCGGCGCAATGTCAGGCGCAGCCCGGCAAAGGCAGCGCCGCCGTCGGAATGACAGCCGGCAAACTGCGGCCCCGCCCTCACCCGCGCTCCAGGGCCAGCCTTGCGCCGAACAGGATGAGCAGGCCGCCGGCTATGCGGTCGATGGTGCGGCGCAGCCGGCGATAGCCGTTCGAGACCGCTTCGGCGGCGAACAGCCAGACCACGCAGGCATACCRGCCGACCGAGATCGCCACCATAAGCGCGACCGATGCGGCRCCCAGGCTGAGCGACGGCTGCGCCGGCAGGGCAACGGCAAAAATACTGGGCACGGAGAGTGCCGAGCGCGGATTGGYAAGGCTGGTGACAAGGCCGATCCAGAAGGCACGCCTGGCCGAAAACCCCTTCACATCGGCAGCCAATGCTGTATCCGCTGCGCTGCGCTTTTCGGCAAGGACGATCAGCCTGATGCCCGAATAGATGAGATAGCCGRCACCGGCCAGCTTCATCAGGGCATAGGCCCAAGGTGCGGCGAGGAAAAGCGCCYTGATGCCGGCAAGCCCGCAGACACCCCAGATGGCGGTAGCGATGCCAATGCCGCAGACGGCGGCCAGGCCGGCTCCGCGCGAGCGCGCCACCGCGATGCGCGCGGTCATCAGGAAATTCGGCCCTGGTGAAACCGCGGCGACCACCCAGACGGAAGCCACGGCAAGCAAATGCGAGAGCATGATGAGGACCCCAAACGAGCCAGGCATGCTAGGCCAGAGCGATCCGGGCTGGCCAGGCGAATATCACACTTCTCGACGCCGGCGCCGCCCCTCATTGCCCTGCCGGGCATTTCTCCCCGTAAAMCGGGGAGAAAGTAGCTGGCCGCAACGCCAGCACTCTTTTCTGCAACGCCGGAAATTAGCGAAACCGCGTGTGACGGCGTCTTTCTCCCCGTCTCTATGCGGGGAGAAATGTCCGGCAGGACAATGAGGGGCAGCGCCGACCTTTGCAGGCTAAAACGCGCTGCCCAAACAGCATCGGGCCGCACCTGAAGCAAGCGCTCTTTTTCGATTGCAACCGCCTCTTGATCCCGCATTCGCCTTCGTCCATAAGCGCGCCGTCGCAAGACTTTCGCCGCGCGCGGTTTCCAGCCGCATGATTGGCTCCAAAAAGTCTGCAACTTTTTGGAATCATGCTTATACGGCCCTCCACAAGCCCTGGGGAAATCATGTCCGCCTTCAAGCCACTCGTCTTTTCGGGCGTCCAGCCGACCGGCAACCTGCATCTCGGCAACTATCTCGGCGCCATCAAGAAATTCGTCGCCCTCCAGGAACAGTCCGACTGCATCTATTGCGTCGTCGACCTGCATTCGCTGACGGCGCAGCTCGTGCATCAGGATCTGGGCGACCAGACCCGCTCGATCACCGCAGCGTTCCTCGCCTCCGGCATCGATCCGAAGAAACACATCGTCTTCAACCAGTCGCGGGTCATCCAGCACGCCGAGCTTGCCTGGATCTTCAATTGCGTGGCGCGCATCGGCTGGATGTTCCGCATGACGCAGTTCAAGGACAAGGCCGGCAAGGACCGCGAGAACGCTTCGCTGGGCCTGCTTGCCTATCCCAGCCTGATGGCCGCCGACATCCTGCTTTACCGCGCCACCCATGTGCCGGTGGGCGAGGACCAGAAACAGCATCTGGAGCTTACCCRCGACATCGCGCAGAAATTCAACAACGACTTCTCCGAGCGCATCGCCGCTCTCGGCGTCGGCGTCGAGATGCAGGTCGGCGAGGAGATGGTGAACGGCTATTTCCCGATCACCGAACCGGTGATCGGCGGTCCGGCGGCGCGCATCATGAGCCTGCGCGACGGCTCGAAGAAGATGTCGAAGTCCGATCCGTCGGACCTGTCACGCATCAACCTGACCGACGACGCCGACGCCATCTCGAAGAAGATCCGCAAGGCCAAGACCGATCCGGAGCCGTTGCCGGCCGAATTGGACGGGCTGGAAAGCCGGCCGGAAGCGGATAACCTGGTCGGCATCTATGCCGGGCTTGCCGAAATCTCCAAGGCCGACGTGCTCAAGGAATTCGGCGGCCAGCAGTTTTCGGTGTTCAAGCCGGCGCTTGCCGACCTTGCGGTGGAGAAGCTCGCACCGATCGCCTCGGAGATGCGCCGCATCGAAGGCGACCGCGCCTATGTCGATGCCGTGCTGAAGGACGGCGGTGAGCGCGCCCGCGCGATCGCCGAGACGACGATGAAGACGGTGCGCGACATCATCGGCCTGCTGCAGGACTGATCGATCCAACCTCGCTGGCTTTCAGCGCCATGCCGGCCGGCGGCTTGCCGTTGGTTCGTGGCAGTGGCAGATTGCGGCCGAATTGATACCGAGCAGATAGACATGGTCTCGAAACGCCTCAGCCGGGAAGCCGGCCATCGCCGCAAGTTCCTGGSGATCATCGACGACACGCCGGAATGCGAGCGCGCCGTCGCCTATGCTTCGACGCGCGCGCACCGCACCAACGGCGTGCTGGTGCTGCTCTTTGTCATTGAACCGGACGATTTCCAGCACTGGCTGGGGGTCGAGAAGATCATGCGAGAGGAAGCGAAYACCACCGCGCGCGCGGCGCTCGACACCTACGCCAACAAGGTGCRCCAGAAGGTCGGCATCGAGCCCGAGCTGGTGGTGCGCGAGGGCAAGCCGACCGAAGAGATCCACAAGCTGATCGAGGAAGACCAGGACATTGCCATCCTGGTGCTGGCGGCCRGCGCGGGCAAGGAAGGTCCGGGCCCTCTGGTGAGCGCGGTGGCCGGCCGAGGCGCCGCCTTCCCCATTCCGGTCACGGTGGTGCCGCAGAACCTCTCCGACGAGGAAATCGAAAGCCTGGCCTGACTGGCAGAGCTTCTCCGCGATCTGACGGAGGCCTCACGCCGAGCGACCTCTTTGGGATCATATAGGTGTGATCGCTCAACCATAGACTGCGACATGGCCCTTGGCCTGCGCTTGCGGTGCGCCATTTGGGATGGTCACTGAACCGACAATCCCAAACGGAGTGCTGATGGACGAATCAAACCGGAAAACGGGCCGGAGCGGTACGTCGAAGCCGCAAGACAAGGCCGCCCAATCCGCGGCGCGGCCGCATTCGCATTCCGCACGAGCCAAGCAAGAGGCGCGACAGCCCCCTCATGCTCAGCATGCACGCAGGCATCGTTTGCTCGCCAAACGCCATCCGGCCATGGTCGACAGCATCGCCGGGGCGATAACCGTCAAGAATTTCGACCTCTACTACGTCGTCGCTTCCGACGCGCAGATCCCCTTGAAGGGCGAGCACGGCTTCGGACTTTATTTTCACGACTGCCGCTTCCTTGGCGGCTATCGAATGGCGCTGGCCGGTCTGGCGCCGATCGTGCTGGCCTCGTCCGCGCAAAAGGGCTACGCGGCGGTTTTTGAACTGACCAACCCCGACCTGCATTTCGAACGGGGACAAATGATCCCCAAGGACGAGCTCGGCATCCGCTGGGAGCGCATCCTCGATGCAGGGCAAACATGCGTGCGGGAGGTCATGACCATCCAGAATTTCGGAAATGAGGCGCATAGCCTTCCGATGACCTTGCATTTCCACGCCGGTTTCGAGGACATCTTCAACGTGCGCGGACTGGTGCAGGGTCAGGAGCTCGGCCGAGCCCAGCGGGCCGCCTGGCGGGAGGGCAGGCTGCATTTCGTCTATCACGGCGCCGACCGGCTCCGCAGGACGGCGACGATCGCCTTCTCGCCTCCGCCCGATTCCACGCACGACACCATCGCCGAGTTCCGGATCCGCGTGCCCCCAGGCGATACGCGCACCATCGCGATCACCATAGAGCTGAACGAATATTCCGAAGATRCCGAGCCAAATCAGCTGAACCAGCGGCCGACGGTCGCGCTCGACGGYCTGGCTGGAAACATTCAGGCGAGCTCCGAGGAATGGCTGGACCGGCATACGAAGCTCGTAAGCGACAACCTGCTGCTCAACGACATCATGGAGCGCTCGCTGCGCGACCTGGCCATGCTCAGATCGGATCTGGGCAACAGGGAGTATTTCGCCGCCGGCGTTCCATGGTTCGTCGCCCTTTTCGGGCGCGACAGCCTGATCGTCGCGCTCGAAATGCTCGCCTTCCTGCCGGAGATCGCCGCGCAGACGCTGCGCCTTCTCGCCGGCTATCAGGGGCGCAGGGCGGACCGATGGCGGGAGGAACAGCCCGGCAAGATCCTGCATGAGCTGCGCGTCGGCGAACTGGCCGGGGCGGGCAATGTCCCGCATGCCAGGTTCTACGGCACGGTGGACGCGACGCCGCTCTTCCTGATGCTTCTTGCCCGCCATGCGGCGTGGACGGGCGACCTCGGGCTCTTTCGCGAACTGCAGGAGCCGGTGGAAAGAGCGTTGAACTGGATCGCCAAGGCCGGAGACGACCATGGCGAAGGCTATCTCAAATATCGGAGCCCGTGGGAGAAGGGTCTCGTCAATCAGGGATGGAAGGATYCGGCCGATGCAATCGTGAGGGCCGACGGCAGCATCGCGAGGCCGCCGATCGCGCTTGTCGAGGCGCAAGGCTATGTCTTTGCCGCCAAACATGCCGTCGCCGACCTTTACGAACGCATTGGCGAGCGCAAGCGCGCCAAGCAGCTTCGCGGCGAGGCCGAACGGCTTCGGACACGGTTCAACCACGACTTCTGGTGCGAGGAGCTGGACACCTTCGCGCTGGCGCTCGAAGCGCGAGGCCGTAAGGTCGCGGTCGTTTCCTCGAATCCGGGGCATGCGTTGTGGACCGGCATCGCGGACCAGGGCAAGGCCCGCCGAACCGTGCGTCGGCTGATGCAAGACGACATGTTCAACGGCTGGGGCGTGCGCACGCTGTCTACCGCGGAGCGCCGCTACAACCCCGTCGGCTACCATCTCGGAACCGTCTGGCCGCACGACAATGCGTTGCTGGCGGCCGGCTGCCGCCGATATGGCGAGGACGACGCTGCGCTCAGGATCTTCACGGCAATARCCGAGGCGGCGATGCACTTCCGCCACCACCGGCTRYCCRAGGCGATGGCGGGTTTTCCGCGCAGGGACTTTCAGGTGCCGGTGCACTATCCCGTGGCGTGCCACCCGCAGGMATGGGCGGCGGGCGCGGTGCCCTTCCTGGTCACCACCTGCCTCGGCCTGGAACCCGACGCCTTCGCAGGCAAGCTGCGCATCGTGCGGCCGCGACTGCCCAGCTTCGTCAACCGCATCGAGCTTCGCGGGCTGCGCGTCGGCGAAGAAAGCGCCGACCTGGAGTTCCGGCRCACAGCCGATGGAGCCGAGGTGGACATCCTGAAGACAAGTGGACAACTTACCGTGGAAGTCGGAGGATAGGCGGGCCATGTTCGAGCCATCTCGCCATGGCGAAAACATTCCGCCAGCCAGAAGTTCGGGCGACGTGTTTCGCTTGAATGTCCAGCCGATAGAGCCTATTTAGAATTATTCCAAACTATCGGCCCGAGAAGGGCCTGGAGATACCCCATGTTCATCCAGACCGAATCGACGCCGAACCCGGCGACGCTGAAGTTCCTGCCCGGCAAGGAAGTGCTGCGCGAAGGCACCGCCGATTTCCGCGACGCCGAAACGGCAGCCCAAGCCTCGCCGCTGGCCGGCCGGCTGTTCGAGATTCCCGGCGTTACCGGCGTCTTCTTCGGCTACGACTTCGTCACCGTCACCAAGGACGGCCCCGACTGGCAGCATCTGAAGCCGGCGATCCTCGGCGCCATCATGGAGCACTTCATGTCGGGCGCGCCGGTCATGGCTTCGGTCGCTCCCGCCAACGACGCCGGCCACGCCGGCGAGTTCTACGACAAGGCCGACGAGGAGCTGGTGCTGACCATCAAGGAGCTGCTCGACACCAGGGTGCGTCCGGCGGTCGCCCAGGACGGCGGCGACATCACCTTCCGCGGCTTCGAGAACGGCACCGTGTTCCTGCACATGAAGGGCGCCTGCGCCGGCTGCCCGTCGTCGACGGCGACGCTGAARCACGGCATCCAGAACCTTTTGAGGCACTTCGTGCCGGAAGTGCAGCAGGTCGAGCAGGTCGCCTGATTATTTTTCGCGGCATCTACTGAATAATCGCAAAAACAAAAAACCGGGCCCCAACAGCCCGGTTTTCTGTTCTTGGACGTCTTGTTGTTGCCTAGACGGTCCGCTTGCGAAAGGTTTTGCCCCAGGCTTTCGTGATCATATCACGATGACCTTGGCGCCGACCGAGGTGCGGTCGTAGAGATCGATAATGTCCTGGTTCATCAGCCGGATGCAGCCCGACGACATCGCCTTGCCGATCGAGAACCATTCCGGGCTGCCATGCAGGCGGTAGCCCATGTCGCCGCCCTTGTTGAACAGATACATGGCGCGCGCGCCGAGCGGGTTCTTCAGGCCGGGGTCCATGCCGCCGGCGAATTTGGCGAGCTCGGGCTGGCGCTTGATCATCGGCGCCGGGGGCGTCCAGGTCGGCCATTCGCGCTTCAGCGCGATATGGGCGGTGCCGTGCCACTCAAAACCCTCGCGGCCGACGCCGATGCCGTAGCGCATCGCCCGGCCGTCGCCCTCGACGAAGTAGAGGAACTTGTTCTGGGTGTCGACGATGATGGTGCCGGGCTTTTCCTTGGTGTCGTAATTCACTTCCTGGCGGTGGAACCGCGCCGGAACCTTCTCGATCGGGACGCGCGGCAGCTCGTAGCCGGCATCGGTCATCGCGCCATAGTTGTTGGTGAAGAGTTGCGAGCCGATCGTGCTGCAGCCACTGATCGCGGTCGAGAGCGCAAGGGCGGCGACGATTGCAATTGACTTCAAGCGCATGAAAAGGTCCGACGCCCCGCCTCGTATCAGCGGCACGAGTCGGCCGCCTTGTCGCCATCATTCATGCTGGCATTTCTTTTGCTTGCCAAGCGCGCACTGCCTATATGCAAGGGCTTGCGTGCCGGTAAGTGCCGAACTGCGGCATTTCGGCAACAGCCTTCACAGGATTGTGAAGCAAAATCAATGAGGCGGCTGGAATGGCCGCCGGAGACCAAGGAGTGCGCCATGAATGTCGGGGATGCCGCCGAGCGTTCCGGCCTGCCGGCCAAGACTATCCGCTACTATGAGGAGATCGGCCTGATCCGGCCGGCGCGGGCCGAAAACGGCTACCGCGACTACTCCCGTGACGACGTCCACCGGCTGGTCTTCCTGCGCCGAGCGCGCAATCTCGGCTTTTCAATCGACGATTGCAGGCAGCTCATGGCGCTCTATCAGGACCGCGACCGCGCCAGCCACGRCGTGCGCGAGATCGCCACCGCCCATGTCAGGGCGATCGAGGAAAAGGTGCGCGAATTGCAGTCGATGCGCGCGACCCTGCAGAAGCTGATCCACGCCTGCCACGGCGACGACAGGCCGGAGTGTCCGATCCTGGATGACATGGCGGGGGTGGTGGAGGACGAGAGGGCGGTGCACGCGTAGACCAGCGACAAGGGCCTCAAGCAAACTGGCGCCAGAGCGGGAAGGCGGAGAGTGGCGCTGTTCGCCTGCTACATGTTTGGGTTATGGATGATTTCCCACAGATGTCCGTCCGGGTCACGAAAGTAACCCGAGTAGATGCCCCAAGGTCTGTCGTGCACTTCAGTGACGAGTGCTCCAGCCGCCTCGGCTTTGGTCAGTAGCTCGTCCACTTCCTGCCGGGTCTCAACGATATGGCCGAGACTGAACTCCCCGCTACGCGCTGGCCCGACTTCGATGCCAGCGTCTTTGGCGAGTTCACTACGCGGGTAAAGGGCTAGGATCTGACCGCCGTCAAGATGGAACATGACGATTGCGCCTGCGGGACGTGTATCGTCGCCGGCGAACTCAGTTGCGGTCACGCCGGCAGACTGGAGCCCGAGTGCCCGGTAGAAGGCGAGTGCCCGCTCGAAGTTGGCTACTGCCAAGGTGATCACATCGATGCGCGCTTTCATCAAGCGTTCCTCGAACCGCTCCAGCGCAGCATGGGTGCGACAGCGGATGGCTCCCGATGGAAAAGCGGAACGGCCCTAGTGGTTCCCGTCAGCGGCTTGGTTTGTCAAATACACAATCGCCGTCGCTAGGGCGATTATATATTTGACAAACCTGGCTTCCATTAGAGGTCTCCCGATGCTACCACTTCGCAAGTGGAAACTAGGGGGTGCCAAATGCCATACCGCTACATACCTATTGTACGAACTAAAGCCGGAGAAGCCGACGCGCTTGGGAACTTGGACGCTGTAACAAGGGCTCGCGTCTTTCCGMTGGTGAGACTTACCGGGACGATCCCCACGACATTCCTACCAAAGATGGTTGCCAATGCGGCTGGTTTTCCTATCGCGTTGGACGGTATCTATAACTTCGAGGTTACCGGTAGCACCGTTGCTTATACGGCCCTTTTCAATGGGCTTGGTCAAGGCGGGGTGYCGGTTATTCCGACTTTGTCGATTAGGGCTCAGCCGGCCTACAACAACGCCGCCGCTGCATTGATAGGAGCATTTGGCGCGGGTTTTGTATTGCACGTTCCGTTGGCCGATTTGCCCCACCTTGCRCCATGGGTAGCCGGCGTTGCAGCATGGAATCCTGGTCAGATTGATGTCTTGATCGACGTTGGGGGAGTGGCAGAGCACGCCCCGGCTCCATATGCCAACTACGTTGCGCACACGATCAATGCTTCGCTGGCGGCAAATCATCCTTGGAGGTCGGTAACCCTCCACGGTTGGAGTGCTCCAAAGGATTACGGTCCTTTGAACCCCGGCCGCAATGACATTGCCCGGCGCGACTGGCAGATTTGGCAGTTGGTCAGGGCCTTGGTTCCCTTCCAACTCGACTATTCTGATTCAGGACACGTGCATCCATCGCTTGATGAAGTGCCGGGGTATGYAATGGCGAACGCGACGGTGAGTGTCCGATATGCAATCGATGATCAATGGATCATCCATAAAGGCGTCAAGACCAGCGGCGCAAACGGCATCGCGATGGGGACACAGTACAGAGGCCATGCGCAGACCTTGCTGGCGGACCCCGATTTTGGAGGCCTAGCGATACCAAGTTGGGGCGATGGGCGTATCCAACATTACGCCACCACCCACGGCGGCGCTGGGGGGCGGGGACAATGGGCCGCTGTGCTGCTTAACAGGCATGTCGCGCATGTCGCGGACAGGTTGCCTTAGCCGCGCGATCCTCGATTTGAGGGCTCGCCGCACCTCATCGCTCAAATCTGAAAATGAWAGCTCGGAAGCCAGCCGTTCGTGGACCATTTTGGCTGGCTTCCCTCGCCATCCTYGGGCGAGACCGCGAGCGTCAAGAATGGCAAGGGCTTCGTCCTTCCATAGAAGATCGGCAATCAGATACGGGTCTGGGTTTGGATTGYGCGTACCGCATTTGACATTGGTGAGGGCAACGCCTTCCGGCGTTTCCCGCGCCGACATGATGCCCCACCAGTTTGGGATTACGTCGAGAGCCTTTTCCGCGTGGCGCTCGCCAACGACCAACGTGACATGATCGAAAACGCGGCTGTAAACTTCGGCCTGCGCCGGAAGGCGTTGAAGGGTGTCGCGGTCGGACTTCAATTCGAAGCCGGTCAACTCGCCGTTTATGACAGCAATATCAATTCTGACAGACCCGGACCAAACGCCCATCTCTTCAACGATGCAAGTGTCCGCATCGCCGTCATGGAGTTTGCTAAGGTGAGCCTTTACGGCGGCCCGGACGTCGCTGTCACGCATTTCCTATCCAACCGCWGCTTCGTTTCGGCAGCGTAATGGCGAAGAAGTTAACGAATTTTACCATGTGGTCAAGAATCGCTTTGCTTCTTCCTGTCTTTATCCTCAGGCTTGGTCTTGGCTATCTTTTTGACTATCTGGTCAAACTTTTCTTCGGATTCGTCCGTTTCAAGTTGGCGAGCGGCCTCTTTGAATTTCTCTATCTGCTTGTTAGGTTTGTCAGGCATTTCAATCACCTAGG
>NZ_MDFL01000118.1 GCF_001854785.1 Mesorhizobium sp. ORS 3428
GTTCGACAAGGTCAACACCATCGTCAAGCGCATCTACCGCGGCGACGAGGCGATCGCCGACAAGGCGATCCGCGACCAGCTGCATGCCTGGGAGCAGGCCGGCTACGGCCACCTGCCGGTCTGCATGGCCAAGACCCAGTATTCGTTCTCGACCGACCCGAACCTGCGCGGCGCGCCGACCGGCCACACCGTGCCGGTGCGCGAGGTCAGGCTTTCGGCCGGCGCCGGCTTCGTCGTCATCATCTGCGGCGAGATCATGACCATGCCCGGCCTGCCCAAGTCGCCCTCCTCGGAAAAGATCTTCCTCAACGAGCAAGGCCAGATCGAGGGCCTGTTCTAAGATCGACGGACCTGAATGACGAAAGGGCGCCGCGCTGCCGCGGCGCCCGTTGTCATTTCGGGAGCTGTGGGGCTTCACGCACGAAGGATCGAGAATTGCTGCGCCCGCGCAACGGCGATTGACGACTCGGGCTTGCCGATCATCCGTTGGCGGGGCCGGACAACCGTTCTGGCCCAGTGGAAATGTCCGGCCGATCAGCCGCAGACTTCGGTATCCCCCATTCATCGAGATCGTTGACCAGGATCAATGCGACACGGCGGAACGCGGCGCGCATCTTGTCGACATGCAGTCCCGAAAGCTCGATGTCGTCAATGGCGCGGTTCATCAGCGCCAGCCAGTCGGCTGCGTCGTCGGCCGAGATCGGCACGTGGGCATGCATGTGGCGCACGTCCATGTGTCCGTGCTTTTCCAGATAGTAGCGGCGGCCGCCGAGGAAACCGGAGAGGAAGTTGAACTGCTCCTCGCGGGCGTGGGCGACCCCGTGACCGCGGAAATGCAGCTTCAGCAGCCGCGCGCCGCGCGGATCGGTCTCGATGAGGTCGTAGAAGCGCGTGACGAGCCGGCGCAGGGTCGGTTCGCCGCCGATCTGGTCGAGCAGGCTCGGAGCCGTCGCTACGATCGTCCTCAAGACTTCGGATCGTGGTGTGATAAAGGCACGAACTTCGTCGACAGGCGATTGCGGTGCCCATCCAGCTTCATCGCCAGCTCCTTCACCAGCAATTGCACGTCTGGAAAAAATTTTTAATAAAAAGAATATTGCACAGAGACGTTGAATGCAAGTCGCATTTGCGGCCAATCAGCCGTCACCGGTAACCAGATCGCGGGATATTCAAAGCCGCTGCGATAATGGCGCGATCGCCAAGCCGATAGCGATGTGGCTGTCAACCCGATTGCGCGTCTTCTATCGCTGCATCGACGGCGTCGCCCAGTCGTTCCACGATCGCGTCGATGTGGTGGGCTTCCGCAATGAAGGGCGGCGCTATGAGCACGTGGTCGCCGAGCCTGCCGTCGATTGTTCCACCCATGGGGTAGACCATCAGGCCATTGGCCATCGCCTCGCGTTTTATCCGTGCATGCAGTTTCAGCGCCGGGTCGAATGGTGCCTTCGTACCGCGGTCGATAACAAGTTCGATGGCCTGGAAAAGACCGCGACCACGAATGTCGCCGACATTGTGATGGTTGCCGAACCGCTCGTTCAGGCGGCGAGAAAGGTGCCCGCCCATGGCTCGAACGTTCTGGAGGAGATTGTCGYGACGAATGACCTCCTGCACCGCGAGCCCCGCCGCGGCGGCCATCGGATGACCCATATAGGTATGGCCATGYTGGAAGAAGCCGGAGCCGTTGGCGAACGCGTTGAAGATCCTGTCCGAGAGCAACACCGCGCCGATCGGCTGGTACCCGCCGCCGAGCCCTTTGGCGATGGTCATGAGGTCCGGCGCGACACCTTCTTGCTCGCAAGCATGCAGCGTGCCGGTGCGGCCCATTCCGCACATCACCTCATCAAGGATTAGAAGCACCCCGTAACGGTCGCATATGGTGCGGACACGTTTCAGGTAGTCCGCCACCGGCGGCACCGCACCGGCCGTGGCTCCGACCACGGTCTCGGCGACGAAGGCGATGGTCTCGTCCGGGCCAAGCTCCAGGATCTTGTCTTCCAGAGCTTGCGCGGCACGCGCCGCGTAGTCGGAGTCCGACTCGCCTGGTTGTTGGAAGTGGTAGGCGAAGCAAGGATCGATATGATGCGTTTCGATCAAGAGAGGTCTGAATTGCTCCCGCCGCCACTCGTTGCCGCCGGCAGCCAGCGCACCGAGGGTGTTGCCGTGATAGCTCTGCCGGCGGGCGATGATGTGGCGCCGCTGCGGCTCGCCTTTCTCGACGAAATATTGCCGCGCCATCTTGAGCGCGGCCTCGATCGCCTCCGACCCGCCACTGACCAGATAGACATGGCCAAGGCCCTCAGGCGCATCAGCCGTCAGCCTATCGGCGAGCCGCTCGGCCACGTCGGTCGTGAAGAAGCTCGTATGCGCGTAAGCGATCCTGTCGAGTTGATCGTGCAGCGCCGCCAGCACATCGGGATGGCCATGGCCAAGGCACGAGACGGCGGCGCCGCCAGATGCATCGATATAGGCCCGCCCCTCCCGGTCGAAGATTTCGATTCCCTTGCCGCCGACGGCGACCGGTAGCCTGGCCTTGATGGATCGATGGAGGAGATGGGTCATGGGATCTGGCGGCCCCGGATGTGGGTGGAAAGGTTCTCGAACTGGCGTTCCATGGCGCGCACGGCCTCCAGCGCTTGCTCCCCGCCGGATGCGGCCAGCATGGCGGCAAGCGCTTCGGCAACGGCAAAAGCCGGCGCCATGGTGTGAAAAAATGATGGGCTTTCCGTAGGAACGATGACAGCTGCCCGCGCCCTTGCAACCAGAGGCGAAACAACACTGTCGGTGATCGCGACGATTTCGAGCCCCATGGCCAAGGCATAGTCCACGAGCTCGATCGCGGCGCGCGTGTAGGGTTTCACGCTGACGGCCAGCAACACGTCCCCCTTTTTCGCTTCCCGCAAGGCGTCCGAACCGGTGCCGCCAGGGCCGTCGAGCAGTCGAACCGAGCCTCCTGCCAGGCCATAGACATAGGCGAAATGGCTGGCGACCGGATAACTCGAGCGATAGCCGAGCACGTAGATACATCCCGCCCCGGCAAGCGCCTTGGCGGCCCCTGTCACTGCATCGAGCGCCTCCGGCCGACAAAGCGTCGCCATATGACGCTCCAGTGTTTCCGCCAGATCGAAGGCCAGCGCGCCGTCACCGCTCTGCCGTCGGCGCGCGACCAGCGCCTCTACCTTGCCCGAGAACTCCGTCTCGCCACGCCTTAGGGTCTCCGCATGGAGATCGCGCAATCCCTCATAGCCGCTGAAGCCCATGCGCTGCGCCAGCCGCGTCATGGAAGCCGGATTGACCCCAGCCAGCTTGGCCTGCTCGCGCATTGAAAGAAGCGCCACATCGCGCGGATTGTCGAGCACCCATTGCGCCGCTGCGCGCAGTTGGCGCGGCATCGCATCGAACGCTTCCAGCAGGCGCGAACGGAAGGCAGGTTCCAACATGGCAAGGAACTTACGCTTGTGGGTTTCGCGCTGCAATGAATATTTCAATTTCTCAAAAATGAGTGTAGTGTTTCATCCAAACCAATCAGAAGCAGGGAGGAACACTCGCATGAAACGTAAGCTCGAATGCTGGCTGGGCGCCGTCGCGCTCACTCTGGCGGCGCTGCCGTTCGCGGTCGCGCCAGCGCAGGCCGAGGGCCCGATCGCGCTCGGCTGGGTCGGGCCGCTGTCGCCGCCCGGTAACTATTCGGGTGGCCAGGAGATGCAATGGGCGGTGCAGCTTGGCGTGGATGAGGTCAACAAGGCCGGCGGCGTACTCGGACGGCAGATCAACGTCACCTACGAGGATACGAAAGGCCAGCCGGCCGACGGCAGTGCGGCTGCTGTCAGGCTCATCACCAAGGACAATGTCGCCGCCATCTTCGGTGAATTCCACTCCTCCGTCGCATTGGCCGAGATCGAGGAGGCGCACAAATACGGTGTCGCTTGGGTCGGTACGGACGTCTGGGCGGATGCCATCACCGCCAAGCAATATCCGGAAGTGTACCGCCTGGCGCCGTCCAATTCGCTCGTCTACGTCAAGGCGGCCGACTGGACCGTTGAGCAGGGCTTCAAGAACATTGCCATCATTGCCGAGAACACCGATTTCGGCCAAGGCGGCGCCAAAGTCATCGCCGACGAGCTGGAAGCCAAGAAGGTTCCCCATACGCTGGTAACGATCGACCTCGCCCAGCAAGACTTCACGCCGGCACTTCTGAGGTTGATGAGCCAGGACCCGAAACCGGACGCCATTCAGATGGTTGTCGCCGGGCAGGCGCAGTACCAACTCGTCAAGCAGGCCTGTCAGTTGGGATTTGCGCCGACGGCGGCGACCAAACTGATCGGCTCCTCGGGCCTTCTGCAGAAGGAAGTCTGGGAAGTCGCGGGCGATTGCGCAAAGAACCTTCTGATCGTCAATGTCGCGCAGCCGACGTCGCAATGGAACGACAAGACCAAGGCCTTCGCCAAGGCTTTCACCGAGCGCTTCAATCGCGCGCCAACCGGCGTGGCGATGGAAGCCTACGATACGTTCAACGTCGTCGTGGAGGCAATCAAGAAGGCCGGTTCCGCCGACCGCGCCGCGATCATCAAGGCGCTGGAAGAGCTCAAGTACGAAGGCACAAACGCCACTTATAGCTTCCCGACGACCAAGACGCCGGACTGGGCCTATCACCAGTTCGTCGACGTGCCTTTCACCATCATCCAGTATACCGCGATGAACCAGGCGCCAGGGGATGCGGCGGTCGTCTATCCGAAAAAATGGGCGACCAGCGACAAGWTCCTGCCCTAGGCGGAGCTAAGCCGGCGGCCTGACGGCCGCCGGCCGTTTTTGATGCGCCCTCAGCGAAACAGGCGATCGCGCCCATGAGCTATTTCCTTCTCCTGGCCGTCAACGGCCTCGTCATCGGCCTTATCTACGCCCTGACCGCCGCAGGACTGACGCTGGTCTTCTCGGTCCTGAAGGTAGTCAATTTCGGCCACGGCTCGCTGTACATGCTGGGCGGCTACGCCTCCTACTACATCATCACCGCCTTGCATGCGCCGCCACTTGTCGGCGTTGCCGGCGCTATGGTGGCGCTCTTCATATTCGGCGTCATCTTCGAGCGGCTGGTGATCGCGCCCATGTATACTGACAAGGTCGAGCGCAAGGACGAATATGCCATCATCGTCACCTTCGGCCTCACAATCCTGCTGACCAATCTCGGTCTCGTCGTCTTTGGCCCCTTCGCCAAGTCGCCCCCCTCCTTCATGACCGGCGCGCTGATCCTCGGCCCGTTGATCCTGCCCTATGATCGGCTGATCGCGGCCGTCACCGCGGTGGTGCTGCTGGTCGGGCTTACTGTCTTCCTCAAGCGGACCTCGCTCGGCCAGGCCCTCGATGCGGTGRGCCAGAGCCGGGAATCGGCCGCCGTCATCGGCATCGACCCGCGCCGCATGTACACCGTCGCCTTCGGGCTCGGCTCGGYGCTGGCCGGCGGCGCCGGCGCGCTGATCGCGCCGATCTTCGCGCTGTCGCCGTCAATGGGTGACCTGCCGGCGGTGCAGGCCTTCATCATCATCGTGCTCGGCGGCATGGGCTCGGTCGGCGGCAGCATCACCGGCGGCATGCTGCTCGGCCTCGTCCAAGGGCTCGGCGTCGGCTATTTGCCCGACCCGAACCGGGCGCTCGCCTACACGCAGGCCTTCGGCGCGCTGCTTCTGGTGGTGACGCTGTTGGCACGGCCGACCGGTCTTTTCGGYCGCTCGCATCTTCGCCTGGAATAGGAGCACCGGTAATGACCCGCTCCTCCCTCTTTTCCCGGGCAACGCAGGCGATCCTGCTCTTGGTCGCGGTCTTGCTGCCAGTCCTCGGCATCGGCCCATACTGGACRCATGTCGGCGCGATCGCA
The DNA here is from genome assembly GCF_001854785.1 of Mesorhizobium sp. ORS 3428. GTDB lineage: Bacteria > Pseudomonadota > Alphaproteobacteria > Rhizobiales > Rhizobiaceae > Mesorhizobium. The sequence goes on from NZ_MDFL01000118.1 coordinate 5,867, forward strand.
TGGTACTACGCGCTGCTCGCGGCAAGTTGGGCGCTGCTCGCCGGTTTCGCCRGCCAGTTCTCTTTCGCCCATGTCGCCTTCGCGGCACTGGGCGGCTACGCCTCGGCGCTGTCCATCGAGCGCTTCGGCTTTCCGCTGCCGGCAGCGATTATCTTCGGCATCGTGCTTGCCATCGTGATCGGCGCGCTGATCGGCGCGCTGGTGCTCAGATTGTCCGGACCTTACCTGGCGCTCTTCACGCTCGCCATTTCCGAGATTTTCCGCATGGTGCTGATCGCCGAGGAGGATTTCACGCGCGGCATGCTCGGCCTGCCGGTGCCGGGCCTGTTCCCGGGCCGCTCCGACCTTCCCTACTACTATCTCGGGCTGGGCCTTGTCGTGCTAGCGGTGGCCGGCATGAACTGGCTGCTCGCCACCCGTGTCGGCCTTTTCCTGCGCGCCATTCGCGAAGACGAGGGCGCGGCGCGGGCCAGTGGCGTCGACACGACCCGCTACAAGATCCTCGTCTTCGTCGTCACCAGCGTCATCGCCGCCATTGCCGGCATCTACTACAGCCATTTCATCGGTATCCTGACGCCGAACATGGCCATCCTGCCGGAAATGGGTCTGGTCGTCGCCATGGCGGTCATCGGCGGCATCGAGAGCCTGCCCGACGCGGTCATCGGCGCTATCGTCGTCTACCTGCTGTCGGAATCGCTTCGTTCCTACGGAGAGTGGCGTTTCGTGCTGATGGGGCTGGCTCTGATCCTTGTGCAGCGCTTCGCCCAGAACGGCCTCTTCCCCATCCTCGAACAGTGGGGCCGGCCGCGACGGGCTGGTCGCACCCGCACCACCGCAAAAACGACCCCGATAAAGGAGGAGCGCCATGCCGGCTGACAACAGCGCGCCTTTCTTCTCGGTCAAGGGGCTTGGCAAGCATTTCGGCGGGATACACGCCATCGAGGACCTTTCCTTCTCCCTTTCGCGCGGTGAGATCGTCGGACTGATTGGCCCGAACGGTTCAGGCAAAACCACGACGATCAACATGGTGACAGGAGCGCTCAAGCCCAATGCCGGCGCGATCGTCGTGGAGGGCACGGACATGGCGCGCTCACCCGCGCATCTCTATGCTCGGCGCGGCGTGGCCCGCACTTTCCAGGTGCCTCGCCTGTTCCGGCGCATGACGGTGCTGGAAAACCTTTTGGTGCCGGCGCTCTCCGAATCAACGGCGCGCCATGCAGCCTCGGAAGAGCGAGCGCACGAAGTGCTGGCCTTCCTGCGCCTCGACCATCTCGCTGACGACCATGCTCGTTCGCTCTCGGGCGGCCAGCAAAAGCTTCTGGAACTCGGCCGCGCGCTGATGCTGAGGCCGCGGCTCCTRCTGCTCGACGAGCCCTTTGCCGGCGTGCATCCGCGCCTTCTCGACCAGATCGCCGAGCATATCCGCAGCCTTAACCGCGACGGCCACACCATCGTTCTGGTCGATCACAATCTGGAAGCTGTCCAGTCCGTGGTCACGCGCGTCATGGTGATGGCGCGCGGCCGCAAGATCGCCGACGGGCTCACCGCCGACGTATTGCGGGATCCGGAGGTCGTGCGCGCTTACACCGGAACGCGGGTGCACTAGGATGGCCGAGGTCGTTTCCACGTCTCAATCCAACGGTTGGCCGCGGACAGCACCGCTGCTTTCCTGTGAGAACCTCGTCGCCGGCTATACGCGCGACATCGACATTCTGCGCGATCTGTCCGCCAAGGCCTGGGCCGGACGCATATCATGCGTCGTCGGCCCGAACGGCACGGGCAAGTCGACCCTCCTAAAAGCGCTGTTCGGCTTCCTCAAGCCGAGCAGCGGCCGCGTCAGGCTCGGCGGCAAGGACATTACCGGCCAGCCACCCTTCCGCATGCTTGCCGCCGGGCTCGCCTATCTGCCGCAGCGCCCGAGCCTGTTTCCGCATCTGACGGTCGAGTCCAACCTCAAGCTCGGCCTATGGCACGCCAGGCCGAAGAAGGCCGTAGTTGCCGAAAAACTGGAGCGCGCCTACGCGCGCTTTCCCATCATCCGCGAGAAACGCTCCCAGCCGGCCGGCCAGCTATCCGGCGGCCAGCAGCGGCAAGTCGAGATCGCCCGCAGCCTGATGACCGACCCGTCAGTCTATCTCATCGATGAACCAACCGCCGGCGTCGACCCACAAACCAGCGGGCTCATCTACGAGATCGTGCGCGACCTGGCGCACGATCTCGGCAAGGCGGTGCTGCTTGTCGATCAGGACATCCGCGCCGCGCTCGCCATCACCGACTATGTCTACGTGGTCAAGAACGGAGCCGTCTTTTCAGAAGGCGCGCGCCAGGATTTCGGCAGCGATACGGATGCGTTGGTCGCACGCTGGCTCTACGCCAGCGGTGAATGACCTTCGTTCGCATATACAGCCTGCTCTAGGGTTGCGCGTAGCCCTGAGGTGGTTCGAAAAGTCCRCCTCGCGCGACCTCCAACGCGCGCCCGATCCTGAGCGCGACGGCGTCGTCGAAGCGGCGCACCACGATCTGCAGCGCGGCGGGCAGGCCTGCGACAAGCCCCACCGGAACGCTCAACGCCGCCATGTCCATCAAGTTCACCATGCGCGTGAAAGTGCCGAGCGGGGTCTTGGCCTCGTCGATTTCCGCCAGTGGCGGCRCCAGAATCGGCGCAGTTGGCGTCAGGAACGCTGTCGCGCCCTCCAGATAGCGGTGAAACTCGATCTGCCGGTCTTGTCTCAGCCAGAGAAGCTCTTGATATCGCGCCCCGTCGATTTCCCTGCCGCGCAGGATCCGCGCCCTGACCACCGGATGGACGACACTCATCTCAGGCTCCACATACTCGCGCAGGTGATGCCAGGCCTCCACCGCCATGAGGTCGCCAGTCGTGGCCATGTATTCCTCGGGAGACCGCGGCATGGCCCTCTCCTCGATCTCGGCGCCGAGCCGGGCCAATTGCTGGATGGTCGCCCGGAAAATCTTCAGCACGCCATCTTGGACCGAGCCAAGGTCCCGCTCGGAGGGGACGCGCAGGCGCAGGCCCCTGACCCCATGCTCCAAGCCTTGCAGCGGATCCGGCGCGGAGACGCCGAATGTCGCGGGATCGTTCGGGTCCGGCCCTTGCAGGAGCGAGAGCAGCAGTGCTGCATCTTCGACGGACCGGACCAGAGGGCCGATGYTGTCGAACGATGTGGCCAGCGGCAGCAGGCCGCCTCGCCCAACGAGGCCGACGGACGTCTTCAGGCCGACGACGCCGCACATGGCCGCAGGGTTGCGCACCGATCCGCCGGTGTCGGTGCCGAGTGCGACCGGAACAAGGCCCGCGGCCACTGCGACGCCCGAACCGTTCGACGAGCCCCCGGGAGCCCTTGCAACATCGCGGTCGCGCGGGTTGAGCGGCGTGCCCAGGATGGCGTTCGTGCCCCAGCCTCCGAAAGCGAATTCAACAGTGTGAGCCTTGCCGAACGGAATCATGCCGGCTTCCGTCAGGCGTCGTACGGCATTGGCCGTTATGGTGGCGGGCTGCCCGGAGAGAGCCTTCGATCCAGCCGAGGTTGGATGACCCGCCATGTGGAACAGGTCCTTCACCGCGAAAGGGATGCCATCGAGCGGACCGAGCATAGCTCCCCGACTTCTGCGCTCGTCGGAAGCCGTTGCCGCCRCAAGCGCTGCCTCGGCGAAAATCTCCACGAAGGCATGCAGTTGCTCCTCATGCATCGCCGCTCGGCCAAGGGCGCGCCGGACGATATCGGTCGACGTCGTTCCGCCGGCGCGCAGCAACGCGGCAAGCTCGCTCGCGGTGGCGAAAGGCGACAGTTTTTCGGCTGTATCAGTCATCGTGATTCGAGCCCCCTCTGCCAAAGAACAGTAGATTGAACCTGCCTGGGAAACAAAGACCGAGGTGAAACGTGACCGCCGATCCCTTGCTCATCATGGTTGCGCCGAATGGCGCCCGGCGCACCAGAAGCGACCATCCTGCCCTGCCGATGACGGTTTCGGAACTGGCGGAGACAGCTGCGGCCTGTTTGGCTGAGGGTGCGGCCGCAATGCACGTTCATGTGCGCGACGAGGTGGGAGTGCATGTGCTCGACGCCGATCGCTACGCTCGCGTGCTCGCTGCGGTCCATGAGCGTACGAACGGCCAAATGCTTGTCCAGGTCACGACGGAGGCGGTCGGCCGCTATTCGCCCCTGGAGCAAWTGCAGTTGGTCCGCGCGCTCCGCCCGGCGGCCGTTTCGGTCGCGCTGCGCGAAATCCTGCGTGCGGGGGAGGCGGCGGCGTCTGCCTTCTTCGCCTGGACAGCCGAGCAGGGCATCGGCGTGCAGCATATTCTCTATGACGACGCCGATCTCGACAAATTCGCGCAATTGTTTCGACGGGGAGACTTTGGGGACATGCGGCGGCCGCGGCTGCTTTTCGTGCTCGGCCGCTATGCGCGCGATCAGGAAAGTCGGCCTGAAGATCTCGATCCTTTCCTTGCCGGCCTGGAACGCCACCGGCTCGGCGCCGATGCGGTTTGGTCGGTCTGCGCTTTCGGTCGCGGTGAAACATCCGCCTTGGCGGCGGCCATCACACGGGGCGGGCATGTTCGTGTCGGGTTCGAGAACTCACTATGGAATGACGATGGTGCAATTGCGCGCGACAACGCCGAGCGCGTCGCCGCCATCGCCGGCCTTGCCGCCAATGCAGGGCGGCCGCTCGCATCGACCGAGCAGGCCAGGGCCATCCTTGGTATCGCTTGATGCTGATGAATCTTACCCTGTGGCGGCGCGCTGCCGTCGCCGCTCCTGGCGTAACCGCGACCTCCGGCGTAGTCGACGAGATCGCTGCTTTCGGACAACCGCAAATCAAAACGCTGCGCGGAGGTTCGCGACCTGGACTTGGCCACCGACGGAAGAAAGCGGCCGGGTTCCTGCGTCATCGGACGAAGATGGTTGCAGTGCTATGATCAGCCATCGGTTCGTTTTCCGTGGCGCTCGGCGACGATGATGCAATTTCCAAGAGCAGCGCCTCAATTTCTGGTCTTGCGAAAGTGCAGCGAAATCGGCGGTCCAAAGTCGTGAAAATGCCAAAGAACGAGTTGGCGCAGTGTTCAAGCATGCGATCGGCTTCCTCGAAAGAAATGCCGAGCTGCTTCTGGAGGAAGCGGTTGAACTTGCGCCGCGCTGCGGGATTCTCCAGCAGGAAGACCGGCTGGGTGTCCCACTCCATGCGCCGGTGGAACGAAACGTCGGAAACGGTTCGCAGCTCAGCCGTCAGGCGAATGTCCCGCGAGGAGGAGCCGATCTCGATGGCGACTACGTCGTTGTCGAGCACCCAGTCCTTGCGCGCGGTGTCGTAGACCGAAAGGTCTTCGGCGGCGAGTTCCACTGTCACGGTCGTGCTCTCGCCGGGCTTCAGCGCGACCTTCGCAAAGCCTTTCAATTCGCGAAGCGGGCGCTTCAGCCGCGGCTCGCCATAGCGCGCATAGATCTGGCAGATTTCCTTGCCTTCGACCTTTCCGGCATTGGTCACAGTGAAGGTGAGCGAAATCTTCTCGCCAGTGCGCAGGACCGCGCGGTCCAGCATCAAATCCGAATAGGCGAACTCGGTATAGCTTAGCCCGAAGCCGAACGGGAAAAGCGGCTCGATGCCGCGGGCATCGTACCAGCGATAGCCGACATGAATGCCTTCGCTGTAGAAATGCCGCCCGTTCTCGCCGGGATAGGTAAGATAGGCCGGCATGTCCTCCACGCGCCTCGGGAGAGTGGTCGTCAGCTTGCCGGACGGGTTCGCGCGGCCGAACAAGATGTCGGCGATCGCGCCGCCCGTCGCCTGGCCGGAGAAGAACATCTCGACTACCGCCGGCACGCGCTCGATCCAGGGCATCGCCACCGCATCGGGGCTGGCAATGACGACGACGATGTTGGGGTTGGCCCGGGCAAGCCGCTCCACCAACTCGTCATGGCCCGGAGCCAAGCCGAGCGAGCGGCGGTCGGAACCCTCGCCGTCATAACCGTTCTCGGTGTTGACGAAGACAATCACGATGTCGGCTTCCGCCGCGCCCTTTTCGGCTTCCGCGGCCAGCGCCTCGCGCTCGGCCGCATTCTCGCTCGTCCCTTTGAAGACCTCGATCCGCGCGTTGCCGGCGAGCTTGCGTATCTCGTCGGCAGGGACGTCCACGAAGGTGGGCGTCGTGGTCGCGCAGCCCGAGCCCTGGATGACGGGGACGAGAGCCCCCTCGCCCACAATGGCGATCCTTTTGACGCTGTCCGGCGAAATTGGCAGCAGGCCGGCATCGTTCTTCAGGAGGACCATGGATTCGGCCGCCATGCGGCGCGCAAGGGCGTGGTGCCCTGCCCGGTCAAAGCTGACAGTGGGGTTCTCCCCCTGCTTGGCCTTGCGGACCAGATCGAGAAGGCGCTCGCAGGCGCGGTYGATCGTCGCCCGTTCAACCTTGCCCGCGCGGACAGCCGCCAGAAGATCGGCCTTGCGCGTTTCGCTTTCCGGCATGTCGAGATCATTGCCGGCGGCGAGCGAGGCCGGCCTGTCCTTGATGCCGTGCCAGTCGGAGACGACCAGCCCGTTATAGCCCCACTCCTCGCGCAACACACTGGTGAGCAGCCAGGGGTCTTCGGCCGCCTGGACGCCGTTCAGCCGGTTATAGGAGCTCATCACCGTCCAGGGATTGCTCCTCCGGATCGCCCGCTCGAAGCCCTTGAGGTAGATTTCGCGTAGTGCCCTTTCCTCCACTACCGAATCCATCGTGGTCCGCTCGACTTCGGAATTGTTGCAGGCGAAGTGCTTGAGCGAGGCGCCGACCCCGTTCTCCTGCAGGCCGTTGATGACGGCGGCTGCGAAATCGCCGCTCAAAATGGGGTCCTCTGAATAGTATTCGTAGGAGCGCCCGCCGAGCGGCGTGCGGCGGATGTTGATRCCTGGCCCGAGCAACAGGTGCACTCCGAATTCCTGGCACTCGCGCGCAAGCGCCTCGCCGAGCTCGTGCGCGAGACCGACATCCCAGGAGCAGGCAAGGCTGGAGCCGTTCGGGAAGCAGGTGGCGGGCTTCATCTGCCCCCAAGCGACCTGCACATGGTCGGCACGCTGGTTGACCACGGACAGGAAGGCTTCGAAATCGATGCCGCCGGCCTGGTCTTCGTCGATCTGCGGAATGGAATAGCGCACGCCATAGGTGCCGTCGGTCATCACAATGTGCGGAATGTCGAGACGTTCGATCGCTTGCGTCTTCCACATGCGGTGGCCGGCAAGCAGCGAAATCTTCTCCTCGTCCGTCATCTCGGCAATCAGCGCGCGGAAATCGCCGGCCATCAATTTGTCGTGCGTCATTCGAGGTCTCCGGAGAATGTCTTGCGGAAGATCGGCGAGGCCGGCCGGTCAAAGCCGCCTTTCCGTTTCCGCCGAGAAGAAGGATGCCTTGGCCATATTGAAGCGAAGGCCGACCTCCTTTCTCAGCGAGCGCGCCGCATCGACGCTCAGCCTCACGCTGAAGCGCTGGCCCAGGCTGTCGAACCAGCCGAGCGCATCGGCGCCGAGCAGTTCGGTGAAGGCGGGCGTGGCGGGAATGCTTTGCGGCGCGCCTTTCTCCACGACATGAACGTCCTCGCAGCGTATGCCGAGAACGGCTTCCTCCGCCTTGGGCTCGGCGGCGAAGGGATAGGCTGTCGCGTCGATCGAGACGTCACGCGTGCGGAACCGGCACGGCCCGTCCAGATATCCCGTCAGGAAATTCATGGCGGGCGAGCCGACGAAGCCGGCCACGAACAGGCTGGCTGGCTTTTCATAGACCAGTTGCGGCTCCGCGAACTGCTCCACCCTGCCCTTGTACATGACCGCCACGCGGTCGGCCATCGTCATGGCCTCGATCTGGTCGTGCGTGACATAGATCATGGTCGATTTCAGCGTCTCGTGGAGCTCCTTCAGCTCCACCCGCGTTTCGGCACGCAGCTTGGCGTCGAGATTGGAAAGCGGCTCGTCGAAGAGGCAGATGCTGGAGGAGCGCACCAGCGCCCGGCCGATCGCCACGCGCTGGCGCTGGCCGCCGGAAAGCTGGCTCGGCTTGCGCTCGAGCAGCGGCTCGATCTGAAGGAGCTTCGCCGCCCATGCAACCTTCTCCGCGATCTTCGCCTTAGGAACGCCAGCGATCTCCATGCCGAACGAGAGGTTGCGCCGCACCGTCATGGCGGGAAAGAGCGCATAGGACTGGAAGACCATAGCCAGCCCGCGCTGGCTCGGCTCCAGCCTGCTGACATCGACGTCGTCGATCAGGATCCGCCCGGAGTCGCAGTCGTCGAGGCCTGCGATCACGTTGAGCAGGGTGGATTTCCCGCAGCCCGAAGGACCGAGGATGACGACGAACTCGCCCGAGGCGATCTCCATGTCGACCTTGTCCAGCACGGCGAGGCCGGCGAAGGATTTCCTGATCTGGCGGATGGATACGCTTGACATTTCTATCCCTTGATCGCGCCGGCCGCGATGCCGCGCACGAAATAGCGACCGGAGAGAAAATAGACGACCAGCGTCGGTATGGCCGTGATGACGGCCGCGGCCATGTTCACGTTGGGCGACACCGAGCCGCGAGCGTTGTTGACGATATTGGTGAGTTGCACCGTCATCGGCAGATTGTCGTTGCCGGCGAAGATCAGGCCCAGCAGATAGTCGTTCCATATGCCGGTGAATTGCAGGATCGCCACGACGATGAGGATATTGGTCGAGATCGGCAGGATGATCGACCAGAAGGTCCTCAGGAAGCTGGCGCCCTCCATGCGCGCCGCCCGGCTGATCTCGTCCGGGACGCCGACATAGAAATTGCGAAAGAGCAGCGTGGTATAGGGCAGGCCGTAGATGACATGCACGAGCACGATGCCGGCATRGGTGCGGAACAGCCCGACGCTGCTCAATATCTTCACCGTCGGATAGAGCATCGCCTGGTAGGGGATGAACAGGCCGATCGTGACGAGCAGCATTATGAGGTTGGCACGGCGCGACTTCCACTGTGCCAGAGCGTAGCCGTTGAGCGCGCCGGCAAGTGTGGAGATCGCCACGCTCGGCACGGCGATCTTGATCGAGTTCCAGAGGCCGGGACGCACCCCGCCGCATTCGAGCCCGGTGCAGGCGCTTTTCCATGCCGTCACCCAGGCCTCGAAGGTCGGGCTCACCGGCAGTGCAAGCAGGTTGCCCTCCCGGATTTCCTCCAGCGGCTTGAAGGAATTGCTGATGATGAGCAGCAGCGGCAACAGGAAGAAGAGAGCCGAAACGATAAGGAAGGCATAAAGGCCAAAACGCGCAACCCTCGGTCCGAACACCGGCTTCTCAAGGTAGACGGACCGGCTCACGTGCACTTCCTGAATTCGCTGTAAAAGTAAGGCGTGAGCATCGCCAGCGAGAGCAGCAGCATGACGATCGAAGCCGCCGATGCGAGGCCGAGATTGACACGCGCAAAATAAAAATCGACCGCGAACTTGGCCGGCATTTCGGTAGAGATGCCGGGGCCGCCCTTGGTCATGGCGATGACAAGGTCATAGCCTCGGATGACCTCTGACATCAGCAGCACGACGCAGGAAGCGATGACCGGCCGCATTCCGGGGAAGATCACCTGAAGATAGGCGCGCCAGAGCGGAATGCCCTCCATGCGGATCGCCTTCCAGAGATCATTGTCCACCCCGCGCAGGYCGGCCAACACGATCACCATCACCAGGCCAGACGAATGCCAGATGGAGGCGATGACGAGCGTGTAGATCGCCCGGTCGGGATTGGTGAGCCAGTCGAAGGTGAAGCCTTCCCAGCCCATGCTCCGTACCAGGCCCTGAATGCCGTTCACCGGGTCGAGCACCCACCGCCAGGAAAGGCCRGTAACGATCAGCGACACCGCGAGCGGGTAGAGGAAGATCGTGCGGAACAGCGATTCAGCCTGGATACGGCGATCGGCGAAGACCGCGAGCAGCATGCCGAAACACAGAGTGCCGGCGATGAAGAGCACGCCGAAGATCACCATGTTCAGGCAGGAGACCAGCCAGCGCTGGTTGGTGAACAGCTTGACGTACTGGTCGAGGCCGACCAGCTGATAGCTGGGTATCAGCGTCGAACGCGTCAGCGACATGTAGCCGGTCCAGAGGATCGACCCGTAGAAGAAGATCGCGACCAAGCCGAAGAACACGGCAACCGTGATGTCCGGCTTGAAGGTCTGCTTGTGCAGCCAGGTCTTCATCCCGCCTCCGGGCAAGCCAACAATGCAGCATTCATGACAGGTACCGTTCCTCCTCCAAGCCAGGTTGCCGCCTGGCCGGCAGAACCGGGCCGCTGGTGCGCGGCCCGGTTCCCCCTTCTCACTCGCTCTGCAGGATCTTCGAGAAGCTCTCGACCGCCGCTTCCGTCGTCATGGATTTGTCGGTCCAGAACTGGGTGGCGAGGTCCGTCACCTGCCCGTTCAGGTCGCCTGCCAGTGCATCATAGGCCGCCTGCACGGCCGCACCCGGAGTCGCGAGCGTCTTGGCCCCGAGCTGCGCACAGACGTCGAGCTTGGAGATATCCACGTCGGTGCGCGACGGCACCGACCCTTTGACCTCCGCGATCTTTTCCTGGACGGCCGGGTCCATCACCGATTCCGCAAGCAGCGTCTGCCCCTTGATCCGGTCCTCGCCCTTGTTCACCGGGAAGGCGAAGATGTCGACCAGGATCGCATAGGCGGGCTTTTCGGCCGGCGTCAGGAAGCAGCCGAAGTCCTTGCCGGCGACCTTGCCGGCCGCGAGGAACTCGCCGCGCGCCCAGTCGCCCATGAACTGGAAGCCGGCCTTGCCGGTGACGACAAGATTGGTGGTGTCGTTCCAGGAGCGGCCGGGGCTTGCCGGGTCCGCATAGGTCGAGACCTTGCGGAAGATCTCGAAGGCCCGCGGCAGGACGGGCGACTTGAGCGCCTCGGGCGAGCGCTTGACGATCAGCTCGTTCCAGTATTCGGGACCGCCGAGGGAGAGGATCGTGCTGAAAAGTATGCCCACTTCCTGCCAGGGCTCGCCGCCGGTGGCGATGCCGATGCGGCCCGAGCCCTTGATCTTGTCCGCGGCTGCGAAGAGCTCGTCGAAGGTCTTCGGCTCCTCGATCTTCAATTCGTCCAGCACGGGCTTGGAATACCAGACCCAGTTCTGCGCATGGATGCCGACAGGCAGGGCGACCATATGGTCGTCCACGTTGAGCTTGCTCCACACCAGTGGCGACATCACCTTCTGCCAACCGCCCTTGGCGGCGAGGTCGTCGAAATCGCGGAGCTGGCCGGAGCCGGCAAGGTCGCGCAGGGCGGAATTCGGCGTCATCAGCACGGCGGAAGGAGGCTCGCCGCCGGCAATGCGGCTGGTGGCGGCGGCAAGCGCCGCATCGAAATTGGCCGAGGGACTGTCGATCCACTTGCCGCCCTTCGACTTGAAGGCGTCGGCGATGGTGTTCATCGCCTTGGATTCCGAAGAGCTCGTCCAGTAATGCTGCACATMGACGGTCTGCGCGAAGGCGGAGGTGGAGGCGGCGAGCAGGCCGAGCACGGTTATTGTAGAAGTAACGCGTCGCAAATTCATCTCAGTTCCCCTGGTGCTTTTGTTGATCACAAGTCCCGGACTGTCCGGGCGTTTGGTGCGGTGCCGTCAGGTACCATGTCAGCCGGCGTCGATCGTCGGCGCCGTCTTTGCTTCATGCCGCCTTGCCGATCTGCCTTCCCATCTCCTTGTTGAGACCGTCGAGAAAGGCGGCCATCGCTGCCTTGGAGATCTTTTCGCCCGCCACCCAGGCGACGGTCTTGTGGATGCCGAGGAAGGAGCCTGCGCAATATTCCAGCATCTTCCCGGCCTCCTCGTCGTCGAGGTCGAGCTGCGCTTTCAGGAACTCGCGGAAGCGGCGGCGCGCGAACTCCTGCTCCAGGACGAGGAAGGGCTGGCTCTCCAGGTCGAGGATCGTGGAAGGTAGCGCCGGCGCATCCACCTCGATCGTCTTTTCGAGGCGGATGTCGCGGGAGGATGCGCCGACCTCGAAAGTCAGCTTGCCGGCATCGAGCAGCCATTTGCGGTRGGCGGGATCGTAGTAGCGCAGGTCGCGACCCTCGATCGCTACCTCGACGCGCCTTGTTTCGCCAGGCTGCAGCTCGACCTTGGCGAAGCCCTTCAGCTCGCGAACCGGCCGGATCAGGCGCGGATTTTGCGGGCGCACATAGACCTGGACGATTTCCTTGCCCGCTACCGCACCGGTATTCGTGATGTCGAACGACACCCTGACCGTGGCGGAAGCGTCGATGCGATCGGCGTCCACGGAAATGTTGGAATATTCGAAGCTCGAATAGCTGAGCCCGAAGCCGAAGGGAAACAGCGGCGCGAGCCTGCGCTTGTCATAGTAGCGATAGCCGACATAGATGCCCTCGCTGTAGACATGCCGGTTGTTCTCGCCCGGATAGGTGAGATAGCCCGGAATGTCCTCCATCTGGACCGGKAACGTCACTGTCAGCTTGCCGCTGGGGTTCTTCCTGCCGAAAAGCACGTCGGCCACGGCCTTGCCCACGCCCTGCCCGCCGAAGAAGGCGGCGAGAACCGCCTGCGCACGGTCGATCCAAGGCATCACCACCGCGTCCGGCGTGAACAAGACGACCACCAGCCTGTCGGTGCGCGCGCCGAGACGCGCGGCCAGCGCATCCTGCCCGTCATGCAGGTTGAGATGCGTGCGGTCCGAGCCCTCGCCGTCATAGCCGACCTCGGTATTGCCGAAGAACAGCACCAGGTCGGCATTGTCGACCTCCACCAGGGCCGACTGTTCCGACGCACTGCCTTCCTCGAAATCGGCGACCGCACGGAAGCCGACCTCGGCGCCTGGAGCGAGCTTTCTGATCTCCTCCAGCGGAATATCCACCTGGGTCGGACGAGTCGTGGCGCAGCCAGACCCCTGTATGACGGGCTCGGCGGCAGCCGCTCCAACGACCACGATCTTTCTCACCCTCGCCGGGTTTATGGGCAGGATCGTCTTCTCGTTCTTGAGAAGCACGATCGATTCCGCCGCCATGCGCTGTGAGAGTTCGTGATGTTTCCTGAAGTCCGCCTCGACATTCGGTCGGATATTGTTGCGGGCGGTGCGAATAAGCTTGAGAATCCGCAGGCAGGATCGGTCGAGCGCCTCCATCGCCACACGGCCGTCTTCGACCGCCTCGATGAGCTCCTGCTTGCGCGCACCGCTTTCGGGCATATCGAGATCGTTGCCGGCATTCATTGCCGCGGCACGGTCCTTGATGCCGTGCCAGTCGGAAACGACGACACCTTCATAGCCCCACTCGTCACGCAGGATTTCGGTGAGCAGGCAACGGTTTTCGGYAGCCTGGACATCATTGAGCCGGTTGTAGGAGCTCATTACGGTCCAGGGATTGCTTTTGCGGATCGCCCGCTCAAAACCAGCCAGATAGATTTCGCGCAAAGCCCGTTCCTCGACAACCGAGCTCATCGTCGTGCGCTGGACCTCAGAATTGTTGCAGGCGAAGTGCTTGAGCGAAGCGCCGACGCCGTTCTCCTGCAGGCCGCCAATGACGGCGGCTGCAATCTCGCCGCTCAGCAGCGGGTCCTCCGAATAGTATTCGTAGGCGCGGCCGGCGAGCGGCGTGCGGCGAATGTTGATGCCCGGTCCAAGCAGGATATTGACGCCGAAGGCTTGGCATTCGGCCGCCAGCGCTGCGCCGAGCTCATGGGCCAGCCCAWGGTCCCAGGAACAGGCGAGAGACGAGCCATTCGGGAAGCAGGTGGCCGGTCGGGTGGAACCGAACGCGCTTTCGACGCCGGTTGAAAGATCCGTATTGACGACGCTCAGGAAAGCGGCGAGCTGGCCGTCGCAGTCTTGCGCCCCATCGATCTGCTCGATCGAATAGCGGACGCCATAGGTGCCGTCCGTCATCAGAAGCTCGGGAATATTGAGACGGTAATTGGCGGCGGTCCGCCACAGGCCATAGCCGCTGACGATCGCGACCTTCTCCTCGAGCGTCATCTCCTCGACGAGCGCAGCCAATTGTCTATCGGAAACATTCCACGTCATCAAATTCCATCCGTCATGCTACGGGCGCCACGCTTCAACGCCTGCGGATTTCCTCGCCTGCGCGATGCCCTCGCCTCATCTCCGAGACGACAGATTGATGACACATGGATCCCCCCTCGATCTAGCCGCTGAACTTGCACTGGAAGTACGACAGTTTTTGATGTCTACTGGCAGTCAGCTTCGTGGAGGACGTGAGATGWACGTTGCTTATTTGAGGTCCGACCTGCGGCGGGAACAGCGGGCAGCCGGCTTTGAAAACCGCAAGCCCACTGAAACAAGGCACTTCTGGGCTTTTGTTCACGGCTATGCCGACGTTCCCTATCACTGGCATCGCGAGATGGAGATACTTTTTGTACTGCGGGGCAGCTTCCGACTGGTGGTCGACGGACAGGTCTGCGAGATGAACTCGGGCGATCTGATCGTGATCAACTCGGACGTGCCGCACAACTCCAAATCGATCTCACCCGACGCACTGATCTGCGGCGTGCATCTCGATACCGGGTATTTCGAGCGGCTCGGCCTGCCGGGATTCGCGTCCCGCCACTATCTTTGCCGGACGTTCCTGCACGGGCGCTCCTTCATGGACAGGATTGYCCCCATGAAGGCGTTGATGGCCAGACTGGTCCTCGACCAAATCGRCCACCCGGAAGAGATGGTCATCCGCGAAACCGTCGCCAACGTGCTTGCCTGTTTCATCTATCGCGCAATCCCATATGAAAAGCCGGATGGGGCTGTGGCTCAGTTGCGCTCCGATAGCCGCAACCGCATCCGGAGGATCATGGACATGGTGGGCGAGAGCGAAGACAGCCAAAGATTGAGCGAGATTGCGGACGCCGAAGGGCTGACGGTCAGTCACCTTTCGAGGCTCTTCAAGCGCCATTTGGGGATTGGCTTTCGCGACTATTGCCAGAACCAGCGGCTCGATGCAGCCGCGCACGAACTGCGCATTTCCGACCACACGATAAGCGTAGTCATGGAGCGCAACGGCTTCGGCAACCCGGCAGTCTTCTACAACAAGTTCAGGGCCCGTTTCGGATGCAGTCCCACCGAGTTTCGACGCGGGCATGGCTTGCGAGGAGCAAAAAGCAAATTGACGGAAACGGATGCGATGGAGGCGCAGAGAATTCTGACGCATCACACCGCCGGTCTTGGCAACGCTGCCGAAATCGGCCTCGGCATCAATGTGGCTGGGYGCAAGCAGGTCACGCTCCGCGCGCCTCACAATGCAAGCGTGAGTTCGGCCTGAAGCCGAACTCTGGTCAAGATCTCAAAATCATCTCGGCGGCACGCTGGCCAATCATCATTGACGGCGCATTGGTGTTGCCGCCGATTAATGTCGGCATGATCGAGGCATCCGCAACACGCAAATTGTCGAGACCGCGAACTTTCAGGTCTGCGGGGTTGGCCACAGCCATTGCGTCGGTTCCCATCTTGGCAGTGCCGACGGGATGATAGACCGTGAGCGCCTCCGCCCTTAGGTAAGCGAGGATCTCGTCATCGCTGTTCACATCCGGTCCGGGCAAGATTTCGGGTCCGCGGATGCCGGCGAACACAGGCGAGGCAAGGATAGAGCGCGCCACCTTGATGCCCTCGACAAGGGTCAGCGCATCTTGCTCGTCGCTGAAGAAGCGGTGGTCAATCAGCACGTTTCTGCGGGTACCGTCGCGCTGGAGGGTGATTTCGCCGATGCTCTTCGGCCTCAGCACGCAGGTATGCACGGCGTAGCCGTGACCGTATTCGACAAGCCGGCCGCGATGGCTCCGATAGCCCGGCACGAAATGAAACTGGATGTCCGGCAATCCATCGGCATATTTCGTCTTCGCGAAACCGCCTGCCTCGACATAATTGGTCGTCAGCATGCCCTTGCGGCGGGCAAAATAATGAAACGGCGCCGCCACGATCGCCGGTAGATTAGGCAGCGAGAGCCCGAGTGTCTTGATGCTGYCCGAGCGCACCGTGATCATGCCGTCGACATGATCACGCAGGTTCTTTCCAACGCCCGGTACATCAATGACTGGCTCTATTCCCGCCGCYTTCAATTCGCCGGCAGGACCGATGCCGGAGGCGAGCAGGATCCGCGGCGAGCCGATCGCGCCGGCGCTGAGCACCACCTCAGCACGGCATCCGAGCTTTTGGATCTCCCCTTCCCTGATGACGCTGAGGCCGACGACCCGGCCTTCTTCGATCGCCACACCAAGAACTTCCGCGCCCGAAATCACCTCCAGGTTGGGGCGCCCAAGGACAKGGCGAACGAAGGCCGTGTAAGATGAAAAGCGCTCCCCCTTGTTCTGGGTGACGTTGTAAATGCCGAGTCCGAATTGGGTTCCTGCATTGAAATCCTGGTTCTCGGGCAAGCCTACACTCTTCCCCGCCTGCACCCACATTTTCGAAACGACGTTCGGATCGCGCGGATTGTCGACCAGCAATTCACCGTCGAATCCGTGATGGGCGGGGTCTTGCGAAAGCAGGTTTCGCTCCAGCTTCCTGAAAACCGGCAGCACGTCGGCGTAGGACCAGCCTAGGCAGCCAAGCGAGGCCCACTCGTCATAATCCTCGGCGGCGCCGCGAATATAGACCATGGAATTTATCGTGCTCGACCCGCCAAGCGCTTTGCCTCGGTTGACCGGAATGCGACGGTTGTTGAGCCGCGGCTGCGGCAAACCCTTGTAGCCGTAGTCGAAACGCGGGTTGCCGTAGAGCGAGAGGATGCCGGCCGGCACCCGAACGCGGATGCTGTCATCGCTTCCGCCGGCTTCTAGCAGACAGACCCGGTTTGCTGGATTTGCGCTCAGCCTGTTGGCGAGCACGCAACCTGCGGAACCCGCACCGATAATGATGTAGTCGAATTGCTCGCCGCTACTCACGCCAGCCCCCGGTATTTTGCTTGAGACGTGCGGCTAGTGCTCGTCGTCCTCGTCGCTCTTCAACAGATCGAGGATTTCCCGCTTCATGGCGATGAATTTCGRCTCCATCACCAGGTCCATGCTGCGTGGGCGATCAAAACCGACCAGGATCTCCTTCTTGATCTGGCCGGGCCGGCCGGACATGACGAGCACCCGGTCGGCAAGGAGGATCGCTTCGTCGATGTCGTGCGTTACGAACAACACCGTCTTCTTTGAATGATCCCAAACGCTCAACAGCAGCTTTTGCATGCTGTGACGGGTCTGGCTGTCGAGCGCGCCGAACGGCTCATCCATGAGCAGGACTTCTGGATCGTTGGCTAGCGCTCGTGCGATTGCAACGCGCTGCTTCATCCCTCCCGACAACTGGGAGGGATAGTGATCAGCGAACTTTGCCAGGCCGACTTCCGACAGGTAGTGGCTGACAATGTCCTTGCGTTCCGCTGCGGCAATCCCCTTCCGTTTCGGGCCGTACTCGACATTCTGYGCAACGGTGAGCCATGGAAACAGCGTATAGGCCTGGAACACCATGCCCCGGTCGGGACCCGGTTCGGTGATCGGCTTTTGGCCAACCGCGATCGTGCCGCTGGTGCGGTCCTCGAGCCCGGCGATGAGATAAAGCAGGCTCGACTTGCCGYAGCCTGACGGGCCGACGATGACACAGAACTCGTTCGGCTCGACACTGAACGAAATGCCGTTCAGCGCCAGTACCGCATTCGCGCCGCTCCCATAGCGAAGAACCACATCGGCGATTTCAATGTCAGAGCTCTTGGGCTTCATCAACAAAACACTCGCATCCATCGCGTCATCCTCAGTTCGCCCAAGGGGCGACGAGGCGCCGGATGCCTCGGAACAGCTGGTCCGTGATCAGGCCCAGGATCCCGATCAACGCGATCGCCATGAAAATCACGTCGACTTGGAACCCACGCATGGCCTTGAGTGAAATGTAGCCAAGCCCGCTWTGTGCAGCGACGAGTTCGGCCACGACAAGATAGGTCCAAGCCCACCCCATGGTGACGCGCAGCACATCAAGCACATTGGGAAGCGTGGCCGGAAAGACGATATGGAAGACCGTGTCACTCCGCTTTGTGCCGAGGGTGTAGGCCGCATTGACAAGGTCACGCTGCACGCCCCGGGCGCAGTCGGCAATCATCACCAGCTGCTGGAAGAACGTCCCGAATATGATGATGGCGACGCGTTGCTCGATGCCAATCCCAATCCACAGGATGAAGAGCGGCACGAAGGAGGTGACCGGCAGATAGCGGATGAAATTGACCAAGGRATCGAGCATCGCCTGGACAAAGCGATAGGTACCCATCGCCAGACCGAGCGGCACCGCTACGATGCTTGAAAGGACAAATCCTATCAGCACCACCTGCACGCTCGCTAGGACATGCTGCCACAGCGAACCCTCGACCGCCATCTTGAGCGTGGTGGACAAGACGGTTTCGGGGCGAGGCRGGAACATTTCGCRGACGGCGCCCGAATAGGTMAGGGCGAACCAGCTGACGATGACGACCGCCCATACGGCGATGCTCAGCATCACCRTCAGCGAGTGCGGTATGGCTCGGAAGGGTATCGAAATGGATTTTAGTGAATGATCGGTCACGACCTGGACAGCCTCTCGATGGCGCGCTGGAAAGGAGCCGTTCCTAGTTCGCCGGAACGCATGGAAGGCGGCGGCGAATTCAACGCCACCGCCTGTCGCGCTATTTTCCTAGGAAGGACGCATCGACGAAGTCGTCGTACTTGATGTCCATCTTGAGCTTGCCCTRGGCGCCCCAGATTTCGCTGCCTAACTTGATGAGCTTGCCGACTTCACCGTCATCGCCGCCGGTAAGGAACTGAGCGTTACGCTCCTTCCCGTAGTAATTCACGCCAGCCGCCGAGGACGCGAAATCCTTGGGATCCGACAGGTAACCGCCGACGCCCTTGGCCATGACTTCATAGGCCTTCTCGGGGTTTTGCTTGATAAATTCGTTCGCCTTGTAGAGTCCCTTCACCAGAGCCTCGACGTCCTTCGGATTCTTCTGGATGTAATCGCAGCTCAGCTGCACGACATCGACGATCACGCCAGGCGTCTTCGAGGAATCGATCAGTACCTGGCCCTTGTTCGCCTTCTTTGCGAGGCTGAGATGGKGCTCCCAGGTGACCGCGACCGGGATACGGTCAGCCATGAAGGCCGAAGCGGCATCGTCCGCCGTCATATTGACGATCTTGACGTCGGCTTCGTTCATGCCGGCTTGCTTGAGCAGGATGTCGAACCAGAACTGAGACGTCGAGCCCTCGTTAATCGCTACTTCCTTGCCCTTCAGGTCGGAAAGGCCCTTGGCTTCTTTCGGCGCCAGAATACCGTCTCCACCGTGGCTATCATCCAGCGCATAGACGGCTTTGAAGCAGAAGTCCTTGGACCGGTATTTCATGGTTTCGTCGACGGTAGAGGCGCTGCCGTCCAACTCGCCGGCCGCCGCGGCCGCCATGTACATCGAGGCCTCCTCGATAATTTCCAGTGATATGTCGAGGCCGTTTTCCTTGAAGTAGCCCATGTCGCGCGCCAGGAAGAGCGGACCGTATCCAACCCATGTGGTCATCCCCAGCTTCATGCTTCCAGCCTCGGCGCTGGCAACTCCGAAAAYGGCGCTCAAAGCAACGCTCGCGATCAACGCAGCCTTTCTGATCTTCACGGTGGCAATCTTCATGTTTGTTCCCCTGTCAATTGTGAGGCGCCAGGCTTTTTGCTCGCCCCGACTAACCATCTGACGCGCCGGAAAGCCGGCGCGGTGCACTCGACGTTCTTTGTTGTCGTTTAAGCTTTGGCGGACCAAAGCACGCATCGCGCCAGGCAGAAATTAAGATTTTTCGTCAGACTGCTTAGGCTCTTCCTAAGGCGTGGTCGCTCGCGTCGGCGAGGGTAAGGCCCAGCCGTCGAGGATCGCTGGCAGCCTCCGCGCCGGGCGCTTCCGTTTGCTCGTATTGGCGCGGGCCACGGCGCCACCTACCGGCCTCTCGTGCCGCCAGTCCGTTTAGGGACAAGCTAATCACTGCCACATGAAATCATAATGTTCGCGACCTCAAGCCTCCAGTAGATCGTAGATCAAACCGCCACGGCAGTCCGCAGAGACACCGGCGGCCAGCTAAAGGGCGTGAGAATGTCGGTTGAAAAAGTGGATACGCTTGTTGTTGGTGGCGGCCAGGCGGGGATCGCCATGAGYGAGCATCTCGGCAAATGCGGTGTGCCTCATCTCGTCCTCGAGCGCGGCCGCATCGCCGAGCGCTGGCGATCCGAAAGATGGGACTCCCTCGTCGCCAACGGACCAGCCTGGCACGACCGCTTCCCGGGTATGGAATTTCCCGATGCCGATCCCGACACCTTTATCGGCAAGGAACAGGTCGCGGACTATTTCGTCGCCTATGCCAAGATGATCGCCGCTCCCATCCGCTGTGGGGTGGAGGTGAAGGAGGTGCGAAGGAATCTAGGCCGGCTCGGCTTCCGTGTCGAAACCTCACAAGGCGTGATCGAGGCCAAGAGCGTCGTCGCCGCCACCGGACCGTTTCAATGCCCCGTCATGCCGAGGGTTGTTCCAGCGGATGCCGGACTTGTGCAGATCCATTCCAACTCCTATCGCAATCCGGGCCAGTTGCCCCGCGGTGCGGTTCTGGTGGTCGGTGCYGGCTCCTCGGGTGTCCAGATCGCCGACGAGCTCGCGCGCACAGGCAAGCGTGTCTATCTGTCGGTCGGGCCGCACGACCGCCCTCCTCGTTCCTATCGCGGCCGTGACTTCTGCTGGTGGCTGGGGGTGCTCGGCAAGTGGGACCTCGAAACGCCGGGCCCTGGCACGGAGCATGTAACCATCGCGGTCAGCGGGGCTCGCGGCGGCGAGACGATCGATTTCCGCCGTCTTGCCGCGCAGGGAATGACGCTCGTCRGCCTAACTGCATCCTACCGGGACGGTGTCATCACTTTCGCTCGCGATCTTGCTCAAAACATCGCGCGCGGCGACGCCAGCTTGATGGCGCTGCTCGACGAGRCCGACGCCTATGTCGCCCGCAACGGGCTCGACCTTCCGGAGGAGCCCGACGCTCGAAAGCTCGACCCGGACYCGGCATGCGTGAGCAATCCCATTCTGGAACTCGACCTGGYGAAAGCCGGTGTCACATCCATCATCTGGGCGACGGGCTACTCCGTCGACTATAGCTGGCTGAAGGTCGACACTTTCGATGAAAAGGGCCGGCCGAAGCATCAGCGCGGCGTATCGGCCGAACCGGGGATCTATTTCCTCGGTTTGCCATGGCAGTCGCGCCGCGGTTCCAGCTTCATCTGGGGGGTATGGCACGACGCCAAGCACGTGGCGGACCGTATCTCCACGCAGCGCCGGTATCTCGAATACCATGCGGCCGCGCAACGCGAGACCGAGGACGCATAGAGGCGTCCGAGGCCGCGGACGATCTTCCATCCGTGATTAGGAGCGTCCTTAGCAGGGATGAGAAAGACTGTTCTTTGAAAGCCGGCCCGCGCCGGGAATATTCGGCCGAGACATACGGGTCCCGACGACCCTGCCCCCATGGAGACCTGCATGGCACATACCCGAATCCGCAAGTTCAACACGAAGGAAACTTACCCAGAGCAGAAGCTGGACAATGATCTGTGCCAGGCGGTTGTCACGCGCGGCGGCAGGACAGTCTACCTGCGCGGCCAATGCCCCCAGGATCTCGACACTGCAAAGAACATCGACAGCCACGATCCGGCCGAACAGACTCACAAGGTCATGCAGAACATCAAGCAGCTCCTTGAGGAGTGCGGCGGCAGCATGGAGCATCTGGTCAAGGTGGTCGTCTACATCACCGACGTCCGTCACCGCGAAGCCGTCTACCGGACGATGGGAGAATACATCAAAGGCGTATTTCCGGTTTCGACAGGTTTGGTGGTGACGGCGCTTGCCCGACCAGAGTGGCTGGTCGAGATCGACGGYACCGCTGTCATCCCCGACTGAGCGGCGGAGCGTTCAGCCATGACCTTCTCCATCGTCGCGCGCTGCAGCCGCACCGGAATGTTCGGCGTGGCCGTCTCGTCGTCCTCGCCGGCCGTCGCCGCGCGCTGCGCCTATGCGCAAGCCGGTGTCGGCGCGGTCGCCAGCCAGAATGTCACGGACCCTACGCTCGGCACACGCGGGCTGGAGCTTATGGCACGCGGTGCCTCGGCCTCGGAAGCGGTTGCAATCCTGAAGCGCACCGGCGCGCACGCCGAGTATCGGCAGGTGCTGGCCGTCGACGCCGCCGGCGGCAGCGCCATCCATTCGGGCCCCAAGGCGCTCGGCATCTGGGCTGAAGCGCACGCGGAGAACGTCGCCTGCGGTGGCAACCTGCTGGCCAACGATCGCGTGCCGCAGGCCATGGTGGACACCTTCCTTGCCTCCCAAGGCGAGCTCGGCGACCGGCTCATCGCCACGATGCAGGCCGCGCTCAAAGCCGGCGGAGAGGCGGGCCCTGTGCGCTCCGCCGGCATGAGGCTGGTTCGCGAGGTATCATGGCCGGTAGCCGACCTGCGTTGTGACTGGACGGAGGGCTGTCCGATCGAAGAACTGGCGAAGCTGTGGGACATCTACAAGCCTCAGCTCGATGCCTATGTGACCCGCGCCATCAACCCTTCCGATGCGCCGAGCTATGGCGTACCGGGCGACGAATAGCCAGCAAGCAGAGAGCCTCACATGGGTGAACTCGGGCACAAGGACTGGATCGAGAAGGCGACGGCCATCCGCTTCCGGAACAAGGCCTTCATCGATGGCAATTGGGTCGCTGCCCGCTCCGGCCGGACCTTCGCCAGCGTCAACCCGGCAACCGGCGAGACACTGGCCGAGGTCGCCTCCTGCGGCCAGGAGGACATTGATCTCGCCGTCGCCGCCGCGCGGCGCAGCTTTGAATCAGGGGTCTGGTCGCGCGTCGCTCCGGCAAAGCGCAAGGAGGTGCTGCTGCGCCTGGCGCAATTGCTGCGCGAGAACCTGCACGAGCTTGCCCTCCTGGAATCGCTCGACATGGGCAAGCTGGTCAATGACGCGGCGACCATCGACGTGCCAGGCTCGGCGACCATTTTCCAATGGTATGCCGAGGCGATCGACAAGATTTACGATGAGGTGGCGCCGGCTGGCGTGGGCGATCTCGTCCTGGTCCGGCGCGAGCCGCTCGGCGTGATCGGAGCTGTCGTGCCGTGGAATTTCCCGCTCGATATGGCGACGTGGAAATGTGCACCGGCGCTGGCCGCAGGCAATTCCGTGGTGCTGAAGCCAGCCGAACAATCGCCTTTCTCCGCGCTTCGGCTGGCGGAGCTGGCTATGGAGGCTGGCCTGCCCGCTGGTGTTCTCAACGTCGTGCCGGGTCTCGGTGAGACCGCAGGGCAAGCGCTTGGCCGCCATATGGATGTGGACTGCCTCGCCTTCACGGGATCCACGCCAGTTGGCAAGATGTTCATGCAGTATGCCGGCCAGTCGAACATGAAGCAGGTCTGGCTCGAAACCGGCGGCAAGAGCCCCAATCTGGTCTTTGCCGACTGCCGCGATCTCGACGCGGCTGCCGACATGGCCGCCTTCGGCATTTTCTTCAATCAGGGCCAGGTCTGTTCGGCGAATTCGCGGCTGCTTGTGCAGCGCGAGATAAAGGATGCGCTGGTTGAAAAGTTGGCGCAGCGCGCCGCTGAAATGCAGCCCGGCGACCCACTCGATCCGGCCTCGAGAATGGGCGCGATGGTGGATGCCAACCACACGACGAATGTTATGCGCTTCATCGAGGCCGGCAGAAAAACTGCCCAACTGGTGGCTGGAGGTGAGCAGGTCACTGTCAATGGCCGCGGCAGCTTCGTACAGCCGACCATTTTCGATGGAGTATCGCCGGATGACCCTCTCGCCCGCGACGAGATTTTCGGGCCCGTTCTGTCGGTCGTCACCTTCGACGAAGAGGACGAGGCCGTTCGCATCGCCAATGACAGCATCTATGGACTGGCTGCATCGTTATGGACGGACAGTCTTTCGCGTGCGCACCGAATTGCGGGGCGGCTCCGGGCGGGGACCGTGTCTGTCAACACGGTGGACGCGCTGAGCCCGATGACGCCGTTTGGCGGCTTCAAGCAATCCGGTTTTGGCCGCGACCTGTCGCTTCATTCCTTTAACAAGTACACGGCGCTCAAGACAACCTGGATCAAATATTGAGAAACCGCCGCAGCTTGATCGCGCCCTCCGAACCGGCAAAATAGCCGCCCATGCCGCTTCGCTTCACGCTCAGACAGCTTGAATATTTCGTCGCCGTGGGCGAGGCCGGATCCATTGCCAAAGCAGCCGAGCAGGTCAACGTTTCGCCACCCTCCATCTCAGCTTCCATCGCGCAGCTCGAAATCGAGTTCGGCGTCCAGCTTTTCGTGCGCAAGCACTCGCACGGCCTGTCGCTGACGACTGGCGGTCGCATGTTCCTGAAGGAGGCCGCGCGTCTGCTTGCCGATGCGGATGYGCTGCACGATATTGCCGGCGACATTGCCGAAAAGGTGCGCGGCCCGCTGGCTGTCGGCTGCCTGATGACCTTCGCGCAGATCGTGTTGCCGGCCTTGCGCATGAAGTTCGAACGCGCCTATCCGGAGGTGCGCGTCAGACAGTTCGAGCGCAACCAGGGACAGTTGCTGGAGATGCTGCAGAGCGGCGAGATCGACGCCGCTCTTACCTACGACCTCGAGCTGTCGCAGGACATGACGTTCGAACCGCTGATGGAATTACCGGCCTATGTCATGCTGCCGGCCGGACACCGTCTTGCGGCCAAGACATCCATCACCCCGGATGAACTGGTAGACGAGCCGATGGTGCTTCTCGACCTGCCGTTCAGCCGGGAATACTTCCTCTCCGCCTTCCAGCAGAAGGGGCTCCGCCCCAATGTAGCCGAACGCACGGCTGACATTGCTGTAATGCGTTCGATGGTTGCCAACGGCTACGGCTACGGCATCGCCAACATGCGGCCGCTTCACGCCATGTCCCCGGACGGCAAGCCATTGGTCTTCGTCTCGCTCAAGGGCGACATCCGGCCGCTCACCATGGGGGTGATGCTRCCCAATGCGGCGCATCGCACGCAAACGGTCCAGGCCTTCATCGACCATTGTAAACGCTTCGTGGTTGAACAGGGCGTGTTCGGCACCGAACGCGTCGTCAAGTAAGCCGCCCCTCCAGCTCAAGCTATGCCGGCGGCGAGCCTCTCCAGCAGTTTCGCCAGCATCTCGTCGCAGCGCCCCAGTTGTTCGACGCTGATATATTCGTCCGGCTTGTGCCCCTGTGCCATCGAACCCGGTCCGCAGACCACCGCCGGCGTGCCGAGATCGCGGCTGAACAATCCGCCCTCCGTGCCGAAGGCGACTTTCACAGTGTTGTTGGCGCCGGTCAGCGATTTGACGAAAGCCACCGCTTCGGAAGTGGCGTGCGTATCGAGTCCTGGATAGGTATTGGTGATCTCGATGTCGATTGCGGCTTCATAAGCGATCGAAGCCGCGTCGGCAGCAATCCGCGCCGCGGCACCGCGAAGCCTATCGAGAATGCCTGCAGCATCGTCGGCGGCAACGTTGCGGATCTCGAAATCGACCTGGCAAAGGTTGGGCACGATGTTGAGCGCCACGCCGGCATTGAACATTCCGACATGCACCGTCGTGTAGGGAATGTCGTAATCACCGTCGTGAGCACCTTCGCGGGCAAGCCGGTCCTGTTCGTCGCGCACGGCCCGTACGAAATCGCACCCGAGATGGATGGCGTTTAGGGCAAGCGGGGCCAGGGCCGAATGGYCTTCCCGTCCCTTGCAGAGCGCTCGTGCCGCAAGCTTGCCCTTGTGCCCCGTCGCCACCTGCATGTTGGTCGGCTCTCCGACGATGCACAGCAGTGGGCGTTGCGGCGCGGCCCTCAGCATCTCGATCAGGTCGCRCACCCCCAGACAGCCGACTTCCTCGTCGTAGGACAGAGCCAGATGCAAGGGCGTCCGAAGCGCCATCTTCGAGGCCTTGAGGCACGCCGCCAGCGCGCAGGCCATGAAGCCCTTCATGTCGGCCGCCCCGCGCCCGTAAAGCTTGCCGTCGCGCTCGGTCATCGCAAACGGCGGCAATGTCCAGTTCTGGCCATCAACCGGAACAACGTCCGTATGGCCCGAGAGCATGACGCCCGGCACGCCGGACGGCCCTATCGTGGCGAAAAGGTTCGCCTTGTGACCGTCCGCGCTGTGGATCAGTTGCGCACCGATGCCGTGGGCTTCGAGCAACGCGGTCACATAGCCAATCTGCTCGAGGTTGGAATCTCTGCTCACGGTGGGAAAGGCGATGAGCCTTTCAAGGATTTCGATGCTGTTCACGCCAACCTGACCTGCTTACTCAATCCAGATCTAGCACCCAAGCACGGCAATTCAGAAATCGCATTTGGCTCAGCCGGACTTCGTCGGAACTTAAGCCGATAGCATCCAGATGCGATTAGGCCCCTCCTAATCGATGAAGAAGAAAACTTTTGTTTCCCGCGCCGGCGCGCGCTCTAAGAGTGCTGTCCGGCCTCGCGGCCTTTGGGGACGCGCGACGACCCCAGGCCAGTCGCTGCCGTAGGAGAGCAATTTCAATGCGCGACCCACGTTACGACATCCTGTTCGAGCCGATGAAGATCGGGCCGGTGATGGCGAAGAATCGCTTCTACCAGGTGCCACACTGCAATGGCGGCGGCTATCGCGATCCTTCGGCCGCGGCCGAGATGCGGCGCATCAAGTCCGAAGGTGGGTGGGGTGTCATCTTCACCGAGCAGACCGAGATGCACCACACCTCGGAGATCACGCCATTCATCGAACTGCGCCTGTGGGAAGATCAGGACATTCCCGCGCTTGCCAAGATGGCTGCGGCCATGCGCGAGCACGGCGCACTGGCGGGCATCCAGCTCGCCTATTCCGGCATCAACGGTCCCAACCTCTACACCAGGGAGGTGCCGCGTGGGCCGACCGCGCTGCCGATACGCACCTTCACCAACGATCCCGTCCAGGCGCGAGCGATGGACAAGCAGGATATCCGCGACCTGCGCCGCTGGCACCGCAACGCATTCAAGCGCGCGAAGCAGGCAGGCTTCGACCTAGTGTGCCTCTATGGCGCGCACGGTTTCGGCATCATCCAGCATTTCCTGTCCACCGCCACCAACCAGCGAACCGACGAATATGGCGGCTCGCTGGAAAACCGCTCGCGGCTGATGCGCGAACTGATAGAGGAAGGGCGGGATGCCATAGGCGATACCTGCGGCCTGACGCTGCGCATCTCGCTCGACGAGATGATCGGCGAACTCGGGTTCGCCAATTCCGAAGTTCGCGACATGATCGAGATGCATGGCGACCTGCCGGACCTCTGGGACCTCRCCCACGGTGCCTGGGAGGACTGTTCCGGACCCTCGCGCTTCAAGGATGAGGCTGCCCAGGAGAGCCTTGTTGCCGGCATCAAGAAGCTTACGTCCAAGCCCGTTGTCGGCGTCGGCCGTTTCACCTCGCCGGACGTTATGGTCAGGATGATCAAATCCGGCACGCTCGACTTCATCGGCTGCGCGCGTCCTTCCATCGCCGACCCCTTCCTGCCAAGAAAGGTGGAAGAAGGCCGCATCGAAGACATTCGCGAATGCATCGGCTGCAACATCTGCATCACCGGCGACATGACCATGTCGATCTCGCGCTGCACGCAGAACCCGACCTTCATGGAGGAATGGCGCAAGGGCTGGCACCCCGAGCGGATGCAGGCCAAGGGCGAGAGCGAAAGCGTGCTTATCGTCGGCGCCGGYCCCGCTGGTCTCGAGGCGGCCCGCGCGCTCGGACTTCGCGGCTATCGCGTCGCGCTGGCGGAAGCCGGCACCGCGCTTGGCGGGCGGGTGGCGCGCGAATGCCTTCTGCCGGGATTGTCAGCCTGGGGCCGCGTGCGCGACTATCGCCAATACCAGCTCGGCCAGATGCAGAACGTCGAGATCTATTTCGACAGCGAGCTTTCGGCCGACGACATCCTCGCCTTCGGCTTCCAGAACGTAGCAATCGCCACAGGCTCGAGCTGGCGCCGCGATGGTGTGGCGCGTGCGCATGTCGTGCCGATACCGATCGACGCTTCGATGCCGATCTATACGCCCGACGATCTGATGGACGGGAAAGTGCCTTCCGGCAATGTCGTGCTGTTTGACGACGATCACTATTACATGGGCGGCGTGCTGGCCGAGTTGATGGCAAGACAGGGTTCCAAGGTGACGCTGGTGAYGCCCTCGGCCTATGTGTCGGACTGGACCCGCAACACGCTGGAACAGGGCGCCATCCATCGCCGGCTCGCTGAACTCGGCGTTGAGATCGTGCTGAACCGTACCGTCGCGAGTGTCGCTGCCGGAAGCGTCGTGACAGCCTGCACCTATACGGGAGCCCGGCACGAGTTGGCCGCCGACGCAGTGGTGCTGGTGACATCGCGCAGCCAGAACGACGACCTCTGGCGGAACCTGAAGTCCAGGCATGATGAATGGGCTGACAACGGTATCCGCTCGATCAAGGTGATCGGCGATGCGGAGGCACCCGGACCAATCGCCTGGGCGACGTATGCGGGGCATCGCTATGCGCGCGAGCTGGACATGCCGGATATCGGCGACGCTCTGCCGTTCCGGCGGGAGGTCGCGGCGCTAGCTGCAGAATAGAAGGCAGAAAACCTCCAATGAGAGCTTTCATTCTTTCCGCCCAGCAAACAGGCCTTGATGATTGGGGAATTCCCGAAGATGTCGGCGCTGTTACGCTGGAGGGCGAGGTTCGCATCGCCGGACGCTTCGACTTGGGTGAGCCAGCCGGCGCAGTGTTCGGCGGAGTCTATGCCGCCACGCGCGGCAAGTATCGCGTAGTCTATCCTTTTCACGAGCACGCCACGCTACTTTCGGGCAACGTGGAACTGACGGACGAAGCCACCGGCCTCACCGTTTCATACGGACCAGGCGATAGCTGGATTATCGCCAAGGGAACGTCTGTGATCTGGTCGATCGTCTCGGAGCGTATCTGCAAAAGCTACCTCGCAACAACGGCCCATGCTTAGGGCCAGACAATGAGAGAACAGCAGCGAACAGAGCACGACTTTCTGGGCGAGATGAGCTTACCCGCCGATGTGCTCTATGGGATCCAGACTGCTCGCGCGCTCGATAATTTTCCGATCACGGGCGTGCAGCTTGGTCATTTCCCGGAGTTGGTGATAGCGCTTGCCATGGCGAAGAAGGCGTGCGCGCTGGCCAACGGCGATCTTGGCGTGCTCGACAGGGAGCGTACCGGAGCGATCGTCGCAGCGTGCGACGAGATCATGGCGGGCCGTCATCACGAATCATTCGTCGTCGACATGATCCAGGGCGGGGCCGGCACTTCAACCAATATGAATGCAAACGAGGTGATTGCCAATTTAGCCTTGAGGCTTTTGGGCCACTCCTGCGGAGACTATCGCCACCTTCATCCCAACGATCATGTTAACCTCTCGCAGTCGACCAACGATGTGTATCCGACCGCAATGCGGCTCGCGGTGCTGAGCCAATGCGCGCCGCTTATCCATGCTCAAGGCCGCCTTCGTTCTGCGTTCGAGAACAAGGCGCAAGAATTCGCGACGATCCTCAAAGTTGGCAGAACCCAGCTTCAGGATGCCGTTCCGATGACGCTCGGTATGGAGTTCGCTGGATTCGCAGCAACGGTCGAAGAGGACATTGAGCGTGTCGGCCAATTGAGCGAATTGCTCAAGGAAGTGAACCTTGGCGGCACCGCCATAGGTACCGGAATAAATGCCCCCTCYGGTTATGCTGAGATCGCGGTGTCACGCCTTTCTGAAATCAGYGGTTTTCGCCTCATCGCGGCAAAGAATCTCGTGGAAGCCACGTCGGATGTGGGCGCGTTTGTCACGTTCTCGGGAGTACTGAAGCGCATCGCCGTGAAGCTGTCGAAAATTTGCAACGACCTTCGGCTGCTCAGCAGTGGCCCCCGCGCTGGTTTCGGCGAAATCAGATTGCCCGCTGTTCAGCCAGGATCGTCCATCATGCCGGGCAAGGTTAACCCGGTCATTCCTGAGGTGGTCAACCAAGTCGCCTTTCAGGTAATTGGAAACGATCTGACAGTGACCTTTGCAGCGGAGGCGGGTCAGCTCCAGCTTAATGCGATGGAGCCGGTCATGCTGTTCAATGTGCTGCAGTCTCTGCGGATGCTCACGCGATCCATCACCGTGCTGACGGAGCGCTGTGTGGAGGGCATCGAGGTCAATGTCCAGCGCTGCAATGCACTTGTCGACAACAGCCTGGTCCTTACCACAGCACTCGTGCCGCTGCTGGGCTATGAAGAGGCCGCGCGCATTGCACGGTTGGCGATAAGTAGCGGCGGCACAGTGGGCGCAACCGTTCAGCGCTTGGGTGTGATGACACAGGAGGAGTTCGAAAAGGTTAAGCTCGGCGCGTGGACGTTCGGCTCGCCGGCGTTGGCCGAAGGCTGACAGAGATCGCCAGTTTGAACGCGACCACAGTCTCTGAGGTCAGCAGGCTCCTGCCGCTGGCGTTTCTATCGCCGAAGATCGTGTCCAGAATTGTCGCCGACAACCAGCCGATCGAACTCACGGCCCACAGGCTGTCGCGCCCATCCGGCCTCCCCTCGCCTGGCCCGATCAGACCGCCCTCCTCGGCCTCTGATTCTGACCATCAACCCGCATCGCTTTTCCAAACAGTTGGCTACGGAGATGGGCCCGCAGAGACGAAGGCTGATATGGGGCCGCATCTGGCAGGCACAGTTGGCGCAGATGGACCARCAATCAACGAGTATCGCCATCTGAACCGTCAGATTGCTTGGGGTTTGTAGTCGCTTGGCGACTGGAGAGCACTTGTGAGCAACTAACACGCTACTTCGAGGCAAACGGTCATCCTGCCGCCATCTACAATGTCGCCGGCGCCAATCGCGGCGTCGCCAAGGCCCTGGACAACGCAGGCAAAGCCCACGAGACGGTCTTTGTCGGTCATGAGCTTACAAACCATTCCCGCAACCTGCTCGAGACCGGCATCATGGACTATGTCATCTCGCACGACTTTGTCGGTGAAGTGGCCGCTGCCGCGAGATGGATAAAGGACGATCTCAACGGGGTTACGGCCGAACCGGCACACTCGCAGATTCTCGTGCATACTCGCTATAATTGCGGCCTCTAAAAATCTGCGTCCGCGCAATCGGGCACGCCGCCGGAACCGAACTCGCCGCGCTGGCTTGGATGTCAGACCGGCAGCCCGACCTAATCGGCTTTCAAGCCAGTCGCCTTCCGTAGGTGCAGCCGAAAGAACCCTCTGAAGTCCCGAAAATCGGTGAAGCCGAGGCCTGTTGCGGCGCGCACGACCGTCGATGCAGAGACCGAGCATTTGGCGGCAATCGAGCCGACGGTACCAAACGCTATCACCTCTGGCTTCGCCAGCGCCATCCGGGCAACTTGTTCCTGCTGCTCCGGAAGTGTGATCGTCCGTGAGGCGATCATGCCTTTGAGTTCGCTGAGGTCGTTCGGTCGCTTGATGGCCTCACGCATGATCGCTCTCCCTGGACGTCCAGAAGCCTCTCGCGTTTCTATCGCAGCGGAACGGCCTGCTTCCTCGAGACGGACTCGATGCAGGCGAGCGCAATAGTGAGGGCATCGCGTGCATCCTCGCCCGTCGGCCCTTCGACTTTCCCGCTACGGACGGCTCGAACGAACGAGGCGAGCTGGGCTGTATAGCCGTGAATGAAATGGTCGGTGTCGCGGCGCCAGGTATCGTTGGACACACCGTCCTTGTCGAACAGCGTCATGGAGGAGCGGCGAACGTCGCCCATGGTCACCATGCCGCTCGAGCCGAACACCTCGCCACGGATATCGTAGCCGTAGAGTGCCGAGAAATTTGCCTCCGCGACGGCAACGGACCCGTTGTCGAACCGGATGGTGACCACGGCGGTGTCGAGGAAGCCTTTCTCCCTGAAATCCGGTCGCACCAGAGCATCGGCCACGGCATAGGCTTCAACGGGCCGAGCGCCCGGATTGAGCCACAGCAGCGTGTCGAAGTCATGGATGAGTGTCTCGTAGAAGATGGTCCATAGCGGGATACGTGCCGGATCGGCGCCGAAGGGACCGGGATCGCGCGTGAGAGAGCGGACGAGCTGAGGCCTTCCGACTTTCCCCGCGTCGATCGCGGCACGCCCCTCCGCGAAGGCCTGGTCCCAGCGCCGGTTGAAGCCGACCTGAAGCGGAACGCCGGCCGCGCGCGCTGCCGCGATTGCCCGGTCGGCATCCTCCAAAGTCAACGCCATTGGCTTCTCGCAGAAGATCGCCTTGCCTGCTTCGGCGGCCTGCACGAGTACGTCCGTATGAAACCGCGCCGGAGTGGCGATGATCACCGCTTCGAGTCCAGGATGGGCGAGCAGGTCCGCCGCTTCCGTGTAGGCGCTTTCGATACCGAGCTTGTCGGCGAGGTTGGCTGCAGCGTTTGGCGCGGGGTCTGCGATGGCAACGAGGTCGGCGTCGACCAGTCGGCGCGCAATGGTCTCGCCGTGGAAAGAGCCGATGCGGCCGGCGCCGATAAGGCCGACATTGACGGGTTTGCTCTTGGGCATTGATGCGATCCTATGGGGTTGGAACGGAGATCAGATCGTGAAGGCTTGGCGAAAGGCATCGAGCGCGGCTTCTGGCTCGCCGGCGGCCCAGGCCTCCATGCCGACCGGGCCGGAGTAGCCCATGGCCTTCAGGGCTTTGGCGATGCCATGCCAGTTGACCTCGCCAGTGCCCGGCTCGCAGCGGCCCGGAACATCCGCCACCTGGACCTCCCCGATCCAGGGCAGGCACTTTCGGCAGAGCTCGATTAGATTCCCTTCGCCGATCTGGGCATGGTAGAGATCGAGGTTGAGACGCAGCCGCGGATGGTCGATGCTCGAAACCAGGGCCAGCGTGTCCTCCGCGCGGCCAAAGGGCACGCCCGGGTGGTCGACCGGCAGATTGAGATTTTCGAGCGTGAAGGTGACACCTTCCTGTTCGGCCAGATCGACGATGCGGCAAAGGGTATCGCGCGCCTTCAGCCACATTGCGCCGGTAGCGACTTCGATGGGTTGCACAGGGAGGCCTCTGTCCCCAAGCCCCGTGCCGTGCAGGTTGAGGCGTTGCACGCCCAGCCGCTTGCCGACCTGTGCCGTATCGCGCGCCGTTCTGACCAATTCGGCCGCGCCTTCGTCGTCGGTCAGGCGACCGGTGAGGTAGCCGTTCATGATGGTGAAGGTCGCGCCGGTCGCTTCCAGCTTGGCGAGATCGTGCTCCGGCCAGTTCCAGAGGCCGACGCCGAAGCCCATCTCCTTGAGGCGTGAGGCACGCCATTCGATCGGCTTGTCACGCCAGAGCATCTCGGCACAGGCTGCGAGCGGGAAGGGAGAAGTCGCGGGTGCACTCATTGGCGGTTCTCGTATTATGGGTATGACGATGGGTAGTGCGGCGCCATCGCGCCGCACCGACATGCATGTGAACAGGTCTCGATCAGATCGTTCCGCCGAGTTCTTCCGAGAGGGACTGCAACTCCTTGCCGCCTGCCATCAGGTTCTGAAGCTCGTCGATGCCGATCTGATCTTTCGTGTAGGTGCCGAGCGTCTTGCCGCGGTTGAGCACCGTGAAGYGGTCGCCGACGGCATAGGCGTGACGGACGTTGTGCGTGATGAAGATCACGCCGAGACCCTTGTTGCGGACCTGGCCGATGTACTTCAGCACCATGGAGGTCTGGGCGACGCCGAGAGCGGATGTCGGCTCATCGAGGATGAGAACCTTGGCGCCGAAATAGACCGCCCGGGCGATCGCAACGCACTGGCGCTCGCCGCCCGAGAGCGTTCCAACGGCCTGCTGAGGATCGCGCACGTCGATGCCGATCCTGTGCATCTCGTCACGCGTGACGTTGTCGGCGTGCTCCATGTCCATGCGCCTGAAGGGACCGAAACCGATCACGGGCTCACGACCCATGAAGAAGTTGCGGGTCACYGACATCAAAGGGATCATGGCGAGGTCCTGGTAGACGGTAGCGATGCCGGCATCGAGGGCATCGCGCGGTCCCGTAAACAGCCGGGGCTGACCCTCGACCAGGAATTCTCCAGAGGTCGGCTTGTGCACGCCGGCCACGGTGTTGATCAGCGTCGACTTGCCTGCACCATTGTCGCCGAGCAGGCAGAGCACCTCGTGCGCGTTCACGCTCATCGACACGCCGTTGAGCGCAATGACCGAGCCGAAATGCTTGACGATGTCCTTGACCTCGATGAGGGGCGTTTGCGGCGTGCCCATCAGCGTTCTCCCGTGACGCGCTTGCGAATGACGTTGTTGAAGATCACCGCGATCAGCAGCATGCCGCCCAGAAAGACGAGGTACCAATCCTGGTCGATCGAGGTGTAGGTCAGGCCGATCAGAACCATGCCGAAGACGATCGATCCGAAGAAGGCGCCGATTGCCGAGCCATAGCCGCCGGTCAGCAGGCATCCGCCGATGACGGCRGCGATGATCGCCTCGAATTCCTTTTGGAAGCCGCGCCGGGCATCGGTCGAGCCGGCGTCCAGAACGGTGAGAATGGCAACAAGCGTGGCGCACAGCGCGGTGACGACGAAGAGCGTCGTCTTGACCCTTGCGACGGGCACCGCGGATTTGCGGGCAGCACGCRGATCGCCGCCGGCGGCGAAGATCCAGTTGCCGAAGCGCGTCCGCAACAGGACCCATGTCGCGAGTAGGGCGATAGCTATGAACCACAGGATCTCGACGGGAATGCCCGGCACCTTCGGTGCGCCGCTGGGGAACGCCTCGATGACGCCTTTCTCGGCCAGCCATGAGAACAAGCCGGAAAAGGCGTCGCCTGAGAAGAACGGCGCAAGCGGACTGCCGGCAACAGCCTCCTTCATGCCGCGAAGCTGGGTTGAGCCGCCRCTCGCCCATTTCAGGCCGACAAGCGTCAGCCCGCGAAGGATGAAAAGAAAGGCGAGCGTGACGATGAAGGAGGGCAGCCCGGTGCGCATCGTGATCTGCGCGTTGGTGACGCCGATGAAGACCGCGAAGGCGACGGYGACAAGGATGGCGACGCTGAGCGGTACATGCCAGACCACGAGCGCGGTGCCGAAGACCAGGCCGGCAAAGGCCACCATCGATCCGATCGAAAGATCGAATTCGCCGCCGATCATGAGCAGCGCGGCACCGATGGCGAGAATGCCGAGCTGGGCGGCAGGCGCCATGAAATTCATTATCCCGGCCAGCGTGAACATCGCCGGATTTGCGGTGAAGAAGAAAAAGATGGTTACGAGCACCAGGCCTGCCACGGCGCCGAGTTCGGGACGCCGCAGGAGCGCGGTCATCGTCGAAACCTTCTTCAGCCGCTCATCGGAATGAGTGGTGGTCGCGGTCATTGTTCTTTCCTCCCGATGTTGATCCAAGCTCCAACCCGTGCAGGACGTCTGCTGCGGGCATGCGCGACATGTTGAGCGGCCCCCGCCAAAGCGGGGGCCGTAGGGCTCCCCTAGCGGATGCCCTGGGAGGATTTCTCAATGACCGAGGCGGCCGTGTCCTTCTCCASAAAGCTCGGACCGGAGGCCACGTTACCCGCGGGGATGGTTCCGTAACGGGCGTAGAGCGCCAGGAACGTCACCGGCAGATAGCCCTGCAGGTAAGGCTGCTGGTCGACGGCGAACAAAGCCTTGCCGTCGGCCACGGCTTTCAGGAAACCGGCCGACAGGTCGTAGGAAGCGACCTTTACCTTGTCACTCACGCCCATCTTCTCGACGACCGCCACGGCCCGCTCGCCGACGAGCGGCGCCGAGAGACCGAGCACCACATCGATCGACGGATCGGACGTAAGCGCCGCCTGGATCTTGGACTCGATTTCGGCGGGATCGGCCGTTGTCGGCAGCACCGTCACCTTGCCGCCTTCGAAGCCTTTTTCGGTGCCGGCGCAGCGTTGATCGAGGGCGGCGTTGCCCACTTCCTGGTTGACGCACAGCACATGCTTGAGGCCGAGTGATTTCAGCTTCTCGCCGACCTTGATGCCGGCGGGACCTTCGTCCTGTCCAACATGCAGCTTGATGCCGAGTTTCTCGGCCGCCGAGATGCCGGAGTTCATCGAAATCACCGGAATGCCCGCTGCGACGGCTTTCTCGATTGCCGGGCCAAGGGCGTCTGGATCGGGGTCGGAGATCACGATGCCGGCAGGTTTTTGATTTGCGGCGGCTTCGATCAGCTGACCCATCGYCACCATGTCGAAGGTCTCAGGCGCGCGGTAGTCGACTTTGACATTGCTGTCCTTTCCCGCCTGCATCATGCCGTTCTTCACGATGGACCAGAAAGGATCGGAGGCCTGGCCATGCGTGACCGCAATGATGGAAATATCCTCAGCCTTCGCGCTGATGGTCGCCGAGGCTGCTGCGCCGAGAATGACGGCACCGACTGCAAGTTTCTTCAGTATGGATTTCATCTGCTCCTCCTAACGCTGCCTGCCTCCTCCTGAGGCGGCAGAAAGTCGAATGCTACCGGGTGCAAAGTGTTTGCTACCGGGTGCAAACGGGTGCATCATAGCTTTCGATGCGCTAAAAGCAAGCGTTCATTTCACAGAATCAGAAAATGGAATGGACGTTTCATTCTGTGGAGGTTGCATGAGAAGGCGGGCAACGGCGAAAGACGTGGCGGACGCGGCCGGCGTCTCGAAGTGGACGGTCATCCGTGCATTCACGCCGGGCGCATCAATTACCGAGGAGAGCAAGCGCAAGGTTCTCCAGGCCGCCAACGCGCTCAACTATTCACCGAATCTGCTCGCCCGCAGCCTGGCCACC
The DNA here is from genome assembly GCF_001854785.1 of Mesorhizobium sp. ORS 3428. Lineage (GTDB taxonomy): Bacteria > Pseudomonadota > Alphaproteobacteria > Rhizobiales > Rhizobiaceae > Mesorhizobium. Next base: position 42,616 of record NZ_MDFL01000118.1, read on the forward strand.
AATCTCACTAACCAGGTGGCGGTCTTCGTCGACGATTTCGCCAACCCGCAGAAGTTGCCTTTCCTGGAGACTTTGACCGACCGACTCCAGGCCGAGGGACTGGTTGCCGTGCTGATCAACATCAACAATCATTTCGACCATGTGCGGGCGCTGCTCAACGCGGATCAGCGCCAGGTGGATGCCGTCGTTCTGTTCGGCACGGCATTCCGCAGCGAAACGCTGAACGACAGGCGATTGGGTCGGAGCATGCCGCCGACATTCGTGCTGGCGCGGGACAGCCAGATCGACGGCGTACCGGCCGTTGTCTGCGACGCCGAACTGGCATTGAAGGAGATCGTCGATCACCTGTTCGAAAGGGGATATCATCGCCCAGGCTTCATGGCTGGGGCTCCCGCTCTCTCCACCGCGCTCAGGCGTCAGCTTCATTTCATCGATTTCTGGAAGCAGAAGGGCGTCGACGAAATCGCGGTGATATCGGCCGAAAGGTACAGCGCGCAGGCCGGGGCCGAAACCGTTCGCCACTACCTTCAGAATACGGACGCCAAGGATAGGGTCGACGTTCTCATGTGCGAGAACGATATCCTGGCCATGGGCGCGCTCGACGAAATCCGGGGCCAGTTTGGCTTGCGCGTGCCGCAGGACATGGCCGTCGTCGGTTTCGACAACTACGAGCTTGGTGGAGCATCCGTTTATGGCCTGACCACCTACGAACAGCCCAGGGACGAGATGATCGATGTGATCATAGGCATGATAACCGGACATTTGCCCCCGGAGACCGTCACGCTGCCGGGGAAGCTCATCGYCCGGAATTCTGCCTAGGCGACCTTCTCAAAACCCCATCGGGTGTGCGGAGGCCGTCGTGCTGCTGCAAATCCCAACTTCAATCGATCGTCAGGCAGGGAATGCGATGACCCGGAACGATATCTTGCTGCCGTCCGGCGTGCGCCTTGCCGTGAGCCCGCTGTCATGGGCGAATGACGTGCTCGAGGACCTCGGCGCGGACATACCGCTCGAGACTTGCCTGCGCGACGCCGCCGAAACCGGTTAACAGTGCGTGGAGCTAGGGCGAAAGTTTCCGAGTGATACTGAGACCTTGAGTCCTTTGCTTGCAAGCCATGGTCGATCACCGGCGAACGCCACGCGGGCCCGAATGTCAGACCGGCAGGCCGAGCTGCTTTCGCAGGCTCTTGTCGAACGCGGACGCGGGCACGAAACGTCGTAGGAAGCTGACCTGGCGCGCCATCTTTCCCGCCGCGTAGCGCCGCTTCGGGCTGGGATCGGTGGCGGCCGCCAGAACGGTGTTGGCCACCACGTCGGGCGTATCGCCTTTTTCCATCGCCTTCCGCACGGCTATGGTCATGCCGGCGCGCGCGGCATCATAGATATCGAGCAACTGGTCCGGCTTGGCGAGATTGTCTTCGAATGAGGTGYGGGTATAGGCCGGCTCGACCAGCGCGACGCGAATTCCGAACGGTCGCAGTTCGTGGTCGAGCGATTCCGAATACCCTTCAACGGCATGTTTGGTCGCCGAATAAAGCGCGAAATAGGGAGCGGGAATGAACCCCTGCACCGAGCTCAAGTTGACGATCCTGCCTTTTCCCTGGCGGCGCATGATCGGCAGTACCGCGTTGATCATCCGGATGACACCGAAGACGTTCACGTCGAACAGAGCCCGAGCCTGCGCGGTCGAGGACTCCTCCGCGCCACCGAGCAGACCCATGCCGGCATTGTTGACAAGCAGGTCGATGCGCCCGGCATCGGCCAACACCTCGTCGACCAGCTTCGCCACGGACGCGTCGTCGGTCACGTCGCAGGTCAGCATGGTGATGCCATCGGTTTTCTTGGAGACYGCGCGACGGCTCGTTCCGAACACGCGAAAGCCCGCCTTCTGCAGGGCCTTGGCCGTTGCATAGCCGATACCCGAGGATGCTCCTGTGACGATGGCGACGCCAGGACTGGTCTTGTTCATGGAGGTCACTTTCTTTGGGTTGGACTGGAATTGGGAGAAGCCGAAAGGGCTGGAGCACAAGCGTCAATCATGACCGGCTCGACCGTTCGCGCCGTGTCCGTCCCAGCGCCGGAACAGCGCGCTGGCGTTGACGCCTCCAAAGCCGAAGCCGTTGCAGATCGCGTAGTCCATCTCCATCGGCCTGGCCTTGTTGGCCACGAAGTCGATCCCCTCGCCTGCCGGATCGGGGGTGCTCAGATTGAGGGTGGGCGGCGCCACCTGATCCCTGAGCGCCAGGATCGTGAAGATCGCGCCAAGCCCGCCGGCGGCCCCAAGCAGGTGTCCGGTGGCCGACTTGGTTCCGCTGACGGCGATCGAGAAGTCCGCCCCGAAGACGCTTTTGATCGCTTCGATTTCGCCCAGGTCGCCCACCTGAGTGGAGGTCGCGTGCGCGTTGAGATGGCGGATATCTCGTGGGGAAATGCCGGCCTGGGCAATTGCGATCTCCATCGCGCGGCGCGCCCCGTCTCCGTCCTCGGGGCCGGAGGTGACATGATGTGCATCCGCCGTCGTGCCGTAGCCGACGACCTCGGCGAGCGGTTTGGCACCGCGCTGAAGCGCATGGTTCAATTCCTCGATGACCAGGATGCCGGCGCCTTCGCCCATGACGAAGCCGTCCCGCGAGAGGTCGAACGGACGGGAGGCTTGGTCGGGGCGGTGATTGAAGGAGGTTGAGAGCGAACGCGCCGCGGCAAAGCCGCCCAGGCTGACGGTATTCATGCATGCTTCGGTGCCGCCGCACACGRCAATGTCGGCTTCATCGGCGCGGATGATACGTGCCGCATCGCCGATCGCCTGGATGCCGGCGGCGCACGCCGTGACCGGTGCGCCGATGTGGCCCTTGAAGCCGTAGCGGATCGAGATATGGCCCGCCGCGAGGTTCACCAGGAAAGACGGCACCGTGAACGGCGAAAGACGCCGCACGCCGCGCTGATCGACGGTCCGCACAGCCTCGGTTATGGCGGGGAACCCGCCGACACCGGACGCAATGATCGTCGCGGTGCGACGCCGATCGTGTTCCGAAGCCGGCTTCCATCTTGCATGGGCGAGCGCCTCTTCCGCCGCAGCCAGCGCGAAGAGAATGAAGCGGTCGATTCTCCGCTGATCCTTCGGAGCCACGAAGGCATTTGCATCGAGGCCGGCTTCGGGGTCGTCCTCCAGGGAGGGAACAACGCCGCCGATCTTGGCGGGCAAATCCGCCACCACGTCGTCCGCAAGCCTGCGGATGCCCGAGCGGCAGGCCAGGAGGCGTGACCACGATGTTTCGACATTCGCGGCCAGGGGCGTGACCGCGCCCATGCCGGTTACGACTATCCGCCGCATTTTGCTCTCCTATCGAATTGCTCGCGCAGAGGCATTGGAGCCTTGCCTGCGCGGTTTACGCCGAACGGGCAGGCCTACAGCTACCTGCRCACGATCAGACATGTGGACGTCCCATGGGCGTAGAGCTTGCCTTGCGCGTCCTCGATCCTGCCCTCCAAGGTGATGACGGTCCGGCCGCGYGACACGACATGACCGATGACGCGCATTTCGCCGGAATCGGCGAAGATCGGGCGCACGAACTTGGYCGTGGTTTCATGTGAGGGACAAGTTTCGCCCGGCGAAAGCGTCGTCTGGGCGGCAAGCGCCATGACGGTGTCGAGCATCGTCATGATCCAGCCGCCGTGGACGGTATTCGTCAGGTTGCAAAAGCGCGGTTCGGGGGTGGCAAGAAGCTCCACCCTGCCCTCCTCTGGGGCAAGCAAGGTGAAAGGCAGCATCTCCGCCATCGGCGGCCGGCGGATGCTCCCGTCCGCCAGTCCCGCGACGAGCTCGAGTCCGGACCAGCCGGCCAATTCGGCGATTGAACCGGCTGCKCTACGCGCGCCCGTCACAGAAACCGGCGTCATTGGTGCGCTCATGGCTGGGCATCCGCGGTGCGCGATGCCACTCGTACGGTCTCGGCGGCCGCTTGCAGGAACTGCTCCGACAGCCGCTCGTCATTGACGGCGCGCGAGAGGACGACCGCGCCGACCATTGTCGAGAGAATGGTCATGGCCTTTTCGCGGGCATCCTCGCCGCGGGCTTCGCCAACCCAACTACCGAGCAGGTCGAGATAGTCCCTGATCCCGGCTTCGAATGCCGCTTTGACGTCGCTGCCTTGCCTAGCGGCATCCGAGCCGAGCGCCACAACCGGGCAGCCGTCCATCCGTTCTTCGCGATGTCCTGTGCTGAGGTAGAAGGCGATCACTGCACCTAGCGGGTCCTCGGGATCCGCCGCGGCCGCGGCCGACCATCGATCAGACGCGTGCTCCAGCGCCCGTCTGGACGCCTGCGCCTCCAAATCCTCCTTCGACGCGAATTGCTTGTAAAAAGCGCCCTGGGTCAGCCCGGCGCCCTTCATCAGGTCCTTCAGGCCAATGCCGTCGAAGCCATGCTCYCGAAAAAGGCGGCTTGCCACGTTGATCACCGTTTCGCGGTTCTCCGCGGCTTGAATGCGACTCACGCGCATCATCATCTCCCTTTTTAGATTGCATTCGTAATCTATATCCGATATAGAGTGCGAACGCAATCTATTTTTACGTGAGGCGACGGGCATGAAAAAGAGACCGGTTATTATAGTGGGCGCGATCCTGATCACGGTGTCGGGAGCGATCGCGGTGTCAGGGGCGACGGCATTCGCCACATTTGCCAATCCCGCGCAGGAGGCTTCCGCTGCGAGCGACCCGAGGCAGGAGCCGCCCATTGTCAGGCTGGCGACGGCGGCGCGGGTGGACGGTTCCGAACGCAGCTTCACGGGCATTATTGGGGCGAGGGTGGAGAGCAATCTCGGCTTCCGCGTCCCCGGYAAGATCGTCGAACGGCTTGTGAATGTCGGCCAGCAGGTAAAGGCCGGTCAGCCGCTTATGCGGATCGACGACACCGACCTTCGCCTTGCGCTCACGGCAAAGCGCAATGCCGTTGTCGCCGCGCGCGCGATCGTCGCTCAGACGGAACCGGATGAACGGCGATACGCCAATCTGCTGAAAGATGGATGGGTTCCCCGGCAGCGCTACGAGCAGGCAAAGGCCGCTCTGGATACCGCCACGGCCCAGCTCTCCGCCGCCGAAGCGGAAGCGAAGGTCGCGGAGAACGAGGCGGCCTACGCGGTCCTGCTGGCGGACGCCGATGGAACGGTGGTCGACACGCTTGGCGAGCCGGGTCAGGTCGTCTCCGCCGGCCAGACTGTGGTCCGGGTCGCCCAGGCCGGCCCTCGCGAAGCGGTGGTCGCACTTCCCGAAACGATCCGGCCGGCGATCGGTTCAGTGGCTGACGCCAGCGTATATGGGAGCGATGAGCAGCGCCATACGGCACATCTGCGGCAATTGTCCAACTCCGCCGATGCCCAGACCCGCACCTATGAGGCCCGCTATATGCTTGACGGTGAGGCAGCGGCCGCGCCGCTTGGCGCGACGGTAACCATTCGGCTTGCAACGCTGGCGAGCGAGCCGGAAGTCCAGGTGCCGCTGGGAGCAGTGCTCGACGACGGGAAGAAGACCGGCGTTTGGGTCTTGGACAACGCCACGTCGACTGTGCACTTTCAAACCGTCAAGCTTGTTCGTGTGACCGGCGAATCCGCCGTGATCTCCGGATTGAGCTCCAGCGATCGGTTTGTCTCGCTCGGCGCTCATCTCCTGCAGGAAGGCTCTCGCGTCAGGGCTGCGTCCGAAAGCGGGAGCAACTGACCATGAACCTCAATCTTTCTGCGATCGCCGTTCGYGAACGCGCCGTCACCCTGTTCTTCATCCTCCTGTTGGTGGCCGCCGGCGCCTACGCCTTCGTCATGCTCGGGAGGGCGGAGGATCCCAACTTCACCATCAAGACCCTGAYGGTCACCACGGCCTGGCCGGGCGCGACGGCGCGTGAGATGCAGGACCTCGTCGCCGAACCTTTGGAGAAGCGGCTTCAGGAACTGACCTGGTACGACCGGGTGGAGACGACCACGCGTCCGGGCTATGCGTATATGACGGTCACGCTGAAGGACAGCACGCCGCCATCCGCCGTGCAGGAAGAGTTCTACCAAGCCCGCAAGAAGCTCGGGGATGAAGCCCGCAACCTGCCATCCGGCGTCTACGGCCCCTTCGTCAACGACGAATATTCGGACGTGAGCTTCGCCCTCTATGCGCTCAAGGCCAAGGGCATGCCGATGYGCGAGCTGGCCAGGCAGRCCGAGGCGATCCGCCAGGACCTCCTGCATGTGCCGGGCGTCAAGAAGATCAACATACTCGGTGAACGTCCCGAACAGATTTTCGTCGAGTTCTCCTACGCCAAACTGGCAACGCTCGGCGTGTCGGCTCGGGATATCGTTGGGGCCTTGCAGCGGCAAAACACCGTCACGCCGGCGGGCTCGATCGATACTGAGGGGCCACAGGTTTTCATCAGGGTCAATGGTGCGTATGACAGCGTCCAGGCGATCGCCGATACGCCGATCGCCGCAGCGGGGCGGACGCTGAAGCTTTCCGATGTCGCCGAGGTCCGCCGCGGCTACGAGGATCCTCCCACCTATCTCATCCGACGCCAGGGCGAGCCCACCATCATGCTCGCGGCCGTGATGCAGGAGGGCTGGAATGGCCTCGCGCTCGGCAAGGCGCTGGAGGACAGGACGGCGGCCATCGCAAAGACGCTGCCGCTCGGGATGACGCTCGACAAGGTGACGGATCAAGCCGTCAACATCACCTCGGCAGTCGACGAGTTCATGCTGAAGTTCGCGATGGCGCTGGGCGTCGTGCTGCTGGTCAGCCTCGTCAGCCTCGGCTGGCGCGTCGGCATCGTCGTGGCGGCTGCTGTCCCCCTGACGCTTGCCGTCGTGTTCCTCATCATGCTGGAGACCGGCCGGTTCTTTGACCGCATCACGCTCGGCGCCCTCATCCTGGCGCTCGGTCTTCTGGTTGACGACGCCATCATCGCCATCGAGGTGATGGTGGTGAAGATGGAAGAGGGCATGAACCGCATCAGGGCGGCCGCCTACGCCTGGAGCCACACCGCGGCGCCGATGCTGTCGGGAACGCTGGTGACGATCGCCGGCTTCCTGCCGGTGGGCTTCGCGCGCTCGACGGCAGGCGAATATGCCGGCAATATCTTCTGGGTCGTGGGATTCGCGCTCATCGTCTCCTGGATCGTCGCCGTGGTCTTCACGCCCTATCTCGGCGTCAAGATGCTGCCCGAGATCAAACCGATCGAGGGTGGTCACCACGCGATCTACGACACGCCGAACTATCGGCGCCTGCGGCGGCTCATCACCTTTGCCGTGCGCCACAAGTTCGTGACCTCCGGTATCGTCGCCATCGCCTTCGCGCTTTCCGTTGTCGGCATGGGTGCCGTCAAGCAGCAGTTCTTCCCGACATCCGACCGCCCGGAAGTGCTTGTCGAGGTTCGCCTGCCGGAAGGCACCAGCATCGAGACGACGACCGCCACGGTCGAGAAGCTCGAGGGCTGGCTGGACAGCCAGCCCGAAGCCAAGATCGTCACGAGCTATGTCGGTCAGGGCGCTCCGCGCTTCTTCTTCGCGATGGCGCCTGAGTTGCCGGATCCGGCCTTCGCCAAGATCGTCGTGCTGACCCCGAACGCCGAGGCGCGCGAGGCGCTGAAGCATCGGTTGCGGCAGGCGGTGGCACAGGGACTCGCGCCGCAAGCCAATGTCCGCGTCACGCAGCTCGTATTCGGCCCCTACACGCCGTTCCCGGTCGAGTTCCGGATCATGGGGCCTGATCCCGCGCAGCTCTACAGCATCTCCGAGAAGGCCCTCGACATCATGCGGGGCGTCCCCGACGTGCGGCAGGCCAACCGCGACTGGGGCAATCGCACGCCCGTGCTTCGCTTCGTCCCGGACCAGGATCGCCTGAACCTCATCGGCCTGTCGTCGGCCGAGGCGGYCCAGCAGTTGCAATTCCTCCTCACCGRCATTCCGGTCACGCAGGTCCGCGAGGATATCCGCAATGTCCCCATCGTGGCGCGCAGTGCCGGCGGGGAGCGGCTGGATCCATCGCGCCTGGCGGATTTTTCGCTGATGAGCCGGGACGGCCGGCAGATTCCGCTCGACCAGATCGGCCATTCCGAAATCCGCCTGGAAGAGCCGATCCTGAAGCGGYGTGACCGCACGCCCGTCATCACGATCCGCTCCGACATCAACGAAGCGACTCAGCCGCCGGAGGTCTCCAAACAGGTCATGAAAGCCCTTCAGCCGCTGATCGCATCCCTTCCCGCCGGCTATCGCATCGAAATGGGCGGATCGATCGAGGAGGCTGAGAAGGCCAACACCRCATTGGGCAAGATCTTCCCGGCCATGATCGCCGCCATGCTGATCGTCATCATGCTGCAGGTGCGATCCTTMTCGACGATGTTCATGGTCGTGCTGACGGCGCCGCTTGGCCTCGTCGGCGTCGTGCCCATGCTGCTTGCCTTCAACCAGCCCTTTGGCTTCAACGCCATTCTGGGCCTGATAGGACTGGCCGGCATCCTGATGCGCAACACGCTGATCCTGACCGAACAGATCAAGGAAAACCAGGCAGCCGGCCTGGATGACTATCACGCCGTCATCGAGGCTACCGTGCAGCGTGCGAGGCCGGTGATCCTGACCGCGCTTGCCGCGGTGCTGGCCTTCATCCCCCTCACGCACTCCGTCTTCTGGGGATCGATGGCCTATACGCTGATCGGCGGCACGGCGGTCGGCACGGTGCTGATCCTGCTCTTCCTCCCCGCTCTCTACACCGCTTGGTTCCGGATCAAGCCGGTTGCGGATGAGACGCCTGAGGATTTGACGCATGAACCGAAACCAGAACTGCGGCTGGCCGCCGAATAGGGGCCGGCCGTCGCAGGAGTCAATTTCCCGCCCGCAGGATCTGTCTTGCGGGCGGGACGATCTTACCCGTTTGCATRCCAATAAGCGCGGTGTTCGCTACCGGTACTATGCCTCAAAGCAGTTCGTTGACGGCCGACGGGGCAATTCCGACGGATGGCGCCTGCCGATGCAGTTGAATCCGTCGTTGAGCATCAGCTGAATCGTATTCTCAGCGATCACGTCCAAATCGCTGATTTGATTGAGCGACGCGGATTCCGGGCGAAATCCAATATGCGATGCATCGGGCGCTCCCTTACTCCATGATGGTCATGAGAGCGTTGCGGCACTTCCGATGATTCCTTTCATATGCTCGGTTGCGCCGCTGGCCCTGCCGGACTCCCGCCGAAATGCGACATTGCCTTTGCTTTCAACTCGCGGAACTGGCGCGACGCCTCGGAGAGCCTATAGTCCCATTCCGGGTTCGGCACCTGGCCCTCGATCGTCTTGAAATAGACCTGCATCAGCGAGGCAATGGCGAAGGGTTCCACRAAAGCCGCCTTCAGCGCCCAAGCGAAGACGATGRCCAGCACGAAACTCCAGCCGCTGAACTGGCCCGGCATGAAGTAGACGACCGCGCCTGCCGGCGCCAGCATGAGCAAGAAGATGACGAAGGTCGCGCCCCACAGGATCAACGCCAGCCACACGGCGTTCTTGACCATCTTCATGCCGTTCTGGGCATAGAGCACGACGCCTTGCCGGGCCGTCTCGAACGGCGAGGCCGAGTCGATGCGGATGTTATAGCCCAGGATGATTTCATCGATATAGGTCAACGAGATGCGGATCACCGTATTGGCGAAGCGCACCAGCCCGTCCAGCCCGGGCAGGAAGGCGGCGATGCCGCCGAGCAGACCGGTGACGGCGCGGATCGCGCCCTTCACCAACTGGTCGACAACGAAGAGGATGTTGGCCTCGGCGAAGCGCTGCCTGACGACTGCTTTGGCATAGGCGATCTGGTTCTGGCCGCCCGGCACATCGCGGCCGTCGATCAGGTGCACCATGACGGCGATATGGCCGGCCTTCACCACATAGAGAATGTATTCGCGGATCCAGTAGATAGCGATGGAAACCAGCGCGAAGCCGGCGATGCCGCCGTAGAAGGCTGTTCCTTCGGGCCCTCCATCGGCGAAGATGTGGCCGACGCCCCAGCCGATGCCGGCGCCTGTGCCCGCCCCCGCGACATAGCCGAGCGTCATGGCGAAATACACGACCATGCGGAAAAGGATAAACGGCCAAGTCCTGAACATGATCGCCACGGATCTGCCGACCGAGAAATCCCACATCGCCCTACCCTCCGCCAAAGAGACAAAATAACAGGATCGCCGACAGCGCTCAGAGGCGACCGCTTCGGCGGCGATGGCGACAGCGGTACCWAGCAGGATCGCCCAGGAGCGGCAGGCCAGTTCTTGAAAGTAACATTCGAATTTCTCCGTCCAAGGTGCGGCCTGGGTCGCGAGGAATCGTAGCCTCTTTACTCGGGGGCGCAGGTGGTAGTGTCCTTTGGGAAGAGGCTTTTGAGTGTGTGCCGAATCTCAGCCTCCGACTCCGGCGGCGTGGAATCGCGAGAGCAGATAATTGGTCCATTGCCGCCATCAGCGTGGGCGTTGCAGCAAACTTTTTGAACCGCTGCGGGTATAGGACCCGCTCCGTCTTGGTCGGCGTCTGCGGGGAATCCTTCTTTCGGCTCACAGAAGGCACCGTACTTGTTCTTCTCCTTCAGGACCACATAGCCGGGCGGGCACGAGCGTTCGCCCTCGCTTCCCACGCCGGCGTCCTTTTTCTTCTTCTTGTTCTTCTGGCTTGCCCGCGCGTCGCAGGGCGTGCGGGTTTTGGTCAGACCTACGGCGCCTCCCTGAAGGCAGGGTGGCTCGTCTTCGGTTGCGCCACCCTCGTCATCGCCCTGCTGCCCGCCGGACCGGCGATGCCTTTTGAGGTTGCCGCAGATCAACTGGCCGTCGCTTAAGGTGCAGCCGAAGGTGGCGGCTCGGACCACCGGGGTGCTGTACGGCCCTTCGGTTGTGACCGCTTCCGCGGCGGTGTTGACGACARCGACACCAAGCAGGGCCGCCAGGAGCGGCAGAGCGATTTTCAAGGTTGACATTTCGAAGTCTCCGTCACGGGAAGCATTCGTTGCGGGAAGACGCCCAGTTGTTAATCACCGAACTCCTCAGGCCCGGCGGACACATGCACGTGCCCCCGCGCGTGGCGATGGTGATATCGCCTGCAAACACCAGGCCCTTCGCGGCGCATGTTTGGTTAGCGGCGGCTGCGCCGGACAACTGCTCTGCGCCCGGTGTCGAAGCCGGATGCGACCGTCTGCGCGCGAGCACACAGGAGCGGTAATACCGGCCGGCGACGTAGCCAGGCGGGCAATTCCACGCCACCTGGATTGCCCGAACGGTGCCGGCCGCCGTCGATCCGGCCGTCGTCAGTCGCAGCAAAGAGGCCGGGACAACCGTCGGCCAGTCGTCATTGCGGCTRCCATCGTAACCTCTGGCAAGGCCAGATGAGTTCGCAAGCGCGAAGACGAAGAGCACCACCACGCTGGCTTGGAGCGTTCTCATGACTTCCCACCTCACCTTGCTGTGCGGCTACTGCCGCGTTCCGTTCCAGCTGCCCTCGATGGCATCGGGGTTGTTGCCAAAGCTATAGGTGCCGTTGAAGGACTGGCCGTCGTCGGCGAGCACGAACTTGCCGCTGCCTCTGGTGCCGTCGCGCTGGGYCCAGGAAAACCGCAGCACGTTGCCCCGCATGTTGCCGCCAAGGGTGCCAGTGCTGCCGTCGTTGCCGTCGAAGTTGCCGCTGACGGAACTTCCGTTCTGCTTGAGCACGAGCGTATAGGCGACATTGTCCGCATTGGCAGCCCAGCGTCCGCCGAAGCCGGCCGTTGCAGACGCCGATGCCTGCTTTCCCTTCGGCTTGGCGAATCCCGCCGCGCTCTTGGCGAACACGGCTGCCCCGCCGCCGAACTTCAGAAACTGGGCAGAGACGCAGCCGGACACCGGCGCGCTGATCCGGCACCAGCCGCCACCACCGCTGCTTTGCTTGTTTGCGATGATGCCTGCAGCGCCGGTCGCGCCGCACGGACCGGTCACCGAAACAGTCTCGCCTTCCGGCACCGTGCCGGTCACCTGGCCATCGGGACCATTGCGGACGTTGAGCTTGTCCAGCCCCGGCTGGTTGATCACCACCGTGGCCGTCCCCCCGCCGCAGGAGCCACGCGGCTGCGGGGGATGTTCGCATTTATTGAGCATACTTCTAAGGCCCGACTCGTTCGAGGCCAAGCTTTTAGGTTCTGCTTTAAGCCCGCGACAATTTTGAATCCAATGAAGCCGGTCTTGATTCCAATCGTCCAAGGCGCAGTTCAGCCTGCGCCCCTCGCCAACCATGCCCTCCATGTTGTTGGCGTAGGCTTCACAAGCCTGGCCAATGGTATCTGGCGGCGGAGGTAGCTGCGGTGCAGCCGGCGATCCCGTTGTGATACAGGACGTGCCCGACCAATTCGCCGAAACAACCTGGTCAGATTTCCTTCGTGCCCTGACTCTGAAGCAGTATTTGGTATTTGGGTCTACATCTCTGATCTTGAAGCCAACTCTATTGACTGTACCCTCGTTGTTCGGAGCAGATATCGTGTAGAAATCGAAACAAGTAGGGCACCAACAGGCTACCTGCTTCTCTAGGCACTCAATCGATGACGACGGCGGCGCATACCTGTTACCATTTTTAGTCATCTCAACTTCGAAGCCGACCAGTTCTGTAAAGTATCCGGGGCGTCGCTCGGTGGCTGTTCCGCCGATTTTAAATTCCTTCCCCGCCGTATTTCTCCATAACAGGCCAACGTCAATTGTTTCGCGCCACCCCTTCACGTCTTGCTTTTTATTCCTGGATTCGCCCATTTGCGGATCCGTCGGCGTTCCCGGACGATCGCGAGCGGACGCCGGGGTGGCGATTGCCGCGCATGACATGACCAGAAGGCCGACGATCGATGTTCGCAGAACTGACATGAGGCGCATGAAACACTCCAAGATCGCTTGAATTGTTGTGTTAATAACCTCAGCTGAAATCGTGCATTGTTGTCGGCACCTATCTGGGGGCGACCTCGTCCACCCGGCGATTTTGGTTGTTTGTCGTCGCGGCGAACTCCGGTTGGAAGGCTACTCGGACCTCTTCTCCAGATCGCGTCACTTTTCCAAAAGGCATTGAGCTGGAAGAGGCTCGACAGTCATCGCACCGTCTGGCGCCCGACTTTCCCCCTCGTATCTGAGCCTGAGATCCACAAAGCCGTCCTCGCCGCTCGTATCGCCTTTGTCAGCGAGYAATCCGATCCTCAGTCCCGCTACGACATCGGCGCCCTCCGGCGCCGGGGCGAGCTTCTGTAGGCACGCATCGCGCGCGTTGAGGAAGGCATCRTTGTCGTCCGGCTTCGACGCCGGATCGCGGGTTTGCTCGATGCATGCTTCAAGATCGGCGAGAGTTGGCAGCTTGACGCGAACGTTGGCGGTGCCGTCCAGAGCCTCGCCGGCCTCACCCTGGATTGACATGGACGAGCGCTTAACAGCGATCGAAAACTCGCCGAAAGGTCCGGTGACCGTAACCGGGCCGGCGTCGCCGCCTGGATAGGCAAACGTCATCGGCAAACTCCACTTAGGGTTCATGACGTCGGCGCGCCCACATGTGAGCTTGAGGGCGGCGGCCAGCGTGACGTCCGGCAGCAGGAGAAYACCAAACATTATCAATGGTGGCAGCAATCGGCAGATGGTGGAACCTGTCATGCTCCTGCGCTCCCTTGCCTATTGCCGCGTCCCATTCCAGGAGCCCTCCACGGCATCGGGGTTGTTGYCGAAATTGTAGCTGCCTGCGAATGACTGACCGTCACCCGAGAGCGTGAACTTGCCGCTGCCTCTGGTGCCGTCCTTTTGGACCCAGGAGAAGCGCAGCACGTTGCCGGTCACCTTGCCGGTGATTTGCCCGGCGCTGCCGTCATTGCCCTGGTAGCGGCCGGAGACGCCGTTGCCGTTCTGCTGCAGCGAGAGGTCGTAGGCGACGTTGTCGGCGCTGGCGGCCCAGCTTCCGCCGAAGCCGGCCGCTGGAGACGCCGATGCCTGCTCTCCCTTCGTCTTGGCGAATCCCGCCGCGCTCTTGGCGAACCCGGCTGCTCCGCCGCCGAACTTCAGGAACCGGGCAGAGACGCAGCCGGACACCGGCGCGCTGATCCGGCACCAGCCGCCATCGCCGCCGCTTTGCTTGTTTGCGATGATGCCTGCAGCGCCGGTCGCGCCGCACGGACCGGTCACCGACACAGTCTCGCCTTCCGGAACCGTGCCGGTCACCTGGCCATCGGGACCATTGCGCACGTTGAGCTTATCCAGCCCCGGTTGGTTGATCACCACCGTGGCCGCCCCCCCGCCGCAGGAGTTATCGGCCCGGTCACCACCCCCACCTGCCGCAGCGGCGCTACCCCCACCGCCGGTCCTACAGTCATTCAATCGCTGCTTGAACGTAGCCTCTTCGGAATCGGCGACACCGTCACCGGAATGCGCCGCGCATCGCTGCAGCCAATAGTCGTGGGGATTGTTCCAGGGGGCGATCTGGACGAATTTGCAGCCAAGACCGCGCGCCTCGCCGGCAATGGCGGACATGCGATCGCTATAGGCGACACACGCGCTGCCTCTGCCAGTGTGCTTGACGGGCTWCTCCGGCACGRCTGGYGGTGGAGGTGCCGAGGCTGTCTCTGCCTTCGCACCCGAGACGCAACAGCCGTTCGGCGTTGGCGGCGRCACTGCCGATTTCAGCCAGCATATCGGTTTCGGACCCTGAACGCCGGGCTTGACGTAAGTCCAAGCTTTGCAGTTTGCATCGGATTCGCACGCCGACTTGCAGGGTCCGAAGCCTGCGATTGTGGCCTCCAAATCGAACCGGTCGTAGTCGTGTCCCGGTCGATCGACACCCGTTTCGGCAGTCGAGTCCCCCCCGCTTCCGCCGGTGCTGGCCGAATGGAGGGGCGGGAATCGCCGCGTGACCTGGSGCCAATTCCCGCAACTCGACGAGAGCCCATATTTGCCGCCGTAGCAACCCTGTGCCGAATAGGTCACCGTGCCATCCGGCTGAACCGCCAGCCTCAGGACTGAGCCAGTTTTCCATTCCGTCTGGGGTTGTCCGGGCACGATTACGTTAAAGACGTCAGTATTTCCATCTGGCCACAGGGTAATCTCGAGGATACGTGAGTTCCCGTTGAACGTCAGCCGCTCATCCACACAGACGCCCGAGAATGATGTGCAGTCGCTGGCGTGCGCCGCGTCTGGCCGGGGAAGAGAAATCAGGGTCAATACCGCTAGAAGCCCCCACAAGCGGCGCGCCGTTCGCTCGAAAGACATGGCTCAACTCCTTCGGGTACCTGCTGAAGCTGCGTCCGACTAAAACATCAGGTCCCCGCGATCATTGCCGCATCCCGTTCCAGCTGCCCTCGACAGCATCGGGGTTGCTGGAGAAGTTGTAACTGCCCTCGAAGGACTGGCCGTCGCCGGCGAGCACGAACCTGCCGCTCCCGCGGGTGCCGTCCTTCTGGACCCATGAGAAGCGGAGCACATTGCCGCTCACCTGGCCGTTGATCCTGCCGGCGCTGCCGTCGTCGCCCTGGTAACGGCCGGAGACGCCGTTGCCGTTCTGCTTGAGCGAGAGCGTGTAAGCGACGTTGCCGGCATTGGCGCTCCAGCTTCCACCGAAGCTCGCCGTCGCTGACGCGGACACCTGCGGCTTGCTCTTCGACTTCGCGAAGCCGGCCGCACCCCCGGGCAGGCCGGTGTCGCCACCGAACGCAAGGAACTGGGACGACACGCAACCGTGCACCGGCGCGCTGATCTGGCACCAACCACCGGCGCCTCCGCCTTGCTGCGTCTTCGGCTTGGCGAAGCCGGCCGCCCCGCTGATCGCACCGCACGGGCCGACCACAGAGACCGTGTCGCCTTCCGGCACCGTGCCAACCACCTGGCCGCCGGGACCGCTGCGCACGTTGAGCTTGTCGAGGCCCGGCTGGTTGATCACCACCGTCGCCATTGCGTTGCCATCGCCGCAGGTTCCATCCGCCAGCTGCATAGGCGGCATGCCACCCATATCCGCCGGTGTTTGAGGCGTGCCGCCTCCCCCGGCGTCATCGCCGCCGGCCGGCCTGAGCGTCTTGAGCTTATTGCCGGTGCTTGAGCCTGCCCCCGGCACGAAGTCGACATTCGAACCAGCCGAAGCCGGCGAGTCCAAGATAAGCAGCATAGCTATGCCAAGGAGAAGGAGCCGCAATCCACCGGCCCCGGTCCGGCATTCTTTTGTAGCCATTGACGGTCCTCCTCGCCTTGTGCCACGTGCCTTGTCCTGCCTAACCGGCGTTGCCCGAGTTGGCCGGAACGCCGCCGCTTCCGCCGGAGGCACCACCGCCCAGATCGTCTCGTTGCAGTTCGACGCGGCGGTTCTTGGCGCGCCCTTCTTCGGTGTCGTTGGATGCGATCGGTTGCGTCATGCCAGCACCGTCCGAGCCGAGGCGATCGGCGGCGATGCCATATTGGGAGACGAGCGCCGCAACGACGCTGGCGGCGCGCCGCCGGGACAGATCGAGATTGTAGTCTGCGCCGCCTTGGTTGTCGGTGTGGCCGACGACACGCAGCTTCAGATCCGGCTCCGACGCCAGCAGCTGCGCGATCTCGTCCAGCGTCGGCTTGGACTCAGGTTTGATGACGTCCTTGTCGAAGTCGAACAATATCCCGTAGATCGCAATCTTTCCGGTTTCGGAGAGCGCCGAGCCGATCTCCTTTGCAGTGACCACCCGGATCTTGCCGGTCTCCATCTCCTTCGTCTCGACGACCCGGACGACGGCGACGTTGCCGCTGCTGCTTTCGCCGAGATAGAGGGCTGCGTATACCGCGCCCTCCGGGCGGTCGAGCCGGGCGAGAAGGTAGCGCCCTCCTGCCTGGAACCAGTTGTGCACGTAGTCGTCCGAAAGCTTCGGCAGGCTGAGCGGATCGCCGACAGCCTGGCCAAGCAGATATCCGTCCTCGGGCTGGCCGGATTCGAAGCAGGAGCCGTTCTTGGTGGCGCAGGTGAAGACCTCCGAGAAGCCCTTCGCCTTCAGGCCTTCCTCGTAGTTGCGGAGCACCTCGAGCGTCGAACGGCCTTGCGGCAGCGTGTAGTAGATGAGCGTGATGTGACCCTCGACCGTCTTGAAGCCCTTGCCGCCATTGGTGCTCGTCGGCGAAAAGGGAGCTTCGACAAGGTTTGCCTCGTCGAATTCCGTCGTCTTGTAGCCGACGATCTCGGAGCCGTCGTAGCGCCCGATCAGCGGGTGATCGGAACTGCCTTCCACGTCCGCCGCCCGGGCGGGCAGCGCCGTGCCCAGTCCGCTAACGATCAGCACCATGAAGAGGGCGCCGACCCGCTTCAAACCGGCGAAGGCTCTCATCGTCTCTCGTGCCTCAAGGAATGGAATCGACCCAATAACGCGTCGGTCCGTCGTGGAATTTCCATCGTTGCCGCCCCGGGTTCCAATTTTGACTACGTCGGATGCGAAGTGCCTTCGGCATAGCTATCCACCCTAGGCGATCGCTCCATTCCGCCGGATAGTCCGCCGGGAGCGTCCCCCTCCATGAGAGCCTCCACTGGCGTGTTCCGCATAGGATTCTCGGGCCGCCGAAACCCTCTCGACTTTCGTCGCAGCCCTCCAAATTGCTATCCTGAAAGCCGCAGCGGCTCCGAAAAATTGAGACGCGGAGACAGTTCAGGCAATGTTTGGAGAAGTATCGGGGGTCTGAACAGACCAAATAACGCGGCGCTCCCAAATAGGAAAAATCGGGAAATAAAATAGGAAAAATCGGGAACCGATAACGCCGGAGAAACTGCAGGCTCACATTGCATTTGAACTGTCCAGGCCATCGCCTGACGGTGGATGTGCGCTTATGCCGGCGGGCAGCCGACTGTGGGCAGCCGAGCTGACCGTTGCAGTCCGGTGACCAGAGCTAGAATGACATTGCGTTGACGGCCGCGGCCACTCCCACTAGCGTGCATGGGATCATTGGGCAATTCGGTCGCACGGGTAAGCGATGGGGCCTGGCAGCGAAAAAGGGGGGCAAGCAGCCGAAGGGTGGCTGTTGTCGTCCGGTATGGATTGCGGGCGGCTGCTGTTTCGCTACGGGTCGCGTTTCCCGCTCTATAATCCAGCCGTGCTGAGTCAGTTTCGGATTCGCCTCCAACTTCATGTTTCGGCGTGCTCGGGATAGACCTTTGATGGAGTCCGCCAAAACAACAGTGGCGCATTCCGCGCTCGATACGCGAGGCTTGCCCGGCAAGCAGGCCGTTGCTCTTTGGCAGGACCATGTGGGGTCGCTTTACGACTTGCGGGCGCCGAAGCTAATTCCAGAAACTTTCGACGTGCGCGTGGACTTCTGGCATCTCGAAAGCGCGCTCATCGGCACGTTCAAAGGACCGGCTCAGCCTTGGAGTCGGTCCCGCGCGTGCATCGGGCATGACGGCACGGACAGCTTCCACCTGCTGGTTCTTCGCAAGGGTTGGAGCGCCCCGCACGGCGGCGGAGTGTTGGTCAGTCCCGGTGATATCCTCGTCTGCGATATGGCGCAGCCGCTATACATGCACGGGGGAGACAATGAATTGCTCACCCTCGTCCTGCCGCGCAATCTGCTGGCGCGTCATCTCCAGGCGCCGGACGAGCACAATCTGCACCGGCTGCCGTCAGCCGATCCTCTGGCGGCGCTCCTGAAAGACCACCTCACCAACCTGCACGCACGTTTGCCTGACATGTCGCTGGAACAGGCCGAAGCGATCATACCCGCCACCGTGYATCTGGCTGCAGCGGCCATCAACGGCACGACAAGAGACGAGCAACTTGGCAGCGTCCGCATGGCGATGACCGAGCGGATATGCAAGTATATCGACACTCACATTCACGAGCGCGATTTGAGCCCCGAAACGATTGCCAATCAATTCGGCATGACGCGGCGAAATCTCGGCCGTCTGTTCGAATCTTACGGCGGCGCCGCCGCCTATGTCAGGCGCAAGCGTCTGTCCCTGGTTCACGCAAGCCTAAAGCGCTCCGCGCGAAACGGGCAATCAATCGAGGACATTGCCGAAGCGCATGGGTTCAATCACTATCGCAGTTTTTCGCTCGCCTATCAGAAGCAGTTCGGGACTTCTCCACGAGAAGCGCGCGCGCAGGCCCGGAAGGGAACTGCCTTTTCAGCAGCCAGCGACGGCAAGCTGGAGCCTTGGGCGTATTGGGTCAAAGATTTGAAATAGCGTTTCTCTTCTTCCGATCCTACGGCTCCCCGACAAAGAATCGATTCCTCACTCATACGCACCCCCATAGTCGAGTGACGGGCTGGATAGCTCAAAGCCTGAGCGAGGCTGCTACGGCTCTCCAAGTCAGCCAGGCGACGGCCAGATACGATCGGGAGAATATCTTCCCCAGGATGGGTGTCTCGCGACAGGCCGATCTCGTCGCGCTCGTCAGGCGGCTCATTCCACCGATCCGCCGGTAGACCCTGGCCTCGATCGCGTTGGGCGAGGCGTCGTCGGCAAAAGCCGAAATGACTAGCTTTCGATGCGAGCGATGTCTCTGCCTACCCACCAAAAGAGGTCGATGAACGCATGTTGGCCAAGGATATGAACCCGACTGGTTTGGGGCCATAAGCGGTCGGACAGGTTTCAGTTTTGGACCTGGCGATAGCTGGTAGTCCGCGAGCAGGATTCCTCCTGGCCCGCGCGTTTTCATAGCCGTCCGCGTTCATGGGCAAGAACCAGGGAGGCCTCGAACCGATCCGGCGTTCATCGGCTTGTATATGTGGCAGACGCTTCCGAGCAGCCAGGAACTTCGGCCAGGATGTCCTACCCGCGTCTCCCAACTGCGCCGCCAACATAGGCGCAGGTGGCATAATGTGCCRTTTAGGACGACTGGCCCAGCAGCCATCACCACCTCTCCATAAGGCTTTACAATCCCATTTCGAGGACCGTCCCTATGGTAGTCTACACTTAGAATGATTTGCGAATGATTTGCCGGAGCCGGTCTCATATGACGGAAAATGCGGACTTCATCGTGATCTGGGCCGGCATTGCCGGCCAGTCTTTGGCTCGCCCGCGACAAACCCGTTGTCGGCACGATCGAACCGTTTGGAATCGCTTCCACCTCCAGGCGGGCATGAAACGCCCGACGCGACCCTGAACCRCCATGCGAGCCGTCTTCGTCGACTGCACACGCGAACTGC
This sequence comes from Mesorhizobium sp. ORS 3428, assembly GCF_001854785.1. GTDB lineage: Bacteria > Pseudomonadota > Alphaproteobacteria > Rhizobiales > Rhizobiaceae > Mesorhizobium. The sequence goes on from NZ_MDFL01000118.1 coordinate 62,732, forward strand.
AAGCCGTCATTGAGCGGCGGCGGTTAGTCATTCCAGACAATGTGGATGTCAAGCTCGGTTCGCCAACAGCTCAGGAACTGGTCGAGCTGTGCGCGAACGCGGATGCCATCTTCGTAGAGCATACCGTCATTCCACCCGTGGTATTCGACGCCTGCCCCTCTGTCCGCGCCGTGGTGTTTATGGGAACAGGCGCCGGTACCTACATCGATATGACGGATGCCAGACGCCGCGGTATTCGCGTTGCGACCGCCCCTGGCTACGGCGACCGGGCGGTTGCCGAGCATGCGTTCGCGCTGATGTTCGCAGCCGCGCGGTCCATTGCCAGGATGGACCGCGAAATCCGTACTGGTGCCTGGTTGCCAAGAGGCGGCCTGCAACTGGGTGGACGCAAGGTCGCCGTGATCGGGCTTGGCGGGATCGGGACGGCGTTCGCTCACCTGGCTCGATCGATCGGAATGAACGTATGCGCGTGGAACCGAACTCCCCGCGCGATAGACGGCTTCGTCGAAGATATCGACGAAGCCCTTGCGAACGCGGACGTTGTGTCCGTCCACTTGGCGCTCAATGCGGAAACAGCGGGTCTAATCGACCGCCGCCGGCTTAAGCTCCCCGCTCCGGGCTACATACTGGTCAACACCGCCAGGGCCGAGATCGTCGACCAGGACGCGATGCTGGCTTTTCTCGGAGAAGGCTTCATCGGGCATGCAGGCTTGGACGTGTTCCCGCAAGAGCCGCTTCCTCGAGAAAACGCCTACCGCAAACTGGACAACGTGACGCTCACAGCGCACGCGGCCTACATGACCGACGACGCCTATGAGGAGTTGTGGCGCAGGACACTTGCCGCGTTCGACGAATTGCGGTTATCGGCGACGGCTTCACCAGTGCCGTCAAACCTCAGTTAGCGAGACGGCGTCGGATCAAATCCGCCGCGCTCGTGACGTCGCATTTTGCGGGGCCAGGTGCGTGGACTGATGTCGAGCGTAAGGGCGACTTCCTTGCCCGTATGACCCTTGATCAGCAAGGCGACATCCCGTCCCGTCGCGTCAACGACATGCGGACGGAACAATCTTGCTTCGACAAAGGCGTCGGTTCGTCGACTCCAATGCGTATCCTGGTGCGCATTCCGGGGCGTGTTGATCAAAGGGGCGAAGATATGGGCCGTCATTCCTTCCGATCCCCAAGGAGCAATATCAGGCCATGACTTCGAGCCTGAACTGAGGAGAAAGATCCCGGGCAGACTTCTCACCGTTCGGCATCACGACGCCTTCGATTACCCCGTCTCGCGACCACACCTCGCCCTTTGGCCTGATAGGTGCTGCGTTAATGGTCCGAAGCGTCGTTCGTAGACGACTGCGGAGAAGACGCTGGCTTCCAGACTTCAGGCTCCGCCCATGTAGATGTCCATGATCTGACGGTCGTCGCGCACATCTTGCGGGCTGCCCTCGAAGCGTTTCGAGCCGGCGGCCAAGATGTAGAGTTTGTCTGCGATCGGCATGGCTTCGCGGATGTTCTGCTCGACCATCAATATGCCGATGCCTTGCTTCGTCAGCGTCGTGATGYGCTCCAGCGTCTCGATCACCATGGCTGGYGACAGGCCGGCGGAAGGCTCGTCGAGCAGGATAAAGCGCGGCTCCGAGACCAGCGCGCGGGCCAGTGACARCATCGCCTGCTCGCCACCCGACAACGCGCCGGCCGCCGTTTTGCGCCGCCTGGCCAGTGACGGATACTGGTCGATTAACGTCTCAATGCGCCTTTCCACCAGCCGCTTGTCGGCGATAGCGTAACCACCCATGCGCAGGTTCTCCATCACCGTCAGGCGCGGGAACACGCCGCCGCCCTGCGGCATCAGCACCAGCCCCTCCCGTACCACCTCGTGCACGGGCAGATTGGACAGCACGGTCTCACCAAGGCGGGCGGYGCCGCTCCAAACCGGCAGCGCCCCGGCGATCGCCTTTAGCAAGGTGGATTTGCCGCAGCCGTTCGGCCCGAAGATGCAAGTGATTTTCCCGAGTTCGGCGGTCAGCGAGATTCCATGAACGATCTCCTGCTTGCCGTAGCCCGTGACGATGTTCTCGGAGGCCAGCGTGCTCATTGCGGGCGCCCCAGGTAGGTCTGCATGACTTCAGAATTGCGCACGATGTCCTCGAAGGCGCCGCTGGTTACCACCCGTCCCGAATCCATGACGATGATTCGGTCGCAGACGTTGCGAACCATCTCCATGTCATGTTCGATGACGAGGAAGGACACGCCTTCTTCGCGGAGCCGGGCAATCGCCTCCAGGATGATCTTGCGGATATTGGGGTGGACTCCTGCCGTTACCTCGTCGAGCAGGATAAGGGTTGCCTGCCGCATGACGGCGCGGCCAAATTCCAGCAGCTTCTGCTGACCGCCGGACAGGTCCGAGGCGCGGTTGTCGGCGACATGCTCGAGCTTGAGGAGGGAAAGTGTCTCGGCCGCGCGCTCGTGTGCGCCCTGCCAGTGACCTTCCGCCGCCGCCGCAAGAAGGTTCTCGGTCACCGTCATATTGTCGAACAGGGCCGGGATCTGGAAGGTACGGGCGAGACCGAGCCGGGCGATCCTGTGCGCGCTCATTCCGGCGACGGCACGGCCGTCGAAGCGGATATCGCCCTTGTCCGGCATCACCGTGCCGGAGACGAGGCTGAACAGCGTCGATTTTCCGCAGCCATTGGGGCCGATGAGTCCGGCGATCTCGTGCCGCCCGACCGCCAGCTCGACGCCGTTGGCGGCCTTGATGCCGCCGAAATGCTTAAAGAGCCCGCGCACGCTCAGGATCGGATCGGCTGCCGACTGCGTCCCGCCGCTCATGGGTGCCCTCCCTCACCGCTGTCGACCAGCTTGTCCAGGACCTTGTCCAGCGCGTCGTTCTTACGCTTTGCGAACAGCCCGGCGATGCCGTTGGGCAGGAACAGCACCACCAAGACGATAGCGGTGCCGAGGATGGCGATGTAGAAGGCGGTGTCGCCCCAATACATCCAAATCAGCCGGTTCACGACGAACAACGCGACGCCGCCGATGGCCGGTCCCCACAGTGTGCCCAGACCGCCCAGCAGCACCATCACCACCATCTGGTCGGTGATGTCGCCGCCGAAAACGGACTTCRGATTGATGAAGGTGACCCAGTAGGCGAAGATGGCGCCGAAGACGGACGCAGTGACAGCGCTGAGCACGAAAGTCTGCAGCTTCACCAGGGCTGTGTTGATGCCCATCGCCTCTGCCGCTGGCTCGTGGTCGCGTAGCGCCTTCACCTTCAGCCCGAAGCCGGAACGCTCGAAGAGCGCCCAGGTGAGGAAGTACGTCAGCGCGGCTGTACCGAGCATGGCAAAATAGAAGAAGCGTTCGTTGAGATACGGCGGCAGTCCGATACCACCGATACCGCCGGTGAAGTCCATGGCCGAAGCGACCTGGATCAGCACCTCGGCAAAGGCCCAGGTGGCGATGGCGAAGTAGGCGCCGCGCAACCTCAGTGTCGGTGCGCCGATGATGAGCGCGCACAATGCGGTCACCACCATACCTGCGGGAATCGTGGCCGGGAACGGCAAGCCGAATGGATCGCTCATCAGGAACGCGGTCATATAGGCGCCGAGGCCGAAAAAAGCCGACTGGCCGAAATTGATGTAGCCGGCATATCCGCCCARCATATTCCATGAGCAAGCGAGCCCCGCCCACATCAGTGCGCCGGTGGCAATGCGCAGCCAATAATTATTCACTGTCCATGGCAGGACGCCTAGCACGACGATGATGATGGCGAGAAGAACGAGGCCGCGCCATTGCGGGTTTGTCGGCAGTAGCGCCATGTCAGAGCCCCCGCCGCAGGATCCCACGCGGGGATATCAAGAGAACTAAGAACAGCGTCGTGAAGATCGCCAGCAGCGAATAGCTGGCACCGACATACGTCGAGACGAAAGCTTCGATGACGCCTAGCAAGAGCGCCGCCACCAGCGCGCCCTCGACAGAACCCAGACCGGCAAGCACGGCTACGAAGAAGGCAAACAGCGTGTAGCGCAAGCCGACCTCCGGATTGACCGAGTAGATCGCCCCCATCAGGACACCGGCCATGGCGGTGATGCYGGCATAGAGGCCATAGACATTGGCGCTCAGCCGTCCGATGTTGACACCCATCAGTGCGGCATTGTGCCGGTTCTCGGCAGTCGCGCGGATCGCTAGTCCGTAGCGGGTGCGATAGAGAAACAGGAAGAGCCCGCCGGCGATCGCAGCGGCGAACACTGCCGCCACAACCCGGATCAACGGAACCGTGACCGGGCCGATTGCCAGGCTTTCGCCGCCCACCATGGTTGTGACGTTCCGGGTGTTGAAGCCCCACGCTGTCAGCATGCCGCCGCGCAGTAGCGTGAATAAGCCGAAGCTGAGCGCCAGAGCCATCAGCTCCGGGCGCGCCGTGCGGCTGTTACGAACATTATAAATCACCGGGCCGATCAGATAGCCGAGGGCGCCGAAAAGGACGAAAGCCAGTGGGATCGCGAGGAAGCCGTCGAGCCCGAGCCAGGCGGTGATATAGTAGCCGAGGTAGCCGCCCAGCACGACCCAGCCGCCGACCGCGAAGTCGATGACGTGCAACACGCCGAAGGCGAGCTGAAAGGCGACGGTAAAGGTGGCGATGACACCTCCGATTAGAAGGCCATTCAGCAAGGTCTGGAGAAAAAGATCCAAGGCAGCATCCGTTTTTCGCAGGGAAACGGGAAGGTGGACATTCTGCAAGCCCGCATGGGCGAAGCGGACGGCCCGTCATTTTTACAGCTATGCGCAATCGGTGGCGCACCCTTAGGCAGATGCGGGCGGCGAAATCGTCCGCATCTGCCCAACCGGCCTATTTCCAAGCCGGCAGTGGGTAGATGTAGTCGGCTGCCGCAGCCTCCTTTGGCCCGACCGCGACGGTCTTGCCGCTCTGGATCTGGACCAGGACTGGCACTGGCTGGATGTTGTCGTGGTAGTGAGGGCCGTCCTTCTCGAACTTGATCGGCCCGTAGAAGGTCTGGATGTCGGTTTCGGCGATGGCATCCTTCAGCGCCACGCGGTCCTCCGGCGCCAGCGCCGGCTTCTTGCCGAGGCGCTTCAGCGCATCGCCCAGCACCAGACCGCTGGCCGCGCAGGCGGCGGCCGTATAGTCCGGCTCGCCTCCCAGTTTCTTCTGCGCCATCTGTGCGAAGTCCTTGGCCGTGCCGAATACGTCGTCCTTGTAGGACACGGTAGGCAGCCATACCACCACGCCCGTCGTGCCGTCGGCGTCCGCGCGGAGCGCCTGGGCGAAGGCGGGATTGGTGATGCCGTAGTGCATGATCAGCGCCTTCGGCCGGTAGTTCAGCGATTTCGAAGTCTTGACCACATTGATCAGTACCTCCTCATGGCCACCGACCGCGATGATGTCGGGATTGAGTGCGGCGATCTTGGAGATGACCGGCGTGAGRTCCCCTTCCGGCGGCACCAGCTCGTAGGTGGYCAGTTCGAGGCYGGCGGCCTTGGCACCGTCGCGAAAACCTTCGCCCGTCTCCTTCGAGAACGGCTCGTTGACGCTGATCACAGCCACCGTCTTCGCGGCCGGTTTGGAAAGCTTCGCCAGCACGCCGAGCGACAGGCCCGAAGTTGTATCGACCGCCGGGATAATGCCGAAATTGAACTCAGGCTTCGCCTTCCACACGTTGGGCGATTCCGCCGAACCAGAGATCATCGGCACCTGGTACTTCTGACAGATCGGCTGTACGGCAATGGTCGAGCCGCTCGTATAGGGACCGAACAGCACGTCGACCCCGTTTTGCACGATCAGCCGCTCAGCGGCGTCTGCGCCGGTCGCCGGGCTGCTCTGGTCGTCGCCGTAGAACATCTCGACCTTGAAGCGATCACCAGCTACCTCCACGCCGCCCTTGGCGTTGATCGCATCCGCCCAAAGGTCATAGCCCTGTTTGGTCAGGTTGCCGCCAAGAATGTTCTCGCCCGAGAGCGAAGTGATCACGCCCGCCTTGAAGGTCGCGGCTTGTGCGCGCGCCGTTCGCACGAACGGCATGCCCAGTGCACCGGCCGTGAGGGCCATGGCGCTGCCGCCAAGGAACCTGCGGCGCGAGAAAAAACGATCGATTGGAGCCATTTTGCAAATCCTCCCTTGCTTGTCATGGCGGTGAAGACGTTTCCGATTACTTCCCCACCGAAAGTCCGATTGGAAAACCGGTGGCACTTTTACTTCGTCTTGAGCAGCGCCCGTTCGCTCAATGTCGAAGCCGGTTCAAATCAACACGACTCTCCTCACCGGCCAATCTCGTGCGCAGCTTGAATCAGACTCCCTTCATGCACACGAGATCGATTTGACGTACACGGGCTCCAGCCCGACAGATCGATCGCGCAAGACTTACCTCGATCGCCGGTTCGCCAAATCCATATATAGCTCCCGGCTTGGCAGTTCCCATGTCTGAGCCGTCGCCTGGACAATTTTCTCCTCCTTGCAGGCGCGGCGGAATTTTTGGGCCGTTTTGCTCACAAATTTTGCCATATGCGAGCGCGATGCTGGCCGTTTTCGATCCCGGTTGGCGAGTCTAGTCATATCGTTACCAGTTGGTCGCGATGTATTTTGGTTGGAGATATTCAAGCAGCCCGTGATGCCCTCCTTCCCGGCCGAGCCCGCTCTGCTTCATCCCTCCAAACGGCGCTGCCGGGTCCGAGACCACGCCCCGATTGATGCCGACCATCCCACTTTCGATGCGTTCGGCGACGCTCAGGGCGCGCCTGAGATCACCGCTGAAGACGTAGGATACGAGGCCATACTCGGTGTTGTTCGCTAGCCGTACAGCCTCGTCTTCCGTATCGAAGGGCGTRACCGCTGCGACCGGCCCAAAGATCTCCTCCTTCGCGATATCGKAATCGTGAGATACGTCAGCAAGGACCGTAGGAGGATAGAAGAAGCCCTCGCCAGACCCCGGTTTACCGCCCGTTTCGATACGGGCCCCACGCGCAACGGCATCCTTCAGTAGGCGATCGACCTTCTCCACCGCAGTCGCTGTAATAAGCGGCCCGAGCTGGGTCGTCGCTTGAAGACCCGGCCCCACTGAAAGCGACGACATTTCCTCGGTAAGYCGGCGGACAAAAGCATCGTAGATGYCGCGCTGTACATAGAAGCGGTTTGCCGCAGTGCAGGCTTCTCCGCCGTTGCGCATCTTGGYGACCATGGCGCCGGCTATGGCATCCTCCAGATCCGCATCATCGAACACGATGAAAGGAGCGTTGCCACCGAGTTCCATCGAACAACTGATGACCCGGTTGGCGGCCTCGCGCAGCAGGATGCGACCAACGGCGGTCGAACCCGTGAATGACAGTTTAYGCACCCGGCTGTCCTGTAGCATCGCGCTCACCACAGGCCCTGCGGCCGTGGTCGTCACGATGTTGACGACACCTTCGGGCAGACCAGCTTCCATGAGGATCGCGCCGATCGCCAACGCGGTCAGCGGGGTCTCAGCCGCCGGCTTTAGTACGCACGTGCAACCCGCCGCGAGCGCCGGGGCGATCTTGCGAGTCGCCATGGCAGCAGGGAAATTCCAGGGCGTGACGAGAACGGCAATGCCAATCGGCTGGTATTGAACTAGGATTCGATTTGCACCGCCCGGCGCATAGCCTATGTCGCCGAGACTGCGCACCCCTTCCTCAGCGTACCAACGGAAAAACTCTGCGGCATAGGTTACCTCGCCGCGAGCGTCCGGGAGCGCCTTGCCGTTCTCCAGAGATATCAGTTGCGCTAGCCATTCGGCACGATCGAGCATGAGCTGATGGCAGCGCATCAGGATGTCCGATCGCCGGCGTGGGGGTGTTTGCCTCCACATCGTCGCAGAGGCTTCCGCAGCGTCGATCGCCCGGATTCCGTCGGTGACTGCGCCGTCTGCGACAGATGCAATCGTGCGCCCATTGGATGGATCGGCGACATCAAACCGATTGCCGCCGGTTGCACTTGTCCATTTGCCGCCCACCAGCAGCTCTACAAGAGCGCCTGCAATGATAGCAGAAGCATCCGCGCGAAAAGGTTCGATATCCCTTGCTGGCTGAGTCACACTCATCCTCTCGCGGCTTTAGAAACCCGGTGCAACCAATCTGTGGATTGCTGGGACCAATATGACATTGGTATTGAAACCGGTGTCAAGATAGATCAAATTGGTTGCGGAGAAATTTGCCGATTTGTTCTGGAGTGAGCCGTATGACGGTCGTTCTGAAGGATTTCATTGAGGCGGAAGGATTGCAGCCAGGTGACCGGCTGCCACCTGAGCGCGATCTAGCGGTCAAGCTCGGTTTGCCGCGCACGGCCCTGCGGCGCATGCTGGCCGAGATGGAGCAAGAGGGACGCCTTCTTCGTCATGTGGGGCGTGGCACTTTCGTCGCCGAGCGCGGCGCAACTGCAAGCGCTCCGTACCGGGCACAGAATGCCTCCCGGAAGGAACTGTGGACTTATCCCGCTGAGGTCTTCGAAGCACGATTAATCATCGAGCCGAAGGTGGCCGCGCTCGCGGCGTTGCGAGCGACGCCCTACGAAACCGAAGAGATGCAGAAGGTCATCCAGCATGGCAGTACCGCCGCGACGCTGGCGGAGTTCGAGCGCTGGGACGCCGCGTTCCATCAATTAGTAGTGGCGGCGGCCCGCAACGGATTGCTGGCCTCGCTCTACGAAGGTATTCACGCGCTTCGGGCGGGGCGGCTTTGGGGACGCATGAAAGAGCAGTCTCTGACGAAAGAGCGTATGCAGGAGTATACGGCTCATCATCGCGCGATCTTGCAGGCGATCATTGACCGGGACGGTGGGCAGGCCGAACAAAGAATGCATAACCATATCTTGACCGCGAGAGCCAACATTCTCGGGTCAGAGACAATGGCCTAAGAAGGTATCGCCAACAATACTATCAGACTGCCGTACACTTCCGAGCGGGATGGCGGCCTTCGAACTCTGCTCGCTTGTCGCTCTATTCAAGGCGAGGCACCTGACACGCTTTAACGTTCTCACTGCGCGCGGATGGACCGCCCGTCAGTCCGGGAGAAATGAGTGTCAGGCAGATGCAATGCGAAAGGATGTGCATCCGGGCCTGCCCGCAAGAAAGAGCCGGTCATGGCCGCCTTCGTTCGGGCTGCCGGCGGCGCATGGCACGCTTATCCCGCCATTCATAAAGGGAATAGACAAGCGGGATGAACCACGGCTTGCCGCGGTAGAATGGTATGGCCTTCGGCGCGGGGTCGAAATCGAAGGCGGACTGCGCCTTTTCGGCTTCGCCGAGGATCTTGAAGGCGGCCTTCTTGCCAAGCCAGCGGGCCCAGACCACTCCGGAACCGCAGAACCCGGTGGCGTAGACCGTATCGCCCGAGGTGAAAATACGCGGCACCATGTCGCGATGCATGGCGACCTGGCCAAACCAACTATGCGTCAGGCCAACGCCCTCCAGCTCGGGGAAAATCCGGCCGAGTTGGCTGCGCAGATGGGTGGTCGGCGCCAGCGCGTCACCCGCCGTGGTGCCGTCCCTGCCACCGAAGAGGATGCGCGATCCGTCTGGCGAAGGGCGATAGTAGTAGCTGAGCTGGCGCATGTCGCCATACATCATGCGCTTCGGCATCAACCGGTCCATCGCGCCTTCCGCCAATGGCTCGGTAGCGATGATGCGGCTGCGCACCGGCACAATGCGGCGGCGCAGCCAAGGATCAAAGCCGTCCGTGTAGGCGTCCGTGCAGATCAGCACCTTCCTGGCGAAGACGTCGCCGCGGGACGTTCTCACACGGACCCCGCCAGCCTCGGCGCTCGTTCCCGTAACGGCTGTGTTCTCATGGATCACCGCCCCGGTTGCCATTGCCACCCGTAGAATACCCGCAAGCAGCTTGGCCGGATGCAGGCCCCCGGTATCCATCCGCACGAATCCGCCCGTGTAGAAATCCGTCCCGATGTAGGTCGGCACGTCCAACCGGGCGACGGGATAAGCCTCGATCCCCAGGAAGCGCCTCAGTAGATCGGCGGAGCGGCTGAGTTCGTCGCATTCATCCGCGTTGATCGCGCCGACGAAGAGGCCGGAGAGATGGAAGTCACAGTCCACCTWCTCCTCCTTCAGAAAGGCCCAGAGGTCTTCCCGCGCAGCCTTTCCCTCCATCAGGATCTCGGTGGCGCAGGCCTCGCCGAATCTTCTGATCAACTCCTTGCGCCCGAGTCGAATGCTCCCGCTCGCCATGCCGCCGTTACGGCTGRAAGCCGCCTGCCCCAGCGCCTGGCGATCAAAAAGCTGGACACTGCGTCCGGCACGAGCAAGCTCGATGGCCGCCGAAAGTCCTGCGTAGCCTCCGCCAACGATCGCCACGTCGCATTTGGAGCCGACGCGGCTGACCGGGAGGGGAGAGAAGGTGCAATCGTCCCACCAATAGGGCGTGGACTTGAAGGGGCCAGCGGAAACTGCGGTCATGGAAAGCTACCAGCCTTTGGTCGGACAAGTTCGGGCAGGCAAAACCGGTCAATCACGTGAGACCCAGAGTTTGCGCGTGGTCTCGATCGCGCGCCATACGCCGGTAAACCCCGGATGCATGACGAAGGCATCGCCAGCCGCGATGCGGCGCGGCTCGCAGCCATCCTCAATGAGTTCGGAGACACCTGACAGGATGTAGCAGAACTCGAAAGTCTCGCCCTTAATCGAACGATAGGCGCCGGGCGTGACCTCCCAGACCCCCGCCTTCACGGCACCGTCAGCCGTCTGGGCGATATCCCAGCTGAGAAAACGAGGATCGCCCTCCACAAGGCGCTCGGGCAGAGGCCGCCCTTCGCGTGGGCGCGGAAGAACATTCTGGTCGATGAAGGTCAACTTGGACATAGGGATGTGGCCTTTCTGCGGGTCAAACGCCGTTCGAACCAAAGCTGCCGTTCCAGAAGCTTCAAAGCGGTCAGCCCGACGACATTGAGGGTGAGGTAGAAGACGGAGGTGATGACGAAGATGTCCATAATGGCGAAGGTTTCGCTCATGAGGCGTTTGGCCCAACCCGTGATTTCGAGCACAGCGATGGTTGAGGCGAGGCTGGATTCCTTGACGATGATGGCAACCTCACTGCTGTAGGACGGCAGCGCTTGCCGCAAGGCCAACGGGAACTTGATCCGGCGCAAGACTATCCAGGGCGACATGCCGCTGGCTTCCGCCGCCTCGATCAACCCACGCGGCAGCGACAGGAAGGCCGTGCGAAAGATTTCGGCTGTGTAGGCGCCGGTGTTCAACAAGACGGCGACAATGGCTGCGTGCAAGCCGTCGCCGACAAGCCACCAAATCACTGGGTTGGCGCGAAGGATCCCGACCTGTCCCAATCCGTAGTAGATCACGAATATCTGCACCAGCATGGGCGTGCCGCGAAAGACAGCGCAATAGGTGTCGGCCACCTTGCAAACCAAACGATTGCGCGAAGTGCGGGCAAGCGCCAGCAGGATGCCGAATGGCAGTCCTAAACCCACGCCGAACACCGAGATCAGAAGYGTGGTCTTTGCGCCGGTGAGAAGGAATGGAACCGCATAGGCAACAATGGTGAAATCCATTCTAACCTCCGCTGAAGCCGCGGTTGATATGGCGCTCAGCCAGGCCGAACAGGGTCTGACTGACCGCCGTCATGGCGAAGAACAGAGAAGCCGCGATGCAGTAGAAGAGAAGTGGCGAGCGCGTGATTCCGGCCGCGATGGCCGCCATGCGCATCAGTTCCTGCATGCCGACGATGGAAACGAGCGAAGTATCCTTGATCGTCATCTGCCAGACATTGTTGACCCCACCGAGAGCAAATCTCAACGCGAGCGGCAACGTGATTCTGAAAAAGGCGACCCGTGGAGGTAGCGCCAGAGATTTCGCGGCTTCAAGGAGGCCTTTGGGAACGGCTTCCAAAGCGCCGCGCATCACCTCGATCGAATAGGCGCAGGAAATGGTCGCGATGGCGAGGACGCCGATGATGTAAGGGTAGGCACTTTCAGCCACGTCTCGGTAGCCGAAGACGACGGCTATCTTCTGCACCCAGTCGACGGAGCCGAAGAAGAGGAGATAGATCACAAGAAGGCCAGGCACGCCGCGGACGACTATGCTGTAGACGTCAACCATCTGGGACAGCACCGGAACCCGCTGCCAGCGCGCGATGGCAAACGGGATGGCTGCGATCAGCCCGATCACCATGCCGGCCAGACCGATGCAGATCGTGACGAAGGCGCCGCGCAGCAAAGCGAGCCCCCAGCCCTGCTCCACGATCAGCGACCAGAAAGTTTCAAACATGGACGACACCCGTCGGGCCGTCGCGGACTGCGACGGCCGGTTGATGCGAGAGGATCACTTCTTGCAGGGAATGGTGTAGTCGTCCTTGAACCACTTGAGGGAAGCTTCCTTGATCTTACCTCCGTTGATCATGTTGCAGAGCGCGGCATCTACCTTGGCCTTGAGTTCGGCATTGCCCTTGCGCATGCCGATGCCCATGCCGTGGCCGAGCGTTTCAGGATCGTTCATCGCCGTAATCTTCACATCGATCTTCGTGAAGTTGGCGCCGTCCGGCGTGGCAAGGAAATCCATCCAAGTCGGCGAGTCGCCGAAAGCAGCATCCAGGCGGCCAGCCGCAAGGTCAGCGGTCTGCTGAGTGGTGGCATCATAAGTCTTGAGATCGGCGCTGGTCGCCCGCTTGCCGATGAATTTGGCATAGGTCGTGCCCGTCACGACGCCGACACTCTTTCCGGCGAGCGCTTTTTCGATCTCCTCGAGACTCTTGAGCCCGGCAAGCGAGGAATCTTTGGGGACCACGAAATAGAGCGGCGTGGTGGCGTACGGGATGGAGTAGTCGATCTTCTTCTGGCGCTCGGCAGTGATGCCTAGGCCGGAAATGATCACGTCGAAGCGGTCGCTATCCATGGAGGGAACCAGCGAGCTGAAGGCCTGCACCACGAATTTGCACTTCATCTTGAGTTCGGCGCAGACGCCGTTGGCGACATCGGCGTCGAAGCCGGTGACGTTTCCGTTGGCGTCGGCCATGCTGAACAATGGCGCATCCCCTTCCGTGCCGACGCGAAGGACGCCCTCCTCGGCGCGCGCCGCACCGGCTGCGGCAGCGAGCATGAAACCCGATAGGAGAATCGAACGAAACGTTTGAACTGAAAGCATGAGTGTTACCCTTTTTTCTTTGTTCTAATGAAGAAAACCGCGTTCACGCGGCGGCTGGCATGACGCTGGAGAGAAACCGTTTCACCGCCTCCGAGGCAGGGTTGCGAAACAGCTCTTCCGGCGCATCGTCCTGCTCAAGGATACCTTTGCGCAGGAATATCATTCGGGTCGACACGTCGCGTGCAAACCGCATTTCATGGGTGRCGAGAAGGATGGTCGCCCCCTCCTCTGCAAGCGTGCGGATCACCTTCAGCACCTCGCCTACGAGTTCCGGATCGAGCGCGGAGGTGGGCTCGTCAAAAAGCATGATCTTTGGCCGCATCGCCAGCACCCGTGCGATCGCCACGCGCTGTTGTTGACCGCCCGAAAGCTGACTGGGATAGCGATCGCGGAACTCGGCCATCCCCACCTTGGAAAGCGCCGAAAGCGCCATGTCCTCGGCCTCCCGCCTTCCTTTCCCGAGCACGTAGACGAGCGCCTCCGTCACATTGCCGATCACAGTGCGGTGCGGCCAGAGATTGAAGCTCTGGAACACCATTCCGGTCCGCTGGCGAAAGAGTCGGATCTTCGCGCCGTTGGTGATTTCGCTCTTGCCCCGTCCATTGGAGCTGATGGAGATAGCGTCGCCCGTCACCACGATCCTCCCTGAGGTCGGCGTCTCCAGAAAGTTTATGCAGCGCAACAGCGTGCTCTTTCCCGAGCCGGACGCGCCAACAAGGGAAACGACCTCGCCCTCCGCCATCTGGAAACTGACGTCGTTGAGGATCCTGACTGCGCCGAAAACCTTGCTGAGTTCATGGACCTCGAGAACCGGGGCCATGTCATGGTACCTTCGGTTCCATTCAGATTGCGCCTTCTCAACTCCGGGCCGGGCCCAGTTGTCCGAAGCGAGTTCGTTAATTGCTGCTTGGCAACTGTGACTATCGCTCCCGCTGCGGTCGGTGACGCCGCCGTCTGYACCGCATCTGCTCGAAACGGTTCGATATCCTTTGTTGTCAGTCATACGCATCGGCTCGCTGCCTCAAGCAACTACGTGCAACCAATCCCCGGGTTGCTAAACCAATATGAAATTGGTATCGCAACCGGTGTCAATACAGATCAAATTGGTTGCGAAAAAATCTGCTTCCGTCCGCGGAAGTGGCTGTATGACGGTTGTTTTGAGCCAGGCGACCGGCTGCCTCCTGAGCGCAATGTCGCGGTCGAAGTCGGTTTGCCCTCGGACGGCCGTGCGGCGCATGCTCGCCTAGACGGAGCAAGAGGGGCGCCTTCTTCGCCACGCGGGGCGTGGCACTTTCGTCGCGGGGTGCGGCGCAGCCGCAGGCGCTCCGTGTCCGAAGGAAATGTGGACTTATCCAGCTGAGGCCTTCGAAAGGCGATCGATCATCGAGCCTGAGATAGCCGCGCTTGCGCCCTTACCGGCGACGCCCTACGAAACCGAAGCGAAGAGGAAGGCTGACACGACAATCATTGTCGGACGAATACGCACCACCGCTGCCGTGCACAGGGATCAGCTGTACACGACTGAATGTAGGCCGACTAGTTATCGGAGCGCGTCCCGGACGGAGCTACCCGAGCGTTTGACTGGCGAGCGCATAAGTCATTGGCATGGTTGCCCCGCCTGAAAAGTCAGCGAGACGTTTGCCCAGCGACATGGTCAGCACGGTGTCGAAGACAAGCATTCCGCTGTGCGATAGAAAGTCGGCGAACTCGCCGCTTTCCATATGGGTGTCCACCCGCAGGAAGCTGCCCGAATGCTCGGCCACGTGCGGCTGGACCACCGCGATGGCGTCGGTATCTCCCTTCGCTATAACCGGTCCGATGACGTAGCCTCGGCCGAAGGGCCGGCACAAGGCGAAGGCCTTGACTGCGCCTTCCTCGAAGAGCCCGTAGGCAACGGACTGGCCGAACAGCTTTCGGACAAGCGCTGCCCTACGCACCCCGAAGCCAGCCGCATCGAGCGCGATGATCTCCGGCACGTGCTCGGCTCGCAATTGCCGGACCTCGCCATGCGCCTCGTCTACGCCAGCTGACCCGATTGCGTGGGCAACCCCTTGGCATTGATAGACGGTCTTCTCCGGCTGGAAGCCGAGCGAGAGGTAGAGCCGCCTTGCCGCTCGGGTTGCGTTGAGGCGCAGGTCGCGTCCGCCAACCTTATCGAAGACACGCTTCATCAGCCATTGCGCCGCACCGAGGGTCTGCAGCCGCGGCGAGGTAATGACCATCCCAATGGTCGCGAAGCTGGAGCCATGCAGGAACCACATGGCCGAGCCGAGAACCCGGCCGATCTCATCAAGCGCCACGAAACCTTGTCCCGCTTCGCGCAGGAATTGCCAGTCCTCGGCCCGATGCGGCCATCCCACCGACAGCGAGAGCGCGTGCAACCGGTCCAGTTCGACGCCTTCGATGTCGCCGATCCGCATCGAGAAGGCATCGATTTTCAAGCTCTCGGACRGCTTCAATTTCCGTGCCTCTGATTGCCGTATCAGAGGGATGACACATAACTGCCACCCCTATCCGCCAACGCTAAACGACCCAGACCAATACGATTTGCTCGAAAGTCGAGCACCAACGCAAGATTCAACTGAAACACTTCCGCTTTCGGCACGCAATCGCGAGAGAACGCGTACACCCTCTCCGAAATTGTTGCAGCATACGGTCGACGGCACCGATCCCGGCGAACCTTAAWTGCCTTGAGGGCTGGAATGGACGTCTTCGACATCCTCGACCGTCTCGTCGCCTTTCCATCGGTTGCCGGCAAGYCGAACGGCGACATCACAGGTTGGATCGCGGCCCATCTCGCGGAGCAAGGAGCGAAGGTCACCGTGCTTCCAGGACCGGAAGGCGACCGTTCCAATCTTTTCGCTACCATCGGCCCCGCCGATGTCCCGGGCTACATCCTGTCGGGCCACATGGACGTCGTTCCCGCCGGCGAGCCGCAGTGGAGTTCGGCCCCTTTTTCGCTGCGTCGGGAGGGCGAGCGGCTCTACGGACGCGGCACCACCGACATGAAGGGGTTTCTCGCCGCCGCGCTCGCGGCCGTGCCGCACCTGGCTTGCCTGCACCTCGCCAGACCAATCCACCTCGCCTTGTCCTATGACGAGGAGGTGGGGTGTCGCGGCGTGCCGCATCTGATCGCCCGCCTTCCGGAACTCTGCGCGAAGCCGCTCGGCGTCATCGTCGGCGAGCCGAGCGGCATGCGCGCCGTGCGCGCCCACAAGGGCAAGGCGGCCGCCCGCATGACTATACACGGGCGCTCCGGCCATTCCTCGCGGCCCGATCTCGGGCTCAACGCCATCCATGCCATGGCCGATGCGCTCTGCGCGGTCGTGAGCGAAGCCGCACGGCTGACCCGCGGTCCGTTCGACTCGTGCTTCGAGCCGCCCTACTCCTCGCTGCAGGCCGGCGTGATCGCGGGYGGACAGTCGGTCAACATCGTCCCCGACACCTGCACGCTGGAGCTGGAGGCGCGCGCCATACCCGGAATCGATCCCGCCAGYCTGCTCACACCCATCAAGTCGAAGGCCGAGGACAATGCGGCTAACGGCTTTCAGGTCGAGTGGACGACGATCAGCGCCTATCCGGCGCTGTCGCTGCCGCAAGACGCGGCACTGGCGGCATTGCTGCGCGAGCTGACCGGTGAAGCGCCGCTCGCCGCCGTCAGCTACGGCACGGAGGCCGGACTTTACCAGGCTGCCGGCTTCGATGCGATCATCTGCGGCCCCGGTGATATCGGCCGCGCCCACAAGCCGGACGAATATATCCTCGCCGGCGAACTCACTGCCTGCCAGCGGATGGTCGAAGCGCTGGGCGCGCGTTGCGCGGCTTGAAGGAGCAACCGGAATGACCTTCCTGTTCAACTCCGACACGCAGCGCGGCGCGGTCTTTGCCGAGGCCTTTGCCAAAGAACTGCCGGGCCTTCCCTTCGCGATGAATGCCGAGACGGTCGATCCCGATGCCGTGCGCTATCTGATCACCTGGACCGTGCCGGATAATCTTGCCCGCTACAGGAACCTGGAGATTTTGTTCTCCATCGGCGCCGGCGTCGACCAGTTCCGCCTCGATGCGGTGCCCGCGAGGGTGAAGATCGTGCGCATGATCGAGGAAGGCATCGTGCGGATGATGCAGGAATACGTGACGCTCGCTGTGCTTGGCCTGCAYCGCAACCTGCCCGCTTATTTGGAGCAGCAGCGCGCCTGCGAATGGCGCGACATCCCGCAGCTTCAGGCCGGGTCGCGCCGGATCGGCGTGCTCGGCCTCGGGGAGYTCGGCCAAGCGGTTCTCGACCGGCTGAAACCGTTCGGCTTCCCCCTCGCCGGCTGGAGCCGCTCGCCGCGGCAGATCGAGGGCGTGACCTGCCATCACGCCGAGGTGGGGCTGGAGCAGATGCTGGCGGCCAGCGACATACTGATCTGTTTGCTGCCGCTGACCAAGGATACGCGCGGGTTCCTCGATACCAACCTCTTCGCAAAGCTGCCCAAGGGCGCGGCGCTGGTCCACACGGGCCGGGGACCCCAGCTGGACCACCAAGCGCTCGTCGCCGCGCTCGACTGCGGCCACCTAGCGGCCGCAATGATCGACGTGACCGATCCCGAACCGCTGCCCGCGGGACATCCGTTCTGGTCGCATCCGAAGATCATTCTGACCCCGCACGTCGCCAGCGTCACCCAGCCCGCGACCGCAGCGCAGGYCGTCATCGAAAACATCAAGCGCCACCGTGCAGGTCTTGATCCGATCGGACTCGTCGATCGGTCACGCGGCTATTGAACTTCAATCAGAAAGGCCATCCCTTGTCTCTGCTCAAAACCGTCGATATCAACCCCGCCTTCCCGCCGCGCGAGTCCACGGCGCTGCCCGAACGGCTGATTTCCGGCAACCCCGCCTTCAAGACCTGGGCGCAGGATGTCGCCAAGGACGGCCTGGTCCACACCGGCGTCTGGGAGGCGACGCCGGGCGAGACGCGTTCGATCAAGGGCGAAACTTTCGAGTTCTGCCACATCCTCTCCGGCGTGATTGAAATAACGCCGGACGGCGGCGAGACGGTAACCTACCGCGCCGGCGACAGCTTCGTGATGAAGCCCGGCTTCACCGGGGTTTGGAAGACGATCGAGACGGTGCGCAAGATCTATGTGACGGTCGGATAACAGGATCCGGATGAGGTGCCGCGCGGAAGATTTTGCCGTCCCTCGCATCCGGCACGCAAGATTCGTCGGCAGYGGGTCGCCGAACAGCGCATGCTGCGTGCCGGGACGCGCTAGGCTCCGGCAATGCTTCAAAGTGGCCGCCCATGAGCCTGAGCTTCGATCCGGACACGATCCGCCTGCCTGTCGGCCATTTCGTCGGCGGGGAACTGATCCCGGCTGAGGGCGGGATCGAGATGCGCCGCCCTTCGGACGGCAAGGCATACATCGCCTGCCCCGTGGCCGGCGTGGACATGGTCGACCGCGCGGTGGAAAGCGCCAAGGCGGCGTTGAAAGCCAGCAACTGGGGCGGCGTTCGGCCGCGCGAGCGCACCAGGGCGCTCCAGGCCTGGGCCGACCTCATCGAGGCAGAAGCCGCAACGCTCGCCAGGATCGAGGCACTGTGCTCGACGCGACCCGTGGGCCAGCTCATCTCCGGCGACATCGCCGTCACCGCCGAGCAGATCCGCTTCTTCGCCGAATTCGCCGACAAGGAAGGCAGCGACCTCGTGCCAACCGACGACGCCAGTCTCGGGATGATCATGAGCGAGCCCTATGGCGTTGTCGGCGCGATCGCGCCCTGGAATTTTCCGATCTCGATGGCCGGCTGGAAGCTCGGCCCGGCGCTTGCCGCGGGCAATGCGGTCGTGCTGAAACCTTCGGAAATGACACCCTTCTCGACCGTTTATATGGCGCAGCTCGCCATTAAGGCTGGCCTGCCGGCAGGGCTTGTCAACGTGGTGCTCGGCGACGGTCCGACCACCGGCACGGCGCTGACCGGCCATCCGGAGATCGCCAAGGTCAGCTTCACCGGCTCGACCCGCGCCGGCTCTGCCATCATGGAGAACATCGCCCGCACCGGCGTCAAGCCGATGACGCTGGAGCTCGGCGRCAAGAGCCCGCAGATCGTCTTTGCCGATGCCGATCTCGACAAGGCGGCGACGGCAATCGCCGGCAGCGTCACCTTCAACGCCGGCCAGGCCTGCGTGGCCGGAACACGTCTGATCGTCGAGAAGAGCGTGGCCGACAGGCTGACGGCTGCGATCCTGGAAAAGATGAAGGCGGTGCGGCCCGGCCCAACCTGGGACGAGGCGACGCAGTATTCGCCGATCATTTCCGAACGGCAGCGGGCGCGTGTCGACGGCATCGTGCAGGCCGCGGTCGAGGCCGGTGGCGAATGCCTGACCGGCGGCGGCGCCATGGATGCTCCCGGCTATTTCTACGAGCCGACGCTGATCGCCAATGTCGATCAGAACAACCCGGCGATCGTCGAGGAGATCTTCGGCCCGGTCCTGACGGTGCAGACCTTCGAGACCGAGGAAGAGGCGCTGGCGCTGTCCGGCCATCCGACCTATGGCTTGGCTTCCGGCCTGTTCACCTGCGACCTGTCGCGCACGATCCGTCTCGCGCGTAAGCTCGAAGCGGGCACGGTCTGGGTCAACCGCTATAGCCGCTCGCGCGACCACATCCTGCCGACCGGCGGCTACAAGCGCTCCGGCATCGGCAAGGACCTCGGCCGCGAGGCCTATCACGCCAACCGCAGGACCAAGAGCGTCCTGATCAGCCTGTGAAGAGACGCCGATGAAAACCTACTCGATCGCCCTGATCCCCGGTGACGGCATCGGCCGCGATGTGACCGCCGCCGCCTGGACGGTGCTGGAAACAGCGGCCAAGCACTCCGGTTTTACCCTGACCGGAACCGAGTTCCCCTGGTCCTGCCGCTTCTTCAAGGAGACCGGCCACATGATGCCCGAGGACGGCATCAAGACCTTGCGCGGCTTCGATGCCATCCTTCTCGGCGCCGTCGGCTGGCCGGCCGAAGTGCCGGATTCCGTCTCGCTCCACGGCCTGCTGCTGCCGATCCGCAAGGCCTTCGTGCAATACGCCAATATCCGGCCGCACCGCTTGCTGCCGGGCGTCAGAGGCCCGCTGCGGGCCGAGAGCTTCGACATCCTTTGCATCCGCGAGAATACCGAAGGCGAATATTCCGGTGCCGGCGGGCGCGTGCACCAAGGTACTCTGGACGAGGTCGCGGTGGAGACCTCGATCTTCACCCGCGCCGGCGTCGAGCGCATCCTGCGCTTCGGCTTCGAGCAGGCGCGTGCGCGACGAGGCAGGCTTGCCTCCGTCACCAAATCCAACGCGCAGAAATACTCGATGGTGTTCTGGGACGAGATCACGCGCAAGCTGGCGGCAGACTATCCGGACGTCCAAGTGACCAGCTATCATGTCGACGCGCTTGCCGCGCGCATGATCATGGAGCCGCAGAGCCTGGACGTGGTCGTCGCCTCCAACCTGTTCGGCGACATACTGACGGACATCGGCGCGGCGATCCAAGGAGGTCTCGGCTACGCCGCCTCCGCAAACATCAACCCGGACCGCTCGGCGCCGTCGATGTTCGAGCCGGTGCACGGYTCCGCCCCCGACATCGCCCATCTCGGCATCGCCAATCCGATCGCTGCCATATGGTCCGGCGCAATGATGCTCGATCATCTCGGCGAAAAAGACGCGGCCGGCCGCGTCATGAACGCGATTGAAGCGACAACGGCGCGGGACATTGGAACCACCGCCGGCAAGGACAGCACAGACGCCATTACAGCCGCGGTCGTCGCGGCGCTCAACTGAATCCAAGGTCGTTTTCGATGAAAGGCTTGAAAGACAAAACTCTCTTCCGCGAAGCCGGACTGATCGGCGGCAGATGGGTCGAGGCCGGTTCCGGCAAAACGGTCGATGTCATCGATCCGGCGATACAGCTATCGATCGGCACAGTGCCAGACATGGCAGGTCCGGAAACCCGTGCGGCCATAGAGGCTGCGGCTTCCGCCTATCGGGATTGGAGGAAGAAGACCAATGCCGAACGTGCTGCCCTCCTGGAGGCTTGGCATGGCCTGATGCTCACGCATCTGGACGATCTCGCGCTGATTCTGACGACGGAACAGGGCAAGCCGCTGGACGAGGCCAGAGGCGAGATCCGCTACGGCGCCTCCTTCGTCAAATGGTTCGCGGAGGAGGCGCGCCGCATCAACGGCCACACCATCCCCTCGCCCACGGCCGACCGGCGCATCATCGTGCTGAAGGAGCCCGTCGGGGTGTGCGGCATCATCACGCCCTGGAACTTTCCCAACGCGATGATCACCCGCAAGGTCGCACCGGCGCTGGCCGCCGGCTGCACGGTGGTCATCAAGCCATCCGAATTCACGCCGTATTCGGCGCTGGCGCTCGGCGTGCTCGCCGAACGCGCGGGCATTCCCGCCGGCGTCATCAACATCGTCACCGGAATGCCGGCCGAGATCGGCAACGAGATCATGGCGAACGAGACCGTGCGCAAGATCTCCTTCACCGGCTCGACGCGCGTCGGTTCGCTGCTGATGCGCGGGGCGGCCGACAGCGTAAAGCGGCTCAGCCTCGAGCTCGGCGGCAACGCGCCCTTCATCGTCTTCGATGACGCCGATCTCGACCTAGCCGTCGAGGGCGCGCTCGCCTCGAAGTTCCGCAACGGCGGCCAGACCTGTGTGTGCGCCAACCGCATCCTCGTCCAGGCCGGAGTCTATGACGCCTTCGCCGCGAAGCTAAGCGCCCGCGTCAACGCCATGACGGTCGGACCCGGCACGCAAGCCGGCGTCGCCATCGGACCGATGATCAACATGGCGGCGGTCGAGAAGATCAATCGTCATGTCGAGGACGCGCTCGCCAGAGGCGCCACGATAGTCACGGAGAAGCCGGTGCTGCCGGAAGGACCTCAGTATGTCGCGCCGCTGGTGCTGACCGGCGCCACAAAAGAGATGCAGCTCGCCGGTGAGGAAACCTTCGGCCCGGTTGCGCCGCTCTTCCGTTTCGAGACGGAAGAGGAGGCGATCGCGCTGGCGAACGGCACGCCGTATGGGCTTGCTTCCTACTTCTACACCGAGAACCTGAAACGCGCATGGCGCGTCGGCGAGGCGCTGGAGTTCGGCATGGTGGGGCTCAACACCGGATCGGTGTCGATGGAGGTGGCCCCCTTCGGCGGCGTCAAGCAGTCCGGCCTCGGGCGGGAGGGCGCGCAGGCCGGCATCGAGGAATATCTCGAGATGAAAACGTTCCACATGGGAATAGGGGAGTAAGGCAGCAGGGAATGACCCCTACTCCCCTACTTCAGCCGATCGRGCGCCTTGTAGTAGAGGCCGACCATCGGCAGGAACCAGGGCTTGCCGGAATAGCCGGGAATGGCTGGCCACTCGACCCCCTTTATCGGATTGCGGTCCTCGCGGCCGAGCATGGCATCGGCCATGATCATGCCGAGCTGCGTGGAAAGCTGCGCACCGTGCCCGGAATAGCCCATCGCGTACCACATCCCGTCATGATAGCCGGCGCGCGGAAAGCGGTCCTTGGTCATGTCGACCAGCCCGCCCCAGCAATAGTCGATCTCGACCTTGGCGAGCTGCGGGAAGATCGCGGCGAGGCTTGCCCGCAATATCTGTCCGCTCTTGGCGTCGGAGCGCTGGTCCGACGTCGCCGAGAAGCGCGCGCGGCCGCCGAAGATCAGGCGGTTGTCCGGCGAAAGCCGGAAGTAGTTGCCGATGTTCATCGAGGTCACGCATGTCCGGTTGCCCGGCATGGTCGCGGCGATCTCCGTCTCGCTCAGCGGCCGCGTGGCGATGATGAAGCTGCCGACGGAGATGATCCTGCGGCGGAAGTAGCCGAAATTCGGCGTCGTGTAGGCACCGGTCGCCACAAGCACGTTGTCGGCGCTGATCCGGCCACGGGAGGTGGTCAGCTCATGCCTTTTGCCGGTCTGCTTGCGGTCCGTCACCCTGGTGTTCTCGTGGATGACGGCGCCGTGGCGGGCGGCAGCCGAAGCAAGGCCGGCCACATAGCGGCCCATATGCATCATGGCGCTTTTCTTCGACAGCATCGCGCCGTGGAAGGAAGCGCCGATCTCCGACTTGAGATCGGCCGGCGACAGCAGCGCCGTATCCGGATCGACCTCCGCATGGACGGCTTCGAAGTTGCGGGCGATCGCCTCGAAATGCTGCGGCTTGGAAGCGAGCTTCAGCTTGCCGGCGCGGCGGAAGTTGCAGTCGATGCCTTCCTCGGCGACCAGCGCCTCGATGGTGTCGACGGAGTCGTCCAGCGCCCGGTAGAGCGCGATCGCGCGTTCCTTGCCGAGCTCTGATTTGGCCGAAAGGTAGCTGTGAGCGAGGCCGTTGTTCAGGTGCCCGCCATTGCGCCCGGATGCGCCCCAGCCCACCCGCTCCGCCTCCAGCACCGCCACCTTGGCGCCGGCCTTCGCCAGCTGCCGCGCAGCGGCGAGACCGGTGAAGCCGCCGCCGATGATGGCGGCATCGTAGTGCCCTTCGACCGGGCCTTTTACCCCGCCGGCAAAGACCGGGGCGGTGTCGTGCCAGTAGGAGACGAATTTCATCGGCAACCCGCCTGTTTCAAAGCCCCACCACACCCGGCAGACCGGAAATGTCAGCGATCTCGACATAGCCGTAGTACGGGTTGGCCGGTTCGTGRCCGCGATTGACCCAGATCTTGTTCTTGATGCCGAGATCATGCGCCGACATCAGGTCGTAGCGGAACGAAGACGAACAGTGAAGGATGTCTTCAGGGCCGCAGCCCAGCCTGTCGAGCATGTATTCGAAAGCCTTGAAGCGGGGCTTGTAGGCCTGTGCCTGCTCGGCCGTGTAGACGGCATGGAACGGCGCGCCGAGCTTCTCGACATTGGACATGATCTGCGCGTTCATGGCGTTGGAGAGGATGACCAGCGGAATTTCCCTGGCGACCTTCGAAAGCCCCGCCGGAACGTCGGCGTGAGGCCCCCAGGTCGGAACGCGCTCATAGACCATCCTGGCGTCGTCCGGGCTGAAGGTGACGCCGTTGCGCTTGCAGGCGCGCTCGAGCGCGTTGTGGATGACGTCGGCATAAGGCTTCCAGTCGCCCAATATCTCGTCGAGCCGGTACGCCGCGTAGTTCTTGATGAATTCCTGCATGCGCGGCTCGTCGAGCCGGCTGCCGTAGAGGTCGCGCGCCGCTTCCGCCATCTGGAAATTGGYCAACGTGCCGTAACAGTCGAAGGTGATGTATTTGGGCCTGAAAGAAGCCATGTCCGTCGATCTCCGGTGGAAGCACATCCGCGTTGGATGTCTTTCATCATAGGCCGGCACGCCGCGACCCACCTGACCGAAATGGGCCTCCCGAAAGCAGAAAGTTCCGTATCCGCCGTCCGGTTTGGCACGCTGTAGCATGTTCAGCGTCGATGAATGCGTCGGTCGGTGGCGTGAAGCGCATCCCGTTCGACAGGCGCCAGCACAAGATGCGGCGCACCCCCTGCGCAACGGCGAATGATACTGCCGAAGCCGAGACCTTCAGACAATCTACTGGGCGCCGATGGCCGAGACTTGGGGGCAGATGGAAGGATGCCTCATGCAGCAGGGCGAGATAGAGCTCCAGGACTTCGGACCGGACCATATCGAGGGTGCGGTGGCCCTGTCTCGTCAGGAGAATTGGCCCCATCGCCCGCAAGACTGGCAGATGGCGCTGCAGCTCTCGAGCGGCGCGGTCGCGCTCGACGACCAGGGCCGTGTCACCGGAACCATCCTGGTAACCCCCTACGGCGCGGATTGCGCCATGATCAACATGGTGATCGTCGACCGGAACGCGCGGGGCAAGGGGCTCGGGCGCCGGCTGATGGAACAGGCCTTCGCCCTAGCCGAGGACCGTCCGCTGCGACTTGTCGCGACGGCGGACGGCATGCCGCTCTATCAGAAGCTCGGCTTTGTGCCCTCCGGAACGATCCTGCAGCATCAAGGCAACGTCGCCGAGCTTGGTGCGCCCGACGGCGCGGAAGCAGCAAGCGCCGATGATCTGCCGGAAATCAAGGCGATGGATCGCGGCGCCTATGGCGCTGACCGTGAAGCCCTGATCGATGCGCTGGCCGAGCGCGGCGAATTCGCCGTCATCCGCCGCAATGGCGTGATCGAAGCCTATGCTGCAATCCGCCCGTTTGGACGCGGCGAGGTGATCGGCCCGGTCATCGCGGGAAGTGCTGAGGACGCCAAGGTCTTGATCGGCTTCTTCGCCGCACCGCGTCCCGGCGCCTTCCTGCGCGTGGATACCGACAGCAGGACCGGCATCGCCGGCTGGCTGCAGGACATCGGCCTCGCCCATGTCGGCGGCGGCGTGGCCATGGRCCGTCCCGCCAAGAACGGCCCCGAACAGGCCAAGCCAAAAATTTACGCCCTCGCCAACCAGGCGCTCGGCTAGAGCCGGATGATTTCGGATCGAGTCGATCCGAAATCAGAATCCGGCTGTAAATCAAAGAGACAGAGCATGATGTCGTTGGAAAACCGCGGCACATTTTTTGGCATCATGCTCTAACCGGAGGACAAGAATGCTTGCCAATTCCCTGATCGAACTCGACCGCGCCCATCTCATCCATCCGGTCGCCTCTTATCGCGGCCATGAGGCGCTCGGCGTGCGCGTGCTGAAATCGGCGAAGGGCGCGACCGTGACCGATGCGTCCGGCCGGCAACTTGTCGACGGTTTCGCGGGGCTGTGGTGCGTCAATGCCGGCTATGGACACGACAGCATCGTCGAGGCGGCGGCCCGGCAGATGCGCGAGCTTCCCTACGCCACCGCCTATTTCGACCTCGGCTCGGAGCCGGCCATCCGACTCGCCTCGGAACTGGCCGAGCGCGCGCCGGGCGACCTGAACCACGTCTATTTCACGCTCGGCGGGTCGGACGCGGTCGACAGCACGATCCGTTTCGTCCGCTACTATTGGAACGCCAGGGGCGAGCCGAAGCGCGACCAGTTCATTTCCATCGAGCAGGGCTATCACGGGTCGTCGGTGGTCGGCGCCGGCCTGACCGCGCTGCCAGCCTTCCACGCCGGTTTCGGCATCCCGTTCGAATGGCAGCACAAGATCCCCTCGCCCTATCCCTATCGCAATCCGGTAGGCGAGGACGGGCATGCGATCACCGCCGCATCGCTCGCCGCACTGAAGGCCAAGATCGAGGCGATCGGCCCGGAGCGGGTCGCCGCTTTCTATGCCGAGCCGATCCAGGGCTCAGGCGGCGTCATCGTCCCGCCGAAAGGCTGGATCAAGGCGATGCGCGAACTCTGCCGCGATTATGGCATCCTGTTCATCGCCGATGAGGTGATCACCGGCTTCGGCCGCACGGGACCCCTGTTCGCCTGTACCGATGAGGACATCGTTCCCGATTTCATGACGACGGCGAAGGGACTGACCTCGGGCTATGTTCCGATGGGCGCCGTGTTCATGGCCGATCATGTCTACAACGTCATCGCCGATGGCGCGGGCAGCGCGGCGGTCGGCCACGGCTACACCTATTCCGCCCATCCGGTCAGCGCCGCCGTCGCGCTCGAAGTGTTGAAGCTCTATGAGGACGGCCTGCTGGAGAACGGCGCCAGAGCCGGTGCCCGCCTGATGAGGGGGTTGGAGGACCTGAGGGACCACCCGCTCGTCGGCGATGTGCGCGGTCGCGGCATGCTTGCCGCGATCGAACTGGTGGTCGACAAAGAGAAGAAGACACCGCTTCCCGCCGCAGCCTTGCCGGCGCGGCGCGTCTTCGACAGGGCGTGGGACAACGGCCTGATCATCCGTGCCTTCGCGCATGGGGTTCTCGGCTATGCCCCGCCGCTCTGCTGCACCGATAGCGATATCGACGCGATCATCGAGCGCACGCGCCGAACGCTCGACCAGACGCTGGAAGACGCGGATGTCCGCAAGGCGCTGGCATGACGKGCGGCCAATATTTCGCGTTTCGAAATATCGCTGCGGCAGGCGATTTCGCAATTTTGTGCCGCAGCCCCGCGCCTTTTCGGCGAATCCGGCGCGGGGGAAGTGCCAGACTGCTTTTAACGACAAGGCCAGAAAGCCCGAATTTCCGGGCCTTTGAAAAAGGCCGACGCCCCGGACAGAACGGAATTTTGTTCTGTCCAGCATGATGCAATTCGGTCGCGCGCAGAGGAGAGCCGGTCTTGGCCAGGGGCTTTAGCGAATTCAAATACATGAGCTTCGACGTGGTCGGCACGCTGATCGACTTCGAAGGCGGCATCAAGACCTGCCTGGCCGACATTGCCGCCGAGGCGGGTATCTCCATCGACGGCGAAGAAGCGCTGACCCTTTACCGGCAGGCCCGCTACATGCCCGATGCGGGGCTGTTTCCCGACGACCTTGCACGCGTCTACATGGTCATCGCGCCGCGGCTCGGCCTGCCGGCGGAGGAGAAATACGGCGTCCGCCTGCGGGATTCGGCCAGCATCTGGCAGGGCTTCCCCGACAGCGCGGCAGCGTTGGCCGACCTCGCGAAATCCCACAAGCTGATTGCCATGACCAACGCGCGGCGCTGGGCGCTCGACCATTTCGAGAAGCAGCTCGGATCGCCCTTTTTCGCCACTTTCACGGCCGACGATACCGGCACGGAAAAGCCCGACCCGGCCTTCTTCCAGGCAGTCTTCGATTTCGTGGCCTCCCGCGGCGACAGCAAGGACGACATCCTACACGTCGCGCAAAGCCAGTATCACGACATCGGCATCTCCCGGGCGCTCGGCATGACCAACTGCTGGATCGAGCGCCGTCACGCCCAGAAGGGCTATGGCGGCACGATCGAGCCCGAGCGCTTCACCGTGCCGGACTACCACTTCACCTCGATGGCCGGCTTTGCCGCGGCCATACGGGAAAGCCTGAAGGAACGAACCTGAGCCCAACCCCGGAAAAGCGCGCGACARGACGAGCAATCCGGCGAAACCATCAGAAAGGGGAATGACATGACCGACAAGATCACGAACTGGACCGGGGCAGACGATGCCATGGTCGAGAACGCCATTCGACGGGGCGCCAGCCGCCGCGAACTTCTCAAGATGCTGCTGGCCGGCGGCGCCGCGGTTGCGGCAGGCAGCGTGGTGCTCGGCCGCGCCACGCAAGCCATCGCCGCCACACCGGTGTCCGGCGGACATTTCAAGGCGGCCGGCTGGTCGTCCTCGACCGCCGACACGCTCGATCCGGCAAAGGCATCGCTCTCTACCGACTATGTCCGTTGCTGCTCGCTCTACAACCGCCTGACCTTCCTCGACAAGGACGGCAAGACGCAGATGGAGCTGGCCGAAAGCTTCGACAGCAAGGACGCCAAGACCTGGACCGTCAAGCTGCGCAAGGGCGTCACCTTCCATGACGGCAAGGATCTCACCGCCGACGACGTCGTCTTCTCGCTGAAGCGTCATCTCGACAAAGCGGTCGGCTCCAAGGTCGCCAAGATCGCCGCGCAGATGACCGGCTTCAAGGCGGTCGACAAGTCGACCGTGGAAATCACGCTCGCCGACCCGAATGCCGACCTGCCGACCATCCTGGCGCTGCATCATTTCATGATCGTCGCCGACGGCACCACGGACTTCTCCAAGGGCAACGGCACCGGGGCCTTCGTGCTGCAGACGTTCGAACCGGGCGTGCGGTCGGTGGTCACCAAGAACAAGAACTATTGGAAGTCGGGCAAGCCCTATCTCGACTCCTTCGAATTCATCGCCATCAGCGACGACAGCGCCCGCGTGAATGCTTTGCTGTCCGGCGACATCAATTTTGCCGCCTCCATCAACCCGCGCAGCATGAAGCTCGTCAGCGGCCAGCAGGGCTTCGAATTGTCGAAGACGACTTCGGGCAACTACACCGACCTCAACATCCGGCTCGACATGGATCCGGGCAGCAAGGCCGATTTCGTGGCTGGGATGAAGTATCTCGTCAACCGCGAGCAGATCGTCAAATCGGCATTGCGCGGCATCGGCGAAATCGGTAACGACCAGCCCGTCTCGCCGGCGAACATATTCCACAACGCCGACCTCAAGCCGAAGGCTTTCGACCCGGACAAGGCGAAGTTCCACTTCCAGAAGGCGGGCCTGCTCGGCCAGTCCATTCCCGTGATCGCCTCCGACGCCGCGACCTCGTCAATCGACATGGCAGTGATCATACAGGCCGCCGGCGCCGATATCGGCATGAAGCTCGATGTCCAGCGCGTTCCATCCGACGGCTATTGGGACAATTACTGGCTCAAGGCGCCGGTCCATTTCGGCAACATCAATCCGCGCCCGACGCCGGACATCCTGTTCTCGCTGCTTTATGCCTCCAACGCGCCGTGGAACGAAAGCAAGTACAAGTCCGAGAAGTTCGACAAGCTGCTCGTCGAGGCGCGCGGCCTGCTCGACCAGGCCAAGCGCAAGGAAATCTACGGCGTAATGCAGACCATGATCGCCGAGGAAGCCGGCACCATCATCCCGGCCTACATTTCCAACGTCGATGCCCTCTCCAGCAAGGTGAAGGGTTTGGAAGCGAACCCGCTCGGTGGCATGATGGGCTACGCAATGGCAGAATACCTCTGGCTCGAAGCCTAAGAGGCGCCCGCCGGGGACCGGTCAGCCGGTCCCCAGCACTGTATTGCGCAAGATTGTCTGGCCGGACGCAACCGCAGGGAGCGCTTCCATGAAGTCTGGAGTTCTCAAGCTCGTGGTGAAGCGGCTGGCGGTCGCGGTCGTCACACTTCTGATCGTTCTGTTCGCCGTGTTTTTCGCCACCAGCATGCTGCCTGGCGACACGGCGTCGATCCTACTCGGCCAAGCGGCGACCCCGGAGGCGGTCGCCGGCCTGCGCGAAGCCATGCACCTCAACGATCCGGCGATCCTGCGCTTCCTGCGCTGGCTTTTCGGCCTGCTCCACGGCGACCTCGGCACATCCTATGCCAATGACATGCCGGTCGCGGCGCTGATCGGCGGGCGCTTTGTCAACACGATGAAACTTGCCGGCATCACCACGCTGATGTCGGTGCCGCTGGCGCTGACGCTCGGCATCACCGCCGCGATGCTGCGCGGCTCGCTCTACGATCGCGCCGTCACCGTGCTTTCGATCGGCGTCATCTCCGTGCCGGAGTTCATGGTTGCGACGCTGGCGGTCCTGCTCTTCGCCGTCTATCTCAGATGGCTGCCCGCGCTCTCCTCGGTCAACGAGGCGCATTCGCTTGCCGACATCGTGCGCATCTATGCGATGCCCGTGATCACGCTCACCTTCGTCATCTCCGCCCAAATGATCCGCATGACCCGCGCCGCGGTAATTGAAACGCTCTCCACGCCCTATGTCGAGATGGCGCTTCTCAAGGGCGCGTCGCGCAGCCGCATGGTGCTCAAGCACGCGCTGCCCAACGCGCTCGGGCCGATCGTCAACGCGGTCGCGCTCTCGCTGTCCTATCTGGTCGGCGGCGTCATCATCGTGGAGACGATCTTCAACTATCCCGGCATTGCCAAGCTGATGGTCGATGCGGTGGCGACCCGTGACCTGCCGCTGATCCAGAGCTGCGCGATGATCTTCTGCCTCGGCTATCTCCTGCTCATCACGGCCGCCGACATCGTCGCCATCATGTCCAACCCGAGGCTCAGATGACGATGGCGAGCGTAGCATCCTCCCGACGTTCCTTCCTGGGCCACAGCTACAACTTCGTCGGCGTCRTAGCCTCGCTGGTCATCCTGGCGTGGACGCTCGTTGCGATCTTCGCGCCCTACATCATTCCCCATCCGGTCGGTGACATCGTCGACGACGACTATTTCGGCCCGATACGCCAGGGGCTGTGGCTCGGTTCCGACTATCTGGGCCGCGACATGCTCTCGCGGGTCCTGATGGGCGCGCGCTACACGGTCGGCATATCGCTCGCCGCCGTCTCCATCGCCTGTTTCTCGGGCGTGGTGCTGGGGATGATGGCGGCCGTTACCGGCGGCTGGCCGGACACCTGCATAAGCCGCTTGCTGGACGCCATGAACTCCATCCCCAGCAAGCTGTTCGGGCTTGTGGTCGTCGCCGCGGTCGGCTCATCGATCCCTGTGCTGATCCTGACGCTCGCCGTCATCTATATCCCTGGCGCCTACCGCTTCGCGCGGGCGCTTGCCGTCAACATCAACACGATGGATTTCATGACCGTCGCCCGCGTGCGCGGCGAAAGCACCGCCTATCTCATCGGCTCCGAAATCCTGCCCAACATCATCCGCCCGGTGCTGGCCGACTTCGGCCTGCGTTTCGTCTTCATCGTGCTTCTGCTCTCCGGCCTTTCCTTCCTCGGGCTCGGACTGCAGCCGCCGCTCGCCGACTGGGGCGCGCTGGTGCGCGAGAACATCGGCGGCCTGCCCTTCGCGGCCCCGGCCGTCATCGTGCCCTCGCTGGCGATCGCCAGCCTCACCATCAGCGTCAACCTCTTAATCGACAACCTGCCGCAGAAGATCAGGGACCGGGACGCATGACCAATCTCGTCGAGGTCAGGAACCTGAGGATCGAGGCGACGACCGACGCCGGACGCCTGGTCGAAATCATCAAGGGCGTCAGCCTCGACATCGCCGACGGCGAGATCATCGCCCTGATCGGCGAGAGCGGCTCGGGCAAGACGACGGTGGCGCTCTCGCTCATGGGCCACGCACGGCCCGGCTGCCGGATCACCGGCGGCGAGATTAAGGTGAACGGCAAGAACATGGCGGCGCTTTCCGAAAAGCAACGCGCCAAGTTCCGCGGCACCGACATCGCCTATGTTCCGCAAAGTGCCGCCGCCGCCTTCAACCCGTCATCCACGATCATGGAGCAGGTGATCGAGGTCACACGCATCCATAAGCTGATGCCGCCCGAGCAGGCGCGAAAGCGCGCGGTCGAGCTGTTCCGGGCCTTGTCGCTGCCGGACCCGGAAGGGATCGGCGCCCGTTATCCGCACCAGGTTTCGGGTGGGCAATTGCAGCGCCTGGCGGCCGCTATGGCGCTCATCGGCGATCCCGAGCTGGTTATCTTCGACGAGCCGACGACGGCACTCGACGTTACGACCCAGATCGACGTGCTGAAGGCATTCAAGTCGGTCATGAAGGCGGGCGGGATAGCGGGTGTCTATGTTTCCCACGACCTCGCGGTCGTCGCCCAGATCGCCGACCGCATCGTGGTGCTGAAAGGCGGCGAAGTGCAGGAGACCGGCACGACGGCTGAAATCCTTTCGGCGGCCCGGCATCCCTATACGCGAGAACTGCTGGCCGCCTTCGAACCGAAGCCACGCCAAGCGCAGGCGGACGCAGAGACCGGAACGAAAGAGCTGCTGCGCATCGACAATGTGACGGCCGGCTATGGCCCGGTACGGGATAACGGACTGCCGCTTATTCGCGCCGTCCATTCCGTCAACCTGGTCGTGGAGAAAGGACGCAACCTCGGTGTCATCGGTGAATCCGGCTGCGGAAAATCGACGCTGGCGCGGGTCATCGCCGGCATCCATCCGGCGGCGGCCGGGAACATCGTCTTCGACGGCAAGCAACTGGAGYGCAACGCGAGGAAACGCAGCCAAGACCAGTTGCGCGAGATGCAGATCGTGTTCCAGTACGCCGATACCGCGCTCAATCCGGCCAAGCCGGTCGAGGACATCATCTCGCGACCGCTGGCCTTCTATCACGGGCTCGACAGGCATCAGCGCTCGAAACGCGTCGACGAACTGCTCGACATGGTGCGCCTGCCGAGGGCGCTGCGCTACCGTCATCCATCGGAGCTGTCGGGCGGCCAGAAGCAGCGCGTAAACTTCGCGCGCGCGCTCGCGGCATCGCCCAAGCTCATCATCTGYGACGAAATCACCTCGGCGCTCGACACGGTGGTGGCATCAGCGGTGATCGAGCTGCTCAAGGAGCTGCAGCGCGAGTTGGGGCTGTCCTACATCTTTATCAGCCACGACCTCTCCGTCGTCGAGGCCATCTGCGATCAGATCATGGTCATGTACAAAGGTGAGCGCGTGGAACAGATCACGCCCGACAAGGTGAAGGCGCCTACCCACCCCTATTCCAAGCTCCTGTTCTCCTCCGTGCCGAAGCTCGATCCGACGTGGCTTGACGGCCTCGTCCGCGACCCCGAGCTCGTCAGCCAGTACGGCCACCRCTGACTATATCGGAAGTAAAGAGCTGGTCCCGGCCGCGGCGGGATTTCACCCGCCTACAGTTGGGAGCAGAGCCGGTAGGCCTCATAGATCGACGAGTAGATGTCCCTGCTGGCAACCGCGTCCCCAATGCGGTGCAACACGAACGATCCAGCGGCTGGAGGCCCATCGTCTCGCTTGGGCCTCGCTCCCGTCATGAGTGCGATGTCGGTGACGCCGTTATTGGCGGAGCGGACACGCAGTTCCTGATAGATGTCTTCCATGGGTGCCGTGCCGCGCTCGACGATGAGTTGGGCCGCGGTCATTTCTGTTTCTGCACCGGTGAGCTCATGCCGGAACTTGGCAGCAATCCCGTTGCCCTGGCGCGCCGCCTTGATCAGGCGCACATCGCCGACAACCCGGATGCCGAGCTCCGAGGCGCGTTTGCGGAAACTCACCCTGTCCGGATAGGGAGTTTCGATCGCCAACGTGTCATCCGCTATGGCAAGGCTGACCACGCTGCCCCGRCGGGCCAAATGCAGGGCGCAGGAGACGGCGGCCTGGCGTCCAGTCTCATCGTAGATGAGCACATCGCCCTTTGCCGGCACGGCCCCCGTCAACACATCCCAGACGCTGTCGCAGTGTTCGGCGCCATCCAGCCATTCCATGTCCGGGATGCCGCCCGTGGCGACGATGACGGCGTCCGGCTTCTCCGCAAGGACAACCTGTGCATCCGCATAGGCATTGAGGCGGACATCCACGCCTAGGCGCGCGAGTTCGTCGATGCGCCAGTCCACTATGCCGATCAGATCCTTGCGATCGGACGCCGAGGCCGCGATGAGCACCTGACCGCCAAGCCGTGCCCCGGCTTCCATAAGGGTCACGCTGTGYCCGCGCTCGGCGGCGACCCTTGCCGCCTCCATCCCGCCCGGACCGCCGCCGACCACGACCACCCGTCTCGGCGTTTCGGCCCGGTCAATGATGTGGCCGACGATCGTTTCGTGACCGCTGGCAGGGTTGTGAATGCAATGGACCTTCTTGTACAGGCAGTAGGACGCGCCGACGCATGGGCGGATGCGTTCTTCTTCTCCCCGCATCACCTTATTGACGATATGGGGGTCGGCAATATGCGCCCGCGTCATGCCGACGAGGTCGACGAGGTTCTCGCGGATCGCATGGCGCGCCGTAGCCACGTCCCTGATGGCTGCGGCGTGGATGACGGGCAGCCTGGTTTCCCGCTTGAACTGCCCGACCAGCGGCAAGAACGGTGCGCTCGGGCTGAACATGYCGGRCATGTTGTCCTCAGCCAGCGACAAGTCGGTATCCATGCGGCCAAAGATGCAGTTGAAGAAATCGATATGGCCTTCCCGCTCRAACAGCCGGGCGTAAGCAAGGCCTTCCTCGAAATCCGACCCGTCCTCGACCRCCTCGTCGATAACGAACCGTATCCCGACCACGAAGTGGTCGCCCACCGCGCGGCGGATCGCCTCATGGACCATCAGGCCGAAGCGCGCGCGGTTTTCCAGCGAGCCGCCGAAGGCGTCCGTGCGCCTGTTGGTTCTGCGCGAAAGGAATTGACCGATCAGATGCCCGCCGGTGACCGTCTCGACGCCGTCAAGATCGCCGTCGCGGCAGCGCCTGGCGGCGCTGGCGTAGTCCTTGACGATCCTGCTGATGTCCTCGGCATCCATCTCCTTCGGAAAATTCCGGTTTCGGGTCTCGCGAACGCGCGACGGCGCCACTGGCGGGAGCCAATTGCCGGCATAGGCAGTAGCGCGCCGCCCGAGATGCGACACCTGGCACATGACGGCCGCACCATGGCGATGGATCCGCTGCGACAGCGACTGGAGATGAGGCACGATGCGATCGCTCGAAAGGTCCAGCTGACCGCTGCCCCAGCTCGAGTCGGGCGAGGTCATCGCCGAGCCACCCGCCATGGTCATGGCGAGGCCACCGCGCGCTTTCTCTTCATGGTAGCGCTGGTAGCGTTCGAGCGGCAGGCCGCCATCGTCCAGCATCGAAGCATGACTGGTGCTGACAACGCGGTTGCGCAGCGTCAGACCCTTGAGCCGAAACGGCTGAAGGAGTGGATCGCTGGATGTCTTGCCTGCTCGAGCTTCCGCTACGTTCACGTCCTGCTCCACCCCATTCATGACGGTTATAGTTCGCCATTTGCGGGACTGCAGAAAGCTTGAAAATTGTTGGGCCAGCTATACGCTGGGCGTATGACTGGTTTCGCGAAACTCGTTCCCTCCGCGCGCGGGCTGCTTGTCTTCGAGGCTGCCGCCCGGTCGGGCAGTTTCACGGCCGCCGCCCGGGAATTCAACGTCACGCAACCGTCCA
Source organism: Mesorhizobium sp. ORS 3428 (assembly GCF_001854785.1). GTDB lineage: Bacteria > Pseudomonadota > Alphaproteobacteria > Rhizobiales > Rhizobiaceae > Mesorhizobium. Next base: position 98,282 of record NZ_MDFL01000118.1, read on the forward strand.
TCAGCCGCAGCATCGCCCAGCTCGAGGCCGACCTTGGTGTCGCTCTTTTCACGCGGGGCGCGGCGGGACTGACCGCTACCGCAGACGGCCGCGCGCTCTATTCAGCGGTGCGCGAGGGATTTGACGGCATCGAGGAAGTGATCCGCAGGATCAAGCAGAACAGCGCTGCAAAGCCGGTCGTTACCCTCTCACTTTCGAGTTCTCTCGTGACGCATTGGTTCGTCCCGAGGCTTGGGGCGTTCAACGCAAGATTTCCAGATGTGGACCTGAGATTCGAACTGATYGCCGGCGTCCTGCGAGGCCCCGCCGAGAATGTCGACCTTGCTACGAGGATCCTGGCCGATGACGATACGCACTATCACCGCTGGACGTTTTCACCGGAGATCATCGTTCCGGTATGCAGCCCGTCCTACCTGTCGCACCGCGGCCGGTTGAATCATGACTCGGACGGCGCGGGTCATACCCTGCTTCATCTCACCGACGCCAAGCTGCAATGGCTGGACGCCTGGGGCAACGTAGGCGACCGCAAGACCAGCAGGGCAAAGTGGCTCGAATTCTCGGACTACGCGGTCGTACTTCAGGCTGCGATGAACGGGGAAGGCGTGGCGCTCGGCTGGCTCAGCAACGTTTCAGGGGGATTGCTTCAGGGAACGCTTGTCCCGGCCTCGGACAGGCAAATCAACACCGGCCGGATCCATCAGCTTATTGCACCGCGCTCAAGGCCGGTACGGCCGATCGTCTCCGATATCTGCGCCTGGATGATCGCCGAAATGCAAGCCGAATTGAAAGGGTTGCGCGCGATATTGCGGCCGGGCGTCTTGCAGGCGACAGACTGGCCATCTCGTTGAAAAGCGGACCACTAAGCGCGTGCTGCGTGGGATCGATGAAGGCCAGGTTTGAGGAAAACTGTTGCCTCACATCGGAAACAGGCTGGGCAGCRGCATGTGCGACTTGACGATGGGGGACTTCAGCACCACGAAGCTGAAATATTTGTCGATGCCGATATCCATGTCGGTCAGCCGCTCCATGATCGTCTGGTATTCGCCGATGCCGGCGGTCACGAATTTCATCAGATAATCGTAGCCGCCCGACACGAGATGGCATTCGATGACCTGGTCGATCTTCTCCACGACGGCGAGAAAGCGGGCGAAGTCCACCTGGCGGTGGTTCTTCAGGGTGATCTCGGTGAACACGGTCAGCGTCTGGCCGAGCTTGCCGATGTTGACCTGCGCTGAATAGCCTTCGATATAACCTTCCGACTGGAGCTTCTTGACCCGCATCAGGCACGGGCTCGGCGAAAGATGCACCAGTTCGGCCAGTTCCACATTGGTGATGCGGCCGTTCTTCTGCAGCTCGTGAAGAATCTTGATGTCGATCCGATCCAGTTTCACGAGCTATCTCCGAGAAAGAGTACCGCAGCACAAAATGCTGCCTTGCCGATGATTATCGAGACTACCACAGCCCGCAGGTCTGTCCATCAAGCGGATACCGCTTTGAAACGCAGCGACTCCCGATTTCGACCGAGCTGTCGGAATAAAATTCTGCCTCGAACCCAACTGCAGCAGCGGCTGCCTGCGCAACGCGCTAAATTGGCGCTTCGAGGTGGAGAGACCATGCGCGCGCCGCTGCAGCAAATCGAAACGTCCGGCGAACTGCCGCAATCCGCGGATGCGGTGGTGATCGGCGGCGGCATCGTCGGCGTCTTCGCGGCCTACTACCTGGCTCGGCGCGGCATGAAGGTCGCGCTTGTCGAGAAGGGACGCATCGGCGCCGAGCAGTCTTCCCGAAACTGGGGATGGTGCCGCCAGCAGAACCGCGATGYCCGCGAGCTGCCGATGGCGACCCGCAGCCTCGATCTGTGGGAGCGTTTTGCGGCCGAAACCGGCGAGGACACAGGCTTCCGCCGCTGCGGCCTGCTCTATCTCAGCAATGACGAGGCGGAGTTGTCCGGCTGGGCGCGCTGGCGCGACTTCGCCAGGACAGCCGGCGTCACCACGCATATGCTCGACAGCACCGAAGCCAGCAAGCGTGGCCGCGCCACCGGCCGGACCTGGAAGGGCGGCGTCTTCTCGCCGTCCGACGGCACCGCCGATCCGTCGCGGGCCGCACCCGCGGTCGCCCGCGCCATTCTCCAGCTCGACGGCAGCGTGCACCAGAATTGCGCCGCGCGCGGCATCGAGACCGAAGGCGGACGCCTGAGCGGCGTGGTCACGGAAAGTGGAACGATCCGGACGAAAGCCGCGGTTTTGGCCGGCGGCGCCTGGGCCTCTTCCTTTTGTCATCAGTTCGGTTTCCGCTTTCCGCAGGCGTCGGTCCGCTCCTCCATCCTGTCCGTCTCGCCCGGCGCGCAAGGCCTGCCGGATGCGCTGCACACAGCAAGGATCTCGGCCACGCGTCGCGGCGACGGCGGCTACACGCTCGCCATAAGCGGACGCGGCCGCGTGGACATGACGCCGCAGCAGCTGCGCTTCTCGCCGCAGTTCGTGCCGATGTTCCTGAAGCGCTGGCGCAGCCTCGCGCCCGGCGGGCTGCAGGGCATGCGCTCCGGCCACGAAACGCTCCAACGCTGGCGGCTCGACCAGCCGACGCCGATGGAGCGCATGCGCATCCTCGATCCGGTCCCGGATCGGGCGACCATCCGCCTGACCCATGCCCGCGCGCTTGAGCTGCTGCCAGCGCTCAGGCAGACCAGGATCAGTGCAGCCTGGGCGGGCTATATCGACAGCACGCCGGACGGCGTGCCCGCCATCGGCGCGATATCGATCGTTCCGGGCTTCTTCCTGGCTGCCGGATTTTCGGGACATGGTTTCGGCATCGGACCCGGCGCCGGGCACCTCGTCGCCGATCTTGTGACCGGGGTGCAACCGATCGTCGATCCGACATCCTACGATCCGCGGCGCTTCGATGCTTCGGCCTGGGGTAAGGTCGCCGACTTCTAGGACTAAGCGTGGCTTTCGCAGTCGCATCAGCCCTCCTGGAGGAAGGCGCCGATGGGCGCCGGCCGGACAGGGGCCTGCCCGCGAAAGCGGCCGACCGCGTCGGGCGTACAGCCGGCCTGCGCCGCGACGAGTTCGACGGCGGCCAACTGGCAATAGCGCCCCTGGCAGCGCCCCATGCCGGTGCGTGAGAGCGACTTCACCCTGTTGGCCTCGCCGCCGCCGAAATCCGCGCCCTCACGCACGGCTCCGGCAGTCACGTTCTCGCAGCGGCAGACGATCGCCTCGTCGGCAAGTGTGCGCACCATCTCCGACGGCCAGGAAAAAGCACGGGACAGACCGCGGGCAAAGCGCTCGAGCCGCGCGAGCTTGCGTAGGTCGGCACCGACGGAGGGCGCCGCATGTCCGAGATCGGAAAGGCACGCCGCCGCCGCAAGGCGTCCCGCGATCTCCGCGCCGTCCGCCCCGAGGAGACGGACCCCATCGCCGGCAAGATAGACTCCGTTGCCGGCCCATCCCATCCGATCGGTCTTCGGCAGCCATTGCCGCCACTGCTCGTCATAGGTGAAGCCGCATCCCGCCAGGTCGGCCAGATGCGTCTCCGCCCGCAGGTGCCAGCCCATGCCGATCATGTCGCATGAGGTTAGGCGCTCCCGGCCTCCGGCATCGCGCCAGCGCAGCGCCGTGACACCCGACGCGTCGGCCTCGATCCGCTCCAACCTGACGCCCGCGTGATAGCGGCGGCCGAGCCGCGCCCGCAGGGCCAGCCCGCGCAACGCCACGACCGGCCGGGCAGCAAGCCCCGTGAACCCCTGCACCTGCTGGCGCCAAGGGGAGGTGTCGAGCACCGCCGCCACATCCGCTCCGGCCTTGATGAGCTGCGCGCCGATCAGCGTCAGCAAAGGCCCCGATCCGATCAGGACGATCCGCCGGCCAAGGGCCACGCCCTGCGCCTTGAGCGCAATCTGCGCCGCGCCAAGGCTGTAGACGCCGGCGCTTTGCCAGCCTGGAACCGGAGCGACCCGGTCGGACGCTCCGGTGGCAAGGATCAGGCGGTCATAGCCAATCACCTGCACGCCGCCCTCCCCCAGCACGTGCAGCCGACCCTCATGCACGGCAATCACCGAGCTGCGCTGGCAGTGGGTAAGCTGTCCCTTTTCGGCCAGCCGGTCGAAAAGCGCGTGCAGCGCGCACGCCTTCGCCGCCTCGGACCCATACAGTTGCTTCGGCGGGCGGGTGAACCCGGCAGGCGGGCGGCGATAGATCTGCCCGCCGGCGCGATCCCCTTCGTCAATCACCATCGGGTGGAGCCCGGCCTCCACCAGCGTCGCCGCTGCCCTTATGCCGGCGGGGCCGGCGCCCACGATGACGATCCGCGGCGATGACGTCTCGCTCACGGCCAATTTTCCGGCGGCGTCGTGCGTAGTCGCATGCCTTCCGTGACTGGCGTCGAGCATGCGCGCAGGCGCGGCCCCTCCTCTTGCCACACCCAGCAATCCTGGCAGACTCCCATCAGGCAGAAGCCTGCGCGTGGTTCAGGTCCGAACTCGGACGTTCGCAGCGCGTGGCCGGATGCCAGCATAGCGGTCAGCACAGTGTCGCCCGCCAGCGCGCCGCGCATCTGCCCGTCGAGAAAGAAATGCACCTCTACCCGGTCGTGCTCGGCCAGCCGGACTATGCGGCCGGCCKTGATCATTCCGCGGCCTCCCGCACCGCACGAGGACGAGGCAGCTCGGGAAACCGTTCGCAGACCGCATCGAAGGCCGCCTCGACGCCCTCCGGCCCCGAACGCCCCTTCATGCGGCGGAAGATCTCCGTCTTGGCGAAGAACCGCCAGTGGATCGGCAAGGCATCCAGCAGCGCGTGGAGTCTGTCATAAGCCGCCGGCGTCCACTGCGCTTCGTAGTCTTCGCGCTCCGTGCCAAAATGGAAATGGCCGGTGGACGACTCGTGCCGCGCGCGCAGCCGCTCCGTCACCTGCTCGTCGACCTCGCCGCCGCGGATAACGACGCCATACTCGCTTTCGGCTGCTGCCGCCGAGACGTAGCCACGCCGCACATCCTGCGCAACTCGCCAAGGCTCACGCTGATGCGGATCGCCACGCCCGCCGCCTCCGGCGGAGCGTATCTCCAGCACATCGCCCGGCTGCAGCACCGCAGTGTCGATGTTGCCCAGCCGCCGCTCGTGGTCGGTCCCCGGATTGACGACCATATCCGACAGGCCGGCCGCCTTGCCGCCCAGCACGCCCCAGGGGCGAAAGAAGCTGCGGTCGCGGTTGCGCGCGGTGATCCTGGAGTCGGGGGCGAAAACGCGGAAGGCCATCTCGGTTGCCAGCCCGCCGCGCCAGCGGCCCGCACCGCCGCTGTCCCGGGCGAGTCCGTATTTCACGAACTCAACCGGCGTCTCGGTCTCGGTGATCTCGATCGGCGTGTTCTTGAGATAGGCGGCATCCGCGCCCGATCCGTTGGTGCCATCGCGATGCGGCATCGCGCCGCCGCCGCCCACCACGGGATTCACCGCCGCGATGACGCTCCGGCTCGTCCGCTCATCGATGGTCATGACGTTGACGATGCAGTTGTTGCCGGCCGGAGCCGCCGGCAGCCGCTCCGGCACCGCCTGCGAGAAGGCGCCGAAGATGACGGAGCGCAGCCGGGCGCAGGTCAGCGAGCGCATGYCGACAGCGGCGGGGTGGACCGGGTTCAGCACCGAACCTCGCGGCGTGATGCAGGTGAAGGGTCGGGTAAGGCCGGTGTTGAGCAGGATCTTCGGGTTGAGCGTGTAGAGCACGTAGTAGACGCCGACGAGCAGCATGGTGTGGCGCGGGTCGCCGCCCGAAGGAACGTTGAGCGAGGAGCCGAGCTGCGGATCGGAACCGGTGAAATCGAGCACCGCCTCGTCGCCCTTGATCGTCAGTGTCAGCTTCAGCCGGCAGGGATTGGCCTCGACCGAATCCTCGTCGGCATAATCGGCGAATTCCCAGGTGCCGTCAGGCATGGAACGCAGCACGTCGCGTGCCTGCGCCTCCGCATGGTCGAGGAGAGCGGAAACGCCTTCGATGAAGCCGGCCTTGCCGAACTTCCTCACCATCGCCTGGATCTTGCGCTCGCCGGTGTTGAGCGCGCCGACCAGCGCCTTGATGTCGCCGATGTTGAGGTCGGGCTTGCGCACATTGGTGCTCATGATCCTGAGGAGCGTCTCGTCGAAGACGCCTTCCCTCACAAGCTTCATCGGCGGAAAGCGGATGCCTTCCTGGTGGATTTCAGTGAGCGCGCGGCTCAGCGAAGCCGGCACCGCGCCACCCATGTCAGTGTTATGGATGTGTCCGCCGGTCCAGGCGACGATCTCGCCGTCGACGAAGACCGGCTTCCACAGATGCGTGTCGGGCGCATGCGTGGCGACGTGACCCGAATAGGGATCGTTGGTGAAGGCAACATCTCCCGGCCGGTAGTCGTCGACCATGGCGATCGCGCGGTGATAGGAAAGCCCGGGGTACCAAGTGGCGCCGAGTTCCATCGGGACGGCGAAGGTCGCTCCCGAACGGTCCATCAGCATCACGGTGAAGTCCTGCGTCTCCTTGACGAAGGCGGAGTGCGCGGTGCGGTGCAGCGTGTGCGCCATGTTCTCGGCGGCCGCGCGGGCATGGTTCGCCAGCACCTGAAGGTTTGTCCGGTCAAACAAGACAGTCACTCCGCGAAGGTCAGCAAAAGGTTGAGGTGGCGGTCGACCCGAGCCTGCGTCCCGGCGGGAATGGCAAAGGTGGTGTCTTCCTGCACCACCACGGCAGGCCCATGGAATGTGCTGCCCGGCACCAGCGTCTGCCGGTCGTGAAGGTCGACGGTCTCGACACTCAGGCCTGTGTAGACCGGCAGCCGGCGCGCCGGGATGGCCGGGGCTTCGATCTCGTCGATCTCCGGGAAGGAAAGCGCCGGCCCTGCGCCTATCGCCGACAGCCGGACATTCACAAGCTCGATCTCACCCTCCGGGTCGTGGAAATCGTAGAGCTGCTCATGGGTGCGGTGGAAGGCTTGCTCGATTGCCTCTGCGTTGCCGTCGGCCAGCCAATCCGGCGAAAGGACGACCTCGATCTCATAGCTCTGGCCGACATAGCGCATGTCGCAGGAGAGGCAGAGTTCTGCGGCCGCATCGTGCCCCTGCGCCGCGAGYCAGTCGCGGCCCTCTTGCGCAAGCGCCTCGAAAGCCTCGCGGATAGCGGGAAGCGAGGCGCCCGACAACGGGCTGAAGATCGTGCGGATGAAGTCGCCGCGCAGATCTGCGACCAGCCCGCCCAGCGCCGACACCACGCCGGGGCGGCGGGGCGCCATGACGCGCTTCATGCCAAGCTCGCGGGCAAGGAAGGCGCCAAGCATGGGACCGCCGCCGCCGAAGGGCATCAGCGTGAAATCGCGCAAGTCGACGCCGGCGCGCGAGGCGAGTTTCTCGACCTCGACGAACATCTCCGACACCGCGATGTCGAGGATCGCTTGCGCGGTCTGCTCGACCGGACGGCCAAGCCGCGCGGCAAGCTCGCCGACCGCGCGATGGGCCAGTCCGGTATCGATCCTGAGCTGGCCATAGGCCATCTCGCTGTGACCGAGCCATCCACAAACCACCATGGCGTCCGTCACCGTCGCCCGCTCGCCGCCGCGGCCATAGCATGCCGGTCCTGGCGTCGAGCCGGCCGACTCCGGCCCGACGCGCAGGACGCCTTGCGCGTCGACACTGGCGATCGAACCGCCGCCGACGCCGATCGAGCTCACCGACACGGTGGGGATATGGAGCGGAAACTCGCCGATCAGCTCGCCGGTGCCGAACTGCGGCTCGCCATCGATGATGAGCGCGAAATCGGCCGAGGTTCCGCCGATGTCGAGGGTAAGGACCTTGTCTTCGCCTGCCTGACGCGCCAGCCACGAGGCACCGATGACCCCGGAGGCCGTTCCCGATAGCAGCATGTTCACGCAGGCGCGCTTGCCTTCGGCAGCGTTCATCAGCCCGCCGTTCGACTTCGTCAGCATGGGGCGCGCCGGCACACCGCGATCTTTCAGCCGCGCTTCCAGCGCGGTCAGATAGCCGGAGACGCGCGGATGGACATAGCCGTTGAGAATGGCCGTCGAGCTGCGCTCGTATTCGCGGATGACCGGCCACACCTCGGCCGAGGTGAAGACGAAGAGGTCTGGTGCCTGGCGCGCGATTGCCGCCTTGACCGAGGCTTCTTGCGCGGCGTTGCGCCAGGCATGAAGGAAGGAGACGATGATCCCTTGCGCTCCGTTCGCTTTCGCCGCCGCGACCGCGCTTTCCACCGCCGCCGTATCCGGCGCCCGCGATTCACTCCCATCGGCGCGCATGCGAGCCGGAATGCCGAAGACCATGTCGCGCGAGATCAGGGGGTCCGGCCGCGAGCAGAACAGCGAATACATGTCCGGCATGCGAAGCCGTGCGAGTTCGATCACGTCCTCGAAGCCGGCATTGGTGAACAGGGCGAGCGGCGCGCCCTTGCGCTGAATGATCGTGTTGATGCCGACGGTTGTGCCGTGAACGAAGCGCGTCATATGAGTAGCGTCCAAGCCTTCGCGTTCCGCCAGGAGGGCGAGGCCYGTCATCAGCTCGGCGCCCGGATCTTCAGGCGTCGTCAGCACCTTCAGCGAGGCGACCCGGCCGGAACGGGCTTCGAGCGCGCAGAAATCGATGAATGTCCCGCCGATATCGACGCCGACCTTCCAGTCGGCCCCGTTCCGCGCCTCATCCATCGCGCTTGCAATGGCACCGTCCATGAGCCGTTCTCCCTGTCTGCCAACCGAAAGCTGGCACGGCAGGACGGCGCGGGTCCAAGACGCATGATGAGCAGGACTATAAGTCTTGCTTATGCCTTTGAGTTTCGCGCGCTCAGGGGAACGAAACAGGCTGCGCGGATTTCATCGCGCATCATCTCGTCGGCCCGCGAAAGGGCTCGGGCGCGCGACGTAAGCAGCGCAATCGGAAATTCCGGTCCCGCCGCGAGCGGCCTGACGGCGAGCCCAGCGAACTGCTGCCACGGCAGCAGCGCGTCAACAAGGGCGATACCCAGACCGGCCTGGACGAAGCCGACTGCGGATATGGATGCGTCGATCTCGAGCGACGGCGAAAGTACTACCCCCTGCGCGCGGGCTRCATGGGCCAGCTCGTCGGCAGGACGGGTGTTTCCGCGATAGGTTATCAACTCTTCCCCGGCGAGGTCGGCAAGCGTCAGTTCGATCTTCCTTTGCAACGCGTGTCCGGCGGGCAACAGGCATGCGAAGCCGATGCTGCCGATCACCTCGGCCTCGATGTCGGGCGGCAGGCGATCGTCCATGGCCACGCCGAGGCTGGCATCGCCGGCGCGCAGCATGTCGACGATCGCGGCGATCGGGGCGCTATGAGAACGCAGCAATATGCTGGGATGAAGCGCCCGGAACCTGGTGAACGCGCGCGGCAGTATCGCCATGGCCGGCGGCGGGGACGCCGCGACCCGCACCAGCCCGGCGCGCCCCAGGCGTAGATCCGTGGTCTTGCGGCGCAGCCCGTCGAGCCCTGCAGACAGCCTCTCGGCATCGGGGAATATCTCGAGCGCATCCGGAGTTGGCCGCAGCCGGCCCTTGACGCGCTCGAACAGCGTGAAGCCCAATTCGTCCTCGGTGTGGAGCAGTATCTGGCTGAGCGCAGGCTGGGAGATATTCAGCATCCGCGCCGCGGCGGTCACGGTGCCCGCGCGCATGACGGCGATGAACACTTCAAGCTGCCGGGCTCGCATTGCAGCTCCATAGGTCAAGCTTATGGCTGTTGTCCAAACCCATCTTTGACGCAATGCCGTGGCGCGAACAAGATCGGCGTGTTCAAGGTTCATTCACTCCGCATAAGGAACGACTATGGATGTGATCGTGCTGGGCGGCGGACTGATGGGGACGGCTTCGGCCTATTTCCTTGCCAGACGCGGCGCCCGCGTGACGCTGATCGAGCGCAACCGGATCGGCACCGGGGCAACCGTCGCCTCCTTCGGCAACATCCGGCGCACGGGGCGTCATCTGTCGCAGCTTCCGCTCGCCCACCGTTCGCTGCGGCTGTGGGGCGAGGCCGAGAAAATGCTTGGGCGCGACGTAGAATTCCGCGCCACCGGCCATATCCGGCTGGTCTTCGATGAAGGCGGTCTCGCCGACATGCGGGCCTATGCCGAGGCAGCGCGGCCCTGGGGGCTCGAGTTGGACGAACTCAGCCCGCGCGAAATCCGCGCGCGTTATCCCGGCCTCGGTCCCGACGCGATCGCGGCGTCGTTCTCYCCGCATGACGGCAGCGGCAATCCGCGGCTGATCGCACCGGCCTTTGCAGAGGCCGCCCGCAGGCTGGGCGCGGAAATCATCGAGGAAGCCCAGGTCGAAAAGATCGAGCGGACCGACTCCGGTTTCGTTGTCGCCAGTTCAAAAGGCGCTTTCGCTGCCGAATGCCTGCTCAACACCGCCGGCGCCTGGGGCGCGCGCATCGCCGCGCTGTTCGGCGAAAAGGTCCCGCTCGAGGTCCGTGGGCCACAGATGGGCGTAACCGAGCCGCTGCCGCATCGGATCCTGCCAGTGGTCGGCATCTGGACGCGCGACAAGGACTATGGCGCCTATCTGCGTCAGGTCGAGCGCGGCAACATCGTCTTCGGCGGCGCGGCCGAAAGGGTGCCGGTGGATCTCGATCCGGGCCACGCGGCCGCCGATCCCGTGCGCCTGCCGGCGCAGTTGCGCGCCGTGGCGCGGCTGCTGCCGGCAATCGCCAAGATCGCGGTCATCCGCACCTGGTCCGGCTGCGAGGGTTATATGCGGGACATGCTGCCGGTCATGGGACGGTCAGGGACGACGCCGGGCCTGTTCCATGCCTTCGGCTTCTCCGGACACGGCTTCCAGCTCGGCCCGGGCGTCGGCGACGCCATGGCCGAACTCATCACGACCGGCCGCTGCGAGACGGCCCTCGATGATTTCAGAATCGATCGCTTCAGCCGCGCGGCCTGATGAAACCGCTGTCAAACGGGCGGACGTCTCTTCCCTCGGCGACATCGTCGTCATGGAAACCTACTTCGAAGCGTAAGGCGACAGCCTAGCCTGTAAACCCGGCGCAGAGGTCACAGGGGTACGTGGCCAACATCAGGGCCTGTCGGGCCCCAAAGCCATGCTGGCACTAAGCACCGTCAGCTGTTGAAGCCGATTGCCGACGCGACTTYTCCGACATACCGGCAGCGGGGAGGCCATCCTTTCTGGCCTTCGTGAACGCTCGGTCGCCTCCAGAAACGCTAGCAGCATGAACGGGATGAGTTCGGGCCTGTTGGCGAACCTCGTGGCGAACCACCCTATAAGGCATTGGTAAATATAATAACGACAATGGTGGGCCCGGAGGGTGTCTTCAAATTGTTGATTTGATTTGCGTTTTCGTGGGCATAAGGCAGACATACTTCCCGTATCGTTCCGTATGGTTCCGCGGCCGTCGTCGGACGAAATCGCTATCTATGCCACCTTCGCGCTAGATGCCGCACGTCGGCACTGGGTAGGTCTACTGGRCCGATTGCCGACAGGCCGCTTTGGGCTGGGATACACGAGGGCGGACATTCAGGCCGTCGCGAACATCGTCGTAACCTGACCCATCTTTGGACGTCAAGTCTGAGGCGCCTCGCCGGCGCTTACGTCAATGCTGGGAATTCGATGCAGCCTAGACTATTTCACGTTTTGACGGAAGCGTATC
>NZ_MDFL01000119.1 GCF_001854785.1 Mesorhizobium sp. ORS 3428
GTCAAAGCGCCTTTTGCAGCTCCGGCAGGATGACGAAGAGATCGCCGACCAGGCCGTAGTCGGCAACCTGGAAGATCGGCGCTTCCTCGTCCTTGTTGATGGCGACGATGACCTTGGAGTCCTTCATGCCGGCCAGATGCTGGATGGCGCCCGAGATGCCGCAGGCGATGTAGAGGTCGGGGGCCACCACCTTGCCGGTCTGGCCGACCTGCCAGTCGTTCGGGGCATAGCCCGCATCGACCGCCGCACGGCTGGCGCCGACCGCAGCGCCCAGCTTGTCGGCGACCGGCAGGATCACCTCCTGGAACTTCTCCGCCGAACCCAGCGCGCGGCCGCCGGAGATGATGATCTTGGCCGAGGTCAGCTCCGGACGGTCGGTCTCGGAAAGCTTGTTCTCGAYRAAGGWGGAGAGGCCGGGATYGGCCGCCGCGCTCACCGCCTMGACCGCAGCCGAGCCGCCCTCGGGCGCAGCCTGGAAGGAAGCGGTGCGCACCGTGATCACCTTCTTGGCGTCGGTCGCCYGCACGGTCTGGATGGCGTTGCCGGCATAGATCGGCCGCTTGAAGGTGTCGGGCGAGATCACCTCGATGATCTCGGACACCTGSGCGACGTCGAGCAGGGCCGCCACGCGCGGCACGACGTTCTTGCCCGAGGAGGTCGCCGGGGCGACGATCGCGTCATAGGAGCCGGCGAGCGAGACCACCAGTGCGGCCAGCGGCTCCGCCAGGCGCTCGGCGAGCTCGTCGGCTTCGGCCAAAAGCACCTTGCGCACGCCCTTCAGCTTGGCGGCGGCGTCGCTTGCCGCCTTGGCGCCCTTGCCGGCCACCAGCACATCGACGTCCGAGCCGATCTGCAGGGCCGCCGACAGCGCCTTGGCGGTCTGGTCGGAAAGGGTCGCGTTGTCGTGTTCGGCAATCAGAAGAATAGCCATTGTTTTATCCCTGACTTTCGTCTTCGAGGCTCCCTGAAATCCGGTCAGGCCGAGCCGAAAACGGTTGGTTTCGAGAACCGGAGCGGAGCGTACATCCGTACGTGAGCACCGGAAGCGCAGAAGCCAGCCGTTTGCAGGCCGGCCTCATCGGATTTCCCTAGAGCACGCCGGCTTCGTTCTTGAGCTTCTCGACCAGCTCGGCCACGCTCTTGACCTTGACGCCCGCCTTGCGGCCGCCCGGCTCCTCGGTCTTGATTACCTTCAGCCGCGGCTTGACGTCGGCGCCGTAGTCGGCCGGGGTCTTCTCGTCGAGCGGCTTCTTCTTGGCCTTCATGATGTTGGGCAGCGAGGCGTAGCGCGGCTGGTTGAGGCGAAGGTCGGCGGTGACGATCGCCGGCATCTTCAGTTCAACCGTCTGCAGGCCGCCGTCGACCTCGCGGGTCACCTTGGCATGATCGCCGGCGAGCTCCACCTTGGAGGCGAAGGTGCCTTGCGCCCAGCCAAGCAGCGCGGCCAGCATCTGGCCGGTCTGGTTGGAATCGTCGTCGATCGCCTGCTTGCCGAGGATGACGAGGCCGGGCTGCTCGGCCTCGACCACACCCTTCAGCACCTTGGCGACGCCGAGCGGTTCGGTCTGCTCGTCGGTCTTGACCAGGATGGCGCGGTCGGCGCCCATGGCGAGCGCGGTGCGCAGCGTTTCCTGGGCCTGCTGCGGGCCGATTGACACGACAACGATCTCCTCGGCCTTGCCGGCTTCCTTGATCCGGATCGCTTCCTCGACCGCGATCTCGTCGAACGGGTTCATCGCCATCTTGACGTTGGCGAGCTCGACGCCCAGTCCGTCGGCCTTCACCCGAACCTTGACGTTGGCATCCACAACCCGCTTCACGGGCACAAGGATCTTCATTTTCTATTCCTCACTGAAACGGAGAAGTGCGCTGTGAGCGCATCAAACGTGTTTAGAATTTGTTTTCTGCGTGGTCAGATGACCGCTTCCTCGAGGAATGGCTCGTTGCGCGGGATGYGCTCGTAGCAGAACGGCGACAGGTCGAGCGTCTGGAAGGCGCCGTGAACGATCAGCTCCGACACCGCCCGGCCGACCGCCGGCGACTGCTGCAGGCCGTGCCCTGAGAAGCCGTTGGCGAACATGAAGTTCTTCACCTCGGGGTGGAAGCCGACGATGCCGTTGTGGTCGAGCATGTTGTATTCATAGTGGCCGGTCCAGCTGGTCTGGACTTTCAAGGCGTCGAAGGTGGGAATGCGGTGCCAGAGCGCCGGCCAGATATGGTCGTCGAACTCTTCAAAGTGCATTTCGAAGTCGTCGTAGTCGGCGGGCCCATCGCCCTGCGGCGTGTTGCCGGTGAGGAAGAGCTCGCCTTCCGGACGTACGAAGGTGCCGGAAAGGTCGATGACGTTCGGCATCCTACCGGGAATCGGATTGGCGCTGGCAAAGACGAAGCTGTAGCGCTTGTAAGGCGCGACGGGGATGGAAAGGCCGGCCATGGCGGCGACCTGCTGCGCTCTGGGGCCGGCGGCATTGACCAAGGTTCCGCAAGCGACCGTTTCGCCGGTTGCGACGCGAGCCGAGACGACCCGCCCATCGACCACATCCAGTCCTGTCACGGCATTGTCGATATATTCGACGCCGCTCGCGCGGGCAGCGCGGCGGAAGCCGTTGAGCAGGCCCATGGAATCGAACCAGCCCTCTTCCCGGGACCCCCACGAGCCGCCGCCGAGGTCGTCGACATTCAGCCACGGGAAGCGTTCCTTCAGCGCACCCGGATCGAGAAAGACCGTGTGGGCGCCGAGGCTGCGTTGCAGATCGACCCGTTCCTTGRCCGCGTCCACGCCTTCGGGCGAGCAGCAATAGAGATAGCCGTGCTCGCGAAAGCCGAGGTCGGGCGCCGGTTCGTTTTTGTAGAAAGGCGCCATCCGCTCCTGGAAGCCGCGGATGATCTCGATGCCGAACTGGCTGATCTTCACATTGATCGGGTTGGAGTATTGCTGGYGGATGGCGCTGGTGGAGAGCGCCGTCGAGGAGAACTCATAGCTTGAGTCACGCTCCACCACGAGGATCGAGGCGCCGCTGCCCAGCGCCTGGGTCAGCCAGTAGGCCGTCGACGAGCCGATCGCCGCGCCGCCGACGATGACGATGTCGTAGGCGCTGCGCGACGGTGCTTTGTAAGGGGGGATCGCCAAGGCTGTCACTCCGCTCTACTGGTTGAACGACGCGATCAGGGCGTCCGAGCCTCGCGCCAGCAGGCCGAGATCGGAGCCGACGGCAACCATGGTGAAGCCGTCGGCGAGATAGCGGTCCGCATCGGCTTTCACTGGAGCCAGGATGCCGCTGGCCTTGCCTGCCGCAGCAGCCGCCTTTCGCACGGACCTGATCGCTTCCTGCACATGCGCGGCACCGGGATTGCCCATCGCGCCCATGTTGGTGGAGAGATCGCCCGGCCCGACGAAGAGCACGTCGACGCCGTCAACCGCTGCGATCTCGGCGGCATTGGCAACGCCGGATTCGTCTTCGATCTGTACGGCGAGCAGCTGTTGCTCGCGTGCCTTGGCATGATAGCCGGCGACGCGGCCGAAGGCGTTGGCACGATGCCCGACCGAGAAGCCGCGGAAGCCGCCCGGGGCATAGGTCATCGCCGCGACGATTGCGCGCGCCTGATCGGCCGTCCGCACATTCGGGATCATCAGGCTGCGGGCGCCGACATCCAGGGCCTGCTTCATGAGGTTCGCATCGTCCGACGGCAGGCGCACCACCGCCTCGCAAGGGAAAGCGGCCGCGACCTGCAACTGCGCCATGATGCTGCGGAGATCGTTCGGGCTGTGCTCGCCGTCGATCAGCAACCAGCCCGCCCCTGAGCCTGCTACGACCTCGGTGGTGAGTGCCGAAGCCAGCGAGCACCAGATGCCTATATGAGCTTGGCCGGCCTTGACGGCCGCCTTCAGCAAATTGACGCGCTCCTGCATTTGCGATCGGTCTCCTACGAGAAGAAGGTGGATTGAAATTTGTATGATGTCCTATATCATATGCCTCAATTGGACCGCAAGGCGCTCTGACGCCGTACAGGAGTTGCACATGAAAATCGGCTTCATCGGGCTCGGCGTCATGGGAGCGCCGATGGCGCGGCATCTCGCCGATGCCGGGCACGAGATCGTCACGGTGCTGAACCGTTCCCCTCTTCCAACGGATCTGGAAGCATCGGTCGTCGCCTCTCCCGCCGAGGTGGCAAGGACGTCCGAGATCGTGATCACCATGCTCCCTGACACATCTGACGTGGAATGTGTCCTGCTCGGGCGGAACGGTGTGCTGGAAGGAATCTCGGCCGGCAAGCAGGTGATCGACATGAGCTCGATCAGCCCGATCGCCACGGCCGAGTTCGCCGCAAAGATCAGGGAAGCCGGTGCCGGCTATCTCGACGCGCCGGTTTCCGGCGGTGAGGTCGGCGCCAAGGCGGCGAGCCTCACCATCATGGTCGGCGGGCCGGCTGCGGAGTTCGAGCGAGCGCTGCCGATTTTTGAGAAGCTCGGTAAGAACATCACCCTGATCGGCGAGCGAAACGGCGCCGGCCAGACCTGCAAGATCGCCAACCAGATCATCGTCGCACTCAACATCGAGGCTGTCGCCGAAGCGCTGGTCTTCGCCAGCAAGGCCGGCTGCGACCCGGCCAAGGTGCGCGGCGCGCTGATGGGAGGCTTCGCTTCTTCCCGCGTGCTCGAAGTGCATGGCGAGCGCATGATCGCTCGCAGCTTCGCACCGGGCTTCCGCATCCGGCTGCACCAGAAGGATCTCAATCTCGCGTTGGAAAGCGCCCGCGCCGTCGGCGTCGCCCTGCCGAGCACCGCGCTGGCGCAGCAGCTGATGAATGCCTGCTCGGCCCGGCCGGGCGGTGCGGAGGCCGACCATTCGTCGCTCGTGCGGGCTCTCGAGATCCTGAGCGACCATGAACTGTCAACGGAAAGGAACTGAACCGATGCGCGGAACCGGCAAGGCCGACGTCTTCGTCATGCTGGCCCATCCCGTGGGCCATGCGAAGAGCCCTGGTATCTTCAACGAGATCTTCGAGCAGAAAGGGCTGGACAGCCTGATGGTGCCGCTGAGCTGCCGTCCGGAAGATTTCGAAACCTTCTGGGCCGGCATCACGGCGGCCGAGAACATCCGTGGCGTCATCATCTCGGTGCCCTACAAGACGGCGGTCTACCACAAATGTGCTGCGGCGCATGACCGCGCCGCGCGCGTGCAGAGCGCGAACTCAGTGCGCAGACAGGCGGACGGCACCTGGTATGCCGACAATTTCGACGGTGTCGGTTTTATCGACGGTTTGAAGGCTGGCGGACACCGAATCGCCGGCAAGCGCATCCTCCAGGTTGGGGCCGGTGGCGCAGGCTCCTCGCTGACCTACTGCCTCGCCGAGGAAGGCGCGGCTGAGATCAGGCTGGCCGACATTGACAAGGAGCGCGCGCAGAAGCTCGCCACCCTCGTCAACAAGACTTTCCCGAAATGCCGCATCGAGGTCGGCCAGCCCGATCCGTCCGGAATGGACATGGCGATCAACGCGACGCCGTCCGGACTGAAAGCCAGCGATCCGCTGCCGATGGATGTGAGCAAGCTGACGCCGGAGATGACCGTGGTCRACATCATCATGGAGCCGGCCGAGACGGCCCTGCTCAAAGCGGCGAAAGAGATCGGCTGCCGCATCCAGCCCGGACGCCCGATGATGGATTTCCAGGTCGAAGCCATGTCCGAATTCTTCGACATCGAGCGGAAGGATCGTCGCAATGGCTGACGCATCGACCGCCGTCGTCATTGGAGGCACGTCCGGCATCGGGCGCGCGATCGCAGAGCGCTTCGCCGAGGACGGCTATCAGGTGGTCGTCGCCGGCCGGGATGCCGCCCGAGGCAAGGAGGCGGCGAGCGCATGCGAGAGTGCCGGCGCGCCGCGCGCCCTCTTTGTCCAGACCGATGTCGCCGACCCCGCCTCAGTCGAGGCGCTGGCGCGAGTTGCCAGCGATGCATTCGGCACGCCCCATGTCGTGGTCAACTGCGCCGGCATCCTGCAGAGCGGCAAGCATGTGCTCGATCAGGATCTCGACGAGGACGAGCAGATGTGGCGCATCAACTATCGCGGCACGCTGCTGGGCTGCCAGGTGTTCGGCCGGCTGATGTCCACGGCCGGGCGCGGCGCGATCCTCAATGTCGGCTCCCTCGCCTCCTTCGCGCCGCTGTCGCTGCCGRCCTACACGCCCGGGAAGCATGCGGTCCTGGCCCTGACACAAATGCTGGCCGCCGAGCTTGGTCCGCACGGCGTTCGCGTGAATGCCGTAGCGCCGGGCTACACGCTCTCGGACGGGCTGAAGGCGAGGATCGCCAGGGACGAGCGCAACCCGGAAGCCATCCAGGCCACTACCGCGCTCCGTCGTTTCGTCGAGCCGCGCGATGTCGCCGAGGCGGCGCTGTTCCTCTGCTCCGACCGTGCCGCATCGATCACCGGCGTCACGCTGCCCGTCGATGCCGGCTGGCTCGTGCAGGCGCCCTACGCGCAATACCTGCAGGGCAATCCCATCCGGCAGAATCCGGCAATCTGAGAGGCATACCGTGAGCGACATCCAGCGCTTCGAGTTCGACACCCGCATCCATCACGGCGTGATCCACAACGGCACGCTCTACCTGACCGGCCAGGTCGCCCGGCCCGGCCAGTCCGCGGCCGACCAGATGCGCGAGGTGCTCGGCAAGATCGACGCGCTGCTCGCCAAGGCCGGCACCGACAAGACCCGCATCCTGCACGTTCAGATGTGGCTGGACGACGTGCGCGATTTCGACGAGGTCAACACAGTCTGGGACGCCTGGATGCCCAAGGAGCATGCGCCGGCGCGCTCTTCCGGCGAGGGACGGATGGCCAAGCCCGGCATGTTGGTCGAACTGATCGTCACTGYGGCAGTTTGAATGGTCTTGCCGGTTCGGRCATCATCCCGATTCTGGCATTGGACGAGAGCGAAAGGACCTCAATGACGAAGCGCAAGCCGCTTTCCACCGTCGTGGCGGAGAGCCTGGCCGAAAAGATCCGCTCCGGTGAGTTRCAGCCCGGCGTGCAACTGCCGACCGAGGCGGAGCTTTGCGCCGAATATGATGYCAGCCGCACGGTCGTGCGCGAAGCGGTGGCGCGGCTGCGCTCCGAGGGCATGGTGGTGCCGCAGCAGGGACGCGGCATGTTCGTCAGCGAGACGCCCGCGCCGCGCAATTTCTCGATCCCCGACGAGGCGCTCAGGACCTTGCCGGAAACCATCGCTTTGCTCGAATTGAGGTTGAGCGTGGAAGTGGAGTCCGCCGGGCTATGCGCGGAACGCCGCACCGACAAGGAGGCCAGCCATATCCGATCGATGATGGATGAGATCGACGCGCAGCAGGCGGATCCCGGCGCCGTCCAGATCCACTACGACTATGATTTCCATCTCGCGATCGCCAAGGCCGCGCGCAACGAATTCATCCACGGCTTCCTCGCCTATCTTAGGCCGATGATCGTGCCGCGCTTCCAGCTCGGCTACGTCGTAGAGCCTGCGCTCAAGGACAGCTACTACGCGCGCATCCACAGCGAGCACAAAGCGATCGTCGACGCCATCGAAAGGCAGGACGGACGCGCAGCCCGCCAGGCCATGCGCAAGCATCTTTACAACAGCCTGGGACGCGTGCGCGCCCTGGCGAGAGCCTCGGGCGTCGAGGCGACGGACGCGGAGCAGAAGGCGGCAGCCGCCTCGCTCTTCACCAAGATGAAAAGGCCTGTGCCGACGGACGGATAAGCGCGGCGACTTCGATCCCTTCGCACGGGCACCGAACGCGGCCTGCCTTGCGTTGCGAAAGCCATGTTTTTGTTCCGCCGAAGGGCCGGGAATCTTTCCTGCGCGCRGAAAGCATTGTTTTCCCTTGGTTTTCGACCTTCGAGATCGCGCAGGCAGCGTGGAATGTTTCGACTGCCGGAAAGGCTTTCGAAAGTTTATCTTTCCTTTTTGCTGCTTTTCTTGGTTTCGCGCCATCGGCTGAGGCCGCAGACTGAGGATCAGGCAATTGGGGAAGCCCACGTGACGACAGCCTTCATCACCGGAGCAACGAGCGGCATAGGGCGAGCGATCGCCATCGCCTTGAGCGATGYCGGCTACGATGTTTATGCGGTCGGCCGCAGCCAGGCGGCGCTGAAAGAACTGCAGGCCGAGYGGCCGGGCATCGTTCCCATCGCCGTCGACATCACCGACCGCGAGGCGCTGGAATCGGTGGTGGCGGATCTCACCATCGATGTGCTGATCAACAATGCCGGCATCATGCCGCCGCTCGGCAACTTTGCCGACATGGCGATCGCCGACATCGACACCACCCTCGAAGTGAACCTCAGCGCGGCGATCCTGCTCACCCGGCTCGTCGTGCCGCAGATGCGCGAGCGGCAGTCGGGACACATCCTCTTCACCGGCTCCGTCGCGGGCCACGCCCCATTCTCCAACATTGCTGTCTATTCGGCCACGAAGGCGGCGATCGCCGGCTTTGCCGCTGCACTGCGCGCCGACCTCTCGCCATCCGGGATACGCGTCACCGAGGTCGTGGCCGGCCGTGTCGAGACGCAGCTCTACAAGGACATCCTCKACGCCGACGCCCGGGCGGCGATGTACGCCGCAAAAGTGGTGCAGCCGGATGACGTGGCCAGGATGGTTGTCGCCGTGCTGGCGCTCCCTGCATGGGCCGACGTTACCCGTTTCGACATCATGCCGACGTGGCCGACCTCGCCCAGCGGCACCAAGTAAGGAAAACTGGAATGAAGGATCTTTCCGTTCTGATCGTTGGCGGCRGCGCCGGCCTCGGTGCTCTTCTCGCCCGCATGGCCGTCGAGGCCGGGGCAGCAAAGATCGRCATCATCGACATCAACAAGGAAGCGGCCGAAAGCGCGCTCGAACCGGCGAAGGCCAAGGGCCTGCCGACCGCGGCCGCGGCCTGCGACATCCAGGTCGGCCCGCAATGCCACGCCACCTTCGACGCCATCGCATCGAAGCTCGGGCGCATCGACACGCTGATCAACTGCGCCGCGATCTATCCTCGCCGTCCGCTCCTCGAGATCACTGACGCCGAGTGGGACGCCTCCAACGGCATCAACATCAAGGGCACCTACCATATGATGGTAGCCGCCGTGCGCCATATGCAGTCGCAGGAGCCGAAAGCCCATGTGCGGGGGCGGATCGTGAACCTTACCTCCGTCGACGCCTTCAAGGCGCATCCGCAGAACGCCCATTATGCGGCGACCAAGGCCGCCGTCGTCAGCCTCACGCGCTCCTTCGCCCATCACGTCGCGAAGGACGGGATCCTGGTGAACTCGGTCGCGCCAGCCGGCATGRCCACCGAGAAGGCGAAAGCCCTCGGCTTCCTTGAGGAACTCGCCAAGGCCAGCCCCCTCGGCCGCGGCGCCGAGCCGACAGAGATCGCCGAGTGGGTGCTCATGACCGGCGGACCGAAGAACACCTACATGACCGGAGAAAACGTAATCGTCTCAGGCGGTTACATATACGCCTAAATCTATTTCAGAAGCCGGCGGCGACTGAAATAGGCAGTGCATGATCAACGAAAGGAGGCGGAATTTACGATGGCCGGCAAGCTTCGCCTTCCCTCGCTCAATGCACTGCGCGTCTTCCATGCAGTCGTGCAGCACAAGAGCTTTCGGCAGGCCGCCGACGAGCTTCTGGTGACGCCGCAGGCCGTCGGTCAGCAGATCAAGCTCTTGGAAGACACGCTCCAGGTCACCCTGTTCGAGCGCAAGGGCCGCTCGATCGAACTGACCGAGTCGGCGATCCTGCTCTCGCATTACGTCAAGGCCGGCTTCGACGAGTTTTCCGAAGGCGTTCGCCGCGTCACCAAGTCGAACTACCGGGACCGCATCAACCTCAATGCGAGCCCGTACTTCGCCACGCATTATCTGCTGCCACGGCTGTCGCTGTTCCGCGAGATCCTGCCGGGTGCGGACCTGYGCCTGACGACGATGGTCGACCTGCCTGACTTCGGACGCGACGACATCGATATGACGGTGCAGTGGGGCTACGGCAACTGGYCGGACTACGAGACCACCCTGCTGGTACCGGATCCGAAGATCATCTGCTGYACGCCGGCGATCGGCGAGAAGATCAAGTCGGCGCAGGACCTGACGCGGTTCACCCTGCTCGACACCGTAAAGTCGAAGCGGCTGTGGCCTGACATATTGCGCCATCTCGCCGTCGAGCAGACGCAGGGCGACCGCAGCATCGGCTTCGACGACGCCGCGACCATGCGCCGKGCGACGCTCCAGGGCATCGGCGTGGGCTTGGTCTCGGTCATCGACGCCGAGGAGGATTTGCGCTCCGGCGCGCTGGTCGCGCCGCTCGGCCGCGACGCGCTTTCAGACATGAAGCCCGAGGAAGTGCCTGGCTTCTACCTCGTCATGCCCCGCGGCCATCTGCGCGTGAAGGCGGTGGCTGCCCTGCACCGCTGGCTCGTCCAGCAGGATTGGGGGAGCGACCTCAAGCTCTCTCTGCCGAAACCGATCCCGCTCTCCGATTAGGAGCGGTTTTCGCGACCGGGGTCCGAAGCCTGTTTCGGCCCCCCAACAACAAGAACAAGTGAACCTCAACAGTGGAGACAACAAACATGAAAATGATGAAATGGGGGGCCGCAGCCATGGCCCTTGGCCTGGTTCATTTCGCGGCGCCGGCCGAGGCGGCCGGCGGCAAGACGCTGGAGACCGTCAAGGCGCGCGGCGCGCTCAACTGCACCGGCCATGACGGCTCCTATCTCGGCTTCGCCGAGGTGGACAACAAAGGCAACTGGAAGGGCATGGACATCGACCTCTGCAAGGCGGTGGCGACCGCCGTGTTCGGTGATCCGGCGAAGCTGAAGATCGTGCCGATCAGCTGGGCGCAGCGCTGGCCGTCGCTCCAGTCGGGCGATGTCGATATCATCATCAAGGCATCGGGCGGCACGCTGAGCCGCGACACCGAACTCGGCTTGCAATTCTCCATGTCCTATTACCTCGGCACGACCAAGGTGATGGCGCACAAGGAGCTCAACCTGAAGTCGCTCAAGGATGCCAATGGCGGCACGATCTGTATTCCGGCCGGCACCTCGCAGGAGCAGCAGGTCGCCGCTTACGCGCAGAAGATCGGCATCAAGCTCGAGCCTGTCGTCATCGAAAAGACTGAGGAGCTCGAGCAGGCCTATTTCTCCGGACGCTGCGATCTCTATGCGCAGTGGGGGCCGACACTGGCCATTGCCCGCATCGCCAAGAGCAAGGTCGAGGACCATGTCATCCTGCCCGACGTGCTCGCGGTCGAACCCGAAGTCATGATCATGCGCCAGGGCGACGACAACTGGGTCGACATTGCCAACTGGACGCTCAGCGCGCTGATCTTTGCCGAGCAGGAAGGCATCACCTCCAAGAATGTCGACGAGATCAAGGCCAAGCCAACCTCGCCGCAGGTCGCCAAGTTCCTTGGCGTCACACCCGGCATGGGCAAGGGTCTCGGGCTGTCCGACGACTGGGCCTACAACGTGATCAAGAAGGTCGGCAATTACGGCGAGATCTTCGAACGCGATCTCGGCAAGGACTCGCCCTACAAGATGGATCGCGAACTGACCAACCTCTGGAACAATGGCGGCGTCCTGTTCCCGCTGGTGATCGACTGATCCGCTCTCAACGCATCCCTCGCAGGGCTCTGCCTGGCCATCGCCAGGCGGAGCCGGCGACAATTCGGGGAAGACCATGATGGTCAGCCTGCTGAGAAATCAGAGGGTCCGCAACACGCTGCTGCAGGTCCTTTATGTCGGCTCGCTTGCCGCGATGGTGCTTGCTTGCGCGATGATCGCGCGGCGGAACCTTGCGCAGCAAGGCATCACCTCCGGCTTCGACTTCCTGTTCAAGTCGACGGGCTGGGATGTCAGCTTCTCGCTCCTGCCGGCCGCTCCCACCGACCCCTATTGGTGGTACTTCCTCATTGGTGTCATCAACACGCTGTTCCTGGGAAGCGTCGGGCTGATCCTGGCGACGATTGTCGGGACGATCGTCGGACTGGCGCGGACCTCTACGAACGAGCTCGCCCAGTTGTTGGGCCGCACCTATGTCGACATCTTCCGCAACATCCCGCTGATCCTCCAGGTGTTCTTCTGGTACGCCGTCATCACGCACCTGCCGACCCCGCGCGCCGCGCATCAGGCCTGGGGCATGCTTCTGACCAGCCGGGGCCTCTATGTGCCGGTTCCAAACGTAGGCGGCATGGCGCTCGCGGCGACGGCAATCGCCGTGATCGGGACGCTCGCGCTTCCTGTCTGGCTCGGACGGACATCGCGCCTCAGCCGCCCGGTAGGTGAACGCCTCGGCATCCAGCTTGCCGGCGCCGCGGCGGCACTCGCCTGCGCAGCCTTCATCCTCGCAATCGGCCGGCAACCCGACCTGCCGCTGCTCGACTTCCCCGCCCTGCAAGGCCTCAATCTCAAGGGCGGCCTGCGCATTCCGCCCGAGTTTTCCGCGCTTGCGGTCGCCATAGCGATCTATGGCGGCTCCTATATCGCCGAGATCGTGCGCGGCGGGTTCAAGRCTGTCGGCAAAGGCCAGATGGAGGCGGCACTTTCGCTGGGGCTGAGCCCCTGGCGGGTCTTCACATTGGTGCGGCTGCCGCTGGCGCTGCGAGCCATGCTGCCGATCCTCGCCAACCAGTATGTCTGGCTGATGAAGGCGACGACGATGGGCATTGCGGTGGGCTTCAGCGACTTCTTCATGGTCGTGGCGCTGACGATCAACCACTCCGGCCAGACGCTGGAAGCGATCGGCATCCTGATGGCGGGCTTCCTCGCCATCAATCTCAGCCTCGCCGCCGTGTTCAACCGCATCAACAAGGCCATTGCCCTCAAGGGCAATCAACTGAGGGGATGAGAGAGATGGAGATGGTCGTTGTCGCTCCCCCTGCCCCGGGCAGGATCGAGGACCTGAGGCGGCGCTTCTTCACGACACCGCTTCAGTCGCTGTTGTCGCTGATCTCCCTGGCGATCATGGTTTTCGTTGCCTGGAAGCTGCTCAACTGGGCGGTCTTGTCGGCCGTCTTCACCACGAGCGGCGGGCCCGAGGCCTGCCAGGCGGCGGCCGGGGCCTGCTGGTCGGTCATCGCGGCCAGGTGGCGCATCATCCTGTTCGGCCTCTATCCCTTCGAGGAGCAGTGGCGCTCGGCGCTTGCCTGCGTCACTGTGGTGGTGATGACGGCGTTGAGCTGCATGCCGGCCTTCTGGACCGGCCGCCGCATCGCGCTCGTCTGGGGAACCGGAGCCGCCCTCTACTACGTGCTGATGAAGGGCGGCGTGCTTGGCCTGCCCTATGTCGGCGAGGAAGCCTGGGGCGGGCTGGCGCTCACCCTCTTCATCTTCGTCACCACCTGCCTGATCGGCTTCCCGCTGGCGATCTGCCTGGCTCTGCTGCGCCGCTCCGAGCTGCCCTGGATATCGCGAACCACGGGCCTCATCATCGACGGAGTGCGCTCGCTGCCGCTGATCTCGATCCTCTTCACCTTCGCCGTCGTTCTGCCCTTCGCCCTGCCGCAATGGCTGGTGGGCGACAAGCTCTACCGCGTGATCCTGGGCTCCGCCCTGTTCTTCTCGGCTTACCAGGCGGAGATCGTCAGGGGCGGCATGCAGGGCGTTCCGAAGGGACAGGAAGAAGCCGCCATGGCYCTCGGCATGAGCTATTGGCAGCGCATCGGCCGCATCCTGTTGCCGCAGGCCATGCGCAACGCGCTGCCGGCGACGATCAACCAGTTCGTCATCTCGTTCAAGGAGACCTCGCTGGTGGTGATCGTCGGCTTCTTCGAGATTCTGGCTTCCGGCAATGCCGCCTACGGCACCGGCGAATGGCGCTTCGCCTATGTCGAGGTCTATGCATTCATCGCCTTCATCTATTTCGTCTTCGTTTTCAGCCTGTCACGCTACGGCGCTTTCCTCGAACGGCGCATGTCGGTCGGCGAACGGTAGAGGAGGCACGCACGTGAATTCGACGCAATCATCCGGACCCGCTGTTCATATCGCCAACCTCGACAAATATTACGGCTCGTTCCACGCGCTGCGGAAGATAAACCTTTCCGTGAAGCGCGGAGAGCGGATCGTCATCTGCGGGCCCTCCGGCTCCGGCAAGTCGACTATGATCCGCTGCATCAACCGGCTCGAGCAGCACAATGGCGGCCRCATCACCGTGCTCGGCACCGAGCTCAACGACGATGTCGCCAACATCGACGAGATCAGGCGCGAAGTCGGCATGGTGTTCCAGCATTTCAACCTGTTTCCGCACATGACGGTGCTGGAGAACTGCATGATCGCACCGATGATCGTGCGCAAGCGGCCGCGCGCGGAAGCCGAGGCGACTGCCCGGCGCTATCTGGAGAAGGTCCGCATTCCCGAGCAGGCGATGAAATTCCCCGGCCAGCTTTCCGGTGGCCAGCAGCAGCGTGTTGCGATTGCGCGCGCGCTCTGCATGCAGCCGCAGATCATGCTTTTCGACGAGCCGACATCCGCGCTCGATCCGGAAATGATCGCGGAGGTGCTGGATGTCATGGTGACCCTCGCCTCGGATGGCATGACGATGATTTGCGTCACGCACGAGATGGGCTTCGCGCGCCGTGTCGCGGACCGGGTGATTTTCATGGACGGCGGCGAGATCGTCGAGGAGGCGCCGCCGGAGGAGTTCTTCACCTCTTGCCGCAACAAGCGCACGCGGCAGTTCCTGTCGCAGGTCCTGGGTCATTGAGTTGGACGGCACGCCTGTCCATGCGCGGCGCTTCGAACCCCTCAGGTATCCCGATGGCTGATCCCATTAGCGCATTGCCGGCAATTCTCGGACCGAAAGGCTGGCTTTCGGGGACTGACGCCGAGCCTTTCCAGCGCGATTGGCTCAACCGCTATGGCGTCGCGCCTCTGGGYGTTGCCAGGCCGGCGAGCACCGCTGAAGTCGCGGCAGTCGTCAAGGCGTGCCGGGAGGCAGGCGTGGCAGTGATCCCGCAAGGCGGAAATACGGGCCTGTGTGGCGGCGCCGTCGCCGACGAGGCGAATGCGGTGATCGTCTCGCTTTCGCGCATGACGGCGATCGGCCAACCGGACCCGGAGAGCGGGTCGATCGTGGTTGAGGCGGGCGTGGTGCTTGCCGCGTTGCACGAAGCGCTGGAGCCGCATGGCCTGATGTTTCCGATGCATCTCGGCGCCGAAGGCAGCGCCAGGATCGGCGGGCTGATCGGCACCAATGCCGGCGGCAGCCAGGCGTTTCGCTACGGCATGATGCAGGACCTTGTGCTGGRCCTCGAAGTCGTGATGCCGGATGGCAAGGTGTGGGACGGCCTTCGCGCGGTGCAGAAGGACAATGCCGGCTACCAGCTGCGCAAGCTGTTCTGCGGCGCGGAAGGCACGTTGGGCATTGTCACGCGTGCAGTGCTCAAGCTCCACCCCAGGYCAAAACAGCAGGCGAGCGCGCTCCTGGTGATGTCGGATTTTGCCGCCGCCGTTTCCTTCGGCGCCCACCTGCGCGGCGAGGCGGGGGAGTTCCTGGCCGGGCTCGAATTCTTCTCCAATGTCGGGCTGGAACTGGCGCTCAAGCACCTGCCGGACCTCGCCTATCAGTTGGAGACACGGGGCGACGTCTATCTGCTCGTCGAGCTGGCGTCGGGCTCCATGCGCGTTCCTCTCGACGACATACTGAATGCGGCCCTGGAATGGGGCATGGAGCAAGGCCTGGTCGTGGATGGCGCGCTGGCCAGTTCGGGTGCGCAGCGCGCGCAATTCTGGCGCCTGCGCGAGGAACAGCCCGAGGGGCAGCGGCTGGAAGGCGAGCAGCTCAAGCACGACATCGCGGTGCCTCCCGGCGCCATCGCCCGCTTCATCGAGGCGGGCGCGAAGATTTGCGACGGCATCCTGCCCGGCGTGCGGATCAGCCCGTTCGGGCATCTCGGCGACGGCAACATCCACTACAATCTGTCGCCGCCCGAAGGCCGCGCCGATTTCGACGGCAAGGCCGGAGAATTCGCCGAGGCGCTGGCATCTTTAGCCACCGAAATGGGCGGCAGCTTCGCGGCCGAGCACGGGTTAGGACGCGCCAAGATTGCCATGRCCGACCGGATTCGCAGTTCCGTGGAGCGGGACCTCATGACGCGGCTGAAGGACGCGTTCGATCCGCAGGGTATCATGAATCCCGGCGTTCTGGTTCGCCCTCCACAATAAAGAAAAACTTTCGATTGGACCGCATTTCTTGATTTCGCGGCGGCCCGCCAGAGTGCAGGTATAGTTCCGAAAGGCAGGCTCGGTCYGCTTGCCGCCAGCCTAAGAGGATGTCGAAGCATGGTCCGCAATGGCGGTCGCCTTCTTGTGGAGTGCCTGATTGCGCTGGGCGCGACCAAGAGCTTCGGCGTTCCAGGCGAAAGCTATCTCGCCGTTCTCGACGCGCTGCACGACACGCGCGGCAAGCTGGACTATGTGCTCTGCCGCAACGAAGGCGGCGCGGCCTTCATGGCTTCCGCCTACGGCAAGCTGACGGGCACGCCGGGCATCTGCTTCGTCACCCGCGGCCCGGGTGTCACCAATGCCAGCATCGGCGTCCATACCGCCATGCAGGACAGCTCGCCGATGATCCTGTTTGTCGGCCAGGTCGGCACCGACATGAAGGGGCGCGAGGCCTTCCAGGAGATCGACTACCGGGCGGTGTACGGAACCGTCGCCAAATGGGCGGTCGAGATCGACGACGTCGAGCGCCTTCCCGAGATCGTTGCGCGGGCCTGGACCACGGCCTTGACCGGGCGGCCCGGCCCCGTCGTGGTCGCGCTGCCGGAAGACATGCTGACCACCGCGACCGAGGCCGTGCCGCTCAGCGGGCCGGCAGCGATTTTCGAGCCCGCGCCGACACAGGAGGCGACTGCTGCCGCGCTCAAGATGTTGGCCGCGGCCGAGAGGCCGGTCCTGCTCATGGGCGGCGCTAACTGGACCGCGGACGGACGCGCCGCGCTCCAGGCCTTCGCCGAAGCCTCCGACATCCCGGTCGTCGCGGCCTTCCGCTATCAGGACCAGTTCGACAACCACTCGCCGGTCTTCGTCGGTGAGGCCGGCGTCGGCATGGTGCCGCATGTGAAGAACCTGATCCGCGACGCGGACGTGATCCTTGCCGTCAATGTCCG
>NZ_MDFL01000120.1 GCF_001854785.1 Mesorhizobium sp. ORS 3428
CATTTCTTGATTTCGCGGCGGCCCGCCAGAGTGCAGGTATAGTTCCGAAAGGCAGGCTCGGTCCGCTTGCCGCCAGCCTAAGAGGATGTCGAAGCATGGTCCGCAATGGCGGTCGCCTTCTTGTGGAGTGCCTGATTGCGCTGGGCGCGACCAAGAGCTTCGGCGTTCCAGGCGAAAGCTATCTCGCCGTTCTCGACGCGCTGCACGACACGCGCGGCAAGCTGGACTATGTGCTCTGCCGCAACGAAGGCGGCGCGGCCTTCATGGCTTCCGCCTACGGCAAGCTGACGGGCACGCCGGGCATCTGCTTCGTCACCCGCGGCCCGGGTGTCACCAATGCCAGCATCGGCGTCCATACCGCCATGCAGGACAGCTCGCCGATGATCCTGTTTGTCGGCCAGGTCGGCACCGACATGAAGGGGCGCGAGGCCTTCCAGGAGATCGACTACCGGGCGGTGTACGGAACCGTCGCCAAATGGGCGGTCGAGATCGACGACGTCGAGCGCCTTCCCGAGATCGTTGCGCGGGCCTGGACCACGGCCTTGACCGGGCGGCCCGGCCCCGTCGTGGTCGCGCTGCCGGAAGACATGCTGACCACCGCGACCGAGGCCGTGCCGCTCAGCGGGCCGGCAGCGATTTTCGAGCCCGCGCCGACACAGGAGGCGACTGCTGCCGCGCTCAAGATGTTGGCCGCGGCCGAGAGGCCGGTCCTGCTCATGGGCGGCGCTAACTGGACCGCGGACGGACGCGCCGCGCTCCAGGCCTTCGCCGAAGCCTCCGACATCCCGGTCGTCGCGGCCTTCCGCTATCAGGACCAGTTCGACAACCACTCGCCGGTCTTCGTCGGTGAGGCCGGCGTCGGCATGGTGCCGCATGTGAAGAACCTGATCCGCGACGCGGACGTGATCCTTGCCGTCAATGTCCGCTTCGGCGAGATGACGACCGACGGCTACACGCTACTGGAAGTCCCCGTACCGCGGCAGAAGCTGATCCATGTCCACGGTTCCGACCGCGAGATCGGCAAGATCTACGTGCCGGCGATCGGCATCCATGCCGGCCCGAACGCCTTCGCGAAGGCACTCACCCCAATCAAAGGCGCCTGGGCCGACTGGCGCGCTGCGGCGCGCAAGGCTTACGGAGACACATTCGCCGCGCCCGTCCAGCCCGGCCCGGTCGATATGGTCGCGGTGAGCGCCTGGTTGCGCGAGACTTTGCCTGCTGACGTCATCCTCACCAACGGCGCCGGCAATTTCACCGTGTGGCCGAACAAGTTCTTCAGGTTCGGGCCTAAGGCGCGTCTGCTTGCCCCGCAATCGGGCGCCATGGGCTATGGCCTGCCGGCCGCGATCGCCGCGAAGGTGGCATATCCGGAGCGCACGGTCGTCTGCTTCGCCGGCGACGGCGACTTCCAGATGAACTGCCAGGAACTGGGCACGGCAATGCAGGCCGGCGCGCAGCCGATCGTGCTGATCATCAACAACGGCATCTACGGCACAATCCGCGCGCATCAGGAGCGCAACTATCCAGCCCGCGTCTCCGGAACCTCGCTCGAGAACCCTGACTTCGTCGCGCTGGCAAAGGCCTATGGCTTCCACGCCGAGCGGGTCGAGTCCACCAGAGATTTCGCCGCGGCGTTCGAGCGGGCGCTGAAGTCTGCAACGGGCGCGGTGCTCGACATCGCCATCTCGCCCGAAGCGCTCACGCCCCGGCAGACCCTCTCCCAGATGCGCGACGCCGCGCTCGCTTCCCAGAAGGCCAAGGCATGACTTCCAGAACTGACGACATCCGTCTCGGCGCGGACATCGGCGGCACCTTCACCGACATCGCCCTGGATGTCAGAGGGACGATGTTCTCGACCAAGGTCCTGACCAATTATTCGGCGCCCGAGCAGGCGATCCTTGACGGCATCRCCATCGTCACCCGCGATGGCGGAATTGCGCCGGCCGAAATCGGCATCATCATCCACGGCACGACGCTCGCGACCAACGCGCTGATCGAGCGCCGGGGCGCGAAGACCGCACTCGTCACGACGGAAGGGTTCCGCGACGTGATCGAGATGCGGACGGAAAACCGCTTCGAGCAATATGACCTTAACTTGCAGCTGCCGACGCCGCTGATCCCGCGCGAGGACCGCTTCACGATCAAGGGTCGCATCGGCGCGGAAGGCCAGGAACTGCAGCCGCTCGACGAAGCTGCCCTGGAAGAGATCGCCGAACGCATCGCGGCCGGTGGCTTCGGCTCGGTGGCGATCGGCTTCATCCACGCCTACGCCAATCCGGACCACGAACGCCGGGCGCGCGAGATCCTCTCGCGCAAGCTCGACATCCCGATTTCGATCAGCGCCGAAGTCTCGCCGCAGATGCGCGAGTTCGAGCGCTTCAATACGGTCTGCGCCAACGCCTATGTGCGGCCGCAGATGGCCGACTACCTCGCCCGCCTGCAGACGCGCCTGAAGGACATGGGCGCCGAATGCCCCGTCTTCATGATCCATTCCGGCGGCGGGCTGATCTCGGTGGAAACTGCTTCGGAATTCCCTGTGCGGCTGGTCGAGTCCGGACCCGCGGGCGGCGCCATCTTCGCCGCCGACATTGCTAGGCGCTTCGGCCTGGAAAAGGTCGTTTCCTATGATATGGGCGGAACCACCGCCAAGATCTGCCTGATCGAGGACTACGCGCCGCGCACGGCGAGAACTTTCGAAGTGGCGCGAACCTATCGGTTCTGCAAAGGCTCCGGCATGCCGATCTCTATTCCCGTCATCGAGATGATCGAGATCGGCGCCGGCGGCGGCTCCATCGCCTGGGTCGACGCCATGGGCCGCATCCAGACCGGGCCGGAAAGCGCCGGATCCGAGCCGGGCCCGGCCTGTTACGGCCGCGGCGGCAAACGTCCGGCGATCACCGACGCCGATTTGGTACTTGGCAAGCTCGATCCACACAATTTCGCCGGCGGCGCGATCAGGCTCGACACGGCTGCATCCGAACAGGCCATCATGCGCGATGTCGGCGAGCGCCTGTCGCTCGATGCAATGTCGACCGCCTTCGGTATTTGCGAGGTGGTGGACGAGAACATGGCGAACGCCGCCCGCGTCCATGCCGTCGAGAACGGCAAGAACATCTCCGACAATCTGATGATCGCTTTTGGCGGCGCCGCGCCGCTGCACGCGGCAAGGCTGTGCGAGAAGCTCGGCATCGACCAGTGCATCGTGCCGCGCGGCGCCGGCGTCGGCTCGGCGATCGGCTTCCTCAAGGCCCCCTTCGGCTACGAGGCGCTGGCCTCGAGGCTCACCCGCCTGTCGCGGTTCAAGCCGGCCGAAGTCAACGCGTTGCTTGCGGACCTCAAGGCCTCCGCCGAAGGCTTTGTGCGCACCGGCGCCAGCGGCCAAATCGTCTGTGAGATCACCGCCTTCATGCGCTACGCCGGCCAGGGCTGGGAAATTCCGGTGCCGGTCGCCGACGAGCCGTTCGGCGGCGATGCGGTCACCAAGCTCAAGGAGCTTTTCGAGACCAGCTACCAGCGCTTCTTCGGCCGCGCCATCGACGGGCTCGACGGGTTGGAGATCGAGATCGTCACCTGGTCGGTCAAGGCGACGGACGTTCGGCCTGCCGTCACAAGGCACGAGCTCATCGCCGGCAAGAAGACCAGCGAGCCGACAACGACCCGCGAGGTGTTCGATCCGGTCAGCGGCGCGCCGCGCAGCTACGGTATCGTCGAGCGCGATACGCTCTGCGCCGGCGATCGCGTGGCGGGCCCGGCCGTCATCGTCGAGCGCGAAACCTCGACCGTCGTCACCACCAGCTTCGATGCCGTCATCCAGAGCGACGGCGCAATCCTCCTGATCCGCAAAGGCAGCCAGGCATGAGCGATATTGGCGAAATCCGCATGCAGGTCATGTGGAACCGGTTGATCTCGGTGGTCGAGGAGCAGGCGCTTACTCTGCTGCGCACCGCCTTCTCGACTTCGGTTCGCGAGTCCGGCGACCTGTCGGCCGGCGTGTTCGATCCGCGCGGCCAGATGCTGGCACAGGCGGTCACCGGCACGCCGGGCCACGTCAACACCATGGCCGAGGCCGTGCTGCATTTCATGAACGAGATCCCGCGCGATCAAATGTTCGAGGGCGACACCTACGTCACCAACGACCCCTGGCAGGGCACGGGCCATCTGCACGACATCACTATGGTGTCGCCGTCCTTCCTGAACGGGGAATTGGTGGCCTTCTTCGCCTGCACCGCGCATGTCGTCGATGTCGGCGGGCGCGGCTTCGGCGCCGACGGCAAGTCGGTCTACGAGGAAGGCATTCAGCTCCCGATCATGAAGTTCGCGGAAAAGGRCAGGGTCAATCTCGATCTGGTCAGGATCCTGCGCGCCAATGTCCGCGAGCCCAACCAGGTTGTCGGCGATTTCTATTCGCTCGCCGCCTGCAACGAGGTCGGCCACCGACGTCTCGTCGACATGATGAAGGAGATCGGCCTGACCTCGCTCGACGGGCTCGGCGAGTTCATCTTCTCGCGCACCCGCGACGCCATGCTCGAACGCATCGAGGCGCTGCCGAAGGGAAGCTGGTCGAACGAGTTGGTGACCGACGGTTACGACGAGCCGGTCAAGCTCGCGGCCACGGTTTCGGTCCGTGACGATCATGTCGAGGTCGACTTCACCGGCACCGATCCGATGAGCCGCTGGGGCATCAATTGCCCGATCATCTACAGCAAGGCCTATGCGTGCTACGCGCTGAAATGCATGGTGGCGCCGGACATCCCCAACAATGCCGCCTCTCTCGCCTTCTTCACCGTGTCCTCGCCCGTCAATATCCTCAATGCCGTGCGGCCGGCGCCGGTGGCGCTGAGGCACATCTTCGGCCACATGGTTCCCGATCTGGTGCTGGGCGCATTCGCCAAGGCGCTGCCCGGCAGGATCCTTGCTGAAGGTGCCGGCGCGCTGTGGAACATCCACATCTCGGCACGGCCGGTCGCCGGCAGCGCCGGCCGCCGCGCTGAAGTGCTGATGTTCAACTCCGGCGGTATGGGCGCGCGCCCCGAGCTCGACGGATTGTCGGCGACGGCCTTCCCGTCTGGCGTGCACACGATGCCGATCGAGGCGACGGAGCACACCGGCCCGATCGTCATCTGGCGCAAGGAGCTGCGCCCGAACTCCGGCGGCGACGGCGAGTTCCGCGGCGGCCTCGGGCAGATCATCGAGATCGCTGCGACCGAGGGCCACGAATTTGACTTCTCGGCCATGTTCGACCGCGTGAATCACCCGCCGCGCGGGCGCAATGGCGGCAAGCCCGGCGTCGCCGGTGTGGTGAGGCTCGATGACGGCACGAAGATGCGCCCGAAGGGCTGGCAGCATGTGCCGGCAGGGCGCCGGCTGATCCTCGAACTGCCGGGCGGCGGCGGCTATGGCGATCCGGCCAGGCGCAGCGCCGATGCCAAGGCCAACGACCGATCCAAAGGATACGTTTCGGAGAACGACCGATGAGCTATGTTTCCTCGCGCCTGTCTGTGGTGAAGCCATCGGCTTCGATGGCGGCTTCCCAAGCCGYCAAGGCGCTGCGCGCCAAGGGTGTTGACGTGATCGATCTCGGACTGGGCGAGCCCGATTTCCCGACTCCCCTCCACATCATCGATGCCGCCCATTTCGCGGCCAAGGCTGGCCAGACGCTCTACACAGCCGCCGCCGGCACAGCCGAAGTGCGCGAGGCGATAGCCGGCAAGTTCCGTCGCGAGAACGGGCTGGACTACACGGGCGACGATATCGTCGTTGCGAATGGCGCCAAGCAGATCATCTTCAACGCGCTGATGGCGACGCTGGAGACCGGCGACGAGGCGATCCTGCCGGCGCCGTACTTCGTCTCCTATCCCGAGATGGTGAAGCTGCTGGGCGGCACGCCGGTCATCGTCGAGTGTCMGGAGACAACCGGCTTCCGGTTGACACCGGCCTTGCTGGAAAAGGCGATCACGCCAAGAACGAAATGGCTCTTCCTCAACATGCCCGGCAATCCGTCCGGCGCGGTGTATTCAGAATCCGATCTCAAGGCGCTGGGCGCGGTGCTGGCCAAGCACCCGCATGTGCTTGTCCTCTCGGACGAGATCTACGAGCACATCCTGTTCGACGGGCGCGAATTCGTGTCCTTCGGCAAGGCCTGCCCTGAGCTCAAGGACCGCACGCTGATCGTCAACGGCGTCTCGAAATCCTATGCGATGACCGGCTGGCGCGTCGGCTATGCGGCAGGACCCGCGCCGCTCGTCAAGGCGATGTCGACGATCCAGAGCCAGTCCTGCACCTCCGTCTGTTCAGTCGCACAAGCCGCGACGGTTGCCGCGCTCAATGGCCCGCAGGACGAGGTCGCACGCTTCCGTCAGGCCTTCGAGGCGCGTCGCAACCTCGTCGTTGACGGAATCAGGCGGATCAACGGCCTCACGCTCTCGCCGCCGGAGGGTGCCTTCTACGCCTATATTGGCTGCGCCAGCCTGATCGGCCGCAAGACGCCCAAGGGCGTGGTGCTCGAAGACGATACCGCGGTGGCAAACTATCTTCTCAACGAAGGCCGCGTGGCGTCGGTACCGGGCGTCGCCTATGGACTGTCACCTTATTTCCGCATCTCGACCGCGACCCGCGAAGAAGTATTGACCGAGGCGATTTCGCGGATCCATGCCGCCGTCGCGCAAGTGGAGTAAACGATGCCGCACTACGAACGTATCCTGATCACTGGCGCCGCCGGCCGGCTCGGCTCGCAGTTGAGAAAGGGGCTGGCGCCGCTTGCGGCCAAGATCCGGCTGGCYGGCCGCCAACCCTTCGACGACCTCGCGTCGCACGAGGAAGAGGCGGTCTTCGATCTTTCCGACATGGAAGCGACCATCGCGGCCACCAAGGACTGCGATGCTATCGTGCATTTCGGCGGTGCCTCGCTGGAAAGCCCCTGGCAGACCATCCTCGATTCCAGCATCCGCGGCTCCTACCACATCTACGAGGGCGC
Source organism: Mesorhizobium sp. ORS 3428 (assembly GCF_001854785.1). GTDB lineage: Bacteria > Pseudomonadota > Alphaproteobacteria > Rhizobiales > Rhizobiaceae > Mesorhizobium. The sequence goes on from NZ_MDFL01000120.1 coordinate 6,974, forward strand.
CCGGAAACACGGCGCGAAGCGCGTGATCTATGCGTCGTCGGTGCACGCCATCGGTTATCATGAGGTCGAGGCTCATATCGGCGTCGACGCGCCGGTGCGCCCCGACAGCCTGTACGGCGTTTCGAAGAATTTCGTTGAAAGCCTCAGCCGRCTCTATTGGGACAAGTTCGGCATTGAGACGGTGTGCCTGCGCATCTTCTCGTCCTTCCCCGAGCCGACCGACCGGCGCATGTTGTGGTCCTATCTCTCATTCGCCGATTGCGTGCGCCTGGTCGAGGCGTCGCTGACCGCGCCGCGGGTCGGCCATACGATCTCCTTCGGCATTTCCAACAACACGCTGAAGATGGTCGACAACAGCGGCGCGGATCATCTCGGCTTCATCCCGCAGGACAGCGCCGAGCCATTCCGCGCCGCCGTCGAGGCGAAGACGCCTGTTCCAGACCCGAAAAGGCCGTCGGTGAAATATCTCGGCGGCTGGTTCTGCGAGCTTGGGCACCCTGACGACAAGTCGGCGTGACGATCGGACCTCCGAAAGGCTGATCCGTTGCAATACTTGGAAGCAGCGACCGTTCAAACTCACCCAACAAGTCACATGCGCGGATCGGTCCGATTTGGGCGCAAGGCCAGATGGCGCAGCGGTCCCGCTACCTTGTAGATTTTTCTTTTGGTTTCAAGCTTTGAGAGCGGCGTCCGTCGGCATCCCGACTGCCCTTCCAAAAGTACCGTTATCAGGTTTCGGGCTATCGGCGGAAATTTCTTTTAATTTTCAGCGCTTTAATCTGAAAAAGCACCGTCATCAGCTCCCTAGAACGTGACGGTACTGTCAAAAACTCATCGTATGGCTGAGGTCCGGCAGGCAGTCCGGCAAAACCGAACGATGCACGCCGATAGCCAGCGAAAGCTCTCGACAAAAACTGTTTTTAATTTCAGCGACTTAGATCGAACTCAGGCGTAAATTCGACGGCGTTCGGATAGACGTGAATCATTCCCACTCGATCATCAATCCGAACATCATCTCATTGATTTCTTTGATAAACTTTAACCAACTAGCACAAGAATACCGTCAGCAATACCGTCAGATTGCTACACTGTTGAAAAGCCTGCAACAATGTAGCCGCCGTGGCGGCATGCACGCCTTTGACTCTATCGTTTCCTAGCAACGAGAGCCGACCTTGCGACGCGCTTTCATCCGCTGCTGCCTAGCTCTAAGTGATCAGCACAGATCTAGCTCGCCGGTACGTTGCACGTTGCTGGATTGAGGGCTATGAGCGTATAGATTTGTGACCCTGGAGCCTGACATGTCCGAAGAAGCCGGCAATAATCTGATCGAACTTACCGCAGATRTCGTTTCCGCTTACGTCCAAAAGAATCCAGTCCCCGTATCTGGACTGCCGGATTTGATCGCCAGCGTTAATTCGGCATTGTCTAATATTGGGCAAACAGCTCCAGAAGAAGCACCCGCGCAGAAGCCAGCAGTCAATCCTAAAAGATCGGTGTTCCCGGACTATATCATCAGTCTTGAAGACGGTCAGAAAYACAAGTCGCTTAAGCGCCATCTTGCAACCCGACACGGGATGACGCCCGACGAATACCGCGCGAAGTGGGRATTGGCGAAGGACTATCCCATGGTCGCTCCGAACTACGCGGCCACCCGATCAGCGCTGGCGAAATCGTTAGGTTTGGGAAGAAAGTCTGCTCCTGCCAAAAAACCTGCTGCGAAACGCAAGGCGAAAGCCTGAGGGGTGGACAACCGGAGGTCTTGGCGTGCCAGGGAATCAGCGTGATCGTGACAGCGCCGATTGAGCAAATCGTGGCAGTCTATCGCTTTGGGATTTTGCRGACCCGGATGAGGCGGCCAAAGCAGCTCTCGATGTCTATGGGCCGGACGCGACGACTGCCGCAGCTCACTGCGCATTGACGGCCCATTTTGATGGGCGCGACCGCGACTATCGCTTTTGGTTTGCGGTTTTCTCGGAACTCAAACGCGCGTCTCCGGTGAATCACTCCGCGAGAGGCCATTAGAGCGGCTCGATATTGGCGTGGTTATCTTCAGCAGAGTTCCGAGCGCTGCAATCGTCAGCGGTTTCTTTAGACGGACGAGCCCGAGTACCCCGCTCTATGTGTCGTCCAATCTTGCAGCTGATTGCCGTCGCGGCTTTTCCGATGCGCCGACGCCCGGCAGGCCTTCCTTTCTGGCCTTGGCAAATCCTCGGTCACTTTCGAGGAACTCCGACAGYATGAATGGGATGAGCTCAGCCACGGTTTCGGACTCGCCATACGCCTGCCGGTAAAGCACAGCATAGTCGTTAAGTGCTTGGCTTAACTCGGCRCTGACCGTGATGGTGATCTTCGACGGTGTCCGGTCCGGAAGTTTTCCTAGTTTCAGGTTTACCATGAGCCCTCCTTTTCAGCCCGTGTAGGGCCRCAGCACGATGTCCTTGTGTACGATCACGCGCAGCGGCCAACCGGGGCGCACGGTGATGGTGGGCTGGATGTTTAGATTCTTTTCKGTGATGCGCTGGCCCGCTTGACTTACGTTCTGCTGCGTGGATTCTCGGATCGCCTTGACAAGGTCGCTCTCATTTTCCCCAAAGCTCAATTCGGTGCMGACGCCCAGCAACGTTGCTAGAGCCACGCCCTTGATCAGCTGCCAGGTGTGGAAATCCACCTTGTCCTCCAGCCCAGCATAGCCGGCAGTGTCTGTCGCTGGCAGATTGTCTATTTCGATCGAGGAGCCGTCGGGAAGGATTATTCGCTGCCAGACCAGCAAAGCACGCTTCTGGCCAAAGGCAACGACGCTGTCRTAGGTGCCGATCAGGCGCGAGCCCTGTGGAATGAGCAGGATGCTGCCTGTGACAGTGTCGTGCACATTCTCTGTGACCTGGGCCACGACGAKGCCAGGCAAATCCGAATTGATGCCTGTGATGAGGCTGGCGGCGATCACGCTGCCGGCCATCAGCTGATAGGGTGATGCGGGCGTCTGCAGCACATGCGGATTGTAGATCCCGCCCGTACTCCGTTGGCTGACGAAATCGAGTTTGCGCTGCTGATTGTTCTGGTCGCCTTCGGCTGGTGCAACGGAAGCTGATGTGCCGGCGGCACYGGCTTGCGGAAGCGCCTCATATGGCTGCTGGGCACCCTGCCCRCCGGCCGTTGCATCTGTCTGCTTCGGTCGATTGTCGATCCGGAACATCACTTGCGACTCGCGCGCCGAAATTGCCTGCTGGGCAAGCCGCTGCTCCTCGGCGGACGYCTCCTGCCCTGGCGCGATGCCGAGCTGGCGTTGCCGCTCAAGTATGGGCCGGCCGAGGTCGCCCGGCAGTGGTGGCCCAAGCACGGGCGCCTTTGGCTTGATCGCGGAATAGTCCTTGGGCAGGCTATCGAGCCCTTCAGCTGTCGGCTTGCGCTCGGTATTGTACCGGTCTTCCGCCAGACCTTTGATGCGCCATGCCGGCCCCTGAAGTGCCATCATGGTGACGCCGAATATTGCACCAGATCCAACCGCCGCGATCGCGATARTCACGCCGCGCCTGAATCGGACGGCGCGTCGCGGCGATGCTCGCAACTGCAGCTGCTCGGGATCAACCTTCGGGGCAGCGGTGGAATGGGACGTATCAGTCATGGGGCGCTCCCCTCACCTGCCGAGCCGGGAAAAAGAGAGATAGTCGCGCCGGTTGCCGGCCGTCAGTCCGGGTGATGCGCACCACCTGCTGCTGCTTGGCGCCCAGCCGCAGTTCGGYGGCTGCAAAGAGGCGATCGACGATGTAGTACTTGCCGCGCATGCGGTAGTTGACGAGCTGATTGCTGCCGTCGGCTCCGACGATGAAGAGCGGCGGCGCCTCGCCCTGGTCAATACGGCTTGGGAATTCGATATAGACCTTGCTGCCGTCATCGAAGGCACGGGTCGGCCTCCAGGGCGGTGTGTCGCCTGAGATGGCATAGCGAAAGCGAATATTTTCGAGTGCCACATTCGACGCCACCGGCGTGACAGCCTCGGCTTGGGCGTTTCTCTGCCGGAGCGCGATGATCTGGTCCTCGCTATAGGTCCATGAGATGGCCGCCATAGCGGTCTTCTCAGTGCTTTGTAGCTGGAGGTGATACGTCCGCCGTTCGGTGGTGATCACCAAATTGGTGCTAAGCCCCGGCGCGAAAGGCTTTACCAGCACATGCGTACGCTGATTGTCTCCGGTGCCGCTCACGGTGTCGCCAATGACCCAACGCACCGTATCGCCCGCGGACACTGACGTCAGCTTTTCGCCGGGTTGCAGGGCGATATCGGTGACGCGCTCGGGTGCTGCGTAGAGCTGATAAAGGGCGYCATCGGCAAAGGGATAGACCTGGACCGCATTCACATAGCCGTATTTGGTGGGCTGCTGTGTCGCCGCCTTGTTGGCCTCGGCGACACGTTCTTCCGGGGTGCGCTTGTCCTCGACGACCTTGCCTGGGTCAGGCTGCAGTTGGCCGGGCAAAGGCAGCGGCTTTGGCACCTCGACGATCTTGACCGGCTTCTCCGGCGGCTTCTCGATTGCCGCTGCTTTGAAATCATCCGTGTCATAAGAAATCTCCGGCGGCGGCACCGGCTTCGATGCGCAGGCGGAAAGGACAGCTGCCGACGCTGACAGGATCAGCACGGCACGGAACGATGGGGCTCTATTTGTCATTGACGGGCTCCTTCGTGGAAACGGATGCAGGGGCTGCGCTGTCGAGCTCACGCGACCAGTCGATGGCGTTGATGAAGACGCCGAGCGGGTTGCTGCGCAGCTGCTCGGTATTGCTTGGCGGGCGGATCACGATGGTGAGGATCGYCGTCCAGCGCGTCGTTCTGGCTAGGCTGCCGCGCTCAAAAACCTGCTCGGTCCATTTGACCTGGAACGAGCTTTCGGAAGCTCTGACCACGCTGGTCACCTGCACCGACACGCTGCGCGTGCCGATCTGACCGAAGGGATCGCTCGCCTTGGCATACTCGTTGAGGAAGAGCGCCGCACGATCGGTGGCAAAGTCGTAGGCCRCCAGCCAGTTCTGCCGTACCAGCACTGGGTCGGTTGATATGGAACGGACATTTTGGATGAAGCGGCCGAGATGCCAGGCGATCTGGGCATCGGAAGGTTGATAGTCCTGGATTGCCGGCGCAACGGCGCGCGCCTCGCCGAAGCGATCGACCTCGACGACGTAAGGCACGACACGACTCTGCATCGACTGCCAAACGAGGCCGCCGGACAGGCCGGTTGCCAAAACGAGACAGCCAAGCGCCATCAGCCGCCAATTCCGGGCCTGCACTCGCGCTGCGCCGATGCGCTCATCCCAGAGCTGGGCGGCCTTCTGATACGGCGTGACCGGCTCGGGCGTCTTGCCGTAGCGTTGAACGGGTCGCTTGAAGAGCATCTAGTCGTCCTTGTCGTTGAGAGAGGGATTGGCGCTGCCGCCCGGCCTGTCACCGTCGCGGACGGCCTGTATGGCGGCGTGGCGATGCGCGCGGGCGCTCTGCTCGGAACGCATGCGTCTCGCCCAATTGGGCGCGGTATTAGGTGCAGAACCGGCTGGACCTCCGGTCATCGACGCGGTCGGCGCACCGCCAGTCGCGGTCCACGCGGCTTCGCGCCCGGCATTGACGCTGGGCTCAAAGCTTCCCGCTGCAGATCGTGCTGCTCGCATCACGGCGCCGCTGGCGGCGCTGGTCGCGCCGCTGATTCCAGCAGCCACACCGGACAGGCCAGAGTCGGGCGACGTTGCACGTCCCAACTGCCAGGCCGAGGAAGCGGCCGAACCCATGGCGGTGCCGGCTCGGACGGCGGCAAGCCCGCCGCTGGTTGCCATGCGCGCGCCGGCAAAGGCGGCTCCCCCGGCAACGAGCGTCGATCCGGCAGCGGCTGCCGTGGTGCCCAGTGCTGCGCCCGCACCAAGTTGTGGCGCGCCGGAGACAAGACCCGAGGCGATCCCAGGACCAAAAATGCCGAGCCCAAGCAGCGCCAGCGCGCCCAGCACCTGCGACATGGCGGCCGCCAGGTCAGGCTCCTTGCCCTGGAGCGCCGAAGCGAACTCGCCAAAGAGCGTGGAGCCGATACCGACAATGACGGYGAGCACCATCACCTTGATGCCGGACGAGATGACATTGCCGAGCACGCGCTCGGCCAGGAACGCCGACCGATTCCAGAGCGCGAAGGGCACCAGAACGAATCCGGCCAGCGTGGTGAGCTTAAACTCGAGGATGGTGATGAAGAGTTGGATCGAGAGAATGAAGAAGGCGATGATGACCAGGAACCAAGCCACAAGCAGCACGAAGATGGTGAGCGCGTTGCCGAAGATTTCCGGAAAGCCAAGAAGCTGGCTCGCTTGATCGAGAAGCGGCCAGGCGCCCTGGAAACCGGTGGCGGCGATACGGCCTGGATGGAGCAGATTGTCGGCGGATAGATTGCCGGAGGATGCGTGAATGYCGAGGCCGGCAAAGGACCGATAGATGATGTCGGCGAGGTTCTTGAAGTTGTTCAGGATGAAGGCGAAGACGCCGACATAGAGCACCTTGCGGATGAGGCGGCCGAGAATGTTGGGCTCGCCGCCGAACGCCCAGGCAAGGCCTGCCAGCGTGATGTCGATGCCAATTAGAGTCGTAGTAAGGAAGGCGACGTCGCCGGCCAGCAGACCGAACCCGCTATCGATATAGCGGATAAAAGTCTCCATGAAGCGATCGATGACCCCAAGGTCGTTCATGCCGCCGCCTTCCYCAGGTTGAAGTGCTAGTGATCAGTTGCCCGAATAGGCGGTACCGGTGCCCAGGAAGCGTTTTGTCGTCTGTCGAGCAGCTTCCTCGGACTGGGCCTTGCGGGCGGCATCCTCGGCCTCGGCGCGGAACTGCGTCGCAAGCAGCGTCTGGATTTGCATCTGCTGCTTGGTCGAAAGTGCGATCAGCTGGTTGGTGGCTTGGCTTGCCTCAAGCGCACCGGCAGCCCTTTGGCTGCGGTTGACGAGATGGGCAAGCAGGTCGCCGTCACCGCGAACATTCTCGACGATCTGCGACTRCACACCCATGGTCTGGCGGAACGCCTGCATGGCGCTCTGCCAACGCTCGCGTGCGGCGGTRGCCACATCGCTCGCTTTGATCGTGGCATCGTAGCTTTCCGGATATTGCTGTCGCCACTGATCCTGAAGCTTGTCGAGATCAAAGCTCAGGCCGCTCGCCTGATCCATCAAACCGTCGACCCGTTGCAGCGAACCGGTAAGCTGGCCGACGGAAGAGAAATCCAGGTTCTGAAGGTTCCGCGCCATGTTCTGCAGCATGGTCGCCTGGTTCTGCAGCGACTGGATCTGGTTGTTGATCTGCTCCAATGYGCGCGCCGCCGAGAGCATATTCTGCGTATAGTTCGACGGATCGAACACAATGAGGGCATAGGCCGGCTGAACATAATCGGCCAACGGCTTGGCGATCAGGGAAAGCGTGATCAGGCTGGAAAGAAAACGGCGCCGCATCATGACGATTACTCCATGTCTGGTTGAGGGAATTGCTTGAGAAGCTCGGCGGCCCAACCGAGGCCGCGCGCACTGAGAAATCGAAAGGCAAAACTCTCCTGCCCGCCTTCGGACAGGACGCTGTCGATGAGAGCCTGGGTGGCTGGATCGGAGGCACCGCAAAGCGCAAGCGTGATCGGGCCAAGGCCGAGCTCGAACAGACGGTTGCCGCGCCGCGACTGCAGGTAGTACYGCCGCTTTGGCGTAGCGCGGGCGACCAGTTGGATCTGGCGTTCGTTGAGACCGAACTGCTCGTAAGCGGCTCGCGCCTGCGGTTCCACGGCACGATCGTTGGGGAGAAATATCCGTTGTGGGCAGCTCTCGATGATTGCCGGCGCGATCGCCGAGCTCGCGATGWCGGCAAGCGACTGYGTGGCGAAGATGACCGWCACATTCTTCTTGCGCAGCACCTTCAGCCATTCGCGGATGCGCGCGGCGAAGAGCGGATTATCGAGATAGACCCAAGCCTCATCAAGCATGAGCAGCGTTGGCCGTCCGTCGAAGCGCTCTTCAAGACGATGGAAGAGATAGGTGAGCACCGGCAGCACAGCGCCTTGRCTGTGCATCAGCTCCTCGGTCTCAAAACACTGGACATCCGATAGGACCAGCCGGTCATTATCGGCATCAAGCAACCGACCGAAGGGTCCTTCGAGCGTGTAGGGCATCACGGCAGACTTCAGCGCATTGGACTGAAGCAGGACCGACAGACCCGTGAGCGTGCGCTCCTGCGCCGGCGCGGTGGCAAGACTGCCAAGTGCAGACCAGATTKCCTCCTTCACCTCAGGCGTGACAGTGGCGTTCTCATGGGCAATGAGGCTGGCTATCCATTCCGCCGCCCAGCTGCGCGTGACCGGATCGTGTATGTTTCGCAGCGGCTGGAAGGCAAGCGCGCCGTCCGCCCCTAAGGCGTGGTGTTCTCCACCCATGGCGAGCGTTGCGGCACGAGCGGAATTGCCTTTGTCGAAGACATAGACCTGGGCGCCGCCATAGCGTCGGAACTGCAGAGCGATCATAGCAAGCAGCACCGACTTGCCGGCGCCTGTCGGACCGACGATCAGCATGTGGCCGACATCGTCGACATGAGTGGCAAGCCGGAACGGCGTCGACCCGCTGGTCTCGGCGAAGAGGAGCGGTGGGGCCTCGGTCTGGGTGATCTTGGCGAGATGCTCGTTTGCCGCCGGGCCGGCCCACACCGACGATAGCGGCATGAGGTGCGCAAGGTTCAGCGTGTGAACGAGCGGCTGGCGAATATTGGCATAGACATGACCGGGCAACGAGCCGAGCCAGGCCTCGACCGCATTGACGCTTTCGCGGATGGTGGTGAAGCCAAGCCCATTCGCGATGCGCTCGACCGCGCGGAGTTTTTCGGCGGCGGCTTGATGATCTTTGTCCGACACCGTCACGGTCGTGGTGAGATAACCGAAGCCGACGTGATCGCCACCCAAGGCCTGAAGGGCTTCGTCGGCATCGAGCGCCTTGTTGTCGGCATCGCCGTCGACCAGCGGCACCGGCTCGTTGGTCACAACCTCGCGCAGGATAGCAACGATCGACTTGCGCTTGGCAAACCACTGCCGCCGCAGTCGTGTCAGCGTCTTGGTCGCTTCCGATTTGTCGAGCGGAATGAAGCGCGTCATCCAGCGATAGGCGAAATCCTGATGGTTGAGCGCGTCGAGAATTCCGGGTCGGGTGAGGTTGGGAAAACCGAGAATGGTGAGGGTTCGCAGATGCTGGTCGCCCAGCATCGGCTCCAAACCGCCGGTGAGCGGCGCATCGACGAGAATGCCGTCGAGATAAATCGGCGTTTCCGGCACCGCGACCGGATGTCGGCGAGYCGAGATCGTGCCGTGCAGGTAGGTCAGGGTCTCGGCATCATCGAGGACGCGTACTTCGGGCATGAAGCCGGACAGAAGATCCAGAACGCGGTTGGTCTCATCACGAAACCGCGCCAATTCCTGGCGCCAGTCTCTTTCGCCTTCTGAATGGTGCGAGTCGACGAGCGCGCTTTCCGCACGAGCCTGGCTGTCCGGAGGCGGCATGAACAACAATGTCAGATGATAGCGGCTTTCAAAATGTGCGACCTTGCCCTCGAAAGCCGCGCGTCGCTCTTGATCGACAAGCCATGAGGTCGCGTCGGGAAAACGCGAGGCTGGATAGCCCAGCGCTTCGATGCGTTCGGCCTCGAAGAACAAAGCCCAGCCGGAGCCAAGGCGTCTCAGCGCATTGTTCGCCCGGGCGCAAATGCCGACGAGTTCGGCTCCCGTCACGCTTTCGAGATCGGGCCCACGGAACCGCAGCGTTCGCTGAAAGCTGCCGTCCTTGTTGAGCACGATGCCGGGCGCGACCAAAGCGGCCCAAGGCAGATGGTCGGCAAGCCGGTCGGCCTTGCTGCGATATTCCGAAAGGTTCAGCATGCCAGCCACGCCCTCAACCGAAGGTGGCGGACAAGCACGCTGGCAAAGTCTGGATCGCGGCGGGCAGCGAAGACCGCGAGCGTGTGACCAGCAAGCCAGAGCACCAATCCGGCAATCCACTGCTGCAAGCCAAGGCCTATCGCCGCAGCGACGGTGCCGTTGAGGATCGCCACCGCGCGCGGCGCGCCGCCCAGCAGGATCGGCTCGGTCAGCGCCCGGTGGACCGGCACCTCGAAACCTTCGATATGCTGTTCTCCGGTGGCCATCAGACGAGCGCCCCACCACCGAAGGAGAAGAAGGAGAGGAAGAAGCTCGATGCCGCGAAGGCAATCGACAGGCCGAACACGATCTGGATCAACCTGCGGAATCCGCCTGCTGTGTCACCGAAGGCAAGGGTCAGACCTGTGGTGATGATGATGATCACCGCGACGATCTTGGCGACCGGCCCCTGCACCGACTCCAGGATCTGCTGCAGCGGCTGTTCCCAAGGCATGCCGGAACCCGCGGCGTAAGCCTGGGCCGTGATAAGGAACGCGAGCGCGGCGGACGAAAGAAAGYGAAGCTTCTTGCGCATGAAGTGACCTTTCAAAGCTRCTGGAGTTGGGGAAGCGTGAGGGGGGTGACGGCGTAATCGCCGCCGCCGTCGAGACCAGTGACCTCGGCGATCGCATCGATGCGGCGCGAGGATCCGCGCCCGGCGATGAAGACGATCAGATCTATCGCCTCGGCGATGAGGCGGCGGGGAACGGTTACGACAGCTTCCTGGGCGAGTTGCTCAATGCGATAGAGCGCAGAGCGAGCCGAGTTGGCGTGGACGGTGGCGATGCCGCCGGGGTGCCCGGTGTTCCAGGCCTTGAGCATATCGAGCGCTTCGGCTCCCCTCACCTCACCGACGATAATGCGGTCGGGTCGGAGCCGGAGTGTCGAGCGCACGAGATCGGCGAGCATGACCGAGCCGCGCCTCGTCCTCAGGGCAACGCAGTCCTTCGCCGCGCACTGCAGTTCGCGCGTGTCCTCAATCAAGATCACCCGCTCGTCGCATTCGGCGACTTCAGCCAGCAGCGCGTTGGCAAGCGTGGTCTTGCCCGATGAGGTGCCGCCGGCGACTAAAATGTTGCGCCGCTCGCGCACCGCTTTCCTGAGCGCATCGGCCTGCAGCGGCTGCATGATCCGGTCGGTGACATAGTTGGCCAGCGTGTAGAGCTTTGCCGCCGGCTTGCGGATCGCAAAGCACGGCGCCAGCACGACAGGTGGGAGCAAACCCTCGAAGCGCTCCCCCGATGGCAGCTCGGCGCTGACAATCGGATTGTCCGCATGCGCCTCGGCGCGCACGTGGGAGGCGACCAGACGGATGATGCGCTCCGCTTCCGACGGGTGCATGTGCACGCCGGTTTCGACGCGACCTTCTCCGAGCCGGTCGAGCCGCAACGCGCCGTCGGGATTGACCATCACCTCGATGACCAATGGATCAGCGAGCGCTTCGGTGATCGCCGCGCCCATTGCGGTGCGCAGCATGGCGCGACGGCGGTGGTCGGCTTCGGGATGAGAGCTCATCCTTCCCCTCCGACGCCACTCTCCTTGCCAAGCGAGCGTTTGCCGGACGCGATCTGACGGCCGACCTGCTCGACGAATTTGTCGAAACGCTCGTGCGCGATCGCCTGCGTTGCCTTGTCCGGAGCCGGCGTGTGAGCATGAAGGGTGATCGAAAAGCGGATGAAGAGCGCCAGGCTCTCAAGGATCATCTCGGCATCGCGCCTGACGTGGGCGAGGTCGCGGGAAAGACGATCGAGCCTCACGCCGTAGCGGCGATCGAGCTCGTTCTCCCCACGGCGCTCGATGAAGGCTTCAACCGCCTTAGCAACGATCGCGGATTTGGTGGTCGATGGATCGCGGCTGAGGTTGTCCAGCTTCTCGCTGAGGTCGGGGTCGARCAGAAACTGATGGCGAATGCGATGGGGCTTCATGCGGCTTGTTCTCGGCAGGYCGGCATCGCGCCGGCGATGAGAACAAGCATGAGACAGCTGCCAGAAATTGCTTACGGTCGTTATCTACGCCGAGATACGCTCTGGCTTTTGGGGAGCCTTCAGAAGCCGGGCACGATGTCCTTGTCGTCACCCCTGCCTTCGTTGATACCGTAGGCACGCGCCGCGGTGGAAATCCGGTCCATCACACGTTTGTCGGCGAGCGCCTCGCTATCATCGTCGGCGGGCTCGAACAGATCGTCCTGCTCAGGCTCCTGAGAGATGGCAATGTGTTCATCGGGCAATCCCGGATGACGCTGCTGCTGAACACCGCCCTCGTCTTCAGCGGCCCCACTGGCGCTTTCTTCGTCAGCGGCCAGACGACGGTCGACACTACGCACCTGTCCACTCCAATCATCCGGGCGTGATGCAGGACAGTCGGCGTAGGGACGCTCGCGCAACAACGGTGCAGGCAGCACCCGCTCGGTGAAATTCTGATCCTCGTAATAGCGCAGCTTCTTCGCCCGGATCGGAGGCAACCCTGAAACCAGTACCAATTCATCAGATGGGGGCAGTTGCATGACTTCGCCCGGCGTCAACAGCGGGCGTGCGGTCTCCTGGCGGCTGACCATGACGTGGGAAAGCCATGGCGCCAGCCGATGGCCGGCATAGTTGCGCATGGACCTCAGTTCCGTGGCTGTGCCAAGCGCGTCCGAGATGCGCTTGGCCGTGCGCTCGTCATTGGAGGAAAAGGCGATGYGCACGTGGCAATTGTCGAGAATTGCGTTGTTCTCGCCATAAGCCTTGGAAATCTGGTTCAAGGATTGCGCGATCAGATAGGCGCGAATGCCGTAACCCGCCATGAAGGCGAGCGCGGTCTCGAAAAAGTCGAGGCGGCCGAGCGCCGGGAATTCGTCCAGCATCATGAGCAGCTGGTGCTTTCTGCCCTTCTTTGGATCGCCCTCCAGCCGCTCTGTCAGGCGCCGGCCAATCTGATTGAGCACCAGTCGGACCAGCGGCTTGGTGCGCGAAATGTCCGATGGCGGTACGACGAGATAGAGTGACATTGGTCGCTCCGCGTCCATGAGGTCGGCAATGCGCCAATCGCAGGCAGATGTTGCCGCCGCTACGGTTGGATCGCGATAGAGCCCGAGAAATGACATAGCGGTCGAAAGCACGCCTGAACGCTCGTTCTCTGACTTGTTCAGCACCTCGCGCGCCGCCGAGGCCACGACGGGATGGACCTGGGGCCTCTCCGCTACGCCAAGGTGGTTTGTCGTCATCATCCGCTGCAGCGTCGCGGCAAATGAGCGTTGCGGATCCGATAAGAAGGTGGCGACCCGGGCGAGTGTCTTTTCTTCCTCGGCGTAGAGCACATGCAAAATGGCGCCGACCAGTAGTGAATGACTGGTCTTCTCCCAATGGTTCCGTCGCTCCAGCGCACCTTCCGGATCGACCAAGATATCGGCGATGTTCTGGACGTCGCGAACTTCGTTCGAGCCTTGCCRCACCTCGAGCAGCGGGTTGTAGCGAGCCGACCTGGGGTCGGTCGGATTGAACAAAGGGCAATAAGAAAACTTGGATCGCCAGCCAGAGGTTAGCTRCCAGTTCTCGCCTTTGATGTCGTGAATGACAGCTGAGCCGGTCCAAGAAAGGAGCGTTGGAACGACCAGCCCGACCCCCTTGCCTGAACGTGTCGGAGCAAAGGCCATGACGTGCTCCGGGCCGTTGTGGCGCAGATAGCGGTCGCTCAATTTGCCGAGGAAGACACCGGCCGGTCGAAACAAGCCTGCCTTCGATATCTCCTGCGTTAGGGCCCATCGTGAAGAGCCATAGGTGGTGACCAGTCCGCGCTGCCGCGCGCGCCACAGCGAACCGGCGACCGCGGCTGCACAGCCCAACAATCCACTGGCGCCGGCAAGCGCGCCTGCTTGGTCAAATACCTCAGGCGCATAGGCGTCGAAATGGAACCACCACTCCAACAGTTTCCAGGGTTTGTAGATCCGCCATCCCGCCGCGACGAACAACGGCGCGCCGAGTTGCGGCTGGTAGCCGAGCATGTGCGCGCACCATTGCGTTGCCGCCCACACGCCCAGAACGACGATTGCGAACACGGCGGCGATCTGCCCGATCAGCAGCTTCGTGGGTGTCATTGGTTTGGCTCGCCGGACAATGTAACTCAGCATCGCGCGGCCAGGCCCAATCGCGAATGCAGCTCACGTACGATTGGGTGCGATCCTCGCTCTGCATTGCCGTCAAAGCCTGTCCGTCCGGCAGTTCCAGTGCGCAGTCTGGAAATATATGTCGCTGTCCAGAATTAAGTCGGCTGCGGAGGTCGTCTGCGGCATTGTTTCGTGYGGAAGCCGGCAGCGCAGTTCGCGAGAAGGTGGCAAAGCGCGCGAAGGGAGGTCTCACCGTAGCTAACAATCGCTTCGTAGATGGGCTCCTCAAAGCTGTGTTCGGCGTCGATCGGGACGCACTCCTCCTGCGTCGGCTGCCCGATCTCGCTCCACCTGAACAGGAAAAAAGCGTTCTTCGCCAAGCCACGATGCGYCGCCACCACCCCATTCCGCGTTCTGAACATCTATTTTGACGCTGACGTACTTCGTGTCGGCAGCTACAAGGGTGGTAAAAGGAAAGATCTGGCGAATCCCAGGCTCGACGCTGAAGATGTAACCCTCGTGTGTCCTCTCATCAACGCGAGGACCGTTAAGCGCAAGCCGGCTCATTCCATCCTTGGACCCATAGAACCCCGGAACCTCGTCACCCGTCATAGTGAAGACGCGGAATCGGATGCTATTGAAGCCTCGGATCGTCTTCCCCCTGTTTTCAGCAACCAGATGGACATCTACGATTATCTTTCCGTGTAGCGGACCGAAAAACCTACACTCAATGTCGAGCYGTGTACGCGGGACCATCGAACGCTCACGGTCTTCGCGAGCTGCTACCTCAATCTTTTCTCGCTGTTCCCGATAACGTTCAAGTAGAACAGCGATCACAGCCCCGATCGCCGCAAGCAAGAGAGCGAGAGCTCCCTTGTCGAGTATCAGCTTGTAGATTTCGTATTCCCTTGTCGTAAGGGCTTCCAGCCACTCTCCATACCCCATGGTAAGCTACTCCCCTATGCACGGACGCTTGGGGACGGCGTCACCCGGCTATCTTCTGGCCGTGCGTGGTCCGTCAGACGTGAGGATAACGGTCTCATTGGTTCCGGGCGGCGTGAAGTAGGCGGCAGCTAGAGTAACAGCCGCGGTGACCAAGGTAGTGATGGCCCCGGATACCGTGTCGGGTAGGGCATGGTTTAGCTCTATGCCGTAGACAAGTAGTGTCGAGATCGCCGCGCCGACAGCAGAGCCACCCGTCGCCGCTACTGCCTTGTTGGTGGGTGTCCGCGATGCCACTGGAGAATTGGCGCCTACTTGGGCCGGRAAAGCTCCAGGTTCGGTCGGAATACCTCCCGGCTTTGGTGGGGGCGGGGGCGGCGACTTCGGCGACGACGGTTTGGGCGAGCTAGCCATGGAATTTCCTCTCGTTTGATACCTGCACTCAGTGTCTCGTTTGTTTCCAGATGTCGGGCGCCGGATTTGTTTTGGATGGGGGGCCAATCGCAAAGGAGATGGATTGAACGTCATTTCTGGTGGAGTTTGCGTTCGCGGAGCCTGAGAGGAAGACAATATCGAAGTCTACGCCTCCCTTTGTAGTTTTCGTAACACCGAAGTCCGCACCATACTGGACATTGTCTACCTGCCCCAAAGGGTAGTATGGAGAGTTGACTTCTAGGCCGGAGATAATTCCGGCAAGCCAGTCAGAGAATCCGAACTTCAACTGCGTTGCGGCGTCAACCTGATTGCAAACGTCGGCGTTGGTGGCATAAAGATAGTACCTGAACGGCAAGGTGGTCGTGAGCGTCCCAGTCTCTGCTGCCGAGGCGGAAAAGTTGGGCAAAATACTCGCCGTTGCACCTGAGTAAGCAAACACGAAGGGTCCACCAGCCGCTRCCTTCCCTTTCAAACTGAAGTCTTTTGACAGGTTATAGACAATTTTGAGGGTCAGGGTACCAGCCGCAACCTGCCCTTCGAGCACCTTCACTTTATCCGGATTTCGTTYTTTCATCAGAGCGGTTGCGAAGGCGCACTTTAAAGCGCCCCAAATAAGCGGAACTTGGACAAGACTCTCCGCGCTGGTCGGTGGCTTTGTTGCGCAACCAGCCAAGAGGACTGCAAGTGTCAGGCCGACCAGCCGCCTCATAACGCCCTCCCCAAAACATTCACTCCCCGGCAAAGTCGGGCTCTTGGCGAGCCCGATCTCATCGGCCGCCCACAGGCTGAGGTTTCCGCTTTCGTGCCTGGGCTTTCTTCGTCGTTGCCGTTTTTGTGGACCTCTTCGCGGAAGAAGCCTTGGCCTCTAACGCGGGCGCTGGTGACAGTTGGTTCATTCCAAGCGCGGTTGCGAATTTTTGCGCAATCATCCTGAACCCCGTCGGGTCTGGATGCAGTTCGTTCGCCCAATGGGTGTCGTTGAGCGTCCCTTGCGTCGGCACGACATGGAATTTGTTCGAGGATCGGCCGCCAATCCATCAAGCATGGCTTTGAACTGGGCCAGGGCGTCATGAACAATCACCTTGCCCGGGCCGGCCGGCCAATTGCAGAAATCCAATGAAGGCTTCAGCCAGGGCCCGTATCCGCACGGCGCTGGCACTCCGTTTGGGGTCGGGAAATCATAGCAATGACCGTAGATCGGCACACCTGGTGCATGCCGATCGCGCAATGAAAACAGCGCAAGATAACTCGATTTGACGATAGCCATGACGCCGGCGTATCGCTGCGCGTTCAGGCCGCTTGCTGCCCCATCGTTGTAATTCAGGAAAATACAGAAGTTGTTGCCGGCAACGTCGTTGCCGCCCGCAGACGCGATGATGGCGTCCGGCTTTCCGTTCGGCCACTTCGATTTGTCCATCAGCAGTTGCAGGATACGTTCCTGCTTCGGCAAGCTCATCTCATCGGTTGACGCGTCGCCGCGATGCGCCGTCGAATAGATGATGGGTGATGGGCTGCAGATCGCCTGCAACTGAATCTTGATATCTGAAGGGCCGGACAGCGGATTGTTGCCCTCGATGGGGTAGTCCAACCACGAGTCGCCGATCGCAAGAAGGTGTTTCGGCGCTAGATGAAAGTCCGCCTGAAGCGCCGTCGCCGCTTCTTTTGCGGCCCGATATCGCATCGACTGCTTCTGCTGAGCATCGTTCCATGCCGCGAGGTCGCGCTCTATCTGCGCTTGCATCTGAGCGTGAGGGTCCATTTCGACGGCCATCAAATTCTCCCCAATCGTCAATCTGGATCTGCAGACGGAAGCTATCTGCCGCCACAAAGCCAACCCAGGACGGATATCCGTCACCCGTTAGCTAGCGGCGCGCCTTGCTCGTCGAACTTCGGCACCAAATCATCWGTGTCTTCGTCCAAAGTCACGACCTCATCGAGATCGATTTCCGTTGAGTCCTTGGAAACGAAACCGGCAAGCGGTGATGTGGCTGAATAGCGAAGAAAGTAGTCGACTGGCGTCTTGTGTCCTTTGCCTGAAGCAAATCGAGGATGCGGCGAGAAACTCTCCTGATTGTCCGCGATCAGCATCTGATCGGCGTCCGCTCGCTTGACGACCAGGAATATGTGATCGGCTCCAGCTGTAGTCTTGTCATCATCCCGGCAGACGCCGACGTCACCGGCCTGCTGGTTCCCGACGTCGACCTTTTGCCATCCGTGTTGCCTGAGATATTGCGCCAATGCACCTGCGCCATACACGATCTTGGCGAGTGGATAGCCCGCACTCTGCAGAAACAGGCTCAAAGTACAGGCGCAGGCGTTATGCAAAGTCGGCTTTCCGTAAATCCRCACCATGGCCTGGCTGGCCTTTTGGCGGATCACCTGACACGAGCCGGCATCCGATCCGAGATTGATCAGTTTCTCGACAAGGTCGCCGATCGTCGCGCTTTTTATCGCGCGGGGCGATAAGGCACTGCCACTTTGYGTCCCGACAGTCCATCCCTCATGAACTTTGATGGCTCCCGCGAGCTTATTGAGCTCAGCACTCGACAGYGTGCCCACGATCTTCGAGGAAGGAACGCCAACAGCGGCCGTAACGGCGGCGATATAGGCTTCGGTATCATTGTTGTCGGCTGGCGGCGCGTAGCGATAGAAGGCGTCGCGAATCGAAAGGTTCTTGTAGGAATTGCTGGTGAATAGAGYCACGATTGCGGCCGAGCCGGTTTCCTCGTCGGGAAAGATTCCAAATTTGCCATCGTCGCCAATAGACCCATGGGCTTCGGAAAACGATCCCCGGGCGATATTGCCGGGGTTGTTGTTGCGCCAGGAGCGACTGCCGTCCTTCTTAGTAAGTTCATTACCGGATCGATCGCGGTAAGTTACCTGTCGCTTTCCGGAGACCCACGCAACTACAAACGCCATGAGATCCTCCTGATAGGCGCATGAGAGCAACGTCACTTAGTCTTTAAATTCCGGGATCCGCTTGTTATGACGCAGTCCCTGCGGGGAAAGCTACGCTATCGCAATTTTCCCAGGCCTTTTTGTCTTGCTCGCCATTCGCACGATGGGCCTTTATATATGGTCCATAGTCAGCCCAAGTCTGCCTTAAAGCGTCTCCTCGCATCTCGCCAATAATGTCAAGCGAGAAGAGATTCATCTTTCCGCCTAAACACACGTAGTCATATAGATTCAGGAGCCGGTATACCTGTGTCTGTACTGCAGAATTACCGTCGCCGTCTATGTACTTTGGATMAAATCGTTGTTGGCCCTTCACCCCGTTAAGAGCATCTAGGCGTATCTTTTCCGCAACGATTGCCGATATTTTCGTGTCAAGATCGTTCATAACATCCAATGTCCTATTTCTCTTCGCGTCGACGTAGAGAACTATTGGAATAGCGAGCGCAGYAATTGCAGTAACAATGGCTGCGCCGGCGCTGCAGAAGCCAAGCGCACGATCAATTTTTTGCACTCATCCGCTCCTATTTGACGATTTTTCTACACTGGCTAGGCCACGGGAGCATTGACAGCTCCGATCGCCGATTTGAATACTGTGAGAAGGTCTTCGCCTTTGGGTGCTCCGAGCCCGGTGCATGCATTCCAACCGCCGCCAGCGGAGTAGCCTACGCCGTTGTCCTTATTGTCGCCTTTGGTGATCTGGCTGAATGCCTGCGGGGCGCCGTAAAGGTACGGTTGAATGAAGCCAAGCGGGCGACCGCACGCTTCGTTGATCAGGGCGATCAATCCGGCCCATAGTGGCGCGACCGCGCTCGTCCCTCCGATCGTGGCACCGCTCCCCGCGACGACAATTCGATAGCCGCTCCGCGGATCGGCGTCACCCGCGACGTCCGGCACTCCCCTCCCTTTTCCCTGGCGAGGGTTGACCGAGGGCGGGAACTGGACGTTCGCCTGGTATCCCGGGGCGTCGAACCGGTCGCTAATTCCGCCGCCAGTGCCAGACCCGCCGTGGTTCCAAACGGCCTCACCCGTAATTTTCCCCTTGGCGGTATCGATAAAGGTGCCTCCACAACCAACGGCATAGGGCGATGACGCTGGGAAATCGACGTGCCCGTGGYCATCGCCAACGCCATCTGTAGCCAGGTTGTCGCCGGCAGCAGCAAACACGGTTACTCCGCGCGTTGCGGCATCTTTCAATGCAGAGTTCATCGCCRCCAAGCCCTGCCCGGTCCATTGCGATTCGGGCGAGCCCCAGCTGATGGAAATAACCGACGGTCTGTTCTGGGCGTCGTTGACGGCACGGGTTATCGCGTCGACGAAGCCCTGGATGGTATTTGGTGYGAAATAAACGGCGATCTTGGCGCCCGGTGCGGCCCCGCCAGCAACTTGAATGTCGAGCGCGACTTCTCCATCCGCGTTTGGATCCGGTCCRGGATTATTGCCTCCCCCCGATACCGAGATAGCAGTCACCGTAGGGACCGGCAGCCGCATAGTCTCGAAGGCGAGCCGATTGTCGCTGTCGCGATAACCTCCGCCAAGTTCAATGAGCGCGATGCATTGTCCGGCGCCAAGCCCTTTGGTTTGGGGAAAGTTGTAAAAACGCCCTACTTCGTTTGGCAGATGACCGGTCACCACGTGAGGATTGGCCCCGCGGGTGAGCTTTTGTTTGGCGATAGGTCGGGTGTCTAGACCAAGGACAGCTTCAATGCTGCCGACAACGTCGGCAGGTRCCGAAAGGCTGCCAGATCGCGCTCTGAATGCGTTCTTGCCATCGTTGTAATAGTGCAGTTTTGTTCTGAAAGCAGCTTCGAGCTTATCAGCTGGGCCGGCAAGCTTTATCAGCCGCCGAGCGGGATCCTGYAGCACTACCGACAAGCCAGCTTCGCTGGCAAATTTGCGAACCTTGTCGAACGCTGCGCTATCCCGCGCCGCGGTGGACTCGGTGGTGGAAGGCGGTACGGCCCCAGGTTTCATCTTCAGTAGCGGGTCGCCACCTTCGTCTTTGACGTACACACTCACTTCGATTTGCTCGCGCGGATTGGTGGCGTGCACGGAGGCTATTGGTGCCGATCCGACAGGTGGCTCTCGGTTGCTGCCAGGAATTTCAACATATTGGGCCGGCATCTCGATGTTCCTCCCTGGTTTTGCTTGGCTCAGACCACATGTTTCAAGCGGGTCGCTTGTTCTATTTTCAGCGAGCAACCTCAGCCAAGTGCCTATTGACCTTGACGAATGGGAGTTGGATGCCCCGCCGAACCAACAGCGAACGATCTAATCCGAGTATTTTGCGGACACTGGCTAATGCCGCCTCATTCACTTCGATATATGCCACGATGTACCACTCGCCGTTTTCTTCCCTGGCCATGCCTAGCGGCTTGGCGTGCCACTTCAGCGCGCCGTGGTGGGGCATAAAGTAAGTCTCCTGGACGCCGCCGACAGCGCTCAGGCCTTCGTCGAGGGCGTATTCCATGACCGCGCAGCAGAGCTGCGTCAGCGTGCCCCTCAGCCCGGTCGAACGCTTTTCGGGTACGACGAAGGTGCGGGTCCATTCGGCCCAGTCAGGACGCCTTGGAACGCCCGATTTCTCGCACATGTGAGGAAAGACCTCTGAGACCATGTGCGGCTCGCTCGTTGGGATCAATCGGGCCGAGGTCACGACGCGACCCTCTTCCATGCCGAGTAGGTAGGTCGCCGCGTCAGTATCGAACTGGTCTAGTTCGCGACCGTCTGGGCTCGGAGGGCGCCAACGTTTTTGATGGACGAAGAAGTCRTGCCGGCGGCGCAGAAACTCGTCGAATTCGTTTTCGTAGAGATGCCTGTTCTGCGCATTGACGACATGAGCCGTAATCATCGCGCGATCCCCCGATCGTTCTTKGGGGGATAGTTGCAGCCGTTCTAATTTGCGTCACCTGTCCGATCGGACAGTTGACTGGCTCAAGGATGAATCAGGCGCCGGCGCACCGCCTCGACGACGGCCTGYGTGGTAGTGGCGACGCCGAAGGCCTCGCGGGCCCTTGTGGCGTGCCATTTGACGGTGCGCTCCGTTAGGCCGAGGATCTGCGAAGTTTCGGACGAAGTCTTGCCGGCCGCCGCCCACAGCAGCACTTCCTTTTCCCGGTCAGTCAGCGGCCCCTCGCCGTCTCCGGCGTCATTGGAAAAGGACTGGATCGTCATGCCGGCGTAGACCGCCATGGTTACAAGCTGCACCTGCTGGCGCGCAGACAGATTGCAGGTCTTTTGCGAGGAGGCAAATGACAGCACCGATTGCCAGTGGTGGACACTCAGCATCGGCACGGCGAAGCCGCTCCAGATGCCGAACTCCGTCGCTTCGCCGGCGACGCGCCGCGAAGCTTCCGTCCCAGACCATCTGGCGGGTACATCGGACCAAAGGAACGGCTTCAACGTCTTGGCCGAATAGATGCAGACGCCGTCCACGGCGRCATGCTCGGCTTCCACATAGCGCTCGAACCAGCCTTCCGGCCAGCCGTTCAATTCTACCATCGGCGCGAGTTTCTGCCCGCCCAGGGGCACGCCACTCAATATAAGATGCTCGAATCCAAGCTTTGTTACTGTCCCGAGCAGATCGCACAAAAGCGGCCCTGTAGCCGTGTGCTTCCGGCACCRCTCGACAAAGTCGAATACATCAGAATCGATCATGCCAGAGCCCCGTCTCCCGCACGAACAATCTATAGCTTATTTTAGAAGACTCGCATACGCAAAAGCCCGTGATATCAGGTCGTCCAGGGCAAGCCTCGGCAGCCTATCAATGCTTGCCTGATGCGATAGCTGGCGCTGCTGATCTAGAGGGGTCCGCGATGACGCGAGGGAAACGCTTGGCTGGCGCCAACGAGAAACGACAAGGGTCGTCTCGACCTAAAGTGGAGAAAACCGGCACGAGGCCAGTGCCTGCGTCGRCTGAAGCAAATAGTCCGTCAAAATCGTCGGATGTCAAAGTCGCGGCCAGCCAGAAACGTAGTATGATCGAGAATCCGTGGATCGCTCTCCTCCTGCTGCCGATCTTCACCACGCTGTTCGGTGTCCCGGCAGCCCTGTATCTCGATAACTGGCGCGCTTCGCGCGAACAGAAGGACCGTGTCGTCGGTTTTCTGCAGATCGCTGGTCAGGAATGCGAAGCGATCAACAAAACGCTGGCCGGGGTGCAGATCGACCAGCAGCCCGTTTTCGTCCCCTCCCTCGGGATTGCCCTCTTGAACATCCAGCAGGATGCAGAGAGCCTCAAAGTCATTCCGGCGGATGATTTTCGCGATCTCGTTCGGCAACTGGTCGGCATCCAATCAACGTTGAGCGATTATGGTCGCCTAGCAAACGACTATAGGCTCCTGGCAATACAGACCCCGCGCGGCCTTCCGCCTCTCATCCTCCCGATGCCCGATGGCCCGCCGAAACCGGAAACACCGCAGGAAGCCGCTGCGCGATATGCCAAAGCGATGGAAGACTTGGAGACAATGCGGCAGACACATCTGGCGCATATGCGCCAGACCTTGCAGTCCTACAAGGACGCGGTGAAAAGCTTCTGTGTGGTCGGCGCACGCATCCACGACCAACTTGCAGGCGGGACCCCTTAGGGCTCGCCCCAATCAAATCGAGGCCCCTCGTTAGACGACGTAGGTCGCGAATTCGATGTGCCGTCCGGAATTATCTGTCGCTGTCCGGAATTAAGCCGGGCTGCGGAGGTCGTCTGCGGCGTCGTTTCGGCGCTCGCGCAGAAGCCTGAGCACATCGCTGCCGCACGACATGCCGCGAAGCGTGGTCTCTATCCGGGAAAGACGAATGCTGCCGAAGCCGCTGGTACCGGCAGCGCAATTCTGGAGCAGATGGCAAAGCGCGCGAAGGGAGGTGTATTGCCCGTAGGTGGCGATTGCCTCGTAGGCGTCGGCCCCCTCAACTTTGTGTTCCGCGCCGATCCTCACGCAATCCTCCCGCGTCGGCTGCCCGATCTCGAAACGCATACCGATACGGCTTTCGATCTGATCCACGGCGTGGGTATCACGCCTCGTGCCCGCTAGCCGATGAGTGTTGCCGGCGAGCAGTAGAGCGAAGCCGCACCTCTCCTGAAGATGCAGCAGCTCCCGCAAAACAGTGGGTGTGAAGTTCTGATTTTCGTCCACCAGCAACGGGCGCGTCGGGCCGTATCGGGCGCCCAAAAAATTCATGCAATCCTTCGCAAGATCGTATGTGTGCTTGCTGTCCCTTTGGACGCCGTAGGCGTCATGCAGCATCAGGAACATCGGCCTGATAGCCTTGGTATGCTGCGCAACCTCACAATAGGCAGCTCCGCTTTGGGCGGCTATCCAGTTGAGCGCTACAGTCTTTCCGAGTCCTGCTTTGCCGACCGCAAGCACCGGATATCGCATCTTGACCGCCGTATCGAATGYAGTCCGTACGGTGAACGCGGCGCGGGTTTCGATAAACGTCATCCGACGATCCTCTTCGCCAAGTCCATCTGAGCGGCTATGCGCTCGTCTTGTTCGCGTCGGCGCTCTTCGGACGTCGAAGCCCCCTTCGGCATCACGATCCGCGCCGGCCGCTTCGCCGGATCGTAAGAGACGATGYCGACGGGCTCGTTGAGGACCGAGTCAGGCTGGGCTTCGCCGCGTGCGATCAGGCGTGCAGCCACGTCGATATCAGGCGCTGACCGATCGAGGTCACGCACCGCCTGCCGATGCACCTTTGCGCGTTCGGCTGATGCTTTTGCGCCGCGCTTGTCGAGCGGATGGAACTCGACATCGGGAAAGGCTATGCCGACTCGTTCGCCATAGCGGCCAAGCAGCAGCAACTCGGCCGGGGTGTGATAGGCCGGCACACGGACCCAAATCTTCTCGTACTGGTAAGCTTGCAATTCTGGGCATGTCCAATGACGGCCACCGACCGATATCGCACCCTGAACAACCGACCGCTCTTCGGTTCGCGCACATGCCGCGCGTACTTCATCGCGCCTCATCGCAGTCGGCGCCCATCCCGCCTCGAGGTGTTTGYGGAACGTGGCTTCAGGGGAGAGGCCTTTGAGTGCGCTCTTCTTGCCCTGCGCAGTGTGATTATAGGTGCGCACGAAGCCTTCWATGGCTGGCACCACATCTTCGAACGCGCCGAACGGAGCGACCGTCCTGCCGATCGCCTCCTGCTTCTTGCTCATTCGGTTGCCGCCGATGTGGCCGCGCGCCGTGCTGAAATAGCGCGTCTCCAGGTCGCCGAATAAACGCTCAATCGGCTTTGCGGAGGCGTTGTAGGGCAAATCATTGATGAGGTGGGTTGATCGGGACGGGCCATGGAAGCCCGGGACG
The DNA here is from genome assembly GCF_001854785.1 of Mesorhizobium sp. ORS 3428. Lineage (GTDB taxonomy): Bacteria > Pseudomonadota > Alphaproteobacteria > Rhizobiales > Rhizobiaceae > Mesorhizobium. The sequence continues at coordinate 31,639 of NZ_MDFL01000120.1, forward strand.
GTAAGCTGCATGGCATCGTCCAGAAAGGCGGCGAAGCCGAATTCTTTGCCGTTGTCGACATAGAGCGACTGCGGCATGCCCCACGCTTCGATCATGGCCGCGAAGACTTCAATCACGTCGCGGTTTTGCACGCCGCCGCGCTTTTCGAAAAAGATCAGCCCTATCCAGAGGCGCTGCGTCGCCCAGTCTAAGAAGCCGATCAGCCTAGCAGTGGCGACAGTGCCATCAGGACGAGTGAGGTGAATGTCGACAGGGTGAACATCGCCGACCACCAGTTCCATCGGCTGCATGCCAGCAACGGTGCGGCGGATGCGCGGCCGGCGATCATCATAAGCCTTATGGTCGCGCTTAAACCGGTGGACGTTTCGGAAGTGGAGTTCCGCTGAGATGAGGTCGGTTGGGATAGAACAAGCGCGCTCCAGTACGTCGGAATCCCCGGGACGGAAGCCCCAGGCCCGAGTCGCGTCGATCAGGAACTTCTCGGCTTCTTGCAGGGTGTGACCCCACGACATGCCGCCTTTGAGCAGGCCCCGGATTTCCTGCTTTAGGTCCTCCGCGATTTTTGCCTTGGTGGATGCGTCGAACGGGACCAGCTTGTCCCACCTCCGGCTTATGACGACACGCTTCTTACCCCTGTCCGATCGACCATGCCGTCCGACCTTCATGCCTTCGTCAAAGCGTGCGGCATGGCGCTGCAGCGTCCGCAGGGAATAGCTGACCGCCGTACCCTCCCAATTCCTCGTTGGGTTGTCTACCAGCTCGGCCAGGGCGTCGGTGCGGGCAATCGATTTGATTGGATGCTGAAGCGCTGGCCTCAGGTAATCGAGCCACCATGTGTGCTCTGCCGTCCTGCCAGTGATTGATTTCGAGTGGTTCTCAACGAGGGTTTGAGAGACCTTTAAACGGTGCCGGTATTCCAGCGGCAGGGACGTGGAATTCACCTGATATTGCTCTCCGGCGTTCCCGCCGCGCCGACCATTGACCTTCCGCACTTCGAGCGGATTCTTTCGCCAGCGACGCCGACGAAGAGCGCGATGAGCGACTTGTCTCCTAATGCCGACCAGCTCAGCAAACTCAACTGTAGACAGCCACTCACCCATAGCTAGCAACCTGGCATCGATGCGGGGCAATTCCTGAGGCGGGGATATGCTACATCGCGAACGTGTAGGCTATTTGAAGATCGTCCGAGACCACCTCGCGGAGCGCATCGACGAAACAATCAACGACCAATATCTGGCGAGCCGTCTTGTCGGGTTGGTCATGCKCACTGCGGACGGGAACTGTTTACCGCAGCTGAACTGAAGCGAATCCGCCGAGAGGTGCGAGCACCACTCGTTCGATGAGGGTTACCAAACCTGCCGCTGGGGGTTACCAATGCGCGTGTTGGGTGGCCTTAGGTTACCAATGGGGGCCGAAATAAGCTCAATCAAAACATCTCCTTGGGGCCAGTCGGAAATTGATTGTCGTTGGGGCACATTGGTAACCCGTTGTTCGCAGGTCCTTGGTAACCCCCTCGGGCGAAAGCGGCGGGATATCATCCACTTAGCAGTCCGGCCAACGACAGATAATTCTGAAGTCTTGCCCCTACCGACGACAGATAATTTCGGACGCCATACCAGACTGCCTTTTATGCGACTTTCGAAGTACAAAAGGCGAACTTTTAGAGGTTGTTTTTCAACGTCAGCTGCCATCACTCGTTCGGTGACCGGCTAGCTGGCGAATGGGTAGAAGGGGGGCCGCAAGCTGACTGGCGGCCCCTCGGGAGCCATGCCGAGAAGCAGATTTGCGTGTTTCGGTAAATCCCGGACACCCTTTTCGCTAAATCCCGGACAGTGATTTCAGTAATTCGCGGACAGCGATTCCGCTAAATCCCGGACAGTTTTCGGGAGCGGATTTGGCGGTCGGTTCTCGGCTGCGCCGTTCTGGCAGTTTGGCCTCTCACGATGACGTTGAGAGGGGCCATGCCGAGACGGAAGCAAGCGAGACGAACGAGCGTGAGGGATATCCAAGCGATCTTGCGCCTGACCCATGAGCAGGGTCTTTCGGTGCGTGAGGTGTCGGAACGGCTGAAGATCAGCAAGACGACAGTATCGACCTATTTGCTGCGG
>NZ_MDFL01000121.1 GCF_001854785.1 Mesorhizobium sp. ORS 3428
AGGAGTATCGCGCCGCCCATCCCGACGGCTACGGCTACACTTGGTTCTGCGAGCACTTCGCCGCTTTCGAGCGCCGGACGAGCGCGACATTCCGCAATCGGYATGCGGCGGGCGCGGTGATGCAGACGGACTATGCCGGGCAGACGGTGCCGGTGATCGATCCGGCGACCGGCGTCATTTGCCCGGCGCAGATTTTTGTCGCGGTGCTGGGCGCCTCCAATCTGACCTTCGCCTTTGCCAGCTCCAGTCAGAAGCTGCCGGACTGGATCGAAGGCCAGGTGCGAGCGCTTGCCTTCTTTGGCGGGGTCACCAAGGCGATCGTCTGCGACAACCTGAAGGCCGGTGTCGTCAAGGCGCTGTGGTTCGAGCCGACGCTGAACGCGACCTTTGCCGCCATGGCCGAGCATTACGACACCACCATCTTGCCGACCCGCAGCCGCAAGCCGCGCGACAAGGGCAAGGTCGAGGGCGCGGTGCTGATCGTCGAGCGCTGGATTCTGGCACGGCTGAGGAATCGATCCTTCTTCTCGATCACCGAGCTCAACGCGGCGATCGCCGAACTGCTCGAGGAACTGAACAACCGGCCGATGCGCCATATCGGCCAAAGCCGCCGCGAACTGTTCGAGGAGATCGAGCGGGCTGCCTTGAAGCCGCTGCCGGCGGTGCCGTTCGAATACGCCGAGTGGAAGTCGGCGAAGGTCCATCCTGACTACCATGTCGAGGTCGACAAGACCTTCTACTCGGTGCCGCACCGGCTGATCGGGCGTACCGTCGAGGTGCGGCTCACGCATCGAGTGGTCGAGATCTTTCACGATCACCAGCGTGTTGCCAGCCATGTCCGTCGCTCACAGCGTTCCGGCCATGTCACCGTCAACGAACACATGCCCAAAGCGCACCAGCGCTACGCCAACACCACACCGGCTAGCCTGATCAGCCGGGCGGCCAAGATCGGCCCCAATGCCGCCATCCTGGTCGAGCGCATGATGCGCGACCGACCGCATCCGGAACAGGGATACCGCTCGGCCATGGGCATCCTGTCGCTGGCGCCGCGCTATGGGCCGGAGCGTCTCGATGCCGCCTGCGAGCGGGCGCTGCTGATCAACGCGATCGCCTACTCCTCCGTCACCGCCATCCTCAAGGCCGGCCTCGACCGAGCCAGCTCCGCAGAACCGGCAAAGCCGACACCCCAGCACGCCAACATCCGCGGCTCCACCTATTACCAGTGAAGGAAAGGAAGAAAGAATGCTGACCAACCCCACCCTCGATCAGATGCAGGCCCTCGGTCTGGTCGGCATGGCTGCCGCTTGGCGCGAACTGGCCGAACGGAGCAACGCCAACGAGCTCAGCCGTGACGAGTGGCTCGGCCTGATGCTCGACCGCGAGGTCGCCATGCGGGCCGACAAGCGCGTCCGGAACCGGCTCGCCTCAGCCAGGCTGCGCTTTCCCGAAGCCTGCATCGAGGACATCGACTTTGCCGCGCCGCGCGGGCTCGACCGCCGCAACACCATGGCGCTCGCCCAGGGTKAATGGCTGAAGGCGCATGAGAACCTGATCRTCACCGGCCAGACCGGAACCGGCAAGTCATGGCTGGCCTGCGCCTTCGGCCGGCAAGCAGCACGGCTCGATCATTCCGTGCTCTATGTGCGCGTGCCGCGCCTGTTCGAGGATTTGGCGCTCGCCCGTCTCGATGGCCGCTTTCCACGCCTGATCGACAAACTCACCCGCGCGCAACTGCTCATCCTCGATGATTTCGGAACCCACAGCCTCACTGACCAACAGCGCTTCCATCTGTTCGAAATCGTCGAGGAACGCTATCGCCGCAAATCCACCCTGATCACGGCCCAGGTCCCGGTAGCCAGATGGCATGATCTGATCRCAGACCCCACCGTCRCCGACRCCATTCTCGACCGGATCGTKCACAACGCCCACCGCATCGTGCTCCAGGGCGATAGCATGCGAAAGCAAAAGGCCGCGCCCCTCTTGACCGGCACCGAAAACGGCGAAATCAATCATCCATGAACGCAACAAGGCACCCGAGGACCGACGCCGCCAATCTGTCCCGACATTAGCGAAACCACTGTCCGGGAATTAGCGGAACCCCTGTCCGGCTTTTGCGAAATGCGCAGCAGATTTACGGATTCGGCGAGAGCGCGGTGCCGCCGAGTCGAGCACGTTGGCCGGTGTTCCCGACCCCTTGCCAACTCCAAACAATGTAAGATGTCGGGCGGCGAGGCATTGCCTAGCCCGTGATGGCAGATGCTGTGTGAACAATGAACTCAGAGACGTGCAGAAACGGACACAAAGATCTCCCATGTGTCCGCATCAATGCTACCCACCTGCCTCGTCCCCTCGGCGAATCTTCAAGGAAATCACATCTTTGTCCGTGATATGCGTCATGGCTGCGTTGTACCCCGATGCTCTCGCGACCTTGTGCATAAGATCGTTGCAACGCGCATAGTGATGGCGGATCACTTCAAACACATCCTCGTCCGGACTTCCGTTCAAGTGCAGCGGGCGGAAGTAACGGTATAGACCTGCCTCTTCTTGCGTCGGGAATACCCAACCAAAGCGCTCTTTAAACTTGGAGCCATACGGGCGCTTGTGTACGAGTTCGTTTCGGATCAAGGTTACTTCCTGCATCCATCCGGCCACGGCGAAATTTCCGGGTTTTTGAGGATGCGCGGCGATGTCGCCACCCGCAATCAACAGCTGCAATAATGCATCCTTCGGCAAAGTTGCCAGCCGGAGTTCCCCGACGAGCCGCGCCATTGAGTCGTTTTTCGCATGATCGAGGCCACTGCGATAGGAGATAAGCGCACCCAGGTAGTCTCGCGCAGCTCCAAGGTGCAGGAAGAACGAGTGAACGTGCGCATACAGTGTCTGCGACAAAGTATTCGCGGATCTTTGGCCGTCAACGCGCCCAGCGGCCATATGGTTTACAAGTTGCTCGTGGTAGTGTTCTGCAATTTGCTCCACATTGATATCCATGCTGCGCAAACTCAGGCTGACGTAACCCGCCAGCGCCTCCACCGGGTCTTGATCGTCTAATGTTTTTGCAATTTCTTCTTCAGCGGGGTGCTTGGCAGAATCGAAAAACTCTTTGGTGCGAGAGCGGAAAATATTTCGCGCAATGTTGCTCCAGAGCTCTGCCGGACCTTCGGAGTGGTTGCTTTTCCCAGGAACAATCGGCGCCCAAGCGGAATGGTATACGCCATCCAACCAACCCGATCGTTGGAATGYAACTGCGCGGAATTTATTCTGTGTCGCGAGCAATTGAAGCTGGGCCATTGTCAGAGGACCCGTTGCACACGGCTTATCGTTGACAAAGACGGGTTCAATCCTCCAACCACCTTGGGCTAGGTTGGCGGCGCGGAAACCGCCTGTGAAATGCAAATAGAAGCCGGTGCCATCCGATTGGCGTGGAAGTTCAATAACCTCTGTCACAGCCTGTCCCATATAGTATCTGCACGAGCAATCCGGGGTCGTGGCGACAAACTGCACCCAGCGCTCTAAAACTTACAATATCAGCCGCCTTGTTCGCCAACGCTTTGGCCCGGTCCGCTCGTCTAGAAATCGGCGCAGCGATCCTTTGAGAGGCGCCGCGCGCCGGTGGAAACGCCGGTCGGCTACCGAGAGGCTCGACTGGGATCTCAAACGGCCGACTTGCGGCGCAAAGCTGCCGCGCGCAGACGCTGGTTGGAGGTCAAATATTAGCTCTCAGACTAGGTAACAGAAAACGGCTCCTCGATCAGTTCAGGCCTGAGGGGTGAGTTCGGAACGTACGCCGGCGGCGGTTGCCCCGCGTTTTCCGCATTCGGCCGCCAATCTTCCCTCTTCGGAATATCCTTAAGTCCGACGGGAAAGACGGTCACGGTATCGCCCTTGATACGCATCCTGAGAAAATGCCGATGACTGTTGCGTCGCATGGAGCTGAAGGCATCGTTGTGGTTCATGTCGAGCCAGCGGGACGTGACGTAAAGATAGGCTCCAAAAAGAGTGCCGCCGATCAGTCCGCCGAGCAGGATCGTTTCGGCCGCTGACAACAGGAAAGAGCTTCTCGGCCAACCGGCCAAGTCGACATAGTGGTTGTTGATCCATGCCACGGCCAATGCGGTCACTGCCGCGCCGAGGCAGTGCGCTAGGCCATTGGCCGCCGAGACCAGCGCCGTCTTGAGGCCGCCGCCCTCTTGCTTCTTGGTATACCCCCAGAAGCCGCCAATCAGCAGGATTGGAGCGATATAGTAGACGTCGGACGGCAGCGCTTTTCCAATCAGGGAAACGATCCAATAAAGAACCCCAAGGACCAGCGCGAAGCCCGGGTTGTATGCCACAAACCCGAAGTTCCCGCGAAGCATCGACAGACTCTCGATTTTCGAGGGGTAGACGGCTTCCCTACCCTGCGCATTCGAACCCAGCGTGAGAGCCCTAATGTGCCCCGCGAGCCAAGAATAACCGTTCTTGCCCCTGTCGAGATCGACGCGCGGCTCGACCTGGTGGGTCGGATGCAGAAATGCCCCGCCACCCCCGGAGGTCACGAACTGGGTGTTGCCGTCGTCCGCCACATAGCGGCTGTAGTGGTGGGTGTCGCCTGAGAGCACGAGAGGGATTGTCAGACCGCGGTGCTGATTCAAGGCGATCCAGCCGATGTAGCTCATCACGCCAAGCGCCTTGTTTCCTGTCTGACCTGTATAGAGCCATCCAGGCTCTGGCCCGCAAAGGAWGATTTTAGCGTTGTCAGACATGGCCTTGGCGATTTCGCGGAAGTWCTCCTTCTGCGGCTGATCCACATCGTCAGCGAGCTGAGCGTCGATCGCCCATAGCCACCACTGGTCCGTCAACTGCACGGCGAAATAGCTCCGCCGCTGGTGGGTGCGCCACCCGCCAAGATGCATGTGGTCTTTGCGACAAAACAGGGCGAGAAACCGAACCAGTCCGTCATACCAATCATGGTTTCCCGGAAGCGCAAAGACGGGCGGGCCCTTGAGCAGACCCTGATTGGGATCCGGAAAGGCCCAGTCATAGGGGTCGCGGAGTTGTTTCTGATAGGTCTCTGGTGCGGCGCGCGGATAGACCTCGTCGCCACCCATGACCAACATCTGGCCGCGCTTCAGTTGCTGGCCGTCCACCAACAGCGATTCCTGTGCGAGCAGCGACGCTATGGCGAAGGTGGCGTCGAAGCCATCACCGAGGTCGGCGACGAAGTCGACCCAGACGGCGCCGTCGGCATCGGGCTCAAGGCTCCATACCTGTTCATTCCCCTGCCCCGGCATGAATTGCCTTGCGCGTCYGACCAACTCCTCAGGCGTGACTGTGTCGAGAGCGGCGACGATAAGGCGCCGATCCGCGTACTGACCAAATAGATCTGACAGCACGACCCTCCATAGCAGGCGCAACAGCAAAACAGGACCGAACCACCCGGTCATCCTTGGGTATTTCGAGAGGCCAGCTAAGTCAGGAGGCGGCGTCGGCATGTTCTATATCATCCGTTGATTTCAAGATTGGGATCAGTCGGCTCACCAAGCTATGGCTGCTGGTTATGGTGCTGCACACGGTTTTCGATGAACATGGTCTGCTTTCGGTAGGACAGCAGAAAAAGCACCAGCAGGAAAATGACCGTGCCTAACTCGATCGAGCGCAACGACCAGGCGAAATATCCCGCCGCCAGTTTAACACCGTAGGCTGCCAGCGTCGTTAGCAAGACGGAGCAAATCGACCGATAGAGATTGCTGGATTCGAGAAAGACCGCGATCTTCGGATCCTTTGACTCGGCAACGATGAACTTCGAGTAGTCGTCGTGCTTTACGAAGCCTATTCCGTTGAGGACCGGCTGGAGAATGACCGAGCCGACGCGGCTTACGACGACACCCAGGAAATAATACATGATGACGTCAACGACGGCGGAGAGCGAGCCGAAGTCATAAATGTCGAGGCGTTTCATGATGAACGCAAAGACGGCGCCAGGGATGAGATTGGTGAAAATATTGTAAGATGAGAGTTTCGCGGCGATGTCGCCCATAGCACTTCCCCCTTCCCCGCAGTCGTTATATCGTTGTCAATTAGAAAGTAGAAGAGCCGGTGACGTCTGCATGTTCAGTTTCCACTCTCGATCTAGAGAGAGGGAAAGGATGTGCGCTTACGGCAAATAAAAAACGCACCGTCGCGTAGACGATGCGTATCCGGCTTCTACCCGGAAAGAATCTAGCACTCCCTTACACCTTCGGGTGGCGRCCGGTTGGCGCCTTCTCGCGCGTCAGTGGTTCAACGGCAGAACGGCCGGCTTCTACCCAGCAGATGCGGGTTCGACCCCCGTCAGGCGCTCCATTGCGGTTCCCTTGTCGCTCTCACCRTTTTAACCGACCGCGCCTAGCTGCAAGGGCGGCTTGGTTTTGAACAGCCGACCCAGGTGTTAGTGGAAGCCAGCCTCTGCCTTACGGCAGCGGACATGCCGGCGCAGTCGAAAGCCAACGGTTCACCACGGCAGCTAGACGCAAACCGGCGCGGCCGAGCTGCTGGTCGACGATCGGCAGAGCCTTATTGTAGTAGGCGTCATCTAGAACAGTCCCTATGGCGACGCCGGCTGACATCTCCTTGGCTAACGCGTGCGCTTCCAGGGTCCAGGCGACCGGATCCAGCGTCTGCGAAGCTTCGGGGTGCTTCAGCAGCCAGTCGCCTTCGAGCCTGTCCACATAGGAACCCCACGCATAGGTCGTCTGCTTGATGATGGTGCTGTCCCATACGGCATGGAGGTTGTCGCCCGGAAACTTTGGGGGGCTCTTGATCAATCCGCCGAACTTCACGGTTACGGTCAGTGTGTTCTCCCCGATGTTATCAGCGACCGTATGAAATGGCTGATGGATATCGCCGACAATGTGGATCAGATAGCGGAGACTGTCGCGGCGCAGCACCGGGTCCGAAGCACAGGTGATTTCATGCTCTGCACGATCAATCTCGGCGATCGCGCAGTCGCCCTGAGCATTGAGCATTGGCGGCGCATTCCGAAACCGGGTCATAGGTGTCATTGGCGAGCGGAATGTCGACGAAATGCCAGTTGTAGCTCTCGGGATGGACGGAGTACCGCACATCGTCCGCCCAGCTGGCCACCGAAGCCATCGAGACCTCACCACCAAGAATGCGCTTGACCTCTGTCAGCGCCGTCGCCGACAGGCGTCTTTGGGCAATCTCGGCGACAATAGAATGGCCTTCAGGTCCCCAGGCAGCCGCCGGGCCAATAGGACAACCCACCATCATCGTTCCGAGGACCACGGCGCTGGCTGTGGTCCGTACCAGGCGGTTTAGCCTCACCTGCGGTAGCTGTAGCAAAGAGCCTGACTTCAACATGCCCTCCTCCAAGAACACCCGCTCTACGTCTTCAAGCTGAAGCATCGGCCGACCACTCGATTGTACCTTAGGGGCCATCCGAGCAAAAGCGGCAAACAACATTGGAGACAACACTTCCCTGGGCCGTGYGGGTCACGTTTCGCCTGCTCTGACCGGTCTTGAAAGCAATAGCTCAGGTTCTTATATAAAAGGAATAAGGTCCTAGACATTGGACTGCGACGTTTTGTCGTGAACTTCCTGTCAAGACCGAATTGACAATCCACAGAAAATCATTATTTTAGGTGCTCGCACGCCGCCGAGGTAGTTGCTTTTTCGGGCGAAAACGCCTATAAAAAAGGCAGACGATGATTCTCATCGCCTGCCTTTCGTTTGTTCGTTCCTGTGGCTCAGCTGGCGCCGCACGGGGCCCCGACAGACCACCAGAACGATCCCTGACAAGTTCGTCTAGTGCCCAGAGGCTTCACTGACAAGGCGCCGGCGCGCCGAGTTGTTGGACCACGCGTTAGCGTGGATGCCGACGCTCGCCTTCATGGGAACTGATATGACTGCAAATCTTACATTTTTCCCCGTCGACAACGGGGACATGGCCTTGCTCACGCTCGATAATGGCCAGAACATTCTTGTGGATATCAATATCCGCGGGGCCGCCGATGATCCGGACGACGATGAAGCCTACGACGTCGCCAAGGACCTTAAGGACCGTTTGAAGAAAGACGACCAAGGGCGCCCCTACGTCGATGTCTTCGTGCTTTCGCATCCAGACCAAGACCACGTCACCGGACTGCGCAACCATTTCCATTTGGGTGCACCTGGTGATTACCCGAAGGACTCCGGCAAGATCATAATCCGAGAGATGTGGTCTTCGCCGATCGTCTTCCGCCGGGCCAGTAAGAACCATAAGCTCTGCGACGACGCTCTGGCTTGGGCGACTGAAGCCAGACGGCGGGTCAAGCTTTACAAAGACGGTGGCGCGTTCGGGACCGGGCCGGGTGATCGCATCCTCGTCCTTGGCGAGGACAAGGACGGAAAGACCGACGACATTCAGGGCATCCTCATCAGGCAGGACGGCATGATCTATGCCGCCGACCGCGTCATCGCGGGAGCTTTTGAGGCGAGGTTGCTTGCGCCCGGATACGTCGACTCCGAGGATCAGGAGCTCATCGAAACGCTTGAACGTAACAACTCGAGTGTCATTTTGCGTTTTTCGATCGCCGCTGACGGCTACTCGGACAAATGCCGGTTCCTCACGGGCGGCGACGCCGATGTGAGCATCTGGGAACTCCTTTGGCAGAAGAACGGCGAGAACCATCCCGATTGGTTCAGCTTCGATGTGATGGAAACACCCCACCACTGCAGCTGGCGCACCCTCAGCCATGACCGCTGGTCGATCTATGGCGAAGATGCCGAGGTCTCAGAGGACGCGCGCAAGGCCCTTTCGCAGATCCGCGAAGGTGCCGTGATCGTGGCCAGCTGCAAGCCGATCAAGAAGGACGACGATAACCCGCCGCACGAGCGCGCGAAGCGGGAATACGTGTCGATCGTCGATGGCGATGATGACCGCTTCATCTGCACGTCCGAGTACACGAACGCCAACGACCRCCCCCTCGAACTGACTATCGCCAGCACCGGAATTTCCAAGAAACAGATGTTGGGTGCCGTCAAGGCTGCAGCAATTGCCGGCGTCACCACCGTCACCACGACGGCCAGGGCGCATGGCTGATGGCTCTTGCTGACATGCAGCGACACGCGGAACATTTTCTGCGTGTCGCTCACGAGCACCCGAACGTTAGGTTCGCCGATCTCGCGAGCGTGACCGAAGACGAGGCACGGATCGCCCTTAATCTTGACGTGAACATGCCGTTCGTATTCCGGACACGGGGCCAGAGCCCCAACGGAGTGCGGAAGGTCGAGCGCGTCGAAGTGCGCCTATTGTCCGATTATCCGCGGCGTAGCCCTCGCTTCTATCTACGCGACGATTTTCCCCGTGATCTCCCGCATTTGACACCCGGCTCGATTCGGCGACCGCCAGTGCCCTGTCTGATTGATGGCTCGCTGGACGAGTTCTTCAACCAGCATKGCATGCTGGAATTGGGGGTCGCCTTCATCATCGAACAAATGTGCGTTTGGCTGGTCAAGGCAGCCCAGGGAACACTCATGTCGGCTCAGCAGGGCTGGGAACCACCTTTGCGAGGCCAACTGCCGGATTGGATGGTGTTCGACACTTCCTACGTTCGGAGCCAGGTTAGCAAAGGCACTGGTTCGATCGTCTTGTCGACCCGCTTTCTGGCCGGCCGGTCTGGTGTTTTTGGTGCCGGCAAAGACGTTTGGCTCGAACCCGACAACGAATTGTCGGCCCTCGTTGGCAACTTCAAGGCTTTCCCGTTCAATTCCAGGGTGCACGAGAGCGGCTTCACCATTGGAACGACCGTCACCGGTGTTTTCTGGCCGGACGAAAAGACCGTGAACGCCAATTTCCTGCCGGACACCGTCGAGAACTTGGACGAGTTGTCCGCCCGGGCTAAGGAATGCGGCGTGGGGGCCGGCTTCGACACGTTCCTCCAGCGGCTTGCAACTCGGTGGAGAGGTCGGAATACCGCATTTCTCGGCCCGGTGGGCGTGGTCCTTTGCGTTCGACGGCCGTTTCGGATGATGGATCGCGACTCATCGATCGAGCTCATCCCCTATGCTTTTGAGATTGCGGCGCTCCCTGGGCGCAGGTCATTGTTCGAATGGCCCGCCAGAAAGGCCGTGGTGCCGCTCCGACCACTCGAGAAGCCGACGCCGTCGCTGCTGCGAGAGGTATCCGGTGCCCCGGACCTTGCGCCTGTGGCGATTGTTGGTTGTGGTAGTGTCGGCTCAAAGACGACGCTTCATCTCGCGAGAGCCGGAGCAAAGATTACCGCGTTATCCGACGCAAGGCTTCTCCAGCCCCACAACATGGCCCGCCACGCGCTGGTGCGCGATGGCATTGGACAGGGCAAGGCGCAAGAGTTGGTAAATGAACTCAAGCCTCTGGGCCGAACGCCGACGATCTTTGATGGAGACGTCGTTGACGGTATCCGCGATCCCGACCAGCTTAAAGTGATCGCGCCGCCGGACACTAAGGTGCTGTTGAATACGACAGCGTCGCTACTCGTTCGCAGTTCGCTGTCAACCATTTCCTATGAGGACCTGCCGGCAAAGATCGGCGAGATAGCGCTTTTCGGCAGGGGCGAAGGCGCCTTCGTCCTATGGGAAGGGCCTGCACGAAACCCGTCGCTGGACGACTTAGTCGCCCATCTCTACGCCGACGTCACGCCTCGTGAACGTACACTTCTATTCGATCCGGAGTTCGGTCTCAGCAATATCCAAATCGGCGAGGGTTGCGGAACACTGACCATGCCGATGACTGACGCCAGACTGTCGGCAATGACTGGGCTGGCCGCCGAACAGGTCATGCGTCTGATGAGCTCGACCGCGGAGAACGGCGAGCTGTTGGTGTTCACTCGAGATGCCGAGGGGGTGTCCACGACGATCCGCCGCGTGATCGTGCCACCGTTTGTAGAGGTCGGAGTTGAAAAGCTAGGATGGCACTTACGGGTTTCRCCCTCAGCCCAAGCCAAGATCAGGGCGGACATCGCTGCTTATCCCGGCGTCGAGACCGGCGGTGTTCTGATCGGAACCTGTTGCTCGCGCACCCAGACCATCACGGTGGTCGATGTTATCGACGCGCCGGAAGACAGCACGCGCTCCCCTACCCTATTTGTTCTAGGGACGCGGGGGCTTCACGACAAGATCATGGACCGAAATCGGGAGAGCGGCGGCGCTCTTCTCGACGTCGGAACCTGGCACAGTCACTTGGCTGAACAAGGCCCGTCCGCGCTGGATTGGAAGACCGCGGCCGACCTGGCACAGGTTAGGCCGCCACCTTCGGTTCTGCTCATTGCAACTCCGAGCCAGTTTCTGGCGATTGCAGATGCCGGATAGGGGCTCTGCCGATGTTCGCACATACGAATCCACGACCTTTGTATGTGCGGCGCCGGCTGCGGTGCCGAGCTGTAAATCTGATCAGGGGATAATAAAATTGTTCACTGTTTGTTCTTTCGATGTATACCGTTCCGGTGTAAGATAACAGCCCAAAACAGATTCCTTTTGGAAGGGCGGCAATGACCGAACAGCCCAGGATTTTCAACGAACCGACAATCAGCTGCCCGAGCTGCAAAACCAACATCAAGCTGAACGAGTCACTCGCTGCGCCGTTGATTGCGGCGACGAAGGAAGACTACGAACGGAGGCTGTCTCAAGCCAACGCCGCGATGACGGCCAAGGAACAAGACCTCAAGCGACAGCGAGCGGAGGTTGATGCCGCGATGGYAAACATCGACGGCAAGGTTGCCGAGAAGCTTACGGCGGAACGGGCTCGGATCGAGGCTGATGAAGCCCGCAAGGCGAAGCAATTGGTGTCGGCGGACCTCCAGGAGCGGGACCGGAAGCTTRCCGACCTCGAGGCGACGCTTCAGGCTCGTAATGAAAAACTGGCGCTGGCTCARCAACAGCAGGCCGAATTCCTGAAGCAGCAACGTGCCCTCGACGACGAAAAGCGCGAACTAGATCTGACGGTCGAAAAGAAGGTCCAAGAGGGGCTAGCTCTCGTCCGCGCCAAGGCCAAAGCGGAAGCAGAAGACGGGCTCCGGATGAAGGTGGCCGAAAAGGAGGAACAGATCGCTGGTATGCAGCGGCAGATTGAGGAGCTGAAGCGCAAGGCCGAGCAAGGTTCGCAGCAGCTTCAGGGCGAGGTGCTCGAGCTTGAGCTCGAGTCGCTGATCGCCAGCAGGTTCCCGGTCGACGTCATCGAACCGGTTGCCAAAGGTGAATATGGCGGCGACGTTCTGCAACGGATCGTCGGCCCTGCCGGCCAGCAGTGTGGCGCCATTTTATGGGAGTCGAAGCGCACCAAGAACTGGAGCGCAGGCTGGTTGGCCAAGCTGCGCACGGATCAGCGCAGCGCGAAGGCGGACATTGCCCTGCTGATCTCCGAGGCATTACCGGCCGGCGTCGAGACGTTTGACCTGGTCGAGGGTGTGTACGTTGCCCACCCGCGCTGTGCGGTGCCGATTGCAGTAATGTTGCGGCAATCCCTGATCGAATTGGCGAACTCTCGCCTTGTTCAGGTCGGACAAGCCTCCAAGATGGAGTTGGTCTATGGATATCTGACTGGACCCCGTTTCCGCCAGCGGATCGAGGCCATCGTCGAGAAATTCTCCGACATGCAGGACGACCTCGCCAAGGAGCGCAAAAACACCATCCGCGGCTGGGCCAAGCGGGAAGCACAGATCCAGGGTGTGATCGAGTCGACTGTCGGCATGTACGGCGACCTACAAGGGATTGTGGGCAAAGTAATGCAGGAGATCGAAGGCCTCGAAATTCTTGCCGTCGAAGGGCCAAATATCGRCAAATGAATTTGAGCCACTTCCCCTGAGCAGACTGTGCCTCGTGYAGACTTGCGAGACCAAAATCTCCCTGACAACTCGGTCGGGCATTCTCATCCCCTTAGGCGGGAATTGTCGTGGGCAATTTTTGTGCAATGGAGGTGACGTGCAGGTGTACCATGGGGCCATTCGTCCAAACTGAAATTGAACCAGAGCGCAACCGAGACTGACCAAAGTCGATAGGAGGTACTGGCCTTCAGTTGCTTCAAAACACGTCGAYGATCGCCCCCAGTGGGCTTGTCTGGACCCGTATACGGCCGTCCTTCCGGGTGGTAAGCACTCGCCTACGTTGACCGTTCAGATCGATGCCACGACATCGCTCCCGGTACCAACGCTGCGTCTCTTGGGTGGCGTATTCCCGTCCACAATCGGAAATGACAACAAAATATGGGAACAGGCCGGTTTCCCGAAACAGACGTTCGCTGCAGCCGTTAAGCCTGCCATGGTGGGAAGCGATTAAGATATCGACCTCGCGCATGGCTGCCCGAAAGCTTTGCCGCCGCAACAGCCTCTCCCATCCTGCCACTTCCATGTCACCGGGAAAGCAGATGTGGACACCGTGGCTCTCGATGATGGAGACCAGGCTCAGGTTATTTTCGTCTTCAAATTCGGACGGGTAGTTGTTCCAGAAACACCGGAGCCTGAAATCGCCGTAATCGACATCGCCGCCGGCCGGTCCAGTATAAGTCGCCATCATACCCGCCAGGGCGTCAATGCCCCGGCCAATCCCGCYGATTTCCTTCAAACGGCGAAGGTTATGCGCAGATACCGAGGGATTTTTGGTCAGAGTGCGGATGTCAACAGCCCTCACCAGATTGTGCAGGTCGCTCGCATGATCCTCGTCAAAATTCGATATGATCAGCTTGTCTATATGGCGGATGCCCTTGCCGGGCAGGTAAGTGGACGGGCGCCAATTCGTTGTCGAATTATGACCCGCATCGATTAGGACGTGCCGGCCCGTATCGGTGACAATATGCGAGCACTGACCGTGCTCGACGTCGAAAATCCTGAGATCCATTCAAGCCGCCGCTGTCGGAGCATCAGGCTGCGCCCGGCGCAGCCTAATCGTGTCACAAGCGGCGAGCAGCGCGGTGGCGTACTGCACCCCGGCCTCCCAGACCCATTGCCTGGTCACGACAAAGACCCAGATGACAATTGCGGCCGCATTGACGGCCATGGCCGAAAGCACAGCCGGCCCGAGCGGCACGATTGTGCCGATCGCCGCGCGCCAGTCGTGCTTTTGCAGCAGATCGAGAAACCCCGGATTGTTGTAGAGGATCGCACCGGTCGATGCGRCCAGGGTCAGGCCGCAGATGAWGATGCCCAACGATTTYAGGCCACGCAGGTTGCGGCGGAAGCCGTATTGCGCATTTTCACGATGAACCATCGGGAAGTCTTTGCCCCGCGCCATCTCCTTGAGCCAGACAACCGCCGAGTCATAGACCGCATCAGACCCTGACGGATCGGCAGCCTCCTGTTCGRCCGTCGGAATTGCCGGCAATTCCGGTACCGCCGAGCTCAAGAAGCTGTGGTAACGCTGGCGCGTGTGCCGATCGAGATGACTGTCGCGGTGGCGCAGGATGATGGTCGTCGGCCACCCTCCCCATGCCTTTCGCAGGCCGGRCTCGATGCGCCGCCCCTTGGTGCGGGCATAGGATCCAAGCGCGTAGAGGAGGCCGCACGAGGTGGCCACCGTCAGCAGCGTTGCGCCGATGCTGGACAGAAGCAGCCAGGGGAACCAGGCAAAGACCGCCAGCAGGGGCGGAAAGATCGTTAGCAAGCCTGGAAACAGCCGGGCCTGCCGGCCATAGCCGTCGAACATTTGGGCGATATCGGTGGTCAAAGGGATCGCCATGGCCTATTCCTCATACTCCTCAGGATAGGTAGCCGGCGTCGCGGGGCTCCACCCCTCCCGGGACRGAGCATTCCATGATGTCCGGAAGCTCACCCCTTCCGTCATGTGCAGATTGGCGCCTCGATGGATCATTGCGCGCATCACCACCTTGCGCGGATGGTCTTCGTCTTCTTTTGCGGAGCTGATGACCGCGGTGAAGTGACCCTGTTGAGGCTTGCTGTCCAACGGCTCTCCGAGCATCGAATTCAGCAGTTCTGTCGTTAGGTTGCGGCGGCCGCCATGGTGCGGCACCTGGAGGCGGTCGATGCCGGGAAGCTGCAGGCCCRCAGCGGGCGCATAGGCGATGACCTCCGCCAGCCCATCCCGCCCGGTGTCGGCGGTCAGAAGGATCTTCTTACCGCACAGGTTCGCGTACTGCACGACGCTCATCTCGTTCTCGTTGCTGGTATCCTYGGCAGGGAACGCCTCCGCGCCCCACGCCGCCCGGATGTAGGCCACCGCGCTCTTGGYTTTTTCCACCAACGTGGTCAGGAACCCGTCGAAGGCCGACGTTTCGGTCTTGGCTTCCGGCGTCTTGTCAGAGGTGACCACAAGGTCCAGGAACCGGTTACGCGTCGGCGCCATCACGCGGAACGCACCGATTGCGGCCCCCTGAAACGCCTCGCGGATCTCGATGCCCTTCCGCTCTGCGATTTCTTCCAGTGCTGCCAGGTTCGCGTACGCCGAGCGCAGCTTGGAGYGGAGCCGGTCGACGTCATTGTACGTCTCAAACCGGTCGATGATCTCCGCAGCATAGATCCAAGGCCGGTTCATCCAAAGCACGCCGACATCGAAGTGCTCGAGGATCTCCACGAGGCCGCGGGCGTGGTCGCCATCATTGTGGGTAGBGACGACGTGGTGGATGAACGTCGGGTTTCCGTAGTGGGCAACGATGTGGTCACGCAACGACTTGCCGGTGTCTACGTAGCCGCCATCGACGACATGGATATAGGTCGCGCCGTCCTTCTCGTACCGCAGCGCGATCGCGTCTCCGCTCTTCTTGGTTTCAACGCCAAGAAAATCGATCTCAAAATAGTCCGCCATTTTTTGGATATTCCTCTCGCCAATAATTTGAATAATACAAATTTGGACTTCTCTGCCGAAGTCTTGACGTGAGATGTGAACGCCCATGCTTTCTTGCAAGAGAGGAGGAGTAGATAATTTGCGAAAAAGGAGGCCCGCTTTGCGGGTCCTCCCGTCGAGTTGCGAAAGAACGTGATTTCTCTCGAATTTCTTCAACCAGCCGCGCTCGAGTCCATCGCTGCGTCGGAACGCGACAACGCCCCGCTCACGGCCCGTCGTCCTCAACGACATCGCCCTCGCCGTTAGCCAACCCGGCTGGAATGGCGCCGGCGAGCAGCTTTTCCCTCGACAGCAGCCCGGCGTCCTCGAGCGCCTCGAAATCCGGCAGCTGGCGCAGTGTGTCGAGCCCGAACTGCGACAGGAAATTCTTGGTCGTCACATAGGTGTAGGGCGCGCCCGGTTGCGGGCTGCGCGGCCCCGATGCGATGAGGTCCTGCGCACGCAGCACGCCGATCAGATCACGCGACGCCTCCTTGCCGAAGAAAGACGACAGCTCGCCACGGGTGATCGGCTGGAAATAGGCGATGCACATCAGCACAAGCGCCTCCGACTGCGACAGTTCTTTTGTCCCCGTGCTCCGCGGCCGTGCCGAATGCGGCGTGGATGACGTCTCCAAAAACCTTCTTCGTCCRGTGCTGCCAGCCGCCGGCGACCGCGACCAGCTCATAGGGGCGGCCGRCGAGCTCGGCGCGGATGTCGTCGATGACCAGGTCGAGATTGCAGTTTTTTCCCACCACCCGCGCCAGCACCTCGCGTGGCACAGGCTCATTTGCCGCAAAGATCACCGCTTCGACGCGGCCCATCCACTCGCGCCAGCGCAGTTCCGGCGGCAGGTGCTCGAGCTCGATGTCAAGCAGCGCCGGCTGATAGTCAGGCTTGCGGCGGACGGAGGCCTGGCTCATCGCTACAGCCCAAACAACCGGAAGCTGGCGCGGCCCGACAGCTCACGCACGGCCTCGAGGTGTTGGAGGCGCTCGAACAGCCGCCGCGCCGCAAAGCGCGACAGGTTCTTTGTCACCAGCGATCCGGCGACGGCATCTTCATTGAGCAGCAAAAAAATCACGTCGCCGGCGCCCTTGGCGCGCAGTTTTGGCGCCACCGCCAGAAGTTTTTCGGAGCGGCGCGAAAGCTCGGCCGCCAGCCGGCAGGCCTCCGCCGCGGCTTGAACCAGCGCTAGGCAAACCGCGCGCTCAAAACCTTTTTCGCCCGGTCGGATGCGTTTGCCGCCGCCCCCTTCGGTCCGGAAGGCCGGGCCAAAGGCCTGCGTCATCAACAGCGGCAGCGGCCGCGGCCAGCGCAGGCTTTGCGCCAGCACCAGGTCGGCGAGCCACCAGGCCAAGAGTTCTGAATGTGTGCGCATGGCGACGACGTGCGCGGCGAGCGCCGCCGCGGCGAATGACGCCGGGCGCCACGAGCCCGCCACGTCATCGATCTTCGTGCTGAGTTCGGCGAGCGCCTCGTCGTCCCAGGCGAGCCCGAGCATCTCGACCACTTTTGCCAGCCGATCGGCGCTGACCGCCGGCGGCTGCAGCGCCAGCTGGCGCCAGGCGCCAAAAATGGCGCCGGCGGGACCGGGATCGGCGCCGGCCGGGCAAAGCTGCCAGGCATCGCGCAAACCTGCCTCGTCCTCGGCGCGGCCGGCGAGCCGCATGCTGGCGGCGGCGCATTTGAGCGCCAGCCGCTGACGCCATGCGCCGGCCCAAGCCGGCTGCGCGCGGGCGAGACTGTCCAGAGAAGCGAGCGCGGCACCGGCCCGGAAGGCTGCGTCCACGTCATGCGTAACGCCCACGGTCTCAAGCGCCCAACCCGGGACGGTCGGCGGAGGAAGATTGGCGGTCGCTGGATCGAGGCGAATCATGACTTTGAGGGTAAATGGTGCGTGCGCTTTGCACCACAATTTTCGCCCTAAAACGCACTGCTTGTCGGAACACCAAAACGAATGATAATGTTGCCATATCAGTCGCTTAAACTTCCGCAATTTGCTCTGCGAGGCACCCGCGACCGCGGCATCGGTCCAGTTTTGCGATCGGTAAGCCGTCGCTCGCCGTCACCGCAATCGCCTCCGGGAGGCCAATCGCGATATGGAAATCCGGCAGCGTCTCCGATCCGAGATACCCGGCTTGCTCGGACCTCATCAAAGACGGCGCGCGCTCCTCAAGAAAGCTATCTTCGGGTGCCGAGGTCAATGGCAGGCGCTAGCAAGGGCTGCACCGATCGCGACGTAGAATGGCTGCGTGGCCCCAGCTAGGCTTTTTTTCGCGGCCTCGTCATGTCCCCGCAATTGGCATGAGGCCAATATTTACACAATGCTTGAAGCTGTTTTTGTTGTGAAGAGCAGTTTTGATCGTTTACTTGCCAGTCGACTCCTGCATAAGAAGGAGGCGTACCGAATCGGTAGCCTGCCTCTGTCTTTGCGTACTCTCGGGCTGTGGCACCGAGTGGGCGATTGAAGACCGCCAGTCCGTTCCCTACCGGGTCGGCAACTAGCGCCCTGGGGCCTTCGTTGGCAAGCCACAGGAGTGCTACAATGTCGAACAGTTCCGGCAAGGACGAAAATCACGGCGGCGGCCCGGGGAAGATTGAGATCACGGTCGTGGTGAACGGTCAGCCCACGCTGATAGAGGCCAATCCTAATCAGYCACTTCACGTCGTTCTCGCAAAAGCCCTTGAAAATACACAAAACGTTGCCCAACCACCGGAAAATTGGGAGCTTAAGGACGAGTCCGGCACCTTGCTGGACGTCGGGAAGAAAGTTGGCGAGTTCGGTTTCGGGACTTCCGTGACCCTGTTCCTCAGTCTGAAGGCGGGGGTAGCCGGTGGCTGAAACCCAGTACGTGGACCCTGAGGTCTCCCGGGCAAAATTCGACCGAGAGATCGACAGGTTCCGGGCACAGGCAAGGTTCTACCGGGCGCAAGGGTGCTTCCTGACTGAGGCGACATTCCCGTCCGCCTTCTTCATCTTTGCAACGCCGAAGCTGAAGCCCCGGGTGATCGGTGCAGCCGTCGAGATCGACTTCTCCAATTACGACTTGAGACCTCCGTCCCTGGTTTTCGTCGATCCCTTCACGCTTCAGCCAATTGCCCGCAAGGATCTACAGCTCAGGATGCTGAGACGTCCTCCGCTTCCTGGAACTCCTCCGGAGATGATCGCCACACTGATCCAGCAGAACGCTGTGTCGCTTACGGACTTCATCCAGTCCAATAGTCCCGACGACCCGCCATTTCTGTGCATGRCCGGAATTCGGGAATACCACGACAACCCGGCTCATTCAGGTGATTCATGGCTTCTCCATCGCGGTTCTGGCGAAGGCTCTTTGGCCTTCATCCTGGACAAAATCATCAAGTATGGGACCGGCCCGGTGGATCAGCTTCAGATTCAGCTTCAACCCGTAGTCGGACCGATGGTCGTCTCACTTCAGGCGATTCCRGAATGACTGCATTGAAAGAGGTAGTAACAGTCACTCTGCCGCAAGACTGCGTGTCGAAGGTGCAGGCGCATATGCGCTCGGTAGGCCGCCAAGGTCATGAGGGAATGGGCCTATGGGTAGGCGTTCAGCAAGGGCAGCACTTTGAGATAACAGAAGCCGTGATCCCGGCGCAACGTCACATTCGGACGGACGACGGTGTCTGCGTCATGATTCCGCCCGAAGAACTCCATCGGCTCAATGTCTGGCTCTACAAGAGCGGGTTGAAACTCGTCGCGCAGATACATAGCCATCCGGGCCGAGCCTACCATTCCACAACCGACGACGCATACGCGGTCGCCACCACGGTTGGGTGTCTGTCACTGGTGGTGCCGAATTTCGCCCGCGARCCCTTCGATCTTGCTCGGATCGCCGCCTATCGACTTGATGGAARGGCCACGTGGATCGAGGTGCCATCCGCGGCCCTGACGAGCATGATCACGATTACGAGCTGAATAATGGCCCTCGCAAACTTCATTGACCGCGCGGCCACGGCAGCATCTCAGGTCCTGACCGACTTTCATCTAGGCGACTTCAAGACAGCGYTCGAAAAGCAAGTCGTGGCTGTGGCCTTCGACGACAATGCCGTCTCGTGTGCCGAAGGCCGGGCGACGCTTGATCTCACGGTGAGGTTGCTTGCTCGACTGTATCCGATTCTGGCAATACTCCCCCTTGATGACGCGGCGAGCACTCAAGCCCAAGCCCTCGAGCGCCTGGCAAAGTCGATCAATCCAAAAATTGGCATCCGGCGTTCCGGCAAGTCTGCCACGATCTGTGTGGTTGCAGGCRCAATGCGTCCATCACTTGGGTGCCCGACCTTCTTTATGGGATCGGAGGGTTGGGCGRCAAAGCTCTCACGTACGGGCCCCGTGGGCTCCGGCTCGAGTTCGCTGCCCTATGGAGCGGGCGCCGCAAGCTGCTTTGCCGCCGCGAACGTCTTTCGAACCGTCTTCGGCTTGCAGCTGACCGGCGCCGAGTTGGACGAGTACATCGATCTCTCGTTATTCACCTACAGCAGAAGAAAATCAGGCGATCCAAGCCCGATTGAATTTCCTGTCGACCTGGGCGAAACCCATCTCGTGGGGCTCGGCGCGATCGGCCATGGCTCGCTTTGGACGTTAGCAAGGCAATCCGGTCTTTCCGGCCGCCTGCATGTGATCGACCACGAATCCATCGAACTCTCAAACCTCCAGCGCTACGTGTTGGCCGGTCAGTCGGATGTGGGGATGCTCAAGACCGAATTCGCGATGAATGCGCTTGGATCGACCGCTCTCAAGGTTGAGGCGCACCCGCTGCGATGGGCTGACTATGTTGCGCATCGAGGTGATTGGCGCTTCGAGCGCGTTGGTGTCGCACTCGACACCGCCGCTGACCGCCTCGCTGTACAAGGGACTCTCCCCCGTTGGATCGCAAATGCCTGGACACAGGAGCATGATCTAGGGGTGTCGCGCCATGGTTTTGATGATGGCCGGGCTTGCCTTTGCTGCATGTACCTGCCAACAGGAAGATCCAAGGACGAGCACCAACTGTTCGCCGAAGAACTCGGGATGCCGGAAGCACATGACCAGGTAAAAACGCTTCTCCAGACCAACGCTGCAGTCCCACACGACTTTGTAGCTCGGGTGGCAACAGCCATGGGCGTGCCGTTCGAGCCTCTCGCTCGGTTCGTTGGCCAACCGCTCCGTTCCTTCTACCAGCAGGCAATCTGTGGCGGTGTGGTGTTCCAGCTAAGCGGCGGAAGTCGTCTCGTTCGAACCGTGGTTCCGATGGCATTTCAGTCAGCGCTCGCCGGCATCATGCTCGCCGCGGAGCTGGTCAAACACAGTTCAGGTCTTCCCGCTAGCCCAACGACGAGCACGCGCCTGAATCTTCTGCGTCCGCTTGGATCCCACTTGCATGATCCGAAGGCCAAAGATTCCAGCGGTCGCTGCATCTGTAGTGATGAGGATTTCATTGGCGCGTATAGGCGGAAATACGGCAACACCGTGGAACAGCCGAGCAAGGTGTCTGCCGCCTGAGCAATCTGACGTCTTCCCAGCCGGGGTGCTCCAAGCTGCCACCGAAAAATGACAATGCGGGGCGCCATTACGAAACGCTGAGTCCGCTTCTTTGCCGACCGACCCTCCAGGAGATGCCCTCGCGCTGCACAACCCCGGAAACCTCCTTGCCGACGTGACGATCGARCACCGRYCGCCACGGCACCAGCGTGAACTCGCGCGATTTTTCGATTACAGCATATTTTCCGCCCGAGAGCTCGACTGAGCGTCGAAGCRTGCCCTCCAGTCGATCTCCAGGCTTTGCTTCAAAATAGGAGAGCCCGAGCTCGCTCGAAAGCCGACCGGCAACGCGGTTCAGCTCGCGCTGGCGCAGGATCGATATCAGATTGGCGCGATAGACAATTCGGTCCTGCTCTTCGTGCGCTAAACCCTGCGCAATCAGCCATTGCCTCCGGCGAGCCTGCGCCTCATGCACGTCACGGCCAAAGCCGGATTTGCGCAGTGTCTCAGGCGCATCGGAACCTAGCTCCTGATCAATCCAGGTGGCACCGTCAAAACTGACTTGCTTCTCCAGCGGCAGTGATGAGAGCTTATCGACCAGGACTGGCTCCGCCTTCGCGCGATCGCGCTCGTATTCCGCAACACGATCGAGATGGTCCGGGTCGATCGTCCAGGTGCCATCCGGCTGGCGCTCCAAGCCGCCGGCGGCTCGCCGGATCGCTTCCAGCCGCCGGACATGCGTCTCCGCAAAGCGTTCGGTGGCGGAAGGGTCCTGCCTCAGATGGATATCGACATTGTAGCGCCCGCCATTCGCTGCAGCGATGTCCGCGATCGTACGGTCGACCCGTCTGGGCTCGGTGTTCCGCGGCGTGACCCRCACGATACTGCCATCGGGCGTCGGTTCGGTTGCCTCGCCTTTCCCGATATCGATGTAATGGCTTTTGCCGTCCAAACCATCGACGATGAGGTAATGCCGGTCTTGGATTTCGTCTGCCAACCCGCGCGCGACCACGCGGCCGACCACAGGCTCGGCATTCTGTCCCGCATCGTACACAATATAGTCGGCGGCACTGCGCGCAATTCCCTTACTGGTCAGTTCGCGATGCATGGTCTTGATGATGTCGCCGCGCTCGCCTAACCGGCGCAGCGTCGCTTCAAGCTGATCGTTCAGCCRCCAGCGGTCGGAGCCGGCCTCCTCAGCCAAACCCATCCGCTCGAGCTTGCGCAGGCGCCCCTGCTGCACCGTCTGGCGAAACGCATTGCGACTGTCCGGCGAGACAAGCTTATCGTCGTCGCGCATTCGTAGCAGTTGCCGGTCGATGYTGGTGAAGCATTCTTGCTCCATTTCCTGACGCAGGCGCTGCTCGATTTCGCGGTCTGTACGGGGACCAAGATCGAGGCTCACCAGCTCCGCCGCGCGCTCTCGCAAACCAGAGGAAATGTACTCGCGCGCGATGACGAGATTCTCGCCGCGGTCGTCCTTGCCGCGGATGATGACGTGCGTATGCGGATGGCCAGTGTTGAAATGATCGACGGCCACCCAATCGAGCTTCGTGCCGAGGTCTTCTTCCATCTGCGCCATCAGGCGCCGGGTCAGCGGCTTGAGATCGTCATACTCGATACCGTCCTCAGGTGCGACGATGAAGCGGAACTGATGCCGGTCGCCGTCTGCACGATCGACGAAGGCCTTGCCGTCGACGCCGTCGCTCTCGGCACCGTAAAGCTCGCCAGGCTCGCCTTCGCGGGTGACGCCGTCGCGCTGGAGATAGCGCAGATGCGCACGCGCTCCGTCCGCGGCCTTGCCGGCGAGCTTCACAACCCGTGCCTTGACGATCACACGACGTCGCCGGAAGGCAGCATATCGGTCGCGTGACTTGAGCAGCGCTGCGGCAGCCCCACCGCGCCCAACCCGGCTTCCCGTGAAGCTTGCGCCGCGCTTCGGCCTGCCCCCGGCTCTGTTGATTGCTGCCCGGACCTGGCCCACGAAGCGTTTGCCCGCCTTCGAGCCGCGCGACCCAATCTTGCCGAGCTTGGGCCTGAAGTCTTCATCCTGCACGGAAGCCTCCTACAGAACTCCAGCAAAATCAACTACTTGCATAGATTCGCTCTCCTGCTTCTGAAGGCAACCTCCAGGAAAAACGATGTGCAGACAAAGACTTCGCCGCCTCGTGGAGGCGGTGTCTTTATCTTGCCTTCCCTCAACTCAGCCCTCAGCCCTCAACTCAGCCGCCAGCCCCAGCCCCCAGCCCCCAGCCCCTCGCCCCGCGCTCGGGCTGATCGTCACGCCTCCCCTCATCTGCCGGCCGGCCGCGCTGACCCTGGCTGAGACCCGAGCGGCACCAGAATTGCGCCACTCGAACCGGCCGCCGAAACGCCATCCCTTAGGAAAAACAATTCGCGCCCTAAGGAGATTTTAGGCGCTTTTGGCGGTCGAGATTTGCGCTTGAACTGATCCATGTCGGCCGCCGAAACACCCGCCGCCTTAAGCTGTTTCAGATACAAAACTGTCTCTCTCGGCAGCGGCTTCCCGCGTTCCAGATGCGCCTCATATCGATCCGGYCCGGCGTTGTAGGCTGCGAACAGCCCAGGAAAGCCGAAGCGATCATACATGGCGCGCAGATAGGCTGTACCGGCCAGAATATTGTCGCGCGGATCGTGCGGATCGGCTCCGAGATCATGCTCGACGTGCAGTTCCTCATAGGTGTCGGGCATCACCTGCATCAGCCCAATCGCGCCGGCTCGTGAAGTGATCGGCCGATCGTTGAGCATGGTCTGCCCCCGGCTTTCGGCGTCCATGACGGCATAAATCCAGCCTTGAGGAACACTGAAGCGCCGGCTTGCCTCGGCTACGAACTCTTGCCATCTTGCCAGCTGCGGACTTTGGGAGACGACGGCCGGCTCAGCGCCGGTCGCGGCGGAACAGGCGCATGGCGCAATCGACACCATGCCCAAAATCAGGAGGGTCACTCGGTCCATAGCGGCACGAGCCTCCCGATGACGTTTTGGGTCGGGACCGGTCCGAAATACCGGCTGTCGAAGGAGCCGGGAGCCTCGCCATTGATCAGGAAAACTTCGTCGCCGGTGAGTGCCCGGCATTCGTTCCACCAAGGCAAGGTTCGACCTTGCGTGTCGACTGGAACGCGACGTGTCACGATCTCGCCGCCGATGATGATGGCGTCATTGAAGGCGCAGACATGCTCATGCGGCAGTGCGGCGATACGCTTCACCAGCGGCACGTTGCGAGGCAGATAGCCGCGTTGGTCGGCGAGGTGAGCGGCCATTTTGGGCAAGCGGACAAGCACGAAATCGCCGACGCGAGCGGCACCAAGGCCAAGGCCATAGAGCCCGATTGGCGCGCTGGCCGAGGCATTCCAGACCAGTACGGGTGTCGGCTTGACGAAAGCGGTGAAGCCGATCAGGCCAAGGCCGATGCTTGCCGCGGCAAGCGTCTTGCGCGCACGAACGCGCCACAAACGGCTGCCGATCAGATGAAGAGAAGGCCGCGCGATCATGACCGGCCTCCGCGATTGTCATCGGCGTCGGAGCCCCTCGGCTGGCCTTTCGACCAGGCGTCGAGCTCGTCGATGTGGTAGCGCACGAAGCGGCCGTGCTTGCGAAATTGCGGGCCGCCGCCCTTGAGCCGCATCTTTTCGAGCGTGCGCTGAGAGAGCCCGATATAGAAGGCGGCCTGCGCGGTGTTGAGGAACGGACTGCCCTTCTTGGCGCGGGCGGCGCGTTCGTTTTCGTCGTCCATGATGATCCTCGTTTCGTCGGCTGAAGACGGGGGGAGGATCGGCAAGGAAAAGCGCTTGCGGGACGGGCGAAGAGTCAACGGCGAGTTTTCGCCGCCGCTGCGGGCTGGCTGAGTTCGGCTGAAAGAGCCCCCGCGCCGGTGGCGCAGGGGCCTGTTGCCTCAGTCGGCCGGGTTCCAGATGATGGCGAAGGTGTCGTCGTCATCCTGGCCGGCGGCGCGGCCGAGATTGGCGTAGAGTTTTCTCGGGCCGAACTCCGGTGCTGCGATCGACAGGCTCACATAGTCCTTGYCGGATGCCTCGCCGATCCTGATCCAGCCGGCACCGACCTCGACGCCTTGCGTGAGCACCCTAAAGTCGGGATGGGTGTCGGCGCTCTTTGACTGGTTGGGCACGATGGCGATGTCGGCGCGGACGCTGAGCGTCTTGAGCTGGCCCTTGTAGCTGCCATTGTCCTGCTTGGTAACGTATCCGATCGCGGTCATTTGAAAGTCTCCTTTTTGCTTGTCGCCGGGGACCATTCCCCTGCGATGGCGGACCGTGATGGGCGCGTCCGGGCCGGCTGAACCCGCAGGGCCGCAGCGGCAGCGCAGGACCCGAGCGGGCGGCTTTTTTGAAGCGAAGCGGGCGCGAGGAGCCGCCGCAGGCGGCGGGGAAAAAAGCTGCTGGCCGAGGGTTTCGGGCGGGCCGGATCCGCCCATAGGTCATCAAGCCAGCGGCAGGGAAATGGTGCTCGCACGAGCAAAAGGAGATGTCGCGAAGACGCGGGTCGCGGTAGCCAGGCAGATGTTGGCCGAGGAGAGCTTGCGCACGCTCCGGCGCCGCGCCAGCGCTATCGTGCCAAGCAAAAAGCGCCAGATTGCCACCACCGGGCCGGGTGGTTTCGAAATTCCGTCGCCCGGTGCGCGCGGCTGAAACCGGACCGGCGCTGCGCTCTACAGGAGACTTTGCCGAGCGGTAAATGCTGCCCGGTTGGCGCGCGAGCGGCGACGCCAGAAAACGTCGCCGTCCGCCATGCGAGGATCATTCTGACACGAACAGCGTCTGGACCTTCGCCCACTGATCGGCGGTGCGGAACCCGCCACGGTTCGTGTAGCTCGACACCGGGAATGCCATCCAGCGCGGCARCCAGCCGTCGACTTTCTGCCTGCCGTTTTCGCCGCAAAGGAAGTCGCGAATGATCTTCTTTTGCGTCTTCACCTTCTCCGAAGAATTGCCATCGGCGACGAGCCTGCCGCCGACATCGGCGAGGATTTCGGTGGCGACTTGCCTGTYGCGCAACAGCTCGAAGAAGGCATCGTCGGCCTGCCAATGGCCGCGCATGTCGAGGCCAAGATGATTGCCGAGCGCTTCGACAATCGCGCTGCCGGTGCAAAGCGTCTCGGCCATGACCAGCGCCAGAACGCGCAAGACATCGTCGTGAGGGAGTGCCAGCAGACGGGCGAAGACGCTGGCCAGCGCAAAGTCGTCGCCATGGCCACCGCTCACCGGACCATCCTCATCGACAGAACCGAGCAGGGTCAGAACCTCGCGTTGCTTCTCGCCGAAGACGGCTTGGGCCTTACAAGCGGCGATGCTGGCGGCCACCGTTTCGTTGGCCGCGCGCTGCGGCTCGGGACGCACCTGCCACAGGCTCGAGCCGACAACGGCATGCRCCACCATCAGGCGCAGGGCTTCGCCCGGATGATCGAGCAAGGCGGTGCGCACGGCGGCGTGACGGTGCAGATCGACATAGTTCTGCATCGGCCCGCTCAACTCGGGACGCGACGGTTTGGCAGGCGGTTCGACTTCCTCGCCAAACTCGCCTTCTGCGCGGGCGCGGCGCGCTTGCTTGCGCGACACATAGCCCTCATGACATTCCACCTCGCCGCGCTGCGAGACGGTGATGATCACCTTTCCGCCCTTCTTCTTGGGCGTCTTTTCGTAGTCCCACGAATGGAAATACTGGCCGGGTTCGAGCGCGACCACCTCGATCCAACCGGCTTCGATATAGGCGTCACGCTTGGCGGCAATCGCCTCGTTCTGTTTGTACCAGAAGAGGTCGGCATCGGCAAAAAAACTGTCCTCGCCGAACAGGTCGGAGACGATCAGGCCGGGATAGTCCTCGATTGGAAACAGCGCCACCTTGGTCGAAATCGACTGACCGCCGAACAGCCATTGCTTCAATTGCCAGCCGCGCGGGGCACGTTGCTCGGGATCGCAAAAGAGCGCCAGCCAGTCCTTCTGCTGCGCCTTGGACGCCATGGTGAGATGGCGCACCGTCTCGGTGTCGATTTCCTCGCGGCGATAGGCTTCGCGTATCTTCGGCAACAGGTCGCCGAGCGCCAGAATGCGCTTCACCTGAGGCTCGGTGAGGCCGAAGGTGGCGGCAATGTCGGCGATGCCCCTGCCCTCCTTGATCAGGCGCGTAAAGGTCTCCCACTGCGAGACTTCATCAGGGTCGAGGCGGGCGATGTTCTCGATGAGCGAAGCCTCCAGCGCATCGGCGTCGTCCCCTTCGTCCATGATGGCGCAGGGCAGCGGTTCGGCCTCGCCGCGCTCGTCGGCGACCGTTTTGGCTGCGAAATAGCGCCGCCGCCCGGCGACGATTTCGAAGCTGTCCGGCGTGCCATTGGGCCGGATCAGAAGCGGCACGAGCACGCCGCGCGCCCTGACCGAGGGCAGGATGTCGGATATGTCTGGCGCGCGCTTTGAATGACGCATGTTGATGGCCGAAACGCTCAACTGGTCGATGGAAACATGGGCAAGCTGCATGGGTCTTTCTCCTTTGTCTGGGCTTGAAAAGCCCACCGCGAGGCCGCAGGCCGAGCGGCGGGGTGTTTGCGCCTGGCGGCGCGGTCATTCCGCCCGGTCTGGCGGAAGCTCGGGAGTGGGGATTTCGAGAGCGGCGGCGGCCTGCCGCAAAAGCCGCTCGGCCTCGGTAATGTGGCCGGCAATACGGGCGGCTTCGGCATAGACCGAGAGCGGAAACCGCGCACGAAAACAGAGATCGCGCTCGATGCCGAGGCCAAGCGGTCCCTTGACGGCTTGCAGTTCGGCGAGGCTGACGCTGCCCAGTTCGGGGAAGCCGAAACCGAGATCGCAAAGCCCGAACAGCGTGTCGCCGTCAGCGTCGAGTTCGCTCAGAAGCCAAGTCGCGGCGCCGACCGGATTGAACAGTTTGACGACCGGAACATGGTCGGTTTCGATTTCGGCGGCACCATTGGCGAGCAGGCGGGCGCGCAATTCGTCGGTGATCAGGATCATGGCAAAGCTTCCTCGTCAGAACAGGTCGAACTGGTTTCGTTTGGCTTCATCGAAGAGGCCGAAATCGAGCATCTGCTCGCCTTTCGGCGTCGRCTCGCTCTGCAGCGCAACGGGATCGGGAGCGCTCATGCCGCGATCCCTTCCCGCATCTTGGTTTCGGCATCCGTCTGGAAGGCCAGCAGGAAATCGGCGGCTTTCGAGGCAAGGCTGGCAGCGCGGAAAATGGCGCGATTGTCTTCGCGCAGCACCTCGAGCCATGAGGCGATGTAGTCGGCGTGACGCACGGTCGGCTCGATGCCGAGGCTCGAGCAGGTAAAGGCAGCCGTGATCTCTGCCACCAGTTCCTCGCGGGCATAGGCCTTGGTGCCGAACGAGCCGGAGAGGTCACGCGCAAGCCGTGTTGGATGCCCGGTCCAGTGGCCAAGCTCGTGGAAGCAGGTTCGGTAATAGTTGATCTGCTCGAAGAACGCCGGTTGCGGCGGCAGTTGAACAAAATCGGCAGACGGCATGTAAAAGGCGCGGTCGCCGCCGATGCGGATATCGGCACCGGTTTTGCGAACAAGCGCCTCGGCATGCGGGATGATGTGGCGTTCGGGCAGCGGCTCGGGCTGGCTGCAAAGCTCGTCGGGCAGGCCCTCGCACTGCGCGACATTGAAGACGGTAAAGCGCTTGAGAAACGGCACCGCCTGCGGCTCGGTATCTTCCGCCTTGGCGCGTTCCTTCTCGTTTTTCGGGATGAAGCGATCGGCATGCACGATGGTCGTGCCGTGCTCGCCTTTGCGGACATTGCCGCCAAGGGAAAGCGCCTGCCGGAAGGTGAGCCAGTTCTGGYCGGCATAGCCGTGTTCGATGACCGCGCCCCACAGGATCAGGATGTTGATGCCGGAATAGCCGCGCCCCGTGGCGGCATTCTTCGGCAGGCCAAGGCTGGCCTTGGCGCTGCCCCAAGGCTTCACCCAAGGCACGCAACCCCGCTCCAGATCGGCGATGATGCGGTCTGTGATCTCGGAATAAAGGCTGCGCTTAAGCGGCTCGCTCCGCTTGCCGCCAACTTCTCCGCTAGCACTGTGTTTGCCGGTCTTGCGCATGACTTGACCTCCGCTCGCCAATCTCGCCGCGCCCTTCCCCGCAAAGCGGGGTGGGCGGCGAAAAACGACCGGAAAGGCCCGCCGTCAGAGGTGGCCTGCATCCGAAGGACCGGAACGCAAGTGGAGGACCCGGAGCGCGAGCGAAGGGTTGCGGGCCGCCGCGGCGGGCCTAGAAGGGAGAGCCGCCCACACCGCGCCGCCGGGAAGGCCAAATCAAAAAAACAACGCCGCCCCTGGGGCGGCGACCGGCACAGCCCGCAAGGGCTGCCCGCGCCAGGGGGCGAAGCCGAATGGCCGAGACCGCCTGAGCGACGCGAAGACAAGCGGGCTCGGTTCACGAGCACCCGATGCGCGCCTTCAGGCGCGCAGGTGCCCAGCAAATTGYGCGCTGAGATCGATTATTTGTCGGGACGAACCAGATCCATGTGGCTGACGCCGAGCGCCAATGCCAGTTCATAGATGGTGACGATCGTCGGATTGCGGCGGCCCTTCTCCAGACCGCTGATATACTGCTGGCTGAAGCCTGACACCTCAGCGAGCTGTTCCTGCGTCAGACCCTTCTTCAGCCTGATGCTAATCACATTCCGACCGACCAACTGACGCATGTCCATGCGTGAGAAGTCAGCGGATCAGGCTCCTTGAGTTTATCAACTATAGTATGTATTCCACACCAGGCGTCTCAATCCACTCGCGGACGGGTTTTGCGAGACCGCCCTTGGAGATAGAATCAGCGATGTTGCAGCCTCACTCGAGCGTGCCGGTAGCGGATGAAGCGCCATGGTCGGACAGCCTYACGGCTTACGACAAGGAGCACTTCACCATCTATATGCGCTTGCTGGATGCAGCCGCCGATGACGCCAGCTACGAGGAGATGGCCGATCTGATCCTCGGCATCGATCCGGAGCGCGAACCAGAACGCGCCCGCAATGCGGCGCGCAGCCATCTCGACCGGGCGAACTGGATGGTAACGACGGGCTACAGGGAGCTGTTCACCAGCTGACGCATTTATACGGCGCGAGACACGTCAGGCAAGAAAGCCGAGATAGCCGCTGTTCATCAGCATGCGGGCCCGTGCCACGGCACGTCGGATGCGATCGCGCAGATGGTCGCGCGGATCTGTCCAGTCGGCCCGCACGCGCGTCTGACCAATCAGCGCTTCGGCGATGTCTCGGTACGAGGCACCTGCAACTGAGCCGTCAAGCGCCCGCAGAACAAAGCGCAGGCGACGGCCGCGCGCTTCCGGCGCAAACAGTCTTTTCGGAAAGCGCCCCCCTGCAACGAGACTATTGAGGCATTTGAGCGACCAGAGGCGTTGCCGCCACTCACCGGCCGGCCAGACCGCATCGGTGCGCAGCAGAACGGGGCCGAGGATACTCTGCCCCAAAACGGCGAGCTGCAGCTGCCGGCCGGCGCTGTGCAGCAGAAGATGCTCAGAGCCGTCAACCAGCCTGAGCACACTCGCACGGCAGGGCAGACGCGCCGCTTCGAACGCCGGCATCGCCGGCGAGGAGGACACGCGTTCGGCGACGACCGGCAACACCTGAGCGCATCGGCTCGGACACCAGAACGTGGCTGCGTCACGATGCATAGAGGACGCGAAACAAAAGCCCCCAGCGCGACAGGTCGGCGGAGGAGGCGATAACGTCGAGCGACGGCCGCTGATCGACGGAGCTCGCCCGTTCCAATGCGTGGGACAGATCATGCCGGAAGGCCGGATTGCGCCGCAGGAATTCCCAGGCCCAGCCGCGCCGCGTCAGCGCAAGGGTGTAGTCATAGGACCGATCATCGCGCCAGTCCGGCCGGGCGGCTTCAGGTTCTGGCAGGCTCATCAGGTATCTGCGCCCGAAGCATGAAGCGAAGCCGTCATGCGGCCTCGTGGATTGACCGGCGCCCACAGCACCGGACCGGCAAGACCGCCATTGCGGCGAACGGCATCGAGGCGCTCGCTTGAGACCTCGAGGCAGCCGGCCAAGGCTCGGGTGGGGCCGATCGCGCGCGGCTCGCCGAGCCGCTCGAGCGGCCAATCGGCCCGGCGCAGGATGCGCTCCATGCGCAGGTCGGTGACGGTGACGATGCGGTCGAGACCTCGCCACAGGCCGAACTCGATCATGCCTGCGAAGAGCGCGTAGGTGCCGACAGCGATGCCGCCTGCTCCCTTGGCGGCCGACGGCGGCAGGTCGAGCGCGAAACGACTGCTTTCCCAGATTCTTGGATCCTGCGGCGTCGGCTGTCCGTCCAGCAGGGCTGGAAAGATATCGCCAAGCATGGTCGGCCCGGTCGAGGCAAGCAGGCGGACGCAGCCGTCGACGCTGCCAATTGAGCCGCGCAGCAGCAGATAATGGGGCTTCAGCGCGTCGAAGCGATCGATCTCGTAGCCGCCGCTGGTGTCGACGTCCCAGTCCAGCCGCTGCTTGAAGACACGGTGGCGCAGCCGGTGCATTTCGTGGAGCTCGTCGGCGAAGTCGCCGTACCATTCGGGGGCAATGAGCTGCAGCATGATTATAGGCCTCCTGGCAGGATTGACCCTGCCATTGGAGGCCAAGCGCCAGGCCGAAGCAGCCTGTACAGCGGTACAGGTGCCTGGTCAGCCGAGACCCGTTCTGGCGGCTGAGAATTGCGCCACGGCCTGCATGCGGGTGCGCAGACCAAGCTTCTTCCTGGCGTTCTCCAGGTGAAAGGAGGCGGTGCGGCGCCTGATGCCAACAATCGAGGCGATATCGCGTGCGGATTTGCCCTGCGCGGCCCATTCCAGGCATTCATACTCGCGCGGCGTCAGCTGCACGCCGTTGACCAACCGATCGGCGGAGAGCTTGCGGCGGACGCAGATATGAAAGCAGGTCGCCATGAAGCGAAATGCCTCTTGGTAGCGCTCGCTCACCCGCAGGAGGGCCGGACTGAGCCCGTCGGCGGCAAAGCTCATGGCGGCGACGTTGCCCCGCTTGTCGAGGATCGGGATGGTCAAACCGCAGCGGATGCCGAACGCGGCCGCCTCGTCGAAGAGCTTCTGCTCGAAATCCGACAGGCCGGTTCGGCTGTAGTGAAGCCCCCACAGAAACGGGCATTGGCAGCCCTGCGCCCGCGCGATCACCGGATCGATGGCGTGATAGTGGTTGCTCAGGTAATGAGCGGTCCAGCGTTGCGGATAGTTCGAGATCAGCCTTGGCTTTCCCGGCGCCCGTGGCGGCAGGCACAGATAAGCGAATTTGACGAGATCGAATGCCGCGGCAGCACGCGCCATCGCGTCACGGAAATCCGTCTCATCGACGCTTTCGGAAAGCTGCTCCAGAAAGGTCTCGAAGACAAATTGCATGCCTAGTCATCCCCAGCCTCTTGGGCCGCGCGGCATTCGGAGTCGCGGAAGCCGGCGGGYAGATTGCCAAGGTGACGTGGCCAAGTTCGGCGGCACGGCRCATTACGCGATCGCCAGTCCGTCACCTTCCGGTTGGCATTCCAATGATGGGAGAACAGCGATTCGAGTCTCTTCAGCATCCAATTCGAACCGACAGGCAATGACACCGGATCCGTGGCCCGCGCCATTCAAGGTGCTCCAGCGACGGATTTTCAGCCGTTTCGCCATCGGCTGATAKCGCTTGCGCCAAGCGACAGGCGATGCTCAAGCCGAGGCTTCGCCAAGCATCTTGAGCACTGCCAGCCGGACCTTGACGAGCTTGCGCACCGGCGCGTGATAATTTTGAGGAGCAGCGTCCACCACAAACACCAAGGTCATCAGATCCAGCAAGAATTGGTGGATCGCGTCGGCAGTCACGACCGACTCGAACTGACGCAGCATTGAGCGTRCTTCATTGACCGTTTCCGCGCCCGGCGCATCGACCAACACTTCAAGCCTTTCGAAAATTTCCAATTCGGCGACACCTCCATTTCCTCATTTGCCATAGGGCACCTTGCGACGCATACGTCGCGCGAAAAGTAGCTGGCCAAGCGGCGCCTGCGCGCACGATGGTGGCGCCGAACCATGCAGCAGCCTGAGTTCCATGGATGGAAAGACAACAAAACTCGGTCGCACGCCATGGCATCGAAAAATCCGTTTCCGCCAGAGACACGCGGGCGCCTGAAGCCCAGTGCCCGCAACTCAAAACGGAAATGGGCTCGGCACCTCGAACCCGACACTGAAAATCCAGAAACGGACGAACTTGGCTGCATCAGGAGGTCATCCTCAGACCTATTTTCGATGGTCCGGGTTTGAAGGCAGCTCTTGTGACATCACCACAGAAACCGATCCTCGTTGGCTTTGACGGTGTCCATTTTCTGCAGTCGGAAGATTTCCTCCACCGGCACGATTTCGGGGTCGATGCGGTGAATACCGCCGTCGGCGYGGATGCGGGCAAAGACGTCCTTCATGGCGGTGACTGCTGCCCGAATGGCATGATTGCCATAGATCACCATCGCAATCTTRCCGAGCGCGCGGATGCGCGACTCGTTCATTTCCGGATAGGCCGTCGGCACGATGACTATCGGAACTTCGCCGCGCCAGGCTCGCACAAAACTTTCGACCTCGTCGGGCACCTTCCGTTTGGAGTGGATCAAGATCATGTCGGCGCCAGCTTCTTCATACGCCCTGGCCCGCTTCAAGGCCTCGGCTTCACCCAGTCCGGCGACCAGCGCTTCAGTGCGCGCGATAACGAGGAAGTCCGCGTCTATTCGCGTGGCAACGGCCGCCCGAATCTTTCCCGCGAATTCCTCGGTCCGGATGAGTTCCTGACGACCATCTGCCAGGAGGCTCGTCATCTTTGGAAAAGCCTTGTCTTCAATGACGACCGCGGCGGCACCCGCACGCTCGTATTGCTCGATGGCGTAGATGACGTTGATGGCGTTGCCGAAGCCGGTGTCGATATCAGCTATGATCGGCAGCGATGATCGTTCGGCCATCGCACGAACCATGTCGAGGTGCCGGGTCATGGACACGAGGCTTGCATCGGGCAGTCCATAAAGAGCGGAAAGTTCGAAACCGGAGGCCCAGATGCCATCGAAGCCTGCCTCCTCGRCCAGGATTGCCGACAAGGGACTGTGCGCCGCCATGACGTGGGCCAGACGGCCGGCGCAGATTTGGGTTCGCAGAGATGCCCTGCTCGTCAGCGTGGAGGCTRCGGAGATGTGCTTGGGGTTTTGACCAGTTTGYAGCATCTTGCGCGCCTCTGGAATCGACGAATGATCGAATGACTGCCCCCTGTATTCGGCGACGTCGTTGGCAATCAAACGGATCGATCGATTTTTGAGACCTTTCCATAGCCGAATGCGATGTTAGCGAGCCTCCGAAATCGCCGCCTTCTTACACAGTCGAGCCAACCACCGGCAAAAGGCGCGAGCGAGTTCGGGATTGTCAGAGCGGTCGACCGCATAGGCCCGGTATTGCATACCGCTTGGCGTGAGCGATCCCGGCACCACATTCAAAGCGCCAGTGCGCACCAGGTCGCTGACGATGATCTCGGGCGCTACAAGAAGGCTTTTTCCCGTCATGACGGCAGGCAGCGCAAGGTAGTTGTGATCGTATCGCGCGCCCGACTTGATATCCCTTGATGTCAGATTCATTCCTCTGAGCCAGGTGGGGAGTATGTCGGGACGAGATGTGACGTTGATTATCGGCATGGAGCGAACGACCGAAAGACTTTTGCCCGCTATGTGATTTGGAGAGCCCACACACACGAGTTGCTCGTTGTAGATTTCCCAATGATCGGCAGGTTCGACGACCGAAAGGTCGCGTGTAATCAAGATGTCGAAATCGTCGGTGGATGTCGGCAGYGAAAGCGAACTGATCACGTCGACCATCACGCCGCCCATTTCGGTGGAGAATGCCTGAAGTTTTGGGATCAAGAACGAATAGGCAAAAGTCGAAAGYGATGTGCGCACGACAATCCGGTTGGCGTTCGGTCGGGTTCGCCGCCGCATTCTTTGAGCGGTGAAGCACACTGTATCGAGCGGCTCCGAGACAGTGTTGGCGAATAATCTTCCAAACTCGGTCAGTTCGCTTCGCCTGCCCCGCCGTTCCATCAAGTCTGTCCCGAGATATCCTTCCAGAACGGCTAGATAGCGGCTGACTGAGCTCTGCGTCGTGCCTAATGCGTTGGCTGCCCGGGTCAGGCTTCCTTCGCGCACGATCGTCACGAAAGCGCGGATTGCGTTCAAAGGCACTGCTTCGTCTTCGCTCGTCATCTGTAGCTCCGGAAAAAGAGTTTGAGGGCTGATCCCGTTACGGCAATTCATCTCCAAACTGGGACCATCCATCACATTATTCGATATTTGTCACCGGACTGTCGTGTCCCAGCGGTACCGCGTGGCCATGAGTTCCGGCCCCAGGATGGGTGCATGACATTTCCACTCAATAGCGTTGGGTTCCTTACTTATTGCTTTGTGCAACGTGAGCCGACAGCTCGCATTGCATGTCGCCGTCAAATCTGGCGCAGGCACCCAATGGTCTTGCGTTGGGCACGTTTGACAGCTGGTCTATCGGACCGCTTGAGCGCTGCGTCCTTTGCATCCGAGGTGCGCGGCGACGAGGTCGGTTGGCCGTGTCGTCGCGCGTGAGGAATGAGGAGGCTGYCGCGTGAGTGGGATTGCTATCRGAAATATTCGCAAGTCGTTYGGGGCCACAAGGGTGCTGCATGACGTTTCGCTCTCGATTGCGGATGGCGAGTTCCTGACCCTGCTCGGCCCGTCAGGATGCGGAAAATCGACATTGTTGCGCATACTGGCCGGGCTCGAGGTCCAGGATACGGGCAGCATCGAGATTGGCGGTCGTGTGGTGGATGGAATACGCCCGAAGCGTCGCGACGTGGCGATGGTGTTCCAATCCTATGCGCTTTACCCGCATATGAGTGTCGCCGCGAACATCGCCCTGCCGTTGCGAATGCGACGGCTGAGCCGCGCGCAGCGCCTGCCGCTCATCGGCCGATGGCTACCAGGCTCCGGGCCGGTGATAAGCGGGATCGAGATGGAGGTTTCTCGCACCGCCGAAGCGCTGGGAATTGCGCATCTGCTCAATCRCAGACCGGGACAACTGTCCGGCGGACAACGTCAGCGGGTGGCGGTCGGTCGCGCCATGGTGCGCCATCCTGCCGTGTTTTTGAAGGACGAGCCGCTCAGCAATCTCGACGCCAAGTTGAGGGTCCAAATGCGTGCCGAGATCAAGGACCTGCACAGGCGCCTTGGGGTGACATTTGTCTATGTGACGCACGACCAGGCGGAAGCGATGACGCTGTCTGATCGAGTCGTAGTCATGCGCGACGGCGAGATTTTGCAAGTTGCCCCACCCCAGGAGATCTATGCCGATCCGAACGACATACGCGTGGCTGAGTTCCTCGGATCGCCAAAGATCAACATGGTGGACGCAACAATGCGCGAACCCGGCTTGGTCGATCTTGCAGGCTCCGCCCTTTCGGTTGCTTGCGAGATAGCGCCGGGATCCAAATTCACTGTCGGCATTCGCCCAGAGGCTTTCCAGTTTGCTGAACATTCCGGCCCGGGGGTAATCACCGGCTCGGTACGCATGGTCGAGCATATGGGCTCCGATCTGTACGTTTATTTCGACCCGTGCGGCCTCGAGCATCCGTTGATAGCCAGGCTTTCCGCCGAGCGCGCACCCCATATTGTCGCCGGACAGACGCTGCATGTCTCAGTCAGGCCGGACCAGCTGCTCGTCTTCAACCGCGACGGTCGTCGGGTTCGTGCGCGAGACGTCTCGCGCACGAACCCGTCCACGCCAGTGAGGGAGTGGGCCTGATGAGCGCAAGCCTGCCTGCTGTCAGTCGGCTTGCGCAGTCTGCGGAAGGGGCCGCGGCGAAGCTATCGTCGCGCGTGTCGCTGCCACGAAGACACTCGTTCTATGAGGCGATGTGGGGTTGGGCACTTATTGCGCCCGCTCTCGTCTTTCTGGTCGTTCTGTTCTTCCTGCCGGTTATCGGCGTCTTTGTCATAGCGTTTAGCGACTGGCAGTTCGGCGCCAGCTCGCTTTCCTTCGTCGGCCTGGCAAACTTCCGCGAAGTCATCTTTGACGAGGGTTTTGGAGCGTCGCTGATCAATACTGTCGTCTATGTAGTGATGGTTGTTCCAGGAACCGTACTTGCAGGACTTTTGATCGCGCTGCTCATAGAGAGCAGCCATTCGTGCCGCGCTCTTTATCGCGCAGTTCATTTTTTGCCCTTCATGGCCACGGCAACTGCAATGGCGATCTCGTGGGAGGCCTTGCTCCATCCCACCATCGGCCTGGTCAACCACAGCCTGGCTGCCCTTGATTTACCTGTCGCCAACTGGCTGCGCGACGAAACGACGGTCCTGCCTGTTCTCGCCGTTATCGGCATCTGGCAGAATCTCGGTTACGCCATGGTGCTCTTCATGGCGGGGCTGAAGTCGATCCCGCTCGATCTATACGACGCCGCTGATGTTGACGGGGCCGATCACTGGCTCGATCGCCTGCGAACCGTCACCATTCCAATGCTTGGACCGGTGTCCATGTTCGTCGTCATTGTTGTGGCGCTTAGAGCTTTCGAAACCTTCGACACGGTCCAGATCCTGACCCAAGGCGGCCCGGGCCACTCCTCGGAAATGCTGCTCTACACGATCTACCGGGAAAGTTTTGAATATTTGCGCGCGGGCTATGGCGCCGCGGTCGCCATCGTCTTTCTCGCAATCGTCGTGGCGCTGACCCTGCTCCAAGCGCGTAGCATGGACAAACGGGTWCACTATCAATGAGCGCGATCCGCCTTTCTCCTGCGGCCGCTATCCTGCGCCACGGCGTGCTGGTCCTCACGTCCGCATTCATTCTCGTGCCCTTCGTTTGGATGGTCAGCCTGTCGCTCAAATCGCCTGGTGAGATTTTTCGGGCGACCTTCTCGGTCCTTCCGGCACAATTTTACGGTGTCGACAATTACGCCAAGGCGATCACTTCGGTGCCTCTGCCGGGCTATAWGGGCAACGGCCTTCTTGTCTGCGCTCTGATCCTGGCAGCACAAATTCTCGTGTGCGCGCCGGCCGCTTACGCTCTGGCCAAGCTCAAGTTCTGGGGTCGCGATTTCATTTTCGCCATGGTTCTCGTCGGGTTGCTTCTGCCGCACCAGGTGCTGTCCCTTCCCTTGTTCATCCTGTGCTACAAGCTCGGTATCCTGAACACCTATTTGGYGCTGGTTATTCCCTACGTCGTCTCACCGTTCGGCATTTTTCTCTTCCGCCAATTCTTCAGGAAGATTCCGGACGACATTGTCCACGCGGCGCGGCTTGATGGCCTGACCGAACTTGCCATCGTCTGGAAAATCATGGTGCCGATGGCGCTGCCTGCCGTCATCGCGTTTTCCRTCTTCTCGGTTGTCGCTCACTGGAACGATCTTTTCTGGCCGCTGATTGCGGTGCGCGACGGCAACTTGATGCCTGCGCCGCTCGGGATCATGGCCTTCAAGAACGAAGAGGCCGGGAATGACTACGGCCCATTGATGGCGGCATCGACACTGGTCGTCGCTCCTTTGCTCATCGCATTCCTGGCCGCGCAGAAGTGGTTCGTGGAGGGAATGACTGGTGGCTCGGTGAAATGAACGCAGCTCACAAATACAATGAGGATCGACCAATGTCCGAAATCACGCGGCGCCATTTTCTCGCCGGTTCATCCATCTTCCTTACCACTGGGTCTCTCGCGCGCGCGGCGCCCTCGGATGCGCTGCGCGTAGTCGCGCTCCCCTCCATATTCGCCGACATGTATTTTGCGCTGGGCGCTGCCTATCAGGCGGGACATGACGTTGCGTTGAACATAGACACCTCGATTCGAGAGGATGAGACCGCCGTCACCACCGTGCTGCGCTCGGCAATGGTTGGGGTACTGCCGGACGTCCTGTTCATCAGCCCGAACTGTCTTCGTGTATTCGCCGACAGAAAGCTTGCGCAAAGCCTGGATGATTACCAGCGCAACGAGGCCGGTTGGGGACAAAGTTTCTCACCGGCCGTGACACGAATCGGCCGCTTTGGAGCAAGCATGCATGGCCTTGGCTTTGCGGTCTCGATGCCGGTGATCCTCTATAACCTCGATCTCTTGAAGCGAATTGGCGTCAGCGAGCCGCCGGACTCCTGGGAAGCAATCACGGCGCTGGGCCGCAACCTCGATGCCATGGGCAAAGGCGAGGTCGTGGGCGCGTTTATGGAGTACGACAACGGCGGCAACTGGACGTTCCATTGCCTCTTGAATGGGTTTGGCGGCCGCATCTTGGCCGATGACGAACGCAACGTCGGATTTGTCGGGCCCGAAGGGCTCGCCGCTCTCGGAATTTTGCGGGATTTCGGCGCATGCGGACAAGCGCGAGTGGACATGTCACGCGATCAGGCACGACAGGCATTTTCCGCGGGCCAGATCGGCATCCTGTGTACGTCAAGCAGCAGTTACGCGGCCATCGCCAAGCGCGCCGAAGGGCAGTTTCAAATTGCGATGCGGCCGTTCCCGGTTGCGAATGGAGCCGGTCACCTGCCCGCCGCCGGMCCCATCAGCATCATGTTCTCCAAGGATCCGGAGCAGCGACAAAAGGCATGGGAGTTCATGAAGTTCGCTTCAGGTGTCGCGGGGCAGACGATCGTGGCAACGCGCACGGCTTATCTGCCGGCCAACGATCTCGCGCTCACCACTGAAGCACTCCGGCAATATTATGCATCGCGTCCCAACCTCCAGGCTCTGATCCCGGCCTTGTCGGCGATGGGACCATGGGAAGCGTTCCCGGGCGAGAACTCAGTCAAGATCACCACCGTGATAAAGAACCACTTGGCGTCGGTGGTTTTGCTGAAAGTCGCACCCAAGCAGGCACTGGAGCAGATGGGACGTGACGTCTCCGATCTCTTGCCATTGCATTGACCGTCCTGACCCCAACCACTCCTCAATCAAAGGTGTTATCAAATGGCATCATTCCTGAAGCGTGACTTGTCGGCTTCTCGCGCGCTAAAAGAAAAACTCCGCTGCGGGGGCATCGGCACCCTGGTACACTCCAGTCATCCCTCGCCGAGCCTGGTGGAAAAATTGGCTGAATGCGGGTTCGATGCCGTCCTCATCGACTGTGAACACGGTTCGGCCGGTCCGGAACGGGTGGAAGAGATGGCGCGCGCTGCGAGTCTGTCCGGAGCCGTTTCTATCCTGCGGCCGGAAGATCCCTCGCCATGGATGGTGACCAAGTATCTCGAATGCGGTGTCGATGGTCTGATGATCCCGCTGGTGTCGGACGCGAAAATAGCGCAGAGCATCGTGGACCGGTTCAGGTTCTCCGCGCCATTCGATCACCAGGACCGGTTGCTTATCCTGATGATTGAGACCATCGAGGCAGTCAACAACTTGCCGCAAATCATGGCCGTCGAAGGCGTCGACGCCTATCTGGTTGCCCCTGGGGACCTGGCCCTCACGATCGGCGCTCAGCCCATCACCTACGAATGGCAGCAAGGCAACATGCCGCAAGCCGTTGCAGAAGTCGTCGATCGTGCGATCAAAACGATAGTGGACGCAGGCAAGATCTGCGGCACGCTCGTCAACCACAGCGACGTGGGGTCCTTCGTCGATAAGGGCGTTCGGCTCGTTTATGATCATGCGAACCATATGTTGAGCTATGGCGCTCGTGAGTTCCTTGGTCGTTTGAAGCAGTCGCCATATAAACTGGAAGCGGTTTCTGCATGATGTCAGCCGTTCAGCATGGCCTGCCAAGCCTCGGCGTGACATGCTGAACGACGCTGAGATGAGGCTCGCCATATACGGGCGGACACTGCTCGTTACGGCCGCGCTGCCAGGAGCAAAGAAGCGACGCCGCGCTCGATGAACGTCCCGGCGGGCGACATCGCCGAGAGTCGGGACCGCAAGCCATCCTCGAATAAGCGCCGTCGGTCTCCGAGTACCCCGGGGCAAGCCTTGGATGTGGACAAGATATAGCCGACGAGCGAATCCAGATCCCAATGATGCTCGTAAGGAAAGCTTTTGTCCTGAATGTCGCTGAAGGCGGAACGGGCAAGGATGACACCATTCGATTCCTTCAAGGCAGGTCGGATACCTTGCCTCCCCGCCGGAAAGAAACCGCCCCAGAAAGCCTCGGTATAGGCGAGT
Organism: Mesorhizobium sp. ORS 3428; assembly: GCF_001854785.1. Taxonomy (GTDB): domain Bacteria; phylum Pseudomonadota; class Alphaproteobacteria; order Rhizobiales; family Rhizobiaceae; genus Mesorhizobium. The sequence goes on from NZ_MDFL01000121.1 coordinate 41,392, forward strand.
TGTTCCAACCACCAATCATTGGGTGAACAGTTCGACCGGTGCCTCGAAATGACAGCGATAGCACAGTCGTGCGCCGCCACCTTCTCAAGGTAGTTCAGGACCCGCTCCCGATCCATCCAATGGAACGCGCCCGCTATCGTGACCAGTGAGAACGGGCCGATGTCCAAGCCAAGCTCCTCGGATTTTCCGGTCACGAAGGAGACGTTGCGAGCGCCGGACCTGGCGGCGTATTGGCGTGCCTCACCGATCATATCTTGATCGGGGTCCACAGCGATGACTTCATTGGCAACTCGAGCAAGCGGAACACTGATCTGGCYCGTTCCACAGCCTAAATCGAGCAAGATGGCGGGCTCTCGGCCAGAAAGGTAATTTTGTGTCAAGAAATCGAACATCGCGGCCGGATAGTCTGCTTGGTAGCGCGCAAAATAGTAAGCGGCTCCCGCAAACAGATCCGCAGGCGCGGTGGTCATTATTTGACGGCCTGTTGTGCTCATTTCCCGTATTCCTTGTCTTGATGGATCGACTGTTTAACGTCTTCATGGTGGGTCGTGTGAGAGATGGGCGGAAAGGATTTCCGCGACGACCGACAATCCGGCATGAAGCTGCGCGTGATCCTGGGGACCTGTGATCGCCACGCGTATCGCATTGGGAGGTGGCTGATCGTCCACCGAAAAAACCCTGGCGGATCTAATCTGGACGCCAGCCGCCAGAGCGGCTTCGACGACTGCGTCACAGCTCGCCTTGGCAGGCAGTTCTATCCACAAGTGCAAAGCCCCSGGCACGGTTTTGGCCCCGGATCGGCCAAGATGCTGAAGGGCCAATTGTTGCCTTGCCGTGACTTCGACACGCGCGGTGTTGACGATTTGCCGAGCGTTGTCCCCTTCGATCCAGTGCGCAACGAGCTCGCAGGACAAAGAGTTGGCAAACATCGACGACGACCTTAGATGCGGCCTCAATACATCTGCCGCCGCGAGGCCCTCGGGTATCGCCAGATAGGCCAGTCTAAGGCCCATGGCGAAGCACTTGGAAACGCTCATAATGTACCAGGTGATTTCCGGGGCGTGGGCGTACAGAGATGGTGGTGCTTCCGGATGGAGACGGCCGAGCACATCGTCTTCGRTGATCRCAATGTTGTGCGCTCGWGCCACGCGGACAATCTCGGCTCGCCGACGTGCTGACATGACTGCCGTGGTGGGATTCTGGACTGTCGGGGTGCAGTAGAGAAGTTTGGGACTGGCTCGCCGACATACAGCCTCGAGCGCGGCCGGCTCGACCCCTTCCGCGTCCATTTCGACACCGATTACGATTAAGCCGAGCGACAAGGCTATCGGGCGTATCAGGAGATAAGCCAGCTTTTCGGCCACAATGACGTCACCCGGTTTGCACAAGTGCCGCAGTATGACGACGAGCGCGTTTTGGGTGCCGTTGGTCACCAGGATGCGATCGGCGGGGAGGATCTCACAGACGCGCGGGCTTATCCATATGGAGCCGATCTGGCGATCGCGTTCCTCTCCACCGGGCCGATTTTTCCGGATCCGCCAGTGGAGCTGCGATTGCGAGGCCAGTTCGATGAGGGATCGAGACAAAGCCTCTCCCAGAAAAGATGGGCACGGCGGCAGCGCGGTGGAAAGATCGATTGCGCTGGTCTGCTGACGGCTCATGAGGCGCTCCCTGGTTTTCGTGGGTGCCGACAAGGGGCAAGAAAATTGAAGTCGTGGCTGTCTTCGTTTGCGAACGGCGCGCGACCTCGGGAACGACAGAGCCAAACGCGAAGCTGCATCATTGCAACATTGGCGATGGACGAATGAGGATACAAAGCGCGATGTGGACATGCCTATCGATTGTTCAGCCTGCCGCAATGGCTGAGCACGCTCGCCCGGACACAAAGGGCACCCTCGGCCTGTCGTGCTCGCGGCACTTCCCGCGGCCTCAAGATGCGCCCCGAAATGCGAGCGCGGCGGATGCTACGACGCAAAACGCCGTCACGACCAAATACATGAAGCCCGCCGTTTTAGGCACACGGACCGGCGAGACGTGGAGAATGGCGAGCAGGATGAGGAGGGATGCGAACAGCTTTGCGAAAATAGTTTCGGGGAGAGTGGGGCGAAGCAAGAACACAATCGCCGTCACCGGCATGACCCAGCTGGTCGGCACTCCGACGAATCGCCCTGTCGGAGACCCGACCACGTTGAAGAAACTCAGCCGCAAGGCGCTGGCGACGACGAGAACGGCTCCAGAAACAACACAAAGTGGCGATCCGTGCCCGACGACGATCAGGGTCACGGCTGGGAAAATTCCAGCGCTGACGAGATCGGCGAGCKAGTCCAAATTCTTGCCGACCTCTRCCGTTTGCGCCGACCGGCTGCCTCGCATTCGCCGCGCGACGACACCGTCAAAATGATCAGCCAAGAGCGCCCACAAAACGATTGCCACGCCGATCTCCGGAAACCCGGCGATCGAGAAATCGATGCCGATCGAGGAGAGTGCGAGGCCCATGGCGGTCATTGCATTTGCCGGATCGACAAAAAGGCGGATCATCCAGACCTTCCTCTGTGATTATCGCAGGCGCTATGCCCGGGCGGGGTGGAGCGGCTGCGCGGCATCAGCAAAGATGCTGTGCGCGCTGTTAAGATCCTCGGCACTGTCGATCTCGCACCATTTCACGCCATCGCAACAGGCCGCGGCTAGTTGGAGCCCGCGCCTTTCCACGAGATAGGCAAGAAGTTCCTCAATGTGAGCCTGAGTAGCACCTGAGCCGATGACCTCGTCGAGCGCGGGAACGATGAGGCCTCTGAGGGTAGACGCGGCCAAGCGCAGTAGATTCATCGTCTTGAACAGCTTGGGTCCGCTTGCGGCAAGATCTGCCGCGGTCTGCTTTGTGCGGAAAGTCGAGATCAAGCCGCGCGCCGAAAGCACCGCCGCCGACCCTTGCATGGTGGCGTCGAACGTTACAACGGCGGCAACATCGGCGGCATCGGCCATGTTAAGATAGTGGAGTGCATTCTGTTCAAAGAAGACGTCGCCTTCGAGTAGATAGAAATCCCCCGAAAGCAGCATATCGCGGGCTAGCCAAAGCGAATAGGCGCTGCCGGTGCGGTCGAAAACCGTTGACTCCACATACGTGATCTGGACGCCGTGGAAGCGGTTGCCGCATGCGTATTGGATAGCGTCTTTGCGGTAGCCGACGACGACTATGACCTCTTCCACGCCGATTGCCGCGAGGTTTCGCAGCGCATTGTGCAGAATCGATGTGCCGTTGACTTCGATCAGGGGCTTCGGCCGCAGATCGGTCAGCGGGCGCAGACGGGAGCCCATTCCGGCGGCGAGGATGACGGCTTTCTTGGGCGCGGCGACAGGCATGTCGATCTGCCTTTCTTGGGAGTGTCATTTCCAGCCGTTGAGGACATCAACCAGCCGGGTTAGTCCGGTTTCGAGTTCTTCGGGAGGAATTCCATAGGACAGGCGCAGACCGAGGGGGTCGCCGAAGGCGGTGCCCGATACGGCTGCGACGCCGGCGTCGGCAAGGAGCGAGGTCACAACGTCATCTGCTGTCGCCGCACCATTCTTGAATGCGGGTCGCAAGTTGGAAAGATCAAGATAGAAATAAATGCCGCCCTGCGCCCGAGGCGCGGGAATCCGCCTCAATGAGGACAGGATGCTGAGACCGATCTGTCTGGAACTTGCCAGTTGCAAGGCCAGCTTGCTCTCATGGCGGCCGTCTGCCCGCTCAACGTGAGYCAGTACCGCATGTTGGGCGATCACATTGGGATTTGAGGTGGTATGGGACTGCAAGGCCCTGACGGCATCAACAACTTCCTTTGGAGCCGCCAGATAGCCGATCCGCCAGCCCGTCAGGGCGAGCGACTTGCTGAATCCGTTGACGATAATTGTTCGAGACCTGACTTCGGGCACAACCGAAACGATCGGGTGATGGGCATGATGACCGTAGACGAAATTGGCATAGCATTCATCGAAAATGACCCAGAGGTCGCGGTTGATCGCCAGTTGGGCGATCGCCGTCAGCGTATCAAAATCGTAGACCGCACCCGACGGGTTGGCGGGCGTATTGACGACGATCGCTCGGGTCTTTTCGGTCAATGCCGCAGCGATGTCCTGGATCCGCGGGACGTAGGCGTTGGAACGCGTATCGACGAAAACCGGCTTGCCACCTGCAATCACGACCTGGGCCGAGAACGTCGTCCAGTAGGGAGAAGGGATAATCACCTCATCACCTGGATTGAGCAGCACCATGGTTGCATTGAAGAGCGCTTGCTTGGCGCCTGTCGTTGCCGCGATCTCGTCGGCTTTCCAGGTTTGGCCCGTATCGAAGGAGACCTTCCGCGCCAGCGCCTCGCGCAATTCCATCATGCCGAGCGTATCGGTGTATCGATTGACGCCGTTGTTGATAGCATTGATCGCGCCTTCGCGAATGGTCGGAGCGAGCTCGCTCCAGATCTCGCCAGCGGTGAGGTCGATCACCTCTTGGCGGCTATGGGCTGCCTGTCTTGCGGCGGCCCGCGCCGCGGCGGTTCCAGAGGAACCGAACGAGCTTGTGCGTCGAGCAAGCATCGGCGCCTCCTTGCCTTGATTTGGGAAGTCAGGCCCGCTTATGGGGCACCGCTCGCTATTTGCGGCAGATATTTTTGTTCGGCCGCGGAGAGCTCTTGATATTTCAGCAGATCAAAGAGCTCTTCGAGCGTCGCAACGTCGCGCTCGATCCCGGCGGTGCTCTCTTCGCGGATGATGCGGTCGCAAACCTGGCGCATGGCCGAGATCGCAGCACGCATATTATGGTTCGCCCAAATCACGGTTGAGATTTGTGCCGCTCTGTATTGCGCGACCGGCGCGCGGTAATATTTCGTCGGGACGATCACTACCGGAAGACGGTTCCCCCAGGCGCGGCTAAAGGCGAGAATTTCGGCTGGGTCTGGTTTGCGCGAGTGGATCAAGATCGCGTCGGCACCGGCCTCAGCATAAGCATGTGCCCGCGTCAGCGCCTCATCCTGACCATGTCCGGCGATGAGTGCCTCTGTCCGGGCGACCACAACAAATTCCGGATCCGGCACGTGGTCCCGAATAGCTTGCAGACGTCCGCAGAACTCGCCGATCTCAGCGAGTGGGTGCCGGTCTGCGACAAACGAGTTCTTTTTTGGGAAGCTCTTATCCTCGACGCAGACCCCGGCCGCCCCGCGTTGGTGCAGCTTGCGCGCGAACAGGCGCGCGTTGTTGAAATTCCCGAATCCGCTGTCGCCGTCGACAAGAACAGGTATTTGCGTGGCCTCGACGATTCTGTGCACAGCATCGACGATTTCGGTCCAGGACGCTTCGTTCGCATCGCGATAGCCCAGGCAGGACGAGATCGACAGTCCTGAGGCCCACAGACCTCGAAAGCCTGCGGCCTCCGCGACCGACGCCGACAGGGCGTCGTGGGCTTCCATAAGGAAAGCGATTTCACTCGAACATACCAGAGACCGCAACGCCGATGCGGTGGATGCTTGGCGAGTTCCATTGTTAGCRTTCGCGGTTACGGTCACATCTCTTATCATACCTAGGAATCCGGTTGCCGACCTTAGACCAATAACGTAGGCGACCCAATATGTTTACAATCTTCCTCCGGCTCACCAAAGCATCTTAGCACATTACACGATATGCCTAACAATAAAAGCCAGATTTTTGTGAAACTTGCGTTACACCATTGTTTAATTATTGTGGAACTCCGAGGCATTGTTAAACAATCGACCACAATCACTCACGGCTACCCAGCCCCTCAACGACATTACTGTTTTGCTACAGTGGAAAAGACTGACGCGGCCATTGGGCCGATCGCCGAGCAGGCGCGATTTCCTGAGCGTCCGGTGAGCGCCGTCTGCGCGCAGGCGCCGCTCAGTTCAAGGGGTTGAACGCCGCCATCTAACGAGTCATGCCGACCGGGGAATATGGATTGCTTGATCACCGGGGCGGCTTGATCAATTCGCAAGGATCAACATTAAGAGCCTTTGCGAGCCGGCCCAGGACACTTACGCTCGCGGAGACGCGGCCGCGCTCGATTGAGCCCACATAACGCATGCTGAGCTGCGCGAGAGCCGCCAATTCCTCCTGCGTCAAGTCCTGATGATGGCGCACGCGACGCATGTTGATCGCCATCACCTCTTTGAGGTCCATGGCGGTATACGGACCAGAACCGGAACTATCGTTCTAGGAACGATCGTGCCTATTCGTTATAGTGAGGCCCTCAAAACACATCTGGGATCGTGGAAGACGCGCCCGGAATCCGAACTCGCACAAAGCCACTTGGACATCGAAATGCAAGACGAAGTTCCCTGGTCGGATAGCCTCACGGCTTACGACAAAGAGCATTTTACGACCTATATGCGGTTTCTGGACGCCGCCGCCGACAGTGCCAGTTACGAGGAAATGGCACAGTTGATCCTCGGCATCGATCCCGAACGCGAACCGGAACGGGCCCGCAATGCGGCCCGCAGCCATCTCGATCGGGCGAACTGGATGGTGGCGACCGGCTACCGGGAATTGTTCGCCGGCTGACTGGCGTTCCGACAAGAAAAAAGACGGCAGGCCGACACCGGGGGGCGGTGCCAGTGGCGAGATATGGACCGGGGCGCTTCGCCTCATCCTGCGGGCGGGATCATTTGTGCCAACATACGGCGATGCAGGCTGAGGCAAGGTCCGGCGGAGGCTCCGTTTCCTTCRGCCAACGCGACGCGGCGGCCGACGAAATGTCACCCAGAAACTCGGGAACGAAGGACGTGCAGCCGGAAATCCCCGCCGAACCGCGCGCCAGGGACAGCAACTTGCTCGGGGGAATGTCGCAGCGCACCTGGCAATTCATCCGCCGCAATAGCCCGAAATCTGCTGGCAGCTTTTTCATCGCCCAAGCATGTTCGCAATGCCGTGTCGGACGAACGGAAGATATTGCCCCAAGCGAAGCCCCACATGTCTTGCGAATCGGGCCGCCGGGTGCTCGTTGGAGTAGATCCCGACCAGTAGATTGGTAGCGTGATAAAGAGGTGCGGCCCTCAAGCGCAGGCGGCTCTCGTATCTGCGCAACATGTCTGGGTGGGCGATGTCGTGACCATTGCGAATAGCCGTCAGTATTCCGTGGGCGAGTTGCTTTTGGCCGTCGAGGCCGATGTTGAAGCCATGGGCGGTCACCGGGTGCATGCCGACGGCAGCGTCGCCGACGAGTGCGGCGCTTGGAGCCCAGAAGCTGTGCGCCCAAGTCGTGACCAACGGATAGATATGGCGCTTGCTTGCAAGGGCCATTTTTCCGAGGCGCCCTCGACACCGGTCCGTCAATTCGATCAGGAACAGATCGTCATCTAAGGCAAGAAGTCTATTGGCGTCGTTTGCGCGCAATGTGACAAGCAATGACGACTCGCCTTCCATCAGCGGCAAGATCGCTATGGTCTGATGGTGATCGAACCATTCGATTGCGAGCTGATGGTGGGCGCGTTCGTGCCTGACCCGGCAAATCACCATCGAGCTGCCAAGCCGATTGATATCGGCGGCGATGCCGAGCAGGTCGCGCGTTCGCGACAGACGCGAATCTGCTGCGACGAAAAGCCGAGCGGTCAACCGCCTGCCGTCGGAAAGCTTTACGACCGCTCCTTTGCGGCTGTTGGTTACAGCAACGACCGAGTGGCCGCATAGCAGCTGGACACGGTGGTGCGAGCGGATGATCTTGAACAGGGCATCGCGGATCCGACAATTTGGGACCAGAAATCCGAGTGGTTCTGCAGATCTTCTCGGAGGATCGAAACACAGAGCGAAAGGGCTCGATCCGTTGAGCACGCGCGCGCCTTGCACTGGTGACTTGTGATTAACGGAGATGGCATCCCAGGCGCCGAGCTCGCGAAGGATGTTGATCGAGGCGAAGGTCAGCGCGATCTCGCGACCATCGGAAGGCGGCTTTGCCAGGCTTTCGAAGGGCTGCTGCTCAACCACCGCCACTTTGAGATCGCTCCTTGCAAGCGATGCGGCGAAGGAAAGTCCAACCGGTCCGGCTCCGGCGACGATGATGTCGAAACTGTCGTCGCAACTGGCCATCAGCGCGCTGCCATCGCGTCGGATATCTGGGTGAGCTGCTGGTTCTGTTGAGCCGCAACCCGTGGACCGGTTGGCCTGGCTGCCGTTGTGCGCCGCATCGCCTTAAGCCACGGGCCGAGCCAGGCAGATTGCCAGCCAGAAAGGGGGATTCTCACCACCGCTATTCGCTGAACGTAACGACCACACTGTCCGTTAGACATACATTCTCCCTCTCCCTTGAAGGATTGGTCGACGTAACCACGCCGGCCAGAAGATAACCTTGATCTGGATCAGCCAGGCGCGGCAAAGTCGACAGCGGCGGCTTTTATGCTCGACTGGTCAACGGCCCAAGAAAATGCGATGTGGTCACGTCATCCTGGAATGACGGGCGCCCCTGCGGCGTACGTTCGGCAAACTTAATCTTGGCTGATCCGTTTTTCGCGCCAGTCGCATCGGCTCGGCAGCATTTTTCAAGCAAACATCGGACGCTCCTATCTGCCATGCGAGGTACTTTGGCACGTGAGCCGCCCGCACGGAGGAACGGGCGACAAGTCCTTCGAGCGGTAGGACTAATTGAACGTGGCTTGGCGAGCTCGCTGTGGGAGCCTTGGCAGTCTGGCYGCGACCAAGTCGACCCGGCTGACCATCGCCATCCGCACAATTGCCAGCACAGTGATCAGGTCAGCGTTCCAGCTTGTCGTCCCAGTCGATGAGGATGCGTTCAGYGGCCCCGTGGAGATCCTCGTATTGACCACTGCTCAACGCCCATAGAAAGCCGGATAGCCCGAGCGCGCCAAGGAACAGCGCTGCTGGTACCAGGTAGACGAGCGTCGTCATGAGCCCGCGCCCGTTGCCGAAGGAGCCGTCGTGGTGGTTGCAAAGCCTTGCAGGCGCAGGGCGTTTCCAATGACAAGCAGCGAGGAAGCGGACATGGCGATGGCGGCGATCAGCGGCGTGACGTGTCCAAGAATAGCGATCGGCACGGCAAAGGCATTGTAGACGATCGCGATGGCGATGTTCTGGCGAATGAGCCCGCCGGCCCTGCGCGAGACCTCCATGGCGAGTGGGACCGCGAGGAGGCTTTCGCGCAGGAAGACGAAGTCCGCGGCCTTGCGGCCGATGTCGGCCGCGGTCGCCGGGGCGATCGAGACATGCGCCGCGCGCAGTGCCGGCGTGTCGTTGAGGCCGTCGCCCACCATCAGCACCTTATGATCGGCACGGGTCAGCGCTTCGATCCACTCGACCTTGCCCGAGGGCAGCAGCGCCGGCACGAAATTGTCGATCTCCAATGCGTCGGCAACCTCGCTGCAGGCCCTCTCGGTATCACCGGACAACATATCGACCGACACGCCTGCGCCCTTCAACTGCTGGATTGCCGCCTTGGCGTCCGATCGGGCCGCGTCCTCGAAGGCGAAACATGCGACAATGCTGCCATTCCTCGAAARCACCGTGCCGCCATAGCCGCCGGGCTTGCCTTCGCTGCCGGTGCGTGCCTTCCACCCGGCCCATCCGCGTCGGCCAAGGCGCCAGACGTCGTCCCCTGCGAGCGCTTCGATGCCGAAGCCCGGTTCTTCCCGCACGGAGAGAAGCTTAGGCTGATCGGCAGATCCGCCATGGGCGGCAATGGCTTTTGAGAACGGGTGGCGCGAATGAGCAGCGATGTCGGCCGCTATTGCAAGCATGGCGGGATCGATCGCAGACGCGTTTACAAGCTTCGGACGCCCCAAAGTCAGTGTCCCGGTCTTGTCGAACACGGCCGTATCGATTGCGGCGAGGCGCTCCATGGCCGAGCCGTCCTTGACCATCACGCCGGCCTCGAACAGGCGTCGCGCCGCCACGACCTGGACGATCGGCACCGCAAGGCCGAGCGCGCAGGGGCATGTGATGATGAGCACGGCGATGGCGATGGTCATGGCGCGATGCCAATCGCCGGACGCAACCATCCAGCCGAGGAATGTCACAAAGGCCGCCAGATGGACCACGGGCGCATAGAGCGACGACACCCGGTCGGCGATCCGGCGGTAGCGCGAGCGGCCGCCTTCGGCGGCTTCCATCAGCCGAACCATTTCCGCCAGGAAGGAGTCCTTCGCGGCGGCGGTCGCCCGCATCGTCAGCGGACCCGTCAGGTTGAGCGTGCCAGCCTGCACATGGGCGCCGGCCCCGACGGCCTTTGGCGCGCTCTCGCCGGAGACGATCGAGCAATCGAGGTCGGAATTCCCGCTGGCGATATCACCGTCAACCGGTATCCGTTCTCCGGCCGAAATGAGCAGGCGCATTCCCGGCGCAAGTTCGGCGACCGGCACATATTCGCGTATTCCGTCGTCCCGCAGGACGACGGCCCCTCGCGCGGCAAGCCGCGACAGGCCATTGACGGCCGTTCGCGCCTGCTCGCGCATCACATGGTCCAGCGTGCGGCCGATCAGCAGGAAGAAAAGCAGCGATACTGAGGCGTCGAAATAGGCGTGCTCGCCTTGATTGATGGTCTCATAGAGGCTCATCGCGTAGGCGAGCGACACACCGACAGCGATCGGCACATCCATGTTCATACGGCCGTGGCTAAGGGCATTCGCCGCGGAGCGGAAATAGATCCCGCCAGCGAAGGCGAGCGCCGGGATGGCGATCAGCGCCGATATCCAGTGAAACAGATCCCGTGTCGCGCCTTCGGCGCCGGACCAGACCGACACCGAAAGCAGCATGATGTTGCCGGCCGCGAAGCCGGCCACGGCGACGGCGCGGATCAACTCCGAAAGCGTCTTGTCCTTTTCGTGAATTTCCGGGTCGAACAGGTGCGCCTGATAGCCCAGCCGGCCAAGCGTGGCGAACAACGGAGGGACTTGGTCGCCATGCCAGCGAACCGACACGCGTTTCGTCGAGAGATTGACGCGGGCGGATTCAACATTTTCGAGCTTGGCGAGCGCGRCCTCGATCGCCTGGATGCAGCCACCGCAATGGACCGCCGGCACCGACAAATCCGTCTGGTGGCTGTCACCGCCCAACGAACGGCTGGCCAGCTTGATCTCGTCACTGGAGGGCAAAGCCGACGCTGCGACCTCCAATGCTATTTCAGATCCCGGCGCGCAGCAGCTCATTGCAGGGCCCCATTCGAGATCATCACGCGGCGGACATCGCGGAATGGAGTGGCCAGCCCGGCGTCGGCATCGATCTCGACGATCCAGACGCCATCCTTCGGCGTGTGCCGGGCGGCAAATTCCTCGGTCTTCGCAGCGGCGCCGCCGGAGGGGGCGGCAAGGGTTACGACTTCGTCCTCGGCCTCGTAGGCCGGATGCCGAAACAGTATCTTGACGCCGTGYAGCGGCACCGGCTTTCCCTGGGGGTCGACAAGACCGTAGCGGACCTCGCCGGAGGCGATGGTCAGTTTGCCTTTCCAGCCGAGTGCGGCCTGCGCTCTTCCTTTCCTGGCTTCCTCGTTGAACTGCTGGCTGGCGACGTAGGTGTTCTCGACGACAAGGCCGGTCCAGCTCTTTCGGGCAAGCGTTGCCATGGTGACGTTGACTCCAATCACCACCGCGAAAAAGCTGACGATGACGATCAGCATGTGGCTCCCGGTGAACTCCCGCGACTTCTGTGTATCAGTGCTCATCTGCCGTTCTCCTGCGCGTTGAAACTGGCGGTGTATTCGGCGGATTCGGAACTCGCGTTGTCCTCGATGCGGAATTCGAAGCGTTGAACCGGCTTCTTGATCTGGCCTGCCGGCTGACGAACGAAAACCTTCAGCGTCTTCAGCCGGTCGGGTTCGACTGGAATGGAGAAAGAGCGGCTCGGGGCCTGGTCGATGCCGACGATGCTCATCTCGCCGCCGTCGAGGCCTTCCAGCGTGACCTCGATCGTCCTCGGCTCGGGGATCATGTTGAGCAGCTTGACGGTGTAGCCGTTGCGGATCGCGCCGTCCGAAAGCGTCACGAATTGCGGATTCCTGTCGTGCAGGACGTTCAGCTCCAGCCCCTCGCGCGTCAGCAGCGAATAGACGAGCACCAGCCCGATCGCCGACCATGCGCCGAGATAGATGAAGGTGCGCAGCCGGAAGATCTTGCCCAGGTGGAAATGTGCGAGGCCGTCGACGAAGCCGCCGCTCGCCGTTCTCACGAGCGCCGGATCGACCGGGTTTGCGCCTCCGGCGGTCGCCAGCGCCATGTTGGYGTTGTAATCCGCCAGCGTTGCGTAGGAGATCAGCCCGCGTTCGCGGCCGAGCTTGTCCATGATGCCGTCGCAAGCGTCGATGCAGAGCGCGCAGGTGATGCACTCCAGCTGCTGGCCGTCGCGGATGTCGATCCCCATCGGGCAGACGGCGACGCAGGCCTTGCAGTCGACGCAGTCGCCGACCGCTCGTCCTTCGGCCGAGACCTTCTTGGCATGACGCGAACGTGGTTCGCCGCGCCAGTCATTGTACGTCACCGTCAGCGAATTTTCGTCGAGCATGGCGGCCTGGATGCGCGGCCAGGGGCACATATAGGTGCAGACCTGCTCGCGCATCAGCCCGCCCAACACATAGGTGGTGCCGGTAAGCACGGCGATCGTGGCATAGGCGACGGGGGCGGCCGTGCCGCTCAAGACTTCGCCAAGCAGCTTGGGCGCGTCGGCGAAATAAAAGATCCAGGCGCCGCCGGTGGCGACCGCGATGACGAGCCAGATGGCATGCTTGGATCCGCGCAGGAAAAGCTTGCGCGCCCTCCAGGGCGCGGCATCGAGCTTCACGCGCGCATTGCGGTCGCCTTCGATCGCGCGTTCCACGACCAGGAACAGGTCARCCCAGACAGTCTGCGGGCAGGTATAGCCGCACCAGGCTCGCCCGACCGTCGACGTGATTAGGAAAAGGCCGACGCCTGCCATCATGAGAAGACCGGCGACGTAGTAGAACTCCTGCGGCCAGATCTCGATGAAGAAGAAGTAGAAACGGCGGTTTGCCAGATCGATGAGAACGGCCTGATCGGGTGCGAAGGCACCACGGTTCCAGCGCAGCCAGGGCGTCAGGTAATAGATGCCGAGCGTGATCGCCATCACCAGCCATTTGAACTGGCGGAAACGGCCGGAGGCGCTCTTGGGGAAGATCTTTCTGCGCGCCGCGTAGAGCGGCTGTCGCGTCTTGGCGGAGTTGACYGCTTCGGCCTCCAGTCGTTTTATCTGCTTGTTATCAAGCACGAGACGCTCCGGGGACCAGCGACGATGTTCGCGGCCGACACTCGACCACGGGTTCTGGGCGATGGTCGGGAGACCCTTGCCGCATGGCGAGCAGCGTCGGGTTGAGGAAGTTCAATCGCGGACTGCCGCAACGCGGTCGAGGCCCGGCTCGCGCCGGGCCTCGTCGCTTGGCGGGGGGAGGGCCGAGAACAGGCCGCCGCCTATTCTCCGCCGCCAAGCGAATGGACATAGACTGCAAGTTCCTTGACCTTGATCTCGCCGAGGCGCTCGATCCAGGCGGGCATCACCCCGCCCTTCGGGGCTCGTACCTGCGAAGCAATGGCAGCTTCGCCAGGCCCATAGAGCCAGATCGCATCGGTCAGATCGGGTGCGCCGAATTCTCTGTTGYCCTTTGCGTTCTCGCCATGGCAGACAGCGCAGTTTTCCGCGAAGACCTTGCCGCCGGGCTCACTCATGCTCTTGTCCYTGACGGCCCCCGAAAGGCTGGCAACGAAAGCGCTGACCTGAGCGATCTGCTCGGGCTGGAGCACATCGGCAAAGGCAGGCATCTCCGACTGGCGGGTGTCACCATCCGCGGTGAAACGAATGCCATGCGTGATCGTCTGCTGGATCTGCTCCATCTTGCCTCCCCAGAGCCAATCGTCATCGTTGAGGTTCGGAAATCCCTTCGATCCTTGCGCGCCGGATCCGTGGCATTGCACGCAGTTGACCCTGAACGCCGCGCCGCCGGCCGAGACGGCAAACTCGCGCAGGGCATCGTCGCCGGCGATTTCGGAGACGCTCTTGGACTTGATCGCCGCGACATATTTGGTCTTGGCGGCTTCCGCCGCCGCCATCTCGTTCTTGACCTCGCCACGGCTGGAGAAGCCCAGAACGCCCCTGGTGGCGGAACTCAGCATCGGCCAGGCGGGGTAGGCGATGGTGTAGCCGATCGCCCAGGCGATGGTGACGTAGAAGGTGATCACCCACCAGCGTGGAAGGGGGTTGTTGAGTTCCCTGATGCCGTCCCACTCATGACCGGTGGTTGAGACGCCCGACATATCATCGATATACTGCGTGCTCATGATCAGTCGTCTTTGAAGGGGATGTGTGCGGCTTCATGAGCCTGACTGTGACCGCCCGGTCGGAGCGCGAAGGCAACRCATCCAGCAAAGAAGAGCACCATGCCAAGCAGGCCACAGCTGTCGGCAAACTCGYGCATCAGGTTGTAGTCCATCTGTTTGTTCTCCTCAGCGGTAGCCAACGGCTTCGTCGTAGTTCTTGAAGTCGACAAGAGTGHCGAGCATCTGCAGATAGGCGACCAGGGCGTCCATCTCGGTGACCTGCTGCGGGTTGCCGTCGAAGTCGCCGACCCTGGCTTTCGGATAGCGGCTTTCCAGTCCGGACGTGTCGGCGTCAGGATTGGCCTGCGCCATCAGGTCGGCGTTGGCTTGCACGACTAGGTCGTGGGTGTAGGGGACACCGACGCGCCGGTTGGCGACGAGGTGCATGGAGAAGTCTTTCACGTCGATCGGCCTATCCTTCAGGAAGGCATAGCTTGGCATGATGGATTCCGGCACGACGGAGCGCGGGTCGGTAAGATGCTGGACGTGCCAGCTGTTGGAGTAGCGGTCGCCGACGCGCGCGAGATCCGGCCCGGTGCGCTTGGACCCCCACTGGAACGGATGGTCGTACATCGACTCGGCCGCCAGGCTGTAGTGGCCGTAGCGCTCGACCTCGTCGCGGAACGGCCTGATCATCTGGCTGTGGCAGAGATAGCATCCCTCGCGCACGTAGATGTTGCGTCCTGCGAGTTCGAGCGGCGAGTACGGGCGCATCCCCTCGACCTTCTCGATCGTGTTGTCGAGATAGAACAGCGGCGCGATCTCGACGATGYCGCCGACGGTCACGACCAGCAGGGATCCGACGAGAAGCAGCGTGGCGTTCTTCTCGATCAGCGCGTGTCTATCCATCAGGCCCATGTCTGGCTCCTCATTCGGCGGGCTGGAGGGCGTCGATTGAGCCCGGCATCGGATCCTCTTCACGTTGGTGGCCAAAGATGGTCATTGCGATGTTCCAAGCCATGATCAGTGCACCGGACAGATACATGGCGCCGCCTGCGGCGCGCATGACATAGTAGGGATGCATGGCGGCGACCGTTTCGGCGAAGGTGTAGACAAGGAACCCYTGCTCGTCGTACTCGCGCCACATCAGGCCCTGCATGATGCCGGAAACCCACATCACGGCCGCGTAGACGACGATGCCAAGGCTCGCCAGCCAGAAGTGCCAGGCGACGAGGCGCAGCGAGTAGAGACGCTCGCGGTTCCAGAGTTTCGGCACCATGTAGTAGATCGCGCCGAACGAGATCATGCCCACCCAGCCAAGCGCGCCGGAGTGGACATGGCCGATGGTCCAGTCGGTGTAATGCGAGAGCGAGTTGACGGTCTTGATCGACATCATCGGACCTTCGAAGGTCGACATGCCGTAGAAGGCGACGGCCGCGACCATCATGCGGATGATGGGATCGGTGCGCAGCTTGTCCCAGGCGCCGGACAGCGTCATCAGGCCGTTGATCATGCCGCCCCATGAAGGCATCCACAGCATCACCGAAAACACCATTCCGAGCGTCTGCGCCCAGTCGGGCAGCGCGGTGTAGTGGAGGTGATGCGGCCCGGCCCAGATGTAGAGGAAGATCAGCGCCCAGAAGTGGATGATCGACAGGCGGTAGGAATAGACCGGCCGGTTCGCCTGCTTCGGCACGAAGTAATACATCATGCCGAGGAAGCCGGCCGTCAGGAAGAAGCCCACGGCATTGTGCCCGTACCACCACTGGGTCAGGGCGTCCTGAACGCCGGAGAAGGCAGAGTAGCTCTTCGAGCCAAGCAACGAGACCGGCATCGACAGGTTGTTGACCACATGCAGCATCGCGATGGTCACGATGAAGGAGAGGTAGAACCAGTTGGCGACGTAGATATGCGGTTCCTTGCGCTTCAGGATGGTGCCGAGGAAAAGGACCAGATACGCGACCCACACGATTGTCAGCCAGAGGTCGACATACCACTCGGGCTCGGCGTATTCGCGGCCTTCGGTGATGCCCAGCAGATAGCCGGTCGCGGCCATGACGATGAAGAGCTGGTAGCCCCAGAAGACGAACCAGGCGAGATTGCCGCCGAACAGCCTGGCTCGGGACGTTCGCTGCACGACATACAAGGATGTGCACAGAAGCGCATTGCCGCCGAAGGCGAAGATGACGCCGGAGGTATGAAGCGGCCTCAGCCGGCCGAAATTGAACGAGGGCTCGATGTTGAGATGAGGGTATGCAAGCTGAAGCGCGATGACGACGCCGACCAGCATGCCGACGACGCCCCAGAAAACCGTGGCGATGGCCCCATAGCGGATCGGTCCATCCATGTAAGCTGCGGGGTCGATCGGAGCTGCCGGCTTGAAATCGGTGTTGCGCATCAGGATCGCGTTGAAGCCAACCAGGGCGAAGAACAAAACCCACATATGCTGGCGAAAGGCTTCGTCCACGCCGAAGCCGGCGGCGACTAGAGCTGCAAAGGCAAACAGGCTTAGAAGGACGAWCTCTGTGCCAAATTTCATCGCAAGACCCGATCTGGAAATTCCGGCGGACGCCAATCCGCAGCGCATTGATTACGCAGTCGCGGCCTGTTTGCCCTGATCCATGTCAGAGCCGCACGATTTTGCCTCAGGCAGCATCGAGTTCGGTGCGATGAGAAGGTGGCGATTGAAGAAGGAAACGCGGCACGGCGAAGCCCGCTTACTGAAACAAGCCCCGCCCCGGGCCGCTGCGGCGTGGTGGCAATCGCGAGCAATCCGATGACGCGCGTGGGTCTGCGACGTATGGCCGATGGCTTGCCGACGTTGACAGGATTGGCGCAGCGCAACCGCCCCGAGGCCCGGCCAATCGCCAACATCAAGACACGCGGCAACATTGCTGGCCAAATAAGAATATTGGCAATCTGTGCCAAGGCCTTCGTCGCCGACGCTGCGAGCAGTGACCGGACGGGACCGCTGGGCGCCTCTGGCGATGCCGGCGATCGGCCGCTATCTGTTTCAACCGCGGCGCGCTGATGTCGAGCTGGCCAGCAGGTTATTTCATGACCACGTCTCCCCTTCAGCGGAACGCCGGACGGAAAATCTTGCTCAGTTTTCTTGGAATTGCCCCTGGCTGGTCATCCATCGCGATGCTTTTGGCCCCTCGTTCTCAGTAGGGCGATCGTATTCATGATCCGAGGAGGTTGCAGCCAAGCGCGTGATGAAATCGCGCCGCCATGCCGGCAATCCGGGCCGTCATCTGTGGCACCGTACTGCCCCGATGGCGAAAGGGAACATTCGCCCTCCCCCGGCGACAACCTCGTCATTCGACGTCGACGCAGTCGAGGTCATCACTTCCGGCGCGAAGGAGACACTCGCGGCGGGCCCGCCGATCTTCCCATTCGACAAGCCTTTCCGGCTGCGGTTGTGAAGCTGTCGGATCC
>NZ_MDFL01000122.1 GCF_001854785.1 Mesorhizobium sp. ORS 3428
CCAGTGTTGGGCGGACTGCGTCATCAATGACGCAGTCTCAGATCGGGCGCGGTAGAAGCACCTTCAACCAGATTGTCCGCAGTGAGCTCGATCAGCCGGCTTCGGCTGTTCTCAATCTCTTCCGCCCGCCATCCGTTGGCCGCCAGACTTCGCCGAGCTAGTCGGTGTGAAGCGGGACCGGCAAGCCGCCACTGATAGCCCACAATGGCCGCCRCCTTCGGCACCTTCAAAGCCGATAAGCGTCAGGCTATCTGGGGCTTTAGCTGAAGCAAAGGGCGGCGCTCCGCCGCCAAAGGGGGTATATCCACAGGAGGCTGGCAAACAGCATGCGGCCACGGAAGGGCATCATGAGACGTCTGCCAGGCAGAGGCGGATTCAGTCAAACTTCTCGCCGCCGACCCATCGACTTCGCCAGCGATGACCGTTGGGCTGCGTAGTTAGGCGCCACCATCGGGTAGTCCGACTTCAATCCCACTTCTCCCGATACTCATCGGGCGTCAGCCCGTGCACATCGAGGTGGCGCTTCAGCGATTTGAACTTCTTCCCGTCCTCCAAGCAGATGATGTAGTCCGGGAACACCGACCGCTTGGGATTAACCGCCGGCTCTCACTTCGGCTCATCGGCCACTGTCGGATGGCCGATGCCTGACAGCGACGAATGAATCGGCGCGATCAGTTCAGGCAGCCCGGTAATAGGAACGGAGTTCTTGCTTACGTATGCAGAGACAATATCTGCCGTCGCCTACCGCTCGGAGCAGTATTACATGCATGTCGATCCCTCGAACGAGGTGCTGGCAACCACCTTCTCGGGCGAGCATGYGCCATGGATCGACGGCGTGGTCATGCCGGTGGTCTTGGAAGCGCCGGCACGGCAACGGACGGGTGTTTTACTCGTCGCTCGGCCATGTGGCCAAGGAATWCGAAGTACCTGAGATGCGGACGATCCTGCGCCGCGGACTGGTGTGGGCCGCCCGCTGACCGACCGCGCTCAGCTTGGCCTCATGGCTGAACGAGCCGCTCCTATCGCGGCTGGGCGGGCTTGYGCTGCAGCCAGCCGTTCAGCCCGTTCGGCCAGGCGATGACGAAGACGGCAAGCAAGAGCCCAAGGCCGATGTTTCGGTAGTCGGACAAYTCCCGCATGCCTTCGTCGGCCAGCATCAGCACGGCGGCGCCGAGCAGAGGACCCCAGATCGATCCGAGGYCGCCTATGACGATCATGGCGATCAGGAACAGGAGCAGCGAGAACGAAAACACCGTCGGACCGACCACGCGGARATGAACAGCGTAGAAACCGCCGGCGATGCCGGTGAAGAAGGCCGAGACCGCAAAGATCCAGAGCTGGTACTTGAAGCGGCTGATGCCGCGCGACATGGCGTAGCCCRGATTGTCGCGCAGCGCGCGGAAGGCAAGTCCGAGCGGTCCCCTGATGACGACGATCGAAATCGCGACGGCGACCACCAGCAGGACGAGCCCAACATAATAGTGCGCGACGTACCATTTGGACGGGAACAGCGTGCGCAGCCCGATATCGCCGAACTGGCCAATGCCGCGCACGCCGCCGAATAGCGGCATGCAGCCGCCGGTGGTGGTGAAGCAGTCGGTGTCGTTGACGATCAGCACATACATGACCTGCGCGATCGCCAGCGTCAGCAGTGCCACGTAGGGGCCGCGCAGGCGCAGGCAGGCGAGGCCGATCAGCATGCC
Organism: Mesorhizobium sp. ORS 3428; assembly: GCF_001854785.1. Taxonomy (GTDB): domain Bacteria; phylum Pseudomonadota; class Alphaproteobacteria; order Rhizobiales; family Rhizobiaceae; genus Mesorhizobium. The sequence goes on from NZ_MDFL01000122.1 coordinate 1,704, forward strand.
GACCGCCACGGTGACCAGGCCGGCCATCGGTATGGCGACGAGCATCGGCGCCTTCCAGTAGAAGCCAAGCATCGCGGTAGCATAGGCGCCGGTAGCAAACAGCGCCATCTGCGCCAGCGAGAAGATGCCGCCGATGCCGAGCACGAGGTTCCATTGCACGACGACGATCGCCCAGATGAAGAACAGCGTCGACTGGGTGATGATGTAGCGCCCGGGCATGACGATCGGCACCGCAATGGCGATGACCAGGCAGGCGAGGCCGATCAGTATGTCGCGACGGATGGCTGTCATAGACGCACCACCTGCTGTTTGCCGAACAGGCCRTAGGGCCGCCAGATGAGCACGAGGATGACGAGAAGCAGCAGGGTGGCGAAGCTCCAGCGCACGCCGAAGACATATTGAGTGGCGGCTTCGAGCAGGCCGAGCGCGATTGCCGCGACCACGGCGCCATAGACATTGCCGAGCCCGGCGACGACGCAGACGATGAAGGCCTTCAACATCGGATCGCCGCCCATCACCGGTGTCAGCGTGGCGATCGAGCTGATCATGATGCCGGAGATGGCCGCGAGCGCGCCGGAGAGCGCCAGCACCTGCGCATAGACCCGGCCGACCCTGACCCCCATAAGCTGCGCCGCCTCGCGGTTCATCGAGGTGGCGCGAATGGCGCGGCCGGCGCCGGTCCGCTGCAGGAGGATCGCCATCGCCACCATCAGCACGATCGCGACGGCGAGGATGAAGAGGTTCTGCAACGGAATATGCACATTGCCGATGACGACCTGGCCGTCGACGGCGAGCGGCTGCGGGATCGGATAGGGCCCAAAACCCTTCAGCATCAGGTTCTCGATCACGCTGCCGATGCCGATCGTGGCGATGAAGATATTGGTTTCGAAATTCTCGGCCCTGAGCAGCGGCAGCGCCGCGCCGAAATAGATCAGCAATCCGACTGCGGCACAGATCAGCGCGGCGCCGAGAAGCGCGAGCGCCGGATGCAGGCCGGCATGAACGATCGCCGCGTAGCAGATATAGCCGCCAAGCGTCAGGATGGCGCCGTGCGCCATGTTGAGCATGTTGAGCGAGCCGTAGACCAGCGAGAGGCCGATGGTGGCGACGGCGTACATGGCGCCTAGCGTCAGGCCGGAAGCGACGATCTGGATCAGGACATCCATCGCTCACACTCCGAGATAGGTTTCGACGATTTCGGCGCGCGCCATCAGTTCGGCGCCGAGGCCCGACCAGACGATGCGGCCAGTGTCCAGCAGATGGATGATGTCGGCATGCTCGGCGATGCGCTCGGCATTCTCCTCGACCAGAAGGATGGTGCGGCCCTCTCGCCTGAGGTCGAAGATCACCTCGTAAATCTGCTCGATGACGATCGGGGCTAGACCAAGCGACGGCTCGTCCAGCATCAGCACCTCGCCGCCGGCCATCAGGCCGCGCCCGATACCGCACATGCGGCGCTCGCCRCCGGAAAGGGTCCCGGCGGTCTGGTTCCGCCGCTCCTTCAGCTTGGGCAGCAGCGTGAAGACGAAGTCGAGCCGCTCAGCGAGCCCGCGGCTGTTGGCGTAGGCGCCCATCAACAGGTWCTCGTGGACGGTCATTGCCGGAAACAAGAGGTCGCCCTGCGGCACGTGGATCACACCGCGTTCGACGATCCGGTCGGGACGCAGGTGGTCGATGCGGGCGCCGCCCAGGCGGATTTCCCCCGACGTCACCGGGATAAGGCCGGAGATCGCCTTGAGCAGCGTCGTCTTGCCGTGGCCGTTGGGACCGACGATGGCAGTCAGCTCGCCCTTTTTTGCCGACAGGCGGACAGCATCGAGCACGATGCGGCCAGCATAGCCGGCGCTGGCATCGACGATTTCGAGCGCCGTCTCAGCCACGATCGGCCTCCATGAAGGAGCGCAGGCGCTCGGAAGCGCCTTGGCCAAGATAGACATCGACAACCGTGCGGTCGTTGAGAAGGTTCGCCGGAAAACCTTCGAAGATCTTTTCGCCGTGATGCATGATCATGATGCGGTCCGACAGGCGCACCAGGAAGCGCATCACATGCTCGATCAGTATAATGGTGACGCCAGAGGCCTTCATGGCGCGCACAGCCTCCATGACGCGATCGACCTCGCGTGCGGTAAGTCCGCCGACCGGTTCGTCCATCAACAGGAGCCTCGGTTTTGTCGCCATGGCGCTCGCYATCATCAGCAGCTTGCGGTCGAGCACCGGCAGCTTGCCGGTCACCACGCCGGCGCGGTCCGCGATGCCGAGCATATCGAGCGCGTCATCGGCGGCCTCATGCGCTGCCCGACCGGCGCGCAGCGTCGGTACGGCCCGGTTGCTTTGTCCGAAATAGGCGCCGACCAGCACGTTCTCCCGCGCCGTCATGCTGTCGAACCCGGCGTTGAGCTGAAAGGTGCGGGCGATGCCGGCGTGGCAGATCTGCTCGGGCGCGAGTCCGGTGATGTCCTGGCCGTCCAGCAGGATGGTGCCGGTGGTCGCCGGGTTCAGCCCGGAGATCACCTCGAACAGCGTCGTCTTGCCGGCCCCGTTCGGCCCRCCGATGCCGAGGATTTCTCCCGCCCCGACATCGAAGGACAGATCGCGGACCGCCGCGAGCGCGCCGAAGGACTTACCGACATGCCTGCACGACAGCAATGGCGTCGCGGCGGCGTCTCCCGTCATGCGGTTAGGCCTTGATCCATGGCGGCAGCATGAATTTGGCCGTGCCGTAAGGCGCCGGCGCGATCAGGCCGGGACCCTTGGTGTAGTCCTGGATCTGCAGGAACTGATGCGGCATGCCGAGCGATGAATCGTTGACTTGCGTCGGATAGGTGAAGGCAGCGTTCTCGAGCGGCATGAAACGGGTCGTGCCGGTCACGCCGCGCCATATCATCGAGCTCATCCTGGCCGCAACCTTGCGGTTCTGATCGTTGTTGCCGGGCTCGCCGGTGCCGCCGGCAAGTGCCGCTGCGGTCGCCTAGACATAGGCGCCGTCATAAGGCTGGGCGCCGGAATTGTGGCCGGCGTTCGGGCCGAACTTTTGCTTGTAGCGCTTCTCGAAGGCGGTGCCGATCTCGTCCTGCAGCGCGCCGACGACGGTGGCATAGATGATGCCGTTGGCGGCCTGCTTGGCAATGTCGCGGAAGGCCGGGATCGACGGCCCGTACTGCATGTAGATCAGGCTCGGCGTCGGGTTCGATGCGAACTGCAGCGCGAACTGTCCGAGATCTGCGGGCAGGAAATGGGTGATGCAGATCACCGCCGGCGGGTCCTGGCGGATCTTGGCCAGCGTCGGTCCCCATTCCGAGGCCGGCACGCTGACGGTCTCGAACAGGCTGATCTCCCAGCCGTAGCTCTTCGCCTGTTCCTTGACGGCATTGGCGATGTTGGAGGCGTAGACACCGGCCGAAAGGATCACCGCCATCTTGTTGTTCTGGCGTTTCCACTCGCCGTTTTCCTCCAGCGCCTGCAAGAATTTCAGGAAACCGGGACCGTACCAGTATTCGGCGGGGTCGCCCTGGAAGGAGCCCCAGTAGCGGTCGGGATTAGACTTCACCAGATTGTTGTGTCCGATCGTAGTGTCGTAGTGGACATAGATGATGCCGTTGTCGGCGGCGACCTCCTGGATCGCGGCGCCCGAGCCGATATTGTAGCCGTTGAGGATCGCATGCACGGCGTGCCTGTCGACCAGGCGCTGGGCCGCCTGCACGTTGGTGGCATCGCCCATCTGCGCGGTGTCTTCGAAGAACGGCTCCAGCGGGCGGCCGAGGATGCCTCCCAGCGCGTTGATCTCCTCGCAAGCGAGCGTCAGGCCGTTCTTGAACTCGATGCCGTCGGGCGCTGCGAAGTCGGTGGTCGGACCGCACTGGCCGACCGGGATCGGATCGCCTTCGGCGCGCGCCTCGTTGTTCATCGAAAGCAGCATGGCCGGCATGCCGGTCAGCGTCGCCGCCGTGGCAAGGCCGCCCTTGATCAGAAAGTTGCGGCGGGAGYCGGCAATGACATTCGGTGTCGTTAGCTTTGTATTGCGCTTCATTTTCGATTCCCCTTTTAGTTTATGTTTTTCACCAGTTCGGCTGCCTGGTCGATTATTGCCGTCTGATGCGGTTGCGCCGCCATTCCACCCCACTGTCCCATCAACTGATCCCACGGGTCCTCGACGCCGGTGCGATGGCCGCAAAGCTCCTCGATCACGGCGAGACCGCAATAGGGCACGTACATTTCGGAGTAGCCGCCCTCATGCGTCATCACCAGGCGGCCGCCGCATAGCCCGCGCGCAGCGTCGAGCAGCATGCGCGCCAACCTGCGATAGCCGCTGGAATTCATAAGCATGYGTCCCATCGGATCGACGCCGGAGGCATCGAATCCCGAAGGCACGACGATCAGTTCCGGCTTGAAGCGCATCAGCGCCGGGATCACCACGCGCTCGAAGGCCGCAGCGTAGGCGCCCGGTCCCGATCCCGGCGGCAAAGGCACGTTGATGTTGAAGCCCTTGCCTTTGCCCTCGCCATTCTCGGCGATCGCGCCGGAATTCGCTGGAAACAGATTGTCCTGATGGAGCGAAATCGTAAGCACGCTCGGATCGTCATAGAAGACCGACTGCGTGCCGTTGCCGTGATGTACATCCCAGTCGACCGTTGCGATGCGGGTGAGGCCGAGCAGTTTCTGCGCATGCCGGATCGCTATCGCGGCATTCGAGAACAGGCAGAAACCCATGCCGACATCGGCGGTGGCGTGGTGGCCCGGCGGGCGGATCAGCGCATAGGCGTTGTCGACCTCACCGGTGATGACGGCTTCCATGGCCTTGATCGCGCCGCCCGCGGCCAGAAGCGCGATTTCGTAGCTGCCGGCGCCGAGCGGCGTCAGCGTGCTGGCGTCGCCATAGCCGCGGTCGCTGATCTCCCGGATCCTGGCAATATGGGCGGGCGTGTGAACTCGCGACAGTTCCTCGACGGTTGCGCGCCTGGGCTTGATCGCGACCAGATGGTCGAGGATRCCGCTCACTTCCAGGAGATTGCGCAGGCGTCGCTTGGTCTCGGGATTTTCTGCGTGGGTGCCGGGCTGAACCGTCAGGCTCGGCGGGAACACTTGGGCCCAGTTCCAGGTATTGTGCCAAAGATAAAGTTCGTGGAAAACGAAACCCGTCGCCATGCGGCTCCACCCAGCGTATCTCGGCTGGATGATTGCGCGTCATATTAGCGCTGTCCCGACACCTTCGGGTAATGGGTGGGTTTTTTGACCCCACCCATATGGGTGGCTATCCAGCCACATGGCGCTCGTTGGCACTGTCGAGCCCGATTTCCTTGAGCTTGAGGACCGCTTCGGTCCGGCTGGAGACGCCGAGCTTGCCGAAAATATTCTTCAGATGCCACTTCACCGTGTCGGGCGCCATGGACAGCGTCTCGGCCAACTGGCGGTTGGTATAGGCACGCATGAGCAGGGCGGCGACGTCAGTTTCCTTGCTGCTCAGCATGCGCTTCCTAGGTGTCATGGCGATTGCCATCGGGCGGGCGCGCTCCGGCACGCTCCTGTTCAATTCGCTCAGCAGAGTGTCAACGAAGGTGGCGGTGCCGGCGCTGCGCGACCATGCCGGGATTCGCGCGCGGGCGAATTCGAGCACCTCGCGCATCGGAAGGCCCTCGTCGATCAACGAACGCATGGCGTTCTGGGGCAATGCCAGGGTGACGACGTCGACCGCCGCTGCCAGCGCCAGCAGCGTTTCGCCGGCGGCGTGAGCGGCGATCGCGACCAGCGCACGGACCTGCATGAAGCCGCGCAGGCGTCCGTCGCGGCGCATCCGCTCGGCGATGCGGTCGAGGGCGGCGATGGCTTTCGCCGGGTGGCCTTCGGCGATCAGCACGCGCGCGGCGCCGATATGGGCGTATTCGTCGAGCGGGTGAATGGGCGCCGGCCGGGTTTCAACCGCGGGCTCGATGCCGCGCGAGCGGAGCGCCAGACGCGCTGCACGCACGTCGCCGCGCGCCAGCAGCAATCGGACCCGCTCGTTCAGCGCGGCGGCCGTCAGCCGCCGGTAACGCTTCTCGATGCCCAGCCGTTCGGCGCGCTCAAGAAAGACGATGGCCTCGTCGTGYCGCCCATGCGCGGCGGCGAGCCGGGCGAGGTGCAGCTTGCAGGCCATCTCATGCACGACCAGCCCGCATTCCTCGATGATCTGACGGTGCTGATGCAGGATGCGCTCGGCGCCCTGCAGATCGTTCCATTCATAGGCCAGCTCGACCTGGAAGATAGCTGTCATCGCCTCCGTGTAGGAGCCTGGCCCCAGACGCTCGCGAGCCAGCCGGCAGGCGCGGTCGAGCAGTTGATGCGCCTCGGCGAGGTTTCCGGCGGAAATCTCGACCAGCCCGAGCAGGAGGTCGCAATAGACGATGCCGAAGACGGAATTGGCGACTGCATGATGATCGCGCGCGGCGAGGCTGCGCAGCCGCGCGGCGTCCAACTCGCCCAGCGAATAATGGCTGAAGGCGCAGATGTTGGCGAGCGTGCCGCGCGCGAAAGGCTCGTCCTCCGGAAAATCCGCCAGCCAGCGCGAAGCGACGCGGGTCGCGGTGCGGGAGCGGTCGGTGGCGCTGATGACGCCGGCCGTCAGCGTCTGCAGCTCGGCCTTGAGCGAGCGGATCGTGGCGCGGTCGATCGCGCCGCGGTCGGAAAGCTGACCGACCAGGATTTTGGCCTGTTTAAGGATGCGAACCGCCTGGCGTGGCCGGCTCATATGGAACTGCGCCCAGACGCGCGCCAGGAGCAGACGCGGCCGGGCGGCGATAAGATCGTCGGGAAGCTGGTTCAGCCACTCCGTTAGCCTCGGTATGTGGCCCTGCATGGTAAGCGGCATGGCGCATTCCTCGACCAGCCGCGCCGCGTGGTCGGCGTCGCCGCTGGCAAGCGCGTGGTCTACCGCGTCCGAGACATGGCCCCTGGCCGCCAGCCAGGCGGCTGCGGAACGATGCAGGTTCCGGCGGGCCTCGGGCGCCCAGGCATCGAGCCGGTTGCGCAGGAATTCGGAGAACAGGTGGTGGTAGCGGAACCACTGGCCGGAGGAATCAAGGGCGATCAGGAACAGGTTCGATTGCTCTATCGTGGCCAGTGCGGCAGCGCCGTCATGATCGGGACAGACCGCCTCGACAAGGCCCAGGCAGAAACGATCGAGGATCGAGGTTCTGAGCAGGAAGTCCTGGATCTCCGGCGCCTGGCGCGCCAGGACGTCGTGGGTCAGGAACATCGCCACGTCGCGCTGGCTGCCGGAGAATTCGGYGATGAAGGACTCTTTCGATTCCTCACGCGCCAAGGCCAGAGCTGCAAGTTGCAGGCCGGCCGGCCAGCCTTCCGTCTTGTGGTGCAGTGCCACCACGGCCGAGACGGCGAGGTCGAGGCCGCAGACATTGCCGAGATACTCCTCGGTCTCCTCGAGCGAGAAGCGCAGGTCGCTGTCGCCAAGGCTGACGACATGCCCCTTCATCTTCATGTTGGCGAGCTCGAGCGGCAATTCGCCTCGCRTTGCCAACACGACGTGCAGCGCCGGGGGCGCGTAGGCGACCAGCATGTTCAGGAATGCGGCAATTTCGCTGGAGACGATGAGGTGGGCGTCGTCGAGGACGAGGTAGATCGGCGCGGTGCGGCGCGAAAGCTGATTGATGATGCCGGTGAGGATGGAATCGACCGGCGTCACCGGGCTGGAGTCGATCAGAGATTCGGCGTTGCCGGCGACGGCCGGGTCGACGCGGTGGAGCGCGGCGGCAAGATATTTGAGGAAGCGTGCAAGGTCGTTGTCCAGCCTGTCGATCGATAGCCAGGCAACTTCTCCGTTGCCGTTCGAGATAGCCGCCGCCCATTGCGAGAGCAGCGTCGATTTGCCGAAGCCGGCGGGGGAAGTCACCACCGTCAGCTTACCTGCCGCCGCGGTGTCGAGAATTCGCAGCAGACGCGGCCTATGAACGAGGGCGTCGCGCAGATGGGGCGGCTGCAGCTTCGTTTCGATCAGCATCAGGGTCTCGCCTGGCGGCCAAAGGGCTATACGGTCCGAATACGATGAGGCAACGCGTGCCGCAGCGCCAGACCCTTCTCAACAGCGCGGGCAGCTTCTGCAATCGCTCAATGGCTATAGATCATATGAATAGGTGATTTACATAAGACCTAGCCTTTCATACAACAGTTGCAACGACGTGCTCTGATGGGAGAGGATTTGCGTGGAAACCATCATTCCTTCGGATGCTCTCGGCTGGATGCCTGCGGTCGACCAAAGCGGGGCGAGCGTGCACAACGCCGTCGTCAGCGTGCTGGGCACCCGCATCCTCGGCGGSGAGTACGCTCCGGGCGACGCCCTGCCGCGGGAGGACGAGCTCTGCGCCATGCTGGGCGTCAGCCGCACCTCGGTCCGGGAAGYGGTCAAGGTGCTGTCGGCGAAGGGCCTCGTCGAGGCGAGGYGGCGCGCCGGCGTGCGGGTGCTGCCGCGCGACCACTGGCGGCTGCTCGATCCGGTGGTGCTCGGCTGGCATCCTGCGATCCAGGACGACGAAGAGCTGGTTTCCGGCCTGCTGGAAGCGCGCAGGATCTTTGAGCCCGCGGCTGCGGAACTGGCTGCCAGACGCGCCACCGCGGCCGATCTTGCCGAAATCGAGCGTGCCATGGTTGGCATGCGCGACAATATCCCCAACGATCTCAACGCGGTCTRCCAGGCCGATCTTGCGTTCCACAAGGGCGTCATCGCGGCCAGCCATAATGTCGTGCTTAAGGGGCTGGTCGGCATGCTGGAAGCCGCGCTGCGCGCCACGTTCCTGGTCACCAACCCATTGATGGAGGCGCAGTCGCGCGCGCTGTCGGCGCATGCCGCGGTGCTGGAGGCAATCCGCATTCGCGACACCGCCGGCGCCCGCGCCGCCATGAACAGGCTGCTCGACATCGCCGCCGACGATCTTCACGCCAAAGCCTGACGTCTCGCCTTGACGGCATTTTAGATCATATGATAATTGAGTTTCATATGATCTAAGTGCCTTGGGAGGAGTTGCGCTTGAGAATTGTGGCGATCACCACGCGCGTCGTGAACGCGGAAATGCGCAACTGGGTGTTCGTGCGTATCGAGACCGACCAGCCCGGTCTCTACGGCTGGGGCGAGGCGACGCTGGAATGGAAGACCCAGGCCGTCGTCGGCGCCGTCAACGACCTGGCGCCGCTTCTGATCGGCCGCGATCCGCGCGACATCGAGCAGGCCGTGCGCATCCTCAAGAAGCACTCGTTCTGGCGGCTGGGCGTCATCGGCATGTCGGCGGTCTCCGGCATCGAGCTGGCGCTTTGGGACATTTTTGGCAAATGGCTTGATCAGCCGGTCTGGCGGCTGCTCGGCGGCAAGGTGCGCGACCGGGTCAAGGTCTACACGCATCTCGGCCTCGGCGACATGCGCGCGGTCTATGAGACGCTCGACGCCGAGCCGCTGGTGCAGCGCGCCTCCGAGGTGGTGGCCAGAGGCTACCGCGCGCTGAAGGCCGTTTTCATTCCCTACAGCCACTATCACGCGCCGCTCGCCGAGGTCGACAAGGTCGGACGGCTCATGGAGGCGCTGCGCAAGACGGTCGGGCCGGAAGTCGAGATCATGGTGGACTTCCACGGGCGTCCCGCTTCGGCTTCAACCGCGCTCGCCTATATCGACGTGCTCGCGCCACACCGGCCGATGTTTGTCGAGGAGCCGCTGCCGCCGGGCGAAACCGGCGCGCTGGCGCAGCTCGCCGGCAAGTCGCGCGTGCCGATCGCCACCGGCGAGCGGCTGATCGACCGACCCGAATTCGACGATCTCTTTCGGGCACGGGCGGTCGATATCGTGCAGCCGGACATCTGCCACTGCGGCGGCCTGCTCGAGGCAAAGAAGATCGCAGCCATGGCCGAAGCGGTGTCCGTCGGCGTCGCGCCGCACAATCCGCTCGGCCCGATCGCGGGCGCGGCTGCGCTGCATTTCGCGGTCTCCACGCCAAACCACCTGATCCAGGAAGAGATGGTTGGCGCGGTGCCCTGGTATTTCGAGGTGGTGAAAGGGCCGATCCGCATGATCGACGGCTGCTGGCAGGTCCCGGACGCGCCGGGGCTCGGCGTCGAGGTCGACGAGGCGGTCGCCGACCGGCATCCCTACCGGCCGGAGGTCATGCACACCACCAATGCCGTCCTTGCCGACGGCACCATCGTGGACTGGTGACAATGGCCGGGCGTCTCAAGGATAAGGTGGCGATCATCACCGGCGCCGGTCGCGGTATCGGCGAGGCGACGGCGCGCGCCATGGCCGCCGAGGGCGCGGCGATCGTCGTGGCGGAAAAGGATGCGGCGACGGGAAAGAGCGTTGCCGCGTCGCTGGTCGATAGCGGCGCGCGGGCGCTGTTCGTGGAGGCCGACGTCGCCGACAGAAATTCCTGCGAAGCGATGGCCGAACAGACGCTTGGCGCCTTCGGCCGCATCGACGTGCTGGTCGCCAATGCCGGCATCAACGTCTTCCACGAACCGCTGGAAACCAGCGAGGAAGAATGGCGGCGCTGCTTTGCCGTCGACCTCGACGGCGTCTGGCATTCCGCGCGCGCAGTGCTGCCGGCAATGCGGGCTCAGAGGCAAGGCTCGATCGTCGCCATTGCGTCCTGTCATTCCTTCACGATCATCCCGTCGACCTTTCCCTATCCTGTCGCCAAGCACGGACTGCTCGGCCTGGTGCGCTCGCTCGGCATCCAATACGCGGCCGAGGGTGTGCGCGTGAACGCGATTGCGCCGGGCTACATCGAGACGCAGATCGCTGTCGACTACTGGAACACCTTTCCCGATCCGCAGGCAGAGCGCCAGCGCACCTACGACCTGCACCCGCCGCGCCGCATCGGCCGGCCGGAGGAGGTGGCGATGACCGCCGTCTTCCTCGGCTCCGACGAGGCGCCGTTCRTCAATGCGGCCTGCATCGTCATCGATGGCGGRCGCTCGGTTCTCTACCACGAATGAGGTTTTCGCGCCGGCGGCCGGTCGCCGGGAAACATCTTCAAGCAACAAGACTCCCGCCGGCCGGGAGCGAGGAGGAGGAAACCATGAAAAGCATGATCAAGGCATGCCTTGCGGTTGCGGCGACTGCCGCCGTCGCGCTGACGGTCCACGGCGCCGGCGCGCAGGACAAGATGAAGTTCGGCTATATCAACAAGATGGGCGACCATCCCTGGTTCGTGCGCGAGGTGAAGGGCGCCAAGGATAAAGCCGCCGAACTCGGCATCGACCTGTTGGTCCAGGACGTGCAGTTCGACGCCAACCTCGCCGTCACCACCTTCGACACCTATGTCGGCGATGGCGTCAAGGGCATCGCCGTGGTGGTGCCGGACCGCTCGCTCGGCCCGGTCGTCGCCGACAAGGCGAAGGCCGCCAAGATCGGCCTGATCGCCGTGGATGACGACATCGCCTTCGCCGACGGCACGCCGGTCGCCTATGTCGGCATGAACGCGCTCAATATCGGCAAGCAGGTCGGCACCGAGATCGCCCGCATCGCCAAGGCCGAGGGTTGGGATAAGGACCTCTCCAAGGTGCGCGTCGGCTCGATCGAGGACCAGAAGGCCGACACTTGCATGCGCCGCAACAAGGGCGCGGAGGAGGCGCTCGTCGCGGCGATCCCGGAGATCAAGTCGCGCATCATCTCGATCCCCTATGACAACACCATGGTCAACTCGATCGACGTTGTGTCGACGACGCTGACCGCCAACCCGGACGCCGAGAAGTGGATCTTCTTCTCCTGCAACGACGACGGCGTGCTCGGCGGCGTGCGTGCTACCGAGAATGCCGGCATGAAGCCGGAGAACGTCATCGGCATCGGCATCGACGGCTCCCGCTCCTGTGAGGCCTTCGGCGCCGGCAAGCCGACGGGCTTCCGCGGCACGATGTGGCTGGACAGCRCCAAGCATGGCGCCGCGGCGATCCAGGCGCTCTACGACCAGGCCACCGGCAAGGAGATGCAGAAGGATTATTTCCAGGACGCCACCCTGATCAACGGCGAGAACTTCGCCAAGTTCAAGGATACGCTCGGTTGCAAATCCTAGCCATTCTTCCGGCCTCGCGGCGGGCGGCTTCTTGCGGAGCCGCCCGCCAATGACCGCGCCCGTCGTTTCCGTCGAGAACGTCAGCAAGCGTTTCGGCGCCGTGCAGGCGCTGCGCGACGTCTCCGTCGTCTTCAATGCCGGCGAGATCACCGCCCTGATCGGCGAAAACGGCGCCGGCAAGTCGACGCTGATGCGCGTCCTCGAAGGCGAGCACCGCCCCGATTCCGGACGGGTGCTGGTCGACGGGCAGCCGGTGCAGCTTACTTCGCCGCGCGTGGCGCATGGGTCGGGCATCCGGGTCATCCATCAGGAGCCGGAGATCATCCCGGAACTGACGGTGGCAGAGAACATATTCATCGGCGACATCAAGGCGCGCGGCGGGCTTTTTCTCGATCGCGCGGACCTGGAGCGCCGCAGCCTCGAGCTGCTCGGCACCTTCGGAGTCGTCGACGTGCTTTCGCCCGGGCAGCGCTGCCATGGTCTCAGCCCGGCGCTTCGGCAACTCATCGAGATCATGCGGGCGCTGCGGCCGGGCGCACGGCTGCTTGCCTTCGACGAGCCGACCTCGTCCCTGACCGAGGACGAGGCGCAGCGGCTGTTCCGCGTCATTCGGCGCCTCAAGGCAGACGGCGTCGCGCTGATCTATATCTCGCACCGCCTGCGCGAGATCATCGACCTCGCCGACCGCTGCGTGGTGATGCGCGACGGCAGCCGCGTCGCCGACGAGCCGATCGCCGCGCTCGACGAGCAGCGCATGGTGCGGCTGATGGTCGGCAGGCCGGTGAGCGACCTGTTCAACCGCAGGGAACGCACGCTCGGACCTGTCCGGCTGGCGCTCGAGGGCGTCACGACACGCCGCGTCGAGGGGATCAGCTTCGAGGTGAGGGCGGGCGAGATCGTCGGCCTGGGCGGCCTGGTCGGAGCGGGGCGGACGGAAGTCGCGCGCGCCATCGTCGGCCTCGATCCGCTGCTCTCCGGGCGGATGTCGGTCGGGGGCAGGCCTTACAGACCGCGCGAGCCAGCCGATGCGGTGGCCGCGGGCATCGGGCTGGTGCCGGAGGACCGCAAGCAGGAAGCGCTGCTTCTGATGCAGGCGGTGCGCGACAATGTCAGCCTCGTGGTACCCGACAAGGTGTCGCGCTACGGCTTCTTCAGCCGCAGGCGCGAGCGCGCGCTGGTCGCACGTCACGTCGCCGAACTCCGGGTCAAGACGCCGTCTATCGAGCAGGCGGTGGGCAAGCTTTCGGGCGGCAACCAGCAGAAGGTCGTGTTCGCGCGCTGGCAGGCGCGGGGGCCGGCCATGCTCATCCTCGACGAGCCGACGCGCGGCATCGATGTCGGCGCCAAGGCCGAGATCTACAGACTCATCGAAAGCCTGGCCGACCAGGGCCTCGCCATCCTGCTCATCTCCTCGGAGATGCCGGAACTGCTCGGCCTCGCCGACCGCGTGCTGGTGATGCAGAGCGGACGCATCAGCGGCGAGCTTCCGTGGCAGGAGGCGAATGAAGAGGCGGTGCTGGCGCTGGCCATGCGCTCGGGCAAAGAGACAATCGAAAGGAGAGTATCGTGACCGATACCGCGACCGCCGGCCGCGAGCGTGCGCCGGCGACCTTGTTTGGCCGCATCGGCGCGCAGAACATCAGCCTGCTGATCGCGCTGGCCGTGCTTGTGGCGATCTTCGGTGCGCTCAGGCCCGACGTCTTCTTCACCCCGCGCAACCTGATCAATATCGGGCTCGCGGTCACCATCCTCGGCATTCTCGCCATGGCGCAGACTGTCGTCATCGTGTCGGGCGGACTCGACATCTCGGTCGGTTCGATCGTGGGCCTGAGCACCATGGTGCTCGCCGTCGCCGCCCAGGAAACCGGCTCGATCCCGGCCGRCATCCTTGCCGGGCTGCTCGCCGGCCTGGTGGCGGGCGCGGTCAACGGGCTGATCATCGTCTACGGCCCGGTCAATGCAGTGATCGCGACGCTGGGCACCATGTCGGCCTTCCGCGGCCTCGCCTATCTGATGAACAACGGCAACTCGATCCCGATCACCGGCGACAGTCTGCGGGCGCTCGGCATCGGCACGCTGTTTGGCCTGCCTTTCGCCATCTGGCTGCTGATCGCCGCGATGGCGGCGTTCATCGTCTTCACCCGTGAGACGGTCGTCGGCAGGAACATCTACGCGCTCGGCGGCAATCCGACCGTGGCGCGGCTCGCCGGCATCCCGATCCGCCGCTACCAGATCTCGATCTATGCGATGAGCGGCTTCGCCGCCGCGGTAGCGGGCCTCGTGCTCGCCAGCCGCACCATGTCGGGACAGCCGGCATCCGGCAGTCAGGGGCTGGAGCTCGAGGCCATCACCGCCGCGATCCTCGGCGGCTGCGCGCTGCAGGGCGGCAAGGGCACGATCGTCGGCGCCATGTTAGGGGTGCTGATCATCGGCGTCCTCAACAACGGCATGATCCTGACCAGCGTGCCGACCTTCTACCAACTGCTCGCCAAGGGCGCGCTGCTGATCCTGGCGGTCATCGTGCAGGAGCGTCAGCGGGCGCGGTCGGGAGAGTAGCCGTGTCGTTCCAGCGCACCCTCCAGATCCTGACCAGCTTCGGCGCCGTCTGGGTGGCGGTGGTCGGCCTCTATGTTGTGTCGGGCATCTTGCAGCCGGYGATGTTCAGCACCGCGCAGGTCGTCAATATCCTGCAGGTCGCGTCCTTCCTCGGCGTCATCGCCGCGGGGCAGACGATCGTGGTTCTGACCGGCGGCATCGATCTTTCCCAAGCCGGCATCGTCACGCTGACCAACATCGTCRCCGCCAGCCTGATGGCCGGTCTCAGCGAGAACATTCCGCTGGCCGTCGGGATGACCGTCGCGCTCGCGCTTGCCGCCGGCGCGGTCAACGGCCTGCTGGTCGCCGCCCTCGGCATCACGCCGCTGATCGCGACCTTGGGAATGAACTCGATCCTGTTCGGTGCCGCGCTTGTCTACACCGGTGGAGCTCCGTCGGGCGGTACGCCGGCCTCGTTCCAGTGGCTTGGCAATGGCGCGTTGCTCGGCATGCCCGTGCCCACCCTGTTCTGGATCGCGCTGACGCTGGCGCTGTTGGTGATGACCCGCAAGACGGTCTGGGGCAGGCGGCTCTATGCCACCGGCGCCAATCCGCGCGCCGCGGCGATGATGGGCGTGTCGACGCTGAAGATAAGCCTCTCGGCCTACATGCTGTCGGCGCTGACGGCGGCGCTCGGCGGGCTGCTGCTCACCGCATATACGGGCTCGCCCTCGCTCGGTATCGGCAGCCAGTTCATGCTGACCTCGGTGGCCGCCGTCGTGGTCGGCGGCGCGGTGCTGACGGGAGGCGCCGGCAACGTGCTCGCCACCATGGGCGGCGCCGTCTTCATCACCGAGCTCTCCAGCCTCACCAACATCATTCGCGTTTCGAGCGGAACGCAGTTCGTCGTCCAGGGCCTGCTGATCCTGGTCAGCGTCCTTGCCTATCGCGCGCTGTCCCAGTCGCGCTCAACAAGCCCGGCCCGCTGAGCCGAGGCCGTCAGAAACGGAGGAAAGCACCATGAAGACAATCATCCATTCATCCTTAAGCCGTCGCGCCGTCTTGCGTGGCGCGGCGGGACTGGCCGCGGGCATGGCGCTGGGCACGCGGGCATTCGCCCAGGAAGGCGCGCAGCTTTCGCCGGTCGGCGCGATGGTGAAAGGCACCGCCAAGCCCGGCCCTTACCGCATCGGCTTTTCCAACGGTTTTTCGGGCAATTCCTGGCGCGCCATGGCGATCGCGGCGCTGCAGGCTGAGGCCAAGAAGACGCCCGACATCAAGGAATTCATCGTGGTCGACGGGCAGGGAGACATCAACAAGCAGGTCAACGACATCGAAACCCTGGTCAACCAGCAGGTAGACGCGATTCTGGTGATCRCCAATTCCGGGTCGGCGGTCGCGCCGGCACTGAAGAGCGCCACCGACGAAGGCGTTGTCACCGTGCCGTTCAACCTGCCGGTCGATGGCGAGGGCTGGAGCACCTTTGTCGGCACTGATCCGTCGAAGAAGGGCCAGGCGCTCGGCAAGTGGCTCAACGACGCGCTCGGCGGCAAGGGCAAGATCGTTGCGCTCGGCGGCTTGCCCGGCAATTCCTACACGGCGGCCGGCTGGGAAGGCGCGCAGAAGGCGTTCGGGCCTGGCATCGAGGTGCTGACGTTCAAGGACGCGTTCTGGGAGGAGGACAAGGCCAAGGTCGTCATGGCCGACCTCATCGCCGCCTATCCTGAGATCGACGGCGTCTGGTGCGATGGCGGCCAGAACGCTGCGGGCGCCATGAAGGCCTTGCTCGCCGCCGGCAAGCCGCTCGTGCCCGTCACGGGCGACGACTACAACGGGCTGCTCAAGCTCTACAAGGCCGAGAAGCCGAAGCAGCCGAAGTTCGATATTGGCCTGATGTCGGAGCCGACCTGGCAGGGCATCTTCGCGCTGCGCGCCGCGGTCAGCCTGCTGAAGGGCCAGGAGGTCGCCAAGCAGCAGATCCTGACGCCGTCGCTGATCACCGCGGCGAACTACGAGAAATACCTGCGGGCGGACCTGCCGGACGGCGTGTTTGCCGACACCTCGCTCAGCGACGCAGACCTGCGCGTCATCTTCAAGTCGTAGGGTAGGCAATTCGTGACCGAGGTGCTGCTTGCGGTTTCCGGCGTCCATAAGAGGTTTTCCGGGGTCCATGCGCTGAAGGGAGTCTCTTTCGATGTCCGGCCGGGCGAGATCCACGCCCTGGTCGGCGAGAACGGCGCCGGAAAGTCCACCCTCATGCGCGTCATTGCCGGCGCGCATGCGCCGGACGAGGGCAGGATTTTCGTCGACGGGCGGGAGGCGAGGATCGAATCCCCGGCCGACAGCTTCGACCTCGGGATTGCGATGGTCTACCAGGACACGCGCCTGGTGCCGACGCTGGACGCTGCAGCTAATATCGCGCTCGGGCGTGAGCCCGGGCGCCTGCTGGTGGACCAGCGTAGGCTGCGCCAGGAAGCCAAGTCGATGCTTGCCGGCATCGGCTCGGAGGTCGATCTGCGTCGGCCCGCGGGTGACCTTTCCCGGGCCGAGCGGCAGCAGGTCGAGATCGCGCGCGCCCTTTCGCGGAAAGCCCGCATCCTCATCCTCGACGAGCCGACCTCGGCGCTCACCGCGTCCGAGACGGAAGAGCTCTTTGCCCTGCTGAAGCGGCTCCGAGCCGAGGGCAGGGGAATCGTCTTCATCTCGCACCGCCTGCCCGAGATCATGGCGCTCGCCGACCGCGTTACCGTGATGAAGGACGGCGAGGTGGTCGGCACCGTTCCGATCGCCGAGACGTCGCCCGACAGCCTGGTCGCGATGATGGTCGGCCGTTCGGTCGACCTCGTCTATCCCGCACGCGCCGAAACGGTCGGTGAGCCGCTGCTGACGGTGCAGGCGCTGCGCGTCGACGGCGGGGCGCCCGAGCTCGATTTCGTCRTCAGGAGGGGCGAAATCCTCGGCCTTGCCGGTGTTCAGGGAGGCGGGCAGCAGGCCGTGGCGCGTGCCCTGTTCGGATTGGGCGGGACCGGCTCCGATATGGCGCTGGACGGCAAGCCGTACGCGCCCACGTCGCCAGCCGAGGCGATCGCCGCTGGCGTCGTCTATGTTCCGGCCGACCGCCACGCGGAGAGCCTGTTTCTCCCGCACACTATCCGGGAGAACGTTGCTCTGCCGGAAATCGCGCGCTTCGCACGCAAGGGCATGCTCGACGCGGCCGACGAGCGCGACGCGGTCAGGGAGCAGACGACACGCCTCGCGGTGAAGGCGCCGTCCATCGAGCAGCCGGTCTTCACGCTCTCCGGCGGCAACCAGCAGAAGGTGGTGTTCGCGCGCTGGTTCCTGTCCTCGCCACGCGTCTTCATCTTCGACGAGCCGACGCAAGGCGTCGATGTCGCGACGAAGCTGGAACTCTACCGGCTCATCCGGCAGCTCGCTGCCCAAGGCGCGGGCGTGGTCGTTGTCTCGGCCGACCTGATCGAGCTCATCAATCTTTCTGACCGTATCCTGGTGTTCTCGGAAGGCCATATCGTCGATCAGCTGCCAGCCGCCGAAGCGACCGAGGAGCGGCTGGTCGCCGGCTTCACGCGTGGCGCAGGTGCGGGAATAACGACAGCGTTGCCGGCTCGGCGGCGGCCTGTCGCACGACCGATGCTCACGCGCTACGCGCCGAGCCTGCTTCTCACGGCGCTTGTCGTCGTTCTCATTTTCGGCACGGGGTTCGCCACGCCCTATTTCTTGACGCCCCGCAACTTCGCGTCGATCGCCAGCCAGGCCGCGCCGCTGATCATCGCGGCGCTCGGGCAACTCGCGGTCATCYTGCTGGGCGGCATCGACTTGACCGTCGGCCCCGTGATCAGCCTGGTYACGGCCATCGCCTCACATCTGCTGGCGCCAGGGTCGGGTCTGCCCGTTCCGCTCGGCCTTGCCGCCTGCCTGACGACGGGGTTTGTGATCGGCATCGCCAACGGCCTCATCATCGAGAAGCTCAGGATACCCGATCTGGTCGCCACGCTGGCGACATTCTCGATCGTACAGGGCCTTGCCCTGATCGTGCGCCCGGCGCCGGGCGGAGGGTTCGACGCCGGTCTCAGCGCTGCGATCCTTGCTCGCTGGGGTTATCTGCCGCTTGTGTTCCTGGCAGCGATCTTCTTCGCGCTTGCCTTCGAGCTCATTCTGCTGAGGGGGCGCATCGGCGCCCGCCTCTACGCCACCGGCGCCAGTCCCGAGGCGGCAAAAGTCGTCGGCATCTCGCCCGGCCGGGTGCGCATCGCGGCCTATGCCTTCAGCGGGCTCGCCGCTTCGCTGGCCGGTCTCATTGTCGCGGCGCGCATCGGCTCGGGCGATCCGCAGGCGGGTTCGGCCTTCACTCTGGCCTCAGTGACGTCGGTGGTGGTGGGCGGCACGCCGATCTTCGGCGGATCGGGCACGGCGTCCGGCACATTCCTCGGCGCGCTGCTCGTCATGCTCATCCAGAACGTGCTCAATCAGCTGCATGTCTCGGCCTATTGGCAATACATCTGGACCGGTGCGCTGACGCTCGCGGCGGTGTGTTTCTTCGCATTGCGCGGAAAGGCGTCCCGCGCCGGTGCGAGCCGTTGGCTGAGGCGCATGTCATCGGGGAGGTAGAGGTCATGGTTGCGGTGCGTGAGGTGTATGCATCGAGGGATAAGCTCGGCGAAGTGCCCGTCTGGGACGTCGCGGAGCAGGCGCTCTACTGGGTCGACATCGAGGGCCGCAGGCTCCGCCGGCTCGACCATGCCTCGGGCAAGGTCGACGAGTGGTCGTTCCCGGAGCGGATCTGCTCCTTCGCCTTGCGCGAGAAGGGCGGGCTGATCTGCGCGCTGGCAAGCGGGTTGGCCTTCTTCGATCCCGCGACGGGCCGCATAGACTGGATAGCCAAGCCGGAAGCCCATATCGCGCGCAACCGCTTCAACGAAGGCAAGTGCGACCGGCAGGGACGTTTCTGGGTCGGCTCGATGGACGACCGGTTGAGCGAGCATACGGGCGCACTCTACCGGGTCGATGCGGACCTGACGATCACGCAGGTCGAGACCGGGATCGGAATTTCCAACTCGCTGGTCTGGAGTCCCGACGAGAAGACCTTCTATTTCGCCGATACGATGGATCGCGCGATCTATGCCTACGACTTCGACCGGGAGGCTGGCGCGGTTTCGCGCAAGCGCCTATTCGCCTCGACGAAGGCCCCCGGCTCCCCGGACGGCTCCACCATCGATGCCGAAGGCTATCTGTGGAATGCTGAGTGGGATGGCTGGCGCCTGGTGAGATACGCACCGGACGGATCTATCGACCGCATCGTCGAGCTGCCGGTCCAGAAGCCGACGAGCTGCATGTTCGGCRGCCCGGATCTCAAGACGCTGTTCGTGACCTCAGCCATCTGGGATCTGAACGCAGAGGCATTGGCCAGCCAGCCAATGGCGGGCTCGCTACTGGCCGTGGAGGTTGAGGTGCCAGGCCTGCCGGAGCCTCGGTTCAAGGGCTAGAGCAGTTCACCGTTTCACGGAAACGGCGAACCCTCTATCTCTTTGGTTTCACGCAATTCCGGTTGGAAAACCGCTGCACAGTTTTCCTGGAATTGCTCTAGACGCTTTCGAGATAGGTCTCGATCTCGAAGTCGCTGACATTGAGCGCGAAGGTGTTGAGCTCCTGGCGCTTGCAGGCGACGAAGGCATCGCGCAGCACCGCCGGGAAGATTTCGGCGACACGTTTTCCGGTTTCGAACGCGGCGATGGCCGAGGCCCAGTCGGGCGGCAGCTTCGCGAGTTGCAGCCCCTGTCCTTCGCCGCCGGTCGGCTCGCCGGGCGAGAGCTCTTTTTCGATGCCCATCAGCGCGGCGCCCAGGATCGCCGCCAGCACCAGATAGGGATTGGCGTCGGCGCCGGAGACGCGATGCTCGATGCGGCGTGCGGCCGACGGGCCGCCCGGAATGCGGATCGCCACCATGCGGTTTTCATAACCCCAGGCGACGGCTGTGGGCGCATAGGAGCGCGGGCGCAGCCGGCGGTAGGAATTGAAATGCGGCGCGAACACCAGCGTGCTTTCGGCCATAGCGGCAAGYAGGCCGCCGACCGCGTGGCGCATGGTGCCGGAGCCCTGGTCGCTGCCGTCGTCGAAGATGTTGCGGCCGTGCTTATCGAGCACGCTGAAATGGACATGAAAGCCGTTGCCGGCGCGCTCGCCATAGGGCTTGGCCATGAAGCAGGCGGCAAAGCCGTGCTTGCGAGCGATGCCCTTGACGGTACGCTTGAAGAGCACGGCGTCGTCAGCGGCGCGCAAGGCATCGGGGACGTGGTTGAGATTGATCTCGAACTGGCCGACGCCGTTCTCGGCGATCGCGGTGTCAACCGGGATTCCCTGCATGCGGCAGGCTTCGTAGACGTCGTGGATGAAGGCCTCGAAATCGTCGATCTCGTCGATCGAAAGCGCCGCATCGGAATCGAGGCGACGCCCGGTCACAGGCGAGACTGGCCCAACCGGCCGCTGCGACGTCGGGTCGACGAGGTAGAATTCAAGCTCGGTGGCGGTGACCGGCGTCAGGCCAAGCGCGGCATAGCGATCGAGGATGCGGGCAAGCGCACGGCGCGGGTCGCCTAGATAGGGCGCGCCGGCTTCGTCCGCCAGCCAGAGCGGGAGCAACGCCGTTGGGTGCGCCGTCCAGTTGACCGGGAGGATGCCGCGTCCGGTCCAGTGGCAAAGCCCGTCGGCGTCGCCGTTCGAAAAGACCTGCGCGTTGCCTTCGATGTCCTCGCCCCAGATGTCGAGCCCGATCAGCGAATAAGGCATGCGCAGCTTGCCTTCGAGCGCCTTGCGCGCCTGCTCGACCGGGATGCGCTTGCCGCGCATGATGCCGTTCAGGTCGCACACTGCGGCCCTCAGGCTCTGGATGTCGCTCCTGCTTTCAAGCCAGTTTAAAACGTCCGCAATTGCATCGCCCAATTTCCAGCCCCTGGCTTTTTGGAGGTGCTGTAGCCGTTTCGGCTACGATATCCCATTTTTCAGTTTGTGAGTTTATGAAGGCCGACCTGGTTGTTTCCAGGCGGAGTTCCTTCATTTTTTCAATTCACTAACCGGGATATCGGGCGGCATTTCGGGACCGTTTCTGCGATCTGCGATCGCAATATAGCTGGCGACCGAGCGAAAGCCAAGCGGCATTCGGTTTATTGGACGAGCTGCGGCAGAACCTATGAGATGCCGGCGGAACAGCGCCCGCCTATGTCCTGCCGGACATCTTCCCAACATGGTGGGAGATTGGCCGTCATCGGCGATTTCGCCACTCGCCGACGTAACAGAGGAGGCGAGCCGCAAAGGCTCGCCAATGCTTACTGCCGCAGCTCCGGGAACTTGATCTGTTTGAGAATGTGCGCAGCGCCTTCGTCGATGTCGCGCACTATTGCCGTACGCGCCCGCTCGCCGTCGCCGGCCTCGATCGCCGCGACGACTTCCTCGTGGTAGTCGATTTCGAGGATGCCGGCGAGGTCGTCTTCGAAGCCGATGCGCAGGTTCCTCAGGAAAGGCCCCACCTGCATCCACACCGTCTCGATTAGGAAGATCATCTGCTCGTTGCCGCAGTGGCGGTAGATCGAGAATTTGAAGTCGTGGTTCTTGCGCAGATAGTCGTCGATGTCGCCGCTGCGGGCAGCCTGGGTGAGCTCGGTGCAATGACGGCGGATGGCGCGCAGATTGTTGCCGTTGATAAGCTTGGTGGCGAGTTCGGTCGCTGTGCCTTCCAGGATCGTCCGCACGGCGGTCAGCTGCTGGAAACGATCGGCCGATATCGTCGGCACCTCGACGCTGCCGTTCGGCATCGGGCTCAGCGCCCTGAGCGCCTGCAGCCGCATGAAGGCGCTGCGCACCGGCATGTCGCTGGTGCCGAGCTCCTTGGCAAGCTTGCGCGAGGTCAGCTTCTGGCCGGRCTGGAGCTGGCCCGACATCAGCGCCCGCACCAGTTCCAGATAGACTTTCTCATGCAGGGGTACTGTGTCGAGGGCAGTCAGTCCGAATTGCGTTTTGTCGGCCATTGGCTATGCGCTACTTCATCCGTCCCTGAAATCTGTTTGGTCACTCAATCTGCCGTCGGAATACTTGGCCGACGGTTCCGAGCCGCACGATAGACGGTTCGCGCGCGCCGCTGCAAGTGAGGCCAGGGCAGCGACCATGCTGACGCAACAACGCCCCCGGCTCGCTATTTGACCCCGATGCCCGCCGTCAGGCCGCCATCTATCTTATAGTCCGCGCCGGTGCAGAAGCTCGCCTTGGAGGAACAGAGGAAGGCGATGAGCTCTGCCACTTCTTCCGGCTCGCCGATGCGGCCGATCGGATGAGCTTCGCCGAAGCGCTTGAAGGCCGCCTCGATATCGGCGTTCGGGTCGTCGCCGCGCGCTGCGCGTTCGAGGATCGGGGTGCGGACCGATCCAGGGCTGACCGAATTCACCCGGATGCCCTGGCGCGCATAGTCGAGCGCCAGCGAGCGCGTCAGCGTGTGGATGGCGCCCTTGGTGGTGGCATAGGCGGCGACATTTTGCTGGCAGGCATGGCCCTGCACGGAAGCCACGTTGACGATTGCGCCGCCGCCGCGCTTGATCATCTCCGGAATGCCGAAATGYGCGGTCAGATAGATCGCGCCGACGTTCACGGACATCGCCCGGTTCCAGGTCTCGAAATCCGTGCTGGTCGCCGTGCCATAAGGGTGGACGGCGGCCGAGTTGACGATGACGTCCAGTCCGCCGAATTTTTCGACGCCGGCGGCGATCGCCTTCTCCACCTGGTCCGGCACCGAGACGTCCGTGGTGAGCACCAGCGCGGCCGCGCCCGAGCGATTGAGCTCGGCCTGCAGCACCGCATTGGCGCTCACGTCAATGCCCAAGGCGATGATCGCGGCCCCGCCGTCGGCAAGACGGCGGGCCGTCGCCTGGCCGATCCCGGTCGTTCCCGTCACCAGGGCAACCTTGCCGTCAAAATCGTTCATGGAAAACTCCTGCAATGTGGCCGAGAAAAGCGCTTCGCCGGAAGGCCAACGTCCGCGCGCCGAATGTGGTTCATCGGAAGCTGCAAGCCTGTCGCAATCACCCGATTTGACGGGCATTGTCATCCGACAATATGGTCGATCGCAACCGCACTGAAGCGGATCGCGATCTTTCAGATTCGCTTGGTGCACTTCAGGTTTCGATTTTGCGCATGTCCTTGTCCCGAAACCGGCTCCCGCTTTCGGAAAACATGCTTTGAGAGGCAGTCATGGAACAATGCTGGCGCTGGTACGGCCCGAACGATCCGGTCACGCTCGATCACATCAAACAGGCCGGCGCGACGGGCATCGTGACGGCGCTGCACAACATCTATGACGGCAGCGCCTGGCCGCTCGAYGCCATCCTCGAACGCAAGCGTATCATCGAGGCGGCAGGGCTGACCTGGTCGGTTGTGGAGAGCATTCCCGTCCACAACTCGATCAAGATCGGCTCGTCCGAGCGCGAGCGCTATGCCGGCTCGTACAGGGACACGATCCGGGCTTTGGCCAAGGCCGGTATCTCCACCATCTGCTACAATTTCATGCCGGTCGTTGACTGGAGCCGCACCGATCTCATGTACCGGCTGCCGACCACCGGCTACGCACTGCGGTTCGATGCGATCGACTTCGCGGCCTATGACGTCTTTGTCCTCAAGCGCCGGGATGCTGAGGCAAGCTACAGTCCGGAACGCCTGAAGGAAGCAGAAGCGCGGCTAAAGACTTTGAGCAGCGAAGACATCGACAGAATCGAGCGCAACCTGATCGCCGGCCTGCCGGCGACCGAACGCACCTACAATCGCGAAACGATGCGCGAGGCGCTGGCCGACTATGCGGCGATCGGCTCGGCGGAACTGCGCGCCAACCTCGCCTGGTTCCTGAAGGAAATCATCCCCGCGGCCGAGGAGGTCGGGGCGCGCATGTGCATCCATCCCGACGACCCGCCCTTCTCGCTCTATGGGCTGCCGCGGGTGGTCTCCACCGCGGACGACGCGCGCTTCATACTGGCGACGGTCGACAGTCCGGCGAACGGCCTGACCTTCTGCACCGGCTCCTACGGCGTTCGCGCCGACAACGACCTGGTCGCGATGATCGAGGAATTCGCGCCAAGAATCCATTTCGCGCATCTGCGCAACGTGACGCGCGAAAAGGATGGTTCCTTCTTCGAGGCGGAGCATCTGGAAGGCTCGACCGACATGGCCGAAGTCATCCTGGCGCTGATGAAGGAGGAGGCGCGCCGTCGGAAGGAGGGCAGGGCCGATTGGCGCATTCCGATGCGCCCGGACCACGGTCACCTGCTTGCCGACGACATCGGCAAGACCAGGATCAATCCCGGCTATTCGCTGATAGGCCGGCTCAAGGGTCTCGCCGAGTTGCGCGGCATCATGCGCGCCGTGGAGCGGTTCGAGCTGGCCTGACGCTGCCCTGGCTTTCAGCCGATGCGCGCGTCGATGATTTCGACGAAGCGCGCAAAGAGGCCGGCCTGCGACTTGATCTTGAGCTTGCGATAGATGTTACGGCGGTGGACCTTGACGGTCCCCGGCACGATCCTGAGCGCCCTGGYGATCGATTCCGTCGAATGGCCCTGGAGCACCAGGTCGACGACCTGCTTCTCGCGCGAGGTCAGCGACAGGCTCTTCCATATATGCGCGCGATCCAGTTCGTTGGCGGTCGCGACGGTCTCGCCCGGCGGCGGAACCGCGATCTCGTCAGCGGGCAGGGCCGGCCAGCGCAGCCTGCACAAACCGACCACCGCCGGCGCCATGTCGCGCAGCAGCCTGGCGTCGGCGGTCCCGAACGGCCCGGAGGCGCGCAGCCGCATCAGCGACAGCACCAGCGCATCCTTGCCGGCCAGCGGGACGAAAAAGCCGACCTCCTCGGCGAGCCGGGTCTGGCTGTAATAGGAACGGTAATACTCGCTGGCATAGAAGCGGTCAGGCGCTAGCTCGCGCATGCGCCAGAAACCCTCCTTGCGCTCGACCGCGGCGTGATGGAAGGGGTCGAGCAGGTACGGCCCTTCCTGGTAGAGCGCAACGAAGATGTGGCTTTCGGCCGRCGAGAAGGTCTCGAACAAGAGCGGCGGCCGCGCGGCACCCCGATAGCCGAAGATCACGCAATGATCGAAGCGGACATGCCCGCGCAGCCAGCCGAGGATCGCCTTGCCGAAATGGTCGCCGGTCTCGCGCGTCGCGGCGATGACGGCGGCGAGCGCATTGTAGTCGTCACTGCGGGAGGCGGYCAATTCATACCCCTCTGAACGATAAAATCTGCTAAATATACCACCCGCGAGGTATATACTAGTCACCGTTGGCTCTGCTAGCGTCACGACATTTCCTCATGCTGTCGCTGGAGCCTGGCTTGACTGCAGTGCCCGATATCGAGTTTCGCGCGGTCACCAAGCGCTATGGCGCCGTCACGGCGGTCAGCGGCATCGACCTTGCCATCCCGCCTTCCGCTTTCGTCGCGCTGCTCGGGCCGTCCGGCTGCGGCAAGACGACCTGCCTGCGCATGATCGGCGGCTTCGAGCAGCCGAGCGAAGGCCAGGTGCTGATCCGCGGAAGCGACATGGCCGGCACGCCGCCGTATCGGCGTCCGGCCAACATGGTGTTCCAGCAATACGCGCTGTTTCCGCATCTCGACGTCGAGGAGAACATCTCCTACGGGCTGCGCCAGGCAAGGCCGCGCCTGTCATCACGTGAGATCGCCGCAAGGGCGGGCGAGGCGCTGGCCATGGTGCAGCTGTCCGGCTACGGCCGCCGCAAGATCCACGAGCTTTCCGGCGGCCAGCAGCAGCGCGTCGCGCTGGCGCGGGCGCTGGTCAACAAGCCGGCGGTGCTGCTTCTCGACGAGCCGCTGGCGGCGCTCGACAAGAAGCTGCGCACCGACATGCAGATCGAGCTGCAGAACCTGCAGCGTGAGATCGGCATCACCTTCGTGCTGGTCACCCACGACCAGGAGGAAGCGCTGTCGATGAGCGACTTCGTCTGCGTCATGAATGGCGGCCGCGTCGTCCAGCTCGGCCAGCCGAGCGAGATCTATGATGAGCCGGCGGACCTGTTCGTCGCCGATTTCGTCGGCAAAACCAATCTTCTGAGCGGCAAGGTGGCTGGGCTCTCCGGCGAGCTCGTGGATGTGGCGCTTGCCGACGGCACTGTCATTACGGCGCGCAAGCGCGTGTCRCTCAGCCGAGGCGAAACGGTGTCCGTCAGCCTGCGGCCGGAATCGCTCAGCCTCGCAGCACCCGGAGCCGGCAGCCTGAAGGGCATCGTCCGCAACCGGATTTTCCTGGGCTCGACCGCGGAATACGCGATCGAGGTCCAGGGTATCGGATCACTGCTCGCCAAGGCCGATCACCTGATCGGCAAGGGCAATCTTTTCAAGCCGGGCGAACCCGTCGCCATCGGCTTTGCCGCCGGAGCGCCGCTGGCGTTTCCGGCCTCCAAGAACAACGGGACCAACCAGAGGGAAGACCAACATGCCGAAATCCTATCGTGACGGACTGCCGATAAGCCCCGAGAAATTCGTCGACCAACTGATGCGCATGAAGCGCGGCTCGATCAGCCGGCGCGACTTCCTCGGCCTCACCGGCCTTGGCGTCGCGACCACGGTGATGGCGCGCGAGCTCGGCATCATGCCGACGCCGGCCTTTGCCGCCGAGAGCCTCGGCGACCGCATGTCGATCGCGACCTGGCCGAACTATCACGATCCGGCGACATTCGAGAATTTCAAGGCCGAGACGGGCGTGGCCGTCGAGGTCAATGTCTTCGGGTCGAACGAGGAGATGCTGGCCAAGCTGCAGGCCGGCGGCTCGGGCTGGAGCCTGTTCGTGCCGACCAACTACACCATCTCGACCTACAAGAAGCTCGGCATCATCGAGCCGCTGGACATGGCCAAGTTGACGAATTTCGACGGCAAGTCGGAAGATTCGCGCTTCACCGCGGAAGGCACGATCGACGGGACGATCTATGCCGTGCCGAAGAACTGGGGCACGACCGGCTTCGCGGTCAACACCAAGAAGCTCGCCAAGCCGATGTCGAGCTGGAAGGAGTTCTGGGACACGGCCGTGGCGGAAGCCGACGGCCGCACCATGGTGCATGACTATCAGCTGACCACGATCGGCAATGCGCTGAAATATTACGGCTACTCGTTCAACTCGCTGAAGCAGGACGAGCTCGCCAAGGCCGAGGAATTGCTGCTCAAGGTCAAGCCGCATCTGTTCGCGGTGTCGAGCGACTACCAGCCGTCGATGCGCTCGGGCGATGCCTGGATGACGATGTGCTGGACCAATGATGGTGCGCAGCTTCATCGCGACCTTCCAGAGATCGCCTACGTGCTCGGCAAGGAGGGCGGCGAGATCTGGACCGACTTCTACGCCATCCCCAAGGATGCGCCGAACAAGCCGGCCGGCTATGCGCTGCTCAACTACCTGATGAATCCGAAGGTGGCGGTGAAGGAGCATCTGGCCAATGGCGCGCCTTGCACCGATGCGCGGGTCAACGCGCTGCTGCCGAAGGAGGTGCTCGACAATCCGATCCTCTATCCGGCCGCCGATCTTCTGAAGCCGCTCGAGTTCGGCGCCGCGGCGACGCTGACCGATCCGGGCCGCGCCGAGCTGATGGCGCGCTTCAAGGCCGCGTGAGGCAAAGCACCAACTCCGGTCAAGTACGTGCCGCCGGCGGGCATTTGTCCGCCGGCCCCGAAGCGGCTTTCTCGATGCGCGGCAGCAATCATTTTCGCAAAAACCTCCTGACGGCATTGCTGCTCGCCCCGGCGACGCTGTGGCTTGTCGTGTTCCTGGTCCTGCCGTTCGTCGCCATCGCCATCTTCAGCGTCGGCGAGCGGGCGCCCGAGGGCGGCTACCAGGCCGCACTGACGCTCGCGCAATACGCCAACCTGCCGGCACGGGCGACGGCCTTCTGGAACACGATGCTGCTGGCACCAGTCGGCGCGCTCGCCTGCCTGCTTGTCGCCTATCCGGTCGCCTATTATCTGGCGCTGCGCGCGCCCCAACGCTGGCGGCTGATCCTGCTCGCGCTGATCGTCATCCCGTTCTGGACCAGCCTTTTGATGCGCACCTATGCCTGGATGTATATCCTTGGCGGGCGCGGCATTCCGGCCCTGCTCGCCTATGTCGGCATTGAGGATCTCAGGCTGATCAACACGCCGGGCGCGGTGCTGCTTGGCATCGTCTATGGCTATCTGCCGCTGATGATCCTGCCGATCTATGTCAGCCTGGAGCGGCTCGACCGCCGGCTGCTGGAGGCTTCCGCCGATCTCGGCGCGACGCCGYTGTCGACGTTCATCGGGGTGACGCTCAGGCTGTCGCTGCCGGGCGTGCTGACCGGCTTCTCGCTGGTGATGATCCTGCTGCTCGGCGAGTATCTCATTCCGACGCTGCTCGGCGGCGGCAAGGTGTTCTTCATCGGCAACGCGCTGGTCGACCTGTTCCTGCAGTCGCGCAACTGGCCGTTCGGATCGGCCATCGCCATCACGTTGGTGTTGGTCTCGGTGGTTGTGCTGATTATCGCCAATCGCATCTCGACCCGGCTTTCCGGCGCCCGCCGCGTGGATCTGATCTGATGCGTGCCTTCGTCGTCGCCGTCTTTGCCTTCCTCTATCTGCCGATCGCGCTGGTCGTGCTGTTCTCCTTCAATGCCGGCCATCATGCCAGCGAGTTCACCGGCTTTTCGACGCAGTGGTACGGCAAGGCGCTGTCGAATCCGTTCCTGGTCGAGGCGCTGAAGAACAGCCTGTTTATCGCCACCACCAGCGCCCTGCTGGCCGCCGTCTGCGGCACAGCCGCAGCGCTCGGGCTGCAGCGCGTCGGGGCGCGGACAAGGGCAATGTTCGACGCGCTGCTGGGTGCGGCGATCGTCGTGCCGGGCGTGGTCATCGGCATCTCGACGCTGGTTGCGCTGGTGCAACTCTTTGCCGTCGTCAATCCCTTCCTCGCCTCGCTGTGGCCGACCGACCAGCCGCCGCGCCTTGCGCTCGGCTATGGCTCGATCATCGCCGCGCACGGCCTGTTCTCGATGGCGCTTGTGACGATGATCGTCGGCACGCGCCTCGGYAGCCTCGACCGCAACCTGGTCGAAGCATCGAGCGACCTCTACGCAACCCCGCTGACGACGTTCCGCTCGATCGTGCTGCCGCAGATCATGCCTGCGGTGATCGCGGGCTTCCTGCTCGCCTTCACCTTCTCCTTCGACGACTTCATCATCGCCTTCTTCGTCGCCGGCGCGCAGACGACGTTGCCGATCTACGTCYTTGCCTCCATCCGGCGCGGCGTGACCCCCGAGATCAATGCCGTCGCGACGATCGTGCTCGCCGCGTCGGTTCTGCTTGTGCTGCTCGCGCAATGGCAACTCGGCCGACGAAAACCATCGCCTTGAAAGACAAGCCCATGATTCTGAAAGATCGCATAGCCGTGGTGACAGGCGCCGGGTCGGGTATCGGACGCGCCGGCGCCATGATCATGGCGCGGGAAGGGGCTGTCGTGGTGATCGCCGATCGCGACCCGGCGGCCGGCGAAGCCACGGCATCCGACATCCGCGACGCCGGCGGCCGCGCCGAAGCGGTCGCGACCGATGTCGGCAGCGACAGGGCGGTCGAGGATCTCATCGCGGGAACGCTGGAAAAGCACGGCCGCATCGACATCCTGCACAGCCATGCCGGCATTCAGGTCGGCGGCACGCTGACCGAGGTGAGCACCGACGGCATGGATGCTTCCTGGCGGATCAATGTGCGGGCCCAGTTCCTGGCCGCCAAGACGGTCATGCCTTCGATGATCGCACAGGGCGGCGGCGTCATCCTCAACACCGCTTCGAATTCGGGCGTCTTCTACGATCGCGAGATGATTGCCTATGCCACGTCCAAGCATGCGGTGGTGGCGATGACCAGGCAGATGTCGCTCGACTATGCCAAGCATAATGTGCGCATCAACGCGCTCTGCCCGGGCTGGGTCGACACGCCGTTCAACGAGCCGTTCATCGCCCAGATGGGCGGGCGCGATGCGATCGAGAACTATGTCCGCACCAAGATCCCGATGGGGCGATGGGCGAGCGCGGAGGAGATCGCCGAGGCGATCCTGTTCCTCGTTTCCGACCGCTCGTCCTTCATGACCGGCCAGGCGCTGGTGGTCGACGGCGGCGAAAGCATAGGCTGACGGGCTTTTGGCGAACCCCCTAACGGTCGACGGGATTTCCGAATGCCGGATCGCGGCGGCGCGAATAGGTGTCGATGCGCGGCAGATCGTCGGAAAATTCCAGCCAGGGCAGTCRCAGTCGCCAGTAGGCGTGGGCTTGCGGCTGGAACCACTCCGGATGGTCGAGAAATCCGATCGTGACGTAGAGCTCGTCGCTCAACCCTTCGTCGCGGTAGGTGATCGAGGTGCCGCATTGTTCACAGAAGGTGYGGACGATACCGGGGGTCTTAGAGAATTCCCTGGGCCGGCCGCGGGTCAGCCGGAACTGGTGCGGYCGGTAACCGACCCAGACGGTCAGCGGGCTTCCGATCGCGCGGCGGCAGTCGTCGTCATGATCGAAGCAGATCCAGAAAGGATCGCCCTGCATCTCAGCCGCGATCGCTCCGCAAAAACATGCACCCGTATCGATCCTGCTTTCCATGCCGTCGCTCCTGGTCGTGCTGAAGTTTCCATGCCGCCGGGCGGCCTTTGCGCCGCTGGCGGCTTGATGGGAACATCAAAAGCGGCATCCGGTTCCTCCCGCCCATTCGCGGTAAGGCGGACCGCTTCCATCGGACGGACTTGCGCCGGAAGCAGGGATCGGTCAAACCATAGGCCAGGTTTCTCGATGAGGCTTCTCATGCAGGCGGCAGAAAGGCTTTCCCGCACCCGGCCGTTTCCGGCTTCGGACGTAAGCTCGCGCGCCTCGGCAGGCTGTCGCTAATCATGCGCTGCTGCCGACATGAGAACCTGCAGCGCGCGGAGGAGACGAAAGTCGGCTCGCATGTCGTTCGCGACGGATGGACCGAGGGAGTAGCTGGGACGCTCAATCCGGCCGCTGGGCCGGCCACCAGGCGGGCGTCCTTCGGATAGCGCAGCTTACATCAATACCTACCCGGGACGTGCCCGCCGAAGCGATCTCTCCTTCGTACGGACATGACCGATGCCTGACAAACAAGACTCTTCGCTCTCCAGCAGCGCCGATCCGCAAAGCTGGCTGAAAACGCATGGAATAAACGAGGTCGAGTGCCTCGTGCCCGACGTCAACGGCGTGCTGCGCGGCAAGGCCCTGCCTGCGGCCAAGTTCCYGAAGTCGCTCGAAGACCGGGCGCTCTATTTGCCGAGCAGCGCCTTCCTGGTCGCCATCGACGGCCGCTATTCCGGCTCCATCGACGAGGGCTTTGYCTATCAGGATCCCGACATGCGCATGGTGCCCGACCTCTCGACGCTGTGCCTTGCACCGGGCGGCAGTGCCGGCAGGGCCTATGTCTTCGCCGACACGTTCCACATGGACGGCCGGCCATGGATGGCTTCGCCGCGCCATGTTCTGAGGTCTGTGCTCGACCTCTATCGCCGGCGCGGCTGGCGCGCGGTGATGGCGCCGGAGCTCGAATTCTATCTCACGGCGCCGAACCCCGATCCGGATCGCCCATTGACCGCGCCGGTCGGGCGCAACGGCCGGCCGGAAAGCGTGCAGCATCCCTACGACATGCAGGCGCTGGAGGAATTCGAAGCGGTGACGCGCCGTCTCTATGATCACGCCGCCACGGCCGGCCTGCCGCTTGACACGCTGATCCACGAATCCGGCACGGCGCAGCTCGAGATCAACTTCCTGCATGGCGATCCGCTGGCGCTGGCCGACAAGGTGCTTTTGTTCAAGCGCATGGCAAGACAGGCGGCGCAGGCGAGCGGCATGCACGCCACCTTCATGGCGAAACCGATCGCCGCGCAGGCCGGCAGCTCGATGCATCTGCACATGTCGATCGTCGACGAAGGCGGCGAGCCATTGTTTGCCGGCAAAGACGGCGAGGACAGCGAAATGTTTGCGCAGTTCATCGGCGGCCTGCAGAAATACATTCCGGAGGTGATGCCGCTGTTTGCGCCCAACGTGAACTCGTATCGCCGCATCCGGCCCGGGCACAGCGCACCGGCCAATATCGAGTGGTCGCATGACAACCGCTCCTGYGGCCTGCGCGTGCCAATCGGCGGGCGCGCGGCGCGGCGGGTTGAGAACCGTCTGCCCGGCGCCGACGCCAATCCGTACCTCGCCATGGCCGGCTCGCTGATCGCGGRCTATCTCGGCATCGAGGAAAGGATTGCCCGCTCGCCGGAAGCGTTAGGCAATGCCTATCGCAGCAAGAGCACGCTGCCCAAGACCATGGAGGAAGCGCTCGACCGTTTCGCCGCCTGCGAGCCGGTGCGGGCGCTGCTCGGCGAGGACTTCTTCCAGACCTATCTGCGCGTGAAGAGCGTCGAGCTCGATCTGTTCCAGACCGTGGTGACGTCGTGGGAACGCGATCATCTGCTGCTCAAGGTGTAACCATGGTCTGGACAGGCTTCAATTCCGGTCTCGACATCGGCAAATCCTACTATGTCGCCACCGCCAATCCGGCGCCGGACCATCCGGCGCTGACCGGCGATGTCGAAGCCGATCTTGTGGTTGTCGGAGGCGGCTGCACGGGGCTGTCGGCAGCGCTTCACGCGGCCGAACGTGGCCTGAAAGTGGTGCTGGTCGAAGGCGGCAAAATCGGCTGGGGCGCCTCCGGGCGCAATGGCGGGCAGATGATCCCCGGCCTGCGC
Source organism: Mesorhizobium sp. ORS 3428 (assembly GCF_001854785.1). Classification (GTDB taxonomy): domain Bacteria; phylum Pseudomonadota; class Alphaproteobacteria; order Rhizobiales; family Rhizobiaceae; genus Mesorhizobium. The sequence continues at coordinate 35,059 of NZ_MDFL01000122.1, forward strand.
AAAGGCGCTAAAGGGCTGGTCAAGGCCTTCGGACCGGAACGGGCGAAAGCGCTGTTCGACCTCGCCTTCGAGGCGCGGGGCCTGGTGCTCGACATCATCGAGCGCCATCGCATCGACTGCGACCTGCGGCTGACCGGCCATCTGGTCGGCGCGGTCAACAGWTCCGACCTGCGCGACTTCGAGGGAGAGGCGGAATGCCTCGCCAAGGTGATGAACTTTGCGGATGTCGAGATCCTGTCGGCATCRCAAGCGCGGCAGATGGTCGACACGCCCTATCAGGGCGCGGTCTTCGAGAGGCTCGGCGGCCACATGCATCCGCTGAACTACACGCTGGGGCTCGCGCGGGYCGCTTCGGCCGCGGGCGTCACCATTCGCGAGAACTCGGTCGCCCTGCGGCTCGAGCACGAGCCCTCCATCCGCGTGTTCACCGACAAGGGGTCCGTCCGCGCCCGGCATGTCGTGCTGGCTGGCGATGCGCTGCTCAAGGGACTGGAGCCGCGCGTCAACAGCCGCATCATGCCGATCGGCAACTACATCGTCGCCACCGAGCCTTTGGGCGAGCGCAATGTCATTCCGGCGAATGTCGCGGTCTCGGACACGCTCTTCGTAGTCAATTACTACCGCATGTCGGCGGACGGCCGCCTGCTGTTCGGCGGCGGCGAGCGCTACACGCCGTCGCCGCCGGCCGACATCGCCGGCTTCGTACGACCGCATATGGAGAAGACCTTCCCGCAGCTCAAGGGCTGCCGCATCGACCATGCCTGGGGCGGGCTGGTGTCGGTGACGACGTCGAGGCTGCCGCATGTCGGGCATTACGGCGAGGTCTATTTCGCGCATGGCTATTCCGGCAAGGGCGTCATCCTGTCGACACTGTCGGGCAAGCTGCTCGCGGAAGCGATCACGGGCGACGCCTCGCGGCTCGACCTGTTCTCGACGCTGACGCCCATGCCGTTCCCGGGCGGCACGGCATTGCGCGGGCCTCTCTATGTGCTCGGCATGCTGTGGTATGCGATGCGCGATCGGCTGAGGCACTGATGCGCAGGCTTTCCCGACAGCGTGGGCGTGGCTAATGTCCTGGCGCCGGGGACGGATCCTCCGGTGCGGCGGCGTTCGCCGTTTTCGGTGATGACAGGGCCGCAGCAGAGGAAGGACGATGAACATCGAGCCGGGTCGACTGACGAAGAAAGAGCGCCATGAACTGATCCTGTCGGAAGTCAGGCGCTCGGCGTCGATCCGCATCTCCAAGCTCGCCCGCCGCATCGGGGTCGCCGGCGAGACCATCCGCCGCGATCTCATCGAGCTTGGCGAGGCAGGGTTGATCAACCGCACCTATGGCGGCGCGACGATCTCGCTGATGACGTCCGAGCCGGTGATCGCCGAGCGCGGCCTCACCATGGTCGAGGAGCGTGCCCGCGTCGGGCGTGGAGCGGCGGGATTGATCGAGAAAGGCCGCATCGTGATGATCGACGGCGGATCGACCACCTACGAAGTGGCGCGCAGCCTCTCCCTGCTCGGCCGGGAGCTCACGATCATCACCAACTCCGTCGGAATCGCATCGGTGGCCGGCGCCAATCAGGGCTTCCGCGTCATCCTTTGCCCKGGCACCTATGACAGCCGTGAGGCCGCGGTGCTCGGCGAGGACACGGTGGAGTTCGTGCGCCGCTACAATGCCGACGTCGCCATTATCGGCGCTTCGGCCGTGAATGCCGAGGGGCCGAGCGACATGATCTCCGGCGCAGCGGCGGTGAAGCGGGCGATGATAGCGCGGGCGCTGTCGACAATGCTGGTCGTCACCAACGACAAGTTCGGGCGCAGCAGCCTCGAACGCGTCTGCCCTTTGAGCGAGATTTCCGACGTCGTCACCGACCGCGAGCCGGCGGCGGATTTGCGCGCCGCGATCGAGGGGGCGGGCGCCGAACTGCACGTCTTTGCCGAAAACTAAGATACTGTCAGGCTAGGCGTCCCTGTTGGTCAGCGCGATGTGGCAGCAGCCGGAGCCGTGGCCCGGCGTCCAGGTGATGTTGGCGAAGCGCACGCCGGTCGCCTCGAACAGGCCGCGGTCGAAGGCGCCCGCGATGCGGCAGAGCGTGGCGAGCTTTTCCTCGCCGACGCCGGCCTCGACCCAGGCGTCCTTGAGCGGGCAACGCTTCACCTTGAAGGCGATGTGGTCCGGCCCGCGGTCGACGTCGGTCGGATACATGCGCCCGTCGTCTGGGCTGGCGGCCAGGAACGCCTCGCCGATCGCCCTGGCGTCGTTGGGGCCGAGACCTGCGAAGGCCGTCGCCGCGACTTCCCGACCGCGCTTCTCGATGGTGCGGATCATCACAGCCTCTGCCTTCTCGGCGCCGAGTTCGGCGGTCAGTTCGTCCAGGAAGAGACGATAGAGATCGGCCCGGTTGCGGAAGGCGGAATCGAGTTCGCGCGACAGTTTTTCGGCTCTGGCTGCTTCGGGATCGGTCATCGTGTGTCCCAGTCCTGGCATTGCCGCGACCAGCGCCTTGCCGATCACCGATTGCGGGTCGGCGATGGCGGCGCGGGYATCGCCGCTCTCGGCGGATGACGCCCAGGTCATGTGAAATGAAAAGGTAGGCGATCCGTTCCTGCCGCTACAGGTCGAGCAGCAATTCCAGGAGCTATTCGCGCACCGAAACATCGGGGGGCGAGGCATGGCGAAACGGCGTCGCCACTTGCAACGTCAGAGGTCGCGCTCTACGGCGCCCCCCTCTGTCCTGCCGGACATCTCCCCCACATGGGGGGAGATCGGCTCTCATCGCGGCTTTCGTCAATTTCCAAGCTTGCAGGAGAGAGCGGGGCGCGAAGGAACTTCCATTCTCGAGGCTGAGCGCCCGAACTGTCTATGCGCAAGTGCGAGRTCAGCCGGTCAAATAGGTGTCCGCCCAGTTCGACACCGCCCAGCGCGGGTTGTTGGCGATGTTGCCGACGGTGTCGCGGGCGACGCTCGTGAAGCTCCATTCGGCGACGTTGATCAGCGGCAGGTCGGCCGCCACCTTTTTCTGGAATTCCTTGTAGAGCGTGGTGCGGGTAGCGGTGTCGAGCGTCTCCGATGCCTCGGCGATCAGCGCGTCCAACTCCGAATTCTTGTAGCCGCCCTGGTTGGAGAAGGGCACGCCGTCGGGAATGCCGCTCTGCACCAGGATGGTGGTCGAGATCGCCGGGTCACCGCTGAACACCGGGGGGCCGACAGCGAGGTCGAAGGCATGGTCRGTGTAGACCGCTTTCATATGCGCGGCGGCGTCATTGTTGACGATCAYGGCGTCGATGCCGATGACCGAGAGCGCCCGGCGCAGATAGTCGCCGAACTGTTTCGTTTCGTTGAAATGGGGCGCCGGCAGGAGTTTCAGGGTAAATCGCTTGCCGTCGTCGGGGCGCTTGTAGCCGGCCTCATCGAGCAAGTCGTTGGCTTGAGAAACGTCGAAGGGATAGGTCGGCACGTCGGCAGTGTAGAATTGCGGATCGTTCTTCGGCACCGGGCCGGTAGCGGTCGCGGCATAGCCGAGGAAGATGGTCTTGACGACGAAGTCCTTGTCGATGGCATGCGCGATCGCCTGGCGCACTTTGAGGTCGGCCAGTTCCTTGCGGCGGTGGTTGATCTCGACGACAAGCTGGTAGGTCAGCCCTTCATAGCCCTTGGTGATGACCGTCAGGCCCGGCACCTTGGATATGCGGTCGAGGTCGACGAGCGGCACGGCGGAGAAGGCGGCGAGATGGATTTCTTCCGCTTCGAGGGCGRCTGCMGCCGAGGTGYGGTCCGGCAGCACCTGGTAGACGATCTCGTCGAGATAGGGCTCGTCCTTGCCCCAATAGTCGTCGTTCCTCGTCAGCCGGTAATAYTGGCCTGCCTTGTATTCGGCGAATTTGAACGGGCCAGTGCCGACCGGCGCGTTGTTGGCCGCGTTCTCCTCGAGCTTGCCGGTCTCATAGATGTGCTTCRGCACGACGCTGGTCAGCGCCGGCAGCGCGTTGCGGATCAACTGGAACGGCGTCGGCCTGGCGAATTTGAACACGGCGGTCAGCTCGTCCGGCGTGTCGACCGCGCTGAGATCCTTGAACACGGTGCGGCCGAGATTCTGCAGCGGCTTCCAGACCTGCAGCGCCGAGAAGGCGACGTCGGCGGAGGTGAAGGGCTTGCCGTCATGCCATTTGACGCCGTCGCGTAATTTGAAGGTCACCGACAGTCCGTCGGCCGCACCCTCCCAGGAAAGCGCCAGCCGCGGCTCAAGTCCATCCTTGCCGTCGAATGAGGCCTCGGCCAGCGTCTCGACGACCTTGCTGGAAATGAAGAAGACGCCGTTGGAGGCGACGATTGCCGGATTGAGGTTGCGCGGCTCGGAGTCGGCGGCGACGATCAGGCGTCCGCGCTTCTTCGGCGCCTGCGCCCGGCCGATGGCCGGCAGCGCGGTCGATGCCAAAAGCAGCGCCGAACCGGCAAGCAGGCCACGACGCGAAATCGTCAATTCGAACATCGCTCACTCCCTCTTCAGGCGCGGGCAACCTCGCAATCGACGGGATTATGGCCCTTGGCAAAGGTTTCGCCAGAGATCGATTTGGCGCATGCTGGATTGGTTTTGAAATTTCGTCCACTGGACCAGCAATGTTCGGGCTGCGGTCGGGCTGCCTGGTAGGGCCAGATTGGAAGGCGAGCGGCTGTATGCTGTCGTAGGAGAGTGACATTGGCCGAACTTGATCAATTCTGGCTGGACCAAAATGGCCGAGATGGTGCAGATTTGGCCGACGACCGTGGTCAAGACATTTGGCCGCTTACGCGGCTGGGCAAATCAGGGAGGGAAAGATGAACATCGCTCCGACCAGCGTGAGCGGCATCCCGTTCGACCAGGCGCGGGTGGACCGGCTGATGGAGGAGGCCGGCATCGACGTGCTCTTCGCCACCTCCAAGCACAACACGCAATATCTGCTCGGCGGCTACAGGTTCATCTTCTTCGCGGCGATGGATGCGATCGGCCACAGCCGCTACCTGCCGATCGTCCTCTATGAGAAGGGCCGACCGGAGCATGCGGCCTATATCGGCAACCGCATGGAAGGCGGTGAGCATCAGAACCATCCGTTCTGGACGCCGACACTGCATGCCGCCTGCTGGGGCACGCTCGACGCCGCCAATCTTGCGGTGGAGCATCTGCAGAAGATCGGCAAGGCGGCGTCGCGCATCGGCATCGAGCCGGGCTTCCTCCCGTCGGACGCCTATACGCTGATCCGCAAGGCGCTGCCGGAGGCGAAGCTAATCGATGCCACCGACATGCTGGAGCGCATGCGCGCCATCAAGACCGAGGCCGAGCTCGAGAAACTGCGCATCGCGTCCGAGCTGATCACCGATTCCATGCTGGCGACGATTGCCTGGGCGCGCGAAGGCACAACCAAGACCGACATCATCGAGCGGTTGCGGCGCGAGGAGACCAATCGCGGCGCGCATTTCGAATATTGCCTGCTGACGCTGGGCTCCAGCCACAATCGCGCGGCCTCGGACCAGGCGTGGAAGAATGGCGAGGTGCTGTCGATCGATTCCGGCGGCAACTTCCACGGCTATATCGGCGACCTCTGCCGCATGGGCGTGCTTGGCGAGCCGGACGCGGAGCTCGAGGAGCTGCTGGCCGAGGTCGAGGCGGTGCAGCAGGCGGCCTTCTCCAAAGTGAAGGCGGGCACGCTCGGCGGCGACATGATCGCCCATGCCGAGAGCGTGCTGAAGGCATCGCAAGTCGCGTCCTACACGGATTTCTTCGCCCACGGCATGGGGCTGATCACGCATGAGGCGCCGTTCCTGATGACCAATCATCCGGTCACCTATGAAGGCACCTATGCCGCCAAGCCGCTGGAGAAGAACATGGTGCTCTCGGTCGAGACTACCATGCTCCACCCGACCCGCGGCTTCATCAAGCTGGAAGACACTGTCGCGGTGACCGATACCGGCTATGTGATGTTCGGCGACCGTGGGCGGGGATGGAACAGGGGCGGGGCGTCGTAAAGCCGAAGGCTGGCRCTGCCCCTCATCCGCCTGCCGGCAGCAGCCTGAAATCCGGCAGGTCGCGCAACGCCAGCTCCGGTCCGGCAGGCGAGTAGACGACGAAAAGCTGCATCGGCTTGTCGCCGGTGTTGAGCGTCKAGTGGAAACGGCTCTCCGGCACGTAGATGGTGCAGCCGGGACCGACTTTGGCGACAACCGGATTGCCTTTCTCGTCCTCCACCATCTGCTCGCCATTGCCCGAGATGACGAAGATGATCTCTTCCGCGCCCGGATGGTTGTGGCGGGTATGTCCCTTGCCGGGCGGCAGGTCGACAACGCCGCCGGAAAAGCGCGCCGCGCCGTTCACTTCCGGCGCGACGGTGAGGGCCAGCTTGCCCCAGTCGAAGCCGAAGGCGCTGACATCCTTCGGGTAGACGAACATTTTGCTCCTATCGGCCATTGCCTCATCCTTCCTTATTCCGCGACGGCTTTTGACGCACCGATCGCGACCGCCTTGAAATTCGCCGTCTGCCTGGCGATTGCCGCCTCGGCCGGCAATCGCTCCATCGAACTTGCGCCGTAGAAACCGTGCAGCCCCTCGCAGCGCTCGAGGATGTAGCGCGCGTCGTCGGGCATCGAGATCGGCCCGCCGTGGCAGAGCAGGATGACGTCGCTGCRCACCGAGCGCGCGGCATCGGCAATGGCGTCGATCTCCGTCACGCAGGCATCGAGCGACTTCGCCGAAGTGGCGCCGATGGAACCGCCGGTTGTCACGCCCATGTGGGCGACGATGATGTCGGCGCCGGCTCGTGTCATGGCGCGCGCTTCCTCCGGATGGAAGACGTACGGCGTGGTCAGAAGATCGAGCCTGTGCGCCTCGGCGATCATGTCGACCTCGAGGCCGAAGCCCATGCCGGTCTCCTCGAAGCTTTGCCGCATGGTGCCGTCGAACAGGCCGATGGTCGGGAAGTTCTGCACGCCGGAAAAACCCATCGTCTTCAGCTCGGCAAGCAACAGCGGCATGATGACGAAGGGATCGGTGCCGTTGACGCCGGCCAGCACCGGCGTCTTCGTCACCACCGGCAACACCTCATAGGCCATTTCCTTGACGATCTCGTTGGCGTTGCCATAGGCGAGCAGGCCGGCGGCCGAGCCGCGCCCGGCCATGCGGTAGCGACCGGAATTGTAGATGATGATGAGGTCGATGCCGCCGGCCTCCTCGGCCTTGGCCGAGAGGCCGGTGYCGGCGCCGCCGCCGACGATCGGCACGCCTTCGGCGATCATCTTGCGGAATTTTTCCAAGATTTCCCTGCGCGGAATGGCTGCCATACTTGTCGCGTCTCACTTCTCGGCGATGTCGAGGAAAGCCTCGGCCGCGGCCTTGGCGAATGCGGGATCGTTGATGTGCAGCGGCAGGCGCGTCACGGTGCGGTTCTTCGTCGGCTTGATGGTGCGCTCGATCGCCTCGAACAGTGCCGCATCGGCATCCGCGTCGAAGAAGGCGCCGCCCTCGATGTCGAGCGCGGAGACGCCCTTTTCCGGAATCAGCAAGCGGACCGGACCGTCGCAGCGGGCGAGGCGGCCGCCGATCCATTCGCCGATCCGGCGGCATTCTTCCGCCGTGGTGCGCATCAGCGTGACGTTCGGATTGTGCGCATAGAACAGCCGCCCGCGATAACGCTCGGGGATCGTCGGCAGCGCCCAGAAGTTCACCATGTCGAGCGCGCCGACCGAGCCGACATAGGGCAGCTTTGTGCGGGCGATCGCGCCGAAGCGATCCTCCGTCGCCGGCAGCACGCCGCCGAAAAGGAGGTCGCAGACCTCGGTGGTGGTGATGTCGAGGACACCGGCAAGCAGGCCGCTGTCCGCGAGCTTTTCCATCGAGCGGCCGCCGGTGCCAGTGGCGTGGAAAACCATGCAATCATAGTCCGCGCGCAGCCGGTCTGCGATCGCCGTGACACATGGCGTGGTGACGCCAAACATGGTCAGGCCAAGCGCGGGTTTCCCGACAGCGGCGGGCGCCGGCTTGGCGGCCATGCCGGCGATCGCCTGGGCGGCATTGTGCAGCACGACACGCGAAAGCCGGTTGAGGCCGGCCATGTCGGTGACCGACGGCATCATGACGATGTCGGAGACATCGACGTAAGGCGCGGTGTCGCCGGAAGCGAGCGTCGAGACCATGATCTTCGGCAGGCCGAGCGGCAGAGCGCGCATGCCGGCGGTGACGATGGAGGTGCCGCCGCCGCCACCAATGCCGATCACGCCGGCGACGTCGTCGCGCGATTGGATGAAGCGGGCAAACGCAATGCCCATGGCGGCGACGGCTATACCTCGATCGTCTATGCCGAGCACCGCGCCCGCTCCATCCGGATGATGCTCCGCGACCTCGCTTGCCGGGACATCCACCGGCGCGGTCGCGCCTCGTGTGCCGATGTCGACACGGGCGACCGAAGCGCCGGCCGCAGTGACTGCATCGGCCAGGAAGGCGAGTTCCTCACATTTGGTATCGGCGGTGCCCACCACATAGACACGCTTCATCCGGGCTCCCCTCATGCGGCGCGCTCAGCCTTGCCGCTCGCCGCTTCTTGCCTGGCGCTGGCCATTGCAATTTTTTGAGACGCGCGTATCGTATTGATATGGATGTCTCACGTCAACAAGCCGGTTCCAACGACGAGGCCGAGCAAGCGCCGGCAGCCGAGAAGGGGCCGCGCGCGCGCACCAAGCGCCTGATGCTGGAGACGGCGACGCGGCTGATGCAGTCCGGTGTGATCCCCTCGGTCAGCGAAGTCGCCGAGGCGGCGGAAGTCTCTCGCGCCACCGCCTATCGCTACTTCCCGAGCCAGGCAGCGCTGGTGCAGGCGGTCGTCGATGAGGGGCTTGGCCCCATCCTTTCCTGGAAATCGGCTTCGAACGATCCGGAGCGGCGGGTGGCGGAGCTGTTTGCCTCCTCCTTGCCGCGCATCGAGGCCTTCGAGGYGACGTTCAAGGCGGCGCTCAAGCTTTCGCTCGATCAGTGGGCCAAGCAGCAGGCTGGCACGCTGGGCTCCGAGCCCGCCTTCAAGCGCGGCCATCGCGTGGACCTCCTGAAGGACGCGATCGCGCCGCTGAAGCGTCGGTTGCCGCCCCGCAAGTTCAAGCGTCTCACCCAGGCGCTGTCGCTGATCTTCGGCGTCGAGGTGCTGATCRTGCTGAAGGACATATGGGGGCTGGACAGCCGCGAGATGATGTCGGTCKCCGACTGGGYGGCGGGCGCTCTRGTGCGCGCAGCGATAGCGGAATCGGAAGCGAAAGCACTTGAAGTTTCGTCGGCATCCAAGACGGGGAAGCCCAAATCTGGTTAGACCAGATTGGGGAGTCAGCTACCAGCGGTAACTGTGATGTATCACCGGGAACAGAGTCCCTGCATATCAATGAGTAGGAAAATTAAGGGAAAACAGACAGATGCCGCCTCGATGTGCTTATCGAGCTGCTTTTCAGCATCCAAGAAAGAGCTTGACGGCTATCTTCAATTGGTAATACCAGATCAGGACRCATAAAGCGGATCGAAAGTGAGGATTGCGATCCGTTTTTCCGGCCGGGCGAGGAGGCCCAAAGCCGGAAGTGCCATCACGGAGGAACTACCAGGGCCGACCACGCTGTCGGCCCTCATGACAAGCTAGAATGCGCACAAGGGAGGAAAAGCTATGCGCAAGATAGTGACCAGCGTGATCGCTGGTATCGGGCTGGCGCTTGCCTGCGGGACATCCGTCCGCGCGCAGGACAAGGAACTCACCATTTTCTGGGCGGAATGGGATCCGGCAAACTATCTGCAGGAACTCGTCAATGACTACACGGCCGAAACCGGCGTGAAGGTCACGGTGCAGACCACGCCGTGGCCGGACTTCCAGACCAAGGCCTTCACCGAATTCAACGCGCATGGCGACGCCTACGACCTGGTGGTCGGCGACTCGCAATGGCTCGGCGCCGGTTCGACGCAAGGGCACTATGTCGACCTCACCGACTTCTTCAACAAGCACAAGCTCAATGACGTGATGGCGCCCGCGACCATCAAATACTACGCCGAATACCCCGGCGGTTCCGGCAAGTACTGGGCGATCCCGCTGGAAGGCGATGCGATCGGCTGGTCATACCGCAAGGACTGGTTCGAGGACCCGAAGGAGAAGGAAGCCTTCAAGGCGAAGTACGGCTACGAYCTCGACATTCCGAAGACCTATGCGCAGCTGCGCGACATCGCCGAGTTCTTCCACCGTCCGGACCAGAAGCGCTAYGGCATCGCCATCTACACCGACAATTCCTATGACGCGATGGCGATGGGCGTCGAGAGCGCCATCTTCAGCTATGGCGGCGATCTCGGCGACTACGCAACCTACAAGGTCGACGGCATCACCAATTCGAAAGAGGCCGCCGCCGGCCTCGAAATGTACAAGGAACTCTACAAGTTCACGCCTCCCGGCTGGGGCAAGACCTTCTTCGTGGAAGACAACCAGGCGATCACCGGCGGCCTCGCCGCGATGAGCATGAACTTCTTCGCCTTCTTCCCGCCGCTGGTGAACAAGGCCACCAACCCCTATGCCGACGTCACCGGCTTCTTCGCCAACCCGGCCGGCCCGGACGGCAAGCGCTTCGCCGCCCTCGGCGGCCAGGGCATCTCCGTCATCTCGTACTCGAAGAACAAGGACGAGGCGATGAAGTTCCTCGAGTGGTTCATCAAGGACGGGACCCAGAAGAAGTGGGCAGAACTCGGCGGCTACACCTGCAGCCAGGCCGTGCTGAAATCGGAAGCCTTCCAGAGCGCCACGCCTTACAACAAGGCGTTCTACGACACGATGTTCATGGTCAAAGACTTCTGGGCAACGCCCGAATATGCCGAAGTGCTCGATCAGCTGAACCAGAACATCTATCCGTTCGTTGTCGGCGGCAAGGGCACCGCCCAGGAAGCGCTCGACAAGACCGCCGCCGACTGGAAGGCGACGTTCACCAAATACAATCGCTACAAGTAAGCATCGCAGTCAGAATGCCGGAGGAGGGCTTCCCCTCCGGCATTCCTGTTTCAGGGAGAACGACCGTTGGCTTCGGTAGCCCTCACACATCTTGATCCTGCATCCAGGGCCGCCRCACGCGGCTGGTCGGATTTGACCATCCGCAACATGTTCATCATCCCGACGCTGGTTTTCCTGATCGTCTTCAACATTTTCCCTCTGATCTATTCGCTCGGCTATTCCTTCACCAATTTCGCCGCGAACCGCAGCGAGCCCTGGCAGTTCGTCGGCTTGCAGAACTATCGAGAGCTGCTCAGCGACGACCATATCTGGTCGAATTTCATCATCACGGCGAAATACGTCATCGTTTCTGTGGCCGGTCAGATGATCGTGGGCTTCGGCCTTGYGCTTCTGCTCAACCGCAGCTTTCCGATGAAGGGCCTGATCACGACGCTGCTGCTGTTGCCGATGATGATGTCGGCGGCGGTCGTCGGCCTGTTCTGGCAGCTGCTCTACAGCCCGTCCTGGGGGCCGATCAATTACTTCTTCGGCCTGGGCGACTTCGCCTGGCTCTCCAATCCTGACAGCGCGCTCTACGCGGTTGCGATCACCGACATCTGGATGTGGTCGCCCTTCGTCATGCTGCTGTCGCTCGCTGRCCTCTCAGCCGTGCCGCAGCACCTCTACGAGGCTGCCGCGATCGACCGCGCCAGCTGGTGGTACACCTTCACCCGCATCACCTTGCCGCTGGTTTCGCCGATCCTTCTTATCGCGCTGATCTTCCGCACCATGGAAGCCTTCAAGACCTTCGACATCGCCTACACGATGACGACCCAGCCGACTGCCGAGCTGATCGCCATCCGGCTCTACAAGCAGGCGTTCCAGCAATGGGACACCGGCAAGTCCTGCGCGCTGGCCTACATCGTGCTGATCATGGTGCTGGCCATCACCAACCTTTACGTGAAGTATCTCAACAAGGTGAAGGAGCGGTAGGATGGCCGCCGTCCGCACTTCTTCCGAAATCGCGCTCAACCGCGCCGCCATCGTCGCGGTGCTGATCGCGACGCTGATCTTCCTGGCGCCGATCTACTGGATCGCTTCGACGGCGTTCAAGCCGAAGGAACTGRCCGTCAGCGTGCCGCCCACCGTCCTCTTCGAGCCGGAGGTGACACCTTTCGTCCGCCTCTTCACCAAGCGCGTGCAGATGCAGAAGACGGTCGACCCGCAAGTCTATGAGGCCGCGCCCTGGTGGGAAAAGCGCATCTATGACGGTGGCGAGCGGGTGCTGAAGGTCGGCACCGACGTGCAGCTTTCGCAATATCCCGACCGCTTCACGAATAGCCTGATCGTGGCGATCGTCAGCACCGTGCTTGCTGTGGGCATGGGAACGTTCACGGCCTACGGCTTCTCGCGCTTCAAGATCGCCGGCGAGGCGGACCTTCTGTTCTTCATCCTGTCGACGCGCATGCTGCCGCCGGTGGTGGTCGCCATCCCGATGTTCCTGATGTACCGCGCCGTCGGCCTCAACGACTCGCATATCGGCCTCATCATCCTCTATGTCGCCTTCAACCTGTCCTTCTCGGTCTGGCTGATGAAGGGCTTCATGGACGAGATCCCGAAGGAGTATGAGGAGGCGGCGCTTGTCGACGGCTACACGYGCATGCAGGCCTTCTTCAAGATCGTGCTGCCGGAAGCGGCAACCGGCATCGCCGCCACTGCGGTGTTCTGCTTCATCACCGCCTGGAACGAATAYGCCTTCGCGCTCATCATGACCAACCGGCGAGCCCAGACGGCGCCCCCCTTCATCCCGAGCCAGATCGGCTCCGGCCTGCCGGACTGGACCACGATCGCTGCCGGCACCTTCCTGTTCCTGCTGCCGGTYGCGATCTTCACCTTCCTGTTGCGCAACCATCTGCTTCGCGGCGTGACTTTCGGAGCGATCCGCAAATGAGTTTTCGCGCCCTCAACGAGAAGTACCTTTTGCCGGCGTCGCAGATCGTCATGGTGCTCGGCATCATCGCGCTCTGCCAGCCATGGAGCCTCGGCCTGCATTCCTATGGCGTGACGATCATCCTGATCGGGCTGATCGGCTTCAACATCACGTCCAAGATACCGCCGGAGCGCATCGAGGAATCCGGCGCCGCGACGCATGAGGGGGCCCGGCAGTGACGCAGATCGAGCTTCGCGGCATCGAGAAATTCTTCGGTGCCGTCCAGGTCATCCACAATTTGAACCTCGCCATCGCCGACAACGAGTTCATCGTGCTGCTTGGACAGTCGGGCTGCGGCAAGACGACGACGCTGCGCGCGATAGCGGGGCTKGAGACGATCGACAAGGGCGACATCCTGATCGACGRCAAGGCGGTGCAGCACCTCAAGGCCGCCGACCGCGACATCGCCATGGTGTTCCAGTCCTTCTCGCTCTATCCGCACATGACGGTGTTCGAGAACATCGCCTTCCCGCTGCGCRCCACACGCATGAGCAGCGGCGAGGTCGACAAGTCGGTGCGCGAAATCGCGAGGATCCTGCGCATCACCGATCTGCTCGACAAGAAACCGTCGGCGTTGTCGGGCGGCGACATGCAGCGCGTGGCGATCGGCCGGGCGCTGGTGCGGCGCCCGAAGGCGATGCTGATGGACGAGCCGATCGGCGCGCTGGACGCCAAGCTGCGCGAGGAGATGCGGGCCGAGATCAAGCGCCTGCACGTCAAGCAGGGCTCGACGACGATCTACGTCACCCACGACCAGATCGAAGCGATGAGCCTCGCCGACCGCATCGTCATCATGCATGAAGGCTTCATTCAGCAGGTCGGCACGCCGGACGAGGTCTATTCGCATCCGGCCAACCTGTTCGTGGCGCAATTCGTCGGCAGTCCGGTGATGAACATCGCCGAGGCCAGCGTCGCCGAGGGAGGCAACGCGGCAGAGGTCACGGTCGGCGGCGCGCCGGCGGGGTTCGAGTTCCCGCGCAAGCTCCTGTCCAGGCTCAACGGCCACGCCGCCAATGGCGGGCTGACGCTCGGCATCCGGCCGGAGGGCGTGCTCGTTCGGCACGATGCCGCGCCCGGCTACATGCCGGTCGAAGCGCAGATCATCGAGCCGCTCGGCTCCTTCGACATTGTCGACCTCAAGGTCGGCTCCAAGATGCTGCGCGCCCGCACCAAGGCCGGCTACGTGTCGGGGCCCGGCGAGAAGGTCCATGCCCGCATCGATCCGGAGCAGGCGCATTTCTTCGACACCRCAAGCGGCAGGTCGCTGGGAGTAAGGCTGTAATGGCCCATATCGAACTGAAGCACATCACCAAGAAGTTCGGCGGCCATGCCGCGCTGACCGGCCTCAACCTCGATATCGCCGACGGCGAGTTCTTCGTGCTGCTTGGCGAGACCGGCGCCGGCAAGACGACGACGCTGCGCCTCATCGCCGGTCTCGAAAAGCCGACCGAGGGTCAGGTGTTCATCGACGGGGTCGACGTCGCCGGATGGGGCGCCGCCGAGCGCGACGTGGCGCTGGTGCTGCAGCAATACTCCCTCTATCCGCGCTACACGGTGCGCGAGAACCTCGAATTCCCGCTGAAACCGAAGATCCGGCGGCTGCCGGATGCCGAGATCAAGGACCGCGTGGCGCGCGCCGCCCGCACGCTGCGCATCGAGCACCTGCTCGACCGCAAGACCGACCGGCTTTCCGGCGGCGAGATGCAGCGCGTCTCGATCGGCCGGGCGATCGTGCGCAAGCCGCGCGTGTTCCTGATGGACGAGCCGCTGTCGGCGCTCGACGCCAAGCTGCGCGAGGCGCTGCGAACGGAGCTCAAGAACTTGCAGATGCAACTCGGCGCCACTTTCCTGTTCGTCACCCACGACCAGATCGAGGCCATGTCGATGGGTGACAAGGTCGGCGTGCTCAACCACGGCCGCATCGTCCAGACCGGCACGCCGCAGGAGATCTACAACAATCCGCGCGACACCTATGTGGCGAGCTTCGTCGGCTCGCCGCCGATGAATCTCGTCGAAGRCAAGCTGGTCGATGACCGCGCGGTGATGACGCCGACGAATTTCGAACTGCCGGTTAGCGGGGGAGCCAAGACGGGCGGTGCGACCGACGGTCGCCCGCTCGTCTTCGGCGTCCGGCCAGAAGACGTCTATCTGGAGAGCGGCGCGCCGATCGAGGCGAAGGTCCATGACGTCGAGAACCACGGCGTCGAGAAGATCGTGACGTTGAGGGTCGGCGACACGATGTTGAAGGCCACCGTGCCGGCGAGGACCGCCGTCGAAATCGAGCAGCCGGTCCGCTTTGCCTGGAACCCGGACAAGGTGGTGATGTTCGACAAGGGCAGTGGGGTCAGCCTGCGGCACGCCGGATAGAGCATGGCCCGGACAATCGGAACGTGTTTCGACCTATTGAACTCGACATAAGCTGAATCATGCAGAGCGTGCGACTATGTGGAGCGGCTGCTTCGCCGCGCCTCGGATCAGGTGGCGCGACACGTCGTGGCGTTCGGCCCGACCGCGCAGCGTTCCTCGCCCGATCCAACCATCTGCAGAGGCAGACCCGCCAGGCAATCCCGTTCGATCCTGGTTGATACACCAGCCGACTGCCACCGCGTTGGCCGCGGCTCGCGATGTCGTGATGACAAGCCGCGGAATAATTTGGCGGCTCCAGGCGTTCGCGATACAGGCGACTTGCATATGCGATGACGCCTGCCGCCACGGGGTCAAACCGTGCGAACATTGGCTACGACCGCTGTTGTCCTGCTAGYAATCATCGTCGGATTGGCAGGCTACATCTATGTCGGATTCTACAATGTTGCTGCCAGCGAGCCGGACCCGGGCTTCGTCCGCTGGTCGCTGAAGACAATCCGGGACAATTCTATTGAACGTCACGCCGGCCAGGGTGTCAGCCCGGATCGATCGCTCGACGATGCGGAGATGATCCGCACAGGTGGCCATCACTACAAGGAGGAAGGCTGSGTCGACTGTCACGGTGGCCCGGGGACGTCTCCGGCTGAATTCGCCAAGAACATGCGGCCCAGGCCGCCGGACCTTACGCGAGCCGCTGCCACCCTGAATGATGCCGAGCTCTATTGGATTTTGCAAAACGGAATAAAAATGACCGGGATGCCRGCGTTTGGTCCAACGCACGACCAGGAAGGGCTTTGGGCCATGGTGGCCTTTGTTCGCCGCCTACCGAAAATGTCGCAATCGGAATACGAGCAGATGACAGAAGCCTCCGAAGGTGAAGGGCATCATCACGCGGCAGGTGAAGACCATGGATCGGCCGCGTCTCACAAGTGAGGTGCAGGGATAGAGGAAGGGTCGTCGATCGTGGTCCGTCGCTGCGACGTGACTCGCCTGCGTAGCTCACTGGGGTGACGAAGCGGCCGACGATCAGCCAGCCCGGCATTTCGGCTTGGCCCACCACATCCGATCRAGCCGGCTGACGAGCCTGCCGTTTCGCTCGCGGGAGACACCGCGGCCGACCGTTCGCCTATTTCGGCAGATAGGTTTCGTAGGGCGTGTCGTTGATCAGCAGGATCACGCATTCGGTGTCCGACAGGCAGGCATCGTCATGCATCTCGTTGGCCTTCTGGGTCCAGTAGGAGCCTGGCGGCAGCTCGACCTTGGTCGCCTCGCCGCCCTGCATCTGCCAGTGCGCCCAGAGCCCCTTGATGACCACGGCGCGGTAGTCGGCGGTGTGGGCGTGGACCGGCGCCCGCCAGTTGCCGGGGACTTTGAGCAGCGTGCCGGCCGGACCTTTCGCCCGCTCGCCCCATAGCGGGCCGAGGCGCTGCGGCTGGTCCGGCGCCTCGACGGCATAAGGGATCTTGTCGGCTGGCAGGTAGCTGTCTTCAAGGGCAAGCGCCGGGCCCGGCAGGACGGTCAGCGCGGCGAGCGCGAGCGGTGCAAGGTGATTGGCCATGGCAGGTTCCTCCGCCGCCCAGCTTATGCGGTCCAGGTCGGCGGAGAATGACGCGTCGTCCAAAAGACTTGGCAATTCCTCCAGGGCATCTGGAACCGGGCTCAGGCGCCTGGAGTGTCCTCGCTGTCTGCGGTGTTGCGCAGATGGCTCGGCGCGACGCCCATCACCCGCTTGAAGGYGCGGCTGAAGGAGGCTTCCGAATCATAGTCGAGTTTCGCCGCGGCCACCGATACCCTCATGCCGTCGCGGGCGAGCCATTGCCTTGCCTGATGCATGCGCACGCGCAGCACGTATTTAGCCGGCGTCTCGCCAACCACGGTGGCGAAGCGCTGCGCGAAGGBGGAGCGCGACGCCCCCATCAATCGCGCCAGTGCTTCCACCGTCCAGTCGCGGTCGGGCTGCAGGTGAATGGCGGCGAGCACCTTGCCGACGTCCGGATTGCGAACGGCGGCGATCCATCCGGTGGCGTCGCCGCAGCCATTCTCCACCCAGGAGCGGATGATGGTGGCGGCAAGYACGTCTGCCAGGCGGGCAAGGATACCGCCGGAGCCAACGCGGTCCATCGTCACCTCGCCGGCCATCGCGTCGAGCAGATGCTGGATGCCCGGCRCATTCGCCATCAGCTTATGCGCCTGCATCAGGTCGGGCATCATGTCGAGCAGCGGATGCGAGCCATCGAGGTTGAAGTGCATGCTGCCGCAAAACAGCAAGGTCTTGCAGCCGTCGCAGCCATTGGAGACGTCATAGATGTTCTCGCATACCGGCTCGATCGTGTAGCGCCCGATCGGCACTGGRGGAACGCCCGGCGCGCTGGCCAGCACATGCTCGTCGCCGCGCGGGATCAATAGCGCGTCGCCGACCGAAAGCTCGATCCATTCCCTGGCCGGCGAGAACAGCCAGCAGCCCTGCTGGCCGATGAAATGGAACCGCGCCGCCTTCTGCGCCGGGAAGGAAACGGCCCATGGCTCGCCCAGCACGCAGCGGCCGTAGTCGACGCCGTCGAGCCGCAATCCGCGCAGCATGTCGGTCAACGGATCGCCCGATGCAGGCAATGCGGTTTTGGACGAATTGTAATTCATTTCGGTGTTTCTAGCATGGAAACTCCAGTCGGTCACTCCCTATGTTGCACCGCAGCCAAATGTTGCGCCGCAAACAGATCGGAGAATTTGCCATGACCGAACCCGCCACTGGCGTCATCGACGCCGCTGTTCTCGACAGGACCGAATCCGAGGAACGAAGCGAGCCCGTGTGGGGCGCGGTGGTGTCGCTGGCGCTCGGCGTGTTCGGTCTGGTGACCGCCGAATTCCTGCCCGCCAGCCTGTTGACACGGCTGGCCCAGGATCTCGGCGTCAGCGAAGGCGCCGCCGGCCAGGCGGTGACAGCGACGGCGGTTGTCGGCGCCATTGCCGCGCCCACCATGGCCATCGCCACCAAGCGGCTCGACCGCAGGCTGGTCATGTGGATGCTGACCGTGTTTTTGATCGTCTCCAACCTGCTCGCTGCCTTCGCATCCTCGCTCACGATGCTGCTTGCGGCCCGCGTGGTTCTGGGCGTCGCGCTCGGCGGTTTCTGGTCGATGTCGGCCGCCATGGCAATGCGGCTTGTGCCGATGCGACTGGTGCCGCGCGCCATGTCGATCATCCTCACCGGTGTTTCGGTGGCAACCGTCACCGCAGCGCCCGTCGGCGCCTATGTCGGCGACGTCTGGGGCTGGCGCACGGCCTTCATGATCGCGGCGGTCGTCGGCGCGCTGACCCTGCTGGTGCAGCTTGCCACCATCCCCAGCCTGCCGCCGACGGCCGTGGCGAGCTTCCGAACTCTGATCGAGGTGCTGAAGCGGCCGACGATCCGCGTCGCCCTGCTGGTCGTGCTGCTCGTCGCTTCAGGACAATTTGCAGGCTTCACCTATGTGCGGCCGTTCCTGGAGACGGTGCCGGCGATGCCGATCGCGACCATCTCGCTGGTCTTGCTTGCTTACGGCATCGGCGGCTTCTTCGGAAATTTCGCCGGCGCCTTCCTTGCCGAGCGCAACCTGAAGCTTGCGGTCGCGCTGGCGCCKCTGCTGATCGCGCTCTCGGCCCTTGCCATGCTGACGCTCGGCGCCTCGCCGGTCATCGCAGCCATCGCCGTTGCCGCCTGGGGCTTTGCCTTCGGCGCGGTGCCGGTCGGGCTGCAGACCTGGCTGGTGCGGGCCGCGCCCGACCAAGCCGAGAGCGCCGGCGGGCTGATGGTGGCCACGTTCCAGGTGGCGATCGCTCTGGGGGCGGTGTTCGGCGGCCTGTTGGTCGACCACGCCGGCGTGGCGAGCGCCTTCGCCTACGGCGCCGCGGCGACGCTGCTCGCGGCCCTGGTGACCTTCGCCGTCGGGCCGAGAGCGGCTGAATAGTTGGATCAGTTCTATCTCTTTCGCATCGGCCCGGGACCCTCAAGGCTCCGGGCCGATATCTTCGATGATGGCTGCTGCGGACCGCTTCAGCATGGCGCAGGCCGGCCGAGCTAACGGGGGAGCGGTAGAGCGCTGCTCAGGCCGAGCGGCCGTCGAAATCGAAGACCTGCACCGCGGTCCGGTCGACATCCTCGAGGCAGTTGATGTTGATGTAGGCGCTGCGCTCGCTGCCAAGGCTGACATCCTCGGCGAAGGGATGGATGCCGCAGGTCCTGCAGAAGCGATGCGCGATGGCCCCCTTGCYGAAGGTGTATTTGCCGAGGTCGTCGCCCCAGGCGACCAGGCGCAGGCGGCCGTGCGGCACTGCCCAAAGCAGCGCGCCCTTGCGCATGCAGATCGAGCAATTGCAGCGCACGACGCCGTCGAGCTCGCCTTCCACCTCGAACGCTACCTTGCCGCAGTGGCAACTGCCTTTGTAGTGCATCGCTTCTTCTCCGTCTGGCAGGTGCAAACGCACGCTTGCCGGGTTATCCCTTCCTCAAGGCCTGCCGGCCTATGGCTTAAAGACGTTGCAGCTTTCTGGAGTCCGACATCGCTATGCAATCTGCCCGCGACCGCCTCGAAGCTGCCCTGTCGCGCATTGCAAATCGCGTCGCCGACGAGAAAGTCTACACCAAGCTCTATCTCGACGCGGCGCGGGCTGCTGCGGATGCGGCCGACGCCCGGCAGAAGGCCGGCGTGAGCCTGGGGCCGCTCGACGGCGCAATCGTCTCGATCAAGGATCTGTTCGATGTCGCCGGCGAGCCAACCCGGGCAGGCTCGCTGATGCTCGCCAATGCCGCGCCGGCCGCGCGGGACGCGGCGGTCGTGCACACGCTGCGCCAGGCGGGAGCGGTGATTCTCGGCAAGACCAACATGACCGAATTCGCCTTCACCGCGATCGGCGACAATCTGCATTACGGCACGCCGGGCAATGCCGCCGATGCCAGCCTGATCCCGGGCGGCTCGTCGTCCGGCGCCGGCGTCGCGGTGGGCGAGGGCAGCAGCCGGATCTCCATCGGCTCGGATACCGGCGGCTCGGTGCGCATTCCGGCCTCGCTCAACGGCATCGTTGGCTTCAAGCCGACGGCGCGGCGCGTGCCTTTGGGCGGCGCCTTTCCCCTGTCGCCAACGCTGGATTCGATCGGCCCGCTCGCCCGCAGCGTTGCCGATTGCGCGATCGCCGACGCGATCATGGCGGGGGAGGAGCCGACCGCTCTTCAGCCGATCCCGCTCGCCGGTCTGCGCATCGGCATTCCGCGTGGCGTGCTGTTCGGCGAGACGCAAGCCGAGATCGCCGACGCCTTCGAGCGAAATGTTCGCGGGATGGAGCGGGCGGGTGCGCGCGTCGCCGACTTGCCGATCGACGATCTCATTGCCGGGATGCGCGCGGCGACCAGGCGCGCCTCGATCGCGGCGATAGAAGGTGCCGAGGTCCATGCCGACTGGCTTGAGGCCGGCGCCTCTGTGCCCGTCGATCCGCATGTCACGGGCCCGATGTCGCGCGCGCTGACGGTTCCCGCCTCCGTCTACATTCGGACAATCCGTCGCCGCACGGAATTGGTCGCGGCAATGGACGATCGGCTGGGGGCGATTGACGTGCTTGCCCTGCCGACCGTGCCGATGGTCGCGCCGTCGATCGCCGCCATGGCCGGCGATGAAGAGCTTCGAGACCGAACGGAAGGCCTCCTCTTGCGCAACACCCAGGTCGCCAACCAGTTCGATCTCTGCGCGATCTCGCTGCCGATGCCTGACATGAAGCTGCCGGCCGGGCTGATGCTGGTGGCGAGGCATTGCCATGATCGTCGCCTTCTCGGCATCGGGGCGGCGGTAGAGGCTTTGCTGAGGCGTTGAGGGCAGCTTGCGGCTGAAGCTGTGAGCCTCAATGGGCCGAGCAGTGGGCGCGCTCGCTGTCCTTGGCTGCGCGCTCGATGCCGGTCGCGACCAGCGTCGGCAGGTTGTATTGCTTGCCGTTGAGTGTCTGCGGCCGGTTCTCGATCGTGCCGGCGACGACGAGTTTGCCGGCATAGAGCTTGTCCGAGAGGTCGAGCGCCTTGTCCTCCTGGGGCAGGCGCTCGATGTCGATCGATACACCCCGGATGATCTTGCCTGTGGCAAGGTCGAGGGCGCTGTTCGAAGGGCAGGGCGCCATCACGCAGCGCAGGCCGTTGTCACACGGCACGTAGCTGCCCTGCTCGTTGGCTCGAGCCTCCGCGGCCATCACGCATGTGCCGGCAATCAGAGCAACGAATTTTGCGACCTTGACCATCGGACAAGGCTCGGCGCGAATTCCGGGAAAATTGAGGCCGCCCGCCGGGTGTCAGTCGGCTGGGAAACGCTGGCGGTAGTGCTCGATCGCTTCGGGATTGCGCAGGTTGGCTGGCAGCTTGTTGGCAAGCACCAGCAAGGCCTCGTTCGCCGCGCCGACTCCCATGCRCATCATCGATTCCTCGGTGATACCGGCCATATGCGGGGTGATGATGACGTTGTCGAAGCCGAAATAGGGGTGGTTCGCGGGCAGCGGCTGGGTCGCGAAGACGTCGAGCGCGGCGCCRCCGATGCGGCCCTTCCGCAGGGCTTCGATCAGCGCTTCGTCGTCGATTACCGGCCCGCGCGAGACATTGATCAGCAGCGCGTTGGGCTTCATGCGGGCGATGYGCTCGCGGCTGATCAGGCCGCGCGTCTCCTCGGTGAGCGGGCAGCAGAGCACGATGATGTCGCTCTGCTCGACCAGCGCGTCGATCGACTGGAAGCCGACGCGCTCGGGCGCCGGTCTCATACTGCGTGTCGTCGCCACGACATTGAGGTCGAAGCCATGCGCGGCGATGTGGCCGACGGCCTGGCCGACTGCGCCGAGGCCCACAATGCCGATCGTCTTGCCGGCAAGCTCGCCGGTCGAATTGGCGTGCTCGCGCCCGGCGAGCCAACCCTTGGCGCGCAGGTCGCGGTCCATCACGCGGAAGCGCCGCACGAGCGCGAGCGATACGAACATCACATGCTCGGCGACCGAGCGGGCATTGACCGCCGGCACGTTCGCCACCAGCACGCCGGCGGCGGTTGCGGCCTCGACGGGGATCATGTCCAGCCCCGCGCCATGGCGGATCGCGGCGCGCAGTTTTTTGGCGCCGTCGAAGAGTTCCGCCGGCAGCGGCGCGCGCACGATGACGATGTCGGCGTCCCTGGCCTCTGTGGCCAGCGTCCTGGCATCGAGCGCAGACGCGATCGCCAGCCGGCCGGCGCCTGCCAGCATGGCCGTGGCGCGYGGGTGCAGCGGGTGCGTCGACAGGATCTTGCGCATAAGATTCAGGCTTTTTCGAGCGCCGCGCTCTTCGGCTCCGTTCCGTGGCCTTCGATGAGGCCCTTCCAGTAGCTCTCCGCGCCCTGCAGATGGGCGCTCATCAGCGCTTGGGCGAGATTGCCGTCGCGGCGCAGCAGCGCCTYGTAGATCTGGATATGCTCGGCATGCGAGCGCTTGCTGCGTTCCAGATCGTTGAAATAGATCGGCAGGCGCTGCTCGCCCATCAGATAGTAGACGCTGCAGATGTTGTGGAAGATTCTGTTCTTGGTCGCCCGCACGATCTCGAGGTGGAATTCGCGGTCTTCCTTGGCGAGACCCTCGCCGGCGGCGATCCGCTCCTCGGAAGCCTTCAGGATCTCGCGCAGCCGTTCGAAGTTCTCCTCGGTGGCACGAGAGCAGGCAAGCTCGRCCGCCTTGATCTCATGGATCTTGCGCAGCTCGACGGTCTCGTAGATCTGCACCGGGTCGAGCGGCAGGCCCGCGCGGGCAAAAAGCGCTAACGCTTCCACGCTGGCCTGCTTGGTGTCGATATAGATGCCGGATTTGGCGCGGCGCTCGACGATGCGCATGGCTTCCAGGATCGCCAGAGCCTCGCGGATCTGGCCGCGGCTGACGCTGAAATGTTCCGCCAGCTCGCGCTCAGACGGCGTGCGTCCCGACTCCTTGTCCGAGTTGGAGAACAGATAGGCGGCGAGTTCCGCAAGAAGGTTCTTTTCTTTCATCGTCAAATGCGTTGCGCGTGCGCCTCCAGGAAACGCTCGGAAATGGTGAAACCCAGTCCGGGCTTTTCAGGGATGGCTATCATACCGTCCTTTGCTTCGACAGTCTCTTCCACGAGATCGTGGATCATCGGGTTGGCGCCAAGCGAATATTCGACGGTGAAGCTCGAAGGCGAGGCTGCGCAGACATGGAGCCCGGCGAAGAAACAGGGCGCGCCCGCCCATAGATGCGGCGCGAGGCGCAGGTTGAAGGCGCTGGCGATGGTGCCGATCTTCATCGCCTCGCTGATGCCGCCGCAGAAGGCCGGATCCGGCTGGAAGATGTCGGCCGATTTCAGCACGGCAAGATCGCGGAAGGCATAGCGCGTCGCCTCGCTCTCGCCGGTGGCGATCGGGACCGAGCCTGAGGCGCGCACCTCGGCCATGCCGGGCTTGTCGTCGGCGATCACCGGCTCCTCGAACCAGGCGAGATCGAGGTCGGCGGTGAGATTGATGAAGCGCTTCGCCTCGGCGACCGTGTAGGTGCCGTGGGCGTCGACCATCAGCTGGACATCCGGGCCGATCGCTTGTCGCGCGGCGCGCACGCGCGCGGCCGAAATGTGCGGCGCCCCGTCCATGGCGCCGATGCGCATCTTCAGCGCCTTGAAGCCGCCCTTGGCAATATAGGATTTGAGCTGCTCGCCGATGGCATCGGCAGCGGCCCAGCCGCCCGACGCATAGGCCTGCATGCGCTCGACCTTGCGGCCGCCGAGCAGCCGCCAGACCGGCTGCCCCAGCGACTTGCCGAGGATGTCCCAGAGCGCGATGTCGACGGCRCTGATGGCCGCCACGCTCAGGCCGCGCCGCGCCAACTGCGGCATGGCATGGCCGGCATGGGCCGCCGTCTGGTGCCGCACGCCGTTATAGAGCATCTCCCAGATGATGCCGATATCGGCCGGGTCGCAGCCGATGAGCTGCGGCGCGATCTCGTGGTTCAGCATGTGCACCAGCGCGCCGTAGCTGCCGGCGCTGCCGGCGGCATTCTTGCCCTCGCCCCAGCCGACCAGCCCGTCATCGGTCTCGATGCGCAGAATGGCGGCGTCGAACGTCGTCACCTGACCGAAGTCGCTGCGGTGCTGCCGCGACGCTTCGATCGGAATGCGGACCCACCAGGCCTGGACGTTTCTGATACGCATCTTCATCCCCGGCCCTGCCGCCCGGCGAGGGCGGCAGGGCTGCAATCGGCCCGTCTACTTGATCAGCGGCAGCAGCGTTTCGGCTGTGATGCGCATCTGGTCAGTGTAGAATTTCTCGGTAAGCAGGCTGGAGCCGTGGTCCTGGATGAATTTGAGCTGCTCGGGCGAGATATCGACCGGGTTGCGCTCCACCATGTCCGGATAGGGGGCGGCCGGCGTGCGGTCGACCGGCGCGACGAACTCGTTGGTCAGCGCACCGTCATAGCCGATCTCCTTCAGCGTGCCGACGATCTTCGGCCAGTCGATCTGGCCGAGGCCGGCTGCGAAGCGGTTGTTGTCGGCGACGTGGAAGTCGAAGAGGCGTTTGCCGACCTGCCGGATGGCGTCGTAGACGTTAAATTCCTCCATGTGGATGTGGTAGGCGTCGAGGCAGACGCCGCATTCCGGGCTCACTGCGTCGGCGAGCGCGAGCGCCTGGGCGCCGCGATTGAACAGATAGGTCTCGAAGCGGTTGAGCGGCTCGACGGCGATCCGGACGCCGACCTTCTTGGCATGGGCGAAGCATTCGCGCGTGGYGTCTACCACCCAGCCCCATTCTTCCGCTTCGGTGCCGTCCGGCACCACCTTGCCGACGGTGGCGGGAACCAGCGTGATGATCTCGCCGTCGAGCTCGCTCACCATGGTCAGCACGTCCTTGACGTACTGCACCGAGCGCTCGCGCTGGCCCTGGTCCTTGGCGGCGAGGTTGCGCTCGCCCAGCATCAGCGTCACCGAGCCCCAGCAGCGGATGCCGTGCTCCTTCAGGAGCGCGCGCGTCTCCTTGGTCTTGTACTRCTCCGGCTCGCCGGAAATCTCGATCGACTCATAGCCGAACTTCTTGATGCGCTTGAGCGTCACTTCCAGCGGCTCCRCCCGCATCCAGTTGTGCGTTGAAAGATGCATGGTCTATCCTTCCCAGAATTCGCCTGTCACGTTTGCCCGCGGCGTTCTCCAGTGAGCCCGTCGCATGATCTCCTCCCCAAGGCGTTCCAGCGGTTTTCCCAGAAACTGGTTCGACCAATTGGGCCTGACAAGACCACTACAGCAAATTCTCATGGACGGCAAGGAGACCGCACACGGAGCCTTGTCTACTCGATAATTTGTTGATTTTAATGGATTTAATACTTGTCTTGCGATTATGCTCTTTGCTTCCAAGCGGTTTTCGACGGCTTGACCAAATAATCGGATTTGGTAATACCAGAATGGCGTGGCGCTCCGGCGCCGATACCAAGTGACCAAACAGGCTGGCCCTCGCATCAATCGGCGCTATGCTTGGTCGCGACAAACGAGAGAGGGAGGATGCCGATGCCGACGACGATGAAGGGTCCCGGCCTGTTTCTGGCGCAGTTCGCGGGCGACGCGGCGCCGTTCAATTCGCTGGCTTCGATCACAAAATGGGCSGCCGGCCTCGGCTACAAGGGCGTGCAGATCCCGACCTGGGACGGGCGCCTGTTCGACCTCAAGAAAGCGGCGTCGTCGAAAACCTATTGCGACGAGGTGAAAGGCATCTGCGCCGATGCCGGCGTCGAGATCACCGAGCTGTCGACGCATCTTCAGGGCCAGCTTGTCGCGGTGCATCCGGCCTATGACGCGCAGTTCGACGGCTTCGCGCCGGCCGAAGTGCACAACAATCCGAATGCAAGGCAGAAATGGGCGGTCGAGCAGATGGAGTTCGGCGCCAAGGCATCGAGGAATCTCGGCCTCAAAGCCTCGGTCACCTTCAGCGGCGCGCTCGCCTTCCCTTACCTCTATCCGTGGCCGCAGCGCCCGCCGGGGCTGATCGAGGAGGCCTTCGCCGAGCTCGGCAAGCGCTGGAAGCCGATCCTCGACGTCTATGACGAGAACGGCGTCGATGTCGGCTACGAAATCCATCCCGGCGAGGATGTGTTCGATGGYGCGACCTTCGAGATGTTCCTCGACGCGGTCGGCGGCCACAAGCGCTGCAACATCAACTACGATCCGTCGCACTTCCTGCTGCAGCAGCTCGACTATCTCGAGTTCATCGACATCTACCACGAGCGTATCAAGGCCTTCCACGTCAAGGATGCCGAGTTCAACCCGACAGGGCGGCAGGGCGTCTATTCCGGCTACCAGGGCTGGGTGAACCGGGCCGGGCGCTTCCGTTCGCTGGGCGACGGGCAGGTGGATTTCGGCGGCATCTTCTCCAAGCTTACCCAGTACAATTACGATTCCTGGGCGGTGCTTGAATGGGAATGCTGCCTCAAGCATCCGGAGGACGGCGCTGCCGAAGGCGCGCCCTTCATCCAGCACCACATCATTCGGGTTACCGAGAAAGCCTTCGATGATTTCGCCGGCGGCACCAGCGACAAGAAGCTGCTGCGCGCGATGATGGGAATCTGACGCTTGCTTTCCCTCCCCCTTGAGGGGAGGGTGGCCCGAAGGGCTGGGAGGGGTCGGTTGATGCCGCGCTCCACGCCGGGCGACCCCACCCGATCCGCTGCGCGGATCGACCTCCCCTCAAGGGGGAGGGTGACAACAGGAGAGAGGACAAAGAATGGTCGGCGCATCGAAGTCGGAAACGGGAGGCGRCCCGATCCGCTACGGCATGGTCGGCGGCGGGCAAGGGGCCTTCATCGGCGCGGTGCACCGGATCGCGGCACGCATGGACAATGAGTTCGTGCTGGTGGCCGGCGCGCTGTCGTCGAACCCGGAACGGGCAAAGGCCTCGGCCGAGGAACTCGGCCTTGATCCGTCGCGCAGCTACGGCTCCTATGCCGAGATGGCGAAAGCCGAAGCCAAGCGTTCGGACGGCATCGAGGCGGTGGCGATCGTCACGCCCAACAATGTGCATGTGCCGGCGGCCAAGGCCTTCCTCGAGGCGGGCATCCACGTCATCTGCGACAAGCCGCTGGCGACCTCGCTGGCCGAGGCGAAGAAGCTTGCGGCATTGGTCGAAAAGACCGGCAAGGTGTTCGTTCTCACCCACAACTACACGGCCTATCCGATGGTGCGGCAGGCGCGCGAGATGGTGGCCAAGGGCATGCTCGGCGACATCCGCATCGTGCAGGCGGAATATCCGCAGGACTGGCTGACGGAAGACCTCGCCGCGACCGGCCAGAAGCAGGCCTCGTGGCGCTCTGATCCCAAGCAGGCGGGCGCCGGCGGCGCGCTCGGTGACATCGGCACGCATGCCTACAACCTCGCCCGCTTCGTCTCGGGGCTGGAGCTGGACTCCTTGTCGGCCGACCTCGACGCCTTTGTGCCGGGCCGTCAGCTCGACGACAACGTCAATGTGCTCTTGCGCTTCAAGYCGGTCGGCAATGGGCATCCGGCCAAGGGCATGATCTGGGCCAGCCAGGTGGCGCCCGGCCATGAGAACGGGCTGAAGCTGCGCATCTACGGCTCGAAGGGCGGGCTCGAATGGGTGCAGGCCGACCCGAACTATCTCTGGTATACGCCGTTCGGGCAGCCCAAGCAGTTGCTCACGCGCGCAGGCGCCGGCGCGATGCCCGTCGCGGCCCGGGTGACGCGCGTGCCTTCCGGCCATCCGGAGGGCTATCTCGAAGGCTTCGCAAACATCTACCAGGAAGCGGCCCGCGCCATCCGCGGCGCGCGCAAGAAGGGCGGCAAGCTCGCCAAGGATGTCGTCTTCCCGACGATCGCGGACGGCGTCGAAGGCATGGCCTTCATCGAGGCTTGCGTGAAGTCGTCGAAGAAGAACGGGGCGTGGACGAAGCTGTAGGGGCGACGATCTTCAGGTGAGGCCGGCCAGCAAATGTGCTTTAAGTCCGCTCCGCTCCGGTTCTCGGAATCCACCATTCTCGGCGCAGCCTGACCTGAATCTCGCCACCCCTGGACGCATTTGCGGGGGAGGGGCGGCCGATGAAAATCGGCATGTGCATGTTCTTGTGGACGACCAGCGTCTCGAAGAAGCACGAGGCGCTGCTCAAGGACATCAAGGCGACCGGCTTCGATGGCGTCGAGATACCGGTCTTCGCGGGCAGGCCCGACGACTACAAGAAGCTCGGTGAGATGCTCGACCGCATCGGCCTGGAACGCACCGCGGTTTCGGCGATAGGCGATCCCGCGATGAACCTGATCTCGCCCGATGCCGCCACGCGCAAGGCGGRCATCGACTACATGAAATGGGCGATCGACTGCAGCGCGGCGCTAGGCGCGAACAGGCTCAGCGGGCCGCTGCATTCGACGCTCGGCGCCTTTTCCGGCATCGGGCCGAYGGCGGCCGAGAAGAAGCGCTCAATCGCCTCGCAGCGCGCCGTCGGCGACCATGCCGGCAAGAAGGGAGTCACCATCGGCCTTGAAGCCCTCAACCGCTTCGAATRCTACCTGGTGAACACCATGGACGATCTGTGCGAGCATATCGACGCGATCGACCGGCCGCACATCAAGGCGATGTACGACACCTTCCATGCCAATATCGAGGAAGCCGATYCGATCGGCGCCTATACGCGCAACCGAAGGAACGTCGTCCATATCCACATTTCGGAGAACGATCGCGGCGTGCCCGGGCGCGGCAACATCCCCTGGAAGGAGACGTTTTCAGCCATCCGCAACAGCGGCTATGACGACTGGCTGACCATCGAGTCCTTCGGCCGCTCGCTGAAGGATCTTGCGGCGGCGACCAAGGTGTGGCGGGATTTTGCCGAGAGCCCGGGGGCTGTGTATCGGGAGGGGTACAGGCACATCAGGGAGGGGTGGAAGGCTGCGGCTTAAGCGCCGTTCCGTTCGTCATCCTCGGGTCTGCGCCGCGTCGCTTCGCTCCTTGCTTCGCCCGTGGATGACGAAGGCGCGGATAGCCAACGGCAGTGATTGCCCTGCGTCCGTTACCCCTGCGCCGCCTGCAGGCGGTTGTAATCATGCAGCGTGCGGCTGAGCCGGCGGCGCAGGAAGTTCGAGATATTGTCGAAGATGAACACCACGGCCAGCGTCAAAAGCACCATGTAGAAGACGTTGGCCCAGTTCGAATTGGTGCGCATCGCTTCCCAGAGTTTCAGGCCGATGCCGCCGGCGCCGACGGCGCCGATGATGGTGGCGCCGCGGGTGTTCGATTCCCACTGGTAGAGCGTCTGGCTGATGAAGATCGGCACCACTTCTGGCAGCACGCCGTAGCGCTGAACAAGCAAGCCGTTGGCGCCGGTCGAGAGCACGCCTTCGCGCGGCTTGTCGTCGATGTTCTCCAACGCCTCTGAATAGGTTTTGCCGAGCGTGCCGATCTCGGTGAAGAAGATCGCGGCGCTGCCCGCCAATGGGCCGGGGCCGAAGGCGCGGGTGAAGAACAGCGCCCAGATCAGCATGTCGACCGAGCGCATGAAGTCGAAGAAGCGCTTGAGCACTTGGCCGAGCAGGCCGCTCGGCGTGATGTTGYGGGCGGCGAAGAAGGCCAGCGGGAAGGCGGCGATGCCGCCAAGCAGCGTGCCGAGGAACGCCATGACGATGGTCTGCAACAGCTTCGTCCAGACGTCGCCATGCTGCCATTGGGCATTGTTCCAGATGTTGTCGGCAGCAAGCGCGAGATTCGACGTGCCCGGCTTCAGCTCCGGTCCCGAGACGATCAGCGAGAACACCTCGCCGGCCGACTTGCCGAAGAAGGGCGAGCGCGTGTCGAAGACGAAATTCGCCCAGCCGAGAAAGCGCTTGCGCACCTTGACGCGGTCGGYGGTGACGCGCACCTCGCCGACGAAGCCCATCCTGGCGACAACCTCGTCGTCATGCACGGTGACCCAGTCTGGCACCGGGCCCGAGACGACCGGCTTGCCGCCGATCAGCGATATCGCGACGGTCTCGCCATGCGCGACGATCGTCGCCCTGGTCTTGTCGAAGGTGACGGATTTTGCATCGCCGTCGATCTGCACGGTGAAGGTGCCGTCCGGGTTCCTGATTACCCAATCCGGATTGGGGTTTTCGCCAAGCGCGGAGAAACGCGGATATTTCGGCGTGATCTGAGGCTGGTCGAGGCGGAACTCCGGCTGCAGGTCGTAACTGATCCATTGCGTCAGGAAGAGCGGCAGGCGCTCCCAGTGCGATTCCTTCAGCACCTGGGGCAGGCTGAAGAACCATATGGCGTAGGCGAGATAGAGCACCGTGCCGGCGACCAGGAATAGCGGCCAGAAGCGCTTGTAGAGCGGTCGCTGGAACACCTGCGGGAAGCGTTGCTCGATGGCTTTGATTTCATCGATGGTCATCGCAGCCATATCATGCACTCATCAAAAAGGCCTGCTCGCCAACCAGCTTGCGGCRCAGCCAGGCAGAGAACTGGTMGATGAGAAAGATCGTCGTGAACAGGAGCAGCACCAGCGCAAGTGTCTTGGCGCCGAAGYCGCGCGAGATGGAGAGTTTCAGTTCTTCGCCGATGYCGCCGCCGCCAACCGCGCCCATGATGGTCGAGATGCGCACGTTGATCTCGATCCGAAGCAGCGTGTACGATATGAAGTTGGGCAGCACCTGCGGCAGGTCGGYGAAACGCACGCGCTCGATCCAGTTGGCACCCACCGCGCGCAAACCCTCCTCGGGGCGCATGTCGATGTTCTCGTTGATCTCGTAGAACAGCTTGYCGAGCGCGCCGATCGAATGCAGGCCGATGGCGATGATGGCCGCGACCGGACCGATCGAAACGATGGCCGCGAACAGGCCGGCAATGACGATCTCCGGGAAGGCGCGCAGCAGTTCCATGAAGCGCTTGACCACCAGGCGCAGGACCGGGCTCGGGGTCAGGTTGCGCGCGGCGATGAAGGAGAAGGGAACGGCGAAGACGAAGCCGATGAAGGTCGAGACCAGCGCCACGTTCACCGTGGTCAGCATCAGCTCGAAATATTCAGGGACGTAGAAGCCGCCCCAGATGTAGACGCGGCCGAGCGGGAAGTTGAATTCCTGTGTGCCCTTGTCATGCGGCGAAGCAATGTCGAACAGCGCCCGCCAGACGTCGTTCCAGTCCTTGGGGATCAGCCAGCTCAGGAAGTCGAGGATATGCGGCAGCCGCTCGAAGAAATGGCCCGCATTGGCCTCGTCGGCAAACCACATGGTCGCGCACATGGCGACCAGCAGTAGGCCGACGCCGAGAACGGTGTAGAGGCGGCGAAGCGAGGTCTGTCGGCGCCAGGCGTCCGCCTGCTGCCGCGTGGCCTCGGAATGGATTGTCGTCGAAAGGGTCATGATCGGTGAATGCAAAAAGGGCGGCGCTTAAAAACGCCGCCCCTTTTTCCTGATGCCGTCAGCCGCCGATCGCGGCTTTGCGGGCTTCGATGATGACGTTGTAGAAGTCCGACTTCACCGGCACGTAGCCGRTGAAATCGCCGCCTTCGACGCCTTCGAAGCAGGGCTTGTCCTTGGTCGGCAGCTGGGTGAAGAAGTTGGTGAGCTTGGCAGTCATGTCGGCGCCGAGCGCGGTGCGCACGACCAGCGGGCCGTTCGGAATCAGGCCCGAGCGCCAGACTTCGACGAAGTCGTTCGGGTCGACTGCGCCCTTGGCGACTTCCTTGTGGAAGGTGCCCGAGGTGTAGCCATTCTTGAAGTCACCGATGCCGGAGGAGTCGTCAACCGCTACGTCGACCTTGCCGTCGCGCACCGCAAGCACGTTGTTCTCGTGGCCGCCGTTGAACTGGGTCGAGGCGAAGTAGGTGTCGTTCGCTTGGCCGGTGGTCTTCGGAATCTGGGTCAGCGGGATCAGATAGCCGGAGGTCGAGTCCGGATCGGCGTAGCCGAGCTTCTTGCCCTTGGCCGACTTGATGTCGGTGATGCCGGAGGACTTCAGCGCCAGGCCGATCGAATAGTAGCCGGTCGAGCCGTCGGTCTGCTTGGTGGTGAGGATTGGGGTGACGGCGTTCGGGTCCTTGAGGTAGACGCTGGCGTAGCCGGACGCGCCAAGCTCGGCGAAGTCGAGCGTACCGCCGAGCAGGCCCTGGATGACGCCATCATAGTCGGCGGCCGGGAACAGCGACACCTTCTCGAAGCCGAATTCGGCCTTCAGGTGGTCGGCAAGGCACTGGTAGTTGCGCAGGCGGTCGGTCTCGTTCTCGCCGCCGAGGATGCCGACGCGGAACTCCTTGATGTCGGCGGCGTGAGCGGCGCTTGCCGCCATGGCCAGCATCGATACGGCGCAAAGAACCATTTTCCTGAACATTTTGATCTCTCTCCTGTTGCTCCGGCTTCGAGCCGGAGGCGTTCGAATTTTGAGTTCAGCCTTTGACGCGGGCGGGCGATCCGGGTTGCTCTTCTTGAAATCCACGATTTGCCCGGAGCCGTTTCGGTGCCGGGGACAATGGACTCAGTAGCCGGGGAAGGCCGGTTCGAGCGGTCCGGCGGATGCGGTGATCTTCGGCTTGATGCTGACGCTGGTCGACGTGATGGCCTCGGAGACCTCGACGCCGTTGGCATCGGCGCCATAGACCGTGCGCACGGCATCGCGGTCGAGATCCTCCGGCGCGCCATCGAACACGACCTTGCCGGCGGCCATGCCGATGATGCGGCTGCAATAGGCGCGGGCGGTATCGAGCGTGTGCAGATTGGTGACGACGGTGATGCCCTCGCGCAGGTTGATGTCGCGCAGCGAATCCATCACCACCTTGGCGTTGAGCGGGTCGAGCGAGGCGATGGGCTCGTCGRCCAGAAGCACCTTCGGC
Organism: Mesorhizobium sp. ORS 3428; assembly: GCF_001854785.1. Classification (GTDB taxonomy): domain Bacteria; phylum Pseudomonadota; class Alphaproteobacteria; order Rhizobiales; family Rhizobiaceae; genus Mesorhizobium. The sequence continues at coordinate 68,177 of NZ_MDFL01000122.1, forward strand.
TGCTGCATCATGGCGCGCGCGATCGCCACGCGCTGCTGCTGGCCGCCGGAAAGCGTGCCGGCCGGCTGCAGCGCGGTGCGTGCGATGTCGAGGCGCTCGAGAGCGGCCACCGCCTCGGCGCATTCAATGCGAGAAAACATGCCAAACAGGTTGGAGACCGTTGAGCGGTGGTTCAGGCGGCCGAGCAGGACGTTTGTCAGAACGTCGAGGCGCGGCACCAGGTTGAACTGCTGGAAGATCATGGCGCAGTCGCGCTGCCAACGGCGCAGCGGCGAGCCCTGCAGGCGCGAGACATCGGCGCCGTCAAAAAAGATCGACCCCTGGCTCGGATCGATGAGACGGTTGATCATGCGCAACAGAGTCGACTTGCCGGCGCCGGAACGGCCGATGATGCCGACCATCTGGCCGTGYGGGATCGAGATGTTGATGTCGTTGACTGCGGTGTTCTTGCCAAATCGTCGGGTTACGCCGCGAATTTCCAGCGTGGCCGATGAAGCTGACATGACAAGACTCCAGTCCGTCGCAGTTTGAAGGTCCGTTAACCTTCGCTAGCGCAGCCGCGTGAAGCTGGGGTGTCGGATTGATGTCAGTTTTGTTACGACCCACAGGCCCGTCCTTGTTTATGTATGTCGTTGTCCCAAGACCGCTGCGCAGTTTTCGGCGACATGCATAGGGTCATCCAAGGACCAGCAATTCCTCGAAATGCTTCATGTCCTTGAAGCTGCAGAAGGCCGGCGGGCGCAATTCGATCACCGGCGCCTCACGATCGAGGAACGACAGGCACTCGTCGAACAGGTCCTGCCAGGCGGACACGCGTTCGTCGGCGAGGCGGCGGATCTGGTAGGCAAAAGTGATGTGGAAGACGTAAGTGTCGTGGTCGGGATGGCGATAGCCGAACGGCACGGAGAGCGCGTCGCGCCATGTGCGCAGAATGCGCTCATCCTGCGCGGAAGCGCCGGCGACTGTCAGGCCGTTCGGGGTGACGCCGATGGCCTTGATGCGGAAGGCAGGGCAAGGCTGAAAGCCCTGCAGCCTTTCCAGATAGAGGCGGGTCATGTCGTCGATGCTGGTGTCGAGCGGCACATCGGCGGGCCAGTAGGGAAGGCGGCGCCGGTATTCGATGATGCCCTGGAACAGCGTCATATGCAGGCTGGAGATCGGCGTGAAGGCCAGGCGATCGGCGTCGGGCATGGCGCGCATGCGCTCGCGCACTTCGATCACCGCGGCTTCGGACGGCGAGCCCGCGACGAGATGGCTGACGATCGTGTTGCCGGGCTCKAGGAGGAAATTGCCCGACAAGTCATAGCGAGTGCCGAGATGCACCGGCGGCGTCGGGTTGGTGCCTTCGAAGAAGAAGGCGAGGGAAGGTCTTGCCTTGTCGAGCATGGCGATCTCTGACTTTGTTTTTCGCAATTCCGGACGGAAAACCATGACCCATTTTTCCTGGAATTGCTCCGAGGGAAATCGCCTCCTGTCCGAGTCGTGTGTCAGGGATGTGAATGGTGAAGGAGGCTCCTCAGCCTGTTTGCTGCCGCCATCCACTATCGACCATCACCGCGCTCAGCCGCCATACTTCTCCAGGAAAGCTTCAGCGGAGAGCTCACGGAAATCGTCGAGTGCGGCCCGCAGCCGGGCATGGTCCCAATCCCACCAGGCGAGCGTCTGGTAGCGCTCGGCGATGCGGCGGTCGAAGCGCTCGCGGATCGGTTTCGCCGGCACGCCGGCAACGATGGTGTAGGGCGCGACATCCTTCGACACCACGGCGCCGGCGCCGACCGCCGCCCCATCGCCGACGGTCACGCCGGGCAGGATGGTCGAGCCGTGGCCGAGCCAGGTGTCATGACCGATGGTGACGCGCCTGGCGCGGCGCTGCGCAAAGAATTCGCTCTCATGCTCGGCGTCGTCCCAATAGTCCGAGGCGCGGTAGGTGAAGTGATGCAGGGTCGGCCRCCAGGTCGGATGGTTGGTGGCGTTGATGCGCACGCTTGCGGCGATGTTCGAGAATTTTCGAATGGTCGCGCACCAGACGGCGCAATCTTGCATCATGTAGGAATAGTCGCCGAGTTCGCTTTCCGAGACGCGGCTGCGCTCGGCGATCTCGGTCCAGCGGCCGAGCGTCGAGTTCTCGACCTGCGCCGTCTCATGCACCAGCGGTGCCTCGGAAAGCTTCCTCGTCATGCAGCGATCTTTCCGGCAGCAAAGGCGGTGACGTCGATAATGCGGTCGGCCACCGCGTCGCGCACATCCTGGTCATGGAAGATGCCGAGCAGGGCGACTCCCGCCGCCTTCTTGGCGGCGATGAGCTCGACCACGACATCGCGGTTTTTGGCGTCGAGCGAAGCGGTCGGCTCGTCAAGGAGCAGGATCGGATGCTCGGTGATGAAGCCGCGCGCGATGTTGACGCGCTGCTGTTCGCCGCCCGAGAAAGTGGCGGGCGGCAGGGCCCAGAGCTTTTCCGGCAGGTTGAGCTGCGCCAATAGGGACYGGGCCCTTGCCCGCGCACCCTCCCGACCCTCGCCGCGCTCGACCAGCGGTTCGGCGACGACGTCGAGCGCCGAGACGCGCGGAACGGTGCGCAGGAACTGGCTGACATAACCGATCGTTTGCCGGCGCACGGCGAGCACCGTACGTGGGCTGGCGGAAGCAAGGTCGATCAGGCCGYCCTCGTGCTGGACGATGATCTGTCCTTCATCGACGGCATAGTTGCCGTAGAGCATCTTCAGGATCGAGCTTTTTCCGGCGCCGGACGGGCCGCCGAGCACGGCGCATTCGCCGGCGCGGATCGAGAAGGAGACGCCCGCCACCACCGGCAGCGTGACGCCGTCGCGCAGGTGCATGGTGAAGCTTTTCGCGGCATCGGAAACGACGAGAGGTGTCGGCATCAGAAGGTCCTCCAATCGCTGTTCGCGTCGTGGCTGAAGTACCCCCACCCGGACCTTCGGTCCGACCTCCCCACAAGGGGGAGGTAGGGCGCCGACGTCCCACCCTCCCCCTTGTGGGGAGAGTCGCTGCGAAGCAGCGGGGTGGGGGCAGGTGTCAGGGAAATGCGTTCCATCGTCATACCTGCAAAATCGAAGAAACGAGCAACTGGGTGTAAGGGGCGCGCGGGTCGTCGAGCACGCGGTCGGTCAGGCCGCTTTCGACGACGCGACCGTCCTTCATAACCACCATGCGCTGCGAGAGCAGCCGCGCCACGGCGAGGTCATGGGTGACGACGATCGCGGCGAGGCCGAGGTCGGTGACAAGGCCGCGCAACAGGTCGAGCAGGYGCGCCTGCACCGAGACGTCGAGGCCGCCGGTCGGCTCGTCCATGAACACTAGACGCGGCCCGGTGACCAGGTTGCGGGCGATCTGCAGGCGCTGGCGCATGCCGCCGGAAAAAGCGCGCGGCTCGTCGTCGATGCGGTCCTCGTCGATCTCGACGCGCGACAGCCAGTCGACCGCGCTGGCGCGGATCTTGCCGTAGTGGCGATCGCCAACGGCCATCAGCCTTTCGCCGACATTGGCACCAGCCGACACCGTCATGCGCAGGCCATCCGCGGGGTTCTGGTGGACAAAGCCCCAGTCGGTGCGCATCAGGAAGCGGCGCTCGGCCTCGCTCATGCGGTAAAGCTCGCGCCACTGGCCGTCGCGCATGCGGTAGCTGGCCGAGCCGGAGGACGGCAGCAGCCGGGTCGACAGGCAGTTGAGCAGCGTCGTTTTGCCGGAGCCCGACTCGCCGACCACCGCCAGCACCTCRCCCGGCCAGAGATCGAAGCTGATCGCCTCGCAGCCGATACGCGAGCCGTAGAACTTGGAAAGTGCTGCGACGCGCAGCAGCGGTTCGTCGGTCATTCTGCCTCCTTACCCTCCCCCTTGTGGGGAGGGTCGGCGCGCAGCGCCGGGGTGGGGGTTGCATGAGGTCTGGACTGATCGAGACCCTCACCCGCGCCTTCGGCGCGACCTCCCCACAAGGGGGTGGTAGGGTCGCTCCGTCGCTTCTCGCAATGGTCGGTGTCGGAACAGACGAACATGTGGCCGCCATGGTCATCGAGGATGACCTCGTCGAGATAAACATTCTCGGCGCCGCAGAGCGCGCAGGGCTGGTCGAAGGTCTGTATCTCGAAAGGATGGTCCTCGAAATCGAGGCTGACGACGTCGGTGAAAGGCGGCAGAGCATAGATGCGCTTCTCGCGGCCGGCGCCGAAGAGCTGCAAAGCCGGCGAACGATGCATCTTCGGGTTGTCGAATTTCGGTGTCGGCGAGGGATCCATCACATAGCGGCCCTCGACTTTCACCGGATAGGCGTAAGTTGTGGCGATACGGCCGTGCCGGGCGATGTCCTCATAGAGCTTCACATGCATGAGGCCGTATTCCTCCAGCGCATGCATCTTGCGCGTCTCGGTCTCGCGTGGCTCGAGGAAGCGCAGCGGCTCGGGGATCGGCACCTGGAAAACCAGCACCTGGTCCGCCGTCAGCGGGTGCTCCGGGATGCGGTGGCGCGTCTGGATGATCGTCGCCTTGGCCGTCTCGGTGGTGACGGCGACATTGGYGACCTTCTTGAAGAAGGCGCGGATCGATACCGCGTTGGTTGTGTCGTCGGCGCCCTGGTCGATGACTTTCAGCACGTCCTCCGGGCCGATGATCGAGGCGGTGACCTGCACGCCGCCGGTGCCCCAGCYATAGGGCATCGGCATCTCGCGCGAGGCGAAGGGCACCTGGTAGCCGGGAATGGCGATGCCCTTCAGGATGGCGCGGCGGATCATCCGCTTGGTCTGTTCGTCAAGATAGGCGAAGTTGTAGGTGGCGATCTCTGTCGGCYGCGCGTTCATTCCGCCGCCTCCCTCTTGTCTTCGGCCTTGTCTTCATTTTCGCGCGCCTCGTATTCGGCGCGCATGCGGCGGACCAGGTCGAGCTCGGCCTGGAAGTCGACATAGTGCGGCAGCTTCAGGTGCTCGACGAAGCCGGTCGCCTGGACGTTGTCGGAATGCGAGATGACGAACTCCTCGTCCTGCGCCGCGGCGACGATGTCTTCGCCGAGCTCGCTCGCGCGCAGCGCCCGGTCGCACAGCGCCATCGCCATCGCCTTGCGCTCGCTTTGGCCGAAGACTAGGCCGTAGCCGCGGGTGAATTGCGGCGGCGCCTTGGCCGAGCCCTTGAACTGGTTGACCATCTGGCATTCGGTGACGCGGATAGAGCCCAGCGGCACTGCGAAGGGCAGCTCCGGCACCTCCAGTTCCAGCTCGACTTCACCGATGCGGATCTCGCCGACGAAGGGATGGTTGCGGGCATAGCCGCGCTGCGTCGAATAGCCGAGCGCAAGCAGAAAACCTTCGTCGCCGCGCGACAGCGCCTGCAGGCGGACGTCGCGCGCCATGGGGAACTGCAGCGGCTCGCGCGTGATGTCGCCGGGCACATGGTCGCGCGGCATGTCGCCGTCGGCCTCGATCAGGCCCTCATGCGCCAGGATCGCAGAGACGCGCGGCATGGCGTCCGCTTCGACCGGACGCTGCGCCGGCGCCTCGACATCGGCGCCGGCAGCGAGTTCCGGATCGAGCAGCCGGTGCGTGTAGTCGAAGGTCGGGCCGAGCACCTGCCCGCCGGGCAGGTCCTTGTAGGTGGCCGACACGCGCCGCTCGACCTGCATGGCGCCGGTGTCGACCGGCCTGGTGTAGCCGAAGCGCGGCAGCGTGGTGCGATAGGCGCGCACCAGGAAGATCGCCTCGATCATGTCGCCGCGCGCCTGGACGACGGCGAGCGCGGCCAACTCGCGATCATAGAGCGAGCCTTCGCTCATCACCCGGTCGACGCCAAGCGCCAACTGCTCGACGATCTGGTCGAGGCGCAGCGCCGGCACGGAGCGGTCGCCGCGGCGGCGATCGGCAAGCAGGCGATGGGCGTTGGCGATCGCGGCTTCGCCGCCTTTCACCGCGACATACATGTCATGCCTCCATCGTCTTGATGCGGGTGGTGCGCGGCAGGCAGGCGAGACTGCCGGGCGCCGCCAGGATGATGTCGACGCCGCGCGGGAAGCGCTGGTTGTTCTGCTTCCACTGCTCGACGAAATGACGCGGCATGCCGACCGGCRCTATCGTCGCGGCCTTTTCGATGCCCGGGCCTTCGAGCAGCAGCGAGGGACCCGAGGTGAGGTTCTCGACGATCAGGATCAGGGTCGTCGAGCGGTCGGGATATTCCTGCGTGCCCTGCGAGAAGCCGTCCATGGCCGGCATCTCCGCCGGGTTGGCTATAATCGCGAAATGCGCGTCGGCAGGCGTGTTGGCCAAGGGCGCGCCTGTATGGAAGCCGAGCCAGGACGTGACCGACGCCTCTGCCTGCAATCGCGGATCGAGCCAGACCGGCGTGTCGTTGTCGCAGAGCGCCAGCGCCACGGCGCCTGCGGTTGCCGAAAGCGGCGCCGGCGGATGGGCAAGCGGCGGCAGGGCCTGGACGCTGCCGGGGCGAGCCATCGCGTCCATGATGGCGCGAAACACGGCTTGCGCGTCGAAAACCGGATCGGCGAAGCCGCCCTCGATCGATTGCGTGGCGATCTCCATCAGTCCTCTCCGCGTACCATGGTGAAGAAATCCACTTTCGTGGCCGCCGTCTCGGTGCGCCGCTTCTCGCGCGCCGCATCGAGCGCCGCGCGCAACGGCGCGACCAATCTTGTCTCGACAGCTTCGCGGTGCGTAGGGTCCTGCCAGAGCGCGTCGGCTATTGCCGCGAGCCTGGCTTTGCCCTTGTCGCGGCCGAGCGAATAGGAATGGCCGACCTGTCCGGAGGGCAACCGCACCGTGGCGCGGGTGACGGTCGCCTCGCCGACATTGAATGGCGCGCCGCCGCCGCCGATCCGCCCGCGCACCGTCACCAAACCGGTCTCCGGGCCGCGCAGCAGTTCGGCCTCCGAGGGCAGGCCGGAGCCGTCCCACAGGCGCGCGATCTCATCGGGCGCCGCGTGCGCCAGCGTCGCCATCACGGCCTTCCGCTCGGCCTGTTCGCGCGCTTCCTGTCCTCGCATCGCTTCACTCCTTTGCATCGGCAAAATTTGTCAATTGATATAGACAACTATACAAATTATTCCTATCACCTAACTGGAGTCCATGACGGGTGGATGACAGGGCGTAAAAGTTCCTGGGGGCAGAGATGATCGWGTTGGCGGCCAGCATCGAAAGGCGCAATGGGGTGTCGCTGTGGCGGCAGATCGCCGACAGGATCCTGCAGGGGATCGCGAACGGTGACTTTGCGGAGAATACGGCGCTGCCGCCCGAGGTCGCGCTGGCGGAACGCTGCGGCGTCAATCGTCACACCGTGCGCAGCGCCATCGCCGCGCTGGTGCAGGAAGGCGTGCTCAAGGCCGAGCAGGGACGCGGCACCTTCGTCCTGCCGCGCAAGCGGCTCTCCTATCCGATCGGCGCTCGCACGCGCTTTTCAACAGGACTGCAGGGGCAGACGAGCGAGCGCCACACCGCGCTGCTGTCGTCATCGACCGAGCCGRCCAGCCGGCGCATCGCCGAGGCGCTCAACATTGCCAGGGGATCGGCCGTGATCCGCCTGGAGACGCGCGGCGAGGCTGACGGGCATCCGGTGTCGCGCGCGACGACATGGTTCGATGCAAAACGCTTTGCCGGCATCGAGGCCGCGATGGCGGAGACGGGATCGATCACTGCCTCGCTCAAGCGCTTCGGCATCAACGATTATCTCAGGCACTCAACGGTGCTGTCGGCGCGTCACGCCGACGCCGCCGATCTCGCCGATCTCGACCTGCAGCCGGGCGCCATCGTGCTGGTCACCGTCGCGGTGAACGTCACGCTGGACGGCCAGCCGATCCAATTCGCAGAATCGCGGTTTCCGGCGGAGCGGGTGGAGCTCAGGCTGTCGGCGAACGATTAGACTAGCCTTCAACGTCGTCATCCTTGGCCGAAGCAGGAGCGCAGTTCCTGCCAGCGCGAACCGCTGCTTCGGCCCGAGAACAGCGCCTCACCCGACTTCGATGACGGCCTTGATCAGGCCGGATTTCTCATGCGCCCATCGTGCGAGATCGAGCGGCGTGCCGGCAAGGGTCGTGCGGTGGGTGACGAGTTTTCGGAGCGGCACGGCGCCGTTGCGGATCGAGGYGGCGACATGGTCAAAATCGGCGCGCAAGGCATTGCGGCTGCCGACCAGCGTCATCTCGCGCTTGTGGAACTCGGGGTCGGAGAAGGTGATGTCGTCCTTGACGACGCTGACCAGCACCAGCGTGCCGCCATGCGCGACATGGGCGAAGGCAGACTGCACCGACTGCGTGTTGCCGGTGGCGTCGAACACCAGGTCGAAGCCTTCCCCGCCGGTCGCCTGTCGCACCAGATCGACGGCCGGCGCTTTCGTGCCGTCGAGCGCGGCGAAGCCGAGTTCGCTTTCGGAAAAAGCTAACCGCTCGGTGCTCATGTCCAGTAGGCTGACGTCGAGCCCGGCAATGCGGGCGAAGAGCGCCGTGCCTAGTCCGATCGGGCCGGCACCGATGACCAGCGTGCGCGCGCCTGGCGTGGCAAGCGAGCGGCGTACCGCATGTGCCCCGATCGCCAGGAATTCGACCGCCGCGGCATCGGCCAGCGACAGGCCGTTTGCCGGATAAAGGTTTTGCGCCGGCACCAGGATCTCGTCGCACATGGCGCCGTCGCGATGCACGCCGAGCACCTCGATCTTCACGCAGCAGTTCGGCTTGCCGTGCCGGCAGGCGATGCATTTGCCGCAGGCAAGATAGGGATTGATGATCACCTGCTCGCCGACAGCAAGATCGACACCTTCGCCCCTCTCGACGACCGTGCCCGAGACCTCATGGCCCATGACGCGCGGATAGGCGAGGAAAGGATGCTTGCCCTCGAAGATGTGGTAGTCGGTGCCGCAGATGCCGACATGGCTGACCGCGACCCGCGCCCAGCCGGGCGGCGGCGCGCCGGGCGCGGCGCGGTCTTCGAGGACAAGATCGCCGGGCGAGCGGCAGACGACGGCTTTCATGCGCTGATCCAATACTTGCAAGAGCGCCGGCCCATCGGTCGATCAGGCCGGCGCGTCATTCAGGGACGGTTTATTTGCCGCGACGGCGCAGGCCGTCGAAGTAGACGATGACGATGATCAGCATGCCGGTGATGACACGCTGCCAGAAGGTGTTGACGTTGAGCAGGTTAGCGCCGTTGTTGATCGTCGAAAGGATGAAAGAGCCGATCAGCGGCCCATGCACCGAGCCGATGGCGCCGAACAGCGACGTGCCGCCGATCACGGAAGAGGCGATGGCCTGCAGCTCGTAGGTGTCGCCCTGCGTCGGGTTGYCGATGCCGATGCGCGACGCCAGCAGCACGCCGACGAAAGCCGCCAGCAGGCCGGACAGGATATAAGCCATGAAGATGGTGCGCGGCACGTTGACGCCCGACAGGCGCGCTGCCTCYGCGTTGGACCCGACCGAGAACAGATAGCGGCCCCATCGCGTGTGGTGCAGGAAGACGTAGGACGGTATGGCGACCAGGATCACCATCCAGAACAGATAGGGGATGCCCAGCAGCGAGCCGCGCGAGAAGGCCTGGAACGGATCGGAGTTGATCGAGATCGAGTTGCCGTTGGTCATCAACAGGCCGATGCCACGCAGCGAGGTCATGGTGGCAAGCGTGATGATGAAGGGCGGCAGGCCCATCTTGACGATGCCGAAGCCGTGGAAARGGCCGATGGCGACGCCGACCAGCAAGGTGATGAGCACGGCCGCCCAGATCGGCCAGCCGGCATTGATCAAGAGCGCCACGACGACGGTGGTGAACCCGACCACGGCGCCGACGGACAGGTCGATGCCGCCGGTGATGATGACGAAGGTCTGGCCAACGGCGAGGATGGCGATGAGYGATCCCTGGCGCAGAAGATTGGTGATGTTGAGCGGCGTGGCGAAGGAGGGCGTGRCGAGAGCCAGCACGACCCACATCAGGAGCAGGAGCCCAAGCAGCGTCAGCCCGAACAGGGCATTGTAATTGCGCTTGCGCCTTGCGGCGGGGATCGCCTCGGTGCTCATTTCTGTCCTCCCGTCTTTTCTTGTCTCTCGGCCAGCGCCTGGCTCAAAATGTCCTCGTGGCTGGCGGTGTGGAAGCCATGCGTGGCGACCAGCTTGCCGCGCCGGAACACATGCAGTGTGTCGGCGAGCTCATAGACCTCGGGCAGATAGGACGAGATCAGGATGATGCCGGCGCCCTTGGACAGCAGCGTCGAGAACAGCCGATAGATCTCGGCCTTGGTGCCGACATCGACGCCGACCGTCGGCTCGTCGAAGATGAACAGCCTGGCGCCGTGCGCCAGCCATTTGCCGATGACGATCTTCTGCTGGTTGCCGCCCGACAGGCTGGAGGCGAGCGCGTGGCGCGTCGGCGTCTTGATGCGCAAATCGGCGATCTGACGCTCGGCCTCGGCCTTCTCGCGCGAGCCGGAGATAAGCAGGTTGTTGGAGATGCGCTCGTAGATCGGCAAGTTGAGGTTCATGCCCACCGGCAGGTTGAGGCAAAGGCCTTGGTCGCGGCGGCTTTCCGGGGCGAGCGCCATGCCAAGCCGGATCGCGTCATGCTCGGAGTTGACCTGCACCTCCTTGCCTTGCCACAGGATCTGGCCTGCCGATTTCCTGTGGCGGCCGTAAAGCGTGGTGACGAACTCGCTGCGGCCGGCGCCGATCAGGCCGTAGAGGCCGACGATCTCGCCCGCGCGGACGGTCAGCGAAACATTCTCGAAACCCTTGCCGGAGAGGTTCYGCGCCTCGACGATCGGCGCGCCCGGCGTGAAATGCTCCTTGTGGTAGATCTGCTCGATCGAGCGGTTGATCATCAGCTTGACCAGCTCCGGTTCGCTGGTCTCGGCGATGTTGCGGGTGCCGACGAGGGTGCCGTCGCGCAGCACCGAGACGCGATCGGCAAGCTCGAACACTTCCTCCATGCGGTGGCTGATATAGATGATGGTGACGCCCTCGCCCTTCAGCCGGCGGATCAGGGTGAAGAGCTGGTCGGCCTCCTTGCGGGTGAGGTAGGCGGTCGGCTCGTCGAAGATCAGGRATTTCGTGCCGCGCACGGTGGCACGGGCGGCGGCGATTAGCTGCTGCTGGCCGATGGTGAGGTCGCCGAGCATGACATGCGCCGGCAGGTCGAAGCCCAAGCCGTCGATGATCCGCTGCGCTTCCCTGACCATGGCGCGCTGCTGCAACAGGCCGAAGCGGGAATTCTCCTCGCCGAGGAACATGTTGGCGGCGACCGTCAGGTGACGACAGAGCACGACCTCCTGGTGCACGGCATTGATGCCGAGCGCCATCGCCTCATGCGGCGAGGCGAGTGCCTCGGGCTTGCCTTCCCAGATGACTTCGCCGGAGGTGCGCGGCATGACGCCGGTGAGCAACTTGATCAGCGTCGACTTGCCGGCGCCGTTCTCGCCGACGATGGCGTGGATCTCGGCTGCCTTGAAGGCGAGGTTCACCGGCTTCAGCGCATGCGTGCCGGGATAGCGTTTTTCGAGGCCCTTCAGTTCGAGGATCGTCCTGCCCGGTTCCAGCGTGGGGGGCGGGTGCAGTTCCTGCGCCGTCAATGTCATGACAATCCTCCCAGATTGGTCTCAACCGGTGGGGTAGGCTGCGATCCCGTCTTGAACGCGCATCTTGGAGGCGGAGCCTAAAGCAAGCCGGCGAATTGCCAAGCCGGGTAGCGGTGGATGTTTCCGGGGCGCAAGCGGCCCCGGAAACGATACTATGGCTGCGCCTATTTGAGCTTCGGGTTGAGCAGCGCGTCGATCTTCGGATCCTTCATGTTGTCCTTGGTCACGAGATTGGCGCCGGTGTCGACATTGGCCTCGACCTTCTCGCCCTTCGAGGCGGCGAGCGCGGTCTTGATGCCGTCGTAACCCATCCGGTACGGATCCTGGACGACGAGGCCGGAGATGACACCGTCGTTGAGGAACTTGATCAGCTTGTCGTCGCTGTCGAAGCCGATCAGCGCCACCTTGCCGGCAAGGTTGTTCTCGGCGACCGCCTGGCCGACGCCCTGCGCCATGATCAGGTTCGAGGCGAAGATGCCCTTGAGGTCCGGATTGGCGGTGATGAGGTCGGTCGCGATGTTGAGGCCGGTCGTGGCCTGGCCGTCGGCATATTTGTCGGCGACGAGCTGGAGGCCGGGATATTTCGCCTTGAGCTGTTCCTTGAAGCCCTGGGCGCGCTGCTCGAGCGAGCCGGCGCCGGGCAGAGCGGTGATCAGCGCAACCTTGCCTTCGATCTTGCCGCCATTGGCCGCGGCGATCGCCGCCGCCAGGCCGTCAGCCGCAACACGGCCGCCCTGGACGTTGTCGGTGGTCAGGAAGGAGGTGAAGGCCTTGGAGTCGGCCGCGGAGTCGATGCCGATGACCTTGACCTTGCTCGCCGCCTCGTCGATCGGCTTGCCGAGCGCCTTGGCCTCGGTCGGCGCGATCACGACCGCGGCCGGATTGCCGGCGACGGCGTTCTCGAGGATCGAGATCTGGCCGTTGACGTCGGTTTCGGCCTGGGCGCCGAGCTCCGGCACGCTCACGCCGAGATCCTTGCCCGCCTTGCGGGCGCCGGCCAGCACGATCTGCCAGTAGAAGGAGGTGGTGTCCTTGACGATGATCGGGATGGTGACGTCGGCCGCCGAAGCAGGCCCCGAATTCATGGCGCCGGCGAGCATCGAGGCGGCGGCGAGAGCCACGAAGGCGCGGCGGTTGAGAAGGCTGGTCACAAATTTCATTAGGTTCCTCCCTAAGTTCGCCTGGTGAAGGTTCGAAAGCTCCATCTGGACAGGCGCGAAGCCAAACAGAACTTTATCAATAAAAAACAATTGGCGCATTTTGATAGTGCAACGACCCGGTCGATGCAAGCGCTGTTTGGTGCCGATTGCGTGATGGCTGGCGGAAGCGCGCCACCCGGCATCTCAGTCAAGCTGCTGGACGATGGTGTAGGGATCGTATTTGGCGAACTCCGCCGTCGRCACCTTGATGTCGAGCAGCTCGAGGTTGCGCGTCAGATTGGCGGGCTTGGCCGTGCCGGTCAGCACAGAAGCGACGACCGGCTCGTGCAGCGGAAACTGGAACGCCGCAGCGGCCAGCGGATAGCCACCATCGGCAGCGATCTTCTGCATTGCGCCGACCCGATCGAGGATATCCTTCGGGGCCGGCAGATAGTCGAAATGCGCGCCCTCCACCGGGCCCGTCGCCAGGATGCCTGAGTTGAAGACGCCGCCAATAATGAGCGAGGTCTGTCGCTCGCGGCAGAGCGGCAGCAACTCGGCTTCGGCGCTGCGGTCGAGCAGCGAATAACGGCTGGCGAGCAGGGTGCAATCGAGCGGCGCGCGGCTGAGCACATCGACGCAGATTTTGACCTCGTTCACGCCGAGGCCATAGGCGGCGATCGTGCCGGACGATTTCAGTTCCTCCAGCGCCTTCAGACCGCCGTCCATGAGCTGGCGGAAATGCAATTTCGTCTTCTCGACGCCGTGCGTGTAGACGCCGATGTCGTGGACGAACAGGATATCGATCTTGTTAAGGCCAAGCCGCGCATAGGAGAAATCCACCGAGCGCATGATGCCGTCATAGGAATAGTCGTAGTCGAGCGTGAAAGGCAGCGGATCGACATAGGAGTGATCGGGAACCTGGTCTTCCGGCACCGGGCGGAACAGGCGACCGACCTTGGTCGACAGAACATAGGACGAGCGCGRCTTGTCGCGAAGGAAGTCGCCGGTGCGGCGCTCAGACAGGCCGAAGCCATAGAAGGCCGCGGTRTCGAAATAGCGCAGCCCTGCGTTCCAGGCCGTATCCAGCGTCGCCATCGCGGYGTCGCGCGAGCAGGCGCGATAGAGCCCGCCAATGGCTGCGCCGCCGAAGCTGATCTCGGTCACTTCGAGCGCAGTCGTGCCGATCCGGCGTTTGTTCATCAAAGCCTCCCTTTTGCCGGCCCCATTTTCAACCGGCCGCTATTTTGACGGTGTCTGGAGCAATTCCAGGAAAAGTGTGTAGCGGTTTTCCGTCCGGAATTGCGTGAACAAATAGTTAGAGCGTCGCGCCGAGGTGCCAGGGCACGAACTCGTTGTCGCCGTAGCCGAACGCCTCGCTCTTGGTCTTGCGGCCAGACGCTGYCTCGATGATCAGCTCGAAGATCTCGCGGCCCATGCCGGCGATGGTCTTCTCGCCCGAGGCGATGGCGCCGCAATTGACGTCCATGTCTTCTTCCATTTGGTGGTACATGGTCGAGTTGGTGGCAACCTTGATCGACGGCGTCGGCCGGCAGCCGAAGCAGGAGCCGCGACCTGTGGTGAAGACGATGACATTAGCGCCGCCGGCGACCTGGCCGGTGGCCGAGACCGGGTCGTAGCCGGGCGTGTCCATGAACATCAAACCGCTGCCGGTGACCCTCTCGGCATAGCCGAAGACGCCGTTGAGCGGCGTCTGGCCGCCCTTGGCGACCGCGCCCAGCGATTTCTCGAGGATGGTGGTCAGGCCGCCGCGCTTGTTGCCGGGCGAGGGGTTGTTGTCGATCGAGGCGCCGTGCTTGGCGACATGGTCCTCCCACCACTTCACATAGCTGTCCAGCTTGGCTGCGATCTCGGGCGAGGCGGCGCGATAGGCAAGCAGATGCTCGGCGCCGTAAATCYCGGTCGTTTCGGACAGGATGCCGATGCCGCCGCAGCCGGCGAGGATGTCGACGGCAGCACCCAGCGCCGGATTGGYGGTGATGCCGGACATGCCGTCCGAGCCGCCGCATTGCAGGCCGACGACGATTTCGCTGACCGGGATCGGCTCACGCTTCAGCTGGCCGACTTCCTCGGCGATCTCGGCCAGCACGCCCATCGCCCTCTCGACGGATTTGCGCGAACCGCCGGCCTCCTGGATGTTGAAATGGCGTTTTCCCGCGGCCACGCCCTTCTGGCCGTAAAGCGTGAGCTGGTTGACCTCGCAGCCCAGGCCCACCATCAGCACGCCGCCGAAATTGGGATGCCGCGCATAGCCTGCGAGCGTGCGGTGCAGCACCATCATGCCGTCGCCGGTGGCGCTCATGCCGCAACCCTGGCCGTGGACGATCGGGACGAAGCCGTCGATGCCGGGATATTTCGGCAGCAGCGTGCGGTTGGCCTCGTCGGCGATCGCATGGCAGACGGTGGACGAGCAATTGACGCTGGCGATGATGCCGATGAAGTTGCGCGTGCCGGCCCGGCCGTCGGCGCGGCGATAGCCCATGAAGGTGCGCTTGCGGTCGGCCTCGGTGGCGTGCTCGGCCTCGCTCGGCGGCACCACGGGCAGGCGGCCGCTCTCGAACACCAGATTGTGCGAATGGACGTGCTCGCCGGGCGCGATGTCCTGGGTGGCGCGGCCGATCGCCTGCGCGTACTTCACCACCGCTTCGCCGGCCGCGATCGGCTTGATCGCCACCTTGTGCCCAGGGTCGATGGCCGCAACCGCAACCGCGCCGCCGGGCAAGGCCGCGCCGATCTCGATGCGGCCATTGGCAACCGCGACATTGTCGGCGGGGGAGAGAAGAATGGTGCTTGCGGCGTTCAAGGGCGGCTGTCCTGGGTAAACCTGGGAGGGTGGGCGGATTGACATTCGCCCGTTTGGGGATAATGTCTTTTATCGTGAAAAAACATTTTTGCGTCAATTGTTTTTTCGTTACGGGCGGAGCGTCGCTTAGCAGCGCGCCATTGCCCGCCAGCAAGCCGGCGAAAAGCGTTCCGCTTTTCGGAGGCTTGCGCTAGGAACGCCGATCATATCGCGCTTCCGGCCCGCCGCCGCAAGCGTTGGGGGATACGGGCATGTCCAAGAGCAACAACGTCTACAAGGACGCCTTCAACCGCTGCCTGCGGCTGCTCGACGAAACCAAGAGCCTGYCGTCCGAGCCGGAGCTCGGCACCCTGCTTGGCGTCAGCCGCACCACGGTGCGCAGCATCCTGGCGCGCATGGAGGAGACCGGGCTGATCGCTTGGAACAAGCGCAACAAGACGGTGCTCAGGTCGCCCCGGCCGGGGGATTTCTTCCCCGAGGAAGAGACCGATTCGCTGGCCGAGATCATCGAGCGCTCCTTCATGCGCCGGCTGCTTGCCGGGGGCGCCGAGGCCGGCATGCAGATCAACGAGCTCGAACTGGCGCGCGAGATCGGCGTCGGCACCACCAGCGTGCGCGAATTCCTCATCCGTTTCTCGCGCTTCGGCCTGATCGAGAAGCGGCGCAACAGCCATTGGGTGCTGAAGGGTTTCACCCGCGCTTTCGCGCTGGAGCTGACCGAGATCCGCGAGATGTTCGAGCTGCGCTCGGCGGCTGCCTTCGTGGCACTGCCGGAGGACAGCCCGGTCTGGGCCGATCTCGACAGGCTGGAGGTCGAACATCGCGAGCTGGCGGGCGAGATCGCCACCCGCTTCACCGAGTTCTCGGAGCTCGACGAGCGCTTCCACCGGCTGATCCACCGCGCCTCGCACAACCGCTTCATCGTCGACTTCTATGATGTGATCGCGATGATCTTCCACTACCACTACCAGTGGAACAAGGCGCAGGAGCGCGAGCGCAACGAAGTCGCGCTCCAGGAGCATCTGGCCTATATCGCGGCACTGAAATCGCGCGATCCCGGCAAGGTGGACGTCGCCTGCCGAAAGCACCTGAACTCGGCGCGCCAGACGCTGCTCACCTCCATTCCGGAAGGGCGGCAGGCGCTGCCCGCCTGAGATCTGCCGATCGCGCCGCGTTGCCGCAGCCTGGTTTTGGCGATTTTCCGGCCCCCGGCCCCGTGCTAGGGTCGCTCGAGTTGCTGGGAAAGGCAGGTTGTTGGACATCGGGCTGAGACGATGGAGCATGCCGGCCGCGATCGTCGCGGCGCTGCTGCTGTTGCTCCAGTCGTCGCTCGGGGCCTTCGCCTTCGGCGGGCCGGTACAGCTCGATGCCTTCGGCAACGTCATCTGCACCCGTGAAGGGGCCGCGAAGCTTCCGGGCGGCGACCCGCATCGGCAGCCCATGCCGGCCTGCTGTTCGGTGGGCTGCAGCATGGCGTCGCCGGCGCATTTGCCGCTGCCGGAAACCGATGCAATTGYCGGGGCTCCGGCGTTCGAAGCGGCCGCTTTCCCGCCTCCGGCCTTCCGCCATCTCGATTTCGCCCGCGACCGCTCTCCTGCCAATCCGCGAGCGCCGCCGGCAACGGTCTGACGACAAGACCCGCGGAACCTTTCGCGGGACCATTCATCCAAGTTCAGACTGCTCGCGACCGACGACGGCGCGATCTCATAGCCATGGAGCAACCATGTCCAATTTACTTTCCGCAGCGTGTGCGCATGTTCGTCGCGGCTCGCTCCCTCACGCCTTCGAGCAGGGCTTCGGCCTTGCCCTGTGCGTTCTCCTTCTCCTGTTCGCCGGCGTTCCCGCCGCCCTGGCGCATGAATTCAAGGCCRGCGACCTGGAGATCGGCCACCCGTGGTCTCGCGCGACGCCGCCCGGCGCCAAGGTGGCCGGCGGCTATTTCTCCGTGACCAACAAGGGCAGTTCGCCCGACCGCCTGCTGTCGATTTCCTCCGACATCTGCGACAAGGCCGAGCTCCATGAGATGGGCGTCAAGGATGGCGTCATGACCATGCGGCCAGTCACCGGCGGGCTTGAAATCCCGGCCGGCGGCAAGGTCGCGCTGAAGCCCGGCGGCTCTCACCTGATGTTCATCGGTCTCAAACGCCAGCCCAAGCAGGGGGAAAAGTTCCCCGCGACATTGACCTTCGAGAAAGCCGGCAGCGTCACCGTCGAGTTCGCCGTCGAGGGCATGGGCGAGACGGGCGCCATGGAAGATCACACCGAGTGATCCGCCACGCGCTCAACAATCAGAGGGATGGTTCATGAAGAACGTCTGTTGGCCGGGGGCGCGCTTTGCGCGCTCCATCAAAATGCTGCCGAAGAAATGATTTCTTGATGGCGCGTCCCGTTCGGACGCGCCATCGCTCCTCGCAAGGACGGCATGAACGCTGCACCTTCCCCATCGACGGTTCGCCCGGGCGGCGCTCGCGTCAGGATACTCGCCCGTGGCCTGCTCGCCGCTTTCGTGCTGATGGCGCTGCTGGCCTTGCCCGGCCGCGCCTGCGCACATGCGGTGCTGGTCGCGACCGATCCGGCCGATGGCACGGTACTGGCACAGGGCCCGAGCCATTTCTTGCTGACTTTCAGCGAGCCGGTCTCACCGCTGGTGCTGACGCTGGTGCGCCCGGACGGCACGCAGCTCGCGCTACCGTCCTTCCGCCTCAACGACCAGACCGTCGAGATCGACAATCCCGAGACGCTCAAATTCGGCACGCATGTGCTGAGCTGGCGGGTGATTTCGCAGGACGGCCATCCGGTCGGCGGCTCGGCGCTGTTTTCCATCGGCGCGCCAAGCGCCGCGCCAAAGGTGGGTGAAACCGTCGACTGGCCGCTGCGCGGGGCGATCTGGATCGGAAAGCTCCTGCTCTATGCCGGGCTCTTTCTCGGCGTCGGCGGCGCCTTCTCGCTCGCCTGGCTCGCCGAAGGCCGCCGCTGCGGCCGACGTTTCGTCATTGGCGCTCTGCTCTGCGGGCAGGCCGCAGCGCCGCTCTCGCTCGGCTTTCAAGGGCTGGACGCGCTCGGCGCGCCGCTCGCCCGGTTAGCAGCGCCGATCGTCTGGAAGACCGCGATTGAGACGAGTTTCGGCTGGACGGTGCTTGTCGGCCTGATCGCGCACGGGCTTGCCTTGCTCTCCCTCGCCGGACCGCGAGCCTCCCGCAAGCTGCTTGCCCTGGTTGGGCTTGTCGGCGTCGGCTCGGCACTCGCCGCCAGTGGGCACGCAGGCGTTGCCGAGCCGCAATGGCTGACGCGGCCGATGGTGTTCCTGCATGGCGCGGGCATCGCTTTCTGGACCGGAGCGCTGGCGCCGCTTGGCCTGGCGTTGCGATACCAGCCGGCGGAGGCGAAGGCGTTCCTTCGCCGGTTTTCGGGCGCGATCCTGCCGGTGGTTGCCGTGCTTGCGGCAAGCGGAATCGTGCTGGCGATCGYCCAGGTGCAGGAACCGGCTGCGCTGATCAACACCACCTATGGCCGCCTGCTGTTGTTGAAACTGGCCTTGCTGCTGTTCCTGTTCACCCTGGCCTCGGTGAACCGGTGGACGCTGACCACGCCAGCAGAGGCGGGCGACACGGAAGTTCAGCGACGGCTGGTACGTTCGATCTCCATCGAGACGCTGATCGTGCTCGCCATCTTCGGCGTCGCCGCCGGCTGGCGCTTCACGCCGCCGCCGCGCGAGCTGGCAATCGCCGCCGCGCAACCGGTATCGGTCCACATCCACACGCTAAAGGCGATGGCCGATCTTAGTATCACGCCCGGCCATACCGGCCAGGTGGCGGCTTCGATGGTCATCATGACCGGCGATTTCGGGCCGCTCGACGCCAAGGAGGTGACGCTGGTGCTGTCGAAGCCGGGTTCCGGCATCGAGCCGATCAAGCGGCCAGCAACCAAACCCGGCGACGGCACCTGGCGTGTCGAGAATCTTATCGTCCCGCTGCCCGGCCGCTGGAACGCCCGGCTCGACATCCTCGTTTCGGATTTCGAGATGGTGAAGATCGAGGCGCCGATCGATATCCGATCTGAGTAATATTCAGGTGAGGCCGGCGTGCGAACCGCCTGACCTGAATCTCACGCAGCGCGGCTGAGACACGATTCGGCGAGGCGGTTGACGCCACCGCGAAGGCCCGTCAATCATCCGGACAAAACACGTCCTCAACAAACGACCCGAACGCAGGGAAGAAACGATGGAAAAAGCCGAAATCGGCCTGATCGGCCTGGGCACGATGGGCTCCAACCTGGCGCTCAACATAGCCGAGCACGGGCACCGCATTGCCGTCTTCAACCGCACCCGTTCGCGCACCGACGCCTTYGTCGAGGGCGCCGGCCCGCTGAAGGACATGGTTGTCCCCTGTTACAGTCTGGAGGATCTGGCCGCTGCGATCCGGCCGCCTCGGCCGATCATCATCATGGTGCTGGCCGGCAAGYCGGTCGACGAGCAGATCGCGGCACTGCGCGGCACACTCTCCGACAACGACATCGTCATCGATGCCGGCAACGCCAATTTCCGCGACACGATGCGGCGCTTCTCCGAGATGTCGGACTCGGACCTGACCTTCATCGGCATGGGCGTGTCGGGCGGCGAGGAGGGCGCGCGCCACGGGCCGTCGATCATGGTCGGCGGCACGGAAGACTCCTGGAAGCGCGTCGAGAAGGTGCTGACGGCGATCTCCGCCAAGTTCAAGGACGAGCCATGCGCTGCCTGGCTCGGCACCGACGGCGCCGGCCATTTCGTCAAGACCATCCATAACGGCATCGAATATGCCGACATGCAGATGATCGCCGAGATCTACGGCATCCTGCGCGACGGCTTAGGCATGGGACCGAAGGAGATCGGCACGGTCTTCGACGGCTGGAACCAGGGCCGGCTCAACTCGTATCTGATCGAGATCACCGCCAAGGTTCTTGCCGCCGACGATCCCAAGACCGACAAGCCGGTGGTCGACATCATCCTCGACCGCGCCGGCCAGAAAGGCACGGGCAAATGGTCGGTCATCGAGGCGCAGCAGCTAGGCATTCCGGCGACAGCCATCGAGGCGGCTGTCGCGGCGCGCGTGCTGTCCTCGATCAAGGACGAGCGGCTGGCGGCGGAAAAGGCCTATGGCAATATCGGCATCACCAAGATCACCGGCGACAAGGACGCACTGCTGAAGGACCTGGAACTGGCGCTATTGGCCGGCAAGATCGCCGCCTACGCGCAAGGCTTCGCGGTGATGAGCGGYGCCTCGAAAGAATTCAACTGGAACCTGCCGATGCCGACCATCGCCAAGATCTGGCGCGCCGGCTGCATCATCCGCTCGCAGATGCTGGATACGATGGCTGAGGCCTTCGGGTCGGGAGGCGCCCCCACCAACCTCCTGATGGCGCYGGCCTTCGTCGCCTTGATGAAGGAGGCGCATCCGTCGCTGAGGCGCATTGTGGCAAGGGCCTCGGAGGTCGGCTCGCCGGTTCCGGCGCTATCCTCGGCGCTCGCCTATTTCGACAGCTATCGCCAGGGCCGCGGCACCTCGAACCTCATCCAGGCGCAGCGCGACTTCTTCGGCGCGCATGGCTTCGAGCRAATCGGCGAGGAGGGGGCGTTCCATGGACCGTGGGGCAGCGGCGCTGGGCACTAACCCCGATAGGGCAGAACCTCGCTCGGCGTGCTGAGCGACTGCAGGGAGCCGGGTGCCGCGCCGCCGATCCAGCCGAGCACGGCGCGGGCGAGCTCGGAGCCGGCCAGCCGGAAATTCTCGTTCACCACGAGCAGTTCCCGCCTGAACAGGTGCAGCAGTTCCGACGATTGTTTCGACACCACATCGACGTCGCGGCCGAGCTTCAGGCCGGYGTCCTCGATGCCGGCGACGACGGCAAGCGTGGCGGCGGCTGCACTGCTGACGATGCCGTCCGGACGATCGTCACGGCGCATGAGCTGGGCGGTCCGCATCCTGATCTGCTCGATCGTGTGATCGATCGAGACCGTATTGAACGGCACCTCGCTGGCGCCGACTTCGCTCAGCGCATCGGCAAAGCCGTTCACCGTATGGCCGTAATAGGTGAGGCCGACCGGCGGCGTCACCAGAGCGAGCCGGCGCCGGCCCATGCCTGCGAGATAGCGGACCGCCTCGCTCGCGAAAGCATAATTGTCGAAGTCGTGATAGGGATGCACAAGCCCCATGTCGGTGCGGCCGTGCGTGGCAAAGGGAATGCCGCGTTCCAGCATATAGCGGGCTCGCGGGTCGTTGGGCTGCGTGCGCGAAATGATGACGCCGTCGGCCGAGCCGGTCTCGACCAGGTAGCGTACCGGGTCCAACGGGTCCTGCGAGCGCGAATAGGGCGTGACGATCAGGTGATAAGGCGTGTCGGCGATCACCTCGGTGACGCCGTAGATGATGTCCGAGACGAAGCTCATCAGCTCGTGTTCGGTGTTGAGCACCAGGCTGATGACGTTGGTCTTGCCGGTTCTGAGCCTTACTCCGGCGCGGTTCGGCCGGTAGCCGATCTGCTTGGCGACGAGCTGCACGCGGCGCCTGGTCTCGGCGCCGATCTCCGGCGCATCCTTCAGCGCGCGCGACACGGTCGTGACGCCAAGCCCGGTCATGAAGGCGAGCGTCTTCAGCGTCGGCCGTTCGGTAGCCGACGTCTCGTCGTCCTTGTCAGTTCCCCGTCTGTCCATTCGTCCCGCCCGTCAGGCGCATAGCAGCAGCGAGGCCGACCGGCAATCGTGCGCGTTGACATTTTCGTGCGGCCTTCGGCCCGCGACGCGTTTCAGTATACTGAAACGTTACAGATTGCCAACGCCTGCGCGTCGTGATCGTCGCTGTCAGCGGCGGAGGAGCGGGTCGAAAGCCGCTGGAATCGCAAAGAAATCTMAGTTTCCGATGGTTTATGACACCATTCGGCAATGCTGAGCGGCGCTTGGCCGCCCTCGGAGAAGGATTTTGTTCGCGCTCCGAAAAAATCTCATGCCGCTTCCATTCGAGGGGTTGCCTATGTCAGCTATTTGCCGTATCGAAAAATCTGTAACGTTTCAGATTCTGGGAGGAACCGAAATGCGATACAAATTCCTGACTGCCGCGTTCGCCGCGACGGTCGCGCTGAGCTTCGCCGGACCGGCGACCGCGACCGATCTGGAAGTCACCCATTGGTGGACTTCGGGGGGCGAGGCGGCGGCCGTGGCGGAGCTTGCCAAGGCATTCGACGCGACCGGTAATCACTGGGTCGACGGCGCCATCGCCGGCTCCGGCGGCACGGCGCGGCCGATCATGATCAGCCGCATCACCGGCGGTGATCCCATGGGTGCCACCCAGTTCAACCACGGCCGCCAGGCGGAGGAGCTTGTCCAGGCCGGACTGATGCGTGACCTGACCGACCTCGCCACCAAGGAGAAGTGGGCGGAAATCGTGCGGCCGAAGAGCCTGCTCGACAGCTGCACCATCGGCGGCAAGATCTACTGCGTGCCGGTCAACATCCATTCCTGGCAATGGCTCTGGCTGTCGAACGAGGCCTTCCAGAAGGCCGGCGTGCCGATGCCGAAGAACTGGAATGAATTCGTGGCCGCCGCTCCGGCGCTGGAGAAGGCCGGCATCATCCCGCTCGCGGTCGGTGGACAGCCCTGGCAGGCATCGGGCGCCTTCGACGTGCTGCTGGCCGCCGTCGGCGGCACGGACGCCTTCCTCAAGGTTTACAAGGAAAAGGACGCCAAATTCGCCGGCGGCCCAGAGATCGCCAAGGTGTTCAAAGCGGCTGACGACGCCCGCAAGATGGCCAAGAACACCAATGTGCAGGACTGGAACCAGGCGACCAATCTGGTCATCACCGGCAAGGCCGGCGGCCAGATCATGGGCGACTGGGCGCAAGGCGAGTTCCAGGTCGCCGGCAAGACCGCCGGCAAGGACTATACCTGCCTGCCAGGCCTCGGCCTGAACGAGGTCATCGCCACCGGGGGCGACGCCTTCTACTTCCCGCTGCTCAAGGATGAAGCGAAGTCCAAGGCGCAGGAAGTCCTGGCCGAGACGCTGCTCGATCCGAAGACGCAGGTCGCCTTCAATCTCAAGAAGGGCTCGTTGCCGGTGCGCGGCGACGTCGATCTCAACACGGCGAACGACTGCATGAAGAAGGGTCTCGCCATTCTCGCCAAGGGCGCGGTTATCCCGTGGACGGATCAGCTGCTGTCGCAGGACAGCCAGAAGCAGAAGGAGGACCTGTTCTCCGAATTCTTCGCCAAGCCCGACATGACGCTCGAAGAGGCGCAGAAGCGCTTCGCCGACATCATCGCTTCGGCCGACTGACAACCGGCGCCCCCGCCGGCTCCCGGCCCCTGCCGATCCGGGGTCGGGAGCAAGATGTCCTGATTGTCCGGCTGCCAAGATGAGCAAAAGCCAACGTCCGAACCAGCTTTTCCGCAACCTCAACGCCAAGGTCGCATCGATCCCGATGATCCTGACCGCGCTCGTGGTCTTCGTCGGCGGCACGGCCTGGACGGTGCTCTATTCCTTCACCAATTCGAAGCTCTTGCCGCGGCTGAATTTCGTCGGGCTCGACCAGTATTACCGGCTGTGGGCAACGCCGCGCTGGCTGGTTTCGATCGAGAATCTCCTGATCTACGGCGTCATCTCGCTGGTGTTCTCGCTGGTCATCGGCTTCATCCTTGCGGCATTGCTCGACCAGAAGATCCGCTTCGAGGACACGTTCCGCACCATCTTCCTCTATCCCTTCGCACTCTCCTTCATCGTCACAGGCCTGGTCTGGCAGTGGCTGCTCAATCCGGATTTCGGCGTCCAGCGCGTCGTGCGCGACCTCGGCTGGACAAGCTTCAGCTTCGATCCGCTCTACAATTCCAGCATCGTCATCTACGGCATTTCGATCGCGGCGCTCTGRCAAGGCACGGGGCTGATCATGTGCCTGATGCTCGCCGGCCTGCGCGGCATCGACGAGGACATCTGGAAGGCCGCGCGGGTGGACGGCATTCCGGCCTGGAAGACCTATCTCTTCATCATCATCCCGATGATGCGGCCGGTCTTCATCACCACGCTGGTGATCATCGCGGCCGGCATCGTCAAGGTCTACGACCTCGTCGTTGCCCAGACCAGCGGCGGCCCGGGCATCGCCTCCGAAGTGCCGGCAAAATACGTCTACGACTACATGTTCTTCGCCCAGAATCTCGGCCAGGGATTCRCCGCCTCGACCATGATGCTGCTCTCGGTGGTGATCGTCATCGTGCCATGGGCCTATCTCGAATTCGGAGGCAAGAAGCGTGGCTGATGTTGCTGCCCCCATGCCCGCCGAAGCGGAAATTCTCCGGCGCGAAGCGGCGTTGCGCGATGGATTGGGGCCGAGTGGAACGAAGCCGCGGCACGTGCTTTCGCGCCGCAACATCTTCCTCTACGGCACGCTCATCGTCGTGRCGCTCTATTACCTTTTGCCGCTCTACGTGATGATCGTCACGTCGCTGAAGGGCATGCCGGAAATCCGCCTCGGCAACATCTTCTCGCCGCCGCTGGAGATCACATTCGAACCCTGGGTCAAGGCTTGGTCGAGCGCCTGCACCGGGCTCAACTGCGATGGGCTTTCGCGCGGCTTCTGGAATTCGGTGCGCATCACCGTGCCGTCGGTGCTGCTGTCGATCGCGATCGCTTCGGTGAACGGCTATGCTTTGGCCAACTGGCGCTTCAAGGGGGCGGATACCTTCTTCATCATCCTGATCGTCGGCGCCTTCATCCCATACCAGGTGATGATCTATCCGATCGTCATCATCCTGCGCGAGATCGGCATCTATGGGACGCTGACCGGCCTGGTGATCGTGCATTCGATCTTCGGCATGCCGATCCTGACGCTGCTCTTCCGCAACTATTTCACGTCCATGCCGGAGGAACTATTCCGCGCYGCGCGCGTCGACGGCGCCGGCTTCTGGGGCATCTATCTGCGCATCATGCTGCCGATGTCGCTGCCGATCTTCGTCGTCGCCATCATCCTGCAGGTGACCGGCATCTGGAACGACTTCCTGTTCGGCGTCGTCTACACGCGCCCCGACACCTATCCGATGACGGTGCAGCTCAACAACATCGTCAACTCGGTGYAGGGCGTGAAGGAATACAACGTCAACATGGCCGCAACCATCCTGACCGGCCTTGTACCGCTCATCGTCTACTTCGTTTCCGGCAAGCTCTTCGTGCGCGGCATCGCCGCCGGCGCGGTGAAAGGATGATGATGGCTGCAATCGCCAATCCCAGTGTTTCGATCCAGGACCTGTCGCTCAATTTCGGCGCGGTCACCGTTCTGCAGACGCTCAACCTCRACGTCGCCGAGGGCGAGTTCATCGTGCTGCTCGGTCCGTCCGGCTGCGGCAAGTCGACCTTGCTCAACTGCATCGCCGGCCTGCTCGACATTTCGGAAGGCCGCATCTTCATCAAGGGCAAGAACGTCACCTGGGAGGAGCCGAAGGACCGCGGCATCGGCATGGTGTTCCAGTCCTACGCGCTCTATCCGCAGATGACGGTGGAAAAGAACCTCTCCTTTGGCCTGCGCGTCRCCGGCGTGCCGAAGGACGAGATCGCCAAACGCATCGCGCGCGCGGCGGAGATCCTGCAGATCGAGCCGTTGTTGCAGCGCAAGCCCTCGGCGCTCTCCGGCGGCCAGCGCCAGCGCGTGGCGATCGGTCGGGCTCTGGTGCGCGACGTCGACGTTTTCCTGTTCGACGAGCCGCTGTCCAACCTCGATGCCAAGCTGCGCTCGGAGCTGCGCGTCGAGATCAAGCTTTTGCACCGCAGGCTGCAGAACACCATGATCTACGTCACGCACGACCAGATCGAGGCGATGACGCTGGCCGACCGCATCGCGGTGATGAAGGGCGGCGTGATCCAGCAGCTCGACGCGCCGCAGACCATCTACAACCGCCCGGTCAATCGTTTCGTCGCCGGCTTCCTCGGCTCGCCAGCGATGAATTTCCTTAAAGGTCAACTGGAAGCGAGCGATGCTCCCGCGTTCAAGGCCGATGGCGTGTCGGTGCCGCTCGACCGTTATCAGTTCGAGGGCGACGGCGGCCGCGCAGGCAGGCCCTGCGTGTTCGGCATCCGCCCCGAGCATATCGCCTTCGGCGACGCCGCCAGGGCCATGCCCTTCACCACCGACTCCACCGTCGAGATCGTCGATCCGATGGGCTCCGACACGCTGGTGTGGACCAAGCTCGGCGGCCAGATCCTTTCCTTCCGCGTCGAAGCGGACAAGACGCTGCACAGCGGCGATGCGATCCGCATCGGCTTCGATCCGGCGCGCGCTTCGCTGTTCGACGCCGAGACCGACAGCCGGCTTTAACCTCCCAGACAACCCAAGCAGAACGGACAGACTGATGAACTGGTCATTCCAACTTTATAGTGCCCGCAACTTCCAGCCATGGGACGGCGTGCTGAAAATGCTCGGCGAGCTCGGCTACCGGCAGGTGGAAGGCTTCGGCGGCGTCTATGACGATCCCAAGGCTTTCCGCGCCGAGCTCGACAAGAACGGGCTTGCCATGCCGACCGGGCATTTCTCGATCGATGCGCTGGAAAAGGATTTCGACGGCGTGCGCAGAACAGCCGACGCTCTCGGCATCTCGCTGTTGATCTGCCCCTATCTCATGCCCGATGCGCGGCCGGGCGATGCTGCCGGCTGGCGCGGCTTCGGCGAGCGGCTCGCCCAGGTGGGCGAGACCGCGAAAAGGAGCGGCTACGGCTTTGCCTGGCACAACCACGATTTCGAGTTCAAGCCGCTCGCCGACGGCTCGCTGCCGCAGGACCATATCCTGTCGGCCGCGCCCGGCATCGGCTGGGAGATGGACGTTGCCTGGGTGGTGCGCGGCGGCGCCGATCCGCTGCCCTGGATCGAAAAGCATGGCCAGCGCATCAATGCCGTGCATGTCAAGGACATGGCCAAGGCGGGCGAGGGGCTGGACGAGGACGGATGGTCGGATGTCGGCCACGGCACCATCGACTGGCCCGGCCTGATCAAGGCGCTGCGCGCCAAAAGCGCGGCCCAGTATTTCGTGATGGAACAGGACAACCCCAACGACATCGAGCGCTTTGCCCGTCGCTCGATCGCGGCGGCCAAGAGCTGGTAGGAGCAGAACCAAAATGGCAAATAACCTTGGCGTAGGCGTCATCGGCTGCGGCAACATCTCGAAGGCGTATTTCTCGCTGGCGCCGCTCTTCCGCGGCATCAAGATGCGCGCCTGCGCGGATATCAACATGGACGCGGCAAAGATGCGGGCGAAGGAGTTCAAGCTCCGCGCCGAGACGGTCAGTGACCTCCTCAAGGACGACGAGATCGACATCGTGGTCAACCTCACCGTCCCGGCCGTGCATTACGAAGTGTCGAAAGCGGTGCTCGAGGCCGGCAAGCATGTCTATTCGGAAAAGCCMTTCGTGCTGTCGATCGAGGAAGGGCTCGACCTTCGGAAGCGGGCCGAGAAGAAGGGGCTGCGCATCGGTTCGGCGCCCGACACCTTCTTCGGCGGCGCGCATCAGCTGGTGCGCGAGCTGATCGACAGCGGCAAGCTCGGCAAGATCACCAGCGGCACCTGCCATGTGATGGGTCACGGCATGGAGCACTGGCACCCCAATCCCGACTTCTTCTTCCAGCCGGGCGCCGGTCCAGTGCTCGACATCGGTCCGTATTATGTCACCAACCTCATCCAGCTGATCGGGCCGGTGAAGCAGGTGGCGGCTTTTGCGGCGACTCCCGCCAAGGAGCGCACAATCTCGTCGAAGCCTCGTGCGGGCGAAAAGATTCCGGTCAACACGCCGACCACCATCCATGCGCTGCTGGAATTCGCGAACGGCGCGGTGGTGACGCTCAACACCAGCTGGGACGTCTGGAGCCACGGCCACGCGCCGATGGAGCTCTATGGCGAGGCGGGCACCATCTTCGTGCCGGACCCGAACTTCTTCGGCGGCGAGGTCCGCTTCACCGATGCCACCAAGCCGATGAAGAAGCTGCCGAAGTGGGATCATCCGTTCGGCGTGCCCAACGAGATGCATGGCCAAGGCATGATGGCCAATTATCGCACCGCCGGCCTCGCCGATATGGCGATCGCGATCGCCGAAGGGCGGCCGCACCGCTGCTCGATGGAGCTGGCGCTGCATGCCGTCGATGTGATGACCGGCATCCTGCGCTCGGGCGAAACCGGCAAGTTCGTCGCCATGCAGACGACCTGCGAGCGGCCGGCAGCGCTCGRCATCAAGGAGGCGAAGGCGCTGCTGGCGAAGAAGAAGTAGGTGGYGACCCCGTCTCCCCGTCCCTAATGGGAGAGGGTAAGGGTGAGGGGCAGCGCCGACTCGATTCATTTCAAGGGGCGGCGCTGCCCCGCCCAGATTTTGAGGAAAATCCATGCCCTATGCCGCCGCCGAGAACCGCTACGAGAAGATGATCTACAATCGTTGCGGGCGGTCCGGCCTGAAGCTGCCGGCCATCTCGCTTGGGCTGTGGCACAATTTCGGCAACGACACGCCGCACAGGATCAAGCAGCCGATCGTGCGCAAGGCCTTCGACCTCGGCATCACGCATTTCGATCTCGCCAACAATTACGGGCCRCCGCCCGGCTCGRYCGAGACCGCTTTCGGCGAGATCCTGCGCACCGATTTCGCCGGCTATCGCGACGAGCTGATCATCTCGACCAAGGCCGGCTACGAAATGTGGGCGGGTCCCTACGGCGAGTGGGGCGGCCGCAAATATGTGCTGGCCAGCCTCGATCAGAGCCTGAAGCGGATGGGGCTCGACTATGTCGACATCTTCTATTCGCATCGCTTCGATCCGGAGACGCCTCTGGAAGAGACGATGGGCGCGCTCGACCATGCGGTGCGTTCGGGCAAGGCGCTTTATGCAGGCATCTCTTCCTACAATTCGCAGCGCACGCGCGAGGCGGCCGACATTCTGAGGCGRCTGGGCACGCCATGCATCATCCACCAGCCGAGCTATTCCATGCTCAACCGCTGGGTCGAGGACGAYGGGCTGCTCGACACGCTGGAAGGGCTGGGTATCGGCTCGATCGTGTTCTCGCCGCTGGCGCAAGGCATGCTGACCGACAAATATCTCGGCGGTATCCCCGAGGGCAGTCGCGCATCCCAGGGCAAGTCGCTGAGACCCGCCTTCATCAACGGCCAGTCGATCGCCAACATCAAGGCGCTCAATGCCATCGCCGCCAGGCGCGGGCAGACGCTGGCGCAGATGGCGCTGGCCTGGGTGCTGCGCAAAGGCCGGGTGACCTCGGCGCTGATCGGCGCCAGCCGGCCGGAACAGGTCGAGGATTGCGTCGGCGCGCTCGAGGCGCTCGAGTTCAGCGATGCGGAGCTTGCCGAGATCGACACCTATGCGCGCGAGGCCGATATCAACCTCTGGGCGACTTCAGCCGAGCGCAAGGGACCGTCGCGCAAGTAGCGATTAGCCGGCGAACCATCCGCCGCTGCTTGACGCCAGGCGGCACCCGTTGCGGAAACAGTGGCAAAGATGCTCGTTCGTCGCTATCTCATGGCACAGAGAGCGTTCGCGTGGCAGTCGGCACGCGAGAAGACGCGACCACCGGACGGACAAGATGACGGCAAGGGATGCGCTGACCAAGAACCAGCTGTGCGTGCTTGAGAAGCTTGAGGYCGCCAGCGGGCCGCTCAGCGCCTATATGCTGCTCGACCAGCTGCGCGAACGCGGCTTCCGGGCGCCGCTGCAGGTTTACCGCGCGCTGGACACGCTGGTGAAGTCCGGCTTCGTTCACCGGCTGGAAAGCCTCAACTCCTTCGTCGCCTGCGYCGAGCCGCACGACCACAGCCATTCGATGACCGCCTTCGCCATCTGCGACAGCTGCGGCCAGGTGACCGAGATGTCCGACCACGACGTCGACCACCGGCTGGACGAGTGGGTGCGCTCGACGGGTTTCGCCGCGAAGAAGGCGGTGATCGAGTTTCGCGGCGTGTGTGCCAAATGCCGGGCTGAGGCGGCTTAGAGCGTTTCCTACTTTGACGGAATCGAAGGGGATTCCGTATCTGTCGGATTTGTGATTCAAGATGCTGGCTGGAATGGAGG
>NZ_MDFL01000123.1 GCF_001854785.1 Mesorhizobium sp. ORS 3428
ACCGATCACCAGCCAATGCGGTCTTGCAGTGCTATAGCGGAGTTTGCTGAGCCTCGGCAGCAAGTCAGCGAAAAAACCGGGACGTTCGGTAACCCGCAGGGCCAGCCCATTAGCGACTACGTTGGTGTCAGGCTTGGCAATCAGATCCAGCAATTGGTCCTCAGTTGGCGCAGTCGATCCATCGCCTAGGTGCACAGCACCTTGAAGCCCGTCGTAGTCGCCCTCTGGGTCCATAACACAAAACTGGAAGCCTTTCTCCAAGAAGCCTTCCGTCAACGCAGTCGCCAATGTGGATTTGCCGATACCTGAGCTGCCTGCGATCAGAACCGTGTCGATCGGTGACAGATACTTCGCTTTGTCGCCTACCGTGCCAAGCAGGACGGCGTCACGAGACTTCCGCACGAGCTTACGGTCACTCTTAATCAGCTTTCTAATCAGTTGCTCCACGCCTTTACCGCGGGCGCCAGACATCACAAGATCGGCGGAGTTCTTGACCGCCGGCAGCGCATTGTCGACGGCTACGCCACAGCCGCAGGCCTGGAGGAAAGCATGATCGTTTTCGGCGTCGCCGACCGCGACCACGTTGCGGGGTGACAGGCGAAGGTCCTTGAGCGCTGCGGCGAGTCCCGTCGCCTTGTTGACGCCGCTCGGCAAAATCATCACGGCGCCCTTGTTGAAGACGATCTCCAACTCCAGCCCGAACTTCTTGATCACCTCAAGCACGGTCGCCTGGTGAGGTTCCCAGGTCGCCACGATAGAGCGCCCGATCGAAAGCGGTTTAACTCCGCGGTTTCTAAGTTCGCTGACGAAGTTCTCCAAAGGCGGGGGTGAGAGCGTTCGCTCTTCCTCGCTGGCGGGAGTGTAGATCAATGCGCCATTCTCAGCGATGACCTTGTCAAAAATGCCTACCCCTGGAAACACTCGCCTGAGATCGACTAGTTCGCGGCCTGTGACTAGGATGAGCTTGCGACCGGTGTTCTTCAACCGCTCGAGCGCCGATAAGGTCTTTTGCGAGACGATGCCATCATGCGCCAAGGTGCCGTCATAATCCGCCGCCAAGGCTATGAAATACATGCTATCGACCTTTCCATGTCCGTTGCCGCCCGCCAATCACCACGCGGCGCGATATGTGCTGATCGCTGGCTTGGAAAAGAACAACGCTTGTCGACCGAAATGGTTTGTGYCGAGCGTGGTCCTTTTCAATCATTGCGACGCCCGATGCTCGTCACCGGGATCTCCGAGGTACAACACAGGCCGGACGACACACTAGAGAGCATGCATGACAGGGTGCGTTTTAGGACGAATGTGCCCTTCCCGTGACCGCGTTTGCTGGCCTGCATTCGCGCGCCTCGCCGTTGTTATTCGCCGTTTGCCGATCCCACATCGGACACCCTCGACTCAAGGGACTGTTCAATTCGAGCTTAGCGGCCACTTATCGATCCTGCTCGGGCCTCGACTGCAAAAGCCCGCCATCGATGCTGTCAGGTAACCGTGGGTGAGTTGGCGCGCGGACAGATGCCGTAGTCATAGCGTCCGGCGGAAAGAGGATAACCATCTTCGCCTCGAGCTCCCGCCCGAGCGGTCTGCCGGCCACCGCGAATATGATTGCGAGCACACATGCCAGAAGAAGGGCTGCGAAAACATTCGCGATGACTTCGCCAAGCATGTGCGACTCCAAACAAATGAACACCCGCYGCATCGCAGGTTTGGGGCGGGTGTTCGTGTGTCGACGAGAAAGGGACTGATGCTCGCCGATTCTACCCAAATGAACCCCAACTGATTATGTTTCGAATTTCGGACCAATGCCTTCCGTTCTAGGACTTCAGTCGCAAGGGTGTCGGCAATCCAGCTTCAAGCCGCAACGCAACGCCACCAGATGGGCATTTCAAATGGACATATGACGATGTGACGCCTTGTCCGCCGAGATCAGCCTGGCGCTTTTCGCGCGGATGCACCCGGAACTACGCTTCGGTTTCGCCGTTCACCTTTCAGTTTACCAAGGAGCCTCCGATGACCGGCAAAGCACCACCTACACCTCCCGAAAACCAAAGCCCGAAGGGCGCCGGCGACTCGAAGCGCGCGCAACTTGATCAGAAGAACAAGGGCGGGTCCCCTGTTCAAGATCCAGAGAAACGCGGCCACCAGGGCAACACCAAAGTAAACGTCAATCCACAGCGCAGTCAGCAGGACCGTTGAACCATGTCGACATCCAGCAAGACGCCTGCGAGCATTAGGCAGGGCGGCCCGGGCGCAGCTCACGAGAACGCCAAAGCTCCATTGAAAAGCAGAAAACCGCCGGCGGAATCCGATCAGCGCAGCCGCAGCAAAGTCTCAGGCGGTGGCGGCGAGCGCGATCGTCATCGTGGCCATGATCCGGAGCGAAAAAGCGATACGCGACCTGCGCACCAAGAGTGACTCGCCTTTCTGGTTTCATAGCAAAGCATGATCAGGCTGTTGCTGCGCCCGGAGCGGGGGCGCGCATGATGGCTTTGAAGCAGGTGCAAATGACTTACCGCTTCTCAGACCTGCCCTATATGCTGACGATCCTTCGGGCAGAATGAACCGCGCGTCAGCACGACGACCCTAAGCTGGTCGCCCTGCAGGTCCGATTAGCGCCGTGGTGTTTTGGTGTGGTCGGGAAAGACATAATCCGGGAATTTGGCTTGAGCCGAGATATCCTGGCCTGTGAGTGGTGGCATAATGCACCGAACCCGCACCGCTGCGGCTTGTTCCGGGATTTGCGGGACGCAGGAGGTGGAAACTTGCTGCCTAAAGCACGTCGGCGTCGAGCTCGGCGCAGCAACGCGATTCGAAGTTGAAAACGCGATTCGCAGTTGAATCGGAAACGAAGCGAAAGGTTTGGGAGCTCCCGCAGCCAGAAGTATCGCGCTCGATGCAAACRACGCGTTCGCATCTCCGATAATTTTTCTTCTCAGCTGGAACTTTTGTCAGCTCCAGAAGTTTGGCCGCGCGGCGCAACTATCCAACCCGACATCCCTTTGTGCCGCACCGGGAGAATGACTCACCTCCCAACGAGCCCGCCCGTTGATCCTTTGCGGGCGGGCTTCTCCTTTGCGGGCGGGCTTCTCAGCACGTTAGGGAAGCGACGCCATTCCCTGATCCTTTCGTGAGTGGAACAGCGGCCCGGTGAAAACAGTTGTTGTCATGCAAAGGAGAATGACCATGGCGGCAGGTAAGAGCCAAGCAGATGCGGGTAGTGGATCGGCTACGGTYTCCGAAAAATTCCGGGTGCGGGCGCTTGCGGGTCAATACGGCCTAAGTGTCGAGCAAGCATGGGAGTTAGTGGYGCGGCATGGCAAGGACGAAGGAACCCTTAAGCAGAAGGCAGCTAAATTGAAGGCTGACCAAAACGCCGCGCAGAAATAATCGGACGCAAGTTTGGATTGAAATGCCCCCAATCCAATGACGCTCTACCGTGGAGYGCATGAGCATATCGGCGAAAAGCCCACAGCGACCGAATACGAGTCGCGGCGTTAACGTTTTATGGCGGATTGAATGACAAGAAGGGTGACCAAAACCGCATCACTTGGCGRCAGCAATGCCAGCTGCTGGACGGCGACAGCCAAGCAGACAGACTATGCGGTGCTTGCGGGCTACAGCCGAGTCGAGACAGTCATTGTAGGGGCGGGGATCGTTGGCCTCACGACCGCGTTGCGGCTCTGCGAGGCTGGCCGCTCCGTGGTTGTCCTCGAGGCGCTGCGTGTCGGCTGTCAGGTGACCGGCCGCTCGACAGCCAAGATCACAACCCAGCATGGCCTGATCTATCACGACCTTATTCGCAATCTTGGGCGGCCAGCAGCACAAAACTACGCCGATGCAAATCGCGCTGGTCTCGACCAGATTCTCGACTGGGCGATCGCGTATCGGATCGAGTGCGACCTCGAGATGAAATCGGCCTACGCCTATACCACGGAGATTGCGCGGCGTGGAGAATTAGCGGCTGAGATGAATGCGGCGCGACAAGTCGGTCTAGATGCCGAAGTGGTCGACCGCGCACCGCTTCCTTTCGATACTGCCGGGGCATTGCGCTTCCCCGACCAGGCGCAATTCAATCCGGTACAGTACACAGTCGGTCTTGCTCACGCCTTAGAGAAGTCGGGCGGTCGCGTTTTTGAAATGAGCCGCGTGGTCTCGATTGATGAAGCAAGCCGCTGGCGTATCTCGACAGACAACGGGATCCTGGATGCCGAGAACGTTGTCGTAGCCACGAACATGACGATCAAGAGCCCGATCGGGATGGCAAACCGGACCCAGCCGCGCAGCCACACGGCTATGGCGTTCCGACTTGATGATCCTACGCCGTTCGACGGCCTTTTCCTTGGCATCGACGAGCCGACCCGATCCATCCGAACAGCCCGCGACGACAAAGGGCCGTTGCTTTTGGTGCTCGGGCCGAAATTCAACGTCGGTCAGGAAGCGGACGTKGCCGGCAGGTTCGTGGAACTGGAGGCCTGGGCGCGCGCTAACCTTCCCGTGGGCGATGTCGCCTGGCGCTGGTGCAATGAAGACTACGACACGCCAGATCGCGTGCCCTATGCCGGCGAGCCAGAACCTGACAAGTCGCCGGGCTTTCATATTGCAACCGGCTTCAATGCCTGGGGCATCAGCAACGGGACAGCAGCCGGAAAGCTGATTGCGGATCGCATTTTGGATCAGCCATGTCCATGGGAGAAACTCTACGATCCGGCGCGGCCCTATGACGAGACGTTTCACGTCAACGGGGACAGCCGGTCGATCGTCGAAAGCTTCGATGAAATCGCGCCTGGAGAGGGCGGTGTCGTTGTGAATG
>NZ_MDFL01000124.1 GCF_001854785.1 Mesorhizobium sp. ORS 3428
TGAACGAGCAGATGGCGCTGGTTTCGACGAGCCGAGCCTTGGCTCCGCCTGGAACCAATTCTTCCCACGGCGGTTAGGCGGTCAAATCGGCGGCAGGCGCCTAGAGCCGACAGGAGTGTTGGAATGCAGAGCGTTCGTATCCACGCATTTGGCGGTCCCGAGGTGTTGAAGCTCGAGACAGAGCCGACACCCGAGCCGAAGCCCGGGGAGATTCTGGTTCGCGTCCATGCCGCGAGTGTCAATCCGGTAGACTACAAGATTCGCAATGGCGGTTATGTCGCGGAAGATCGGCTGCCGCTGACACTCGGGCGTGACTTCTCCGGCGTAGTGGAACGTTGCGGGGCGGGGGTCGAGCCTTTCAAACCGGGGGACGAAGTCTATGCGCTCCTGCCACCTGATCGCGGCGGCTATGCYGAGTTCGTGGCTGCCAAGGCCCAGGACTGCGCAGGCAAGCCGAAAAGTCTCGACCATCTGCATGCTGCCGCCGTCCCTCTTGCGGCGCTGACCGCCTGGCAGGGAATTTTCGACAATGGCAGTCTAAGTTCGCGTCAGCGGATATTGATCCACGGCGCGGCCGGCGGCGTGGGTCATTTTGCGGTTCAGTTCGCCAAGGCGAACGGCGCCACGGTTTACGCGACATGCTCCGGGAACGACATCGATTTCGTGCGAAGCCTCGGGGCTGACGAAGCGATCGACTACAAAAGCCAGCGGTTCGAGAATACGGTGCCAGATGTGGATGTTGTCTACGATCTCGTTGGYGGCGAAACCCAGGAGCGGTCCTGGTCGGTTCTGAAGGAAGGCGGGATCATCGTCTCGACGCTTCAGCAACCTTCGAAGGAAAAAGCCGCCGAGCGCAAAGCTCGCGGGACTCACTACATGACCAAACCGGACGGCGATCAGCTGGCCGAGATCGGACGGCTGATCGACGCGGGCGCTATCCGTGTCGAGGTT
This sequence comes from Mesorhizobium sp. ORS 3428, assembly GCF_001854785.1. Classification (GTDB taxonomy): domain Bacteria; phylum Pseudomonadota; class Alphaproteobacteria; order Rhizobiales; family Rhizobiaceae; genus Mesorhizobium. The sequence continues at coordinate 952 of NZ_MDFL01000124.1, forward strand.
GGCAAGGTTTTCCAGCTGCGCCAGGCGGCGGATGCCGAACGCGCGTTGGAAAAGGGCCATGTCCGCGGGAAGATTGTCCTAGAGGTGACATAGTTCGGTGCCGCCACGACCGAACGGCGCAGCGCATCCGGTTGCTCAGCACACGAGCGGGAGCCTCCGTTGGAGCGAGGCTCAAAGACGAAAGGGATTCCCCAATGGCAGGACGCCTGGACGGCAAAGTTGCAATCGAGACGGGCGCGCGCCGGCGAGGCGATTGCGCCCAAATTCGCTCGGGAAGGGGCCAAGCTTGTGCTCGCCGGCTTGCCTGTCCGCGGCCCGTTGATAGGCCCGGACRCACAAGGAAACCGTTCCCCATGAACGAGCAGACGGAAAAATGACCGTGGCCGGTAGGTCGCGGCACGCCCGAGGAGGAATGTCTACGCTTTCCTTGCCTCCGAGGAAGCAAGCAATGTGAGCGGCGCTCTCTGGTATACCGAAGACGGCACGCCGATCGCCAAGGGCGGCCCTGGCCAGATTGTCCCTAGAGAGCTTGCCCTGCAGCCGAAACCTTCATTGCCGCTGCGRCACAGCCGTGACGGACTGAAGAACAAGCAGATACAGAACAAGCTGCACTGAAGCCAAAACGGCCAGCTTGTCGATGACGCATCGAAGGAGATCCGGCCGATGGCATTCAGTTCAATCAATCCCGCAACCGGCGAAACTCTCGCGACCTACGAAGAAACTCCGGCAGTCACGGTGACAGAGATTATCGCCAACGTTCACGACGCGTGGCGCGAATGGCGCCGCCGCGATTTGGATGAGCGGGCACAACACATGCACGTTGCGAGCCGTTTGCTTCGCGACCGGGCGCAGGATTACGCACGGCTGATGGCGGAAGAAATGGGCAAGCCTCTAAGACAGGGGATGGCAGAAGTACAGAAGTGTGYGGCGACCTGCGACTACTTTGCCGACAATTCAGCCGGCTTTCTTGCGCCCGAGTCAGTCGAAGCCGGGCCGCCGAAACGCCTGGTCGTCTTCCAGCCGTTGGGCGTCATTCTCGCGATCATGCCRTGGAACTTTCCTTTCTGGCAGGTATTCCGTTTCGCCGCGCCGGCGCTCATGGMTGGGAACGCCGCGGTCCTCAAGCATTCCTCGAACGTCCCGGGCTGYGCCCTTGCAATCGAGGAGATATTCCGCGAGGCGGGTTTTCCGGAGCATCTCTTTCGCACGCTCATGGTCGGTACGGGCGCCGTGGACGGCATAATTGAAGATCCCAGAATACGCGCCATCACTCTCACCGGAAGCGGTCCTGCCGGCCGCGCGGTCGCCCGTAAGGCCGGAGAGATGTTGAAGAAGACTGTGCTCGARTTGGGCGGCAGCGATGCCTATCTCGTGCTTGACGACGCCGATGTTGCATTTGCTGCGAAGACAAGTGCTGAAGGCCGCCTCGTCAATTCGGGCCAGAGCTGCATAGCAGCCAAACGCTTTATCGTGGTCGACAGCGTGCGATCCCGTTTCGAGAAGRCATTCGTCGAGGAGATGCGGGCCGCCAAAGTCGGCAATCCGATGTTGGAGGAAACTGTAGTGGGCCCGATGGCCCGCGAAGGTCTTCGCGATACCCTCCACCGCCAGGTCGAAGGGAGCCTTGGCAAAGGAGCTCGCTGCCTCTTGGGAGGGAAGGTGCCCGACGGACCAGGAGCTTTCTATCCGCCAACCGTGCTCACCGACGTCGAGCCCGGTATGCCGGCCTATGACGAGGAGATGTTCGGACCAGTAGCGGCCGTTATTCCGGTTCCTGATGAGGAATCGGCGATAAGGATTGCTAATGATTCGGTTTTCGGTCTTGGCGGCGGGATCTTCACGCGCGATCTCGAACACGGCGAGCTTCTGGCGGTCGAGGAAATTGAGGCYGGCTCCGTATTCGTCAACGCGACCGTTCAGTCAAATCCCAAACTCCCCTTCGGTGGCATCAAGGAGAGCGGCTTCGGCCGAGAGCTGTCGCACTATGGAATTAAGGAGTTCGTCAACATCAAGTCGGTCACAATCGCCGCAGGTGATAGTTCGTCGATAAATGAGAAGCCGCCGTCTACTGCCCGATCGGAATGAATGCACCCCGTTGTAGGCGCTTTGCAGATAGTCGGCAGGTCGTCTTCCGACTTCATTCCGATGCGCTTTGCACCGATTGGAGGGGCGCTGTCAGCGTCCAGATGAGTCCTGCCTTGCTGAATTCCAGTTGACCAGACCCATCCACTGCCTGGGGCGCTACACGTTTGAGGACGAGCATGCCGAAGCCCTGGCGATCGCAATGCTCCACCCCGGGTCCGACAGACTCTCGCCACGCCAGCCGAAATGTGTCGGCGCTTCGRCAATCTTCGTTACGTCCATTGAATGGCAGGTTAGCCACCGAGCGGCCACGAAATGCACCTGGCGTGCTTAGGTTCCATGGTGCCTGTCTGACGGACATTGTGTGGGCAGAACGCAAAATCCTGACATCGATAGGAACAAGCCTTGGCAGATGGCGTTTAGACGCCGTGCCGTCGATCGAACATTCTATGCTTCTTCCTGGCACTCGAGCCCATAGTCAAAGAGCGCAGGCGGAATGTGTTCATTGAACCCAGCCCAGGAGCATGCCAGCTGTGGTGCGCCGGACGGGACCACATCGGCGCAAGCAGCTGCGCTAATCTATTGCAGCGACGCCGAGCCCGGTATCCAACGTCGACGCAGTGGTCGATCTTTCCGGTACGTTGGTCCGAAGGGCGGCAGGATCACCGACCCAGAGGTTCTCGACAGGATTGGCCGGCTCGCGATTCCGCCGGCCTGGAGGGATGTCTGGATTTCGCCGCACCCTGATAGTCACATCCAAGCCACTGGTCGCGACGATCGTGGTCGCAAACAATATCGCTATCACCCCCGATGGACCGTAATTCGCGACGAGGTAAAATATTCGAGCCTTACAGCCTTCGCGCACACGTTGCCTCGCGTCAGGCGGCATATCGAAGCCGATTTGCGTAAGACCGGTTTGGGAGCGGAACGTGTGATAGCTTCGGTTGTATGGCTTCTCGACAAGACGCTCATCAGGGTGGGCAATCCGGCCTACGTTCATGAAAATAACAGCTTTGGGCTCACGACCTTGCGCGATCGTCACGCAGACATCGACGGGTCAACGCTTCGTTTCGCCTTTCGCGGAAAATCCGGCAAAGAATGGAAACTCAGGATCCACGACCGCCGCATTGCCAACATCGTGAAGGGCGCTCAGGACCTTCCGGGGCAACATTTGTTTCAGTTTATCGACGCGGACGGCTCCCGCAAAATGATACACTCGCAAGATGTCAATGACTACATTCGACGGGCCAGTAAAGCCGACTTCAGTTCCAGGCACTTTCGCACTTGGGGCGGCACGGTTCGGGCGGCGAAAATCCTTTCCCAAACAGAGGTTCCGAAGACGAAACGGGAAGCAGCCATGGCGATGAWCAAGGCGATAGACACGGTCGCCACAAAGCTCGGCAACACCCGCGCGGTATGTCGCAAATGCTATATTCRCCCGCTTGTGATCGATGCTTGGTGCGCCGGTCGACTGGCCGACGAACTCCACCAGGTTGAACAACAGCTGGGCAAGCCGCCGCAAGGGCTAGACAGATGGGAGGCGCTCGTACTTCGCTGGCTGGAAGGATCCGAGGTTTCATATCCAACACCCTAAGAGGTGTTGGCCTCAGGTTTGGACTGCTGTCCGACCCTTGGCTGATAGCCCGGCGCGGTTAAGATCATCTAGTAGCGGAACAACATCAACTCGCAAAAGTTTGTTGGCGATACGGCCTTGGCCGTTCGCGCTATCGCGGCATTTCTCCAGCGGTTGAGGAAATTCCGGACGTGACCGAAACCAACGATGACTCGGATCGCATTTCGATCGCGCGCCCGTCGAGGAAGACCATCTACGCGGCCCTCATAGGCAATCTGCTGATTGCTGTATCGAAATTCGTCGCGGCCGCTGTCACCAACAGTTCTGTGATGGCGAGTGAGGGCGTGCATTCGCTAATCGATACCAGCAATGAAGTGCTGCTCCTGCACGGCCTCAACCRATCGTCAAAGCCGCCGGATGACAGCCATCCCCTTGGGCATGGGCGAGAGCTTTATTTCTGGAGTTTCGTTGTCGCATTGCTTGTCTTTGCCCTCGGTGCCGGGATTTCCTTCTATGAGGGTGTAGTTCACATTCTCGCTCCCCTACCAATCGAGAGCACTGGCGTGAACTTCATTGTTCTGGCCCTTTCCGCGATATTCGAAGGCTACTCGTGGCAGCTCGCCTTCAAGCACTTCAGGTCATCCAAAGGGAAAAGCAATTATCTGGAGGCAATACGCCGTAGCAAGGATCCAACCACTTTCACTGTTTTGCTGGAAGACAGCGCAGCATTGACAGGTATTGRCATCGCCTTTGCCAGCATAGCAATGGCAAAACATTTCGATATGCCGAGGCTGGACGGATTTGGCTCGATATGCATCGGCATCTTGCTCGCGCTGACCGCTGGGTTCTTGGCGCACGAATGCAAGGGACTTCTGATCGGAGAGCGCGCAGTGCCGGGTGTCGAGGCCGCCATCTTGAAGATGGCGAAGGAGGATCCGGCCATTCAGCAAGTTAACGGCGTGATTACGGTTCATCTGGCGCCGGATCAGATAGTGGCCGCGCTCAGCGCACAATTTCACGACGAGGCGAATGCCGATGACATCGAAGATTGCGTCGAACGCCTGGAGACCAGGCTAGCCGCCGAGCGCCAGGAAGTCACAACATTGTTCGTCAAGCCGCAGACGAGCCGCCGGTGGACTAACGAAGCCTCGGCTCCCACTGCTTCGTGAATGGTCGCTATACACCCATCCGGTTAGCTATTTTTTTTGGGAACATCGTCTTCCACCGGCCGTTTGGTGCAATACGCACGGGAAACGAGGAGTGCAACCCATGCCAACACCCAGTGGACATACCGACGCCATCCGCGCCTCCCGAGTGATCGGCACCAAGGTCTATAACTCGGCTGGAAAAGACATAGGAACGATCGAAGACGTTGTCCTCGAAAAAACCGCCAACGACATCATGTTTGCCGTCATTTCCTTTGGTGGCTTTCTAGGCATCGGCGAAAAATATCATGCGATTCCTTGGTCGTTGCTCGACTTCGATACCAGCCGTGGAGGCTATGTCGTGCCATTTAGCGCGGAGCAGCTCAAGGCGGCGCCGGCATATTCGATTGATGAACTGACAGCAGACGACGGCAGGCCGGCTYGTGAAGCTTCTTTCGGCTTTTGGCATGTCGAGCCATACTGGCAATGAGTTTAATCGTCGTTAGGCAGCAACGCGCAAGCGAGGCAACCGTTGACTCGTAAGAAGCACATAGGAGCTTCCGAGAAGCCGGCCCTCGAACAGCAAGATTGCGAAAAGCGATCCGCATTCTGCCCAAGCCGGCGCCTGAGGTGACTCGAAGAACCACGCGCGCGACGAAGATCATGCCCGTGGATCTCTGGATCGGGGCGATCCGCTGCCGGATGACGGGGAAGAAATGGTCGTTTCGCAAAACCCGTCGAGGCGAAATATCGACGAGCCTTGACCGTCGCGCTCGGGCTGGCTTGTGTCCGGAACGGCATGGTTCTATCGGCTGAAGGGGCAAGCGAGTCTGATCGCAAGCCAGTGAAGAGTGAAGAGTTTGTCGACAGGAGCCGGTATTTTGTTCCGGATGATAGTCTGCTCCCGGACGATACCGCTGTGTCAAGGAACCGTGGACAGGAACATCTCTATCGCAGGGCTGTGCCCCGGCATGTCGCAAAGACCAAGGCGATAACCCACCCGCTTGGGGGCGAGTCGCGCGTCAGATCAGCGTGCTTCGCTTGCGCGCGCAGATTTCAGAACGGTCGAAACTTCCGTAGTTGTTCGGAACGATCGACTCCAATTGCTGTTAACGACAAAGGCACAGGAGGAGAGCCATGACCGGACGCAAAACCCATGATCAGCAAATGCGCAACCTGGAAGAACGTGAGAACACGAAGAACGCGCCTAAGGAATTTGACGCCAAGTCGGAGCTGAAGCGGCCAGTTGCGGAGCGCAAGGCGCGGCGGAAAGGTTCGGACCTCAGGAGCGACGTGCCGAACCTCGTTCACCCGGACGACCGCAATGTCCTTCGTGGCAAGAACCAAGAAAGTGAGCACAACAAGCATCGGGGCTCTAAGTAGGTTCGCCTTCCCGCGAACCGCTGACGGCGTGCAGTCGCATCTTCCTTCGTGTACTTGCTTCTGAATTCTTAAACCTCGGCCTTTTCATACTGGCCCGAGGCGCCCCGTATTCCTGTCGCTGCGGAGGAAATCCTGTCGCCGCGCGGCATGGTAGGCTCAAAACGCGAAAAGGCGTCTCGGACCGATCAACTCTCAGCTTTGATGGTCTTTGCGATTTTCAGCAGCTTTTCACGGTCATGGCCGTGTTCCCGGATAAGTTCGCGCGCCTGTTTCGGCGAAAGGTCTGTGTTTTCCGCCAGGAACCGCACGTCCGGATCATTGCCGCCCTTGGTGGGCAGCTTTCCATCACGCTGCGCATCGCCGGCTCCGTGACGGGATGGGATTTCGCTTTTTTGCATGATCTTTCTCCTTCTGACGCGAATGAAAGGCTTCACGTCTTCCAGCGTAAGGGAAGGGCGAGGGGGAGAACTTACAGATTTCCAGTGAGGACATTCGGTGCCGCCGGTGAGCATGAATCCAGATCCCTCGGTAATCTAACTGCTATCTTCCGCGCGCTCGCGCCCCAATTCCTTCTTCTTGCGACGCAGCACTTCGTCTGTGCCGACAATCTCCTTCGTGCCGCCGGAAATGGCGGTAGATACCACGGAGGGCGGATCGCTCGCCGGAAAACTGTCTTCCAGACCCGACTGCAACTGCTGTTCCAAGGTATTCGGATTCTCGGAGCGCCCGTCCGTACGGCGCTCTTCGATCTCTTCCAGGGATTGCTTGGCATCAGGGTGCTCGCCTGCCTTATGCAACGATGACACGATGAGCTCGATCGCGAACTCCTTCATCGCGTCAGCATGCGGCGCGACAATATCGGTCACCTCCACCAGCTCCACGAGAGTTCGTTCCAACTCCTTCAGTCCCTTCTTTCCTTCGCGCTTGGCCACGGAYTGCATGAGCGCATCGATAAGGGCAGGGCCGAACGACGAATAGGCTTCCATCCGCGTTGCGTGTTCGACACGAGTGACGTGCTTGGACATGGTAACTCCAACAACCGTGGGCATGGTCGCCCCAGATCTGCGGACCAGTGCGCGGTACTCTAAGGCAACTGAACAAGTGCAAACTGGTTCCATGCCGCCAGATCAGCTGGAGGCGTTCTGCCATTCGGCTCGGCAAAATGAGCTAGGCCGCATTGCCTCGCGCTGCCACGTGCAAGGGCCGCTTGTCTGCTCTGCTTTCGCTGACCGCGGTAAGTGTTACGTCAGTTGCGGGTTTCGTTCTTTCGGATTTTGCGCAGCAAGAGCAGGACTGCTCGGCCCCGTATGACTCGGCCGGTTTTTGCCCTTTAAGGAACGTCGTCCGAGAGTTTGTTCCAAGCCAATGAATTCAAGGAAGGTGTGTTCGGCTTCCTTCAGCAAACGAAGCCGACAGAATTACTCGACGTTCCCAGCGAAATATTTGTGATCTTCGTGTTCAGAAAGCTTGATGAGACGAAACTCGGAGAAGTCAGTTCGACGGACGCTTACCGTCGCGGGATGAGAGCTGGTCGAACATGCTAAGCGCGGCACTTGGCCCGGCGTGCTCCAGCAGGCCCTGCTCAGCGGCCGCCTTCTTGAAGGCGGCAAAGGCGATTGCCGGGCGGCAAATTCCATTAGTTGCGTCTTCTACCAGGCGGGTCGCTTTGAGATAGGCTGGCGAATCTTTGCTCTGCCATGTCCGGCCAAGCGCCGCCCTCGCGTCGGCGATGGAGGAAACCGCCATCGTGCCGCCATCGATAAAGTGAATGGTGAGGGGCAGGAATCTACTCACGGCCCTTACACTATCCTGACCATTCGCGACTGTGCTGGGTGAGGCCAACGACGGGCGCTGTCGCCAATTACAAAGAAAGGCTGGTTCGTCCGAAAGAGCTTCATCGTGCCACCACAYCCATAAACGAAGCTGCTGTCTCGTGGTTGCATGGAATCCGACAAAGCCCGGCCAAAAGACGAGCTGAAAAGTTACCGGGAGAGCTGGGCTGTGATCGATAATGAATGTCGCGGCTGGTCGCGGCCTCATCAGCGGGGGTGGACGAGCAATAGCGGGTCGACGAGCAATTTTCGGGTTGGTTTCGGGGACCGGCGAAGCGGCACCATACCGACAGCTCCTCTCTTCAAGAGTTCCCAGCCGGCGATCCGGCCAGCAGCGCCGGCCGTTGGCCACTTGCAATTGGGTTGGTTACAGGCATGCGGACTAGCGCATGGCCGGACGCTCTGGAACTGTTGGCTTCAGCAGCGACTTCAACCATTTCTGTTCGAATGCGTTGTCCTTCGAAAGCGAAGGAGAAGCCCATGCCGGCGAAACCAAACAGGACGTCGAAATCCGCCACGTCGTCGAGAGCTGAAAGTATCTCCGAGCGGGCGGCTCGCAAGCAACGAAGCGTACAGCGCAAGGTGGACGCGATCGATCGCGTCAAGCCGAGCGGAAAATCCAAATCACATGGCGCCATGCAAGCCGGCGCGCGCGAATATCCAGCGCCGCCGTTCCCGAAGCAGCATCATCCCAAGCCCGGCAAGGAGTGGGCGATCGAACCGGCCCCGCTCTACGATGCGCCGTTCTGGCAAGGGTCGAACAAGCTGACTGGCAAAGTGGCATTGATCACCGGCGGCGATTCCGGGATAGGTCGTTCAGTCGCCGTTCTGTTTGCCCGGGAAGGGGCGGACGTCGTCATTGTTTATCTCAGCGAAGACCGCGACGCGGAGACGACGAAGCGAGYGGTCGAGGCCGAAGGCAGGAGCTGCATCACGCTTCGGGGAGACGTTGCCAGGCGGAGATTCTGCCACGAGGCGGTGGAGCAGACGCTCAAGACCTTCGGTAGGCTCGATGTACTCGTCAATAATGCAGCCTTTCAGGTGCATTCAGCCGATTTTACCGATCTGACCGAGGAGCATTTCGACACCACACTGAAGACCAATATATATGGCTATTTCCACATGGCACAGGAAGCCGTCCCGCACATGAAGCCAGGTTCGGCCATCGTCAACACCGGGTCAGTCACTGGCATTGAAGGGTCGAAGAACCTCATCGATTATTCGATCACCAAGGGAGCCATTCACGCGTTCACTCGAGCGCTCTCTGGAAACCTGATCAGCAAGGGCATTCGCGTCAACGCCGTAGCGCCGGGACCAGTGTGGACACCGCTCAATCCGTCGGAGAAGGAGGCGGAGAAGATTTCCCAATTCGGCGCTCAGACGCCGATGAAACGGCCGGCACAGCCGGAGGAAATCGCTCCGGCCTATGTATTTCTCGCTTCGCCGCAATGCTCCAGCTACATCACCGGAGAAATCCTGCCGATCGTTGGGGGTTATTAGATCAAGCAGAAAAGTTGAGGCAAGGGCCGCCGGCATGCGAGCAGATTCGGAATAATCCGACCGGGCAGGGCCTGATCTTAGCGGCGCATCAACCGGACGTGGTGGCACAGAGAACAGATTTGTTCGGCTGCACGCCCTGGCCAACGACAGCCGAGCTCTTTGCCCACCCGGCCCGCTCCGATCCTCGGGGTAAGGCAACGCATGGCAGAACGTCCGGTATTCGGACCGCGGCTGCCGTTCGTCTCCTTCGCGCTGATTGCACTGCTCTTCGCCGCGATCTGCAAGATCCTGCCGGACCGCCCGGACAAACAGCGATCCCAAATTCAAAGCGCAACGCTTTAGCGCTTTCGTTTTCGGCCGTCCGGAGCCTTGCGTTGCGAAGTCTCCTGCGCCTCACGCATTATCCGCAGCGCTTCGTCGGTCGTGAGGCCGCACTTGCGGGCAAAATAGGCTGCCTCGGAAGCTTCCGGTCGAGAGGCTGTCGCTATGGCCGACAAAGCGGGTCTGGATTTCTTCTTGGCCATCAGTTCATCGCAGGACAAAGTCGGCGAACAATTTTCACCAATGTTCGGGAACCTAAGATCCCTCGCTTTTTTAAAGATCGAGCCCAGCTTGAGGGCTGCAGTGGCTTCTACCAATCCTGYCGGTTCGCCCAATCATCGACGTCGCGGCGCACACGATCCTTCTCTAGGCCGTAACGTTCCTGGATTTTACCTTCCAATTGATCGCGCTTGCCGGCGATGAGGTCGAGATCGTCGTCCGTGAGTCTGCCCCACTGTTCCTTAACCTTGCCTTTGACCTGCTTCCAATTTCCTTCGACACGGTTCCAATCCATGGTCGTAAGCCTCCTTGGATTTCCACTGAATACAAACGGTGGCGATGCCTCGGAGGTTCCTGTAGAAAGCCTCTTAGCGAATTGCGGGGCCGGCGGACTTTGCGGACCGGAGCCAATTGAAGGATCGTCGCCCGACGATCTGTGCCGCGAAATCGAGCAGTTCTTCCCATCGTCGGCATCGGTTTTTAGTGTAACAGGAAATCTTCTCGCAGCGCTAGGTACTGCCAAGAAGATCAAGCTGAAAGCAGGCGCGAGGGCCGAGTAAACGGCCGCTCTGTCAAAAAAGGAGATAAAGGAGGACGACACGGTGATTGTCGTAACCGAATGATCACGACCCCGGCCTGCAGACCGGGGCCGCAAGCTCGACCTGGCATGCGAACCGAGCGTGTACAGGCGCCTTAGGCGGCCGCCTGCATGGCCCGCTTGTTCGCACCGCTTTCGCCGAGCTTGGTAAGTGTCTCGTCGGTAGCGGATTCTTCCTTGAGGGTTTCCCGAAGCAAAGGCAGCGCGTCTTTCAGCCCCAGTTGCTCCGCCCAGGCGATCAACGTGCCGTAGCGCGCTATCTCGTAATGCTCGACCGACTGGGCGGCCGCTACAAGGCCTGCGTCGAGCGCCGGCTCGTCCTTATATTCCTCGAGGATTTCCGAGCCTTCTTCGATGATGCCGTCGATCGCGGGACATATCTTGCCCCGTGCTGGCTTGCCCAGCATTTCGAAAACCTGCTCGAGCCGGTCGACGTGGTCTTCCGTCTCGTTACGATGCTTTTCGAAGGCCGCGCTCACTTCTTCCGACTGYGCCGCCTTGGCCATCTTCGGCAGCGTCCTCAGGATCTTCTTCTCTGCATAGTAGATGTCTTTCAGGCCATCCACGAACAGGCTTTCCAGGCCGTTCGCAGCCCCGGACGAACTTTTCTTCACCATCAATGTCTCCTTCGTTCGAGCGCTTGAGGAAATCAAAACCGGCGGCATGAACCGATGTTCCCGGTGAAATATTTTGTGAACTTCAATATCCGGAGTTCACACGGAGCGACCAGCCGAGCTGTGTGGTCGGACGTTACTTCGGCGGGCCCTTGGCGTCGCGGGAAAGGTGGTCGAGCATGGTGAGTGCGGCACTTGGTCCAGCATGCTCCAGCAGACCTGCTCGGCGGCCGCTTTTTTTTGAAGGCGGCAAAGGCGATTGCCGGACGGTAAATTCCGTTGGTCRCATTCCACCAAGTGGGCAGCTTTGAGATATGCTGGTGTGTTCTTGCTCTTCCATGTTCGGCGAGCGCCGTCTTGGCGTCGGCAATCGACGAAACCACCATCGTGCCGCCGTTGACGAAATGGATGGTGAGCGGCAGGAATCTGCTCAACGGTCTTTCACCACCTTAGGCATTCGCGCGTAAACCTCGCGATCCCGACGGGGTGCGCCGCCGTTGGGCCGCCGCCACAGGGTTGTTGGTCCCAAGAGCTTCATTTGTCGCGCCATCGCATAGTTGAGATCGCGTAAACGAAGCTTCCGTCGGGTGGTTGCATTGACCCGACTGACAGCGGCTAAAAATGCCAGCTACTTGCTGTTGTGGTTTGCTCGGATGCGGCGGGAGATGCGCCAGCGGAGATCGCTCGGATAACACGCGAACTGGGCAACCAGACATTGGAGCCGATACCAACCTTTCTATTCGCATGCGTCGTGCCTCGAAACCGAGGAGAAATTGATGCCGAGTTGCCCTTGTCTACCTCAGTGAGGACCGCGACGCGAAAGTGACAAAACGAGCAGGGCTATTCACGACGCGGAGAGTCATCAAGATAGCGCTTCTCGCTGCACCCTCGTCTTGGTGCCGGCCGCAACGGCTGCCGCCCAAATGGCACATCGTCAGTGCCGCAGGACTGCCACGCGGAGTCCCGACGACCATCCCCGCGGAAGAGAGACGTGGAATGTCCAGGTCACGGTCTGACAGCCTTTCCGGCGGTCTTCACCACTGCAGCGGTGTACTGAAGCCGCGGTCCACCGATCGCACCAGTTCAGCATGGAAATCGGCCCAGCTAGGTGCYTGTGATTTCCGAGATCCGCGGATGGTCCTTGTCGGCAGCCTGATGACCCTTCTCTTTTCCCAAGTCCGGCGGCGAAGGGCTGAGTTGCCACTCCAGCCGTTCCGTTGTCTTTAAGATGGAACTAATACACGGCTTCGAAGTTTGGCCTTTGCGGCGACGTGAGGGCGCCGCCTATTGGGGGCTAATTGGCCCCGCTTCCCAGCCAGGAGCGAGGAAGTAAAGCTGTTGGGTTTGTCCAAGATTCGGAACTAAATCCTATCTGTCTATTCTCAATTCTGCTCCCTAATCCTTTGGAACGAAAGCGGGTTGTCGGAATTGGTATTCCGTCTCAAGAATATAGGAGGTCTCCATGGGACGCGGTATATTGCTTTGGCTGCTCGGAGTGCCAATTCCTATCATCATTCTGCTCATGCTGTTCGTACGGTAGGAGCATCAGATGAACTCCACAGTTACCGACGTTGAAGTTTCAGGCGCAAGGGAGTCTTCATCATCTGCCGTAAGCTGGGGTCCGATCATCGCGGGTGCGTTCGCTGCATCGACGCTCACGGTCATTCTGATGCTGGTCGGCTCCGGACTGGGGCTGACTATGGTTTCACCCTGGACCGGTGCAAGTGCCTCGGTTTCCATTTTCGTGGTTTCAGCCGCGGTTTGGCTGGTTATCGTACAGTGGCTCTCGGCCGGCCTCGGTGGCTATCTTACCGGACGCCTCCGGACAAAATGGGTCGGTATTCACGACGACGAAGTCTACTTTCGCGATACGGCGCATGGCTTCCTTGCCTGGGCGCTCGCAACACTGCTGGTTGCGGGCGTCTTCGGTTCTGCTTTATCCGCAACGGTCGGTGCGGGGGTGCAGGCAGCGTCCAATGTCGCATCTGGCGCGGCTGCTGGCGCCACCTCTGCGGCAACGAATGCAGCGAGCGGCACGGCCGACGGCAACAGCCTGGCCTATTTCGTCGACGCACTGTTCCGTCCGGCCGATACCGGAACCGTCGCTCCGGCTGGACAGAACGATGCCAGCTCGAGCGCGCAGGCATCGCGCATCCTGGTAGTGAGCGCCGCTAGAGGCGAAGTGTCGGCCGACGACAAGGCGTATCTTGCGAAGCTCGTCGCATCCCGGACCGGGCTTTCGCAGGCCGATGCAGCGAAGCGTGTCGACGCCGTCCTCACTGGCATGGATGATGCCAAGAATAAGGCGAAGGCAGCCGCCGACACGGCCAAGAAGGCAAGCGCCACTTTTGCGCTGGTCGGCGCCCTGTCGATGATAGTCGGCGCATTCATCGCCAGTGTTGCGGCAACGCTTGGCGGCAAGCAGCGCGATGAAGGCGAAGCGCTGTTCGTACGCGAATGAGAACCATGCCTGAAGCTTGGCTGCGTGGAGGGGCTCGAAACGCCGGGCCGCTCTGRCCTAAGTCCAGAGCAACTCCCAACCGAAAATGGCGGGGCCGGCGGACCTTGCAGACCGGAGGATGGCAAGCCGCTGATCGCAATACATCGCCGGCAAATTCGAACGCGACCCCCTATGGCGGCAGCTGTGCGCCCATGATCGTTTCTGCTCAAATTATCAGTTGAGCGCCGAGACTCCGCGCGCTCGTTCAGTCGGAGTTGGCAGCGGGAATCTCGCTTGGCATGATTCCGCGATAGGCGCCAGCCGAACTGGCGGCGAGTCTAGGCGCTGAATTGCAGGCCCCATGCAGCGCCAGTGCGCAGCTGGGCAGCGTGAGAAGTGGCCGCGCTGACGCCAGGGACATTCAGGTGGGTCTGCTTTGCCGGCGTAGACCGACGGCTAGGCTCATTGTGGTCACTGTCATCGATGGCTGGTTTGCGAATGGACACCGCCCGGCGCCGAGACGCCGCTCAAGGCCTGTCCAGCCTCTGCCGTTTCGCCGTTCCTACAGAGGAAGGTTCGGCCGGATCAGCTTTGAAGCGCACCTGATGAACGATCGCAGGATCATGGCGGCTTGGTCAATTACCGGAGCACGGATCACCCTGGGTCATCACCACGGTAGCAATCTTGCAGCCTCTGGTGGTCTCGTCGCGAGTTGGTTCCTGTAAGTCGATTGGGGATGCAATCATAGGTCGTGACCTTTAGACAAGTTCGTTGGGGCCAGGAACGATCGTCTTTTTCACGCATTCTCCATAATCAATCCGTGTCAACTTTCGCTACCGGGGTTCGAACCGTGTTACCTCAAGGCCGTGTTGCGCCTGGCCGCGTATCGGGCGAAATCGCTGTCGTCGATCTTATTCCCGCCTTGCGAGCTTTTGCTCGCAGCCTTTGCCGTGTGCCCGATGATGCCGATGACCTGGTTCAGGAGACCTTGACCAAAGGACTTGCGAACTTGGWCAAGTTCGAGCCGGGAACGCGCCTGAAGTCCTGGCTTTTTACCATCATGCGCAATACGCACTATACGCGGGTCAAGGCGGCCGCGAGAGAATCACCTGGGCTGGTTGATTGCGCCTCCAGTCGACCAATTTCGGAAGCCTCGCAGGACTGGTCGATTCGGACTAAGGAAGTCTACCAAGCTATCCAGAGGCTTCCGCCGCATCAGCGCGAGGTATTGATGCTGATTGGTGTGTTGGGTGTCAGCTACGAAGAAACTGCCGAGATATGCGATTGCGCRGTCGGAACCATCAAAAGCCGTCTCAACCGGGCGCGCTCGAGCGTGTTGGAATTTCTTGATGAAAGCTCATCCCAAGCGCTGGTCGAAAAACGTGACCATCTTCCTGAGGATCATTGGGACAGAGGTGCTGACAGACATCGATGAAGGTCGTCAGCTCTCMGTTTTGCAGCGACGCTTCAGGATGAGCGCATTCTGCAATTCGATCGCGAGCTTAGTCAGGCGGTCAGGGACTTTCTCCCGCTCGATGGCGGTCAACAACGATGCAATCTCTTGGTCTATCGTCAGATTCGCCTGACCGGCGAGATCGCGCTGGCTCGAACGAGGCATGGCATTCTCATAGCAAACAAGGTCCCATCGAAATTCAGTGAGACCATAGGCGGCCAGAGTTTGCAAGGCGCATTCAGCCGCCGTTCGGCTTCGTCTCCGCACTAGGTTGTGGACAGAGCGAAACCTACTGCCTTATTCCAATACCTGATCCGTTTGCGCGATCGCCAAGCACCTAAACAGCCACCAAAAGCTCAATCTTCGGGGAGTCGGTCCGCTGAGTGGTCCTGATATTGATCGGACTTGATCCGATTGCTGTCGAGGCCGCGTTCTTTTGTATGCTGCTTTTTATCCCTATTCGACAGGATGACATTTTCGCCAACCAAGTCTTTCCGAGCCGTCGCCTTCGCCCCTGTCCCTGCACCTTTGCCCTGACTGCCGCGACCCATATGTTTCTTACCGCCGGATGCCATCATTCTCTCCCGGAATCCGCCAACTTATGCGCCCGAACTTCGGTCCGTCCGTTATGTTCCGCCGGTACGACGAATAAGAAAGGCAGTGCCGTCCCAGCGGCGGAARGGCATCTCAGCATTGACGACGATGTCCATGGAATATGCATGGGCGAGACGGCGGACGTCGGAGGAATCGGCAATAGGTGACAGCCGGTATGAATAGTTGAGAATTGCCGCCATGCCGCCAGGGCGCAAGACGCGCGCGATTTCACCGAAGTGCCGCTCGGCGACGCCGGCGAGCACCAAATAGGGGAAACTATCTACCGCCAATACGCCGTCGAAACTGGCGTTGACAAATTCGCTGAGATCGAGGCCTGAGCTCTGGCGGAATTCCACATTAGCGAGGCCGGYGCACCGTCGACGCGCGACAGYGATCATCCTGCAGGAGATAT
This sequence comes from Mesorhizobium sp. ORS 3428, assembly GCF_001854785.1. GTDB lineage: Bacteria > Pseudomonadota > Alphaproteobacteria > Rhizobiales > Rhizobiaceae > Mesorhizobium. The sequence continues at coordinate 17,118 of NZ_MDFL01000124.1, forward strand.
CGGTACCAACAATATGCTTTGCCTTGGCGTGAAGCGCGAATTCGAAACGACCGATGCCGCAGCCGATATCGAGAATTGTGTTGCCCGCGCCGGTAAAACGTCGTYGCTCCAGCCAGGCCGCGATTTCGGCTGTTGTAGCCGAAAGCTTTTCCTCATCGGCAAGGGAAGAAAGCTGGACGCTAGCCGCCGGAGATATAGCGACCGYCTCGTCAAAGCTCCTGGCCAGCCTACTGACCGTGATCTCACTTGTTTCGTCGCCCGGGGGGGTATGGCACACTGAAGCCGACGTCGACCGTAGATCGTCAAAGGCGTCAACATAGCGGGAAAGCAGTATGGCCGTGTCCTCGAGCCAGCCTCTCTTGTGGACGGCGTTTGCTCGCATTTCCAGTGCGATCTCCGCCAATTCGATCGCGCCGATCGCCGTCTTGACAGCCAATCTGGCGACCGCGACTTCGGCGGACAGGTCGTTTGCCATGCAATTTGCGAGAATGCGCCTCGCCGCTATTCGATCTTGCTTCGTCGGTGTCATGGCGCGTTCCGGGTCCAAACTCGTTGCGTCGTCCATCGGTCGACTGCTCCCCAGCTGTATTTGTAGCGCTCACGACCGCGTAGAAAATCGAACTCTCGCGCGCCGTCCTGAATTGCTTCGTCGATAGCCTTACCAATCAGAATGGAACCGGGGCTCTGGTCTGAATAGGCAGGGTCGAAGCCGCCGAGATAGGCGTAGGCTCGGTCGCGGTGATGGAACCCGTAGTAGGCACCGACGACCGCACCATCGATTTCGATCACCCAACACCGTGCCAAATGGTTCTCGGCAAGACGAGGCAAGGCATTACGATGAAATCGGATGGCGCTATCGGTCAGCACGCCGCCACCCTGTCTGGCCCACCGAGCCTTATGTAGACGGATTAGTTGATCGAGAAACACCTCCGAAGCGCCCTCCGCTCGCTTGATCGCTACACGGCCTCTTTGTTGCGCTGCTTTCAGAGCTCGACGTAGCTGGCGTCTTCTTCGCGCCGGAACCGAGCAGGCAAGCGCTCCTTCGCCAGCCAAGGAAAGTACTGGGCAAGCGGTAAGGCTGGGAGATCGGCTGTCTTCAATATGGCCCAGCGCAATGTCCAGGGCTATGGCCTCGGCCGGAAGGTTGGGCAGGATCCAWTGTGACCATTTGAGCGAAAGCACTGCTTCGGCAATCAAAATCCCGACGGCTTCTTCAAACTCAGGTGCGCATAGAACATCGAGATAATCGCTCACCGATATCCCGATCGGAAGGAGGAGTGAACCGGAAGCCTGGCGTTCGAGGTAGAGCGGTGCCAAGCCAACGAGATCATTTCCGCTCCATACTGCGATCGTTGAGAGATCGCCCGGCGCGAATGTCCGCCACCATGGCAAGAGCCAGGCGGGTGATTGAAAAGGCGTAGCAGAGCGGCATTGCGACCAGAGCGGCCACCAATGCGGCTCGAGATCGTCGAGCCCATCTCGGTCCCGGATGACATCGGCACGCAGGTGGCTCATCGAACGGTCCCGAACCGTACGCGCGACGCGCCGAGGTCCGTCAATGCCCGATAGACATCCATATAGGCTGAGACCATGCGATCGAGCGAGAAGCGAAGTCGCGCCTCGCCAAGGCATATTTCATTGTTGAGGTCAGCCGACGCGTCGATGGCTATCGCCATCTCGTCAACGTCATTGACCAGAAAGCCGGTCTTGCCGTGCTCAACTACGCTGGGTAGAGCGCCATTCGGGAAGGCAACGACGGGCGTGCCGCAGGCGAGCGCCTCCATGGCAACAAGCGAGCTCGTTTCTGCGGCAAGGCTCGGAATAACCAAGCAGCGGGCGGCATTGAGAAGCCGGCGCTTGGCAGAAAAGCCGAGCGGTCCCAGAAAGCGCCGCCGCCGGTCAAGCCGAGGCTGCACCTCGTCGGCGAAATACTGAACATGTGTCTGGTAGGGATATAGTTGCCCTCCTATTGCAAGCGGCACTCCGGAGCRCTTCGCGGCTTCAATCGCCAAGTGTATGCCTTTTTCCGGGCATATCCGGCTTAGCACGAGCGCGAAATTGCGGCGCGACCGCACGTCGTTCAGCGCATCGACATCGACCCCATTGGGAATGGGTGCGATCAGTCTCGACCCGGGAGGCGCGGTCTTGTGCTGAGCCTCAGAGACGGCGTGCAGCCACAGATTTTGACGAACCGGCCTCAGCACTTCGGGCGGGTACCAAGAGAGCGGCAGGTGCAGTGTCACCAGTGTCGGGCCGCCGTCGGGCAGATAGGCGTCGAAATCGATGCCGTGCAGGTGAACGACATCGATCGGCCAGCGCGCCCTCGCGGCTGCGATCGCCGCACGATGCGCGCACTGGGCGCGGCTCTTTGCCGTTTCGTCAAGCGCGCCTGTTTCGGCAGGCGTCTCGACCAAGGTCCCTGCCGCGCTGGAACCCCGGCAGGCGACGACGATGGAATGGTGGCCCAGCCTCACCAGTGCGCGATCCAGCATTGACAAAACCTGCTCGGCGCCACYGACCGCATCTGGACCGACCGGTGCGAGTGGATAGGCAACGTTGAGCACGGTAAGCGTCATGGCTGATCGAGCCGAAGCTCCTCAAGTGCGGTGGCCGCCGCGCTCAGCCACGTCGAAGGCTCGAAGCCTAACGGCAGCGATTGATAGTAGAGCCTTCCGCTATTGGGCAGTGCCCGGAAATCGTAGGCGCGTGCTAAGCGGAACCGCTCGGTCGACCCGAAGAACGGTGCAAGTGTCCGCTGCTGCGTCTTATGGCTGGCCAGCATGATCCGCTTGAGCCGAAAGGCCGCTTCGGTTAGGCAGACCTCGAGGCGATCCGACCCCGGATCGTCGACGAAATCCTGGAAGATCGGGCCCYCCGGCCCCGCCGCATAGAATGCCATCTCGACGATGGTTGGYGCCGCGCACCGGTCGCGGCGCAGCAAATGGCATGCCGCATGGACCGCAAACGCAGTGGCGTCGTGATCGGGATGTCCGCCTTCGAAGGGATGGGTGCAGACAAAACACGTCTCCGCGGCGGCGAAAAGGCAGGCCAGTTCCTGCGCAATTGCGACAAGATGCTTGGCCGCCTCAGTGTCGGGGTAGGCAAGGCCGGTCAGGTTTGCCGCCGACAAACCCGCCGCTGACAATGCAGCGACCGATTCCTCACGCCGGGCACAAGCATAGTCTTGCCAGGTCCTGAAACCATGTGCTTTTGCGTCGGCAAGATTGCGCGGCGCTCCGTCGGTCACATGCACGATACGACAGGCGGGCAGCGCGGCAAGATGGCCGCCGATGCCGATCGTTTCATCATCTGGGTGCGCCACAACAATTGTCACACGGGCACCTAGATCGATGTCGTTGCCGGTCAGCCGTGTGGCGAATTCTACCAGCGGATTTGATGACTGTTCGGCGGACGACATTGCGGMCTCATGCGGCCGAGACCCGCCGCATCGGCGTCGCGGTGCTGCACACGCYAGGTGCGTAGCGGCGCATCATGCTTGAGCAGAATTCAGCGAATTCTTCGGCCAACTGTGGAGGGCTGGTATGATGTGGCTGCAGGCCTCGATGTTCGGGTGTAAAGCAGAAAGTGACGGTGACGTTGAAATCTGCAAGGGCTTCCATCTGGCGGTCAAACCAATCGAGGGCATTCGGCCTGAAGCTGTCTGCCCAGGAAAGGCCTGTGCGCAGGTTAGTCACGCCCAGCCGCTTCATCCAGGCGACAGCATCGTGCAGCCGATGGTCCTCGAAATGGAACCACTGGACGATCCCCATTTCCGGAGTGTGGCGCTGGAACTCGTCGAGGRCCGGCTTGGGTGTGCCGTCCTCGCGCAACAGACCCATGTAGAAATGTCGATAATAGGAGGAGCCTTCTACCTCTCGATGGCGGGTGGTCGCTCCCCACGCGTGAGGCAAATCATATAGGCTGTACCATTGGACGCGGGGTGCATTTCCACGGAGGAGTTCTGCCGTCCGTCGCAGGCCCCAGACCTGAACCTCCTCGGCGCCGAAACTCGACACACCGGCTTCGCTGACCCAAATCGGCAGGTCAGTAACTTGGGAGATCTCACCGAGCTTCTGCGGCCACTCGTGAATGTTCCAAAGATTCCAGTCCAGTGGGAATCCGTGCACGGCGACGGCGTCCACGTGATCCAGCACGCCATGCCCTTTCATCAGCGACATGAAGCCGGCATCGATGGGCGAAATGCCGCCAAGAACTCTGGTGATCGCGGGATTTTCGAGCCCGATCGCGTCGGCTGCCAATATGRCCATGTTGGCGAAGCGGCTCCAGTCCGGATCGAGCTCGGGGTCCCAATGCGACTTGTTGTTGGGCTCGTTCCAGATCATCGCGGCTTCAATCATCATTTTGTCCTTTCGACGGGTAGACCGCTCCTTCACCGGCCGGCTCACCGGACACGCGGCAGAAATATACTTCGTCTTCCGGGTGAAGCAGGATTTCGAAACCTGCGCTGCGTAGCATTGCCTCGATGCCGCCGCGGTTCGGGATCCACCAGTTGGTTGGGTCATCCGCGTAGCGATGCTCGATGAAATGYAGCTTTGGAAACTCTGGTCGATCGAACAGATCATGCGTCCAGAATTGGTAGTTCTCCTGAAGCGTGAGGACTTCGCTGCTTCCGCGTCGCATCGACTGGAAGATCATCAGATCGCGCGCGACGTGCTCGCGGATCAGGTCAAGCGCTAGTAGCGGATGACGAAGGTGGTAGAGCACGCCCATGAAGAGCACGATATCGAAGGTTTCGCCGAGCGCGCCGATGTCGTAGACCGACAGCTCGCGGAACTCGATGTCGCAATCCACGATTTCGGCAGCAAAACGCGCCTGCGTCAGATAGTCCGCATCGAAGTCAATGCCGAGTACGCGGTCGGCGCCACGTCTCTTCATTTCTATGGAATAGAAGCCGGCGTTACAGCCGATATCGAGTACCGACTTGCCCGAAAGGTCAGCCGGGATCRCATCCGCGAATTTTTGCCATTTGATCAAGGGGTAGTTGCCGAGAAAATGGTTGGGTGCTGTCTGCACGCCGGCCAGTTCCATGTTATGGAACCAAGRCCCCAGCGCATCGATGCGGCGGCGAATTTCCGCATGGGAATGCAGCATGATCAGCCTCCTTCGCCTGCCAAGGACGGCACCTGCGAACGGATCGGCGGTGYGGGCATCGAGGTGCCATCCGCCGCGTCATAGCTTTCAAGCAGCCGGAGCGCCGTTCGGTAGCCGTTGAACGTGCCGACATCGACATAAGCCGAGCCCGCTTTGATGCCCCACGCTTGGCCTCCTACGGACAGGTACGCATTGATCAGCGTTCCGAAATACTCATCGCGACCATCCCGCGCGCGCCACAGCGCCGCGAGCCGGTGAAAGGTGCAGCCAGGCATTTTGAACGCGCCCCAAACCCAGTCGGAGGCTGCATTGCGTTGCTTGACCTGGATTTCCTCAACCCTGGCATCCTGATCGACGACCACGGCGTCGAAAAGCTCCGGCCGATCTACAGGAAACAGCAGAAATGACAGCCGGTCATCTGGAAGATGGCAGAAACCGTCTTCGGGGAACCAGATTGTATCCGGCAGACCGATGAGGACTGTCTCGTCCGATGGAACGAGGGGGGCGGCGCGGAAGATCGCATCGCAAAGGCCGATCGGAGAGGGTTGCGCCACGAAGATGGCAGCCGCGCCCTCATAGCCTGCTGCATAGTATTCGAGTATGTCCGACTTACCCGAACCGATGATAAAGCAGATTCTGTCGACGCCGTTGCGCATCATCCGGCGCACCAGATATTCGCTCACCGCGCAGGGACGCTCGGTTTGCCCGTCCATCCGGCTGCCCACCGGCAGCAGTTCCTTGGAAAAACCAAGCGGTTGAATGCGRCTGCCGCGACCTGCCGCAGGCACGATACCCAACATCAGACGGTTTCCTTCATCGGTTCGTTTGCTGACGCCCCAGCGGCATCGTTCAGCATTTTGTCCAGTTCCGCAGCGCGGCGCGCGGATGTGTGTTCGTCGAGAACGCGTTCGTGCGCTCGGCGCCGTAGTGCTGCGAGCTCGCGGTTTGACAAATYGAGCGCGGCGACCACATCGTCGGTGGAATGTGCGAGCAGGATTTCGTTTCCGGGTTCGAAGAAATTGTCCAGGCCCTCCCACGCATCGGAAATGATCGCGGCGCCRCAAGCTGCCGCTTCAAACAGCCGGCCCGACGGACACCAACCTTTCCGTGCCATCGCCCCGCGGGTGACGTTCAGGGTGAGGCGTGACGAACAGAAAAACGCCGGGTGGTCGGCAGGCGGCAGATGCCTGACGAAGAAGATGTTGTCGCTCCAAGGAAAATCCTGCGGATACTGTGCGCCGCCTATGACGAAGCGACAATCGCGCTTCCGGACTGCGGGCGCGACCAGCAGTTTCTCGACGCCTGCCTGGCGATCTTCAGCATAGGTGCCGAGATACGACAGATCGCCGGCAAACTCCACTCTGGGCTGCGCCGGTCGATGGTGCTGAGGATCCACATGTCCATAGAGCGGCAGGACGAGACGCGCGCCCAGAACGGTCTTGAGTGCATTGAGCGCTGGGCCGCCAGTGTAGCTCAGCACCAGATCGAAATTGCGAAGTCCTTCCGGACCGAAATAGGGCGGTTGATCGCCCTGCTCGATGCGCGCGAGCGTCACCGGGGTGTCGAGATCATAGAATACCTTGAGCCTAGGACGGCTCTCTTGCGCCAGGCGTGAAGCTTCGATGGCGTCCGGACAGTAGGATGTAACGATGACGACGTCGGCGTCCCGGATGGCGATCGCCGCGGCGTCGGCAATGTCACTCCAAGCGCCATAAAGCACCAAAGCGCCGCCATCGAGATGGTCCAGGTCTCTAGYGCCGGCGTAATAGGGCTTGTCGTGCTCGAAGAACGTGATGCGCCAGCCAAGTGGCGCTAGTGCACGTATTAGCCCGCGCCAGAGCGTGRCATGACCATTTCCCCAAGAGGAGGTGACAGTGAGGCCGAAGATCACCATCCGCATTGGGCAGCTCCATCAGGCAACTTCGTTGAGGCGGATGAGCTTTGAGCCCCAGTCGCCATGGACGACTGTGGTGATCGAGGCGGGCTCGACATCAAAYCGGAAACAGTCGCCCAGCTGCAAGCCAAGGACCTGGCACACCGCAGCCTTGATCACGTCTGCGTGGCTGATCAGCGCAACACACCGGTTTGGGGTTTGCTGACGCAGCACATTCATCAGGCCGATAATTCGTTGCTGCGTATCGTGCATTGTCTCGCCGCCTGGCGTGCGGGCGTCGTGTCGCTGGTGGTTCCATCGCCGCCAAGCGGCATCAGCATTGAGTTCTTCGAACGTCTTGCCGGACCATGCGCCGTAGTCGATTTCGTCCAGTTCCTGGCGGATCGAGATTTGCTCGATGCTACAGGCGACGGCGATGGGTTTCGCGGTTTCCAACGTGCGCTTGCGTGGGCTGCTCAGGATCGCGGCAAGCGACTCCCTCGCCATTCGGCGCGCCAGACGTCGCGCCTGTGCCTGGCCGGCGCGACAAAGCTTGATGTCTTCCAGACGGCCGGCCAGGTAACAGCCAAGGTTGTCATACGCGGCATGCCGGACGAGGAAGAAGGTCGTGGTCATTCCGCGGCGTCGAGCATCGGCTCGTCCCTGCCGGCGATGAAGGCGAGCGTCCGTAGGCGGGCTTCAGCGTCGGTGAACTGCTGCGGCGGTGATTTCATGAAATAGCTGCAAGGCCCCGTCAGCGCCCCTGCAATGCCGCGATCGAGAGCAAGCTTCGCGCAGCGTATGGCATCGATCACCACTCCGGCGGAGTTGGGCGAATCCCAGACTTCCAACTTGAGCTCGGCATTCAGGGGTACACCGCCGAAAGTCGTGCCTTCGACGCGGATATAGRCCCATTTGCGATCAGTGAGCCAAGGCACATGGTCGCTGGGCCCGACATGAATGTTACCGGGTTCGAGCGGGACATCAATCTGACTGGTGACCGATTGCGTCTTTGAGATCTTCTTCGATTCCAGCCGCTCGCGCTCCAACATGTTGAGGAAATCGGTGTTGCCRCCGAAGTTGAGCTGGTAGGTCCGGTCGATACGAACCCCGCGCTCCCGGAACAGATTGGCGAGCAGACGGTGAACAATGGTGGCGCCGACCTGGCTCTTGATGTCGTCGCCGACAAGCGGAAGACCGCGCTCTTCGAAACGCCGTCTCCATTCCGGCCTCGAAGCGATGAAGACCGGTATGCAGTTGACGAAAGCGCATCCGGCCGCCAAAGCGCATTCGGCATAGAAGCGGGTGGCCGCTTCCGACCCGACCGGCAGATAGGATACCAGAACCTCGGCTCCGCTTTCCCGAAGGCCTGCGGTCACGTCGGCAACAGGTTCATCCGCTTCCTCAATCTCGTCGCGCAGGTATTTGCCGATACCGTCGAGCGTCGGTCCACGTGCTACGCGGATGCCCATCGGTGCCACTTCGGCAAARCGGAAGGTGTTGTTCGGGGCGGTGTAAATTGCTTCGCCCACATCGCGCCCGACCTTGTTCTTGGCGACGTCGAAGGCACAGACGATCTCGACGTCTTCGACATGATAACCACCGAGATCCGTATGCATCAGCCCCGGGATCGGCTCGTTGCAATTTGCTTGCCGATAAAAGGTGAGGCCTTGCACAAGGGAGGATGCGCAATTGCCRATACCGACAATGCCGATACGAACCTTTTTCGATGTCACGAAATCTTCGCCTCTGTTGTTGGAGGTAAGTTCCTCGCTGCCGAACTGCGATCAGCCTCGAATGTTCCTCGCCGGACGGAAAAATTGCGAAGCCGAATAGTGGCTTGCGTCGGCCACCGTCAGCAGACGGCGCAAGCGTCGCATCACTCCATGGCCGATGCGCTTTCTGTCGCTCACCTGCGTCACGGCTGCCGTCGCTTCCCTGCTCTGATCAGGGGGCGCGCTTTGGGAGGCTGGGTGTTGCTCGAAGAGGCAGTTATTCGGATTTCAGCTGGCCTCTCGCTCGGTCTGCGATCAACTTTAGACTAGCTCACCGGTTAGGGCGGCCTCGATCGCAAGGCCTTGGAAGGAAATGAACCGGGGTCTTCCTGGTGATTGTGAAGCTGCAGTTCGTCCTCATTTTCTTGAACAGGCGTTCGGGATTGCCCGAAACTCGGGCAGCTTCCGCCAGCAGGAAGGTGACGATCAGCCGAATTGCGTTCAGCCGGCCCTCAACTTCCTCAGCAGGAATATCTGACATTTCTCTTCCCATTTTTTGGAAAGCCGCAAGGCGGTCGGTTGTGCCGATCCAGCAGGTTTCATGATCGTCGGCAAACCGCATGGAACCCTACCCAACCTCCCCAGTTAAAGCGCGGGAGAAGTACTATGTTCTCAAACCTCACCGTCTTCCTGCTGATGGGCTGCACTCTCTGGTTTCCCGGTGCAGCAGAGAGCGAGCACCGGCGTGCGCGGCCCTTCGAGCCTGCGGTGGTGGCGACATTCCTGACAATCGGAATTGCGCAGCGGGCCAAAGAGCAAGCCGGATCGCAATACCAGCCGAATAGTGGACTAGGGTTGTTCCTGCGCAACGGTTGCGGCGCGTGCCACACCATAAGAGGCAGTGAGGCCCACGGGACGATCGGCCCGGACCTGTCTCATATCGGATCGCGAAGAGYGATYGGCRCCGGCATCCTGCCGAATACCGATGAAGCCATTGCACAGTTCATTGCCCGACCCGACCTGGTGAAACCAGGCGTGAAAATGCCGGCATTCGATATGCTTCCACAAACCGATGTTCAGATGATCGCGCGCTATTTGAAAGCCTTGCAATGATGCCAGATTCTCGGATCCGTCCCTGGCCACAGCCATCCAGTGCCAAGTCCGGTGAAGAAGATGAGATCGCTAGGGTGGCAAACCAGCCGACGGTCATCCGGCTGAAGCATGTCCTCTTCGGCTCCATCGGTCTGCCTGTGCTGATATTGTTTGTAGCCTGGATCGGCTTTTTCAATGTTGGCGCCAGCACCGGCCATTGGAAGGTGACGGCTTGGTTCCTCGATCTCGCCATGCGCTCGGCCGTGCGCACATACGCTTTGACGGTGACCGCTCCGAAAACTCTGGACAGGCGAGAGTTGCCGGCCGCTGCCGGGCATTTTGCGCGAGGCTGCGCGATTTGCCACGGCGCACCTGGCGAGCCCCGATCTGCGGCGGTGCTGCGAATGCTTCCGCAACCGCCGGATCTCGCACGGACTGTCGGAGATTGGACCGACGCTCAACTGTTTCGGATCGTCAAGCATGGAATACGCTTCACGGGCATGCCGGCCTGGCCGGCCCGCGACCGCGATGACGAGATTTGGGCAATGGTCGCCTTCCTGCGGGAACTTCCGAAACTCAATATGGACGAATTTCGGGCACTTGCCTTTGGCAGCGAACTGCACCCTGGCGCTCCGGGCGCACTCGCTGACTGTGTGCGCTGTCACGGAGACCGCGGCGAGGGCAGGGGTGATCTCATGCCCGCCCTGGYTGGCCAAAAAGAAGCCTATCTGCGCTCCAGCCTCCAGGCCTTTGCCAGCGGAGATCGCACGAGCGGCTTCATGGCTTTGCCGACGACCGGCCTCTCCCCGGCAGAAATGGACGCGCTTGCCAGGCATTTTGCGACACAACCGCCGATCTCCATGGGTCGCGGTCAAAGCCCGGGCGAGATAATCAACAAAGGACAGCAAATCGCAGAGGCTGGATTTCCAGAACGGAACGTGCCTGCCTGTTCTGGGTGCCACATCGGTTCCGACAGAAACCCGGTCTTTCCGGGGCTTGACGGTCAGCATGCCGCATACCTCGAACAGCAGCTGAAGCTATTCAGGTCCGAGAGCCGGGGCGGCACGCAGTTCTGGCGCATCATGGCGACCGCGGCCCAACGTCTCACGGATRATGATATACGAGCAGTTTCGGCCTATTTTTCCGAGCGATCCGAAGGCTCGCAATGAAGCGCGTCTCGGAGCCTCGCAGAATCTCGGCTAAGACGGCGAGGGCACATATTGCGCAAGGAAGACCGAGGTCGATTTAAGGAACTTTCTCTCGCTCTGTCTGTTCAAGCACGGGCGGACCGTGAAAGCGGACAACCGATGAAGCATCCTCTCCCGCGGGTTACCACGCTGAATGGACTTCCGGCCGGCTCACGAGATCCAGAATTTTGGGTGCGGCGACCGCCCCGGGCGTTTGCTGCTGCAGCTAAGGCGCGTAAATGCCGCAAAACAGAAGAACGCCGCCAACCAGGCAGAAGGCGAGGAGCGTCGCCACGTAGAATCCCGGCTCGCGGAAAATTCTGGCGTCGTGTTTCAGGCTCACGGATGCGCCTCCTCGGCAACGGACGACCCCAACAACGCGGAACAGCAACAGAGGGTTGCGGATCCCGCGCTCCCTCTTGTTCTCAAAGCCTGTCTAAGGGCGAGGTTGGCCAGCCTCCTGGGTGCTGTCGGCGGATACGCTCTCTTATCAGGCTGCGCCGGTGCGCAGTCGGCTCTCGATCCGCATAGCGAGCAAGCCGACACGGTTGCTGTTCTGTTCTGGACCTTTACCGCCATACTCGGTTTTGTCTGGCTCCTCACTATGGCAGGCCTGCTCCTGGCGCTAACCCGCCGGCGAGACGGTCGCGGCGAATCTGCTGAAGTGCGTCCAGCCGTCAAGCGGCCTATGATCGTCGCCTTTGCCGGAATGCTCGCGTTGAGCGCCATCGTTCTATCAGGCTTGGCCGTGCTCAGCTTCCGCGGACAAAGAACGATTTTCGGGAGCGGTGCCGGTGCCGTGCTGACGATCTCGGTAATAGGGCATCAGTGGTGGTGGCAGGTCCGCTATGAGGGCGACAATGGCTTCGAAACGGCGAATGAGATTCGTATTCCGGTTGGCAGTCCAGTCGACATCAAGCTCATGACCGCAGATGTCATTCATTCATTCTGGATACCAAGCCTCGCTGGCAAGCTTGATCTCATCCCCGGCAAAAGCAACGAGCTCCGAATTGAAGCAAGCAAGCCCGGCGTATATCGCGGCCAATGCGCCGAATTCTGCGGTCAGCAGCACGCGCATATGGCGATCTTCGTCGTGGCACTGCAGCCACACGAATTCGAACGCTGGCGCATCGGCCAAGCCGCGCCGGCAAAGCCGACCGCTTTTCTCACGAAGCAACGCGTCTTCACCTCCGCTTTGTTGGAGAGTTCGCAATGAGCCTTGGGATCGAAGTGCGCCATGAGATCCGCGACACCGAACTCGGCGACGAAGAACTGCGCGCTCGATTGGCCAAGACCTGGGGCACTACGCGTGGTTTGATCGGCGTTCTTTCGACCGTCGACCATAAGATCATCGGGCTGCGCTATGCCGTGACCGCCTTCGCCTTCCTGCTGGCGGGCGGCATCCTGGCGGTGATTATGCGGCTGCAACTTGCGCGGCCTGACAACGACCTCGTCAGTGCCGAGCTCTATAACCAGCTCTTCACCATGCATGGCACGACGATGATGTTCCTGTTCGGAGTGCCGGTCGGCGAGGCGTTCGCCGTCTACCTGGTGCCGCTTATGGTCGGCACGCGCAACATTGCCTTTCCGCGACTCAACGCTTTTTCGTACTACGTCTATCTGTTCGGCGGACTGATGTTATGGGGCGGCTTCGCCTTGAGCATTCGCCCGGATGTCGGTTGGTTCTCCTACGTGCCGCTCGCGAACCTGGATTTCACTCCCGGCAAGGGGCCTGATTATTGGGCGCAGATGATCACTTTCACAGAGGTTGCTGCGCTCGCGGTCTYAGTCGAGATCATCGTTACRGTTCTGAAGCAGCGCGCGCCGGGCATGACGCTTGACCGCATCCCGCTCTTCGTGTGGACCATGTTGGTCCATTCCTTCATCATCATCTTCGCCATGCCGGCGGTCATGCTCGCCTCGTCGATGCTGATCATGGATCGGCTGGTCGGCACGCAATTCTTCAACGCTCAAGCGGGCGGCGATCCGCTGCTCTGGCAGCACCTTTTCTGGTTCTTCGGCCATCCGGAAGTCTACATTATCTTCCTGCCCGGGACCGCTTTCGTCTCGTCGATCGTTGCAACTTTCTCCAGACGGCCGGTGTTCGGCTATCTGCCAATGGTCTTGTCGCTGATCGCGATCGGCTTTCTGTCGTTCGGCCTATGGGTCCACCATATGTTCGTGACAGGGTTGCCGCAGGTAGGCGCTGCATTCTTCACCGCCTCCTCTATGGCGATCGCCATTCCGAACGGCGTGCAGATATTCTGCTGGATCGCTACGCTCTGGGATGGCAAGCCGGTGTTGAAGACGCCGCTGATCTACGTGCTCGGCTTCTTCTTCATCTTTGTCATCGGTGGGCTTTCGGGTGTCATGCTGGCGTCGGTACCGATCGACGCGCAGGTCCACGACACCTATTTCGTCGTCGCCCATTTTCACTATGTGCTGATAGGCGGGACTGTCTTTCCAATTGTCGCTGCCGTCTACTACTGGTTCCCTAAGATCACGGGTCGGCTGATGAGCGARCGGCTCGGCAAATGGCAGTTCGCTCTTGCCTTCATCGGCTTCAATACAGCCTTTTTTCCCATGCACCTGCTCGGCCTCCATGGTATGCCGCGCAGGGTCTACACCTACCCCGCAGAAATGGGCTGGGGCGGGCTCAACCTGCTCGCCAGCGCCGGTGCGCTGCTGTTCTTCGTGAGCTTCCTGCTCATGCTCTACAACATGGCAGTCAATGCCCGCTCGGGCTCTCTTGCCGGCGACAATCCGTGGGGCGCCGACACGCTGGAATGGGCGACCAGTTCGCCGCCCCAGCCGCAGAATTTCGACCGCATTCCCTACGTCACAGGCGCGTCGCCGCTATGGAGCCAGGGCGACGACAGGCCGGTGGTCAGCGGTCTTAAAGTCGATGAGCGCGAGCTGATCGTGACGAGCATCACCGAGGCGCGGCCTGACATTAGAGAGGAATCGCCGGCGCCGTCGATTTGGCCTTTTCTGGCGGCGTTCGCCACTGCCGTCGCCTTCATCGGTTCGATCTACACGCCATGGGCGATCACTTGGGGTTCGCCTGTCGTTGCCATTGTGCTGATCGCCTGGTTCTGGCCGAAAACTACCGAGGAGAACGTCTAGATGGACCGCACCATCATGGATGTCTCCGGCTTGCCTACCTACGCCTTCGGTTCGCGTGTCACGCCTTGGTGGGGAACCCTTTCCTTCTGCCTGCTGGAGGGGACGGGGTTCGCACTTGGCATTGGCGGGTATCTCTATCTAGCCGTCACCAACAGCAATTGGGCAAAGGACGCTGTTCCTTTGGATCTAACCTGGTCCGCGACGTTCACGCTCATCCTGATAGTCAGCGCGCTGCCGAATTTTCTGATAAGGCGGGCAGCKATGCAGGAGAGCTTGCGCTCGGTCCGTCTGCTGCTTCTGGTGATGAGCGCGGTCRGTCTGGTGCTTGTCGGCTTGCGCATCATGGAATTTTCGGTCTTGCCGGTGCGCTGGAGCGACAACGCCTACGCTTCCTTTGTTTGGCTTCTTCTCGGCCTACATGGCGTGCATGTGCTGACCGACGTCGCCGACACGCTGGTCCTGACCGTACTGATGTTCACGCGGCATGGGTCCGGCAAACGCTTCAGCGATGCAGAGGACAATGCGTTCTACTGGTATTTTGTCGTCCTGTCGTGGTTGCCGCTCTATGCAGTCCTTTATTGGCTGCCGAGGCTCTGATGCGGGTCGTCCCCAGCATCGAAAAGGGACAATTGCCAAGGACGCTGGTTGCGGGGCTGTGCATCGTGCTGGTTCCGGGCGCCGCATTCGCACATGGCGCTGAACAGCACCCTGACGGCTGGTTCCCTCCCGATATGACTGTCGCCCCGCTTGGCCTCGCGTTGCTGCTCTACGTTGGTGRCTTGGCGCGGCTTTGGGGACAGGCAGGAGCCGGGCATGGCATCGCGTGGTGRCAGCCGGGCTGCTTCGCGGCGGGGTGGGCACTACTTTTCGCAGCTTTCTTGTCGCCTCTGCATGGATTGGGCGAGCGGCTCTTCGCGGCGCACATGATAGAACATGAGATCCTGATGGTCGCAGCAGCTCCTCCGCTTGTCCTCTCGCGGCCGCTCGGCGCCACACTGTGGGCATTTCCTCCCACCATTCGGCAACAGCTCGCGGGGGCGTTACGATGGCCATTTGTTCGAACCATATGGCGAAGTCTGACAGAGCCGGTTTCCGYAACGATCCTGCACGGCCTCGCCATCTGGTTGTGGCATATRCCAGTTCTGTTCGACGCTGCGTTGGCGAGCACGCCGATACACTGGCTGCAGCATTTCAGCTTCCTCGCAAGCGCGTTGATCTTCTGGTGGGCTTTGCTCAATGGCCGAGCGCGCCGGAAGGGCTACGGCGCTTCGCTATTTTATTTGTTCTTCACCTCCATGCATTGTGGGCTGCTCGGCGCGATTTTGGCTCTGTCGAAAAATGAGATCTTTATCGCCAGGAACTCGGCAGCGCCGCAATGGAACCTGACAGCGTTGGAAGACCAGCAGCTTGGAGGCTTATTCATGTGGGTGGGTGCTAGCGCGTTCTACTTGGCAGCTGCACTAATCCTGGCTGGCCTTTGGATCAGAAGTGGATCGTCCGCTGTGAAGAAAATTTGCTGAGGTGCGAGTTGCATCCGAAACCCAGCAGCCGATACGGCAAGCCTCCGATGCTGTCAGCCAGTCGACCGAATGAGGAYGGTAGCGAGACAGATGCCTCAAATCCTGCCCATGGCAGCCAGGATCACCAGGATGACAAGCAGGGCGCCGACCAGGCCCGAAGGTCCATAGCCCCAACCCGACGAATACGGCCAAGTCGGGATCGCGCCGATCAAGAGCAAGATGAGAATGATGATGAGGATCGTGCTGAGACTCATACCAGCTCTCCTTCTCGGCAAGGAGCTCGTGCAAAGATCGGTGCGGCAATCTGGAACGAAACTGTCCGTGGGATCCRGTGGCCTTAGTCCAGCCTGCGCAGCATGTCAGCTTCCTGTTCCAGGATTGCGGCAACCTCTTCGCGTTGAAGGTGCGTCATCATCAGGCTGACGCAACATTCGAGGTACGTGATGGAGGCTCGTCGCAGGAAGGCGRCTGTTTGCGCGGCCGCCATCTGCTCGATGTCTTTGGTTGATCGCTTCGGCTTCACGACTACGTTCTCCTCGCTGGCTTTTAAGTCCAACCAGAACCGCAGTCGGATGTTCCGCCTGGGCGAWAAGAACGCTGGCCGAATCCGGGGCCTTGGAGTTGAATTTTCCTGATCTGCGCGCGCCAGGTCTGCCGTTCGTCGAGATCGCCGGCACCATCGACGTGTCATCAAGGTCGGCGAAGTGCATTACGGTTTGCAGCAAGCCCTGCCTGAGGGGCACTTTGGGCGACCAGCCAAGAAGCGCCTTCGCTCGAGCTATATCAGGGCGCCGTCGTCGAGGATCGTCCTCCGGCAAGGGCAGGAATTTCATGGTCGATCTGGTGCCGGTCAGTTCCTGCACCAGGCCTGCCACCTCCAGAATCGTGAATTCTCCGGGGTTGCCGAGGTTGATCGGCTGGCGCGGATTAGGCTCGATGTCCATGAGGCTCAGCAGCCCGTCGACCAAATCGGTGACGTAGCAAAAGGATCGCGTCTGTCGGCCGTCGCCAAATATCGTCAACGGCTGCCTTTCGAGTGCCTGCATGACTAGGTTCGAGATAATGYGGCCGTCGGCAGGGTCCATTCTCGGACCATAAGTGTTGAAGATGCGCGCGACACGAATGTCAGCCATGTCGGCTCGGAGATAGTCAAAGCAAAGCGTCTCCGCCGTACGCTTGCCTTCGTCGTAGCAGGCGCGCGGACCGATGCAATTCACATGGCCGAGATAGTCTTCGCGTTGCGGGTGCTGTTTAGGATCACCATAGATTTCGCTGGTTGAGGCTTGCAAGAAGCGTGCGCCGTCGTGGACGGCAAGCTCAAGCAAGTTAAGCGTTCCGATTACGCAGGTACGTGTAGTGTGAACCGGGTCAGCCTGGTAGCGGGGCGGCGATGCGGCGCATGCCAGGTTGAAAATGCGGCCGATCGGTTCACCTGGCTCCAGAGGACTGCAGATATCGTGCTCGATCAGTCGAAAGCGCGATTGGCCTATAAGTGAAGCGATGTTCTCCATCCGTCCGGTCAGAAAGTTGTCGACGCAGATCACGTGATAGCCGCTATCAAACAGGGCCTCGCATAGGTGCGAGCCGAGGAAACCGGCGCCGCCTGCGACAAGCACCGTCTGTGTCTGTTGAAGCTTTCTTGAACGCCGCATCTCTATGTTCTCCTATGTGCCTGTCACGCTGCACTTTCGACATGCAGATCGAGCACCGGGCGTATCCGTGCCGGTTGCGTCAGCGCGGAAGTGAACTCACGTGCCCGAACGGCTCCGGTGTGTCTCGCCAGGACTATCGAGCGAGCCTGCCTGGCCATGCTGAGCCTTGCCCGGTCCGATTGCCCGAGGAGGATCCCGGTTACGTCTTCTGCGCGACCAGCCGTCCGAATCGCAGATTTCGGGAAGAAGCTTTCGAGGCCAGGCCAGYGATCGCTGATGATGGGGGTCGCGCAAGCAGAGGCCTCGAAAAGCCGCACGCTGGGCGACCAACCGGCCGCAATCATCGACGCGCGTGTCAGGTTCAGCGTGTACCGCTGCATGCTGTAGAAGGCGGCATGCTCGGCGGGGGGCAGGTGCTCGATCCGCTCGACGTTGGGAGGCCAAGTGATGTCGGGAGGATATTGCGAACCGGCGACCACGAATCGTTGTTCCGGCAGCCTTCGCGCTGGTTCGACCAGTAGCGCTTCCAGCAATAATTGCCGGTCCGGGCTGTAGGTGCCGAGATAGCCGAGATCCCATTTGATCTTGCTTCGCGTCCGATGGTGCCGCTCGGGGTCGACGGAGCAATAGAGCGGTTCCGCTCGACGCGCGCCGAATTCGAGCTCCAAGCGATCGAGGGTCGGTCCGCCCGTGAAGGAGAAATAGATGTCGAAATAGGGAATCTGCCGACGGGCGAGATAATCGCAATCATCTTCGATAATCCTTGCGAGCGTCACTGGCGTGTCGATGTCATAAAAGCAGAATTGCCCGGTGCAAATCGACGCGAGTTCGTCGATCACTGCCCGGCCTTCAGGTACGAACGAGCCGACAACCACAACATCCGCGCGCTGCAGGGCCTGTTTATGGTTGCGACGGAGTTCGTCGACGGTGTCGTAGTAGCGTAAGTTGCAGAAATCGGGGTCGCGCAGATCGCGTTGATGCGCGTACCAAGGCACATCACGTTCGAGGAATGTGACGCTGTGACCGAACTGGTTGAGCGCCCGTAACAGCCCCCGGAACGTGGTCGCATGGCCATTGCCCCAGGAAGATGACAGCGAAAGGCCAAGGATCACAATATTGAGTGCTTTCGTCATTCCGCAGCCTCCACGGTACGGCCCTGGAAACGCGCCTTGAAGATCGCGTCAACCAGTCGAGCCCTCAGCGCGTAGGTATGTTCGGCCAGAACACGGCGTCGCGCCGCTGCGCCGATCGCCTTCGCTCGCCGTGGCGTAAGCGTGCGCATGATTTCGGCGACTTCCGTGCCGTCCCGCGCGACCAGGATTTCTTCGCGGGGCCTCAGGAACATCTCGATGCCGACCCAAGCGTCTGTGATAAGACATGCCCCCGCACCAGCCGCCTCAAAAACGCGTGTTGCCGGCGAAAAGCCGTTGCTGGCCATGCTGTCGCGGCTGATGTTCAGCACCGCCTTTGGCGTGGCGTTGAAGGCGTTGTGATCGCGTGTACCAACGTGGCCGAGCCACGAGACATTCGCAGGCAATTGCTTGTCACCCCAGCCGGACCCGCCGAGCAGAAATCGTTGGCTGGCCAATGCGCGAGCTGGCTGAAGGAAGAAGCATTCGACCCGCGCCTCGCGGTCCGGCAGGCGATTACCGAGAAAGGCGAGATCGCAGGCGAAACGCGGATTCCCGGCGACCGGGTAGTGCGTTTCGGGATCGAGCGCATTGTAGACCGGCACGCATTCGGCCGCGCCAAGCGCTCGATACTCACGCACGACCGGATCGCCGCCGCCATAGGTCAGGACCAGCCCGATCCTCTTCAGCTCTTCGTGGAGTGGATGGTCGGGATCCTTTCGCAACTCGCTGAGCGTCGCAGGGGCGTCGACGTCCCAGAACACCGTGAGCGCGTCGTTACGGGCGTSATTGAGCACGGCTCGCATCAGCGCTTCATCTTCGAAGCCGACGCCACTTGCCTTGACGACAATATCAGCGTGCGCGGCGCGGGACGCGACCTGCATCAGAGCATCCGGCGTCGCTTCATAGACGACGACGTCGCACCACTCGGGGATCTCGATGTCGCGGTGGTTCTGCCGATCGAAGGCGTCCGGTTCATAGAAAACGATTTCGTAGCCGCGCTGGGAAAGTGCCTTCAGCAGGCCCCGATAATAAGTGGCTGCGCCGTTCCAGTAGGACGATAGCAGGCTCGATCCGTAAAAGGCGATCTTCACGCGACGGCCTCCTTTGCTGRCATCTTGTCGACCGCATGGCGATTGCCGCATGCGGCAAGTATGTCGAACAACTCGCGCGCGCGGCGCCGGCATGTGTGCCGCGCAAGAATGGTTTGCAGCCCGGCTGCCGCCAGTTCCTCTGCTAGCTGGGCGTCATGCAGCACAGCACGCAAGTGTCGCCGCATCTCCGCGCCGTCGCGGGCAAAAAGGAAATCCTTGCCGGGACGGAACAGCCCTTCGACGTCGGACCAGGGCGCTGAGATGAGAGGAATGCCGCAGGCCAATGCCTCGAACATGCGGATTGTGGGAATGCCGGGCAGGTGTTCCCGGTAAGGCCGGCGCGGAATGTGCACCGTGGCGCGATGCTGTGCGAAGACCTTCGGGACATCGGCATTGGCGATCCAGCCCTCGTAGCTAAGGCCCGCGTTGGCCAATTCGGCACGCGCGTGCGCGGGGTAGCGTACGCCGTGAACGGTTCCCGACAGTCCGAGCTCGCGCGCCGGCTCGACGAGAAACTCCTGGATTTCAGAGCTGCGTTCGTCGTCGCCCCAGTTGCCGATCCAGATCAGGTCCGAGACGCGATCGACATCGGAAGACGGCTTGAACAGCCGTTCGTCCGCCGCCTCATGCCAGGTGAAAACTCGCTTACTCCAACCGGCTCGAAGATAGCTCTCCCGCAACGCCTCACCGAAGACTAAAACACCCTCGTAATGCTCAAGGCTCAGTGCAGAGATCGACTGCGTCGCCGATACTGCGCGATGATGCGTGTCGTGGAACAGCAGCGTGAAATTGCCGCCGTAGAGCTTCGCTCTTCCGATGCGTGCGACCAGATCCGGGTCAGTCCATTCGTGGACGATCACCACGTCCGCGTCGGCAATCCATGCTTCGTGGTCGAAAGAAGCATCATAGGTCACGGGAACGAGTTCGGGAAAATCCTTCCGGAAGCGTTCGATAGCGAAAGGCCCTTGCTCGGCCAGCAGGTTCGAACGGCTCCATCCGTCCGCGGGCTCGAGTGCGAGGGCATGATGTCCGTTCGAAATGAGCTCGCGCATGATACCGCGCTGGAAATGCGCGTTGCCATGATTCCAATCGGAAACGACGGAATGCGTGTAGAAAACGAAATGCATGATCAGCGCCCTGCAGCCGCGATCGCAGCCTGATCATAGATTTTGYGCATCGCCATTGCCTGTGCCTGCACCGAGAAGTTGCGCGCCCGCCGAGCGGCGCGCCGGCCGAGCTGACGCCGCAATCCTCCGTCGCGGGAGAGGCGGGCGATGCATTCGGCAAGCGAATGCGGCTCGCGCGCGTCGACGAACATGGCCGCGCCGTCCCAAATCTCTCGATAGGTCGCAATGTCCGCGAGCACCAGTGGCGTGCCCGAGAGTGCGGCTTCCAGAGCGGCAAGCCCGAAGGGCTCATAGATCGATGTCGAAACGAAAATGCCGGCCCGGGCCATTTGCCGACGCGTCTCGGCATGGCCGATCGGGCCAAGCGCGAGGCAATGATCGAAACACGCCCTCTGCCCATCCGGACCGTCGAGCGGGCCGGCGGCATAGACCGGCCATTCGATAACTGCGGCCGCGGCGTCCAGCGCCGCCGCGTTCTTTCCTTCGTCCCACCAGCGGGCGGCTGCGAAGACGAAAGGCTTGCGCCGCGATGCTATAGGGCCGGCGAGGGCGCTGTTGTGTACGACGCTCAGCCGCGCGAGCGGCCCGTAGCAGGCCTCCAGCATGTCGGCGTGGCTTCGGCTGGGTGCAACTACGACTTCGGCTCGATTGAAACCAGCCCTGTTGCGGTCTTTATGCCAGGCCCAGGCCCCCGCTGCGACTTGACCGCGTACCGCATGCAGCCACGTCACTATGCAGGAATGCGAAACCGCGACGACGGGACACGGCAGATCGAGCTTTGCCGCTTGGGCCGGTGCGTTGAGGTGAACGAGGTCGACAGCATTGGCCCTTGCAAGGTCCCGAAGCTCGCCGGGCAAGCCTTCGAGATCGCTCTCGTTGCGGGTCATCCAGTCCGGGGGGGTATCGAGCCATGTGAGCGTTGCGAAGGACTGCACCTCTCGTGCCTGTTCCTCTGAAGGCTCTGGCCCCAGCCCGGCAAGCACCAAACTGTTGCCTTGGGCGGCGAGCTCGCGCGCTAAGTCGAGCGAGTAGCGCCAGACCCCGCCGACCGCATCGGTGGTCATGAGGATGCGCCTCGGGCGATGGATCAATGATTGCAGCATGAGGACTCCAACTCGGCCAGGGCGCGCGGGCGCTGGTCCTGGATGTCGCTGAATGTCTGGAATGATGCGAGATAGTGCTCGTGCGCGCGCTCCCAGGCCAAATCGTCGGGCTCGCCCCAGAGCTCGCGGTAGCTGGGCGAGCTTGGATAGGGATAAAGCGGCACCGGCTCGTTGGCCCAGACACCGTGCTCTATGAGGTACCTGCGCCAATATTCCACCAACGCAGGGTCGTCCTCGACCACGCCGATCAGGTTGGCCTGGACGAAACGCACATGCCGGCGGGCATCGACCAGCAGCGCCGCTAGTTCCTCGGTCCCCAGCCGGCAGCGCTTGGCCAGCATCTCGCGGCCTTCGACGGTCAGGCTTTCGAGCCCGGCTTCGATCGACACGCAGCCGGCCTCGCCAAGCAACTTCAGCAGCTCCGGTTTCCAAAGATCGATGCGCGTCTGGATTCCGAATAGCACATCGCGATCGACCAATGCCTCGAGCAATGCCTTCTGCGGCAGGAAGATCTCGTCTATGAAATAGATGTACCCGACGCCCTGGGCGATCAGGCCGTCGATTTCAGCAACGATGGCGTCATGGTTCCTGCGCCGGTAGGCGTCGCGAAATTCGATTTTGGCGCAGAAGCTGCAATTGTAGGGGCAGCCCCGCGAAGCCTCTACTTCTGCGCCGGCGCCATTCTGGTCCGCGTCGAACCGATGATGATGGTGCGAATGGGCGCCAACCCAGTCTAACGGCCAGCGAAGTGCCGGGTGGTCGGCGAAACGGCTGACGTTTACGCCACCGTTGCAGGCCAGYACGCCGCTGTCGAGCCGCGCCGTGTGAGGGACCGCGCTCCAGTCGCTCCGCTCAGCGAGCTCTGCCACCACTTCCTCGCATTCGCCGCGCGCAACGACATCGACGCCAAGCTTTCGCAGGGTGGGGGCGSGCGTGGCTGAGCCATGCGGTCCGACGGCAACGGTTCGGCCGCCGCGCGTGCCCAGACGTCTCAAGAATTCTGCCGGCACCCGCAACTCCGGCGGTGCACAGCGCCAGAAAAGGTAAGTCGGCGCGGTCGTGACCACCGTCATGTCCGGCTCGAATACGGCCACCCGCTCGGCAAGCGCAGCATTATCGAGATCTTGCAGCTGCCCATCCAGCATCAGCACACTGTGGCTGTCGGCCTCCAGCAGGGCTTTGCAGTACCCAAGCTCCAGTGGCAAATGCGGCTGCCGGCAGCCGAAATAGATGCTGTGCTCATATGTCCAATGCGGGTTGACCAGTGCGACTTTCACGCGACGTACCTCGCCGTTTCGAGGCGCGGCAGGAGGCGATTCTGCAACAGCCAGCCGGCAAGATCGCTGACGCCTTCGCGCCACGGGACATTGGCTCGCCAGCCGAGCGCGGCCTCAATCTTACGGGTATCGGCGACGAAGAAGGGCTGGTCRCCGGTACGTTCCCGGTCGTGGCGGAGCACGATGTCGCGGCCGGTCATGGCKGCGATTTCCGACAGCAGCGAGCTCAGGCTGACAGTGTTCCGCGGTCCGCCCCCGAGGTTGAATGCTTGGCCTTTCAGGTCTTCGATCCTGCTGAGCACGCCGCGATAGGCGGCAACCGCGTCCGACACATGCAGGATATCGCGCACCTGCTTTCCGTCGCCGTATATGGTGATTGGCCGGCCACAGAGTGCGCTCAGCAGGAAATGCGCGACCCAGCCCTGGTCCTCGGTGCCGAACTGGCGCGGTCCGTAGATGCAGCTCATCCGCAGCACCGCAGTCGGTAGCCCGTAGGATTTGGCGTAGTCGAGCACATATTGGTCCGCCGCGCCCTTGGAGCAGCCATAAGGCGTGCAGAAATCGAGGCCGATCGTCTCGTCCACTCCATTGGCGCGAATGGCGTCGTCACGCGGTTCGTAACGATCGTCTGTCTCCCGCACCACGAGCTGCTGCAGGCTGCCGTAAACCTTGTTTGTACTTGCGAAGATCACCGGTGCGCCCACGCGGCGCGCCGCTTCGAGCACGTTAAATGTGCCCACGACATTGATGTCGAGGTCTTGCCGAGGATCGAGCAGACTCGTGGTCACGGCGGTCTGCGCAGCCAAATGGAAGATCGCCCTTGCTGGTGTCAGCGCCGAAGCCAGCCTGCCTTTGTCGCGCACGTCCACGGTCTCGATGCTGAGATGGCTTCCATGTTTTCGCGCTAGCCACTCCAGGTTCTGTTCGACGCCGCGGCGGCTGAGATTGTCGATAACCAGCACCGGCTCGCCATCCGACAACAGGCTGTCGRCCAGGTTTGATCCTATGAAGCCGCTGCCGCCGATGACGGCCACTGGCGCTTTGTGAAGCTTGCGGTGCCGCTCGCTCATGACACCAGCCCTCGCTCCTCAAGCTCGCGCCTCATGTCGCTACCGCGGTCGATGACCACAGTATTGCCAACCCACGTCGCGAATTCACCGAGGGAGTTCTCAATCCGATGACTCGGATCGAAGCCGAGCAGTTCGCGCGCCTTAGCAATATCGGCAAAACAGTTGCGAATGTCGCCCGAACGCGCCTTGYCGAGGATCTCCGGTGACTGCTTCGGAAGCCCCATCGCTTCGGCAAGCAGGCGGGCGACCTCGCTGATGGCATACGAGCGTCCGCTGCCGATGTTGATTGCATGGCCAGCTGCCTGGCGCTGCTGCAAGGCCAGCCGGAAAGCGCGGGCGACGTCGCGTACATGGACGAAATCGCGCCTTTGCTCGCCATCCTCAAAGATTATTGGTCGCTTGCCGTTGGCAAGCCGCGACGCGAAGTTGGBGAGCACACCGGTGTAGGGATTGGCCAGCGCCTGTCCTGCGCCGAAGACGTTGAACAGGCGCAATGCCACCGCATCCACTCCATATGCCTGGCCGAAAATCAACACCGCGCGCTCCTGCGCATATTTGGTCAGCGCGTAAATCGAGGCGAGGTCAGGACGTTTCTGCTCGTCAGTAGGAATCGGCGACAGCCTTTCGCCGGCAGCCGATAACGGGTTCCATTGACCGTTCCTGATGTCGCTTGGCCTGCGACGGGCGTCATCAACACGCCGCCCGTCCGGTGTCTCGTAGAGGCCTTCCCCGTAGATGCTCATCGACGATGCGACGACAATGCGTTCGACCGATTTCTTGATCAACGCCTCAAGCAGGGTTGCGGTGCCGAGATCGTTGGTACCTACGTAGCGGGWGATCTCATACATGGATTGGCCGACGCCGACCTCCGCAGCGAGATGGATAACGGCATCGACATCGGATACCGCCTCGGCGACCAAGTCCTTGTCGCGCACGTCGCCTCTTATCARCT
Source organism: Mesorhizobium sp. ORS 3428 (assembly GCF_001854785.1). Lineage (GTDB taxonomy): Bacteria > Pseudomonadota > Alphaproteobacteria > Rhizobiales > Rhizobiaceae > Mesorhizobium. The sequence goes on from NZ_MDFL01000124.1 coordinate 42,148, forward strand.
CGGTGCCAGGTGGAATGCTGATTTCGCTCCCATGCACTTGGTCCAGGAGCACGTCCAGGATACGCACCCCATAGCCCCATTCGATGAGCTCCTCGGCGACATGACGGCCGATGAAACCGCAGCCCCCAGTAATCAGTACACGTTTCACGAGAACTCCTTGCGGATGTGGCGTTGGGCTTCCGAACTGCGGRACAAAAGGTTTGTTCCCTGCTTCAACAAAGTTCCTCCCGCAATGCGCGTGACAACCTGCGATCAGGCCGCCCGCATAGTTGGAACATTGCCCGTTGCGCGCTGTTAGAACCGCATTGGTTCCACGCGAGAAAGGGAAAGTCATGTCCGAGGCTAAGACGACCACCAATCATGACGAGATACGCAAATGGATTGAGGAAAGGGGCGGGCGTCCCGCCGCGGTTCGCACACAAGGCGAGGGCGGCATCCTGCGCGTCGATTTCGGGGAGCCCGAGGAGTCGCTCGAGTCGATCGGGTGGGACGAGTTCTTCCGGATATTCGAGGAGAACGACCTCGCATTCCTCCATCAGGACGAAGTTGAGAGCGGCGGAAAGAGCCGATTCAATAAATTCATCGAGCGCACCAAGTAGGGCTGACCTCAGGCCGGCCTCGATCTACGCGACTCCAACCAGCAGCATCGTCTCAGCAGCATCGTCGATACTGGGTGGGGACATTCTGTCCAACTCTTTGAAATGTCGGGCAGAAACAAGCGCTCCAGGACGGAACCATTTTTAGGATCCGGCCGTTGGCGTTAGTCGGAGCGCTACTATGGGCACTTTTTCGGATCTGGATAAGAAGCTCACAGAAAACATCTATGATCATGGGAGTCGGTTAACCGATCCCAGCGCTGATCTGCCGGACCGGGTCAAAGAAACGGTTGACCTACTCATGCCATTCGTCGAGCCGGAGGCACGCGAGACCGTGAGGCTGCAAATTCTAGGCATCATCCACGAGCACATATTTGAAAAGCCCGCGGCTGGAACGGAAGGTCCGGCGACCGAAGAATGAGAGTTTCCTTTTCTAGTGCTATTAAAACTCGATCACATCTTTTCGGCTCAATCCGGCGGCTGCCGACCTCATCCGGCGTCATTTGCCAGCCGGAGCTCACTGTTCTGTATTCCGGAGGGAACGTCAGCGTCGTTTGYCRGTTCAATAAACAGGCAATGAGACTTCAATGCAAAACGGACGCTTCGAGCTCGAACAATCACCGCCGGCTCCTGCAGAGGCGGTTGAGCCGATTTCGCAATCTGGCGAGAGATGCCGAGCAACACGATTGGGCGGGGTGACGTTCTTCACTGGCGGTCTCTTCGTCTTAGCAATCCTCGCCGCCTCCTTTGCGGCGAGTGCCATAGTACTTCCGCTCGTGCTTGCTGWGTTCCTCAAGTTGCTCCTGCAACCCGCTGTCAGTCTGTTGGAACRCTTCTTTGTGCCCAGGGCTTTGGGAGCAATCTTGCCGATCATCCTCTTGGTCGGACTCTTGGTCGGCTTGGTGGCCGCCCTGTCCGCGCCAGCAACGACATGGGCTCAAAAGCTGCCGCAAGGCATACCGAGGCTGGAAGAGCATTTGATGGTRCTGAGCGGCCCCATGCACAAATTGCAGGGTGCCCTCGAAGTTGCGGAGGAAATCGCAARCGCACCCCCGCAAGGGCGCACGACGGTGGCAGTACGCAGCGATCTCGGTGTTGCCGGAGCGCTGTTTGCCGGCACAAAGGCCGTTCTGGATGGACTAATCACGACAGTCCTTGTCCTTTATTTTCTGTTGCTGTCGGGAGACACCTTTCTTCGGCGCATTGTCGAGATACTCCCGACTTTCGCCGACAAGCGGCAGGCCGTTGAGATAGTCCAAGAAATCGAAAGTGACATTTCCGTCTATCTGCTGACGATAACCATTATGAATGCCGGAGTGGGACTTGCGACCGCCGGAGTGATGTATGCGTGCGGGTTTCAAGACGTATTGCTATGGGGCACAATGGCGTTCTTGCTAAACTTCAYCCCATTTTTGGGACCATTGCTGGGAGTCGGGATATTTATGCTAGTCGGGCTGCTCTCGTTTGACAGTTTATGGTGGGCATTACTAGCGCCGGTCCTCTACTTTCTGATCCACCTTGTCGAGGGTGAGACGCTTACTCCCTTCCTGCTCGCGCGCCGCTTCACGTTGAATCCCGCGCTTGTCGTATTGTCGTTGATATTCTGGTTTTGGATGTGGGGAGCGCCTGGAGCGCTTTTGGCATTCCCGCTGCTGGCCATCCTGAAAATCGTTTCCGATCGGCTGCGGCCTCTCAGGTCTTTAGGACATCTGTTGGAAGAATGACATTCTCTAGCGTTGGTTTGCGGCCAGCCGAAAGCCGACACTATGCGCCGGCTTCCCGACATCGGAACGAAGCGGCGCGTTGTCCGTTGCGGCTATATTCTTGTCGCCAAGGAGATTGCTATGGCGCCGCGGCCTGCCTGGAGCGGCTATCTCAAGCTGTCACTGGTCACCTGTGCCGTCGAATTGACCAACGTAGTGACCCATGCTGAGAAGGTTTCCTTCCACGTTCTCAACCGCAAGACCGGCAACAGGGTCCGGCGCGTCTATATCGACGCCAGAAGCGGCAAGCCGCTGGACGAAGACGACGAGGTCAGGGGCTACGAAGTCGGCAAGGACGAATTCATTTTTATCGAAGATGAAGACATCGAGGCCGTGCAGATCGAGTCGTCCCATACGCTCGATCTCGACGGCTTCGTTGATAAATCTTCGATCGAGCAGATCTATCTCGACACACCTTACTACGTGACGCCGGCGGACAAGGTGTCGCAAGAAGCCTTTACTGTGATCCGCGATGCGCTGGCTGAAAAGAAGATGGCCGGCCTTGCCCGTATCGTGCTGTATCAAAGGGAGCGCCCTGTGGTCATCGAGCCGCACGGCAAGGGTATGATGCTCACCACTTTGCGCTACGGCGACACGGTGCGCGGGTCCGACCACGTCTTTGCCGGCATTAAGTCGGGCAAGCCGGATGGCAAGACGATCGAACTCGCCGAAACTCTCATCGACAAACAGAAGCGTAAGTTCGATTCGACCGAGTTCCGGGATCGATACCAGGAGGCGCTGCTGGGACTGGTTCGCACTAAGCAGACTGGCAGGAAGGCGCCAAAAACCAAGRCACAACCCAAGCCATCCAATGTGGTCAATTTGTTCGATGCGCTGAAGAAGAGCCTGAACGCGGAGGCTGGAAAGCAATCCACGTYGCCAACGTCAAGACGAGCCCCGAAACGAAGAAAGACGAAGACGCGTGCCTCCGGGCGCAAGTTGGCATAGGAGCTGCCTCCGCGTCGGGCGATGCGGCGTGTGCCTTTAGCGACAGGCCGAGGCAACGAATAGCGCTGGAAGGCGTTGCACTTCGTCGATACCGTTCGAGGAGGATTCGAAGTGCCGAACAGCACAGGCAAACACCGGGACCCGCCCACTGTCGTGGAGGATCATGAGATCGAGCATTTCGCGCGTCAGAACGGGGTCACCATCGAGCAAATGAAGCGACTCATTGAAGAGCACGGCAATGATCGTGCCACTTTGACCGAAGCGACGAAGACGCTGAGGGAATCCGACGATCAGGACACCAGCGGGGCTGACGAGGTGACGAGACAGGCACGTCAACAGGCTACGCCAATGCATCTCGGCAAGACGACAAGGTCGGGCTGATCCTTTGCCGCAGCTTACCAGAGTGCGGCAGCCGTAAGCGGAAGCTAACCGACGGTTCGTTTTCTTCGGCGGCGGCTCAGGCTTGAGCGGCGGAGGGTAGTCTTGATCGCCGGTGTTGCGGCTGGCGCCGTTCGCACAGTCGAGCCGTGTTTGTCTGACGCATCAGTCGCTCTGCTTCCAATCTCTCTCGCGCCGCGGCAGTCGGCTCATGTTTATTCTCGTCGATCTTCCATGCGGTCAAGGGTGATCCAGCGTTATTCACCGTCGGAGCGACAGCCGTTGCGCGACAGGCTGCTGTTCCGAACCGTAGGAGGAGCAGGGCCAATTTCACCCTTTGTAGCCATGCAATTCCTGGTCCTTGATTTCGCGCAGCAGCCGGATGATCGCATCGACCGGAGGCGGATCAGTTGCCGGCTTGGTCTTCCGCGACCATAGACGACAAAGAAGCCTTTTCAATATTGGCATCGTAAGTCACTCCCTAGGTACCAAAACTGTTCGGAAGGACGGATGTTTCAGATTTGAACGCTACTTTTTTCTGATGGGCCGCCGCGCAGACGTTAAGCGAACAGGACAGCAAGCAGAAAAGCGACGGCAGCTACAAGCACGAGCGCCGCAATCGCCAGCACCGGTCCCTTCCTGCTCGGCTGAAGGCCGGGCGCGTTCTCGGGGCGCCGCATGGCGTTGGCGAAAGTCGCCTGATTGGAAAAGCCTGGTCGATGCCGAGGTGCGGGCTGGGCCGGACTCGCCGAATCTCCTGCCTCGGAATCAGTTTCCTGGGCCGYGGCTGCCGGATCGAAACCGGGCGTCTTGTCCTGCGTCATGCCTGACTGGATTTCGCCTCGATCCTCGGCAGGTGTTCGCTTGCTCTTTGAGGCCATCGGACAGCTCCTTCGCAACCAAACATCTGTCCGCCCCACCGGTTCCAAACCATGGCAACGCTGCCATGCATGAGCACCGCTGCGTGCATGCCGGTCACTGCCGGCGGCGATCTTCGGAGCAGCAGGAACCTTTCCAATTGGCCCAGCTTTTATCTTCATTGCCTGGAGATAATGAGGCACCGATGCAGGTTCTCGAAACCCGAATACTTTCCAAGCCGGAAGGCGTGGTKGTGGTCGAATTTCTCGGCGAAAGCGGAGAAAAGATTGCAGTGTGCGGTTTTCGAGGCCACGGAATAGCGGCCCGGGCCAGAGGCCAATCGCGAGCCCGACCGGCCTGCCGCACCGGCCAAGCGGAGGGTCTCTTCGCGTTCGAATATCGTGACGGCGACGAGATACGGCAGCTTCAGGGCGTGAAACTTGCGAACCTGAAGTCCGTGCATGAGGAGGCGCTGCGTTCAGCGGGTCGAGCTTGTTGACGGCACGGCAAATGAAAGCGGGCAAGAGGGCTCGGCAGTTCGGGTMCTGGACGGTAGCGGCAAGATAGTGGTCTCGGTCGATTTCGATGAGGCGAGACGGGAAAAAGCGGCAGCGGAATGAGGACCGCAGGCTGCTCAGACAAAGAAGGATACGCAATGCATCCGTTTCTGGCCCTGGATAATCTCGCAGCGCCGAGAGGCGACGGGCTGCACCCAAAACTTGCCAACCTACTCAGAGCACGTATGGCTTTTGCCGCTTCTGGAGTGGTCGTACTCCGTCAGTGCAAGGGCACAGAGATCCAGGCCGGCCCTAACCCGGTCGGCAATGTTGGCGGAGCGCCGCAAAAGGGGGTGGTTCGTCTTCCTGCCCGGCAAAGCCCTACGCTCCGACGGAAGAGTTAGACAAGCGACGAAAAGCCGGTCTCCAGGTCATTCGCGGAGCGACCGGCAAGGTGGTTTGCCATCTTCGATGGGCGAGCCGACATCTTGTTAGGCCAGGGAAGGCAAAGGCTAAGGAGGCCAAACATGAAGGCGCTGATCGTGGAAGACGAATATCTGATCGCTTCCGATGTGGCGAACGGACTGCGTCAAGTGGGTTCAAAGTAGCCTGCGTATCTTCCGACAGTGCGGGCCGAGAGGTGGTTACCCGACAACGTGCCGGATCCAGCAATTATCCATCCAACTGCTGGACGGGCAGCGCGGTGTCGCTGCCGGCTACGTCAAGACGATGAATGTGCCCTTCATAATTCATTCGGGCTACGACGCTGCGTTCCAGGCCCCTGCCTTTCACGATGCGCGCCCTACATGACCAAGCCGGCTGCGATCCTGGATCTGGTGAAGCTTGCAAATCAGATGATCGGGAATCTCGCTGCACGTAGCGGACGCGAAACTCTATTCTCCGGAAACTGCCTTCCTGGCTCGCGGCGCATCGTCTGCAGACTGTGCCGGTCTGCTATCGAGAACTCTTGGATGCAACATTATTCCGGTTCTTCGGGAACATTGGAGACGGCTGCCAGTTCATCGGTGCAGACGCCACTGATCGGCGCTTGCCGAAGATCGGTGGGCAACGCTGATCGGTCCACGCTGTCCTCCGACGCGGCCCTGCCGATTTTCGCCAGGAAAGGCCGGTCAGACCAGGATGGACAGGAGCTCAGCAATGAAACATCACACATTCGATCAATTGCGATCAGTCGCGGATGTCAATCCGGTGGCGCCGGTCGCGACGAGGATCCAAAAGATAAAGAGGTGGGCGGAACTGCTCGAACGAAATCCATCGCGCTGTCTCTCCGCGCTCAACGGTACTGAGTATCTCTATCCCAATATGCGCGAACAAGCGCGGGCGCCGGGATCTCCTCTCACGGTTGCGTTCGAGGATCCGCTGCTGCGTGCTGCGGGGCTGCAATCCGACACTTATGGGGAGGCGAAACGCTTCTTCCAACTTTCGGATTGGGAACTCCACGAAATCGTCTGCAGTTGCCACACGGGCGCAACTATGCAAGCCGGTTGGGCTGCTGGACGCGTGCGCAGGATCATCACCGGCAATCGCTTCCTTGCCTGGCTGAGAAGCCGCTTTGTGCATTGAGCATATCAGTCATTCACCGCGCCGTTGCGTTGGGCGCCGGCGGTACTYGATCCGCGAAGTGGCGCCGCGTGAGAAACTCGCCAGGAACGGAAGAGTGCAAACGGCTCAGGGTCGGAGCGTTGCTCAATGCTGAACGATCCGATGGTGCTGATCCTGATGTATTTCGTCCTGCCTATCTGGCTGATYGCCGGATTTGCCGACTGGCTCTGCCATCGCGCGACACACATCGAATCCACGACTGGGGCAAAGGAATCGCTGATCCACCTGCTGATGTTTGTCGAAGTCGGGATTCCGCTGCTCGCGGCGATGTTCCTGGAGATCAATTCGCTGGTCATCGCCGCTATGATGATCGTCTTTCTTATCCATGAAGCTACCGCCATATGGGACGTGCGCTATGCGACCACCGCGCGCACCGTGAGCCCGATCGAACAGCATGTGCACAGCTTCCTTGAGATGATCCCACTGATGGGGCTTGTCAGCGTCGTTACGTTGCATTGGGACCAGTTCCAGGCTCTGTTTGGGGCAGGGACTGAAAACGCCCGCTTCGACCTCGCCTGGAAAAGCCAGCAACTGCCCGTGGCCTACATCGCAATTGTCATGAGCGTGATCCTGCTTTTCGAGCTGCTGCCCTATTTGGAGGAACTCCTCAGGGGCCTGCGAGCCAATTCCGGCCGGCTCGTGCCTCCCAAGGCCCGGCAAAGCAAGGCTGGGGRGACGGCCGCGCGCTGAGAACGCGGCAGGCCGCGTTCAGGCTCGCCTCACCCGTTCTCGTTCATGGCGTGGGGCGGAGGCTGCTGGCCGAGGGAATGTCGTGGCTCTCTGCCGACCCAGATCCAGACGGCGATCAGCACAAGTATTCTTATCGCGATCGCAACCAACGGCGTAATCCGAGACATCAGCAGTCCTTCCGCAGCGCGGCTGTCAGCGGCCCGGCTTGTTCGTGTTCGGGTCCGAGGCCCCGCCGAACGTCGGATCGGGCGCAACCGGACCGCGCTCGGCCTCGGCCCTTTGGATTCGATCTCCTGGAGCGCCTGATCCAATGTTTCCGATTCCGCCCTTCCGGCCGCCCTTGCCGCTCCCAGATTCGTGGGTGCGGCGTCTRACGCGTTCTTCCCTGTCCATCGCTGCCGCCTGCTCGCGCCCTTCCCGCCGCTTGCTCGCCCAATTGGGCAACAGGTAGTTCCACTGGAGATCGCTGGAAGCGGCCGGCCCGATTGCGTGAGCTCGGGAACGCTCATTCCATGGTCCTGTTATCCTCAAGATCAACCGGAGAAAGTCGTGGGCAAAGAAGAGAACCACCGCGAGACCGGCGCCAGGAAGTACCCGGCCAATACCGATCCGGATCCTTCAGACCAGTTTTCACAGGCTGCGGCCGACAATGAAAAGCCTCACGCCCGATTTGGGCTCACCCGCAAAAAAGGCGAAGTTGAAGACAAGACACATCAGTCCGAAGGCCATAACCCTCCGGGCCAACGTGGCTCCGGTCCGCCCGGAGAAGAGAGTTCCGGAGCGGGTCCGTCGGCGGCCAAGCACTCCAAGCGTAAAAAGGGCGCCTAAGGACGTCGGCGATCCTGGTATCCGCTTGAGGACTGCTCGCGGCGATGGAACATAGTTCTRGCTTCAGATCGTCACGCAGCAGCTGCCGCTCTTCCTGATTTGCAACAAGTGGTGCCCGGCCGGGCATCATCACTTGTTCGTTCGCACCTTCTGCCTGGGATTGATCCCGCCGGCGTCGGTGGTGTTATTCTCGACATCGCCTTCGACGGTGTTGTCACCCTGGTCCAGCTGGTCGCCTTCCTTGTAGCTGCCCTTGGACCTTCCAATGCCGGGGTCGCTACCAATGTCGGCGTCGCTGGGCTTTTTCGACTTTGGGTGTTGATTTCCTGTCATAGCCTTCCTCGCTGAGTGTATGCTGGACGAACCGTGAGGTGCACCGAAGGTTCCCGTCAGCTTGATATCGATCGAGACGGGCCGTCTCTTCACGCCGAAGGGGAAGGTTTCCGGGACCTTATCGGCCGTATGCTCCGGCACCGCGGTTGTTTCATCGAAGCAGACGAAGGCATCGAATTGCCGCGCCAGCGAGACGTCGGCATAGCGGCTGTGCAGCTCCGCTTCCGGGCGATAGATCACGCCGATGAAGCGTTCGAGCCGACGTTCGGTCGGTCACGAAGGATTTCGTCGGCTCCAAGATCGAGCAGAAAATGAGGGGCGCCGGAGTCACGGCAGAGCCGCTCCATCTCGCCACCCCAACCCTTGGCGGCGGCGACGGTGCCGCATGCGTGCCGAAGCCGATAAGGGCTACATCGTCCCCGAACTGCTGGCCGCAGAGTTGGCCGATATTCACTTCGTCTCTAAGGAAATTTTGTCCTGGTTTTTTCGCAGCGCCTCCATGACTTGATGCCGTCGCCAGGCAGGCCGAACACGACCCCGACGTTCCAGGCAATCAAGCTGTCGACAAGGATTTCCGCTGCATCTGACATGATGAGGGCTCCGCTGAATGCCTCTCCGAACCGGCAGGACGGCTGTTGGTTCCTTCCATCCAAGACGGCGGTCAAATGCGTTAGCCGTCCCTAAGGACCGCGTTGCGAAACTCTTCGGTTCTTGCCGGAACTTTTCGTCAGCTTCCCGGTTCTGAGCCCGATCGTTTTCCCTCCTGCGATCTGGGTCCCACTCAGGCCCCGACTGGCCCGTTGTCAAATCCGGCAACGGGCCTTTCATTTCAAACGCCGGATTCATCGTGTGGCGGCAGGAAATGGCTCACTTGAGCGGCACTGAATAATGAGGTTGATACGCTATCAGATTTGCGGGCTGACTACTTGGTGAAGCCGGACTCGCCCGTCCTGGTTTCAAGCTCTGCCGATAGCCGATCCAGGTCCCGCATGCCCCGCTTTGATCCCTATCGTTCGCGGTCATCCACTCGCGCAATCTTGAGCCGTGAGCAATGGTCAGCCACGACCTTTGCGAGAATTGCCAGTGGGCCGGTCCGCCACATCGCGCGGCAGCATTTTGGCTTGCCTGGACGCTGCGAAAGCATGATGGCCGCTTCCAAGAATTCGCGTGCCTCCATCGGTACGGACGACAAACGAACCTACGCCTAATTGCAAGGGTCAAGAGTGAATTCATGCTGAACAACGCCGTCCCGACGAGCTTGCGGGAACGAGCGAGCTGGATGCGGATTATAGTCAATGGCGGATGGGCAAAGTAGCAGGAATGATCGCCGGAGAGGCTCATAATGAGCGACGCATCGAAGACCACTAACCACGAGGTGATCCGGGCATGGATAGAGGCCCGCGACGGCAGGCCTGCATTGGTGCGGGCTCAAGGCCGAACTGCGGTGTTGTGCGTCGACTTCGGCGAACAAGCAGAGGATCTGGAGCCCATCGAGTGGGATCAGTTCTTCACGATACTGGATGACAACAATCTAGCTTTTCTGCACCAGGACATAACCGCGGAAGGTTTGCCCAGCCGTTTCAACAAATTTGTCGAACGTGGCTGAGCGACTGCATATCTGGTCAGGCAAATTCACTGTTTCCCCCCTTCATTTGTTGCTAGCTTGCGGGTTCTTTTTCATGCCGGCAGCCGGAGACGAGTCCTGGGGTGCTTTCCGCCCTGGTTCTGCTCGAGCGTTCGCTTCAGCGGCGTCGGCCAACCTTTCCCTACATAGACAAGCGCCAGTAGGATCCCAAGGGTCAGTATCGGCGGCAACAGAACTCGTTTCATGCTGGAGCCCTCATTCGCTGCGCTGGCGATCGATCTTTCCGGACAGATGCGGGGGTCATCGGTTCCGGCGTGCGATGCCGCGATCGAAGTTCTCAGTTCGGGGATCGTCAGCCGCCGGATCGAAACCGCTCCAGCCGCCTGCTTGGTATTCGTTTCGCCGGTCGCCGACGTCCACGGATCCAGCGGAATGCAGGATATCCCGAGCTGGTTGAACCAGATCGTCCGCGACGCGGGCGGTAACAAGCGTGCCGCCCCGACGAATACCCTCCGCATAGACATGGGCGTCGTTCTCCGGCACGCCGCCGTCAGTCAGTGCCCCGATAATGCCGCCGGCTGCGCYACCCACAACTGCGCCGGCGGCTACGCCTGCGGCGGTCGCTGYCAGCCAGCCAGTAGCAACGACCGGTCCGACGCCGGGAATCGCAATGGCTCCAAGACCAGTCGCCAAGCCCCCGGCGCCGCCCACGAGGGCCCCAAGGCTGGCGCCGCTAGCCGCATTCTCCGCCGCGACAGAATGCCGGCCGTCGGCATTGCTGGCGATAATGCTGAGATCGGTTGTCGGCACGCCCATGGACTCCAGTTCGCCCACAGCATCGGCGGCATCGTCATAATCGTCAAAAAGCGCTGTGATCGTTTGCATGTTGATGACTCCTGCTGGATTGCTATTGGCCGGCAAAGATGTTGCCTTGATAATCGAGGGCAACGGAGATGCTTTTTCCGTCCTTTTTCGCCTGGCCGCGCCAGATGCCCTGGGGATCCTTAGTCAGTGAAGAGATGTCGCTATACCCGGCGTTCTGAAGACGGTTCTTCGCCTGCGCTTCGGTAAAGMTGTTGGCACCCGGAACCGGGGCGGGCGGTTTAGGTGTCGAAGCCGACTTGACCGCCGGCATGCTCGCGTTGGCGGCCGCGATCTTCGCGATCATGGCTCGGTGCATCTTCAGTGTCGGCAGGGTTTCCGCAGCAAATGTCTTCAGGCTGGGGTTGTCGCCGCCGTTTGYGTAAGACTGGAAGAGGTCAACGGCATCGCGATGAGCGCTGCGCTGCATCTCGATATACGGCTGGTCAAATCCAGGCAGAGTATTCCGCAGTTCATCCAGCTCGTTCTGATGTGCGGCGTCGAGCTCGGTCGGCACTCCCAGTTTCTGCTCGTTGGCGATCTTCTTGAGCTTCTCATTCGCCGCGCCATGATCGGCRATCATCTTCCCGGCGAATTCCTTGACCTGCTGCTCCTTGGCTCTGTCCTGCGCAAGCCTGCTCGAATCCACCTCGAACATCCCGCCGACGGCTGCTTTGTTGACGAAGGTCTGCGCATTGTCCGCGGCGGCGGCTGGAAAGGCGGGTGACGCCGCAGCGATTACCAATGGTGCAAGAAGTGCCCGCGGGTTCATGGTCTCAAGCTCCTTTGCTCGATGAACTGGGGCCGAACAGCCGTCCCACGGCTTTGTTCCAATCGCAGCCAGTTGGATTAAGGCACCTGCTCCCATTGAAGGCATTTTTCGACCGAACCTCCTTCGGAACAATTCTTTTTAGCTGAGGTTTTACCCAGCGAGGGGACGCACTTTGTCCGAGGAGATCACCCATGAAACGCGTCTTGATAACAAGTATGTTGGCCCTTGGCGTCAGTTGCGGAACCGCGCTCGCTCAATCACAGCAGCCAACCGACACCCAATCCGGCACCAACTGCACCGCCGGAATGACCAACTGCAAAAAGGGCTCGACTAGTGGCGAGCAGACGCAAGGCAAAGCCGGCACTACTACCGAACAGCAAACTCAAGGCAGCACAAAATCCCAATCCAACGAGCAGGCCCAAGGCAAGACCGTCRGCACCACTGACCAACAGGCTCAGGGCACTTCGGGCACGAGCAGCGAACAGYAGGCTCAGGGAAAGCCAAGCGCCAACTGTGCGGCCGGAATGAAGAATTGCAAACAGGGTTCGAATACCGGCGAGCAAACCCAGGGTGGGACGACCAATCAAGCCCAGAGCAAGAGCCAAACGCAGACCAATGAGCAGGCCCAGGGTAAAACCGGCACGACAACCGGCCAGGCGACCCAAGGCACGACCGGCACAATGAATAACCAGGCCCAGGGTAGCACGAATGGGCAGACCAACGAACAGGCGCAGGGCAAAACCTCGACGCAAGAAAACCAAACGACCGGCTCGATCAGCAATGTGACGGTCGAACAGAAAACCCAGATCATCGACGTCATCAAGGAAAGCAACGTCGAGCCTGTTTCCAACGTCGATTTCGACATCTCGGTCGGTGTGGAGGTTCCGCGACAGAAGGTCCATCTGCGTCGTCTGCCGGCAAGGATTGTCAAGATTGTTCCGGCCTACGAAGGCTATGAATATTTCGTGCTCGCCGACGGCCGGATCGTCATTGTCGATCCGAGTACCTACAAAATAGTCGTTGTTCTCAGCTAGCTGACACATGGCGGCGGCCTGCCATGCGAGGGATGACGGGCCGCAGCCGCCGAAGGAACATGGTGTGCACCAATATCACTTCCGTCTCTCGGCGCTCGATACCGAGACGCTGAATTGTGGGGAGAAGGCTCGCATTGCCAACATACTTGATCACGCGCGACAGCATGTGATCGACACGACCGAGTTCGTGGGCACCTACGAGACTCGCTAATTGAAGTGCCATCCGGTGCTGCTTCTATCCGTTGCACGGTCGCCGTTCGGGTCGCTCTGCCGTGAGCCTGAGCGTCAGCTGATCGTCAGGCCTAAATAACTGGAGAAAGGTCGGCGAAGCGGCCGGCCTGTCGGCGTGGAACAAAACTGGCCACGTGCTATTCGACGGCACTGTACGAGACGACCGATGCTCCCGTGGTTGGTGCACAAGGCGACCCTAATCTCTGCTTTTGCCAGTATAGGCATGCTGGTGATCTGGTCAGTCTATCTGCACGTCTTTTGGCGGAGCCATCGGCGTCGACGAACGCCAAAGCTCTTGATCAATTGGGGAGAAGGACGCGAGCTCTCCGCGCGATGCTTCGTCACCAATATGAGCGAAGGTGCAGTCTTTATTCAAAGCGTCATCGTCGATCTGGGAACGCCGCTCGGCCATCATCGTGTATTCATCTCAGATGCGGAAGATCTGCGGAACTCCAAGCGACCCTCCGACTGGCGGCATATGACACGCCAGGGACCACGTGGTCCCGGAAAGCTCATCGACATGGGAAGTTTCGACAGCATCCTCGACTACRCCTTTCGTGAAAAAGGCGGGCGACAAGACCTTTCAAGGATCGAATTCAAGCATCCATCAGTTCGAAATAACGATCGTTGCCATGTATGGTTCTGAAGATGCACTGATAGGAGCGTCCCGACTGTTTGAGATCATCCGCACCAGCGGTAAGGCGCATTTGCGATCCAAGACCGTGGAGACTCACCAAATAGTCTCGTCCCGAGAACGAAAMCGGCTGGTACGCGAACTTGGGGAGCAGCTGTGAGCCGGCAATAACCGGAAGTTCCTGCCATTGCATCTACTCCGGCATGCGGTCTCGAACGCGCGGAGGCGGTCTCAGAGATTCTTGCTCGTCCTATGCCGTTGGACGGAACGGTCTTTCCTATTGCGGGTTGGTGAAGATACCGACGCCGGCGAAGAGACACAGCATCGACGGCGCAACTGAAGGAGAACGCCTATGACTAACTCACGCAAAGGCGCGCCAGGYACCACCGACCAGAAGCCGCGCTGGGAAGGGCCACCCGAAAATCGACCGCGGGGCTATCTCCCCGCGGAGGACAATCCGGATGAGGATCGCGATGCCGCCGGCGAAAATTTGCGGGATCCCGACAAAGACGACCTTGGCGATGCGCTGAGGACGAAACGGAACGAACGAACTGCGCCTGACAACGAAAGATCCGAATAGTGGGGCGAACAAATCGGGCGCCGAACAAGCGCAAAGACCGCTCCGCTRCCAAAAGGCAAATGCTCGACAGGCGCCAATTCGCAGTCGAACGCTGGGCACCATGTTGGTCGCCGAGTTCACCATTTGGTGACCCGGCAGGTTTTGGTCGGAACGTCCCGCCTGATTGCCTTGTTCGATCTCTGGATACCCGACAGATCGCGGAAAGGAGCTTCGGCATGGCAAATCCAAGATCAACGGCAAGTTTAGCCGGACACCCTATTCATCCCATGCTGGTCACGGTGCCGATAGCCTGTTTTTTCGGCACCTTACTGACTGACATAGCCTATTGGCGGGCTGCGGAAATGATGTGAGYCGACTTCTCTGCATGGCTGGTCACCGTCGGCGTCATCGTCGGGATCCTCGCGGCCATCGTCGGCCTCACAGATTTCGTCGGCGGACGCCAGATACGCGAGCAACCGACCGCTTGGCTGCACATGGCCGGCAATCTGCTCGCGCTCGTGCTCGCCTTCTTCAACATGCTCGTCCACACGCRCGACGCCTGGACTTCGGTCGTGCCGACAGGACTGATCTTGTCGGCGCTGGTCGTGGTGATCCTGATCTTCACGGGCTGGCTCGGYTGGGGGCTGGTCTATCCGCCGTCACGTAGGAGTGGCCGATGAGACGATCTGATGGACATTTCAAATGGACGACGGCGGCTTTGTTGTTCGCAGTTGCCATGGGGCTTCAAGCTGCAGCGACAATGACGACATCAGCCCCGGCGACCAGATCGGTCCGAACCCTAAATTGYCGGAGATAAACCAGTATCTCTTCCCGCCCATGCACCTCGCGTCGGTGGTCGGCTGGAGGAATGACGAAAAACCTGCGGTCGCGCAGGGCCTGCAGATCCAGGCGCTGGCGAAGGGTCTGCAGCATCCCCGCTCACTCTATGTTCTGCCCAACGGCGATATTCTTGTCGTGGAGTCCACGGCGCCGAAGGGGGCATCGATCAAGCGGCCGAAGGACATTATCATGGACTTGGTCGAGTCCTGGGTCACTTCGGGCGGCGACACAGGCCCGAGCAACCGCATCACCCTGCTGCGCGACACCAACGGGCGACGGCAAGCCCGAATATCAGGGCGTCTTCCTTGATCATCTCAACTCGCCCTTCGGCGTGGCGCTGGTCGGCAACGACTTCTACGTCGCCAATACGGACGCGATCGTGCGCTATCCATATCAGCCGGGTGAAACCAAGATCACCGCTCCAGGCACGGTGCTGACGCTGCTGCCCGGCGGCCCGATCGACCACCACTGGACGAAGAGCCTGGTCGCGAGCCCCGACGGATCGCTGCTTTACGTCGGTGTCGGCTCGAACAGCAACATCACCGAGAACGGCATCCAGGCCGAAAAGGACCGTGCGGCGATCTGGGAGGTCGATCGCGCGACCGGCCGCTGGCGCATCTTCGCCAGCGGATTGCGCAATCCCAACGGTCTGTCGTTCGAGCCTGAGAGCAAGGCGCTCTGGACCGTCGTCAACGAGCGCGACGAACTCGGAGCGAACCTGGTGCCCGATTACATGACATCGGTGAAGGACGGCGCCTTCTACGGCTGGCCTTACAGCCAGCATGTCGATCCGCGGGTCATGCCACARCGGCCGGACATGGTCGCGAAGGCGATCCCGCCGGATTACGCGCTGAGCTCTCATGTCGCGCCGCTCGGGCTTGCCTTCTACACCGCCACCAGCCTGCCCCAGAACTATCATGGCGGCGCCTTCGTCGGCGAGCATGGCAGCTGGAACCGCAACCGCTTCAACGGCTACAAGGTCGTGTTCGTGCCGTTCAGCGGTGGCCGCCCGAACGGCATGGCGCAAGACGTCGTCACCGGCTTTCTCAACGACAAGGGYGAAGCGAGGGGACGGCCGGTCGGCGTCGCGGTGGACAAATCGGGCGCGCTGTTGATTGCCGACGACGTCGGCAACACCGTGTGGCGGGTGACGGCAGCCGCTCCAGCCTCGTAAGGGGGCAAGCACTCACAGATTGGACCTCAAGGTCCGAAAGGTGACGGAGTAGCGGTGCCGGTTGACCGGTGGAATGCTGTGCTCCCATTCATTGCGCGCCGGGCCGGCCATCAGATAGGCGGACCTCGGCTCGACCTCGATAGTTTCCCGATCCCAGGCCCCACCGTTCCTGCGGCGTAGCCGGAAGTTGCACGGCGCCAGCAGCGACACGCCTGCGACGAGCTCAAATTGCGGTTTATCCCGATGCCAGCCTATGCCGGCGCCCGGCCGGTATTCGTTGACCAGTACTTGCGCGAATTCAGCAGCGAACCGCTCCGCGAAGATGGCGACCTTGTCGCGGAGCGGCAGCAGGAAATCGGGAATAGGCGCCGCTTCCACAACCTCGCGGCGATCATACTCGTAACGCCGGCCGAAGCCGACGACCTGCCTGTTGGCAAGATGGCCATGAAAGTCGAATGGCTTGAACGGTAGGTCCTCGATGTGGCGGACCAACTCGGTTTCTTCCTCGCGCGTGATCATCTCCGGCCGGTAGCGGAATCCTTTCGGGAAGCTATCTGGTGTTCCGAAAAGATCKCCCTGCCTGGCTGGCGTCGCGGTTCTGGATTTCGTCGATGGCATAGGCTGCAATAGTGTGCGCCGCCATTCGTGCAAGCTCCCTCGCAACCGCTCCGGCATAGGTGGAACCCCGCGATCCGCCGCGGATTATCTTTCGTCAGCAGGAGGTCAGGTATGCCCTCCAATGCCATCCGGAATACGCGCTACGATCCGTCGACGAGGGTCCTTTCGGTTTGGTTCGTTCCGAGCGGAGACCATTACGCCTATGAAGAGGTGGAGCCCGAGATTTACGCGGCGTTCAAAGCGGCTCCATCGAAGGGTCGGTTCTTCAATAAGTACGTCCGCAACCGATACAGATTCCACCTGGTAGCGCATGGAGATCGGGTTTGAGCGAGGCATGCCTACTGCAGCGCCGCAACCGCCGAGAGCGGAACGTTTGTCTGCGTTACCGGTTATCCCAAGACCAGCGACGCACTAGCTGGATAACCACCTTCGAAGAGGAGACGCCATGTTGGGCACCGATCTATGGCTGCTCGTCGTCGCCGGGGGGCCGCTAATTCTCCTGCTCGCGATGGTCTATGTCCTATTGACCCGCCGTCGCAGGAGCCTAGTCGAACGGCGTGAGAGTGACCGGGCGACGGAGCACTTGTACCGCGAGCAAGAGGACCAGTGAGGCAGCCAGGCAATTGCGCTAGGCGTTTGCTTTCATGCAGTCCTGCAGATGCAACACGCGCGGTGCAGCGTCCTGATTTTCGCGCCGGAAAATGCCGCCGTGCTCCTCTCGCAAACACCTGTCGGCGGAACGAGRYAGGGTGRCAGCTGTTATCGAACTAGGCAGACGATAGGTCCGAAGCCGGAGTAACGGTTCATGACCAACGATAAGGCGCCGGACGCTCCGGCATCGCTTCCAGAGATCGACGCAAAGGCTGAGCCGACGCTGAGAAGCACAGAGGCGGAAGCGTTCTACACGCATGCGATCTGTGAACTCGCCGCTACCGACATTCCCTTTCTCGTCGCCGGAACATACGCCGTAAGCGCTTATACGGGCGTTGTCCGTCAGACAAAGGACCTGGATATTTTCTGCAAGGCTGGAGATTGTGCGCGGATCCTCACTCACTTCAAGGACATCGGCTATCAGGTCGGAATCGAGGATGACCGATGGCTCGGAAAGGTGTTCAAGGACAGGCACTTCTTCGACGTGATCTTTGCCTCGGCCAACGGCACCATGCAGATTGAGGATCAGTGGCTGGAGCGTGCCCGACAGATCRAATTGCTGGGCAGCAGGGTGAGGATCATCGGCCCGACGGAGCTGATCTGGTCGAAATGCTTCATCCAGGACAGAGGACGCCATGACGGCGCCGACATCGCCCACATCATCCTCAAGGCGCACGACCAGATCGATTGRCAAAGGCTGCTTTCTTATCTCGACATTCATTGGGAACTGCTGCTGATGCAGCTTCTCAACTTCCGATGGATCTATCCGAGTGAGCGCAATCACGTTCCAGACTGGCTGCTTGATGACCTGCTCGCGCGGCTTGCGATGCAACGGCAGCTGCCCCCGTCCAAAATGAAGATCTGTCGCGGCTATCTGCTGTCGCGCAATGACTACGAGATCGACGTCAAGGAATGGGGATTTGCCRGCGTCAGCGGAGTTGGAGAGCAGCGCGATGCCTGACCGAACCAAGACAGCAAGACCAAACAGCGATGGTACAATCAAGATCGCAGCAATGGGGGACCTCCACGTCCAGGAAGATGCCCAGAACTCCTACCGCGATCTCTTCGCCGAGGTATCRCGAGAAGCCGATGTCCTTGTCCTAACGGGTGACCTCACCAATCTAGGCAAACCTGCGGAAGCTGAGCTTCTTGCCGAGGATCTCCGCGCCTGCTCAATCCCCGTCGTTGGCGTGCTCGGCAATCATGATTTCGAATCCGGATCTGCCGAGCAAGTCGCGGCAACGCTGCGTCAGGCGGGCGTCCATCTGCTCGATGGGCAGGTAATAGAACTGAATGAGGTCGGCTTTGTCGGTGTGAAGGGATTTATCGGTGGGTTCGGTCCAAGGATGCTGGGCTCGTTCGGTGAGCCGGCGATCAAGGCGATGGTGGCCGAGAGCGTGAACGAAGCTATGCGACTTGAGAATGCCATGCGGCAAGTCCGCGCCAAGCGCACCCTTGTGGTTCTCCATTACGCGCCGATCCCCGAGACCGTGGCAGGTGAACCACTGGAAATCTTCCCGTTCCTGGGCTCGTCGAGACTGGCCGAAACTATCGACCGTTTCAAGGTGAGCGCGGTTGTTCATGGTCATGCCCATCGTGGCTCATATGAAGGTCAGACCCCGGGAGGCGCTAGAGTCTATAACGTCGCCAAGCACGTGACCAAGCCAACGGGCCGTCCTTATGCGCTGCTTGAAATCTGAGGCACTGCCTGCGGCCGAGCCTCCGGGAACCATGACGGTGGAGATAAGTTGGACTGGAAACGGACAAAGGATTTTTCGATGCCAGATCCCAGACAACCAGATCCTGATCGTGACATGCTGATGCCATCCCCGAACTGGAAGCCGGAGCCAGTGAGGGAGCCGGAGCCAAATGATTTGCCCACTCAGGCGCCGCATCCCAATCCTGATGAAACCGACGAACCGCCGGCGCATGCTGAGCGAATCCCGCCGGAGTGAGATCGATGACTGCACCGCGCGCCATCTGGAAAGGTTTCATGAAGATCGGATCGGTGTCGTGTGGGGTTAAGATCGTCGGCGCCACCAACGAGGCCTCCAAAATCCATTTCAGGATATTGAACCGGAGGGACGGCCTGCCGGTGAAAAGCGCATATATCGATGAGGGGACTGGCGAGCCGGTTGATGCCGAGGATCAAGTCAAGGGCTTCGAGACCGACACGAACGATTTCGTCCAGATCGAGCCCGACGAGATCAAGGCACTGAAACTGACCTCCGAACACACGCTTGAAATTGGCGAGTTCGTGCCGGTCGCCGAGATTGACACGCGCTATTTCGAAAAGCCCTATTATCTGATTCCGGCTGACGAGGCTTCAGTCGAGGCATTCAGCGTTATCCGAGAGGCCATGAAGAATAAACGGGTAGCGGCGCGTTCCTGTGTCGTCCTTTACMAGCGTGGGCGGGAAGTTCTCGTCCAGCCCTTTGGCGACGGCATGCTTCTCACCGAATTGCGAGATCACAACGAGATGGTTTCGGAGGTGTCGGTGTTCGAGGGTCTGCAGAACCAGGACTACGACCCCGACCTCCTCGAAATCGCTGGGCTGCTAATCGACAAGAAGGCGACCAAATTCGACCCTTCGAAATTCGAGGATACGTACRAGAATGCTCTGATTGCCATGATTGACGCCAAGCGCAAAGGCAAGAAGCCGCCCGCGGCTGCGCCGAAACCGCGAGAGAACGTCGTCGATCTGGCCGAAGTCCTACGCAAAAGCCTGGCAAAGGAAGGCATCAGCGCCTCCGCGGGTCGCAAGCGCAAGTCGGCTTGACGAAGAGCAGGTTCGACAACTGCTAATCTGACCTTTCCTTGGAAGGCCGCGCGAGACAACGCGTCCCTTTTCGCCTGGCAAGCCGCGTCTCGTGGTACGCGTCATCTTCAGCGGGCAGAGTTCCCTTCGCTTCCGCTTCGTCTTGCGAACCCACGTCCACCGCCGCCTGCTGCGAGCAGTTTCGGCTCGCGGTTCACTCAGTTGAAGGCCCTTCAGGCGATCGGTGGTTCTGGCGATTCGAGCAAGCGACGACCGTCGTCGCAGCCGGCCGCGCAGCATCATCTATGCGATCTGGTCGAACGTGCATTGACGCGGGGACTTGTCGGGCCGCCAACGCACCAATGTTGTTCCGTGTCGGAAACGATCACCGGTCACATGATCGAAGCGGACCTCCACAACCGTTTCTGGCCGCACCGGCTCCCATTTTGAGCTGCGCTCTTTGCTCCAGCGGCTCGGGCCGCTCGGCGCCTTGCCGGTGAAGCCGGGCCCCCCGCGCGACAGCTCGAGTTTTTTGGTGAGTGCCGCCCGCTCGTCATTGGCGATGGTCGAGGTGAAGCCGACATGGTCGAGCTCGCCGCGCTCGTTGTAGAGCCCAAGCAGCAGCGAGCCGACCTGGCGCTGGCCATTCAGGTAGCGGAAGCCGCCGACCACACAGTCGGCTGTGCGCAGCCGTTTGGCCTTGATCATCGCGCGCTTGCCCGGCCGGTAGGGTTCGGCCAAGGCCTTGGCGACGACCCCATCGGTGGCACCTTGGCCGGCGCCACGCAACCATCGTCTGGCGGTTGCCAAGCTCAGTGTGACCGGCGAGAGCCTCAGTGCGTCATTTTTTGACTGGGTAACGATGTCCTCGATCACCCGACGTCGATCGGCCAAGGGCATTTCGAGCACAATCTCGCTTCCTGGGGCGGCCAGTGCATCGAACAGGATCAACCGCGCCGGCGTCTCCAGGCTCAGCCTGCGGATCCGGCTCTCGGCCGGGTGAAGACGCATCTGCAGCGCGTCGAAGCGGGCGCGCCCGTCTATCTCGATCACAATCTCGCCGTCTATGACGAATTGCCTCGGAGCGAGATTGCGCAGCATCGTTGTCAATTCGGGAAAATAGCGGCCGAGCGGCTCGCCGGATTTGGCGCGAAGCTCGACGGTTTCGTTGCCCTTGAAGGCCAGGCAGCGGAATCCATCCCATTTCGGCTCGTACTGCCAGAGACCTTCGGGCAGCGCATCCGCAGCCCGCGCCTCCATCGGAGGCGTATCCAAAGGCAGCGGAAAGCCATTGTTCGATGCTGCTGTTTGGGCCGAAATTCTGGAAGTCTTCATCTCGATTGAACGTTCAACCACAGGGGTTGTTTCCGGCGATAGGAACGAGTTGCAGGTCGGGGCGTTGCTCCACCACAGTTGATTCTCGACCGCTTAGACCGACAACGACGTCGTCAAATGAAGATGAATTTCCGTCAGGAATCCTGATGTCGGCGTCCGGCTTGAGCTATGGTTCTCTGGGCGAGCGCTGCGCGCATCTTTGCGTAGACATGCAGAGATTGTTCGCTGAACCTTCCGAATGGGCGACGCCGTGGATCACCCGTGTCCTTCCCAGAATCGCGACTCTCGTCGAGCGGAAGGCCGAGCAGACCATCTTCACGCGCTTCGTGCCGGCTGAAAAACCTGGCCTGGGTGTCGGCACTTGGAGGCGGTACTACGAACGCTGGGCGTCGATGACCATCGAGAATGTCGGTCCCGACATGATCGAGTTGCTGCCGCCGCTGTCATCATTTTGTCCGCCGGCACAGGTGATTGATAAACATGTCTATTCGCCTTGGGCGGAGGGCAGGCTGCAGGCGGCACTTGCCACCCGGAGCATCGACACGCTCGTGGTCACCGGCGGCGAAACCGACGTCTGCGTGCTTGCAACCGTCCTCGGAGCGATCGACATCGGCTACCGCGTCGTGCTAGTCACCGATGCGCTTTGCAGTTCCTCGGACGCGACGCACGATGCGTTGATGACCGTCTACCGCCAACGCTTTGCACAACAGGTGGAAACCGTTGAGATGGAGACGGTTCTTTCGGCCTGGACCTAGCAGAGGACGGAGCAGTTCAGCGATTGTGTCGCTCGCCGAGCTGGGCTAGCACTATGCGATTATCCGAACCRGCACTGACTTTACCGCCGGCACATGCGCCTTATGGGCGCGGTGCCAAAGCGGYACGAGAGGGTTGAGTTCCGGATAGTAGCCCGCGCAGTTGCCGCTCGGGATGGAGTAGGACGTGACCCTCAGGCCTTTCACCCGTCGCTCAATCCCATCATCGGYGTGCGCCTCGAGATCGACCTCCTGCCCCTCGCTAAGCCCCATCCGTCRTATGTCTTCTTCATTCATCAAGAGGATCATTCGCGTTCCGATAATCCCGCGCAGCCGGTCGCGATAGCCATAGACCGTGGTGTTGAACTGATCGTTGGATCGAACCGTGATCAGCGTCAGTACATCCTTACCGGAAACATCAATGTCCGGATCCGTGTCCAAAGTGGTGGGCAGCTTGAAATTCGCTTTCTTGTTCGGTGTTTGCCACACACGTTTCGACGCCTTGATGTCGCGATGGAATCCGCCTGGCGTGAGGAAGCGCTTGTTGAAGTCCTTGAAATGCGCCGGAAAGCAACGCTCGATTTCGTCGCGGACGCGCGAATAGTCCGCTACCCAATCGTCCCATGGGATCGAACTCTTGCCTGCCACCGCTGCCTTAGCCAGCTCCGCGACGATGCTCGGCTCCGACAGCACGTGTTCGCCAGGCTTCGGTCGCGATCCGAACGAGCCGTGGATGCAGGCGGTCGAGTCCTCCATCGAAAGCCATTGCGGCCCGCTGGCCTGGACGTCCTTTTCCAGCCGCGACAGGCATGGGAGCAGATATGTCACCTTTCCGGGAATGAGATGGCTGCGGTTCAGCTTGGTGGCGACCTCGACATGAAGATCGAGATTCCGCCAGGCCTTCTCGACCAGTCGGGTTTCGGGCACCGCCCGCACGAAATTGCCGCCGAGCCCGACGAAACCGTGAACACGCCCATCGATCACGCCCTCGCAGGCCTCGACCGTGTCGAGCCCCTTTTCTCGCGGCGGCTCGAAGCCGTAGAACTCGCTGAACTTGTCGAGCGGGACGAGTTCCGGCTTTTCGGAAATGCCGACCGTGCGTTGCCCCTGGACGTTGGAGTGCCCGCGCAGCGGCGAAACGCCGGCTCCAGGCTTGCCGACATTCCCGCRCATGAGCAGAAGGTTGCACAGCATCTGCACGTTCTCGGTTCCGTGGCGATGCTGGGTCAGCCCCATGCCGTAGTTGCCGATCACCGCGTTTGCCACGCTGTAGATTTCAGCGACATGCTGGAGATTGGCTTGCGAGATGCCGGAGCGCCGAACAATACTTTCCCAATCGGTGGCGCGCAGATAGGCCTCGAATTCGGCAAAGCCTGAGGTGTGCTCTTCGATGAACTCGACATCGAGAACGCGTTTTTCGCCCCGTTCCCGGGCCGCGTCGTCGAGCGTCAGCACCGCCTTAGCGATGCCGGTCATCGCCGCGATATCGCCGCCCGCGCGGATCTGGAAGAAGTCGCTCGACATCTTCGTCCCCGGACCTGGCGACAGCATCTCGACCGGGTTCTGCGGATTCTTGAATCTCACGAGGCCGCGCTCGGGAAGAGGATTGAAGGTGATTACCGGCACACCGCGCTGGCGGGCATCCTCGATAGGGTGCAACAGCCGCGGCGCGGTGACGCCGGTGTTATGGCCAAAGAAGAGCATCATGTCGGATTTGGCGAAGTCTTCCAATTGCACCGTCCCGACAGGGGAGCCGATCGATTCCGGCAGGCCGACCGAAGTCGATTCGTGACACATGTTCGAGGAATCCGGCAGGTTCGAAGAGCCGTAGATGCGGGCGAACAGTTGATACATGAACGACGCCTCCAGCGAGGCGCGCCCGGACGTGTAGAAGACCACGGATTTCGGGTCGAGGCGCCGGAGCTGCGCGCCTATGTCGCCGAACGCATCTGACCACGCCACCGGTTCGTATTTGTCGGTGACGCTGTTGTAGCGCATCGGCTCCGTCAGCCGCCCCTGTTTCTCCAGATCGTGATCCGGCCAGTCCAGGAGTTCGGTCAGGCTACGCTCGGCAAAAAAGGACGGTCCGCAACGTCTGCTGGTCTGCTCCCACATCGTCGCCTTGGCGCCGTTTTCGCAGAACTCGAAAGGCCGTGGATCGGACGGCTTCGCCCATGAGCAGGAGACGCACATGTAGCCGTCCGCCTTGTTCTGCTTCAGCAACGTGTTCCATATGCTGGAGAGCAGCAGCCCCTGGTCCCGTGCATTGCGGAAGAGCGATTTCAGCGAGCCCCATCCCCCGGTCGGATGATTGTATTTCTTTATTTCCACATGGTCGGTGACGGCGGGTTCCATGTGCCTTTTTCCTTAAAAGAAGAACGTAGAGAAAAACTGCAACGAGTGGCAGTTGTTCCGATTTGCCGCTCACAAAGCCATCAGGCCTGAGGTCGATCAAAGCGATGCCGAGTTCGGGGCGCTTCGAGCGGCGCAGATGGCCGGGCGACTCGACAATGGTGATTTTGATTGTGGGCGGCACGGTGGATTCCAGCAGGTGGCCGCCGCGGGTCGATCCATCACTCAACCCAAGCACTGCATCGATATGCAGGCTTGGCTTGCCGCTGTCGTCGACGGCGATGTCGCCGATGGCGCTCAGTACCTCGCACTGCTCGTCTACATGTACTCTGCCCAGAAGTTTCGGCGATCAGCTTCGATCTAATCTCATCCGGCGGGATGGTGGTTGACGGTCCCAAACTCAAAACCGGAGCCTACGTTCCAACCCAAACGGCGACAACTATCGACCGGTCCAGGCGGTCGCGCCGAACATTGGGAAAGCACACAACAGGTCGCGAACGCGTCGCAGTGCGAGCGGAACAATCGCCTGATGAAAAGGTTAGCGCGGATGTTCAGCCGCTGGTGGGCGCGACAGGGATGTCATTGTAGGCTCTGTGTCCACGGTGCAAAACCGAGCGCATCCGCGCTCGGCTGATCAGGATCGATCAGCGCATTCACTGAACCATGCGGGACGGCGGCGAGGCCACGGACAATAACTGGACAACCAACGCCAAGCTCGTGACCGGGATGGCTCTCTTCGGTTCAGCGACACCGATCAGCAAGATCATTACCTCTGCCATGCCCGTCTTCGTCGGCTCGATGCTCCGCATGGCGATTGGTGTGCTGGTTCTATTTCCGTTCATCGCGCGGGGTTGGCACGACGTCGCCAAGCTCTCCCGGCGCGATTGGTTTGTTGTGACGGTGATAGCCCTGTTCGGCATGTTCGGCTTTTCAGTGCTAATGCTCTCCGGCATCGGGATGGTCGCCGGCGCCGTTGGGGCCACGGTCATGAGCACCACGCCCGCCGTGACATCGGCGGCATCGATAGTTCTTCTCAAGGAAAAGCCGACTTGTGCGTAAGATCGCCGCGGTGGTGCTCGCGGTCGGCGGCGTGCTGATTCTGCAGCTAGGCCAAGGCGGTGGAAGCGATAACGCTGGAAGGCTTCTTCTCGGCTCTGCATTGGTCTTCGGCGCGGTCTGCTGTGAGGCAGTGTATACGCTCGTCGGTAAGAAGGCGTCCGAGACGATTGATCCGGTGCTTGTCGCGTTTCTGGCCGCGGCAATCGCCGTGCCGGTCTTCGTTCCGTTTGCGATTTGGCAGTGGCATGAGTTTCAGCCGGCACACGTCCCTGCGGCAGCTTGGCTCGCGCTCCTGTGGTATGGCGCGGGCACGCTGGCTCTCGGAAGCTGGTTCTGGTACTCGGGTGTCAGCAAGGCAGAAGGCGCGCTCGCAGCCGGTTTCATGGGTGTGATGCCGGCATCGGCGCTGATATTGTCCCATCTGCCGCTCAACGAGCCATTTCGGGCCCATCCACCTCATTGGCTTTGCCTTCGTCTTCCTCAGCGTTCTGCTTATTGCTTGGGAGAACGCAAAGCACGGCGGTTGAYGTCTGTATCTGATCAACCGATGAGCGAATTTTCGAAAACTCGCCCTCGGCCGTATCAGCTTGCTTGCGCTRGCGGCAGTGACGGTCGGCTCGTCCTTTCTCGACCTCGGCGGCTTAACGTCGCTTTGAATCCTGCGATCACCGTCGCCAAGTCGGCCACAGCCGGTCTTCTGTCCACGCATCTGGGAGGCACCTTGCGACGCCTCACCGTCGCCGCCGGTCTACTGATCGCCCTGTTCGGGTTGGCGCTGGTCGGCCCATAGGCTGTTAACCGGCGTGCGTCGACTGGCTGCGACGTGCGCGCGTTTTTGCTGCCTTCCGAGCCGCTGCCGATCGACCGRCCGCGCCCTTTGTCTGTGCTGCTTTCTTCGCCGCGGCCGAGCGTTGTTCGGCGGTGCGACTGGACGCTGCTCCCTTGGCCTGCTTTGAGAGCGCCTTGTGTGAGGCGCTGCTTTTCGGTTCATCCTTGAGAACATCTGAAACCGCTTTCGAGACCTTCGGGCGACGCTTTGGCTTACGTTCACCCTGGCCTACCTCCTGGGCGTATTTGGCGCTCTTGCGCGTGCTCTCCTTGACCTTGCCTTTTTTCGGCGGCGGTAGGTCGACCCCGGCGCGGCGGGCCTCGGAAAGGCCGATTGCGATTGCTTGCTTGGTGGAGCGCGCGCCGTGCTTGCCTTTGCGAACCTTGTCGATTTCCTCATGAACGAACTCGCCTGCCTGCGTGTTCGGTGACTTTCCTTCCTTCTTATCCTCTCGTGCCTTTTCGACGGTTTTTCTGCTGGGCATCTTTTCCTCCTTTGCCCGGAATATGATGTGATCGATTTCGCCGTGAGCGCCCACGAAGCTGCCTATTTCCACGCCTCCAAGGGGATCAGCCGTCAGGCGTAAGAGCCRTAGTCATCCGCGAAATGCTTTTGTCCGGGACTGCTTAGCCGTAATCACGATAGTTTTTTGGAACGCRGTGCTTCGGTGGGAGTTCCAAGTGTACGCCCGCAATGAAGGCTTTCTCGCTCAGGCGTCGACGCTCTGAGAACGTGCTTGTTCGGCTCCAGTCTAGAGAACGAAGTTAGCTAGGAAAGGAAATATCTAGGATGCCGAAATCAGCGAAACGGGAAAAACCCGCAAGCGAAAATCGTCAAAACCTCAGCCCAAAGGAAAAACCGCCCAGAGACACGCGCGAAAATCCGACGCCCAATCCGGATGGTCCTGCCGAACTAGCCGATGTTAAGAATCCATTCGATCGCCAAACCGAGGGCGCAAAACGACATGACAATGGTCGATAGCCAACCAAGCGAGCGTAACCAACCCTGCACGGGGAAATCTCCCATAACGTCCGCCCGATGCGTCATCAGCATCATCAGAACCATTACCGGCGCCGCRCAAATGCCGTTAATAACAGCACTCCAATAGAGCGCCTTGATTGGATCGAGCGGAGTGAACATTGCTCCAGTGCCGAGCGCCGCTGCAGTCCCTAATGTCGCGTAAAAAGCTACCGCTTCCTTGGGCTTTCGGTCCAATCCGACCGGCCAACGAAATGCCTCACCGACCRCGAACGCAGCGGATCCCGCCAAAACGGGCACCGCAAGCAATCCTGTTCCAATGATGCCAAGCGAAAAGACGACGTAGGCAAGGCGTCCGGCTATAGGTTCCAGGGCCTTTGCCGCGTCAGTCGATGAATTGATATCTGTGACACCTGACCTGTGGAGCGTAGCGGCTGTGGTTATGATGATGGCGATACCGATCACGTTGGAGAACGCCATCCCGACTAATGTATCGGCTCGAATGCRCTCTAACGCATGGGACGCTTGCCACGGCGCCCACTTCAGCGGCTTGGCTGACGGATTGCTTCCCTCTTCGTCCACCTCCTGCGAAGCCTGCCAGAAAAACAGATACGGAGAGATGGTCGTGCCGAAGATAGCAAGCAGAGTCGTGAAAAACGCGTTGCTCCACTCTAGCTGCGGCACAACAAGTCCCTTGGCTGCGTCCGCCCAGGAAACATCCGCCGCGAATATCGCGATGACATAGGTGAACAAGCTTAGCGTCGTCCATTTTAAGGCCATGACATAGCGGGCGTAGT
Source organism: Mesorhizobium sp. ORS 3428 (assembly GCF_001854785.1). Lineage (GTDB taxonomy): Bacteria > Pseudomonadota > Alphaproteobacteria > Rhizobiales > Rhizobiaceae > Mesorhizobium. Next base: position 70,481 of record NZ_MDFL01000124.1, read on the forward strand.
CGAGGAATATCATCGCCGAGACACAGATCAGAGCAAAGGCGATGACGTAAACTTGGCCTGGCCCTCCCACCAATAATTTCGCTGATTCGGCCATTGCGCTGAGGTCCGCTCCGATATTCACGGTATTGGCGGTGAAGAGTAGCGCGACGACAAAGTACAGAAGGAAACCGGGATAATGCCGGGTCAAGTTGCCCGAAATACCGTTCCCGGTTGTGCGCCCAATCCTGGCAGCGATTTCCTGGATCGCTGCCATTAGAGGAAGGGTCAACACCATCGTCCAGCCGATGCTGAARCCCAACTGGGCGCCGGCTTGGCTGTACGTTCCGATACCCGAAGGATCATCATCTGAGGCACCGGTGATAAAGCCAGGTCCAAGTACCCGCAACAGCCGCTGAAAGGCTGCCTTTGGAGGCTCAGGCGAAAGCTYATTATCGATATTGGTCATAACTATCTCTGCCTCAGCTTCAGCCCACATTTGGCCGATGCAACGCTGGTTGACGCAAACCCGATGGCGGTATGTTTTAAGTCACGAATAAAAGCGCGGATGCAGCTCAACTGACGGCCGRCACCAATGTTCCGTCTTTTTTTAGCATATGCTAACGGAACGCTTGCAGCTGTGCGATGTTGAATCCAATTCGAGCTGTGTGAGAGTTCCAATGAGTACGCCCGTCAGTGGTCTGGCGTTGCTATTTGTGCGCCCGATGGAACCGGAGCTGGTTGAGAAGCCTCCAAAAGGGGCCGAGTGGAGCCATGAATTCAAATTCAACGGTTATCGCACGCAGGTGATTAAGTATCTCACGAGCATCCGGTTCTTCACCAAAAACGGCCACGACTGGAGCACCAAATTTTGGCCTCTGGCGGAAGAGGCGAAGTCGATCAATGCGCGAAGCTACATCATCGAAGGGGAGGTAATCGTCGACAACGAGCCACGGCTTTCCGATTTCCRCGCCGTCCGCTCGGCCATATCGAGACGCCCACAGGATCTCAATCTGGTCGCATTCGACCTCCTACATCTCAACGGCCATGATCTCCGCGATATGGTGTTGAGAGATAGACGACAAATCCTGCGAGCGCTCATCCCGGCAGGCGGCCATATTCAATTCAGCGAGGCGCTGCAAGGCACTGGTCATGCCGTCTACCATCTGGCGTGCCAAGCGGGTTTTGAAGGTATCGTCTCGAAGCGACTGGACAGCGTCTATCGCAGCGGCCCAACCATGAACTGGCGCAAGGTGGAGTGCTACGCTGAAAAGGAGATGGACATCATCRGCGTGAAGCGCGAGATAGGGAAGCCGTCGACGGTCCTAGTGGCAGACCAGGGTCGCTATATGGGCGGTGTCTTCGTCACCTTCGAAGCTGACAAGCGGCAGCAGCTTTGGGACAGCGTGCTGCTTAAATCAGGCGCGCCGACGCCAAAGGGCTTGGCGAAAGAAAAAGCCGAATGGCTGAAGCCCGGTTTGGTAGGCTTGATTAAGTTTCTGAAGGGCGAAAGGACGCTCCGTCACGCCACGTTCAAGGATTTTTGGGAGAAGACCTAAGCGTGTTCACCAAACCGCCGCGCCGACGGTCGTGTGTTTGGACCGATGCGCGTGAGCATCGGTCTCTGATCTCTCCAACTGGACAGACCGCCATCCAATACAAAGCGTACTCTGCGCGATACGATGAGGATTGGATGTCKCAAGAATTGCCGTCAGCACCTAATTGCGCAGCCTTCCTCGAGAAGCAGAACATTTATCGCCAAGTTGCTGGCAAACCTTTTGAGCCGCGAAGGATTACGGCATCGACCATTTCGTCCGGCCGTCATTTGCTGCAACATCTTCCAGCGTCGCCGGCGTTAAATGCTCAAAGCATTATTTCCGGCCGGGAGGGCCGACATGAATGTGGTTCTTGTCTCCCCAGCCATTGCCCGGCCATCCGCCCGACTTGGCGATCGCGCTGGAGTTCAAGCTTGTGCCGAGCAGAAGCGTAATGGCTGGCGGCGTCACCGCCGCAAACCGCCCTGCCTTCTTGAGAAAGTCGCGGCGCGCCTGAGCTTCCGAGACGAGAACCTCGGACCTGTTTTTCGAACGCTCTGCGGTTCCGGTCGTCATAATGATAACTCCCTCGAGGAGTTCCAAGGATTGCAATTTCCAATTCTGCCAATTTTACATTAGCACCTCGGGCATTGGGCTAGGAGTCAGCTTAAAGGCGTACCCGCGCTGAGGCATCATGCTTTTGCCGGCCGCCAACTCGGGCGGACCGAAGTCCTTGGCACCACCTTCGCCAAAAACTTGATGTCGCTACGCTGTCTTTCAAAGCCCAGGACGAAGGCCACGAATTTTGTACAGCCCTGTTCGGCTTCGCGAAATAATCCGCGACGATTGCCTCATTCTGCTCGTCGGACTAGTCACTGGCCATAGAGGCTTCCGAGCGGGCCAGCCAAGATGGAGGAGGCTCGAATCATACCAGCATCTGCGCCGGCACGCCGAGCGCTGGCCCGGCCTCGGCCAGCCGCTGGTCGAGCGTATGCACTGTAGCCCCGTTCTCCGATGCGATAGCGAGATGCAGTGCGTCGCCCGCACGAAGCCCAAAGGCATGTTGATCGGCAAATCTCGCTGCCGCCCGAAACTGCCCCCCTGTCACGCTCAGCACAGTGAAGCTCTCGGTAACGAGCTTGTTGAACATGGCGAGCGCCGCTGCGCGCTGTTTCAGGCTGATCTGTCCGGTCCGCAGCTTGATCGCCATGGCGGAAGACATCTGGGTGATGGTCCAATCGCTGATCAGGAACTGCGCCGGGTCCTGTTCCACGAGCCAAGCCTGAACAAGCGGCGTCGTCGCTTCGTTGGAGAGTGCCGCGACGATCAGCGACGTATCGAGATACAGCATCAGTAGCGATCGCCATCCCGCATCGACCGCACGAGATCGGCGGCGCTCTGGGATTGGGGCGGCATGGCCGCCGTCAGTGATTGAAGCAGTGCGGCATCGATCGGCTTGCGCGGCCTAGCCACGGCGGTGAACCGCGCAACCTCAAGAATTCCAGCAGGAGGTTCGCCGATGCGGCATGTTCTCACCCGGCGACATGATCCGGGAACGCGCGGTATCCAAGGTGGCGCCCGAGTTCGGCATCTCCGACGTAGCGCTGCGCAAGAAATGCGTAAATCCCGCCATCCCCTCGCCGGACGCCACCTATTGGGACGGCTGCATGCCGGGCGCCCGGTCAAGTGCAAACCACTGGGCGTCGCGCCAAAGGGTGTGAGCGATCGTATCGCGATCGATGCGCGCGCGAAGCTGTCGGCGCCCGAGCTGATCGAGGCGGCGATCGCAATCGCCAGACAGGCGGCGGAAGCTGTTGCCGCTAGGCACATGACAGCTGCCGGGATGGCATAGCGCCACCTGCGAGACACCGGCAGGATGGTCGAGAAGCGGTGGATCCAGCTAGATAGGCTACGGAACCATGCGGAAAGGTACGGGAGAGCTCTCGATTTGCGCCCACGAAAAAGTCAATAAAATCAACGGTGCGAGGTCGCCCTCCGGGCCTACCAGAATATTCAATTAAACTATTGAAATTATTACGTTTTTCCGAGATTGCCCAAAATGTGGACTCGAACCCCTTCGGGTTTTATTGAATCCGGTCGCAAAAAATCTCTGGTAGGCTTCGCGATCAATCTGACCCTCCAGACCTCGCGCACCGCAATGCGGGAGTGCGACAGAATCGGAAGGGTAGCGAGGAAGTCCGCCGAAGCGCAGGGCATATGTTGGTGTACTAAATTCAGCCTCGCTCCCGGCCTCTCGAACGGCAACTTTGCGCCTCATGCACGAACCCGCTTCGCGGGAGAGTCGCGTGGTTCTGAGATGACGCGTATTCATAGGCCTTGAGCAGTTAAAGCCTGC